>CAWDOO010000006.1:0-290444 GCA_963804035.1 uncultured Gammaproteobacteria bacterium | reverse complement strand
CAAACTGTGATGTAGGAGATGAAAAATCATAATTCAGAATGTAGCGTTCAACCGGAACTCGGAAATAATGCAGTTTTGGACTGCGCATGACCAATCAACCACTGGATATAGTCCAACTCCACGTCCTCATGGCGGGTCGCAAGATACATAGTCTTGGTCAATGGCAAGTTTTTAAACCTTAGGCTAACCACATCCGGATTTTTGACCTTATCGGCCAACAACCATTCCGGCAGCAGGCAAACACCGCGCTCACTCGCGGCTAACAGTAACATAATGTCGGTTTCTTCCACGGTGATATGGTCGAGTGGTTCAATCCCAGCGGGTTGCAGTACTTTCCTGAACATATCCAGGCGTTCCCGCTCGACTGGGTAAGTCAGGATCGTTTCCTGTTGTAGGTCAGCGGGTTCAATCACTTGGAGTCCGGCGAGTCGATGTTGCTTGGCGACGATTAACACCAACTCAAAATCGAAGAGTGGCTGGTAATGCAGTACACCGTTAAACACGGGGTCGGAAGTCAAAACTGCGTCAAGCTTGTACTGCTGGATCGCTTCAAACGAATTAAACCGAAAGCGCGAGGTGACTTCAATCTCCAATTCCGGCCAAGCGTTCAGGTAAGGTTGCAGGATCGTGCGGAACCATTCATAGCAGGCATGGCAGTCGATACCGATAGTCAGCTTGCCGGTTTTGCCGGCCGCCAACAGGGTAAGGTGCTGCTCGGCGGAATTAACGGTGGCAATCACCGATTCGGCGACATCAGACAAATAGTGTCCCGCCTGCGTCAACACCAAATTACGTCCTTGCTTGCGCCACAGCACGATCCCTAAGCGGTGTTCCAGGTTTTTCATCTGATGCGATAAGGCCGATTGCGTTAAGTGCAGCGTCTCTGAAGCGGCATTCAATGTGCCGTATTGTTTAAGCGCCAACAGAATTCGAAAGTGAATCAGTTCCATATTTATGAATATTCCTCATGAAATAGTGAGAAACTATCAATATTCCTCACAAATAACAAGCCCTACAATGCCGCTTTCATTTTTAACCCACTGGAGCTGTAGTAATGATTAAAATCCATAACCTGGGATTTCCCCGCTTGGGCGAACACCGCGAACTAAAATTTGCCCTGGAACGCTATTGGCGTGGTGAAATCGGTCAGGACGAATTACAGAGAATCGCTGCCGAACTTCGCCAACGGCATTGGCGACTGCAAGCCAGCAGCGGCCTGGATTTGATTTCGGTTGGGGATTTTTCTTACTACGATCAGGTCTTGGATGCCAGCGTCATGCTGGGCGTAATCCCTGAACGGATTGGTGCAGCGACCCAAGACATCGATCTTGACACTTATTTCAGGATGGCTCGCGGACAAGCAAACGATGGCGAAGCCTATCGTGCCTGCGAAATGACGAAGTGGTTTGATACTAATTACCATTATCTCGTGCCGGAAGTAACAGTGGATCAGCAATTTGCGTTGTCCAGCAGCAAGCTATTCGATGAAACCCGCGAGCTGCAAGCCTTGGGCTATAAACCGAAACCGATCTTACTGGGGCCTTTGACCTGGCTGTGGTTGGCGAAAACGACCAGTGACTTCAACAAACTGGATTTAGTAGATCGATTATTGCCGGTTTATGGGGAAATTCTACGCCGCTTAGCCGATCAGGGCGTGGAATGGGTGCAAATCGATGAACCGATCCTGGTGCTGGATTTACCCACTGCCTGGAAAAATGTATTTGAAGCGGTTTTTAACCGATTGCAAAGTTCGCCTGTTAAGATATTACTTGCCACTTATTTTGGTGATTTAGGCGAACATACGTCATTCGTTTGCAAGCTGCCAGTCGCAGGGCTGCATATCGATCTGGTCAGGGCACCGGAACAATTGACATCAGTTTTGGATAACTTCGCCAACCATAAAGTGCTGTCACTGGGGCTGATCGACGGGCGCAATATCTGGCGCACCGATTTAAGTACCGCCCTCAGCACCATCGCAACCGCTAAGGATCGTTTTAAAGGCGAGCTTTGGCTCGCGCCTTCCTGCTCCCTGTTGCATGTACCCATCGACCTGGAACATGAAACGGCTTTAGACCCAACTATCAAATCCTGGCTGGCGTTCGCACGGCAAAAACTGACCGAACTGGAAATCCTGCGCTTGGCGATAGAAGAACCGGCAGCAGCCGAAGCGGATTTAATGGTCTCGGCGAATGCTATCCGTTCCCGTCGGGAATCTACATTGATCCATAACCCAACCGTGCAAGCTGAACTTGCGAAAATCGACAGCTCGCTGACGCAACGCCATAATCCATTCCCGGTGCGGCGTGAGCAACAACGGGCTAAACTGAACCTGCCCAGCTATCCGACCACGACCATCGGCTCATTTCCGCAAACGCCTGAAATCCGCAAAGCGCGGGCTGACTTTAAACGCGGCTTGATCAGTGAAACCGACTATATCAAACACATGGAACACGCTATTGAATTCTGTGTAAGGGAACAGGAAAGCCTGGGACTGGATGTGTTGGTGCATGGCGAAGCGGAGCGTAACGACATGGTGGAATATTTCGGCGAGCAATTGGACGGTTTTTTATTCACCGCCAATGGCTGGGTGCAATCCTACGGTTCCCGCTGCGTCAAACCGCCGATCATCTACGGTGACGTAAGCCGCCCCAAACCGATGACCGTGCGCTGGAGCCAATATGCCCAGTCGCTGACCGACAAACCGATGAAAGGCATGTTGACCGGCCCGGTCACTATCTTAAACTGGTCGTTTGTCCGTGACGACCAGCCACGATCAACCACCGCGTATCAATTGGCTTTGGCGATACGTGAAGAAGTGAACGATTTGGAACGTGCCGGTATTCCGATAATTCAAATCGACGAAGCGGCTTTCCGGGAAGGCTTGCCGCCACGCCAATCGCGCTGGCACGGCTACCTGGATTGGGCAGTGCGGGCTTTTCGCATCTGCTCAAGCGGGGTAAAGGACAGCACCCAAATTCATACGCACATGTGCTATTCGGAGTTCAATGACATCATTACGTCCATCGCCGACATGGATGCCGATGTCATCACCATCGAAACCTCACGCTCGAATATGGAACTGTTGGAAGCCTTCATCGACTTTAATTACCCGAACGAAATCGGCCCGGTGTCTACGACATCCACAGCCCGAATGTCCCGGCCACTGACGATATGATTGCGTTGCTAAAAAAAGCGGGGAAACGTATTGCACCTGACCAGTTGTGGGTCAATCCTGATTGCGGCTTAAAAACGCGGCAGTGGCAGGATGTCTGGATTTCATTAGCCAACATGACTGAGGCGGCCAAGGCTTTAAGATCGGCAGCAGGGTAACTTCAAATTTCATAAACAAGGTTAAGTGTTTTTCAGTAACTTCTCTCCGTCCTCTCGCAACGAGCCGTCGGGGGCGACATGGCGGTAGAGAGTTTGCCGTGTGATGCCAAGCTCCTTACATAAATCGCCAATGTTGGTTTCTGGTTTGCCCATAGAGGCCATTGCCAGCCGCAATTTAGGTGGGGTCATTTTAAACGGTGCGCCTCCTTTTCTGCCACGGGCACGGGCGGAAGCTAAACCCGCTTTGGTACGCTCGGAAATCAAATCTCGCTCAAATTCAGCGAGAGCGGCAAAAATGCCAAACACTAATTTGCCTTGGGAGGTGGTGGTATCGATTTGCGCCCCTTGCCCAGTTAGCACTTTGAAACTGATCCCCCTACTGGATAAATCATGCACAGTATTGACCAAGTGGCGCAAATTCCGACCGAGACGGTCTAGTTTCCAGACAATAAGGGTATCGCCTTTACGTAAAGCTTTGAGACAAGCCACTAAGCCTTGTCGCTCGTCGCTTTTGCCGGATGCAAAATCTTCATAAAGGTGTTCGGGTAAAACATCAGCTTGCAATAAGGCATCACGTTGCAAATCCAAAACCTGCGAACCATCGGCCTTGGAAACGCGCATGTAACCAATCAACATTGGTGTCACCTAAACGAACGTTTACGTGACATACAGATGACTGCTTTGAATAGGGTCATTTAGTGTCATCTAACCGGTAATATAAACAAAGTATCATTATAGCCCTATTTTTTAATTAAGTGACAATCTTCTATGGCACGCCGATCTATCCTTTCCGCAACCGAGCGCGATAATCTAATCGCCTTACCGAATGATGATTTAGTCATACAGTACTATTCCTTCAATGAGTCTGATCTCGCTATTATTCAGCAACATCGTGGCTCAGAAAATCGTTTAGGTTTTGCTGTACAACTATGTTACCTGCGATACCCAGGTGTCGTGCTTGGCGATAACAATAAGCCAAGTCCAGAAGTCATCGAGTTCATTGCCCAGCAACTGAATATCTCCCCTTCTGCTTGGGAACGTTATGGTTCCCGTAAAAATACCTTCCATGAACATCTATTGGAATTACAAACTATTTACGGCTTCAGATCATTCACTCTATCGACCTACCGTGAAAAACTCGCGATGCTTGAAGATTTAGCCATGCATACCGACAAAGGCATTGTGCTGGCGACAACACTGATTGAACAGTTGCGTGGGCAACACATTTTATTGCCTTCGATCAATGTTATGGAGCGACTATGTTCCGAGGCCATTACCAAAGCGAATCGTCGTATTTATCAAATCCTGACTAAGACTTTATCAGATGAGCATTACATCAATCTCGATGGCTTACTGCAACGTAAACCTGAAAGTAAATTTACCTGGCTGGTCTGGTTACGCCAATCGCCAAGCAAGCCCAGTTCCAGGCAAATGCTTGAACATATCGAACGCCTTAAGGTACTACAAAAACTGAATATGCCTGAACAGATTTATCGTTCCGGCATTCACCAAAACCGACTGCTTAAGATTGCCCGGGAGGGCGGACAAATGACACCACAAGATTTATCAAAGTTTGAACCTGTGCGCCGCTATGCAACACTGGTTACGCTGGTTCTCGAAAGCACCGCAACGATTACGGACGAAATCATTGACCTGCATGACCGCATCATCGGAAGATTATTCAATGTCGCTAAAAATAAGCATCACAAACGCTTCCAAAAATCGGGCAAGGATATTAACAGCAAAATTCGGATTTACGGTAAAGTAGGCCAAGCTTTAGTCAGTGCAAAACAAGATGGCACCGATCCATTCAAGGCAATAGAGTCGGTCATCTCATGGGATGAGTTCGAGGCAAGTGTCATGCAAGCACAAAAGCTAGCACAGCCTGAAAGCTTTGATTTCTTGGCTTTGATCGGTGACAGTTACAGTACATTGCGCCGTTATGCCCCAGCCTTTCTGGATGCCCTGAAAATCCAGGCAACCCCGGCTTCTCAAGACATCGTTGACGGCATTGCAATCTTACGCAGCTTAAATACAGAAAATAACCGCAAACTTCCCCTTAATGCGCCAACGAGTTTTGTCAAAAAACGCTGGCAGGATTTAGTGTTTAAAGACAAGGGGATTGACCGACGATATTATGAATTATGTTTACTGTCTGAGCTGAAAGGCGTGTTACGTTCCGGTGACGCATGGGTTCAAGGTTCCCGCCAGTTTAAGGATTTTAATACCTATCTGATCACACCAGAAAAATATACAACCTTAAAACAAAATAATGAACTGCCGTTAAAGGTATCCACGGATTGCGACCAATACCTTTATGAACATCTGACGTTATTGGAAAGCGAATTAATAAAAGTTAACCAGATGGCTGCTGCCGATGACTTACCCGATGCGGTGATTACGGAATCTGGTCTGAAAATTACGCCACTTGCTGCGGTCATCCCGGAAAACGCGCAGAAATTCATAGATCAGGCAACCGCGTTATTGCCCCATGTCAAAATTACCGAATTGCTCTTGGAAGTTGATCAATGGACCAACTTCACGCGGCATTTTATTCACCTAAAGAGCGGCGATCTTGCCAAAGACAAAAATCTTCTGCTGACAACCATACTGGCTGATGGCATTAATCTTGGCTTGAGCAAAATGTCGGAATCATGCCCTGGAACAACCTATTCCAAATTAGCTTGGCTACAAGCCTGGCATATCCGCGATGAAACGTATTCCGCAGCCTTGGCAGAGCTGACGAATGCCCAATTCAAACATCCTTTTGCCGCCAATTGGGGCGATGGTACGACCTCTTCATCGGATGGTCAGCGATTTCGCTCGGGCGGTGTCAGTCAAGGTAAAGGGCAAGTCAACCCAAAGTATGGCGCAGAACCAGGGCGGCAGTTTTACACGCACATCTCCGATCAATACGCTCCTTACCATACACGAGCTATCAATGTGGGTGTGCGTGATTCAACCTATGTACTTGATGGCTTGCTATATCACGAGTCAGACTTACGAATTGAGGAGCATTACACCGACACAGCGGGATTTACCGATCAAGTCTTTGGCATGATGCACTTGTTGGGCTTCAAGTTGGCACCCAGAATTAAAGATTTGGGCGACACCAAGTTGTTTGCGCCCCCTAAACAACTAAAAAGTTACCCGGCATTGCAAACAATGATAAGTGAGGAATTAAAGATCAATTGTATTAAAACACAGTGGGATGACATTCTGCGTTTAGCCGTATCCATTCAGCAGGGAACAGCCACGGCTTCCTTGCTATTACGGAAACTCAGCAGTTATCCACGACAAAATGGTTTAGCGGTTGCGTTACGTGAGCTCGGACGGATTGAACGGTCACTTTTTATTTTGGAATGGTTACAGAGTGTTGAGTTGCGCCGCCGCGTCACCGCAGGATTAAACAAAGGCGAAGCCAGAAACGCTTTGGCACGAGCTGTATTCTTTAATCGTTTGGGCGAAATCCGGGATCGTAGTTACGAGCAACAACGTTACCGGGCCAGCGGATTAACCCTGCTGACAGCAGCAATCATATTATGGAATACGGTTTATATGGAACGAGCCGTCGAAGCCCTAAAAAAGCAAGGTGTACAGGTTAACCCCGATTGGTATCAATATTTGTCCCCCTTAGGCTGGGAACACATCAACCTGACGGGTGATTACATTTGGGATCAGGGTAAAATTATACAAGAAGGCAAGTTTCGGCCTTTACGCACTATACAAAATCCTTAACGGGGTTTATATTCCGAATTCTGTATCGACCCCAATTTAGTAAACATTCACCCAAACCGGGGAGGCAATTCATGACACCGTCAGATCTTCAAATTCATCTCAAGCGCTTAACTGAAAACGGTAAATATTATGAATACACGAAAGCCGCTGATCCCGTTGGGTCTGGGGCAATCCCGAAAATCCCGTTTGCAGATTTTAAAAGTGAATTGCATGAAACGGGTAGCACCCGAATTATCCCGTTGGACATAAGTTCCGAGTTAGGCTGCGAAGAGCCCGCGACCAGTCCTTCGCTATGTGCCAATTTCGTGCGTATCCTGGCCGATGAAGCATTGTCTACGAATTTTAATGCGACATCGCAATTATTTTATGTCATATATGGCAGTGGACGAACTGAATTTGATAGCATAAACATTCCCTGGAAAACAGGTGATTTTGTAGCCTTGCCGATAGGTAACAAAACACAACACTTTGCTGACACGGATACTGCATTTTACCTAGTCCATGATGAGCCGCTCCTGCGATACCTAGGAGTTACGGCAAACATTCAACGCTTCAAACCAACGCTTTACACGTCCGAGGAATCGCTACGGGAATTGGATATAGTAAAAAAAGAAGCGGATGCCGTAAATCGAAGCCGCATTAGCGTGCTGCTTGCCAATAAAGCCATGGATCAAACTTTAACAGTAACGCATACGCTTTGGGCGATGCTTGGGGTGCTGCCAATTAATGCGGTGCAATTACCGCACCGGCATCAATCTGTTGCCCTGGATTTGATCTTAGATTGTGATCCGGGTTGTTATACGCTTGTTGGGTCAAGAATTTCAGCAAAAGGCGAAATATTGAACCCCACCCGAATCGATTGGAAACCCTATTCAGCTTTCATCACACCACCAGGTTACTGGCATGCCCATTTTAACGAGTCTTTA
This sequence comes from uncultured Gammaproteobacteria bacterium, assembly GCA_963804035.1. GTDB lineage: Bacteria > Pseudomonadota > Gammaproteobacteria > Methylococcales > Methylomonadaceae > Methyloglobulus. The sequence continues at coordinate 282,450 of CAWDOO010000006.1, read as the reverse complement.
AAAGAAGCCCATTTGATACCACTGCAAGATGCAGGGTTACAAACTTATTTGAGAACCTTGGACATCAGATTTGTGCTCCCGAACGGGGACAAATCTGCATGATATTGTTGGATTTGACGTAAGGCTTCACAAACTGGGGCGCAATCATACGTACACAATGACCCAGTTTGTAAGCGCTCGCACCCAAAAAATCGGATGGCTCCCATTTTAGCTTTCGCGAAAAATAGTGTCGCGTTTGAATCTTGAGTTCACATATCTGCATCAAAACGATGCATTATGAATAATGCTGGGAACGATCCTTTGCTACGTTGGTCTTTGAGTCTAGTGAAGTAAGACAAAACTTATCCATTGTTAGCCGCTTGAAAGAGCGGAAAGATAAAATTCTATCTTTTATCGTAAAACAGCTACTATTGTAATGCTCCTTTGTTGCAAGCGCTTGTGTTCCGATTAAACGAGAAAGTTATTTGTGTGAGGCTATCGATAATGACGAAAGAAACATCAAAAAAACCAGACTTACAAATCACAACAGAAATCGAACCCGATAGTGACGATAGTTTTGAAGAAGGTGAATTTGTCCCACTTGTTGATGGTGTCGAAAAGGAAACCATCAAAAGGGATACCCGCAGAAAAATTGAAATCTATTGGGAAAAGAAGCGGTTAAAAGATGAGTTTGAGGATTTTGATGATTCTGAATTCGGTTTCTGAGGCTTCAGTTTTTAATTCCGCCTTGGAAGTAATGCAACGCCAAAAAACAGGATTTTTTAGCGTGTGCGGTTTCATTTAGCCTTTACCCCGCGTACGTGTCCGAGCGGGTGATTTCGTGTCCACTAATTCTAACGATTCAAACCGTTTTTCAATAAATTGAATAATCAGGCCGGCAATGTCTTTGCCGCTAACTTCTTCAATTCCACGCAGTCCGGGCGACGAATTAACCTCCATAATCACAGAACCATGATTGGAGCGCAACATATCAACGCCACAGACATTCAGCCCCATGATTTTTGCGGCACGGACGGCAGTAGAACGTTCTTCTGGCGTTAACCGGACTAAGGATGCAGTGCCTCCGCGATGTATATTAGACCGAAATTCACCTTCACAACCTTGTCGTTTCATTGCAGCAACAACCTTATCGCCGATTACAAAACATCGGATATCACTGCCACCCGCTTCCTTGATAAATTCTTGAATCATAATATTGGCTTTTAGACCCATAAATGCCTGGATAACACTTTCTGCGGCATTATGAGTTTCGGCCATTACCACGCCTATACCTTGAGTGCCTTGCAATAGCTTAATGACCAACGGCGCACCACCTACTTGAGCAATAAGGTCGGCAATATCATCGGGGTTATTGGCAAATCCGGTCACGGGTAAGCCTATGCCTTTTCTGGCAAGTAATTGCATGGACCGTAATTTGTCACGGGCACGGGAAATGGCCACAGACTCGTTCAATGGCAATACATTCATCATCTCGAATTGCCGTAACACTGCCGTGCCATAGAAAGTCACAGAAGCACCAATTCTAGGAATGACAGCATCAAAATCTGTCAACGCTTCACCACGGTAATGGATGGAGGGGTTATGCGAAGTAATATTCATATAACACCTTAAGACATCCAACACCCTGACCTCATGTCCGCGAGCTTCTGCGGCTTCGACTAGGCGAACGGTCGAATATAACTTGGTGTTGCGGGATAAAATTGCGATCTTCATTACAGGCCATCAAACCAGTGCTGCTAAGGTCGCATATTCTGGCATGAAACAGATTAATCCGCATTAGAAAGTACGGCTTGATTTAAGATTCACGATAGCTTAAAGAATAACTCACTTCATTAGGACATTAGTAGGCTCGATCATAAGCAAAACAATTTGCCAGCAGATAGAGAATCAGTTTTATTCATCCTACAGAAGCTTAATGATGAATATGTACAACATCCACCGTATTCCAGATATTCTCAACATAATCAGCAGTCATCTTAGGCAGACCATTGTTTAACCATTCAACCAATATTCTTGCGGTGTTAGGGTAAGTGATTTGGATTGCGTGGGCATTGTGCAGCCAGTGATCAATGATTGATGTATCCATGTCATTCATAACATGTCCATAACCGAGCTGCTGCAAAGCGGCAGCATTCGAGATTTGTTCCATCTGGGCATGCAGGGGCTTTGCCAATATTTTTTTGCCCATTTGTAAAGCTTCACTGGCAAGCTCAAATCCAGCATTGCTTATAATACCTACACAATCAATCAGGTCTTGTTGAAAACCTTCGCGTGATAATGGTTTACAGATAATGTGATCAGTTGTTGACTTTACCGCCTCGGGCGAATAAATGTGGAACTCAAAGTTCTTAAACGGTAATAAATGCGTTATGACTTCATGAGTATCTTCAAATGGAAGATACACAATTATTTTGTTTTTAATTGTAGGCGTTTTGCCTTCATATGTTTCAATAATTGGCGGCAGTACAGGCTGCCCGAAGTGATGCCAATGCAAGCCTACACCAATATCAGCAGGCGCATAAAACTTCATGACCAACTCAGCCAACGGATCAGATCCGCTTCTAGGTATCTTATGTTTGAATGCGTACTGATGGCCGATACCCAAAACCGGAACGCCTTGGTTTTTCGCAGCCCAAGCCGTAACAGGTTCAAAATCACTAACGACTAAGTCGTAAGCCCGTAAATTCAGCTTATTTATATCCTTTACAAAAGCAATAGGTTTGGATTTTAACAGTGTTTTTAAGTAGTTGACCTGACCCTTTTCCACGGAAAAAGTAAGTCCCTCACGGAGTTGATACCCATTAAAAACCGCCATATCAAAATATTTATCAAAGGCACGTCCGGTAAATTGGAAATCAACGTCAATGCCTGCCGCATAAAGTTCTTTTGCCATCACCCTGGCACGAGTTATATGCCCATTGCCAGTTCCTTGAACACCGTAAAAAATACGCATTAAATAATTTGTCCTATGCTGAAAAGTGCGATTGATATGCCCATGACACAGCCAACCAGTATGTCGGTAGGAAAATGCACGCCCAGTGCCACGCGGGAAAAGCCGACTAAACTTGCCCAGCAATACATCGGTACTAAGAGATAAGGGAAAAAATGACCTAACAAGGTCGCCATCATGAAGGCGGCCGACGTATGACCTGAGGGAAAACTAAACTTATCAGAAGGCGTTATAAAGCTGTGGAAATTTTTTATTGCGGCTTCTGGACGGTTACGCTTGAAACCATTTTTGAGTACAAAATAGATCGGCCTTTCGATGGAAAACGCCAACAAGATGGCTTGCAAAGGTTGGTTTAGTATCCCTTCATGCCAATATAACAGAACCATAGCTAGGACATAAAGGCCACCATCGCCAGTCCGTGATACGTGTCGGGATAGCTTAGTTAAGCTATTGTGGATGCTGACATTAAGCAACCAGGAAAACATAAAAACATCGTACTTATGAATCGCGTAGAGCAGTTTCATCTTATCCTCCCAAAGATTACTCAGGTGATCGACTACGATACTTTCGTATCAAAACACCTAAGAATTTATCAGCTATTCAGCTATCTGAAGCAAAGAATAAGGTTTTATTGTGACAGCGACGTGACTGTATTTTGAAGATTGTGTGACAACTCTTGGTTAAAAAGCTTGGGAATAAATATCACTATAGTTGTGATAGAATAAGCGGCTAAGCCCCGATAGCTCAGTAGGATAGAGCGGTCCCCTCCTAAGGGACAGGCCGGTGGTTCGAATCCGCCTCGGGGCACCAGATAAATCAATAATATAACGAATAAGGTTAGATTGTGCGAGCGAAGCGAGCCACAATCTGAACCGGTTGTTAGATAAGCCCGGTGGTGATCGATGCAGCCTAATCTATAAAAAATATCTTTTCGGATTTTGTGGTTGCGGCGAGGTGTTTAAAGCCGCCATAGTTGAGACTCAGCAAAATGCGTTATATCCTATTACGGGCGATTGAACTTCGGAGTTGAATCCGCCTCGCCTCTCTCTACCCATTCATAAAGCTCAGTTAACTCAGGATCGCATTTACAGCAACCTGAAGAGCATGAAGTGCCCAAAGGTAGCCTTCTGACGTAACCTTTATTGATCCATTTGCCCAACATGCCCCGTAAGGCATCAGCATCAATATTGAAGCGAATCTCCATATCCTTTAACGCCACCCGTTTTTGGTCTTTTAAATAGCTTCGTAAATCGGACAAAATCATTGCACTGCTCTATGCATATGACCTGTTCGTGTATTCTTTCCGAGTAGCCAAAGACCAAACAGGACGAAAAAAAACGTCAGTAATAAACCTATTATCCAAACCAGGGAATATTCTGGATGTTGGTTGTAAGTCATCGCCTGGTAAAAAACAGTCGCCGTTATGTAAGCTAGTCCCGTCGTCCAAAGCACGACGAATACAGTCCAGTTGAGATTGGTTTCCCTAAAAATCGCTGCAGTCGCGGTCACGCAAGGTGCGTAGAGCAGAATAAACAACAAATAGGCAAATGCACCTGTTTTGCCATCAAAGCTTTGCTGCATTGCAGCAAAGGTGGCAGTTTTGACTTCTTTTATATCATCCACATGCTCTAAATTTAAACCTAATGGATCCAGAATATTGTTGGCAACTTGTTTAAAGTTTTCGGGGATAGTCTTACAGGCATCCGCTAAGGCTACGCCAAGATCAAATGGCGATTTATCGGATGAAACGCCTTCAACTGCACCCATTTGACCATACAAAGCATCGAGTGTCCCAACAACGGCTTCTTTAGCCATGACTCCGGTGAAAATGCCTACGGTAGCAGGCCAGTTGTCATTGCTTATTCCCATTGGCCCAAATAAGGGCGTTAGGCTTTTTCCTATGGCACTCAATACCGATTTATTGCTGTTTTCATGCCCCAACGTACCATCAACCCCCAAGGCATTCAGGAAATTCAACACCAATACCATCGGCACAATTACTTTGCCGGCATTGAACAGGAATGACCGTAACCTATCCCAGGTTCTTGTCAACACACCCCTTAGGGTCGGCAAATGATAGGTGGGAAGTTCCATGATAAACGGCATCGATTCGCCCTTGAACAGGGTATGGCGCATAATCAAACCAGTCAGGACAGCAACCGCAATGCCTAAAATATATAGGCCAAACACCATATTCTGTCCGCCGACTGGGAAAAACGCGGCTGCAAATAGAGCATATACGGGCAGACGCGCACCGCAAGACATAAACGGGTTCATCAGATTGGTGAGAATCCTGTCCCGTCGGCTTTCTAATGTACGGGTCGCCATAATGGCGGGGACATTACAGCCAAAGCCGACGATCATGGGTACAAATGACTTGCCGGGCAAACCTATCATCCTCATGAATCGATCCATCACGAATGCGGCCCTAGCCATGTAGCCGGAATCTTCAAGTGCAGACAGAAACAGAAACAGGAAACCCACAATGGGGATAAACGTGGCGACCACTTGAACTCCGCCACCCGCACCATTGGCAATTAAAACTATCAACCAAGGCGGCAAATTGAGTTTGATTAGCTGTTCGCCCAAACCATCAATCAATAGTGCGCCTACGGCCTGGTCGAAAAAATCAATAAACGCACTGCCCATGTTGATGGTGAACATGAACATGGCGTACATGACCAGCAAAAACACAGGAATGCCCAAAAATCGGTTTAGTACGATACGATCAATCTTGTCTGTGGTGCGTCGTCCTACGTCGGTTAATCGGCAAACAGCGGATTGTGTTAGGTGGTTGACAAAACCATAACGGGCATCGGCTGCCAGTATGTCGATTTCATCGCTGGTTTCTTCTTCCACCCTGTTTTGTAATTCCGAAACCAAAGGCAATATGACGGGGCTGGCAATTTGCTTCGCCAAGGTATCATCTTCCAATAAACGGATAGCCAGCCAACGCAAGTCACAGGAATATTGCTTGGATGTTAGTTTTAGTGCAGCCGAAAGTTCGTTTATAGCTTGCTCTAAAGATGGTGAATATTGAATAATTGCAGTCGGTAATGGCTTATTGAATGCGGCTTGATTGATGGCTTCTTTCAAGTTTGTGATGCCATTTTTGCTTGCCGCTGAAATGGCTACAACTGGACATCCTAATTGCTGTGAAATGAGGGTTAGATCTATTTTTATATCCCGCCGCTTGACGATGTCCATCATATTAAGCACCAAAATCATAGGTACTTTCATTTCAAGAAGCTGGGAAGTTAAATAAAGATTTCGTTCGATGTTAGAAGCATCGACAATATTGATGGTAAGGTCGGCATTGCCGGAAGCCACATAATCCCTGGCAACTTTCTCGTCCAAAGATACTTGATCGTCGGATGATTCCAACGAATAAGTCCCTGGGAGGTCAACAACTTGGATTAGTTGATCTTTAAATCGGTATTCGCCCGTTTTTTTTTCGACCGTAACACCCGGCCAGTTGCCAACTTGTTGGCTGGCTCCAGTCAGTGCATTAAAAAGTGTAGACTTCCCACAATTAGGGTTACCGACCACACCCACCGTAAAGCGGTTGGCCATTATAGCTTCTCGATTTGTAAGACGGAAGCTTCATCTTTACGCAGTGTGAGGGCAAATCCCCGTAACTTGATCTCGACCGGATCTCCCATAGGGGCAAATCGGGTAATACTGAATTCTGTCCCAGGGGTCAAACCCATCGCTAGTAATTTCTTGCGATAAGGCTTTCCCGTCGGTTCAAAACCAACGATTTTGGCTAAATCGCCAATAACAAGATTTTTTAAGCCCATGACCATAGCTCCAGCTGATGATTAACTGCAAACGACTATATGAAACACAAACAGGAATCAATAATCATTCTCATTAATATCAACTATACCATATCTGGAAAACTAATCAAATTTGGATATGGCAGCATAAGGTTTAGATAATCATGCAATGGTATGCTCAGACTTAGTAGTTTGTAATACTCCTAAGTAGAGTTAATAAGCAAACTGAGCTAGAAATGTTCTGTTTGTACTGGGGGAAGAAAAACATAAGGCGGTATTAAAATAAACGCCACCTTAATATTTTACTGGACAAAAAATTACGCGGTGAATCAGTCTATTATTTTATAACTGCTACTAGACTCATCAACTCGATCACGGAGTTCTTTGCCGGGTTTAAAGTGGGGAACATATTTCTTGGTTAACTGGACAGACTCCCCCGTTTTCGGGTTTCGCCCTATGCGCGGTGGGCGCATGTGCAACGAGAAACTGCCAAATCCTCTGATTTCGATTCTTTCACCAGTAGATAAAGCTTGGTTCATTTTCTCTATGATACATTTTACTGCCAATTCAACATCTTTAAGTTCGAGATGTGGTTGACGCTTAGCTAACGCTTCAATTAATTCAGACTTTGTCACATTCTATCCTGCAAAAACGAATAAAAACGTGGGAGTTGTCTGTGCAACCCCCACAAAGAGTGGCTTATTATTTTTCTATTTGCTTGAAAATATCTGCGAAAGTTGGTGATGATGCTGGTGATTGCTGCGTATGGTCTTTGATAGTGGTAGTTTCCTCATCACTATCCTTCGCTTTTATAGACAAAGAGATTGATTTGCTTTTCTTGTCCACACCAATAAATTTAGCTTCAACAGTATCGCCTTCTTTTAACAGTGTACGTGCATCTTCAACGCGGTCTCGTTGAATTTCAGAAGCGCGTATGTAGCCTTCTACACCGTCTGACAAGACTATCACAGCACCTTTCGCATCAACTTCTTTAATAACACCTTTTACTAAACCGCCCTTTTCAGTGGTGGCCAGGAAGTTCTGAAATGGATCCTGTTCTAGTTGTTTAATGCCCAATGAAATACGTTCACGTTCAGAATCAACCGCCAAAATAACCGTTTCGAGCTCATCACCTTTCTTGAACTCACGTGCAGATGCTTCACCGCCATCTTCCGCCCAAGATATATCCGACATGTGTACCAAACCGTCAATACCACCGTCCAAGCCAATAAATATACCGAAATCGGTAATTGACTTGATCTTTCCACTGATTTTATCGCCTTTGTTGTGCGTTGCAGCAAATTCATCCCAAGGATTGGCTTTACACTGCTTCATGCCCAAAGAAATACGTCGGCGCTCTTCGTCAATTTCTAAGATCATGACTTCGACATCTTCGCCCAATTGAACAAGTTTAGATGGATTAACATTTTTGTTAGTCCAATCCATTTCTGATACATGAACCAAGCCTTCTACGCCTTCTTCAATCTCAACAAAACAGCCATAGTCAGTCAGATTATTAACCTTCCCAAATGCGCGTGAACCGGCTGGGTAACGGCGAGCAATGTTTTGCCAAGGATCTTCGCCCATTTGCTTCATGCCTAATGAAACACGATTTTTTTCCTTATCGTATTTCATGACTTTAACTTTTATTTCTTGACCGATTTCAACGCACTCTGAAGGGTGCCTTACACGACGCCAGGCCATGTCGGTAATATGCAACAAACCATCGATACCGCCGAGGTCTATAAATGCACCGTAATCAGTCAGGTTTTTGACTACGCCGGTGACAATCGCACCCTCTTCCAGAGTTTTCAGTAATTCTTCCCGTTCTGCGCTGTATTCTTTTTCAACCACTGCACGGCGAGAAAGCACAACATTATTGCGCTTTTGGTCGATTTTTATAACCTTAAATTCAAGATCACGATTTTCAAGGAACGTGGTATCTCTAATGGGTCGAACATCAACCAAAGATCCTGGCAAAAACGCGCGTAAAGCACCGACAGCGACGGTAAATCCGCCTCGTACTTTACCGTTAATTTGACCAATGATAGTCGCTTGATTTTCAAAAGCACTTTCCAGCTCGAACCATGCTTTGTTTTTCTTTGCTTTATCCCTTGAAAGTAGGGTAGCACCCAAACCGTCTTCGAACAAATCAAGGGCAACTTCGATCTCGTCACCAATCTTGACTTCTAACTCACCGTTATTATTCAGAAACTGCCATTTAGGAATGACACCCTCTGATTTGGATTGCGTACTGACGATCACCATATCGTTTTCGATATCAATAACCGTACCAATCAACATGGCACCCGGACTCATCTGAGTCTTTTTCAAACTTTCTTCAAGTAAATCAGCAAAGCTTTCGCTCATCTTATAATTCCCAGACCTGTAAAAAAACCGGTCTTTATCTGTATCGTTAAGGTTAAAAAACCGCAAAAAAAGATAGCTGGTTTTTACATTGCTATCGTTGCGAAACTAAACTCAGCACCTGGGCTATGACAGCGTCTATAGTCATAGCAGATGAATCGATATAAATTGCGTCTGCTGCCTGAACTAATGGTGCTGTTTTACGCCCCTTATCACGACAGTCGCGCTCTTCTATCTCTCTGGTTATCTTTGCAATGCTAACATCAATTCCTTTTTCTATCAACTGTTTATATCTTCTATCAGCTCTTTCTTCGACGCTTGCTGTTAAATAAACTTTGAAGTCGGCATCAGGAAACACCACTGTCCCCATATCACGCCCATCTGCCACCAAACCTGGCGGCTTCTTAAAATCCTTTTGTTTTTGCAGCAATACCTGCCTTACTTCAGGTATTGCTGCAACTATCGAAGCCACATTTCCGGTCGCTTCAGTACCTAGTTGGGATGTTATGTCTTGACCGTTTAATTTAACAATCAGCTCATCATCACATTCAAATGCCAAATCCAGTGCTTGAGCTACAACGAGGATTTCAGTCTCGTTAGTTAAATCAACATTTTTTTGCAACAAGGCAATAGCCAATGACCGGTAAATAGATCCGCTATCCAGGTAATTCCAGCCTAGTTTTTTCGCTACTATTCTACTTACGGTGCCTTTACCCGCACCGCTCGGCCCATCAATAGTCAAAACTGGAATATTCATTAACAGCCCTTTCCGCCTGTGCTTTCTTCCCAGGCCAAAGCTAACCCCAGATTTTTTGCTAAATCCTTAAATTCAGGGAACGAGGTATTGACATTGGCGCAATCTAAAATGGTAATGGGGGCGCTTGCACGAAGCCCAGCGATAGCAAATGCCATTGCGATGCGATGGTCGCCATGAGATATCACTGTACCGCCACCTATTCTTCCACCGCCCTGGATAACCATACCATCTGTAGTTGGTTTGGCATCAACTCCTAAGACTTGTAAGCCATCCGCCATCACTTGAATCCTATCTGACTCCTTAACTCTAAGCTCTTCTGCGCCACTAAGCCGGGTTTGGCCTTCTGCACAAGCCGCCGCCACAAACAGCACGGGAAATTCATCTATCGCCAACGGCACCAACCCTTCAGGAATATCGATGCCTTTTAATGGCTTGGAAACCACATGCAAATCTGCCACAGGTTCACCGCCTACCACCCGCTCATTTAATATTTCGATACTTGCTCCCATCAGGCGCAAAATCGAGATAACACCGGTACGCGTAGGATTAATACCGACATGCCTTAAAGTAAGGTCCGAACCCAACGCAATCGACGCACCCACCAGAAAAAATGCCGCCGATGAGATGTCGCTGGGTACATCAATATCTGTTGCGGTCAATTTACCTTCCGCCGTAATACTGACTTTGCCGCCGTCTTGCTTTACTGGATAAGAAAATCCCGACAACATACGTTCAGTGTGGTCACGGGTGGGCGCGGGTTCGGTCACGTTGGTTTCGCCTTGGGCATACATACCCGCCAACAATAAACATGATTTAACTTGGGCGCTCGCCATCGGCATGGTGTAATCAATGCCCTGTAACTGCCCTGCCCTGCCAGTTATTTCCAATGGCGCAGTGCCTTTCTCGGTAGTTTTGATGTCTGCGCCCATAGCCGCTAAAGGCTCAGTGACCCGTTTCATAGGACGACCCGACAAGGATTTGTCGCCAGTCAACACAGCATTAAAGGACTGTCCAGCTAAAAGACCGCTCAAAAGCCGCATAGAAGTACCTGAATTGCCCAAAAACAACTCTTTTTGGGGCTCTTTTAAGCCGTGCTTGCCCACACCATGAATCGTTACGCAACCATCAACTGGGCCTTCGATTTGCACACCCATATCGCGGAAGGCTTGCAACGTCGCCAAGGCATCTTCGGCTTCCAGGAATCCTTTAACGTGGGTTACGCCTTCGGCTAATGAACCCAACATAATGGAGCGGTGCGACATGGATTTGTCACCAGGAACACGCGCCTCACCACGCAATTGTCCGCCAGGTTGAACGATAAAAGTGATTGATTTTGACATAGTTTTAGTTTTCGTAGAGATCAAGAAAGCGTTGCCGTGCCTTGCCGGCATAGGTAAAGGTATTAAAAAGTTGCTCGTTATCGTTACTGTAAAGTAGGCTTTCGACTTTATCTAACTCGACTTTAAGTTGCTGAATTAACGGGATTATCTCGTTTTTATTAGCAATACAAATATCCAACCACATAGTCGGATCGCTGGATGCAATACGGGTAAAATCCTTAAAACCACTGGCTGCGTACTTAAATATTTCAGACTGTTCATCCTTATGCCCCAACATATCAACCAGTGCAAACGCCACAATATGGGGCAAATGGCTGGTTGCTGCAAGAATGGCATCATGATGGGCGGCATCCATAATGGCTACTTGCGTACCTAACCGCTCCCAAAATTTCCGCATAGTTTGCACCATGTCTGGCCGCGTGGACTTATCCGGGGTAATAATCAAACGTTTATTGACAAACAGATCATCGACCGCAGCAACAGCTCCACTTTGTTCCGCACCCGCAATGGGATGGGCAGGCACTAGATTATCAGGAACATACCCGAAAATCCGTTCCGCAGCCTTAATAACATTGATTTTGGTGCTGCCCACATCCGTGTAGATGACCTTTTCGTTCCAGAATGGCTTGAGCAAGGTAAAAACTGACTCAATCGCGCCAACTGGAGTGGCTATGATAATGCAATCAGCATTTGTTACTGCTTCTGAAATATTCAGGCAATAATCATCAATTACCCCTAGCTGCTTTGCGGTTTGTAAATTCACCAAGTCGTCTTCACGACCGAATCCTATAATCGTTTTGCTTAAACCTTGCTGCCTAGCGGCTCGTGCAACTGAACCGCCAATCAAGCCGACCCCGATAATGCAAATCTTATTAAACATTCGCCAGCGTTTCTGCCAATGCTTTGAGGAAAAACTGGTTTTCGGCGGGCGTGCCGATACTGATACGAAGATGATTGGGCAATCCGTAATTGGCGACTGGTCGGACAATAACGCCTTTACGCAATAAAGCCTCATAAACGGCCTGCCCAGGCCGCTTTAGGTCAACAGAAACAAAGTTTCCTGCCGAAGGTATCCATTCCAATCCCAAAGCTTTAAAACCATCGGTCAAATCCGTCATCCCTTGGGTATTGACTGCAATAGTTTGTTGTAAATACTCGTCATCAGATAAAGCCGCTTCCGCCGCTGATAACGCTAGTGCATTGTTATTGAAAGGTTGGCGAACACGGTTAAGGATGTCAGCAATCTCAGGACTAGACAAACTATAGCCAACCCGTAATCCCGCCAAGCCATAGGCTTTTGAAAAAGTACGCGTAATGATTAAGTTAGGATTAGTTTTAAGCCAGTCGATAGAATTGATCCGATCCTGCTCATTAACAAACTCAAAATAGGCTTCATCCAGGACACATAGGCAATGCTTGGGTAATACAGAAATAAATCGCTTTAGCTCGGCTTGACCAAGCAAAGTACCTGTCGGATTATTTGGATTCGCAATGAATATAACACGGGTATTGTCACTCACCCGCGCAGCCATTGCGTCTAAGTCATTGCCATAATTTAACGCAGGGACGATTGCAGCGCTTGCACCTACGGCTTGGGTCACGATTGGATAAACGGCAAACGCATGTTCGAAAAACATCGCTTCCAACCCAGGCTGCAAAAATGCCCTTGCCACTAATTCCAGCAATTCATTCGAGCCATTTCCGAGCGTTATCTGATTGGCATTCAGCACATATTTTTTCGCCAACGCTGATTTTAAGTTGAAGCCATTGCCGTCAGGGTATAAGGTCAGCTTAGGTAATGCCGCCTGTATCGCCGCCAACGCTTTCTTTCCAGGGCCTAACGGGTTTTCATTGGATGCCAGCTTGATAATATTGGTCAATCCCAGCTCACGTTCAAGTTCTTCAATCGGCTTCCCGGCAACATAAGGAACAAGCTGACGAACACCTGCTACAGTGAGTCCATAGATATTGTCGGTGTTATTCATGCGTTATTAGCCGGCCTAGCGAAATAGTAAGAATAATAAGTAAATTTCAGAGCACAGCTTTAGGATATGAACCGAGCAATTTCATCATACTGACATTGTCTTTCAGTATTTCTAAGGCTTTGGCAACCTTCTCGTCCTGGCTATGCCCTTCAATGTCGATAAAAAACACATACTCCCATAACCCTTGGCGGGAAGGCCGCGATTCAATATGCAGCATACCAATTCCAAATCTGGCAAAAGGCTCCAAAATTTTGTGCAACGCCCCCGGTTGGTTGCCTGTAGAAACCACTACCGAAGTTTTATCTTTTCCGGTAGATGACGAGGTTTGTTTGCCAATGATAATAAAACGCGTGGTGTTATTCGGCTCATCTTCAATATTTTTAACAAAAATTTTGAGATGGTACAGCTCTGCCGCAGGCCTTCCACCTATAGCAGCCGTGTTTTTGGTGACAGATGTCAATCTTGCTGCCTCGGCATTGCTGCTCACTGCGGTAAGCTTAACGTTCGGGAAGTTTTTCTCCAGCCACTGGCGACACTGTGCCAGCGATTGCTGGTGAGAAAAAATTTCAGTTATTTGAGCCTTATCTTCAACCAGACCCATCAGGTTTTGATGCACCCTGATTTCGACTTCACCACAAATATTCAAGGACGAGCCTAAAAACCGATCCAAGGTATGGTTAATGACTCCTTCGGTTGAATTTTCTACCGGAACCACACCAAATTGACAACCACCATTCTCAACGGTAGTAAAAATATCGTTAATGGTTGATTCTGGAATCGCCTTTACTGCATTACCGAAATGTTTAAGTACCGCCTGCTGAGTAAATGTCCCCTCAGGCCCCAAATATGCCACATCTAAAGGTTTTTCCAGTGCCAAGCAGGAAGACATCAATTCCCTGAAGAAACGCACCGCCGTTTGATCCGGCAAAGGCCCTTGATTAAGCTCTTGTATCCGCCTTAATACCAATGATTCTCTGTCAGGACGGTAAAAAGTACCTTGTTCCCCTAAAGCGATCTTAGTTTTCGCCACTTCCATTGCGTATGTTGCACGCTGGTTAATCAGCTCCAAAATCTGCTGATCTAGGCTATCAATTTTTTCTCTTAAGTCACTAAGAGGCGTGATTGATGTCATGAGGTCGTTATTAGTAAGGATGTGGCTTTAGTGCGTTCTTTCGAATTCTCTGATGAATTCACACAACGCATCAACCCCCGATTCAGGCATGGCATTGTAAATACTGGCACGCATACCGCCAACAGAACGATGACCTTTTAATTCAAACAAACCATTAGCCTCCGCTGCAGCAAGAAAAGGCTTATCGAGCGCTTCATCAGCAAGGATAAATGGCACGTTCATCCTGGAACGGACGGTTTTTTCTATCGGATTTTTATACAAAGTCGATTGGTCGATGACACCATATAACTTTGCCGCTTTATTAATGTTGCGTTGCTCAATCGCATCGACTCCGCCCTGCTCTTTCAGCCATTTCAATACCAATCCAACCAAATACCAGCTATACGTTGCGGGCGTATTTAGCATCGAGCCATTTTTAGCTTGCTGGGCATAATCAAATACCGGCGGCGTACCTTTAGCGGCATGGCCAATTAAGTCATCCCGCACTATAACGACGGTAACACCAGCGGGTCCCATATTTTTCTGGGTTCCAGCATAAATCAAGCCAAATTGGCTGACATCAAATCGACGCGACAGGATGTTGGAAGACATATCAGAAACCAGTGTTAATCCATTACTGTCCGGTATTGCCTGAAACTCAACTCCATGTATGGTTTCATTGGATGTGTAGTGCAGATATGCTGCATCCTTATCTAATTTCCAACTTGCAAAATCGGGAATTTGGGTAAATTTGCTGACTTCCGAACTGGCACTTACAATAACTTCACAATAAGCTTTTGCATCCTGGATAGCTTTTTCAGACCACGCACCAGTATTGAGATAACAGGCTTTTGACTTACCATTCAATATGTTCTGCGGGATCAAGGAGAATTGTGCGGATGCGCCGCCCTGCAAAAACAGCACTTTATAGTTAGCTGGAATAGCCAATAATTCGCGCAAATCATTTTCGAGTTCTTCGGCAATCATAGAGAAATATTTACCGCGATGGCTCATTTCCATGACGGACATGCCGCTATCCCGCCATTCCAGCATCTCGGCCTGGGCTTGCCTTAACACGGATTCAGGAAGCGCGGACGGCCCTGCACTAAAATTATGAACTCTACTCATTTTTTACTCTTCTCCTGAATCGTCTTCATTCGTTATTTCTTGATCTTGTTCCTGCAAATCCGCATCATCAGACATTTCTTCATCCTCCCCTGCCAATCCTCCGATGCGATCTACGCCAATTACTTTTTCGCCTGTATCCAAACGGATAATACGAACACCTTGAGTATTTCTACCAACAACGGAAATGCCATCTACTGGCGTACGTACGAGAATACCACCATCGGTAATCAACATAATTTCATCGTGCTCATTAACCAACACCGCACCAACCAACGCACCATTCCGCTCGGATGTCTGGATGGCAATCATGCCTTGGCCACCTCGCTTGTGTTGGGTAAATTCTTCCAGCCGGGTGCGCTTGCCGAAACCATTTTCAGTAATATTAAGCACCATGCCTTCTGCACCTATAATGAGGGATATGATTTTTTGACCCTCTTGCAATCGCATACCGCGCACACCGGAAGCCGTCCTACCCATAGGGCGGACATCCGTCTCATTAAAACAATTCGCCTTACCTGAGCTGGCAAACAGCAATACATTTTGCTGCCCATCAGTAACGGCAACACCAACTAAGGTGTCGTCTTCGCGTAAATCTATGGCAATTTTACCGTTGGCACGTTGCCGTTCAAATTCGTTCAATGGCGTTTTCTTGACAGTGCCGGAAGAAGTCGCCATGAAAATGAATTTATTGTCAGTAAATTCTTTTATAGGCAAAATGGCGTTTATTTTTTCACCCTCATCCAGCGCCAGCAGGTTGACAAACGGCTTTCCTCTGGATGCCCTGCTGGCAACAGGAAGCTGATAAACCTTTAACCAGTAAACCTTACCACGTGACGAGAAGCACAGGATAGTGTCATGGGTATTGGCGACGATCAGTTTATCGACATAATCTTCTTCTTTAGTCGCCGTCGCTGACTTGCCACGACCACCGCGCCGTTGCGCCCTATAATCCGTCAACGGTTGAGCTTTGACATAACCTTCGTAAGACATGGTTACGACCATATCTTCTTCAGTAATCAGGTCACCATCCGACAAATCAAGTTGACTCTGGATGATTTCGGTACGCCGTTTGTCGCCGTATTCGTCCCTGATGGCTATCAGTTCTTCCCTGATAATTTCCATAAGACGGTGATAATTTGCAAGAATATAGAGAAATTCATCAATTTGTTCGAGTAATTCTTTGTATTCATTGAGTATTTTATCCTGCTCCAAACCCGTAAGGCTATGCAGTCTTAAATCAAGAATCGCTTGTGCCTGGACTTCAGTAAGACGATAAAAATCGCCAGCCATGCCGAATTCGGGGGCCAAATCTTCCGGTCTTGAGCGGTCGGCATTAGCGCGTTCGAGCAAGGAAGCCACCAGACCACCATTCCAATTTTTTGACAACAAACCATCTTTGGCTTCAGCGCGGTTAAGTGATGATTTAATCAATTCGATCATCTCATCTATATTGGCAAGGGCAACAGCCAATCCTTCCAATATGTGCGCCCGTTCCCGGGCTTTACGCAGATTATAAATCGTCCTGCGGGTAACGATTTCCCGTCGGTGATCGACAAAAGCGCTTAGAATCTGTTTTAGGCTCATACAGTGCGGACGACCATCCAGCAATGCCACCATGTTGATGCCAAATACCGTCTGGAATTGCGTCTGCTTGTACAGGTTATTCAGCACGACTTCCGGCACTTCGCCACGTCGCAATTCAATCACCATACGCATACCGTCTTTATCAGATTCATCCCGCAAACCGGAAATACCTTCAAGCCTGCTTTCCTTAATCAGTTCGGCGATTTTTTCTAGCAATCGAGCTTTGTTGACCTGATACGGCAACTCCGTAACGATAATCGCTTGGCGGCTGCTATCCCCAATATCTTCAAAATGGCAGCGAGCGCGCAGGTATATCTTGCCGCGACCCGTGGTATAAGCACTATAGATACCGGAAGCGCCATTGATGAAGCCTGCGGTGGGGAAATCTGGACCTGGAATATGAACCATTAACTCATGCACCGAAACATCCGGATTATCAATCATCAAGATACAAGCATTAATAACTTCGATCAAGTTGTGCGGCGGAATATTCGTGGCCATACCCACAGCAATGCCGGACGAACCGTTAATCAGGAGTGTCGGCACCTTGGTAGGCAAAACTTTTGGTTCGGACTCGGATTCGTCATAGTTGGGGATGAAATCGACGGTTTCCTTATCCAAATCGGCCAACATTTCATGGGAGATTTTCGCGAGCCGAGCTTCCGTATAACGCATTGCTGCTGGTGGGTCGCCGTCAACCGAGCCGAAATTACCCTGTCCATCGATCAGCATATAGCGCATGGAAAATGGTTGTGCCATCCGCACCATGGTGTCATAAATTGCGCTATCACCATGCGGATGGTATTTACCCATCACATCACCGACAATACGCGCAGATTTCTTATAGGGTTTATTATAGTCGTTACCCACCTCATTCATCGCATAAAGCACACGGCGATGCACGGGCTTTAGGCCGTCCCTGACATCAGGAAGGGCGCGACCTACGATAACGCTCATAGCGTAATCAAGATAAGACTGCTTCATCTCATCTTCGAGATTGACAGCTATGATTTCTTTTGCGAAGTTTGACATTTATCCCTAACTAACAATATACCAGTTGATAAGCCTCAGTATGGTTTTTTACCGGACGAAAACGCATAGATTCCCACAGCCACTAGTATTAAGATGCCTTGCCCAGTATTTAATTAACACGGCATTGTATCAAATTGTTAGCTTCGCGTCGAAGATGTTACTTTGTTTAATCAATTCTTCAGAACACGACGACAACGGTTACCCTACTAAATGACCTTGATAATGCCTAACGGCACTTAAGCAATTTGCTGTAAAATAGCACGGTGAGCTCCCAAAAGCTAAAGCCTAACATCTTGTGCGCTTTTTACCTTATCTTTTTCCCTACCCTTTCGGAACAACACTTTGATATCCACCGCAAACATTACTATGCAGTTTGGGGCTAAGCCCCTGTTTGAAAACGTCTCTGTCAAATTTGGCGACGGCAACCGTTATGGCCTAATCGGCGCTAACGGCTGCGGCAAATCGACTTTTATGAAAATCTTAAGCGGAGACTTGGAGTCTTCGGCCGGCAATGTCAGCATCAGCCCCGGTGAACGATTGGGTATTTTGCGCCAGGACCAATTCGCTTATGAAGATTTCAGCGTCGTAGACACCGTGATTATGGGACATAAAGAGCTTTGGCAAATCAAACAGGAACGTGATCGCATCTACTCGCTACCAGAAATGACCGAAGCGGAAGGTATGCAAGTAGCCGACCTGGAAGTGGAGTTTGCGGAAATGGATGGCTACACTGCTGAATCCAGAGCCGGAGAATTACTGCTAGGCCTGGACATCCCACAGGAACAGCATTATGGCTTAATGAGTGCCGTAGCACCCGGTTGGAAATTGCGGGTATTACTAGCACAGGCGTTGTTTGCCAATCCTGACATCATGTTGTTGGATGAGCCGACTAACAACCTGGACATCAATACCATCCGCTGGCTTGAGGATGTGCTTAACCAGCGCAACAGCACCATGATTATCATCTCCCATGATCGGCACTTTTTAAACAGCGTTTGCACCCACATGGCGGATATGGATTTTGGCGAACTTCGCGTTTATCCAGGTAATTATGACGATTACATGACCGCATCAACTTTAGTCCGTGATCAGTTGCTGGCAGGAAACGCCAAGAAAAAGACCCAGATAGCCGAGCTGCAAACCTTCGTCAGCCGCTTTTCGGCGAATGCTTCTAAAGCCAAACAAGCGACTTCACGCGCGAGACAGTTGGAAAAGATCAAGCTCGATGAGGTTAAGCCCTCCAGTCGAGTTAACCCTTTTATCCGCTTTGATCAAAGCAAAAAATTGTTCCGCTTGGCGTTGGAAGTTGAAGGTGTGAGCAAGGGCTACGGTGCAGAACCGCTGTTCAAAGATTTAAAGATGATGATCGCCGTGGGTGAACGCGTTGCTATTATTGGCCCTAACGGCATCGGTAAATCGACTTTATTACGCACACTGGTCGGTGATTTAAAACCGGACACAGGCAAGATTAAATGGTCTGAAAACGCCGAAGTGGGTTATTACGCACAGGATCATGCCGAAGACTTTGCCGAAAACATCACGCTTATCGAATGGATGGGGCAATGGCGCAAAGAAAGCGACGATGATCAAGCGATACGCGGTACGCTGGGACGACTATTGTTCACCTCGGATGACATCAACAAACCTGTCAAAGTGTTGTCTGGTGGTGAACAAGGTCGCATGTTGTTCGGTAAGTTGATCCTGCAAAAAAACAACATCATGGTGATGGACGAACCCACCAACCATCTTGATATGGAATCCATCGAATCGTTGAATACGGCGTTGGAAAACTACCCTGGCACTTTGCTATTCGTCAGCCATGACCGCGAGTTTGTCTCCTCTCTCGCCACTAGGATTATCGAATTAACGCCGTCAGGTATCGTTGATTTTAACGGCAATTATGAAGACTATTTGGCTAGTCAAAATTTGGGATAGAAAAGTTACCCTATCTATGAGGCTGTTACTGATACTACTGTTTAGTTACTCTGTTTCGGCTTGCGCCGACGTATACCAATGGCAAGACGAAAAAGGCAAAAATCACTTTTCTGACCGGGAACACGACAATAGTAAAAAAATCGCAATAAAACCGGGCTACTCTTATTACAAAGTAGATAAGGTTTATGATGGCGATACCGTAAAGCTGGAAGATGGCCGCAAAATCAGGTTATTAGGCATTAATACACCCGAAGTACAGCACAGGAATCAAGCTACCGAAGCGGGCGGCGAAACTGCCAAGCGCTGGTTAACCGATAAGCTGAAAAACCAAAAAGTGCGGTTGGTTACGGATGCTGAACAAACCGATAAATACAAGCGAACTCTTGCCTATTTAATCACCGAAAACAAAGAACACATCAATGTACAATTGGTTGAACGAGGCTTAGCTGCGGTTAATATTTATCCGCCCAATTTACTGTACGTCAATGAGTTAGTCGAGGCTGGAAAGCAGGCAGAGCAAGCCAAACGGGGCATTTGGCAACAATCTCAATACGCTATAATACCAGTTGAACGCCTGGGCAATGGCGGACATTCCGGCTGGACAAGATTAACAGGCAAAGTATCAGTTATCCGCAGTAGTCGAAAATATGTCTACCTGGAGTTTTCCGACTTATTTCAAGCGCGTATCGAAAAAAAGTGGCTACATTTATTCCCAGATATCAACAGTTATCTAGGACGTATGGTTGAACTTAGGGGATGGCTTAATAAAAATCGGGGCGGCTGGTCGATGTTGGTTCGCCATCCTAGTGCGATGAAAATATTGTCACTTCACTAAATAATTATGCCCCACAAAAGCATAAAAAAGGAACTTGAAGAAATTCGCAAAATATTCAAATCTCTGCTTTTAAGTTTTATAACGGGTTAGCCCCATCCCGCGCGATTGTCAATGGGTGCCGAAGTCCACCACCGAGAACCATTGAGTTCCCCCAGGGTAAAGAAGCCCCACGCCAGCATGGGTAAATTGGCAATCCAGCATAATTGCCTTATGCGGTGGACTATTCATCCACCACGCCACGTTCGTTTCCGCACTGGACGGGCTATAGCTCCAATAAATGATCTCACCGTAGCGCGAAAGAGGTGTAAATCCAGCATCTTTGATCCTCTGCTCGGGCCTACTGCCATCCGAGCCAGTGTGGCCATCCGTACCGGGCTGTTGGTGGGCGTTGTGATGGCGCATGTCGACCGCGTGACGGTCGGCGGCGGCTCGTAGAACATCATCACCGGTGATTGCCGCGCAGCCTACTTCTGCCCGCCTCTGATTGATCAGATCGAGAATCTTCCGCCCAGGTACGCTGCTGGTGCAGGAGCCGGAGCCGCATGATCCGATCGAGACGCATATGACGGTCGCTACTATGATTAGGGCAATAGATCGGCTCATTTTCCACCTTCGTGGTCTGTCACCATATTGAGAAAACCAGTAGGAATATTTTTCATCAACATCTTTTTCAATTAACATATCAGAATCCTCATATTAAAGATCGCCTAATGCTAGATTTGAGGCATGGAACACTTTTTTGCCGCGTCTCTTGAAGCATTTGTTATGCACCGCAACCAAAGGTGGTGTCCCTTCCCTAATCTCGAATTAGGCGTTGTCCTAAGCCAGTTTCACCCAGCTCGCCTGTGTCGGATCGCCTCCGATTTTACAGAACCAAAGGCTGGTGATCTCCATGTCTCTTTCCTCTTTGTCAGCCCACACCGTCGCCAAAAGTTCCCCTGCGGTTGATCTCTTAAGCGATGTCGGATCCTTGATGCGCAACGGAACGAGCCAGAGCTGCGCCATCTTCGCAGATTCCAGAATCGCAGCCTGCTCGGTCTTTGAAGTTGCATGCACGCCTGCACCATCGTTACCGGTTGCAAAGACTCCCGTCTGGCCTTCGGCTAGCACACCTGGGCCACCGCTTGATTCTCCGCGAACACCGGGAAGTCCGCGCCCGAACACCCCAGGCCCATTCGCACCGTCGCCACTGACACCTGTTTCGCCGCGCCCCAGCACACCGGCCTTTTGCGCTCCCTCGAAAGCTAGGTCGCGTATTGTTGCCTGTTCATATCCAACAATGCCGTTCTGACCGATGCCAAAGACACCTACAGACATTCCGCTACCGATTCCAAGTACGCCTGAACCAACGGAGTTTTCAAGATTTCTATCGCGCGCAGTGGCATGGACATATCCGACGACACCATTGATCCCCTGTGAAATAATACCGTTACCTGCTGGAATTGTTCCGATCGCGCCGCCAGTCGAGAATGAAACCGTACCCTTAGCGTGTATGGCATCAATGCCGCGTGGTGTCGATACAAGTGCCATATCATTATCGGTCGACACATTGAGAACAAAATCCTCTTCGTAGCCGTTTGGTGCATTTTCACCATTCGTGGCGAGTAAAAGTGTTCGTTCTTCGCTCTTATTCGTGCGACCGACAACCATGTCGTCGCCTGATTCATCCGCTCCGCTTGCCATGTGACCTCCTAGGACTATTCAATTGCCCAACAATACAGCCATAAAAATTCGCCCCAAAATACTGGGGCATAACATAAATTAGCGGAATCCGCCGCCACTTAACCTAAAATAAAACCTATTATTTATCATAAATATATACTTTTTTGACAGTAGCCTTTTATGAAAAAACGAAATATATTAATTAAATTAATAGGAGAAACTTCGATTAGCTTTGAGTCTATTGATTTTTTAATACAGGTTCACTTTAAGGCAATTGAAAACTAAATACTATTAGCTATTACCTTGTTGGAATGTAAATTAGTTAACAGAAAAAAACGATATACTAGGGTAACAAAATTGAATGTAAGGGCTGACTTTTAGCCCTCTTAACAAAAAATAAGCGCGCCACTATTTTTCGCGAAAGCTAAAATGGGATCCATCCGATTTTAGCGGCGAAAAATCACGTGGCGATTAATGCCTTCGGCTGCCCGCATTCGTCCTCGGTTCGCCGTGATGCACAACTCCCCTTCGGTACGCTGTGCATCACGGCTGCCCAAATGACTTAATGGAATGGTCTACCCCACTTTCTACCTGGCCTAGAATAGGCCATGATGTTTTTTTTAACAACATCAATACAACAGTGAGGTAAGGCGATGAAAGAAAATAACGCAACGAACGAAGCTGGAGAATTAAAAGTACTGGGCATTGATTTGGCGAAACAAAGCTTTCAATTGCATGGCGTGGACGGGCAAGGCCGTGTTATCTTGCGAATGAAGCTCAGACGTAATCAATTAAGCACGTTTATTGCCAATCTCCCGCCTTGCTTGATCGGGCTCGAGGCATGTGGCGGCGCGCATTATTGGGTGCGCCAGTTTACTCAGCTGGGTCATTGCGTCCGCATGATAGCGCCCCAGTTTGTGAAGCCTTACGTCAAATCCAACAAAAACGATGCCGTTGACGCTGAGGCCATCTGCGAAGCTGTCCAGCGTCCGGCGATGCGCTTTGTCCCGACCAAGAGCCTAACGCAACAAGACTTACAAAGCTTGCATCGTATCCGTAGTCAGTTATAGATACGGCCTCAAGAAGTATGAACTTTAGTTGTCTTAAAAAGTCTTCATTACATGGAAAAAGAAGACGCGAGATATCAAACATTGGAGCAACTGCATGAACGGCGAAAGCAAGTTGTGCGGATGCATCTTAAGGGCACCAAGATCATGGCCATCGTAGCGATGAGCGGCTTGTGCTACCAAGCGGTGCGCGACACGCTAGACCTGTTCGGGCAAGGCGGGTGGGCTGCTATCCGCCCGGCAAGTCGTGGCCGGGAGCGTGGTCAAGGCCGGCTGCTCAGCGACGAGCAAGAGCGCCTGGTTCAGCGCGCCATCATCGACAAACGTCCCGAGCAGTTGAAACTGGACTTTTATCTGTGAAGCCGCCCGGCGGTGGCGCAACTGATCGAACAGGAGTGCGGCCTTAAGCTGTCAGAGCGGACGGTCGGCAAGTACCTTAAGCGCTGGGGTTTCACGCCACAAAAGCCGATCAAGAAGGCTTACGAACAACGGCCTGAGGCGGTCAAGGCCTGGCTGGACGAACATTACCCTGCGATTGCCGCCCAGGCCAAAGCCGAAGGCGGCGAAATCCACTGGGGCGACGAGACCGCGTTGAGCAACACCGATGTCCGTGGCCGGGGTTACGCCCCTGCCGGCAGGACACCGGTCAGCTATGCGCCGGCCGGGAAGCGCGAGAAGTTGTCCATGATCGCCACCGTCACCAACCAAGGAAAGGCCCGCTGGATGGTCGTCGACGACAACTTCAATGCCGACAAGCTGATCGAATTCCTGGCGGCCCTGATTAACGACACTGACAAAAAAGTGTTCCTGATCCTGGACAACCTGCGCGTCCACCATGCCAAGACGGTCAAGGCCTGGCTGCTTGGGCGTAAGGACAAAATCGAAGTGTTTTACTTGCCCAGCTATAGCCCTGAACTCAATCCAGAGGAACGCTTGAATGCAGACCTCAAACAAGCCATTGGCAAAAAAGTGCCGGTCAGGACAAAGGCAAAACTCCGTGCCGCCACAGAACAGCACATGGCCAACTTAGCGCAAAATCCTGAACGCATCCGTCGCTTCTTCCAAGACCAATGGGTTAAATATGCGGCTTAATACTTCAAAAGGCCGGATCAATAGTTGCCAGAAGAACAGCCCAAGCAAACCAAGTTAGGGGGCTATTGTTGGAATATGGCATAGTGATCCCCAAGGGGATCAGTTATGTCAGAAAAGCCATACCAAGTATTCTCGAAGACGCGGAAAACGTTTTAAGCGCCTTATTTAGGGAATTGCTCAGCGAGTTGTACGATGAGTTAGTTCATTTAGACAAACGCATTCATGCACTGGAACAAAGGTTGGTTACGCTGAGTGCCGGGCATGAAGATTGCCAGCGCCTGTTGACAATACCCGGTGTGGGCTTGCTCACGGCAACTGCCTTAGTCGCTGCCATTGGCGACATATCGGTCTTCAAAAATGGCCGGGAACTGGCTGCCTGGTTAGGCCTGGTGCCTAAACAGCACGCTACCGGCGGCAAGCAGACGCTGCTGGGTATCAGTAAGCGGGGAGACAGTTATCTGCGCACATTATTGATTCATGGCGGCCGATCAGTGGTCAGGGTGGCGCACAAGAACCCGGACAAACGGAACCGCTGGATTGGTGACATCAAGCAAAGGCGTGGAGAAAACATCTCCAATGTCGCGGTGGCGAACAAAAATGCACGGATTGCCTGGGCCTTGCTGACCCGCAAGGAAAACTACCAAGCTAAGCACGCCTAACCGATGTCTGGAAAAGAGCATTAGTTTAAGGTTCCAATAGTAGGGCTTTGCTATGGGCCGTGCGGTTTAGCATACCCTTGCCGGGTATTGGTTTTAAAAACAGAGCCAGAAAACATGGCTTGAAACGAATTGCGTAGATAAAATTTAAGTGATGGCAAAAACGGTAGCACCTGCATTCCTATGAACCTGACGGCGTCTTGGGCTCTTTAGAAGCCGATGACTTGATGAGGCAGGAATGCGCGAATTCCATCAGGGCCAGTGGTATAAGAAACCTCAACTCAAAGGCCGGATATATGGCAGCAATATCTTTTTTTGTCATGAACGAAAGTTGTCTTGCAATACGGGGTAGACCATATATGACGCCGTGTCGGATGGCCTTGCATGTTGACTACGCTTCCGTTCGCGCTCCAACTCCGTCAACACGCCCGGCCGCTACGGCTATGCGGGGGTCGTCGTACACCGCTCCACTAGCGTTACGCTTCCGTGTACTCCTTCATTGAAAAATCATTTTTATAACTTAATTACGTACTCCAAAAAAGCTAATAACTTATCAAGCACGTTTATAACAGCATGTTTTCTGATTCGATGCCGGCCGCCAGACAAAGACAGCCTTTCCACTTTTGAAAAACCAGTTTTATTCTGCCAAGCTATATAAACAGTCCCTACAGGTTTTTCTTCGCTGCCGCCATCCGGCCCCGCAATCCCCGTTACTGCAATCGCCCAATCTGCTTCACTGTTTGTCAAGGCACCTGCTGCCATTTGCTGTGCGACTTCGGCACTTACCGCGCCATATTCCACCAAAGTCTGCGGGTTTACACCTAACATCTGCACTTTTGCATTGTTGCTATAAGTAACAAAGCCCCGGTCGAACCAGGCGGAACTACCTGGCACTTCGGTAATGGCTTGGGCAATCCAGCCGCCCGTGCAGGATTCCGCCGTGGCGATTTTTTGGCCTTTGGCTTTTAATCTTTGCCCTAATCGTTCTGCCAGTGTAAATAACTCATTATCCATGCTGTGGACTCCCTGTAGTTCAGATAAAATAGGGCTATGAGTATAGAGCAAAAAACTGCCAGTCCGCACACGCCAATGATGCAACAGTATATAAACATTGATTAATATAGTATTTTAGACAACAAAATATTGTTACTATACCTATTGCTATACTAATTTGGTTAGTTAACCAAATTAGTATCTGGATTCAATTAATTAAAATTTAACGTTAATAGTTTAAAATCTTTAACTTAGGTACACACTTAAAATTTATGCGCATCAGGATTGGCGTTTCCAGTCAAGCATAGCCTTGATAACCCGAATCTAAGAAAGCCGCCTCTAAAGAGGCTTCAGTGGCACCTTAGAAGAGGAGACTAATGGCAAATTTTGTTAATAACCTGCAATTACCTGGATTTGTTCTCTCAATTCTAGTCACATTGCAAGTCGAAGCATCCGACCAAGGCGACAACCTTGGCGGTCTATTCGGAAACGAGGCAATGTTAAGCTCCATTGCCACTGGCCATCCCCTGCCCCAAAATCTCAGCCCCAGCGTCACGTCCGTCCTGACCAGCCGAGACATCGAAAAAATCGGTGCACGTCGTTTAGATGAAGTGCTGGAGTACTTGCCCGGTATCCACATTAGTACCGCTAGGGGTGGAGCTAATGTGATCGGGTTTCGCGGAATTTATTCGGAAGCCAATGCCCAGGTCTTGGTCTTGGTCAATGGCATTCCCTTAAGGGATATCGCCATAGCCGGAAAACCATTGGCCTGGAATATGCCGGTCAAAAACATATCCCATATTGAAATCATCCGTGGCCCGGGTTCCATGCTGTATGGTGGCGATGCCACCACGGGTGTGATCAATGTTATCACTAAAACCGGACGTGAAATTAAAAACGTGAAAGCCGGTGGCTTTTTTGGCAGCCAAGATACTTACGAAGGCTGGACGCAATACGGCAGCAAAGAAGGTGATTGGGAATATGCCATCAGCCTGCAAGGCGGCACATCCCATGGGAGCCAAGGCCGGGTAGAAAGAGATACGCAGTCATTTTTGGATCAACAATTTGGCTCTCGTGCTTCCAAGGCTTCCCGGCTTCACCAATAATGGCCGCAATGATATCGATGCCAGGATTGATATTGGTTTTAAGGACTGGTTAAGATTCAGGGCCGGCTACCAGCGCTTTGGGGATGTCCAGACTAACCAAGGCATAGCTTTGGCATTGGATAACTGGGGTAGCAGCACGGTAGATCTGTACAACACCGACTTGACCTTCACCGATAATTTAACGGATGAATTTAAAAATACTTCAAAGTTATATTTTATAGGACAAGAAAGTCAGGCTGACCACCGATTATTGCCACCTAACACGTTTGGAGGTTTGTTGCCTCAAGGCGCAATCAGTCAACCGCAAAATTTCCAGGGTTCAACCGGCATCACTACCCAATTCGATTACACCGGGATCAAAAAGCACAATCTTTCCTTGGGCATTGGCTTGGCTTATAGTTGGGTAACCGATGTTAGCAATAAACTCAATTTTCTGATTACTCCAACATTCATCCAACAAATTCCTCCGACAGAGGTTTCCCAAATAGGTGGTGCGACCTTGACCAGCCTGAACCGGACGAATTTTTACACCTTGTTTCAAGACGAATGGATTATTGAGCCCGATTTCTTTCTGACGACGGGCCTTCGCTATGATTATTACTCTGACACAACCGATGGCTTTAGCCCACGGATTTCTTTAGTCTGGAATGCCAATTCAAATCTAACCGCAAAGCTTCATTATAGCCGTTCGTTCAGGCCACCCTCGTTCCTGGAAAAAGATATAGGCTCGGCAGGTGGTAAAACCATCAAACCGGAAACCGTGAACACCGTTGAATTTCAAATCGAGAATCGGTGGTCGCCGTGGTTAATCACGTCTGCCAACGCTTATTGGTTTGAATTTAATAACCTGATCACCTCAGCCAGTGATTCAACCCTCACTTCCCTTGCGGCCATTTCGCCAAATCCCGTGGCCTTTTCTAATGTCGCCAAAATCAATGGTGCAGGTCTTGAGAGCGAATTACGTTACGCTTTTAATGATGAATTGAGCCTTACCGTCAATTACAGCTATCATGGGGTTAGCAACAGAAACCAGACCGGCTTGTTGCCGGAACACATGATCAAAGGGCTGGTCGATTGGGAATTTGCGGAGGATTGGCGGATCGGAATCCAATTAAATTGGATTGGGGAACGCAGACGGCCAGCCAATGATCCTCGGCCAAACCTGGACGATTATTTCATCGTAGGCTTAACTCTCAGGACGAAAATAATGGATCCTTTGGATTTTACTCTCCGCGCCAATAATTTATTCGGCACGAATGCAAAAGAACCTAGCCTGAATCCCATTCTCTTGCCTGGCGATGTGCCCGTGACCGACCGATCCATCCTTGGACAATTCACATGGTCATACTAGAGCATTTATCAAAATACCATCCGAGCAGGATATCCTTCCTGCCTTTCCTTCCGGCCTTGGCTAATCCAATTGGGCTGTTGACCGCAATTCACGCTCATCAGCACGATGTTGTATTTACCCGATTGCTATTTAAAAAAATCATCTTTGTACGCTCGCCTGAACATATACAAGAAATATGTGAGCAAGAAGCCATGGGCAGGGTAAACCGCGACTTTTTATATGGTGCAAAAAGACCACTGTTCGGCGATTCGCTCTACAACAGCAAACGAGCTATCTGGAAGCCTCAGCGAAAATTAATTGCTAGCTTGATAACCAAGGAATTGATGGACTTCAGTACGGCAGCAATTGTTGATGAAGCCATGAGATTAAGCGATTCCCTACAAGGCAACTATTCAGGATACGTCAATATTTCTCGTGAAATCAGGTTCACCACATACCGTATCCTTTCTAAAATATTACTGGGCGACTCTGATAAGGTATCGACCAAAATGGATGATCTGGTTATGGCTATAGAAAAAGCCGACAAAGATTTGTTGCTAGAATTTGTTTCGCAAATTGCCACTGGGGGCATACTCACGAAACTTATACCGTCATTCCGAAAAAATCATGACACTTCCGTTAGTAAAATTACTGAATTTTTTAAAGATATTGTTAGCCAAAAGCAAAACTATCCTGGAAAGGATTTAACCTCCCTCTTGTTATCTGCCCATGATCCTGAAACTGGCTATCGGATGTCAAAGGAACTCGTCACGGACGAAATACTTTCCTTGTTTATCATCGGCTTCGACACGTTGGCGAATGTATTGCAGTGGTTCTTCTACCTTAACGGCAAACACCCGGAAATACACTGCAAGCTAACCGAAGAAATCAAAAATTGCATTAATGAGGAATTAACATTTGAATTATTAGGTACACTTAATTACACACGGGCTACGTTGCATGAAACATTAAGGCTCTATCCACCAATTCCTGGCATCAGTGTCCAGACAGTTAAAGATATTACTGTCAATGGGAATACAGCCCCTAAAGGCACGGTGATAATCCTAAACATTTTCGCAACCCACCGTAACCCAACTCTTTGGCAACGTCCTAACGAATTCGACCCTGAACATTTTCTGGTGACAGCCAACCATAAATCAAAGCACAAATATGCTTTCTTTCCTTATGGCGGCGGCATCCATAATTGTATTGGTCGGCATGTTGCGGAACGGGTCATGATGACCGTGATTGTCACTTTATTACGACAATTCAGTTTCAAGACTGATATTGATATTCAACCGGCAATTAGCGCAACTTTGAAACCAAATCAAGATATTTATCTTTATATGAATAAGATATAAACCCTTTGGAAATTAAAAAAATTAATTTTAGGCACGAATTAAAGTTTTTTTAGATTATGAGAGTACAGCCATGAAATTACTGATCGCATCAAACTTCCTGGAAACGAAGGCCTTAATCCAACAACGGCTTGAATCATCGAAGCTTCATTTTGACCAGATTACATTAGTCAATAATGTTGACGACCTAATTAAAGAGTTGAAAACGAATAAACACGATTTCATCGTCTGTGACTATTTTCTGGAGGATTCCGATATTTGGCATATTGCGAAATTGATCAATTCAACGCAGTTAGCCGCCCATATTTTGCCTTTGTTCTTGATAAAGGAGAGCTGCGAAATCGATATCCCCCACATATTAGCGAGAGAACATGCCTTCAAAGTTGTTCCTATAGATGACCTAACACACTATATATTTGCAGAACATACAAACAATCAGCGTACAGGTTATCGCCGCGGCTCGAGAATCTTAAAATCTAGCATACTGCTTATAGAAGATGACGAAGATGCGGTATTGTTTGCAAAAAACGGGCTGAAACACGATTATGAGGTAGATATTGCTTTTAATGGTGAGGCTGGGTTATCGCTTTGGCAATCTAAACATCATGATTTAGTCCTATTAGATCTGATGCTTCCAAAAGTATTGGGGTATGAGGTTCTCAATCAAATGATGGCTATAGATGGCAACCAGCCAGTAATCATCATGACGGGGCATGATACACCGGGTAACAGTAGGGACTGCCTGCTGAACGGTGCCAGCGAATACTTATGTAAACCATTCTCTATCGACACCTTAGCCAAACGCTGCGAAGTGATAATTAACCGCGCAAAGCTTATTTATCAAGATCACTACGCAGAAATCCGGTTCAAAAAAATAGCCAACTTGGTATGGTTGTTAGACCGGTCTTTGAACAATAATCATATCGTTAATGCAAGACGAATTACTCAATCATTGAAATCTATTTCGCCCTGTCACCTGTCCGATGAAGAACAGATTAAACTACTTTCGGCGGAAATAAAACTGTAAAAACACTCCCTTTGCCGATGCTTGATTGCACTGAAATCTGACACCCCAACAAATCGGCGAATTGTTTGACAACTGTTAGCCCGAGACCTGTGCCGCCATAGTTTCTGGTGAGGCTCATATCGACCTGCCAGAACGATTCAAATATTTTGTCATTATCTTCATCGGGAATTCCACATCCGGTATCACGAACCTCGAAAAAACAACCTGAATTATTCGTACTCACTCCCCATGATAAGCTAATTTCGCCATCCTCTGTAAATTTACAAGCATTGTTGAGGAGGTTATCGACGATATGTTCCAACATGGAATAATCGGTGACTATTGTGCACTCGGAGCCCGAAATTTTGATATGATTCCGTCGCTTTTTTAGGTAGGGTGTTAGTTTGTCAGCACACTTCTGCATGAGCGGTTTTACCGCTACTTCGGCAAGAAAGATGTCAATCTTCTCCGATTCAAGTTTTCCGTGAAGTAGAATATTGTTGACCAGCATACCCAGTTCATTGACCCTCATTGTCGTCCGACGATGCATTTCGTGAATACCTTCAGTATCTGAATCAGCGCTGAAATATCCAGTGGTTATTTCCATAAAATTCTGAATGATGTGGAGTGGAGTTTTCATTTCATGGGAAACCGTCGCCATGAGATGGCTTTTATACCGGTTGGCCGATTCACTGTTATGTAAAGCGACCCTTAGTTCCTGGGTACGTTTACTGATTTCGGTTTCCAGTCCTTGTTCATACCGCTCAATTTTATCCAGAATAGTGTTGAATGATTTGCCCATGGCTTCAATATCGTGAATACCGACAAAATACAATCTCTCCCCACGACGGCCTTGGCTTATCTGATCTAAAACCCGCACTATTTCAACTAACGTTTGGGTAAACACACCTGAAACACGCTTAACTATCCAAAATATAAAGACCAGAATCAGCGAGATGATCGTTAGCGTCAAAAACAAGATTCGGGTTAACGCTGCATTTAAATCAGATTTTGCCACCACCAACTCAACATGCCCAGCATATTCATGATCATGGAATATTGGGGCATAGAAACACCACCATTGATGGATTTCTTCATTAAATGGCTGTCTATAATCGGCTTTAATTGCCGGCTTGCAGCTAAAAGCATTACCGGATGAAGCCAATAATTTATGCTCAGCCGAATAGAGCGAGGCTAATTGGACACCCTTGATATCTGAAAAATTTCGAATAACTTCTTCGGAAGCTGAAAGAGAGCCAATCAGGACGCTATATTTGATTGAATGCGTTAATGTTTTTGAATATTCCTGCCAGTGTTGACGTGTATAGGCGTTTGCATATGTCGCTATGACATAATACATACTAATTAATAACAATAAGCCAGCAACTGAGATGGCTAGCAATATTGTAAGCTCATAACGTCGGCGTAAATCTAACCGTTTGAATCGAGTCAATTGATTATCACCTTGAAGAGCCGAAGGGTTGACTCGTCCATTTCTAGATTCAGATGTTGTGCGATGCGGCGATTTAACGCCATCCTAACCGATTCCTGTCCTATGGAAACTGATTTCCCTTCTTTTGCCAAAATTCCCAAACGTTGACCCATAGCGAATAAATCTGGATAAAACGCCAGTAAGGCGCCATTTTCTAGATCGGTTAGATTGGGTGCAACCAAGATAATTTTTTTGTCCCATGCAACTTTAGCTACTTCGAATAAGAGATCGATAGACAAATTTGTCGGCAAGACTACAGCATCAGTCCGATTTACCTCCTTTTCTAAAAACTGTCCAAGCAATCTAATTGTAGGTAATTGTCCATTGCCTTCTCGTACCTCAATTTTTATACGTGAGTTTTCGGTGTCAGGTAGTAGATGTATAGTCGGATGATTACTGTCTTGGAAAACCAAGATTCGCTCCAATCCAGGAATAAGTGTTGATAATTTTTCAACCATTAAATTACTCTCGATGGCAAGGCTAACACCCACATATTGACCGGGCTTAAAATAGACTAAGCTCACCATAATCAATTTATTTAAAGAACTTAAATGTACAATTTCTAATGCTCTGGGGCCAATGGCAATTATTCTTTCTGGATTTATTTTGTCCAATTCAGGCAGACGATTTGTAACTGACTTATCAAATGCTATTAGCTCGACATTTTGATTGATAGTTTTAATACCTTTGATCATTTCACTGTATATAGCCGACTCAGGCTCGTCGACATCTGGATAAACGACGGCAACGTCGGGTTCTTTGCCAGTTACCGCACTGACATAGACTACCAATAAAATCAGTAGGCTCTTACAAATCGGGTTGGCCATGAATCCCTTTTAACCGTTTCATGGATTCGATAAAAGGTTGCGGGTCAATTCCTGGCATCGTGTTTCGACGCCAATATTTGGGCGATTCCGGCCCTTCTTCCCAGCGCATGATTGCATTGATGGTTTTTTTAAATAATTCAACGGTTATATAAGCGAAAGTATCTTTATGTTGGACCCTATAACTCTCCAATGCCCGCAAAAGTCCGGCAACCGGATCATCCATGCCATCTTTGCTTTCCCCGTGATAATTATTCAAACGTTCTAAAAACACAAGTATATCTTTCTTGATTCCAAGCATGACTAAACAGGCTGCGATAACTCCGCTGACAAACACTTCCGGGTTTGGATTAAGTTCGTCGATTAACTTCAGTTCATTTTGTAAAACAGATATTGCTTTGTTTAGATTGATTTCCTCCTTCTCTTGTTTCAAGCGCTTATCTTGTAGTGGTCGTGGCCTACCTCGCAGCGCAGTGTTAATGGCATCAAAGAGAAAACCTTCCTTTATCCGGGGTGATACGAAAGTCAAACCATGTTCTTTATAGGTATCCTTAATTACCTCATTAGGTTGCAGCGATGACTTGAATTTGGTATCGGTCTCTTGGATAAATTCCGTAAGTTCCGTATCGGTAATATCGACCATCCATGCAAGGATAGCGGTCGGTTTTTGGCATTTCCCGGATGACCAAAGGTCAATACGACTTTTGCCGTCCATTTTGTACATCTTGTCACCTACCCTCAACACGGTGACGGAATTGGTATACGAGGCCAAGAACGGCATAGCTTGCAATTGAAGCCAGTGTTCAGGATCGTCAGTCTCGATGAGATTAAAAAAGTTCGGCTCTTCCAAACCAACCCATTCGGCAAAACCCAACTTGATCACCGAACAGTTTGTTCCGGGTATGGCATATAATGTTTCCATAACGATGTAAAATAATATTTAGTAAGTATTTACATTTGTATCTATTTGTTGTTATTATTTATTTACGGTTTTGAATAATTTCATTAGTACAATCCAAGGTTCAAATAATGGTTGTAAAATGAACACGTTAACAGCTTACACGCTAAGTTGCCTTACTCTAGCACAAGTGCAACTCCTTCGCTCGTCAAGTGTCCCTTATGCTATGAAGGGCGGCCATTGATGCGCCCGGCAGTGAACGTCGGCACGGAACTGGTGTCCGCACAGCACATGGTCCTGAAAATAAATCAGATCAAGCCTTATGACAGAAACCCAAGACGCGCATTGAATGACCGCTACTTGGACATTAAAGAATCAATAAGGGCGCAAAAAGGGCTTAATACCCCCCTTAAGGTCACGCGCAGGCCTGGAGAGAGCATCTATATGCTGGAAGCCGGGGGCAACACACGGCTCATGGTCTTACATGAACTCTGGGAAGAGACTCATCAGGATTGTTTTTATACGGCCCATTGCCTGTTCGTGCCCTGGCAATCTGACAGCCATGTCATTAGCGCTCACCTCATCGAAAATGAACTGCGCGGGGATATGACCCTGATTGACAAGGCAGTGGCATTGAAGAACCTCAAAATTCAGCTTGAAAATGAAAGTGGCCAAGTGCTTTCCCGCAATGAATTTTGCAAACGGCTTAAACAGATGGGTTATCCAACTTCACGGCGCCAATTAATCCGATTCGAGTATGCCGCAAATTTTCTGGAGCCCTTAATCCCAATTGCATTGGCTGCCGGCCTAGGTGGTTATTCCATAGAGAAACTCCGTAAAATCGAAGCTGGCTATAGCAAATGCCTCGCCAAGTTCGGAAGTACGCAACATTTCGAACCAATGTTTGCCCAGGCCTTGATAAGCAATGATGGTGAAGCCATTGACATGGATTCACTACAACGCACCCTGGATAATTCCATCGCAAATAGCACTGGACAGCCCCTCAACCGCGTCCGATTGCAGGTGGATGCCCTGATGCTTGAAGCCTTGGACGGTGAGGAGTCAGAATTCACAGAGCTAACGAATATAGCAGAAAATAATATTGGTAACGCTGAGGTTGTTCATCCCACCAGCTCAAACTCCGCAACAACCTCATTTTTAAATCCCGATTCGACACTTGCGGACACCTACCATTCTGGGGCTATCTCAAATCCTGACTCGCTACCTCAGTCAGGACAGGCACAGAAAGAACCCAGCGGGGATAATAGCGTTCAACCACCAAACCCTGCAAACCCTGGCGATGGCACCGTAGCGAAGAAGGAAGTTACCCATGTATTTAGTCTTGAGCCGACGACGAAAACTTCGCTGAAGCTATCTGATCTCCTTCCGCTACGAAGAAGATGTTACGAACTAGCCCAACAACTATCAAGCGAGATCCCATTAGCCCTGCCGATAAAGACTTGGTGCCAGGGGTACGGCTTTTATTTGGATATCCCTGATCAACCGATACAAGATGAGATTGTTTATATCTTGTTCTGGCTTATGGTGGGGTTATCTGGACAACAACTTTCCAGCGAGCGCATCAAACTGGCACAGGAGATGAAATTTGCCCAACTACTCCTCGAAGGCCAGGAACTCAGTGCCTATGGAATGGTTGGTACCCCTGCTCAACTCACAAGCCTTGGCCACGGTGTCTTATTATCCAAAAAACTACCAGACACCGCCTTGGAGACATTATTCAAACTGATTCAAGTTTGCCGTCAGATCCGGTTTGCATTCCGGGAGTCGGACATCTTTGAATGTATCACGATAGAACAGGTCCAGTTGCGTGACCAAATCGCCAAGCTAACCGGGCCTCAATCTAATGCTAATGGAGAAGACGATGAGTAATCCCCAAAATTCACAGACCCATTCCGAGTACATGCTGCAAACCCTATTCTATATTGGCCGCTTGATAAATGAAGGCGATTACAGCCAGGTAATCAGCCTAGGCTTGACTCAGGAACAAGCTCAACGGATTGGGACCATGTCCCTGGAAGGGCTGCATGAACTGGCACTGTCGATGCGCACCCACATGCTCAAGATTGCCTTTGATGCCAAGATACTGGACACCGCTTTTGATATACATCAACGTAGATCCCAGGAACGCCAAGAGGCTCTTGCTATGATCAAGGCTGGTGCGTCATTCCCAGTCATGTCTCAACTATACGGAATAAATAAACCCGAATTCGTCCAATTACGGCGACAACTAAATCTTTCGGCACAAGATATTGGCCGTTATGAGTTGCCTGATATGGCTACTCAGCGTTTGATCTGGTCAACTTGGCTACTTAACGGGGTATTGGATGACAAACAACGTTTACTGGCAGTACATCAAGCGACCCACGTTAAAATCCGGGCGATTTGGGCATTATTGAATGAATGGAAAAGCACCGGTCTTACGCCGGAACCAATCCCTCCAAATGAGACTACGACACTTAGGAAAGTAGAACTTAAAGAAAACGGTAACTTTCAGCGGCAACAGCATTGAAAATTGTTAACCTTTGGTAGGGTAACTTCGATGCCTGATAACTCAACTGATACATCCCTAACCCAACGCTTGCGTGAACGCATTTCTAAATGCACCCAAGCCCAAACCTCGGGACACTCATTCGATTCCAACACTGACAACTTATTGTTCATGGGTAACTGGCATGATGCCATACCACGGGCGCTTATCCTCGACCCTATCCTGCAATCCACAGATAAATGCGTATACCTGTTGCTTCGAACATATATGTCAGCACTAGGTACCAGCAGAATGCCCAGCTATGATGAAATTGGGCAGTTGCTCGGCCTAAGCCGTGGAACCATTGCGAGATGCCTACATATTCTTCGAGCAGCCCGGTGGATCACGCTATGTAATGCACTCCGTGACGATACGACCGGGAGGTTCAAAGGAAACATCTATGCCATCCATGATGAAGTGTTGAGTATCCAGGAGGCTATGGGATTGGATGGACGCTATATCGAAGCGTTAGAAGAGTTGGAACAAAACCATAAGCATCATCGGGTGCGAATAGTGGCCTATGCTGTCCTGGAAAACTTACGCACCGAATTGAGCCAGGAAGAGCCGGATCAGTTCATAGGTAACCATCACAGACCGGTCATTTCCCGTTTCCTTGATGGTTCAGCATTATCGCCAACCAACAACAAGAATGACACCCGAGTCCAAAAACCTGATTCAGTGTACCCAGTTCAAAATTTCCACCCGGATAATCACCCAGTCCATTTTTTGAACTTGGATAGTGAAAACACAAAAAAACAATCACTTACTAAGCATGCCAAAAAATTAGACACGAAAGATAAAAATTTAGACTCGGCGAATCCAGCGCGTAGTAGTAGTTGTATAAATAAAAATATTAAAACTACTACTACCTCACCTCCCGTTGAAATTAACCAAAATGATAAAGCCAAATTCCATAAACAAATGATAGACCCTAACTTGATTTGGCCAAGTATGCTAACAGGTGATGCCCGGTGGGTATCTTGGCAGGCTATACGCAAATGCCCTATTGAGCATCGACAAGATTTGTTGGATGAGCTGGCCGCACGGATGCTACCGTCCAGCAAAAATCCTATCAAGAACCCGTCCGCATGGTTGGCATGGGCAAGCAAGGAATTACGTGAAGATGGCGTTTACCCTATCACCAATCTAGCAATAATTCACCGCCAATTACGGGAGCGGGAACAACAACGCCGATTGGCCGATGAAGTCAAACAACAGGGATTAATCATGAATGAAAGGCCACAACAGTTAAAACAAGCCAGTAACGGATCGAAAGAAGCTTATAAACGGCATTTAGCAACACTTAAAACGACTATTCAAAAGAAACAATGAGGCTTAGATACCTTGGTTAATGGCGAAATTGCCAAGTGGTTGGGTATAAATATAGGGGGTGTGCAGGCTGCACACCCCAGCTAGGCGCAGCGGCTTTAGCTAAAAGCGACTGGCTGTAGTAGCCCACTAAACTGTACGGCAATAGTGCCAATGAGTCAGGTTAGAAATGAACTAACAATGAGGTAATAAATGGCCAATAAACATTTCAATCCAGATATGCACCATCACGCGCAAAAGGATACACAAGAGATTCCTGGCCCGCTGCGGAGTGAGGCCATTTTGACGATCCAGACCCGTGCCGCACAAAAACTGGTGGCCGGCCGCAAAATGCAAATCGCTGACCCATTCAACCATCAGAAAAAGGTTGTTGAACACATCATGGGTGTATATTCATTTGGACGGCGAATGAATGCAATTTGGATTGCCGCCCAATATGACGACCCTTATGCCGATTGGTTTCTGTTGCAAGTCGAATCTGCACTAGAAACAGCTAAAAGCACCATCACAGAAAAAACTAAAGAGTTGTCCCAGGTACTGGAAAGCGTGGATGCAATTAAAATACAGACATCCCATTCCATCAAGCCGGTGGTAATAAAGCTGAGCTTCGCCAACCCTTACGGCTACATGGGCGCCTATCTGGTGGCCGAATTTGATGCCCTGTCCTGTGCGGTATTGACGGCGTGGCATATCGGCTTGGTGGACAGGGTGCCCAAGCGGGACATTATGATCACTGCCAGCAAAATGATAAGAAGAGCCTTTTTGTTATCGACCCGTTGGCATTTTACCGGTGCGACACGGTCAGCCATTCTTGCGGGTGAACCCATAGCGGAGGAAGCACAAACCAAGATGGGCGAACTGCCTCAAGAAATACTCGACATAACGCATCGGGCTAAATTTGCACCTGATATCCGTTCTGTGTTGGACTTCGTCTTGCCTACTTCAACAGAAAACCCATCAATGGGTATCGCTGTGCCAGATGCTGCCATAATTGGATTGGATTGTGATGCTAGCGTTCATGGGCTTGGGTTCGGGCTATCAGATACAAGCCCCAGTGGCTAACAATCGTTTGGCTTGTAGGTAGTTATGGTTTCGTTAGCAGTCGGGTAGCTATGGTTTGTTTAGCCCTTTAAAGGTAAAGGCTTTTAAAGGGTACCTTTTAAGGGTAAGGGTGCGACATGAGGTCGCTTAATTGATTGTTTGACGGAGGTGTATTTCTGATTAAACCTGGTGTTCTGCCACCAGTAGCCTACTGCCACATGCGGAACTGGTAACGGTTCGGTATGGAGCTGGCGGGACAATGTCCCAATCTGTAAAGAGGACTGAAAGCCGTGAGGTCAGTAAGAACGATTGCGAGCATCACGCGATTATGGGGCTAGGCTGAACAGTATGGCTAGCATATGCGAATCATGGATAAACGTCGTAATTAAAGACAAGCCAAAGATGCTGACTGGCTTGACCCAAAAGGGAAAGTACTCGAGTTGTGATGCTTCTTACACAGCACACGCAGATCTAAAGAGTACCGGCGGACACATGGAGCCTGGGCTGTTCTTTGTCAATTAAACGAAACATGGTAAGCCCGTATTTTCGCCCGTCTGGGCAGGTCGACCGTAAGGGAAACTGTTGGAAATGCGGGTAAGGGATCACGGAGAAAGCGAATGTTGGCTGGTAACAGGCCAAATAGGGATTGAGTGAAAACGATATCATCCCACCCGAAAGGGGGCAGACTTCCGTGGGGTTTCTCATTACGAGAGAAGTTGTAGAACCTTTGAAGGAGGAAAAGCAAATGAACGTTACAACAAAGACGTGTGCATCTTCCAATGCGTTGGTGGATTGGCCTGAAATCGATTGGGCTAAGTGTAACCAACAAATTAAACGGCTGCAAGCGCGTATCGTGAAGGCAACACAGGAAGGCCGCTGGGGTAAGGTGAATGCCTTGCAATGGTTGCTGACCCACTCGTTTTCGGGTAGAGCAATTGCCGTGAAGCGTGTGACTGAAAATAGAGGCAAAAGAACATCTGGTGTCGACCGGGAATTATGGTCGACACCGATGACTAAATCTCGAGCCGTGTTGTTATTAAAGCGGCGGAATTACAAACCGCTGCCGCTTAAACGTGTCTATATTCCAAAGCAGAATGGAAAAATGCGTTCACTGGGTATTCCGACGATGAAAGACAGGGCAATGCAGGCGTTACACCTACTTGCTTTACAACCCATCGCAGAAACGACGGTTAACCGCAACGCTTATGGGTTTAGACCAGGCAGGTCAACGGCGGATGCAAGGGAGCAGTGTCACAATATTCTGGCACGCCGAAAGTCGCCGCAATGGATTATGGAAGGCGACATAAAAGCCTGTTTTGACAACATCAGCCATCCCTGGTTACTGGCAAATATTCCCATGGATAAGAAGGTACTTCAGGGCTGGCTTAAGGCAGGTTTTATAGAAACAAATCGACTTTTCCCAACAGAGAAAGGGACTCCTCAAGGTGGTATTATTTCACCAACGTTGGCTAACATGACCTTAGCAGGATTGGAGCGGGAATTAGAAGTCCGATTTGGTGCAAAAACCAATAATCGGTCGTCAAAATTCAAGGTCAATTGTGTGATGTATGCAGATGATTTCATCATCACAGGTATCTCTAAAGAGCTGCTTGAGAATGAGGTCAAGCCTTTAGTTGAGAAATTTCTTGCAGCTAGAGGTATGGAACTCTCACCTGAGAAGACCAAAATAACGCATATTGATGAGGGGTTCGATTTTCTCGGATGGAACGTCCGCAAGTACGGCGGCAAGTTGTTAATCAAACCGTCAAAGAAGAATGTAAAAGCATTCCTCGACAAAGTACGTGAGGTCGTTGAACTTAACCCGACCGCCAAACAGGCTAACTTGATAAGGCAACTTAACCCCATTATTCAGGGCTGGGCAAATTATCATAAAGTGGCGGTCGCCAAGAAAGTTTTCGTTCGAGTCGACAACGAGATTTGGCATCTGCTATGGCGATGGGCTAGGCGCCGCCACCCCAAAAAACCGAACCCTTGGGTTACGAGGAAATATTTCAAATCCACGGGATTTCGAAATGGGGTGTTTATGGCGATATCAAAGGCAGCCAAACCGAATCAAAAACCGAAATGGGTAAAACTGGTATCTGCCAGTGATACTAAAATTCAGCGACACGTAAAAATCAAGGGGGATGCAAATCCATTCGATCCAAAATGGGAAACCTATTTCGAAGACCGTTACGGTCTGAAGTTATGGAATAAACCTAAAGGTCGGGGGATTTTGCTGAATCTTTGGCGGAACCAAGAAGGATTATGTTCCTATTGCGGTCAACGAATAACGAAAGAGAGCGGTTGGAAGATTCATTTGGCTTCGCCATTGACGTCAAAAACGGGCGGTATGCCCCGTTCAAAAGGGGTACTTATGCATCCATTATGTCACAAGCTAATTCATAGCCAGACATGATCAGTGGTGAATCCGGGTTCTGTAAAGGGCCTTCGTTGAAGCTTGAGCCGTGTGCGGGGAAACTTGCTTGCACGGTTCTTAGGGGGCTGGGTGGCGGTAACGTCACCTTGCTACCCGACGGCGGAGTCGCCCCTTACCCTTAAATGACTGGCAAAAATTATAGGACTTATGAACCGGTCATTGGGTGAGAACCTGATGGCTAGGATAATGGATCAGGTGCTGTAGCTTTTGCGAATAAACAGTCACATTGCCAATACTGACAAGCGAGGACGGCGTTATTGCCAAGTTGTGGAATATAAATTTAGGGGGTGTGCAGCCTGCACACCCCCTAAATTAAGCGAGGTCAACTATTGACAAAAGCCTTATATAAAAACTCAAGTGCTGGTAAGGACGTGGTTCGTGAGCAGATCAGGGGATACCAGGCGCAGTCTGATTCAATAGCTAGGGCAATGACGGCGGCCGCATTAAGATTCAAACAAACATTTCGTTCGCCCTATCCCATCTATCTCACTGTCCAAAAACTGACAACAGGTGCTGTCTATCTGCGCTGGCGTAAATCAGGCGCAAAAGGCAAGCAACCTTATATCCTGATGGAAGGTAATCTGGGTAAGGCGTTGTTAGGGTCTCTGCCTTCAGCGGTTAGGCAGTCCTATTTACGGTTTCACCAAGAAGTCATTAGCCTGAATTACCAACATGCCCTGCTGTTATCGGAACAGCGGCGGTTGGAATTTTATTTACAACAATTACAGGCATTGGAACAACTTAAAGTCCAATTTGGGATTGATGCCCCAACTAACTGACGAAAATGAACCAGCCCAAAATTAATCGCTTTTTTTGGAAGGTCGGTTGAATGTTGCGTAAGTAACTATTGTATGGCGTAGTAGAGCTTTCAACGTACAGGAGTAAAGCTATGAGCAATCAATTTAGTGGTGTAGGCAATATTGGGCAGGCACCTGTTTTAAGGACAGTCAAAGTCGCAGGTGAAAATCGGCCAGTGGCCGATTTACGGGTTTTCTTCGACCGAAGTATCCCGCTGGAAGATGGAACTTACGAAGATGGCGGCGGATTTTGGCTCACTGTCAGTGCCTGGGGGCATCGCGCTGAGTCTGCCGTTAAGCTGTTGAGTAAAGGCATGCGTATCCATGTCACCGGAGGGCTACGTTTGGA
The DNA here is from genome assembly GCA_963804035.1 of uncultured Gammaproteobacteria bacterium. Lineage (GTDB taxonomy): Bacteria > Pseudomonadota > Gammaproteobacteria > Methylococcales > Methylomonadaceae > Methyloglobulus. The sequence goes on along the minus strand of CAWDOO010000006.1, from coordinate 239,659 downwards.
CAGCTGGGAAAATGAGGGTGGCGAAGCCAGGTGTGACCTTCGCTTAACCGCAGACCACATCAGTATCGACCCTATCTGTCTGGACAGTGTACAGGTTCGTAAACGTAATGGACAGTCTGCTGAAAATACGGGCAACGCACAAGCTGATATTGACAGCTCTAACATTATGTTACCGGCAAACAATAGCCAGAGTACTGAAAGCTATAAGTCGGGTGAAGATGTCTCGCATTAACAGTTCACTTTTACGGGCAATTTTCTCTTGGGGTTGGCGCAGTGATGATAGGCTATGCCAGCAATGACCAAGTTGCGCCAATCCAGGTGCCGCTGCTGGGTGACTTGACGAATACCTTGACTATCGGTCGATGCTCTTGCAGGGACTACTTTATCCGCTATACCTTCATCGGTGGTGTCGGCATGTACAAGATGAAAACCAAAGGCCAGGCTTGTTTGCACGGCAACCTTTGGTATGTGAATCCGAACAGCGTAAGCCGGGCCTAACCGATATGCGGATAGGCGATGCCGTTTACAATCTGGACGGGCTACCGTTCCGGTCAGAGCAAACTGCCCAACGCATGCTGGATTTGTTGTCTGGTGAAACTGGCAAGCATTATCAGATGGAGTCGTATCCAGAAGGCGGGATTGTCCTTCGTCTGGAGTCGGCAATCGCCTCACCGTTAAAGCTCGAAATGCAAGAACCCCAGGATTCCGATTTGCCTAACACAGCTAAAGGTGAACACAATATGAAACAAAATCATGGACGAGCCAACGAGCAAAAACCAAAGCCATTATCAATACAACACCGGGAATACCAGTTACGGCCAGCCGTGTTACGGACTAATTTGTTCTCGCTTGGGATCATGTGGTTTGCGGCGTTCCTGATGTTAATGCCCGACACCCTATTGGCCGAGGCCTTGGAGTTGATTCACATCCAGCCGCGCCAACTGGGCGGCTGGATGCTGCGTATCCAACAGGCCATGACCGGCACTGGAGCGATCTTGTTGGTGACGTTATGGTTGGTCTTGATATGGCAACGTGCGGGGGCTTTATACCGAATCACCGGCTTTGGTGTAGAGGCAAAGTTGGGGATTATCGCCCACCAAACAGTAGGGCTCAGGTTTCAGGATATCCGATCCATGAGTATTCGGCAGTCAGTGCCGGAACGCTTGTTAGGAGTCGGTATGCTGGAGTTTAACTCGGCGGGTACAGACGGTGCGCCGGTGCAATTTAAGCAAATCGCAAAACCAGCACGAGTATTACGGTTGGTGAAAGAACGCATGGCGGGGATGCCCAGTGCTGACTAAATCATTACCGGGGAAATATTATGGCTGATGAGATCCGTTGGTGGAATTGTGCCACGAGTTACTAAAGGATCTCACTTGCGGCTAGTTGTGTCTAACGACTGAGTTAATAACGGCACATTGATATTAATGATCCAACAGGAGCGAATGATGAAAACAATGAATGGCGGTAAGTCCTTCAAGTCCCTTTGCCTGTTAATGCTGGCAGTCAATTGGGCGGTGCCTGGTTTATCTGAAAGTGGGGCAAAACCAAAACCCCTGAGCGATCCAGCCCTGGAAGCGGTACTCCAGCAGCAGATTGACCCCGAAGAAGGGGTACAGTTGCAAAGTATGGTCAAGTCAGAACTGGAGCCCGGCTTGCCCGGTGAAGAACAGGTAGTGCTCTGGACGTTATTAGGGCCGTCCTACTGGTCGAACCATCTGAGTGTGCTGTCCCAACAAGTCGGCCAGTGGCGATTACTGGCGACCCTGTCACTGGACGGTACAGTAGCCACACTCGAAACGGTGACCACCGACGGCTTGATCAGTATTGCCGCCAAAACTCCAGGCCCTAAGGATCCCATTTGTTGCCCCAGCCAACAAAAGACACTCCAATACCGCTATGGCCGAGGGCAATTGGTTGAAGTCAAGGTTGAACCTGTGGAGGACAGACCATGAGACCAACCCAGACCAGTCTTTTACCCGCCTCCGGGCAGAACTTGCCTCCAACCCTAATTTCCACCGCCTTACTGATATTGATATTCACCTGTGTCGCCCTGGCGGCAGGTAGCTATGCCGATTTCTTGCAATCACTGGCCAGTCGGGAATCATCGGGCAATGGCCAAGTCGTCAATGAATTCGGCTATGCGGGGTTATATCAAATGGGTGAGACGGCACTGATTGATGCCGGCTATTACCGACGTGACGGCACCAGAGCCAATGATTGGCGGGGGAGTTGGACTGGCAAGAACGGCATCAACAGCCTAAACGAGTTTCTAAACAACACCGCCGTCCAAAATCAGGCGATCACGGGCTATCACGATGCCCTCTGGGATCAAATCACCGCCAGGGGCTTGGACAGTAAGGTAGGGCAGACCTATAAAGGTGTGCCTATAACCCAATCGGGTTTAATCGCAGCGGCACATCTGATTGGCGCTAGCGGGTTGCGCGGGTGCTTAAACGGCGGCTCCTGCACCGATGCCAATAACACTACCGCGCTTTCCTATATTAGTCATTTTGGAGGCTTTGACGCTTCCCCAATAACGGGTTCAACGCCGCCAACAAGCATAGGTAGCGGAATCAACCCGACCGATTCCCATGCTAGCCCCACTGAATCCAATACCAATGCGCCGTTTCCGACCGGAACCGCAGTGTCAACCAGTGAAGCCTTTTCCGCAGGGTCTGGTGTGGACATGAAAGACATCCGCCAGTTGGTGCTGGGAATCTTGTCAATTGCCCTGTTGTTATGGACAGCCTGGATCACCCGTGCCCAGTTTTCCAGCTGGCGTTACGGCAAGTTGTCATTGATGCAAATGCAGGCCAATGTCCTTTCCAGCCTAGTGTTGTTGTCGGTGGTGTTGTTTATCACTTTGGCTTAGAAAAGGCTTGACAAAATATCGACGGAAGGTATAAATTCGGGCTTGCCAGCAAAGAAACTGGTAGGTTAGGATAATAACAAAACTTTCATGCTATCGTTGTTTTGGACAAGCAGGTATTGGCGATATGGCTGCCTACCCGTCCAGGTTAAACGCAAGCCCTTTGCCAACATTGCAAAGGGCTTTTTCAAGTATCGGCACACCGTCCCGGTACTGGAAAAAGCTTACTGGCTTTACCGTTGCAACTGCGTATTCAGTTGCCGAGGCGCCACCTCGTAAACCATGGCATCTTTTAGCTGCTGCGGGTCTGCCTTGCCAGCAGCCGGTTTTTTTGTTGTACGAAAACCGAAGCGGACGTTCTTAACCATCACAGTAACACACTGTTCACGCGGCGTGATTACTCAATCTACCCACCAGGGAAACCATTCCCTAGTGGGCAGGGTTTTCTCTGGTTTTTTACTACTGGAGAAAACCCATGACTAATCAAACTAACCAAGACACCACCGAATACTTTGACTTGCATATTTCAGGACTCGGTTACCTTAACCGTATCCGCCAGGTCGAAGTCAAACGTGGGGAACCGTTTTGGGCATGTGACATTGCTGCTTTGCACGGTGCCAAAGATGATGTTGAGTACACCTATTTTGATTGCCGCGTCAGCGGCAGCGAGGCGGAAAAACTTGTCAAGCGGTGTGAGGAAGCCGAAAAGGGCGGTAAGAAAGTCCTAATCGGTTTCAAGCTGGGAGACCTGTATGCTGAAACCTTTGTGTATGAAAAAGGTAACAAGCAAGGCCAGACCGGCATCAGCCTGAAAGCCCGTTTGTTGTTCATTAGCTGGATCAAGGTGGATGGCGAAACGGTTTACCAGGCTCCCCCAAAAACGGAGTCTGGAGAAGCCAACGCCGCACCTCCAACAGTTGAAGGTGAATTGCCGGGTCCTGAAACAGCGACGAACAAAGCAGCAGCTTGACTCGCCACAATCCGGCACTGGCAACGCCCCCTATGGGGGTTGCGCCAGCTGCTGGGTAAGGCGGTCAGCGTTTACTTTACCTAACCCATACTGGGGATTCGTCCCCTGTATGGGTGATGGATCTTCGGTTGATTTGGAGATTCATTATGAAAGTAATTAACGAAACACAACGTGCATCCCAGATGGACAATCTGAAGTCTGTGTTATGCAGTGTCAAGGAGGCCGTATGATCAAGGTTTCCGGAGTACTGCATATAAAGATCATCACTGGCCGTAACGGAGATTTTCGGGTAGGACGGCTAGTCACTGATATTGGCGAGTTCGCAGTGAAAGATGCTGAACTTGACCAGTATGAGGAAGGCCGTTATGAGGGAGATTTTGGTATCAGCCAAATCTCACCTTCCTATTACTCGACAGGTGGACGCCTGGTAGTTGAAGTCAGGGCAAGGTTGAGCATGATTGACCTTGCCAGTGTGGATGAGACTGAACCTGCCGTTAGTGGGCTGGAACAGGATCCGCTAGATGAACTACCGGCCGCTGTTACTGTTGTGGCGCAGGATAGGGCAACAGAAACGAAGGATGAAGGTATCGAACCTTTGGAAACAGAAACCGATGCCGAGTTGTTTGGCCTGCTTTGGCCGCTGGCGAACCCGCTGAAACTGGATCCGACCGTAGACCGGAACGTATTCAGGAAGCAACGGGACCGGCTCAAAGCATTGGGCTATAAGTTCCAAGCCATTAACCAGCAATGGCTAAAGGACTAGATCTTTAACAATATGGTCTTTAAAGCTTCCCAAAGCAATTTGGGGGGCTTTTTCGAGTATCTGGAAATTTTACCGGTACTCGAAAAAGCCTACCGATTATACCGTTGCAACTGCGTATTCAGTTGCCGAGGCGCCACCTCGTAAACCATGGCACCCTTTAACTGCTGCGGGCCTGCCTTTGCCAGTAGCCAATTTTGAGATGTAAAGGCCGAGCAAACGTTTTTTACTGCCTGGTTACAACCGCTATTATGACAGCGCAGTTACCTTAACCCACTGGGGAAACCACTCCCAGTGGGAATAGCTTCCTACGGTGTACTTTTAACTGGAGGAAACTATGAGTAACCCTTTAGAAACCCTGAAATTAGCTTTTTCACAATCATCATCAGGAAACTGGCGTGTGCGGCCAATTCGTCGCCCAGATCTTGATGATGACCCCCTATGTGAATATGTGATAGCTAGTCATCAATCGGTGATGACAACCCAATATTTTGAAGCTGCCGTCGAAAGCGAGGGGCTTCAAAATATCCATAATGAAAACGAGTCGAATGCCGACTTCATTAGACTGGCCCATAACTTGATGCCTGAAATGCTGTCAAGCCTAGAAAGGCTGCAATGGCTTGAGCACGAATTGCACCGTGCTTCCAGCCGGGTCATTCTTCTTGAAACGACGCTGACTGAAGTATCGTCGGCTATGCAAAGCCTGCGCGACCAGATCGAGCAAATGCGCGGGTTGTTTGACGATGAAGACGGTGCCATACAAACCGCTTGTATGGGACATAACCAAGCTTCGATATCTATTTCTGAGGCGTTTAAAAAACCGTAATCAACTCCTTATTGGCTGTTCTTGATATTTTCATTTTGCCCCTGTTTAAACTGGGGCTTTTTCGAGAATCGGACAATAAATCCGGTCTTGGAAAAAGCCTCAAGGCTACCAAGCCTCGTTTTCCGCTTCCCATAACGTCTTGCTTCAAGGTCAGGGCTTTATGGGAAGGCCGTAAGGCCTTCGTTTAAACCATCACCGGCTTGCCGCCGTCGGAAAAAGGCGGAACCCTTTGTGCGGATGTAGACCGTGCGCTGATGTACTACTGGCCTCAAGCTCCCATGACAGGCCGTACGATGCAGACAGTTGGACGTTCATAACCGGGGACAGACAACTGGACTCGTAAAGGAGCGCTTTTGACCTCGATATCCCCCTCTTTAACTAAACGGTATGGGCTGTGATATCGCTTTTGACTAGCCCTGTTCAGTTGAAACAGGGCTTTTTCGAGGATCGGACAATCATCTCGGTTTTGGAAAAAGCCCCACGGCTTACCAGGCTTTAACGTAGTCACTGCGTATTCAGTGACCGGACTGCCAGCCCGTTAAACCTGGCATCCTTTAGCTGCTGCGGGCCTGCATTCCCAGCAGCCGTTTTTTGATGTCCGAAAACCGAAGCAGGCGCATTTGACACAATCGGTAACAACCATCCTTTACGGAGTGTTGTTACCACCTTATCCACCAGGGAAACCATTCCCTTGTGGACATGGCTTTCTCTGGCGTATTTTACTGGAGAAAATCATGAACAACACTGAACAAACCCTCCCTGCCCCTTTTTTAGTTTGGGGTACCTGTGAAATTGCAGTGGATCAAGCAAAATACTTGGTTGAGAACGGCGAAGCCGCCAATGAAGACGAAGGTTTTGCAATGACCTGTAATGACAGCGATCCTTATGCTTTGGAGTGGGAATGGCTGACCGAAAGCCTGACTGAAACCTTGAATGAAATTAATCCTGATGGTTACTGGCATGGCGAAGTCGCTAACTTCGGCTGGCGTAACCAAAGTGGTTATTCTGATTTTAAGGCTGATAACGGCAATCAGTTTTTGGCCAACATACTGCCCAAGACAGACTGCACTTTCAGGATGTTCCTGGATACCGACAACACCCTATGTATCCAGAATTTCCACCATGACGCTCCGACTGGTAATGAGTGGTACACCATTCGGGCTGTGACCGAAAATGAAGCTGAAGCAGCTTGATCGCTCTGGCTGAAACGACCGGTTAACGCCGATGTCATTTAATCCCGCAGGGAAAACCTTCCCTGTGGGGGTGGTTTTCCCTGCATTATTCAATTTTTATGCGAGGAAAGACGATGACCAAAACAATATTGACAGGCACTTATCTGGAAATCAACGGACAGCTTGTTGCCGAGGAACGAGAGGTTATAGATGGTGAAACAGTAAACCTGGATGAATCAATCCAAAACCAAATCCCCCTGACGCAGTTTATCCAGGATTTTGGCGAAGGTTTGATGGCTGCTGTCGCTAAACAAAATCCACCGATCTATGACGGGTCTCCAAACCCTGAATGGGAAGCGGTAATGGACAACCTCAAACGACAACCCTTTCAAGCCCAGCGAGAACGGATACAAGCCGTGTGCAAGCTGTTACTGGATGATGGCGCATCGGCGGCAGTCCTTAACGGCGAAATGGGCACAGGCAAGACCATGATGGGCATTGCCGCCGCTGCGGTAATGTACGGCTACGGTTACCGCCGTACCCTGGTGATCGCCCCGCCCCATTTAGTCTATAAATGGCGGCGAGAAATCCTGGAAACCATAACCAATGCGCGGGTCTGGGTCTTGAACGGCCCGGACACATTGCGGCAACTGCTCAAAATCAGGGCGCTGCGTGATGAAATTGGTAGTGACCGGCCTGAGTTCTTTATTTTGGGTCGTGTCAGGATGCGTATGGGCTTTGACTGGCAACCATCGGCAGTAAAGCGTAACCATTATTGCCGAATGTTGGACGGTTATGGAAAGCCTGTGGATACTATTTCCACGCAAGCCAATGCCGCCTGCTCCGGCTGTGGTTCAGTGATCTTGAATGAGGATGAAGAACCTACCGCTTACTGGCAGTTTATGCGTGAAACCGACCGCCGCCGGGCTTGTAAAGTTTGCGGCAGCCAGTTGTGGACGTTGATCCGAAACGGTATCCAAAAGAACCGGGATGAGATTATCCACGGGGCGATTTGTAAAATACCGACCGTTGGGCCTAAGACTGCTGAAAAGCTGGTCAAAGGCTTCGGTGCGGAGGTGCTGGGCAATATGTTGGACGACAACGTGTTCGAGTTCATCAACTTGATGAATGAATATGGCGACCTGGTGTTTTCAGACCGTCAGGCGAAGCGGATGGAAAGTGCCTTGGCGAAGCAGGAATTTGGCTTTGGGCAGGGAGGCTACCAACCTTCGGAGTTTATCAAGCGTTATTTGCCGGACGGTTTTTTTGACCTCTTGCTCGTCGATGAAGGGCACGAATATAAAAACCAAGGCTCTGCCCAAGGTCAGGCGATGGGTGTTTTGGCAAGCAAGTCACGCAAAACCATCCTATTGACGGGCACTTTGATGGGTGGTTATGCGGATGACCTCTTTTACTTGCTTTGGCGGATATTGCCTAAGCGAATGATCGAAGATGGTTTTTGCTATAACGCCAGTAACAGCCTGGGTTCTGCCGCGATGGCTTTTATGCGTAAGCACGGCATCTTGAAAGAAGTGTATAAGGAAACGAGTGACGGCAATCACCGAACGGCCAAGGGCAAGCGGATAGAGGTGCAAACCTCCAAAGCGCCAGGTTTTGGCCCGAAAGGCGTAACCCAGTATGTCTTGCCTTATACCGCGTTTTTAAAGCTAAATCAGATCGGCGGCAATGTCTTGCCATCGTATGATGAAGACTTCATCAACGTTCCGATGACCGAGGAACAAGGTGAAACTTACCGGCTGCTAAGCCGTAAGCTCAATGCGGAGCTGAAAGAGGCGTTAAGGAAACGGGACAAATCCTTACTGGGAGTCGTCCTGAGTGCCTTGTTGGCCTGGCCCGACACTTGTTTTCGTGACTGGGACATCAGGCATCCGCGCACCCGGGACGACCTGTTCTATACCTTGGCCGTGTTGGGTGAAGATGAACCCAGTCCCAAGGAAGAACGGCTGGTTCAGATCTGTAAGGAGAATAAGGGCGAAGGCCGTAAGGTGTTGGTGTATACCGTTTACACAGGTAAGCACGATACCTCAGCCCGGTTGAAAATCTTGTTGCAGCGTGAAGGGCTTAAGGTTGCAGTCTTACGTTCTACCGTCAGCACAGAAAGCCGGGAAGACTGGATCCTAGATCAAGTCGAACGCGGTATTGATGTCCTGGTCTGCAATCCTGAGTTGGTCAAGACTGGCCTAGATTTGTTGGATTTTCCAACGATCTGTTTTATGCAAACGGGTTATTCGGTCTATACGGTCCAGCAAGCCTCACGCCGATCCTGGCGGATTGGGCAGAAACAACCGGTTCGGGTGCATTACTTGGGTTATGCGGAAACCGCGCAAATTTCCTGTTTAGAATTGATGGCCAAGAAAATTGCGGTTAGCCAGTCTACATCAGGAGACATGCCGGAAACCGGCCTGGATGTGCTCAATTCGGACGGTGACAGTATCGAAGTCGCATTGGCCAAGCAATTGTTGGGAAAGCAGGGCAGCACCATGATGCCTGTACTACCCAAGCCTGTTAAAGCCGGCAATGATGAAACCCTGCCATCCGATTACCGACAACAAGGACGGTTTAGCAGTGAGGAATTAAGCCAGCAATTGGAAGCAAACTTTTATGGTACAGCACAATGGTACCGGCATGGCTTGAACAGGGAATTGCTGTATACCGACGGAGTCCAGTTCTTTGCTGAAAACGGTGGTTACCAGGGCGCTTATTGGTTCATAGACAAAGTGGCCTTTGAGTATTGGCCACTGTTGAAGACCCAGGACTTCCTGTCGATCATCATGACGGTCGGGAAGGATTCCAAGGCAACAATCACTGTTGATGATGGCAATAAACATGTCCTGAAAACCAGCAAGATCGAGTACACCGACATGCAACCAGGGATCTGGAAGTTTTACTTGACCAATAATGTCCTGTTATTGCCGAGTGAGAATTGAACCCATGAAACCTGATTGATTGTATCCCTGCATTATCTGCAACCCCCATCTGCACTGGGGGTTTTTTCGAGGATCGGACAGCCCGGTCTTGGAAAAAGCCTCAAGGCTTACTAGGCTTTACCGTGACCACTGCGTATTCAGTGGCACCTTTTAGCTGCTGCGGGCCTGCATTTCCAGTAGCCGACCTTGTTGTTTAAGGCCGTTGTGGGCGCTATCTACCACTTGGTAACTCACCCTGACTGGTGCAGTTGCCCTTTTAACCTACCGGGAAAACTATTCCCCGATGGGGCATGGCTTTCGCCGGTGTTATTTTTCATTGGAGAATGCTATGGATAAAAACCTTATTAAGGCTCTCATCAACTGGCTGGAAAACGCCACTGATGAAGATATTAAAGACAGGAAGTATTTGATTATGGGACAACTCGTTAGGACAGGAGCAATACCATGAATGAACATCAATTATTGACCTTGGAATCTGTCTACGGCATCTTTTGCGATGCCTGGGTGGATGACGAAGAAATGCTGGTGTTTGGCTCTTTTTGGGGGCGGGATACCGCCATCCAGGAATTTCTAGCTCGGCTTACTTTGTCTAACCACGAAAATGGCATAAACCAGCTTTATCTTGTCGGCATCGCTCCGAAGACCTTACGGATCGGCAACCCCGAACGCCTGGATAAACTGACGGGTCGGATGCCAAAAACCAATTTGTTTGGCGATATCGTCCAGCTTTGGTTGTTTGACAAAAAAGTCAGGGAGCCTGATTTTGCAAACCGGAAAGCTTATATGCTGGTCCAGCCCGACCATTTTGACCCTGTCCATGATTTTTGGGATACGGTCAAGTCGGTCAGCCATCTTCCCTTACTGGACAGTTGGCAAAAAATCCTGACAGATCTTGCCAGGGCTGAAGGCTGGTTAAAAGTCCATCAAGGCTATGCCCTCAATGCCCTATCCATTGAATTACCGGAACAGGCATGGGAAGAACAACTAACACGTTTGATCCAATCAAGCGCGTTATCGGTTTAACCCGATTCGGCACGGCTTTTTAAACTCAACCCACCAGGGAGGCGCTACCCTTGTGGGTTGAGGTCTCCTGTCAATCAAATAGGAGAAAATAATGGCTTTAATGTTTCAACGTATAGCCCATAATTTTGCGAAAGACGGCTACTTTCCAACCGATAGTGACACCACCCAGCGGATTTTGTCTGCACTGTCACCTTGTTCACAAGGGAAAATATCAATTCTTGACCCCTGTGCAGGTGAAGGGGTTGCCTTGGCGGAATGCAAGCATCATCTGGGCAAGGACAATACCGAGGCCTTTGCCGTGGAATATCATCAAGAACGCGCTTACCAAGCCAAAAAACTGGTAGATCGGTGTATCCATGGTGATTTTCAAGAAACGATCATAACACCCCGCAGTTTTGGTTTGCTCTGGCTTAATCCGCCGTATGGCGACTTGGTGACTGACAAAGCGCAAACAGGCGGAATTGACGGATCAAAAGGAAAAAAACGCCTGGAAAAGCTATTTTACCAGCAATCCGTAAAACTGCTGCAATATGGCGGTATCCTGGTGTTGATTGTCCCGCATTATGTATTGGATAAGGAATTCAGGCGTTGGCTGGCCAACGGGTTTGACCATTTGCGTGTGTTCTTGGCTCCTGAGCAACAGTTTAAACAGGCTGTGGTGATTGGTATCAGGAAACGGAGTGATGCGGTCAGCCAGGCTTACCAGTCGGCATTATCGGCACTGGAACAATTTACCCAGTCAGACGAAAAGCTTGTGTTGCCTGAATCCTGGGACGAAGACCCCTATTGTGTCCCTGCCAATCAGCTTGGTGAAATCCGGTTTAATTGTACCCGGATGGAACCAGCGCAATTGGCTGAGGAAATCGCCAAGTACCCGTGCCTCTGGGGGCAATGGGGACTACAGATGGGACATCAATGCGACCTAAGCCGAAGGCGGCCTTTGATGGCCCTGTCCGATTGGCACTTGGCCTTGGCGCTGGCAGCCGGGCAGGTTTCGGGTGTTGTCCATTCGAATGACAGGACGCGGACTTATGTAGTTAAAGGCGACACCTTTAAACACAAGAAAGAAAGCGTCCAGCTTGAGGAAATGGGTGAAAACGAAACCAGGGAAGTCAGGACTAGCCTTGATGTGTTTGTGCCTGTCATCAAGGCACTCGATTTTAGCCCGGACAGCCCGACGTTTGGTCAAGTCTTGACCATCAAATAATAAAATATCAACTGCTTACCCCCTTATTTACCGGGGGCTTTTTCGAGAATCGTTTAATTCTTCCGGTCTTGGAAAAAGCCTACCGTACTGACTTTACCGTCACTACTGCGTATTCAGTGGTCGAGGTGTCACCTCGTAAACCATGGCATCCTTTAGCTGCTGCGGGCCTGCATTTCCGGCAGCCGGTTTTTGATGTCCGAAAACCGAAGCGGGCGCATTTGACTAAACCGGCAACGGCCATCCTTTACGGGATGGTGTCGCCACCTTACCCACCGGGGAAAACATTCCCTAGTGGGCATGGCTTTCTCCGGTGTTTTTTAACCACCATTGGAGAATAACCATGGCTGACAATTACGACCAATCCACCGTCGAACCCGACTTTCCGATTCAGGCAGTCTCTGAATTTGAAAGGGTCTTGATGAAGGAATATGGGTATACAAGTGAAATTTGGAAATCCCCTGAAGGAGACGGGATTTATTTCTACGCACCTGACGGCAACATTTCTGATATTGAAAACTTTGATATCGACATTGTGCGTAAATATGCGGATGAAGGCGATCCGATTGCCGTTGACTTGATTCGTTGTGCAACGGAAGAAGGGGAAGATAAGCTGGATAACTATATCATGGCGCATTATTCCTTTGAGTCAATCATTCAGGGTATCTTAAAAAAACCTGGCTGTTCTGGTATAGGGGAAGTTTGTGTCATGGGTGCTTTCACTTGCAGCAAAATGCGTCCCGGAGAGTTTGGCGGATGGGTAATGAGGATTACCCGTGAGACTGTCCAATACGATGGCACGTATGGGATATACCAACGCATGCAAGAGGAAGAAAAGTTTTTATCCGACCTTGACCTGGTATACCAGTTGGCCGACAGCAACTGCCTGGACCAAGAACACGATCCTGACGGGCAAGGCGTAGACGAAGCAATTGCCGATGAGTGCCGGAGGCAGCGCAACGCACTTAATTACGTCCATGATTATATTACTAATCACGGACTAATCAGGTAATTGGATCTTTAAACCCTACCTCGTAAATGATGGTGTCCTTTAGCTGTCGTGTGTCTGTTCTTCCGGCAGCCGGATTTGTTGTTTGGGTTCGAGCAGACGATCTTAACCATCAGGTAACTGCCCCGTCATAAGGGGCGCTACCTCTAACCCACTGGGGAAACCATTCCCCGGTGGGCGGCTTTCTCTGGTGAATTGTTATCACTACTGGAGAAAACCATGAAAAATGAAATTGTAGTCAATTTAGCTGACACTAACCCTGCCAGTACAACTCCCATGAACCATTTGCCTGTTGGCACACGCATTATTTCCATTTTTGGAGAAACCGCCAACACGGAGGATGGTCAGGATGTTTTTACCGGCTTTAATGCTGTAGGTAACATTTCTGCGGTATTGTTAGGCCAGGAACATTGTTATACGGTTGATTTTACGTTGGGCGTAAGCGTTTTTATCAGCCCTATGGAATTGGCGGATAGCAGTCAATATCAGGTAATCCGTCGCGTTATTGCCCACTTCCAGCCGCAAGCCTGGGCTCATGGGTATGCGTTGGATATAGACGGGGACTGCGATCTCGATGTTACAGAGCAGCTCTTGGAGATGCCTCTCATTGATATACAATCGTTAGATGATGACTACTATCCAAGCGATGAACTTGTCTATGGGATGACAGGACATATTGGCCCCCATAAGCACACCGTTAAGAATTCTGTCCTAGAATTTTTTGGCGTTACTAAGCTGTCCGAAATCACTGAAGCCATGCTTATGGAAAAACGGTTGCAGTATACCGTAAACCCAGGTAGTCCAAACGGCAAAATACACAACGTCCATATTTACGCAATTGTTCGTGTGAAAGTGCCCAATGTTGAAGCAGAAAGCCACCCTGAAGCAATCATCAAGGCCGAAGGGATGGTTAATCTCCATAGCCTGTTCAATAAAGGCCAAGACCAGGAATTCGCCGAAGACATCGACTGTTTTTTGGTTGATGAAGTTGACGATGGTGCGGACTTTACGAACAGTAGATGGTATAGGTCGGATGGTATAACCCCTTTGTATAAAAACCAGGAGACGAAACGAGACTTACGCCCATACATGGTCACGCTTTATGAACCTATCGAAAACGCTGAAACAATTGTTTTCGAGTGCCAAGCAGAAAACATCCACCACGCTATCCAGCAAGCTGAAAACGCTTACTCGAATGCAAAGGTTGTCAGTGCAATGTTAAAGCTTGGCTAGTTTTAAGCTTTAATCAAACCCATTGGGGAAGTCATTTCCCTGTTGGGGGATTGTATTTCCCCGGTTTTATTTATTTTGGAGAAATATGATGAAGAAAAAAGTGTTGGTAGTTGTAATTGGCGGTGTCCCTAATCTGTATGCTGAAGAAGGTGTTGATGCTGTCTATGTTGATATTGATGACATTGAGTCCGTGGATAAAGATGACTTGATACCTTTACATCCCAGTTATGGGCCGTTGTTGAATTTTGCGGGCATTACTGACATCTGGCCAGTATCTGATGATGGAAACACTAATGATGCATATCAACTGATTACACCCAGTGATAGCCACGTTCAGACATCTGAAACTGGCAGCCCAATTTGTCTGGTAATCGATGTTGAATGCGGCCTTGTCCAAGCCGTTTACTCGGATTCTTCTGTAGCTATCCGAGCTGCGATAAAGGATATGGATGTTGAAGGCGCTGACGGTGACGAAATGGCGACACTTGATGACGGCCCCGAGTTTGTTGGACACATTGAGCCTGTCCTTCGCAACGGTTCGTTAGTGGCAACCGTTTTTGCCGCCTTTGGCGAAGAATGCATTGCCGCTGACAAGCAACAGGAAAAGTATGTTGCAGGGAAAGGCCAAGTTTGCCCAGTGTGTGGCAGCGATATCATCAACCAACAAGGACGACTGCAAGCCGATGGTGGTGAAGTTTGGGTGAATATCTTTTGTTTTGGGTGTTCTGCCTCGTGGCAAGACCACTACCAATTGGTTGGTTTCAATGACCTAAACAGATAACCGCCGTTTTAAAAACGGCGACGTTATCACAACCCACCGGGGAAATTATCCCCTGATGGGCATGATTTTCTCCGGTGTTTTTTTTATTTATCGGAGAAAATCATGACGGTTTTTAAAATTGACTGTAACCCGCAATCAACATCTTTCCTTGCCGAGTTTAAAAGCATTCGACCCACAAGGAGTTCTGGCGAAAATTATCAACTGTCCTGGCTGGTACAGAGCGCTGAAAGGGCGGCTTCTTTGCCCAATGGGTACATCAAGAAAGTCCTATGGGATGCCGAGGATGGATACCCTGAACACTCACATGGGTTCGTTCAATATTCACCAAGGCCTTTTTTCCAAGGCTATGGCTGCGACGGGACGACGGATGAAAATGTCCATCTGATTGCGTTAACATTATGCAACCAATTAGGTATCGACTATGTGTCAGTTTATGTTCAAGCCTATCCTGATGCAGATGATGACACATTGGACTGGATCAGGGGCTTACCGTTAGACCAAGAAATTGTTGCAGAAACCATTGTTCCAAAAAGTGCAGGCACACGGGAATTGGCCTTGATGTTACATGACCTACAGGCGATCAACAATCGTAGTGTCATCGATGTGCTATTGGATGTTTTTGCTCATCGAAACATTCAAATAGACGAATGGAGTTAGACCTATCTATCCCCCGGAGACAACGGGGTTTTTTTCAAATATCCATTTAGTATCTTCTGGATACCAAATAATTTGGGTATTGGAAAAAACCTACCGTCTTTACCGTCATCACTGCGTATTCAGTGGTCGAGATGCCGCCTCGTAAACCATGGCACCCTTTAGCTGCTGCGGGCCTGCATTTCCGGCAGCCGGTTTTTGATGTGCGGAAACCGAAGCAGGCGCATTTGACTAAACCGGCAACGACCATCCTTTACGGGATGTTGCCACCTTACCCACCGGGGAAAACATTCCTAGTGGGCATGGCTTTCTCTGGTTTTTGTTATTACTACTGGAGAAAACCATGAAAACATCTGTTGCAATGAAAGTTAACCAGGAAAACCTGGTCAAAAGCCTGAAATTCAGCTTCACCAACCGCTCGACAGTATTGGGGGAGCTGATGCAAAATGCAAGGCGGGCGGGTGCCACCCAGGTCAGGTTTGATTATGACCCTGTGGTTTCCACCTTGACGGTGACCGACGACGGCTGTGGCATTGATGACATCGAAGCACTGCTGACGGTTGCGGAATCAGGTTGGGATGCCGAGCTGATGACTAAGGAACATCCGTTTGGGATTGGGTTTTTGTCGGCGCTGTATGCCTGCGAACACTTGACCTTGGTCAGCAAATGCGGACGCTTGACGACCTCAACCGCTGATGTCCTGTCATTTAAGGACTTGGAGATTGACGCATCGGCGGATTGGCAGGGCGTGACCACCCTCACGTTGTCAGGGTTTGGATTGGATGCCGATAAGATCAGCGACAAGCTCAAAACTTTGGCCGAAGGCTTTCCGATTCCCGTGATCTTAAATGGGGAAAGCCTGGAGCGGTATGCGGCGTTTGACGTGGCTTCGGAGCGCTCCCATTCAGGACTGGACTATGTAGAAACCGAAATTGGTTGGGTGTTTGTTCGGTGCATCGGCGGTTCAAGCGGTATCCCTTGTGATGACCGGTATTTTAAGGTCTACTTGCAAGGCTTGCCGATCTACGCCAATTCAACTTGGGGCATTGGCCTTGATAGATATCATATCATCCATCTTAATTCTGCCCGGTTTTATGCCCGTCTACCGGATCGGGATAAGCTGATTGATGAGACAGAGGCCGTGGCGTTGATCAACGGGGTTCTGGATCGTCTAGTGCGGGAACGTATGGTCGCTTTAAAGAATAGCATGGAGCCCTTGGCTTTCGTCCAAACTTTCGCTACCTTGCAATATTGGAAGTGCCTGGACTTGCTGAACGATGTGGACTTCCTGCCAAAACAAGCCGTCGAGTTCATTGACAGTTATCCTGTTTGCGCTACGGAACTTTACGGCGATTTTACGGGCCATCCAGAGAAACCAGTGCCCCGTTCAGAGATTGAAACCCGTCAAGTCGAAGTGGTCGATATCGATGATTACTTACAAACCGATGGCGCAGCCCGTTACATGTTCGCTTGGATGCGGAATTCCCTCATTTACCAGAGTAATCTGGATGACGGTCATTGGATCCATTCGATGGTGCGGAATCTCAACGATGAAGAAGTCACGGTCGAGTTGGTCAATGAAACCCATTCGGCGGGTTTCCATGGTAGCTGGGTGTGGGTCAGCGTGGATTTTTGCGATGCCTACCGGATTAAGATCGGTAGTGATGTCGTCGAAATCACCGACCATGCTTATTATCAAGGGAGCGACAAGAGTGACACCATAGTTATGCCCAGTTGCGACCGGTCTTCAGCGGTCATTGAGCAGGTAGCAACGTTCAGGTCTGAGTACGATGATTACCAGAAAGCCACGCATGATGACGATTGCGAAGCGTTCTACTCGTTTGTCGTTGCCAACACCACCAGCGATCCGGCTGAAGCCATGGGGCAATTGTTGCCGGAATTTACTGGATGCCCCTCGTTGTTCGGCAAGGCGTTTGTCGTAAGCTTAGATGGCATGGGCAAAGTGGCTTCGGTCATATCAGCTTGAGAGGAGGATCGTTATGCTACTTCGATGCAAAATGCAAAATGCAAACCAAACCAGGGATGTATGCCCAGTATGATGGTTATGTCGATGTCCATTGTCATAATGATGACGATTGGAATGACGTTTTTTATGCTGCCGTCAGAGAGCTAAGACGAACGGCATTCCCCGACTATAACGCCCTCATGTGGACATTGATCAGTTACGGGCGAATTGGCTGATTGATGGCTTTCCACCTTACCCCCATCTGCTGTACAGGGGGCTTTTTCGAAGATCGTAAAGACCCTGTGCGGTCTTGGAAAAAGCCTACCGACTTTACCGTCGCAACTGCGTAATCAGTTGCCGAGGTGCCACCTCGTAAACCATGGCATCCTTTAGCTGCTGCGGGTCTGCCTTGCCAGCAGCCGGTTTTTGTTGTGCTAAAACCGTCGCAGA
Source organism: uncultured Gammaproteobacteria bacterium (assembly GCA_963804035.1). Lineage (GTDB taxonomy): Bacteria > Pseudomonadota > Gammaproteobacteria > Methylococcales > Methylomonadaceae > Methyloglobulus. The sequence goes on along the minus strand of CAWDOO010000006.1, from coordinate 221,791 downwards.
CGCTCTTAACCAAACCGTAACAAAAGCCCAAAGGCTGTTGTTGCTTACTCGACCCACCGGGGAAACCATTCCCCAGTGGGCATGGTTTCCCCGGCGATTTTTAACCAACTGGAGAATACCATGAGTAAATTATTTTGCGTTACTTACATGATCGACTACGTCCATCGGGTCGTGGTCGGAGTTAAAGCGGAAAACAAACAAGCGGCGATAATCAAAGCCCAGGATGCTTTCGATGATGCAGTGATTTGGGACGACACGGAAGAAATGCCATTGTTGTTCGATGACTACGAGGAAATTGCGTCGGAAACCTTAAGGTTTGATGCTGAGGAAGCGCTAAAACTGCCCAAGCCCGATTTTTCGGTAATCGATATTAAGCGCAAGGCGTGTGCATTTGAGGCATGTAGGGCACTTTTGCGCGGGGAACTTGATAGCGCCCAGGAATCGGCGAAAAATGCCATGCCCGACTACCTAACGCGGATAAAGGGAAGCGGCGATGATAGTGGGTGGAATCAAACGGATAAACAGGATACCTGTGTGAACCTGACAACTAGCGAGATGCTGACATTGGCCAATAGCCATAGACTGGAAGTATCTTTGTTATTGTCAGGCGGGTTGCGGTCTACCCATTTTATTGATTGTGATAGTCATGGCATGTGCAGGGACGAAGGTTGCGACGGTGCAATACGCGATATTACCGTTGCGGATTTATTGCTTGATTACCCGGAAGAGCACGGCAAAATCTGGCATATTGATCAGATGATCCCGCAGGAAGACAAGGTTAGCGATCAGATTGAACCAACGGACAAAACCAGGGTTGAGTTCGACTTGTGCCGTGAAAGGGGCTTGCCATTTGGTCGGCTTTTCCCTGATCCCGATAAACATCTGCCTGCAAATTTTGCTGATGCAGTCAGATGCTTGACTAGACCCTATTATCCAATTACAGACGCATTGTATGAGGAAATTATGGCCGTCACCAGGGACTTAAATACCGATATTGTCATTAACGATAGAGGCAAGCAGATGACATTTGGCAATGCCGATGACATTTATCAACTCATGCCATTGATTAAACGGATTTAATTTTCAGCATGTGTCGCTTGATGGTTATTGTTCTAACAAAATCTGGAGGAATAAGCGCTTAAAAAACAACAAGCCTCTTAAAAGTTTGAGTGTTTGACGAAAATTTGACTGTGCTTATTGAGACAATCTCATTAACCGATTACCCCATCTGTACCGGGGCTTTTTCGAGCATCGGCATTCTTTCCGGCACTGGAAAAAGCCTACCAACTTTACCGTTACCACTGCGTATTCAGTGGTCGAGTCGCCACCTCGTAAACCCTGGCACCCTTTAGCTGCTGCGGGTCTGCCTTGCCAGCAGTCGGCCTTGTTGTTTTGGCCTAGCAGACGTTATTAACCAACAGGTAACTACCACCCGTCATAAGGGGTAATTACCTTTAACCCATCGGGGAAAGCATTCCCGATGGGCATGGCTTTCTCTGGTGAATTGTTTTTACTACTGGAGGACAACCATGACGATATTAAATCGCTATAAGAAACCATTAGCCTTCCATTTCGATGCTGACCCAGGTCATGGCTGGCTGGGGGCGAAGCGAGATTTCTTGCTTAGCTTTGGGCGAACTACCTTTGCAATCAGGGCTTATGGGCGATTTGCCTTGATGGACATTGAAAAGGAAATGCTTGCAAACGGTCAACGACCAGGAGCTGGACAATGAGCAAGATCATTACAGACACCGAGATTGCTGAAATTCTGGTGCAAGCTATCCGTAATCCAGATCTTATGCCTTGGGCATCAGTGCGAGAAATGACGGCTGATGCAGCTTACAAGGCATTTCTTAGAGACTTGGGTTTTTTAGTGGCCAGGCACTTTGGTGGCTGCTTTAACCAAGTTGCTGAACCTGATGGGGTTGAAGGCTTGGGTTATACCCTTTCATTCAGTTGGGATCGGCAAGTTCCCATAAATGGCGGTGTTTACGCCAACTTTGATACCGATGTCAGTATCGATGAGTGGAAAAAGGACGCTCCGAAAATTTCAGAGTTGGGCAGATTGATCTGATCCACCTTAACCTGAAACACAAGTCGCCCCGAATAAGGCCGGGGTAACTTTGACATAACCCACTGGGGAATCCATTCCCCAGTGGGTGGTTTTCTTCAGTGCTTATTTTTTATCTACTGGAGATAATCATGAGTAAAAATATTAGCGGCTCATTAAACCGCATTGTGGTTGAAGTTGAAGGCAGAACGATTCTGACTGTTTATAGCGAACGGAACGCACCGAATAGTATCGCATTGATTGATTTAGATACGGGATTTGGCGAAGGCACAGCGGAAGTATATGCATTAGCAGATGGAACCCGGTTTAATGGCCATTTTGAACCCCCTTTGTTGTTGCCTGACAAAGTGGCAGAAGTCTTTGGGGCGTTAGGGTGGCCCACGTCATCGGATAAAACCAGGGAATTGCGTTATTTGAACAATGACGGTGATTCTTGTCCCGTTTGCGACAGCACGGATCTTAGGATGCAGCCGCCAATGGGCATTGAGAATGATACCTGCGTTTGTGATGTTGAGTGCCTTGAATGCCAATCGTGCTGGACAAGTGTTTATAAATTAGACTGTTACGAAGACCTCAGCAGTGATTATATGTCGGTAAGCGATCATGGCTTCGTGGTAAACATCAATTTCACGCCGGAACAGGCAAGCAAGTACCAAAGCATTACGATACACGGTGTCAAAGAGCGCCTGTACCACGATGCCCACGGACTCTGTGAGGTTGATGAGGAAGAACCTACGTTTTTCTCGGTTTACCTGCGCGACCATGAGAGCCTAAGCCACTGCTTCGGCGACTGTGGCAAACTAAAACTACCCGTATTGCGCCAATTAGCGGAATCGTTGGCAAATGAACACGGCTGGTATTATATCGACTGCACTACCCAAAATCACCCCTAAACGGGAACATTACCCCCTAACCTGAACACCATCGCTAACGCAGTGGTGTTCGGGCTTCCTTCCTAATAACCCTGTCTCTCTTCAACCCACCTATACTAAATTTAGCATTATTCGTAAAACTATGTTAAAAAACAGTCGTTTTCTGAAAATGAACATATTGGGAAGATTATGTTTGCACGATTTTTTTTAGCGTGTAGGTGCTAAAATTTCAATCAACATTTCTACAGCAACTAAGGTTAATAAATAATTTATCGGATACCGTAACAATAACGTATCACATGCCCTTAAACGAACCCGATACCTGTCGCCTATACGTCACACCTAAACTGCAATCTGCTGGTTGGGATCACTTACCGTATCTACTTGGTGAACAGCGGTCATTTACGGATGGGCGTATCATTGTTACTGGCGGCAAGGTGCGCCGAGGTGAACGGAAGCGAGCCGATTACCTGCTTTATTACCGGCGCGATTTTCCCATTGCGGTTGTAGAGGCCAAAGCAGAAGGCGAAAACGCAACAACTGGTGTGCAGCAAGCACGCAGTTATGCCGAAATGCTCGGTCTCAAATTCGCCTATGCGACCAATGGCCATAGTATTATAGAAATCGACTACCTGACTGGCCAAGAAATCGAAATCGACCGATTTCCTACGCCAGAGGAGATTTGGCAACGCCTTATCGCTGCCAATACCTTTACCGAAACAACCGCAAAAACCTGGGTTGAGCCGTTTAATTTAACGTCCGGTAAAACACCACGTTATTACCAACACATTGCCATCAATCGGATTGTCGAATCCATCCTGTCTGGAAAGCAACGGGTGCTGGTGACAATGGCAACCGGTACAGGCAAAACATTCGTTGCCTTCCAAATTTGCTGGAAACTCTGGAAAAGCCGATGGAATCGGTCAGGAGAGTTTCGTCGCCCTAAAATTTTATATCTCGCTGACCGAAATATTCTGGTCGATGACCCAATGGCAAAGATGTTCGCCCCTTTCGAGGATGTTCGGCATAAGATAAGTTCGTCTGATGTCAGTCAAGGCCGCGACATGTACTTCAGCATTTATCAGTCTCTTGCCAGCCCGGCAAATGATGTGTTCAAGGAGTATCCAGCCGATTTCTTCGATCTTATCATTATTGACGAATGCCACCGAGGCAGCAGCCGAGAAGATAACAGTTGGCGAGCAGCCCTGACCTACTTTTCACCAGCCGTGCAATTAGGCATGACAGCAACTCCGCTAAGGGATGAAAGCAGGGACACTTATGACTATTTTGGCAACCCTGTTTACACATATTCCCTAAGGCAAGGCATCGAGGATGGTTTTCTTGCGCCTTACCGTGTCCATAGAGTCATAACCGATGTAGATGCCATCGGTTGGCGACCCTCTAAAGATGAATTGGATCGTTACGGTCGCCCAATTCCCGATGATGAATACCAAACCAAGGATTTTGAAAAAGCAGTTGCGCTCCGTGCGCGAACCAAGGCTATCGCCAAGCATTTAAGCAATTTTTTGAAAGCCTCTGATCGCTTCGCAAAAACGTTGGTGTTCTGCGTGAGCCAGGAACACGCCTCCGAAATGCGGCATGAACTGGGCAATCTAAACCCAGAATTGCGGAAAACATACCCTGATTATGTGTGCAGGGTCACCAGTGACGAAGGTGATATAGGGAAAAACCATTTGTCAAGATTTCAAGACGTGGATTTGCCGACACCAGCAATCCTGACAACTTCGCAATTACTGACTACTGGAGTTGATGCCGAAATGGTCAAGAATGTGGTGCTTGCCCGCGTTGTCGGCTCGCTTTCAGAGTTCAAACAGATCATTGGGCGTGGCACACGGCTCAATGTTGATTACGGCAAGGAATATTTTAATATCATCGACTACACCGGTACGGCGACAATTCATTTTGCCGATAAGGATTTTGACGGTGAACCGGAATACATTGATGAAACAACATTAAATAAAGACGGCGAAACCACTTCCGTTACCGTTGAAAAACCTGAGTCCGAAGAAGAAGCTACGCTACCTGAACAAGAACCGGAGGAAACCTCTGACCTAACACTACCGCCAGAACCACCCTTACCTCCTGATCCACCACCACAGCCACCGCGCAAGTTCTATGTCGATGGCGGAGAAGTCGAAATTATCGGCCATCTGGTGTATGACCTGGATACGGATGGCAAGAAATTGCAGGTCGTCAAATACACTGATTACTCAGGGCGGATGTTACGTTCTATGTATCCTTCACCTGAAGAATTCAGGACAACTTGGGCAAATCAAGATACCCGTATAGAGGTATTGCGTGAACTTGCCGATCGCGGCATTGACTTTGATGAACTGGCGGTGGCCAGCAACCAAGCTGATGCAGACCCATTCGATCTGCTTTGCCATTTAGCCTGGAATGCCCCTCTTTTGAGCAGACGGGAACGAGCGGAAAAAATTAAGAAGAATCCAGATTTGTTCGCACAACACGGGGACACTGCGCGGGAAATTCTCGGACTCCTCCTCGACAAGTACATTGAGCGTGGCGTGATACAATTTCACGGTTTATCTGATCTCATGAAAACACCGCCTTTCAACCATTACGGATTGCCTGCTGAAATCGCCAACCTGCATTTTGGTGGTGTTCTGCCAATGCGCCAAGCTGTCGTGCAATTGCAAGAAACACTGTACCAATAAAACCATCATAATTTCATGACACAAGCACTAAAAGTTAAAAAAGTACGCCAAGCCAAGCAAGCTCCGACACTTTCTGCCCTGATTAAATCGTCTCGTGACATTCTACGCAAAGATAAAGGCTTGAATGGCGATGTAGACCGTCTTCCCTTGCTTACTTGGGTGATGTTCCTTAAGTTTCTCGACGATTTGGAAATAAAGCATGAAGAAGAGGCTGCAATGGATGGTAAACCCTACCATCCCATTGTCGAAGCGCCTTATCGCTGGCGAGATTGGGCGGCGCCTGCTAATGGTATCAGCGGAGACGACCTGCTCGGGTTCATAAATCAGGATATTACGACGTTTTCTCATGCAGGAGCTACGCTAATCAATAAGCCTGGTTTATTCAAATATTTGCGAGAACTCGCAGACCAAGGCGAGAAAGGCAGTCAGCGTGAAGTCATCGCCAATGTTTTTAAGGGCGTACAGAACCGTATGACCAGCGGTAGTCTGCTGCGCGACATCGTTAACAAAATTAACGGCATTAATTTTAATTCCAATGATGCCATTCATACCCTGTCACATTTATATGAATCCATGCTACGGGAAATGCGTGACGCGGCGGGTGATTCCGGCGAATTTTATACGCCCCGCCCTGTCGTACGCTTCATGGTGGCCGTGGTCGATCCTAAATTTGGGGAAACCGTGCTTGATCCGGCCTGCGGCACTGGCGGGTTCTTAGCGGAAACTTATGACCATCTTGCCGCCCAGATAAAAACACCGGAAGACCGCCGCCGGCTGCAAAACGATTCCCTGTACGGTCAAGAAGCGAAGCCATTGCCCTATATGCTGGTGCAAATGAACTTGCTCCTGCATGGATTGGAAGCACCAAAGATCGCTTACGGTAATACCCTGGTTGGCAAAAAAATTACCGAAATTGGCGACCGTGAGCGGGTGGATGTGATTTTGACCAACCCGCCGTTTGGCGGCGAGGAGGAGCGTGGCATCTTGGGTAATTTCCCACCCGACAAACAGACGGCGGAAACGGCACTGTTATTTCTGCAATACATTATGCGTAAACTAAAACGCCCTGGTCACGGCAGCGACCACGGCGGACGCGCTGCGGTGGTCGTGCCGAACGGCACATTATTTGGTGATGGCATCAGCGGCAGAATCAAGGAAGAACTCTTGCGCGACTTCAACCTGCATACCATCGTGCGCCTACCTCAAGGCGTGTTTGCACCGTATACTGACATTCCCGCAAACTTGATCTTTTTTGACCGGCAAGGCCCTACACAGGATATCTGGTATTACGAACTATCCGCACCGGAAGGGCGCAAAAAGTACAGCAAAACAGCCCCTATCCAATTTGATGAGTTTGCCGATTGTTTGGCATGGTGGAACAACCGTGAGGAAAATACCCAGGCATGGCATTTTGATTTTGCTACATTGAAAAGGGAAGCCCAGGATAAGGCCGCGCCATTTTGGCAACAGGCTGAGCAAGAAAGCCAAGCGGCTACTGAAGTGGGAAAACGGATTCGTGAAATTGACCAACAACTGAACGGTTTGGCTGACCCTGTACAAAAGGCGGCACTGCAAAATGAACAAAAAAACCTCAAAGCTCGCCAGCGGCAACACGAAGACACCGCCAAAGCCGTACAACGAGAAGGCGATGCCATCTACTGGCCAATTTATAACCTGGACATCAAAAACCCACATGCCAAGGAAGCCTTGGAACACATACCGCCGAAAGATTTGGTTGCAGGAATGCGTCATAAAGCCAATCTAGTGGCAGGTTTGCTGGCTGAAATTGAGGCGTTGGTTAACGAGACGGTTTTATGAGCCAACCTGCTACGCCGACTAATTACGACACGATTCACGCTGGAATCGTCGGACTTTTGGAAGATGCCCGTCGGCTTGCAGCCCGTAATGTTAATGCCCTGATGACAGCCAGCTATTGGGAAATCGGGCGGCGCATTGTTGAAGCCGAGCAAGGCGGACAGGAACGCGCCGAATATGGCGAGCACCTGATTCGGCACTTGGCTGATGATCTAAGCGCCCGGTTTGGCCGAGGTTTCGGGGTGGTCAATTTGAGCCAAATGCGTCGATTCTACTTAGCGTGGCCTCCTGAACAAATTTTTCAGACACTGTCTGAAAAATCATCTACTGACAAATTGCATACACTGTCTGCAATTTCCGCCGTGCCCGAACTAGGCACTTTGTCGCAGCATTTTGCTTTGCCTTGGTCAGCCTATGTGCGGCTGCTTGCTGTTAAGAATGAACAAGCCCGCGCTTTTTACGAAACCGAAGCCTTGCGTTGTGGTTGGTCAGTGCGGCAACTGGATCGGCAAATCAACAGCCAGTTTTACGAACGCATCGCGCATTCACACAATAAGGTCGCCATGCTGGAGAAAGCCGGACAAGTCGAACCTACCGACAATTTCACGCCTGAAGCAGCCATCAAAGACCCTTTTGTCCTCGAATTCCTCAATCTCAAGGACGAATATTCAGAATCAGACTTGGAAGAAGCCTTGATTCAACATTTAGCCGACTTCCTGCTGGAACTGGGCGATGATTTCAGTTTTGTCGGCAGGCAACGCCGCTTGCGGCTGGACGATACCTGGTTCAGGATTGATTTACTGTTTTTCCATCGCCTGCTGAAATGCTTAGTAGTCATTGACCTTAAAATTGGCAAGTTCAGTTATACCGATGCCGGACAAATGCACCTTTACCTGAACTATGCCCGTGAACACTGGATGAAGCCGGGCGAAAACCCGCCCATTGGCTTGATCCTTTGCACCGCCAAAGGCGCGGCGGAAGCCCATTATGCTTTGGATAACCTGCCAAATAAGGTACTGGCCGCAGAATATCGCACCGCATTACCTGATGAAAAGCTGTTGGCGGAAGAATTAGAGCGTTCGCGGCGAGAGTTGGAAGCGCGACGGTTGAATTCTGGAAAAGAGATAAAAGAATGAGCCGCTGGCCAATAGTAAAACTAGGCGATGTTTTGAAACTTGATCTCCACAAAAAAACCATAGACACTTCCGAATCTTACGAAATGGCTGGGGTTTTAAGTTTTGGGAAAGGTCTTTTCAAACGCGAAACTATCGAAAATGGGAATACCAGTTATAAGTATTTTCTCCGCCTCAATGCTGATCATATTGTAATGAGCCAATTATTTGGTTGGGAAGGCGCAATTGCTTTAAGTGCGCCAGAATTTGAAGGATTTTTTGTATCGCCGCAATTTCCAACATTTCTTTGTGATGAATCCCGAATCAAAAGGAAATTCTTTGGATGGGTTATGAAGCAACCTTGTTTTTGGGATGATCTCGGAAGTCGCACAAAAGGAATGGGAGATAGACGAAGAACCCTAAATCCAGAAGCCTTATTCGTTTGTCAAATTCCAATACCATCGCTTGATGAACAACAAACCATCGTCACCCGACTTGATGCTGTAGCCGAAAAAATCCAGCAAGTCGAAGCCAAGCTGGATGAAATTGAAGCGGATGCCGATGCACTGATTATGAGTTTGCACCATGAATTATCGGCTGGTCGCACCGTGCGATTGGGCGATATATTGGAACTTTCTGAAATCAAAGCACCCGTATTACCTGATGTTGAATATCCACAAGTCGGTTTACGTGGCTTTGGCGGAGGATTATTTGCAAAGCCTGCGATCTGCATGACAGATACTACCTACAAAGCATTTAATAAGCTATATCTCAATGCGATTGTGTTGAGCCAAGTAAAAGGATGGGAAGGCGCATTAGCGGTTTGCACAGAAGCATTTGCTGGCATGTATGCATCCCCCGAATACCGCACGTTTCGTTGTTTACCCAATCAAGCCAGCCCGGACTACTTTAAAGAACTAATAAGAACACCTTGGTTTTGGAGTTTGTTACAAAATGCGACACGCGGTGTAGGCGCACGCCGTGAACGAACAAGACCTGAGCAATTCTTGGAAATCGTATTACCTATGCCGATTTTCGAGAACCAAGTTAAGGCAGCGCAGATTGTTTCGCGACTTAAAGCAACAAAAAGTCAGCACACTGAAACTCGTCTAACCTTAAAAGCATTGCTGCCCTCCATGCTGGAACAAATTTTCATACCATCTGCAAAAAATCATGATTAAAGGCTTTCTTTCCTATACCCACGTTGACGATAACTACCGTAACGAACTGCAAAAACACTTGATGAGCCTACAGCATCAGGGAATTATTGAAATATGGCATGACCGGCGGATTGGTGCGGGTGAAGAATGGGCGGGACGCATTGATGATGAACTGAACCACGCCGATATTATACTGTTGCTGGTTAGCTCTGATTTTATAGCCTCGCACTATTGTTATGACCTGGAAATGAAGCAGGCACTTGCCCGCCATGAGCGCGGGGAAGCCGAAGTCATTCCGGTTATTTTGCGTTCATGCCATTGGGCAGGGCTGCCCTTTGGCAAACTGCAAGCGGCGACCAAAGACGGTAAACCCGTAGAAAAATACCCAAGCGTGGATGATGCTTTTCTTGAAATTACCCAAAATATTGAAACAGTCGCCAAACGCTTGATGAAGAAAACCCGTCAATCAACCGCAGCATCACCGATGGTTGTTAGTTCTGGAAACATTGGCGCAACACAACCACAACCGTTTAGAGCGGAATTGCCACGTTCAAGTAATCTAACCATACCGAAAACCTTTACTGACCACGATCGGGATACTTTTGTTACCGAAGCATTCAATTTTATCGCCAGCTATTTTGAAGGCTTCCTTAATGAACTTCAAGTACGTAACCCAGAAGTTAAATCCTTATTCCAAAGAGTGGATGCCCGTTCGTTTGAAGCCTCAATCTACCTGAATGGCAAGCAAGCGTCGAAATGCGGCATTTGGCTTGGCAATGGATTTGGTTCAAAAGGCTTGTCATCAATTAGCTACAGCAGTTCCGGGCTTGGACAAGGTAACAGTTTCAATGAAAGCATGAGTGTTAAAGACAATGGTAACTTGCTTGGCTTAGAACCTATGGGCATGTCGCTCCAACATCGTACTGAGAAAAAGCCGCTAACTAATCAAGGCGCAGCCGAATACTATTGGGCCATGTTTTTTGAACCGATACAACGAGTTAGTTAGGCTGCTGGCGAAGAAGCTAAAAAACTCGGTTTAACCGTCTGGGACGATGAGTTTGAACTAAAAAGCGGCGACAGTCTTAGACGCAAAATAGTTGAAGGCTTGGTAAATAGCCGATTTAGGGTAATTGTGCTATCTCAATCCTTTCTTGGAAAGGGTTAACAGCAAAGGGCAAAAGGGCTGAATGGAAGGGATTGTTAATGGAAAAGGGCTTGCCCAGAAAGGGTAACTAAAACTGGCTAGTTGTTTGATATTTACATCACACTGAAGGGTGGATGTACGTAACGCATTAATTAACGGGTATTCGCAATCCGGCAAAAGTGGCAAACTGTTTTTATAGCGTATATACTATGGATGTACTTATAACCCCACCCGAGGTGGAAGCCCATGGATACTGCACGAATATTCACTAACGGCAATAGTCAAGCCGTCCGATTACCCAAAGAGTTCCGTTTCGAGGAAAATGAAGTGGTCATCAAAAAATTAGGGGACATGGTCATCCTGTTGCCACAAAAATACCGTGCTGAAAGCTTATTGGCGATGCTTGAGGAAATAGGCCCGATGGAGCTTATCCGCGAACAACCAACTGACCAGCAGCATCGTGACTTCGACTGAATTCTATTTACTGGACACCAATATTTGCATATTCCTCATCAACCAGCGTCCAGGATTTGCACGAATTGTGGAACATCTGGACGGGCTTAACCGCAGCCAGGTCGGGCTATCAGCCATTACTGTTGCCGAATTGGAATTTGGGATTGCCGCCAGTCAACGGCCCGTCGATAACTTTAACCGGCTGGAACGGTTTCTGGTGGACTTCGAGGTCTTGCCATTCGACAGGGCGGTTGCCCACTGCTACGGCCCGCTCAGGAAAGCACTGCAAGCGCAAGGAACCCCTATTGGGCCACTTGATTTCCTGATTGCTGCCCATGCCATCGCGTTAAAAGCAACCTTGGTGACGAACAATACCCGCGAGTTCCAACGTGTTTCGGGACTTACGTTAGCTGACTGGTCTATCCCCCAATAGGGACTAGCGCCACCCAGAAAACCGCTATTTACCTATTTTTTCTGATTTGTACGCCAAAAAGTAACTGATTGATAGACAATTGGTAATGTACAGGCCAATTTAATCGCTTAAAAGCAAAGGTCGGTTGATTCTTGCTTAATTTGTCAATCCACTGGCATCATTCGTCCCAATAAAACGAACGGTGTCCCGATGTTACCCTCACAACTAAACACCCTAATTCCCCTTGTCCTGCCGGGTCTATTGCTGGCCGCATGCGCCCACCAACCCACCACGACCTCGGACAAGCACCATCAAGCCAAGCAGGGGGCAACCGACACTTGGGAGCCACAACCTGAAGTCTACGAGAACCAACCGGTTTCCATGCAAGACCCTGTCCTCGTCCAAACTGGGCGTTACAGCTACCTTCCGGCGAAGCCCCAGCCTGAGCAACTGAACCCCTTGTTGACCGTGATCGATGTCCACATCCCTGATGGCATCGACACGGTCAAGGATAGCACCCAGTATTTGTTACAGTTCAGCGGCTACCAACTCAGCCAAACTGTCATGCCCGAATCCCATGTCATCGCCTTGCTGAACCGCAACATACCTGAAGTCCACCGGCATTTTGAACAGGTGGTCTTAAGGGACGCATTACTGGCCTTATGCGGCAATGGTTACCGCTTGCTGGTTGACCCAGTCAACCGTATGGTGGCTTATGAGCGCGACCCGAAATACCCAGGCTGGACAGCGCAATGAACGCCCTGTTTACCCGGCTTAAAGAATTTATTCCGGCTATTAACCAAGTAACCTATACCACAGCAGGCTTGTCAATTTTGATATTCGGTATCATCTTGTTGCTTTTTACTCTAGTTCGGAATGTCCAACACCCCAGCATTAGCCCTGCCTTACAAGCTGAACGCACGGATGAAAACAGGCCACTACCCCCATTTCCTGAGCCAGCCGCCAACCCTAGCAAAATAGGGCTAGGCGGTTCGGTGCTGCCTCCTATAAAAGCGCTGACACCAGTACCTGTCCAGGCGCAACCTGACCCCTTACTGGCCGAACACAGCAAAAAACTGGGTGATATAGACACTTTGATCGGCAGTATAAGGGGCGACATGGTTGCTATCAACAGCCGACTTGAAGTTTTTCAAACTGAAATCGAAAGCATCAAAAAACAATTGGCTCAGCATCGGACGACCAGCCGTGGCATCCAGACCAGCCGCAGGGCTAAACTGGTCATGCAACGGAAGCAGCCACACCGTCAACGCACCCAAATAACTTCAAGCCCCCAAGAAATTCTTGACCCTGCCTTGCAAATCGTCGCCGTCAACAACTGGGGGTCAGAGCAACGAATCGTGGTACGGCAAACCAATACAAACCGTTATCGGCACTTGAAAGTGGGAGATCCCTTGTCTAATGGCACGATTGTTTCCATAGATGGACGCAAAGTCACTTTGAAGAACGCAACCGGCCAAGCCATTGTCAATTTAACTCAGGGCAAGCCATGAAAAAGGCAGCACTGCCTTGGATCATCTTACTCCTATTTTTTCCCATGCTGGGCAGTTGGGCTGTGGAGACCGGGCGGACTACTGCCAACAATGTCACGACCCAAGACTCACAGGCCAACTCCAGCGAGGAGGTGTTTGCCCAGGGTAAACGCTTCAGCCGATCCCAATGGGGGTTGGATGAGGCCGAATGGCAACGCTACCTGACCTTGATACAAGGGATTCGAGGTAGCATCAGCCAGCCCAATCTGTCGCCCCTAGAAGTGCTGGGCATCCATGCCGAAACCGACGGGGAACGACGCGACTATGCCGGGCGTTTGGCAAAAGTGATGCACGATGATGCCGAAAGGGTATTGGCCTTTGCCCGTGTCTACCAGGAAGAGGCCAACAAGCTCAACCCGAACCCAGCCTTGATTGATAAGGCTTTGCTCGAACTTGGCACTGTCCAGAAAAACTCCCTACAGAACGGTGACCGGCTTTTATATTTTACCCGAATCTCGCATTGCCCAGTGTGTAAGTACCAACTATCAGCTCTGATGAAGGCGACCCAAACAGCGCCCGTCCAGCTCGATATTTATGTCGTGGATGCAAAAAGCGACGGTGCGATCAGGGCTTGGGCTGAGCAACAACCTTTAGACCATACTCGCATGAAAAACAAGACGCTAACACTCAATCATGACCGGGGTACCCTAACCCAGATGGCAGGGCCTACCGGCACAGCACCCCTTACCCTGCTGGTACGTGGACAGAACGTCGCAGTCCTGGATCCGTCTTCTTTGAACTAGATGGACAATATACCCAGGATGAACAGCTCCGACGATGAAAATGGGCTTAGCTATCCAATCTCCCAAGGCCGTGTCAACTTGAACCCTGAAATGAAAGAAGCCTTATCCCTACCTCAATCTATTTGTATTGACTACTCCTTGCGTGGTCGGTCAGCTACGCCCGGACATCCGTTGCAACTCAATGCCCCACCACTGGCCCAATATACCAATGCCCAAGGTTTTAGTTTTGTTTGGGGACATATCCTGGAACGCCGAAGTGACAACCAAGTGCTATGGGATTTTTGTTTAGGGCCGTTGTTAGAGCGTTATCATCAGAAAGGCCTGCTGCTTGTTGACCTTCAACAAACCATATTCAGGGAACTGGAAGCAACCATCCCTGAATTGGTTAACCATGAATGGGATTCCACATCGGTAGTTCGGGATGGCTGGCGTTTATATCCAGGGACTGTCATCAGCGCGTTTTCCTTGCGCTGTCATTTTACGCGTGAACATGAGGCTCGACATTGGCTTTCAGGGATGTTCCTGCCCTTGCTGTTGCCTGGGCTATTATTCAAAGTGCAACGTCATGTTGACCGGCTACGTCCCTGACTATCGGTTCCTTGCCCTGGCCTTACTCGGCTGGTTAAGCCTAAGTGATGGTGTGGGGGCGGCATCACCCGTGCCGACAGGTTATGTACGTGCGGCCAATGCAGCCAAGTTGCCGCCTGACATCGCCTATCTGGTTGCCCTTTCCCGTAGCGGCGTTCGGCTCGACAACGGCTGTATCCAGCCTTGGCCTTGGACGCTCACCTTGGGAACTGTCGCCACCCATTACCCTACCCGTGCCGATGCGCATGCGGGTTATCTAATAGCCTTGAACCAAGGAATAAGCCCGATTAAAGTCGGCCTAATGCAGGTGGACGGGCATCCGAGCGATAAAACGATCAATGACCTCCTGAATCCGGCCTCCAATCTAGCGATAGGGCTGAAATTGCTGAAAGCAAACACCCGTTACCGTCCTGACTGGGAACCGACCGTCCATAAATTGATGAAACGCTTCCAACGGTATGGTACAGCCGGGTTCTGCAAGACCCAGCCCAGGGCCAAGCTTGCCCAATTCAGGCCGAGATCACCGCACTGGCGGCATGGTCATCTTGCACAAATCGTTAACCAACTTGCCAGACGTTACACAATAGATCCAGCCTTGGTGATGGCGGTAATCGGCCAGGAATCCAGCTTTAACCCAACGGCCTTGTCGAACAAACAGGCGCAAGGCTTGATGCAATTGATCCCGGAAACCGCGCAACGTTTCGGTGTCCGGCATCCTTTTGATCCTGAAGACAACATCCGGGGCGGTATTGCTTACCTGCATTGGCTATTACGCCGTTTTCAAGGCGATGTCGCCCTGACCCTGGCGGCCTACAATGCCGGGGAGAAGGCCATTGAGAGATACCAGGGGATTCCCCCATACCCTGAAACTCGGCATTATGTCAGGCGCATTATGGCGAATTATCCCTTAGCCCTGCATCCGATACCGCCACCCTTGAAGTCATGATGCCAATCCAACCCAAGCGATTCGATGAAGGCTGGATACTGCCGATCCTGACCGGTTGTTTAGCAGCGGCCATCGTTATTATAGTCGTATGGCTAACAACGGGTGATGCCGAAGCAGGTGCTGTCGTTATCTACGACACAGGGACAGCCAGGCCGATATCCGATTTTATCGACATACCTACGCTTGCTGTGCCGCAAGACCTACCTACGATT
Source organism: uncultured Gammaproteobacteria bacterium (assembly GCA_963804035.1). Classification (GTDB taxonomy): domain Bacteria; phylum Pseudomonadota; class Gammaproteobacteria; order Methylococcales; family Methylomonadaceae; genus Methyloglobulus. The sequence continues at coordinate 206,017 of CAWDOO010000006.1, read as the reverse complement.
AACGAACAGGCGGGAGATGAATTTTTGACCCAGCTTTTCCCGGTGCATACGCCGGAGCTTACACCAGGTAAGGTCACCGCAAGCTCAGTCAACCTGACCTTGCCCCAACCCTTCTTTATACTGGGCACCGATGCCTTGTCGAAGCATTGGCTGTACCAATACCGCGACCGTTTAATACAAATAGGCGCTGTTGGCCTAGTGGTGGAAGCATCCAGCCTTGAAGACTTTCAAGTATTAAAAGCAATAGCCCCAGACCTCCCCTTATCCCCGGTTCGGGCTTCCGAACTGGCCAAGCAGTTGTCTTTAAACCATTACCCCGTGCTGATCACGGCCTCCCGCATCGAGCAATGAACAACCAGTCCCTGGAAGCGTTACTGCGGCCGCCCATCGAACTATGGTCGATGCTGTCGGCTGGCAGCGCGGCATTCACAACGCTGTTTGCACCGCATTACCTGATGCTGACAAACAGCTTGTCGTATCCGGTCTCGTTCGGCTTGGGGTTGCTGGCATTTGTCCGTGGGAGCCAAGCATTGCGGGTCATCCGATATCAACGCAACATGAAACGGCTGCCCTTGTACCGAATGCGACCGGACAAAATCCCGGTCAGTCAATCCCGATTGTTTTTAGGCCGGGGCTTTCGCTGGTACCAGGAACACAGCCAACGGCTTTATGATGCCCGTAAACCCAACGTCCGCAAATATATCGAACCTGGATCCCTCTACCGGTTTGCAAGACGGCTGGAAGCGAAGGCCTGTCATTATCGCCGGATTGGATTCTTGATCCGGCTGCTGTCCAGGGATGCTTGGTGGAATCCAGTACCCCCCATACCGCCATTGGGCGGCAAAATTCAGTTACATGCCGTCGGGATGGAAGAAGCCGACGTGTCCATGCCGCTGCACAGCCGTCCAGGCAATACCTTGGTGCTGGGCACTACCGGTGTCGGCAAGACCCGGCTGGCCGAAATCCTGATTACCCAGGACATCCACCGGGGTGATGTGGTGATCGTGTTCGATCCCAAAGGGGATGCCGACTTGATGAAACGGGTCGTGGCGGAAGCGCACCGCGCAGGCCGCCAACATGCGCTCACTTTGTTCCATCTGGGCTATCCTGACATATCGGCGCGATATAATCCGATAGGCAATTTCTCCCGGATTACCGAAATTGCCACCCGCATTGCCAATCAACTGCCATCCCAGGGCGATTCAGCAGCGTTCAGGGAATTTGCCTGGCGGTTTACCAACATTGTTGGCCGGGCGCTGGTTGCATTAGGGCGTAGGCCTGATTATCCGCAAATCATGCGTTATGTCACCCATATTGATCCCTTATTGCTCGAATATTATCGACAGTGGCTGGGTGAAGTGGCTTCCAAAGGCTGGGAAAAGGAAATTATGGATCGTGCCGCTGCCATCAATGATAAAGACCTGCCCTTTGAGCTTAAAAGCCGTTCCCATGAAGTCATCGCCCTGATCCGCTATGCCAAGGACAACGGCCTCTATGACGGGGTGGCCGATGGCTTGCGTTCGGCATTTGAATACGACAAGAAGTATTTCGACAAGCTGGTGGCCTCCTTGTTGCCCCTGATGGAAAAGCTGGTTTCGGGTAAGATCGCTGAACTGCTGGCGCCTAATTACGGGGACAGCTCCGACCTCCGACCTATTTTTGACTGGATGCAGGTTATTAGGCGTAAAGGCATCGTCTATATTGGCCTGGATGCGCTAACCGACACCGCCGTGTCCGCAGCGGTCGGCAACGCCATGTTTGCTGACTTGGTCTCGGTGGCAGGCCATCTTTATAAGTATGGGGTTGACAGCGGCTTGCCCCAACTAGAAACTCTGGCACAACCCAAACTGCCGGTGATCAATTTACACACGGATGAGTTCAATGAATTGATCGGCGATGAGTTTATCCCCTTGCTGAATAAGGCACGGGGGGCGGGTTTTCAGGTTACGGCATACACCCAGACCTGGTCGGATATTGAAGCCAGGCTTGGCAATGCCGCTAAAGCCGGACAAATTGTCGGTAACTTTAACACCATGATCATGCTGCGGGTGAAAGAACTCGCTACGGCAGAGATACTGACCCAACAACTGGATATGGTCGATATCATGACCATAACGACGGTTTCCGGAGTGGTCGATTCCTCTGACCCGACTTCCGGGGTGGATTATATCAGCCGCAACGAGGACAGTCTGGGCATTAGGGAAGCGGCCATGCTTTCACCCTCGGATGTCATGTCCTTACCGATTGGCCATGCCTTTGCGCTCCTGGAAGGCGGGCAACTCTGGAAAATCAGGATGCCGCTACCCGATGCCAGCCATGATTCGCATTTTCCAGCGGATATCGCCCAGGTTGCCGAAGCCATGTCCCGAAAATACATGACCGCAGACCACTGGTGGTTAATGGCAGATAAGGGTAATTGGCATGGCTGATGCCGTTATCCAGACCCCCAGCCGGAACAACACGGCCACAGCCGTTAACCGTGAGCCGGTCGGCACACTTTTTCATGGGCTGTTGCGTTTTGCCATTTGGTTGCTATTGGGGTTGGTCGGCAATATTTTGATGGAATGGTTATGTATGGGGCTGTTGTGGCCAGAGGAAGGTTTCAGCCGCAGTCAAAAAATGTTGGCAGCGGAAATCCTGTACCTTGAACAAGACCTGCAAGAGAGCCTACTAACCGACCAACCCACCCGATTCGCGGTGGGAATGGCCAGCCAATTAAATGGGCTCTTGTTCCAAAAAACCGGCATTGTCAAGGCGGTCGCCTTCACCGGCCAACCCAAACACCACCACCAACCACAACGGCAAGGTAACCGGTTTACCCAATTGACTTACCGTTTTTTTGCGTCCGCCCATGACTATCTGGTTGCCGCTATGGTTGCCTCCCAGGTGTATGCCCTGCGTTTGTCGGTTTTATGTTTGTCCATCCCGGTTTTTGTGTTGGCAGGGTTGGTTGGGGGCATTGATGGCATCGTACAGCGCGACCTTAACCGTTGGCAGGGTGGCCGGGAACTGGGGCAGCGTTACCATTTGGCCAAAAGCTTTGTTGCCCCGGCCCTGATGTTGCCCTGGATCGTTTACCTGGCTTGGCCGACCACCCTACACCCTTATTTCATTATCTTGCCTTTTGCCGGCTTCCTGGGTTGGGTGATGTCCATCATGACGGCCCGGTTTAAGAAGTATTTTTAATGCGACATTGCCAAAAAATAGCCGTTTATCGTTAAAAAACGGGGTTGCTTAGAAAAATAAGGCTTTCCCAATGAGCCACTGATAAAGCGATTAAAACCAATAAGATGAAGAGCCTTAATCAGTAGGTATTTAATCGCTCAAAAGCAAAGGTCGGTTGTTTCTTGCAAAGCGGTTGGATTTTATTAATGATTTAAGCGCCCTGTTTTTAGCCAGGGAATTTAGAAAATCTTGATTTGGGTAACGAACGATTACTTGGTCAGGTTTGGGCAGACTTTGTGTTAGCCAGCATCTTATCCTATGCCGGTAAGCCTTAAGTCCCTTGGCTAAAAACAGGGCATGACAACCGGATGAGGAGTGCCATGAAGTTATCGATGATGTCCGTTTTGGTTTTATTAGTGTGGCTGATAGCCAACCCAGTCCAGGCTGACAACGACGGTGATAAAACAGTCGTGACCAGCCTGGACGACGAGAATGCTAACCTGATGCGGCTGCTTCATGAGATAGACGCTTTGAAACCCTTGGTCAACGAAGCCGAAGGCAAGGCGTTGGTGGATTCCAGGATACGCCTGAATTATAGCTGGCTGCGACGGGACCTTGATCTGATCAAGGACGGTATCGAGTGGCATATCAACACGCCCAGCACTGAACCCCGGTCATTTGAGCCATTGAAAGGCGATTACCGTTATTAATACCATCAAAAACAAACACCTGGAGCTTCCATGAACCCCAAACAAACCATCCGATCCTTAAGCCTAGCCCTTTTTGGCCTGGCCGTGGCTAGCCAACAAGCGCTTGCCGATGCACTGCCGACCGTTGTCCAGCCCAGCACCGGCCCCGCTGCTGGCGATTTTTTAGGTGCAATGAAAGGCTATGTTAAAGATGCCGGTATCATTCTCGGCCTTATCCTGGCACTCGGGGCGCTGCTCTGGATTGCCAACCACTTTCTTTATGACCTGCATGAAGTGCGTAAAGGCAAAAAAGAAATGGGCGACCTGATCATCACCGGCGTGGCCGGCGGCGGCGTGATCCTGATGGTGATGTTCCTGGCGAATGCTGCGACCACCGTTATTGCATGAACCCCCAAGATTCGCAAGACGACTTGCTGGCAGAAAGGCTCAACCACGAGCCAGTGGTACTCTTGGGCTATACCGACAGTGAATTTGCCTTTGCCGTTAAGGCCGCTTGTGTTATCGCCTTTCCGGTCACTCTCTGTGTCGGGTTAGCCTTCGGCAAGGCTCTCCCAGGGCTGGCCGGTGGCTTTTTGCTGGCACTGGCTCTTGTGGTCGCCGGCGGTAAAGTCCTGCAACGCCTTAAACGCGGAAAACCGGATTATTACTACCAGACCCGCCTCAAATTGACGTTGCAGCGCTATGGCCTTGGCCACAGCGGACTGATCCGTTACCGGGGCGTAATGAGTATTGGCCGTACCCACATCAACCGTTTCTAGTCAACCGCCCCCTTTTCTTGGCATCCTATGGCTTACCGTAACGAAAATGAAAACCTGAAAGCCCATGTCACGACCTTACGCGTGATCATTGCTGTCCTGTTCTTGTTCATTGGTGGAATGGGTATTGGCTGGGATCGGGCAAGGCAGGATGCAGTTTTCCATGTGCCCCCCAATCTGGACGAAGGCGGGTTAGTGAAAGCGAATGAGCCTAAACGTATCCACATCTATACGTTTGCTTCACGTATCATACAGGTCATCAACCATTGGCAGGCCGATGGTTCGGTTGATTATGGCAAGGCCATCGACAGTGTCAAACCCTATCTTACGCCCCGGTTTTATGCCGAACTAAAAGACGACCTCAAACAACGGATGGTCAACCCTGTTGATGGTCTGGGAACGCCAGTCGATGAACTGACTGGACGGGTACGGGCCATGCAGCCGATAGTGGATGCGGACACTGCCCACCAGAAAATCAAAATATTTGATGATGCAAAAGTGGCCGTGCATGGCAACGGAGCCTGGACGGTCACCCTTGACATGCACATCGACGAACAGGTCAAGGGCATGAATGTCAAGTCCATCAATGTCCGTTATCCGGTACGGGTGATCCGTTATGATGTGGATTTGAATGCCAATCCCTGGGGTCTTGCGTTAGACGGTTATGAGTCAACCGGCCCGACCCGCTTAGCGGCGACCCAGGATCAGGCAAAAGCGTCAAACTTGGCCAAGCCCCCACAACCCAGTCAATTCAGGGGAGCCAACCATGATTCCATACCCTGCCTGTGACAGCCTCTGTCTACGGGAAAACGCGGAGGCACTGCCTATCCTCTTATTGCTTACTGCCCTCACCTTATCGACCCCCAGCTTGGGTCAACCAACAGACCGTCCTAAAGCCAGTGACCTGCCGCCTGACCTGAGCCTACCCAACCCAGAGCTGGAACGGCGGGTCTGGAACAAGCTACCGATCCAGGTGCTACTGCCAGTAAACCTAGAGCGGCTGGTCACTTTTAATGTGCCGGTGCGCGTTGACCTGCCGCCTGACCTCGACGCCACCACCTTGCGTACCCAAATTGTCGCCGATATGAACTCAGGCACGATCTACTGGACAGCGTTAAAACCTTTCGGGAGCCATCGGGTGCAAGTACAAGACATTGTTTCCAAAAATATCTATTTGCTTGACCTAACGTCGAGTACCGATGCCAGGGACACGACCCGGCTTGAAGTGACCGTGCCAGGCACGAACAGTCCTGAAACCAGCCCGACCCCTGCATCCACAAATCAACAAGGATTCGACGTAGCCGAACCTGATCCGGTCATTCTTACCCGGATGGCTGCCCAACATTTATATGCGCCAGAACGCTTGTTGCAGGTGCCGGATGGAGTCTTTCGCACTCCGGTCAGGCAAACTTCAACAGATGCCATGTTCCATGGCGCTACGGTCGAAGCGACACCCCTTGTGGCGTGGCGTTCTGGGGATCTAGTTGTCACTGCCGTCAAGCTAAAAAACCTTAGCACTGCTGAACTCATCTTGGACCCACGCACCCTGCGTGGCCGTTGGCAAACGGCCACCTTCCAGCATAACTTGCTAAAACCCCAGGGCACAGCCCGTGACACCACTGCCGCCTACCTGATTTCCACCACCCCGTTCGAGGAGGTACTGGGTGGACATCAGTAGCAACAAGCTGTTGCCGGTATTGGGTTCTATCGTGGTGTTCATCATCACGGGCATCGCCATTAAATCATGCACTAAAGGCCATCCAGAGGAGGCGGTGACTGCCGCAAAAACACAAGCTCCCGCCGATGTTGACTCACCGGCGGATACCATGCGGGCGTTAAGGGCAGAAGTTGCCGACATGCGGCTAGAAGCTGAACGCCTTCGCAAAAACAATGATGCTGCTGCACAGCGCCAAAACCAGCTCAGTACAGAAATCAGCAACCAGGTCAAACAAGACATCCGTAATGAAACATTGGGGCAACGCGACAGTGCCTTGGATGCCATGATGAAAAAAGTGGACGACCTGAGCGCGAAATACAGTGCCAATAGTCCGACGGACACGGGTGCTACGAAAATTGGCAATAATGGGTTAGACACGGACTTTAGCCTGGCTAACCAACCGGACTCTATCCGGGTCGAACCGTTGAATGCTGCAAGCCTGTTAGAAAAACTGGGTGCAACCGTGACCGGACTCAAGGATAAGGCGGCCGGTGTCTTGCCTAACGCAGATGGTAGCCTGTTACATGGCTTGGGTGACAATTCTGTACTTAAGAGTCACCTGCCCAGTTCTGGTGGTAACTCGGGTATCGACCCTGCCAGTTTGCCAGAGCCAGTGTATACGATACCGCGCAATTCGACCCTAGTCGGTTCGACCGGGATGACCGCATTGATAGGGCGCATCCCCATCAAAGGCAATGTCGATGACCCCTACCCGTTTAAAGTAATTGTCGGCAGTGACAACCTAGCGGCCAATGGCCTTGAAATTCCGGGTGTGGATGGGATGATCTTCACTGGTACCGCGCTGGGCGACTGGACACTGTCCTGTGTGCGTGGACAAATCCATTCGGTGACCTATGTCTTTGAGGATGGCACCATCCGCACCTTATCTTCTGATGACCAGAGTTTACAACAAAAAAGCCGGGAAAGCGCCCAGGCGAGTGGACAAACCAACCCTTCACAGGGTGGCAACCGTAACAACCAACAATCATTGGGCTGGATTTCCGACCGGCGCGGCATCCCCTGTATCAGCGGCACCCGAATTACCAATGCCCCCCAGTATCTAGGCGGCCGCTTTCTGGCCCGTGCAGTCGGCGCTGCTGGCGAAGCTTACGCCCGATCACAGACTACGGTCACCTCCTCCCCATTAACTGGCGGGGCAACCAGTGCGGTAACCGGAGATCCTGCCAAATATGCATTGGGTTCGCTGGCATCTGGCAGTTCCGATGAACTGGCGCAATGGATCGCAGAACGCCAAGCGCAGAATTATGATGCCGTGTTTGTGGATACCGGCGAAGAAGTGGCGATCCATGTCGACCGGGAACTCCCAATCGATTTTGAGCCCCATGGCAGGAAACTGGCGTATGCACGTAAAAAACGAGGACAGCCTGCCCATGTCGCTGCACTGGATTAAACCCATTAGGAAATTATGGTTATTTAATAGCGCCATACCTTCCCGATTAATCCCGAACTCAACTGGAGTACTGTTCATGTTTGAAACACAGCCCATCACTGGTCATTCATACACTACCTTCATAGCCACTCGCAAAACCCAGTGCCCTGCGGTCTTTATGCTATCGGCTTGCCTGATATTACTCAACGGATGCGGTACTCTGGGCGGTAAAGACACGATCCTGCCCCAGGAAGGCGCTTCCATGAAAGAAGTCTATGATGCCCATTTCAAGCACTCCAGCCAGCGTCACCACAACAGCCGGGTACAAATAGGCTCCGCTGGTGCTGGCTATGGTGAGGGGAATCTCGCAGGCTATACGCGAGAAGCCGATACCGAAATCCAGGCGTTATTCCCTCGTCTGCCCAATCCACCCCTGGTGATGTATGTATTCCCGCATTTGACAGGGACTGGCCAGCCTGTACCAGGTTATGCTACCAGTTTCCCGATGTACGACAAGACCGAATATGCCCTCCCCGGCGAAACCGAAGGCAGGCAATAATGCCCGACTCATTGTTTGGATTTAATTGGCTTGGGTTTAACAAACCTACCCAAATGAAGCTCAACCCAGACCCAACGCATCCGGTCAACTACGGCAGGCGGCGGTCAGACCGCCCGGTGACCATTGCCCAGGTCAAAAAACTCTATGACCGTCCGCCCTCTTTCACCAATCAACTACCTTGGCTTGAATTCGACCACGAGCATCAGGTGGTGCTGTTGGCCGATGGCCGCAGTGTCGGGATCGCCTTTGAGCTGCGTCCGGTCAGTACCGAAGCCAGGCCAGAAGCCTGGTTACATACGCTGAGGGATAAAATCCAGGCCGTGTTAAGCTCTGCCGTCCCCGAACACGATGACCCATGGATCCTGCAACTTTATGTCCAGGATGAAACCCGCCTGGATCGCCTGGCCGACGAGATGATTGCCTACGCCAAGCCAGAAGCCAAAGACAGTGTCTTTTCCAAAAGCTGGTTTGCCACCATGGCACAACACCTGGCTGAAGTTTCCCGGCCAGGTGGACTTTTTGTAGACAAACTGGTTACGGGTTCCGGCTGGCAGGGCAAACACCGTAAAGTGAGGGGAACCTTATACCGGCCACGTCCAGACGGCCTGATGAGGCAGGGTGGGCAATCGAGAATAGAAGATATACTCCTGGAAAGCAACGATGTGTATGCCCGGTTAAGCGCCGGCCTTGAATCGGCCGGTATCACGATTCAACGCATGTCGGGCAAGGCCCTTCATGACTGGCTGTTTAGGTGGTTAAACCCCCGACCCGAAACGACCGGCGGCGATGTTGAAGCCATGCTGAACTTATCGCCTTATCCTGATGACAGCCCGGATGAAAGACCCTATGGCTGGGATTTCAGCGAACAATTGATGCCGACCCCACCCTTTGCCGATCCCGACCAGGACATCTGGTGGTTCGACGGCTTGCCGCACCGAGCCATTGTCCTGCAAGCCCTGAAACGGCGACCCCCAGCCGGTCTCATCACCCATGAGCGGACGGCTGGCGATAAGACATTTGCCCTGTTCGACCGCATGCCGGAACATACCATTTTAACCCTGACCATCACCATTAAGCCACAGGATCTTATCCGCGGCCATTTGCTGGATATCGAGAGGGCTGCTTTCGGCGATTATGCCGATGCCCAACTGGCAGGACACGATGCCAAACAGGCACAACTCGCCGTGGCGAGGGGCAATAAGCTGTATCCGATGCAATTGGCACTGTATGTCAGGGGCGATGATGAAGCCGACCTGAGAACCAAGACCAACCAAGTAAACGCCCTGCTCTTGGGCAATAGCTTAGAGCCAATCCGGGAACAGGATGACTTATGCCCGTTAGACAGCTATTTGCGCAATTTGCCGATGGCTTATGAACCCCAGTTTGACGACAAGACGCTACATCGCTCCAAGCTAGTCTTTAGTGAGCATATTTCCAGCCTAACGCCCTTGTATGGCCGTTCAATTGGCACCGGCAACCCAGGGATACTGTTTTTTAACCGGGGCGGCGAACCATTGATGTTTGACCCGTTAAACCTGTATGACCGCAAAAAAAACGGCCATGCGCTCATTGTGGGCGCACCGGTTCTGGCAAATCAGCGACGCTTTGCTACCTGATTTTACAGATACTGGCTATTTATCGGCCCGCATTTTTTTGGTCGAGTCGGGTAATTCCTTCGGCCTGCTCGGGCAATACCTTAAGTCCCTGGATCTCACTGTCAATGCCCTGCGCCTGACACCTGGGACAGATGTCAGCTTGCCGCCATTTGCCGATGCCTTGAAACTCCTGGATGCCGGAAAGCTCGACCTTGAACTGAACAACTACAAAGACCTGAATGATAACCCATCCGATGACTATGACGAACCGGACGATGAGGACGGCGAAGGCGATATTCTCGGGGAAATGGAGATTGCAGCGCGGATCATGATCACAGGCGGTGAAGAACGCGAAGAAAACCGCATGACCCGATCTGACCGCCTGATGATTCGAAAAGCTATTTTCGAGGCTGCCCAAACCGTCAATACGAGTGGCCGTGGACAAGTATTGACCGAGGATGTCGAACGGGCGCTCAGAAACCAAGTCCGCTTAGCCCAGCGGGGCATCGAACGGGCCGAAGAAATGGCCGATGCACTAGGGCTATTCTGCTCCCCTGGTAGCTTTGAGAACCAATTGTTTAACCGGCCTGGCAAAGCCTGGCCGGACAATGACGTGACTATCGTCGATCTGGGCCTGTTAGCCCGTGAAGGCTATCAGGACAAATTGACGGTGGCTTATATCGGCTTGATGAACACCATCAACAACCGGGTGGAACGCTTGCAGAACGATGGCCGCCCCACCTTGGTCATTACCGATGAAGGCCATGTCATCACCACCAATCCCTTATTGGCTCCGTATGTCATCAAGATCACCAAGATGTGGCGCAAGCTCGGCGCCTGGTTCTGGATTGCCACGCAAAACCTGGATGACTTCCCGGATGCCAGCCGGCGGATGCTGACCATGCTGGAATGGTGGCTGTGCCTGGTGATGCCCAAGGACGAGATCGACCAGATTGCACGTTTTAGGCAATTGACGGAGGAACAAACCGACTTATTACTGGCCGCCCGTAAATCCCCCGGCCAATATACCGAAGGGGTGGTGTTGACTGACCATCTTACCGCGTTATTCCGCAATGTCCCCCCCGCCATCGCCCTGGCGTTGGGCATGACCGAAAAAGAAGAAAAAGCCCAACGGGCTGATTTAATGAAAAAACATAAATGTACCGAGCTTGAGGCGATTTTTAAGGTCGCCGAACAAATTTCGATTAAACGGGGGCAATCATGATTACAACACATCCGCCGTCAGCCTTTTCACGCTGCCGCAGCTTGTTTAGCCCTCGGTCTCCTTGTGGGTTATTCCCTTTAGTCTTAGTGATCCCGGTTTATCTGAGTAACCTGCCGCCCGTTCAGGCAGAAATATTAACCGTTGAGGCCTTTACCGACAGCCGCCGGCTACCCATAAACAATTCAGGTGTGCCGGATGTCAACGTGACGGTCTATGACCTATCCGCCCCCCAACGTGCCATTGACGAACTGAATGCCGAGATCAAGTTGCCTGCCAATAAAGAGACGGCTACCGCGATAGCCAAAGCTTTTTTACAAAGACATCAGGACGAGTTAGTTAAACGGATCTTGCCGAACTACGAAGGCCAAACCAAAGCCATCAACTACGGGATAAGTCGCTACCCGGCATTGGTTTTTAATGGACTTGCAGTCATTTACGGCATCACCGACATCAAGAAAGGCTTGACTTATTATCAACGCTGGCTAGAGACTCAAACACCATGACACCAATGCACCATATTCGTTGCAAAAGCGGCCGCCGGGAACTAATCCAGTGGATTATATTAGGGCTTTTATTGATCGGCTTCTGTCCCGCCATGGCAGACGACGAGACGGTTGTAACCAATGAAACCACGTCGTCGTCCAGCCTGGTAGCAAATGCTGTATCAGCGTTTCCGGCCTGTGGCCGCTGGCAAGTCACGGGTATCTGTTTTTACCTGGTCTGCACCTTGTATGAGTGCCATACTGAAGAATCCATAAAATACGGGCATTATAATCCCGATCTTGTGGTGAGTGCTTATAACACCAGCAGCAATGATAATATCGGCGGCAATCCGTGGACGGAGGGCAAAAGTATCACCGGACAGCTATCCACCAGCGCTGCCGCATCCATATTGGATGCCATTCCCTCGGCTGGCGATTTCAGCCACGGCAAGCACCAGAACATGATTTTTAAGGAAGCCGATGCCATTGGCCACCCGGCGGCGGCAATAACCAGCAACTCCAGCCCGCCGCTGTGCCCGACCGATGCCGCCGCGTTCAAGCCTTATTTTTTGTCCGGCCTGGATGCCTTGGCCTGGCGTTGGCAGGTGCCTGAACAGGTTTATCCGCAAAGTTATGTCCCAGGCCTACGTGAAGTCGGCGCAGGTCGGCTTTATACCTGGGGTAACCTCTATCCCCGCAGTGGCTTTTCCACACAGTCGGATGAGGTCAAAATGGCGGCTGTCATTGCCCAACGCACCGCCGACATAGTGACCCGCGATTCACAAGCGCATGCCTATCTTTCACTCAACGAAGGCAACCAAGACGCTAACCAGCATGTCAACGGTTCCACCATGGTTTGGTCACCCGGCCCGATTGTTGAAAACGACCCCACGAATGGATGGTGGCAAATGACGGTGCCGGTTGTTGACAATAGCTGTACTGTTTTTGGCACCAACGACCTAGCGATGCCAGCCGGCTGGGGCGGCGGAAAGGTCGCTGGGTCTGGTAGCTACGCCTGGACGCTTTGGCGGCCTTATCAATGTTGCAGCATCGAAGGCATCTACCTGTTCTCAATCGGGATTCCCTACCCTCCCTCATCCTAGCCAAACATAACGCACACCATGAAATCGATGCCCCAAATACACCGCTATTGCCCACACAGGGTCGGAATGCTGAACCGCTGTCCATTGGTTGGCTTGCTGCTCGGCATTATGTCTGTCACCCCTGTACATTCGGCAACAGCCCCCGCCCGTGACAGCACCTGGTATTACCAAATCGGCGGTGCGAAGGCGGTGTCGGCGGCAGCCAACCCGTCTGCCCGTTCTATCACGTTAGGTGGTAACCTGGACTTAAGCCACATCTATTCCTGCGGTAATTTCAGCCCGATAGCCGGGATCACCAATATCCTGAACAACGCCAAAGGCCAGGTCATGAGTGTGTATGGCGGGTTGATCAGTGCTGCGACCAGTGCCATCTCGTCGTTACCTGCCTACATCATGCAACGGGCAGCACCAGGCTTGTATGATTTATATCAGAATGCGGTATTACGCGGTGAAACGGCATTAGACGTTGCCAATGCCAGTTGTGAACAAATGGAAAGTGAAATCAGGAATGGCCAAAACCCCTATGAGCGTTTTACCAGGGTAGCCAAGGGCTTTGATTGGAAGATCCAAATGGGCAATGGCAGCATCGGCTCATCGTCCAGCGATGTCAAAACCGCCAAGGAGACGGTTGAAACCAACAATGGCAGCAACGGCATTCCTTGGTTGGGTGGGCAATATGCCGGCGGCAACGCCCAACCGCCCGTCCTGGCCATCACCGATACCGTCAAGGCTGGCTATAACATCGAGTTGGGACGGGCGGTGGATGACACTGGCGAGGCACCGACCGGCACAGCGGCCACTCCGTTGGGAAAAGTCTGGAAAACGCCCCAGGAGGCACAGGACTATGCCCTGTTTGTTTTGGGCGACGTGGAACTGACCACCAGCAAAGACCAACAACGCCAAGCGACCCCTGGGCACGGTATCCTGCCCAAGATAGAAAACGACAAGACCCCGATCTTGGCTACCTTACGGACGCTGGTCAACGGCAATAAGACTCCGGAAGCCGACGAGCTGGAAAAAGTTTCATCCCCAAGCATTGAAATGACCCGCGAGGTCATTGATGCCATCCGGGCCTTGCCGACCGCCCAGGAGCAAGAAGCCGCCATGCAAAAACTGGCGGATGAAGCTGCCACCGGGATTAACCTGGAAAAGGCGCTGTTCCTGCGTCGGCTGTTGCAAACCGGGCGGATGGAACCCAATATCTATGCTTCCGGGTTGTCGACAGATATTGAGCTGGCAGTGGGCCATATCACCCAAGCCATAGACAATGTTCTGTATGAAACTAAAATCCGCCGGGAAATGTTTGCGCAAACCGCCACTGTCCTACTCGGCACCGGCCAAAACCGCACGAAGGACAATGCCGCCACCACGACCGCCACGCCGAATGATGTCAAACCCATTGAAGATGGCGCGGTGAAATAACAATGGCCAATCCATCTAACCAGCAAACAAACCCTGTAAGAGACAAGCGGGGCCGATGGGTATTCTGGGGCGGGATCGTCTTGTTTGCCCTAGCCACCTTCCTTATCAGCCTTTGGGTGCTGTCCCATGGCACCCTCACTGAGATCCAAACGATGCAAGCCCAGTTGGTGGCAGCGAAGCCTTGGTTTTTAGTCTGGCGGATCGCGTTATTGGGGTTTTTGATTGGCGGTTATCCGCTGTGGGTCAATCTAGTGGCCGATTTTTTAAAGTTCACATCCTGGCAACGTCAAGTCGCTTTAAGCCAACGCTGGCAGGTGACTATTATGGTGCTGATGGTGGAACTGCTGTTTGCCCGAAGGGGATTTCCGTACTTTTTACAATGGCTGACCGGCGATATTTCCCTATGACCGGGCAGTTAACCCCGGCATTTATCCTATCGAAGAGGCTTGTTGCCAGCCTCTCCTGTCATCTTATTTGATTAGCCCGTTCCCATGGACGTCAGTTCTGCCATTGAAATTTATACGACGATTTTAGGTTGGGTACTCTACGATGGCATCTGGGGAATTTTGTCCGATACGGGCTTGCTCTATGTGCCGCTGGTCGCTGGTGTCATCAAAAACTGGGTGCATGCCTGGCGGATGCAAGGTGATGAAGGTGCCGAGGCCACCATCCGCAACAACTGGATGGACATTTTCACCATGATGACGGTGATTGCGGTCGCCGGGGTGCCGATGTTCACTATAAACCCTGGGGGTCTAAGCCATACCATTGCTTGCGGGGGCAGCACAGTTGCTGGTGGCAGTACCGGGACTCTCTATGACAAGGCTTTTGCGGCCATCGACGGCAAATCCGCGCAAGTGCCGTTGTGGTGGCATGGCATCATGGCAATGTCCAATGGTATCAATAATGCCACGGTGGCTTTAATCCCCTGCTCTCCTGACCTTCGCACCTTTGCCTACAGGATTGATAATGCGCGGATCAGCGACCCTGAACTCCGTCGCCAACTAGAACTGTTTACCCGCGATTGTTGGCAAAAAGCCCGTGCGAAGTTCATGGCCAACCATACCACACTGTCCCAAAATTACCTGGCGGATGATATCGACTGGATCGGATCACAGTTTTTTCAGGATGCCGATGGCTTTTATGGCAACAACAACCTGAACTTGTCCATCCGTGCCAGTGAGGAAATTCCCGGCTTTCCGTACAACGCTGCCAGGGATACCGAATACTTGCCCGGATTTATCCCGGCCAATGGTCGACCCGAATGTAAGGACTGGTGGGACAATGCCCAGAGTGGTATCCGGCCAAGGTTGTTGGCACTGCTTGACCCCGAAGCCATTACGCAAGCCAACATCGAGATCGGCGATATCCAACTGGCGAAAAACGCCTTGATGCGGAAGATTTTGGAACCGGAACGGGTGGCGTTGGGGCGAACCTTGGATATTACCAGTTACCAGAATATCTATGGCAGTAACGCAAGTAGTATTGCCCAAGGGGCTGCTGGGGTAGGATTAACCTTTGAGCTTGCCAGCTGGTGGCCAAAAATCTATGCGCTACGCCAAGCTGCGCCTATTGGCCAAGCCTTTGTCCTGATGGGAATATATCTATTCCTACCTTTTATTTTACTGTTTTCCGGTTATTCGATAGAAGTGTTGTTTGTGAGCACAGTCGCAATATTCGGGATAAAATTCCTGACCCCGATCTGGACACTGGCAGTGTGGATCGACAATCACATGATGGAGGGACTAGGCATCAAGTGGTACAGCTGGATGAACCTTCAAGAAGATAAAGCCACCACCATGGTCATCTTGAATCTCGTGGCAATGTTGATGTTTGTGGTGTTGCCGATTGTGTGGTTTGCAATGATTGGATGGGCAGGCTTTCATCTTCAAAAAACTATGGACAATTTCAACAGTATAAGTGGCCCGATTGGTAGCGGAGCCGACACGGTAACCAAGATGAGTATTGGAGCGGCCACTAAAGGTGCAGGAAAGCTACTTAAATAATCCCTAAGAAATAGTAACAGCGCTTAGAAGTGGTGATTTTTACAGATTGACCTTAGAACAAGGGTGGTTCAGGTGTATCTTCATCGGCGCTATGGCTATACCATGCTCCAGTGATGTCTCGATGCCATAGGCATCCCCCATGCCACCGTGTTTGATCTTCATCAATTTTATTTTCAACCATCAAGCCCATGAATTCGACCAAAACAGCACCCACCATCACAATCGGCACAGCAATATTCCACAATACCTTGCCGAGCAGCCTGAAATATCGTTTGGTTTTTGCGTTGGGCGATGGTTCCGCCAACAGAGGAGTACCCAAAGTTTGCTCGGCTGTATGCCGCCATGCTCCCCATACAAACGCACACAGCACCACTAGCGCAGATAGCATCGCAACTGCATTCATAAAAGTGTCAATCATATCTTGTCTCCTTAAGACGAATCATCAGGAATTTGCTTGCCTGTTTGAGCGTCCTGAAAAGTTCTATTTTGGCAATATTTAACATAATTATATTGTGAGTACAACGGCTTTTGTTCGGGGAAACATGAAGTTATCCACAGATTTTGTGGGTAACTGGGTGGAATGGTTGCTTTTGTTGGCAATAAATCAGGTGAATTTCAATGGGTTTTATCAGATTGTATAAATTATGGTCAGTCAAAGGGATATAATTAATCTGGTTTTTAACCGTGAGTCTTGGTATGGGAAGCTGACATTTCTGCAACGAGACAAACCTCCTCCCGTCTCCATAACATCGGACCTGGGTAACCAGCAACCACTCCATACCTATCCCGTCTTGTCCTCAAGGGCTTTACTGGCATCCCGGATTGCCGCGATCAACCAGATTGAAGAATTGGCGGGTGTCCCCGCCACCCATTTCCAGCAGTATTATTTAAGCCCCTTGCACCATTACGCCCGGTTTGTGCAGCAACTCCCGGCCTCGGAAGCCCATCATCATGCCCATGTCGGAGGGCTTTTAGACCACACCCTGGAAGTGATTATTACAGCATTATCACTGAGGCAGGGTTATCTATTGCCACCTGGTGCAGCAATTGAAGAGTTAGTCCATCGAAAAGATGTTTGGACTTATGCAGTATTTGCCGCCGCCCTTTGTCATGACTTGGCAAAACCTGCAGTTGATCAAAAGGTGTCCCTCTATGATAGCCTGGGGCAAGCAATTGGAGTCTGGGATTCTTGGTGTGGGGATCTGGACAGCAATGCAACTGCCCATTGGTATGGGGTTGAGTTTGTCCGTAACCGCACCTACCGGTTGCACGAAAAAGCATCGATGTTGTTAGTCCACCGTATTCTTCCTACCTCCGGCCTGACCTGGCTGGCAAGTGACCGGCAAGTATTTTCTGCTTGGTGTGGCTGTGTCTCGGGTGATGTCAGCCAAGCGGATGTTATAGGAGAGATTATCAGCTTGGCCGATAGGCAGTCAGTTGTTCAGAATCTCGGCGCTGAAACCAATCCCAAGGCCATCAAATCACAAGTCATCCCTTTGCATGACAAGCTGGTGATGGCGCTGCGGCAAATCATTGAGGAAAACACCCTGCCCCTTAACCGTAACGGTGCGGCGGGATGGCGATCTGGCAATAAACTCTGGCTGGTGAGCAAACGGGCGGTGGACAGCATGCGCTTGTACCTGACCCAGTCCGGACATACCGGCATTCCCACCGAAAACCAGCGGTTGTTTGATGTCTTGCAGGAACATCAAATACTGGAACCTTATCAGGATCGGGCTATCTGGCGGATGTCCGTGCAAGGCGACAATTGGACGCATGATTTCACCTTAATCTGTATCCCGTTAATCAAGGTCTGGCAAAACCCAGAAGCCTGGCCGGATGAGTTTACCGGCTCGGTGACTCCGCAATTGAATAGCGGTGAAAATTCGCCCAAAGAACAAGCCGACGAAATCGACCAAAGCGATGATCTGACCATCATTGATAAGATGGGTAAAGTAGTTGATCCAGCCCAACAGGGCAAAAGCAGCAATTCATTTACTACTGAAACAGGCACTAAACCTAAAGCAAAGCGGGATAAATCAACGGCACAGGACACACCCAGTAGCAAGCCTTCCCCTACTGACAACGCTGGGGTGCAGTTCTTGGACTGGGTGGTGGCAAGCCTACAAGAGCGTTCGCTGGACTATAACAACCCTGGTGCCCGTGTCCATGTGGTCGCTGAGGGTGTATTATTGGTGAGTCCTGGCATTTTCAAGGACTTTGTCAAACAGCACCCAGACATTGAATCTTGGGAGACCGCGCAAAAAAAGTTTTTGAAATTGGGGTTGCATGAACATTCAGATGGCGGCCTGAACGTCCATAAATACCTGATTTTAGGAAACAATAATAGCAGCACTGTCATGGGCATTTTGATAAAGGATATCGGCTTATTGTTCAAGGCAGGATCGCCAACACCTAATCCGCACTTAAGCAAAGCTAGTCCGCCCTAATAAAAACCAGTACTTTACATTCGCTGCCAGGTTGTGATGTCAAGTTCTTTGCGTAAGGGAACAGTCCTATCCAGACATTTTTTAGATCAGACAACATAGTTTAGAAATTAATCACCAAGATAGAAATTTATGCCATTTTTAGTAGGTTCTATGGGTTTGAGCATAAAATACCTTATTTAATGCATCTATATTCCCAATTATTTTATTTCTACTTCCCTGTAGTTAGTTGATTAATTCCCTATTGCACGATATTATTGATCGTTATGGGCAACCAATATGAACTCTATCCACGGCACATAGAATCACGCATTGCTGAGGCGTTGGCGGATACACCCGTCGTAATGATTGTTGGTTCACGGCAAGCTGGCAAGACTACGCTGGTTCGTCAGATTTCAGGCCAGGATCGCAAGTATTTCACGCTTGACGATGCGTTAACCCTATTAGCGGCCAAAGAAGACCCGGTGGGGATGATTCGCGGCCTGGATCGTGCCGTCATTGATGAAATCCAACGCGCTCCGGAATTGCTGCTCGCCATCAAAAAAACTGTCGATGAGGATCGACGCCCGGGGCGCTTCCTGCTGACCGGATCGGCTAATTTAATGGCGCTGCCTACTGTTGCTGATTCCCTGGCTGGTCGGATGGAAACCTTGATGTTGCTCCCGCTCTCGCAGGGTGAGATGCGAGGTGCCGCCCTCAATTGGTTGGACGAAGTTTTTGCAGGTAGGCTGCCTTCAGTCTCTACGCCACTTGTGGGCGGGGAATTGGTCAAAGCTGTTTTTCAAGGCGGCTATCCAGAAGCAATTGTGCGAAACACACATCGTCGGCGCACCGCTTGGAACCGGCAATATATTGATGCGATTATCCAACGCGATGTACGTGATGTGGCAAACATTGACCGGCTTGACCAACTGCCACGCTTTTTGAAGGCACTGGCCCATGTTTCCGGCCAAATGTGCAACTATACCCAGTTAGGCGGGCAGGTGGGACTAGACCATAAAACCGCCTCCCGGTATATCAGCGTGTTCGAGCAGATGTTTTTGCTCAAACGAGTAGATGTTTGGGCCAGCAATCGGCTCAAACGAGTGGTAAAAACACCCAAATTGCAATTCATCGATTCAGGGTTACTGGCTACCCTCGTTGACCTGACACCAGACTTGGCTGGGCAAAATCGCAGCCGGTTTGGCAATGTGCTGGAAACCTTTGTTTACTCGGAACTGCTCAAGCACACTACAAATTCCGAAGGTGACTACCAGTTATCCTATTACCGCGACCACGATCAATACGAAGTCGATGTCGTTGCCGAAAATGCAGGGGCCAATTGGTCGGCGTGGAAATCAAGGCATCAGCGACAATTAAGGAAAGTGACTTAAGGGGACTCAAGCGCTTGATAAGCGTTGCCAAAGATCAATTTATGTTGGGGGTCATCCTTTACGATGGCGCTGAAACCTTGCCGCTCGGTGATCGCCTATGGGCTGCGCCCATTTCGACCTTATGGGGACAACGTTAACGATACCTATTTCCGCCCGTATGGACACTAAAATGAGTGACCGCAAGGTTTCGTGCGTATTGGTTTTTTTGCACTCCCTACCTAAGCTTTCGAGTATACGGTGGTTTGATCTACCAAGCTTTTTGCGTTCATTCCCTCCAAAATCAAAATGAGTTTACTCAAGCGGAAATTTACTTTCGTGTTATCAATCGGCTTGAAAACTCATAAGCACCTTTCTATTGATCAACAAAGCTTTTAAGGAGTATCCTGCTTTTAAATCTAGCAGTAAAGGAGTCCCATGTCATGAGCCGCCATATAACCCTGCTTAGGGCAATATTTCAGGAATCGGTCAGCGCAAATATTCACTGGCGGGAAGTTGAATCCTTGCTTCATCACTTGGGAGCTGTAATAGAACCAACCCACGGTGCACGTTTTCGGGTGGTGCTGAATGGGGTTGAGTTTATCCTGCACCATCCGCACCACGGCAGTGAATGCACCAAGCAAGACATCAAACAATTGCGTGAGCATCTCACCCAAGCAGGGGTCAGCCCCTCACTCTACGAAGCTGATAAAGACCAACCTTAGCCGCTTTGTAGTTACACTCGCCTTATTTTTAATTTTAATAGGTTACGGAGCCAATTGGGATCGTGTGCCTGTCACACAATCAGTACGCTTAAAAATGAACGATACAGAAAACCTGACCGAAAGGGCAAACGCCTTGCAGGAGTTGCTTGCCTCACAGCAAACACTGCTGCTGGCGACGGCATCAATAAACAATGAGCCTGACCTTAGCTATGCTCCCTTTGTGAGGAATCAGGCGGGCTATTTCTATATTTTTGTCAGCGAGCTTACCGCCCATACTGCCAATTTGCTCGCTAATCCGCAGGCCTCAGTAATGTTTATCCGCACGGAATCCGAATCCCGTAACTTATTTGCCCGTGAACGGGCGGTATTTAACTGTAAGGCCAGGGAAATAAGTCGTCATGAGGAAATTCACACTACCCAGTTAACGGCATTACAGGATAAATTTGGTGAAGTAGTCAGTTTGCTGCGTTCCTTATCCGATTTTCATTTATTTGCCTTATCTCCTGAAAGTGGCCGGTATGTTGTCGGATTTGGCCAGGCTTACACGATTAATGTCAAAGATGGCTCACTGTCCCCGTTTAGCAGTAAACAAAACTGAACGGGTATAACGGTCGGTTATTAATGGGGGGTGTATACCGCAGGAATAACGACATGCTATCAAAGCAAGCCCCTGGCTTTTAATCGCCGGTTGACTTGCTGGTGATAAATTTTGGCGAGTGTCGGGCGAATTATCGGCAGGCCGATCAGCCAGGCTACCGGTTTCAACAAAGGAACTTTGCCCATGAGCAGGATATAAGCGTCCAATTCTGAGACAACCCGGCCGCTTTCATCTTGGACATGCAGCTCGGTTAAGGCTTTTTGAGGATCGATGCCCAGGTTTCGCAACTGGCTCTCTTGCCCGGTAATATCAAACCAGCAAACCTGCCCTGCCCCCCTTCCCCGAGATTTTTTCATAATTATTCCTGTCCCGAACACACACAGGGCAGGCTCCGTCGTAGTAAACGGTTATTTTGTCGTTATTTTTACCCATTGATTGACCTCATTTAACTATAAATTTGACGGTGTACTTGAGTTATAGTTCTTACTGGACTTGCCCACCATTAATCGCTAATCATTGGAGTAAAGACGATGCCTATTTCCATGTACCAAGTTTCTATCCCTCATTTTGTCCTCATGTTGGGCAATTTATCGTCGATACTCGATAAGACCAGCGCTCACGCCGAGGCGAAGAAAATCGACCAGGCTGTCTTTATCAACGCCCGCCTGGCACCGGATATGTACCCGCTGAGCCGGCAAATACAGGTTTCAGCCGATATGGCAAAGGCTTGTGCCGCCCGGCTAGCAGGAATAGAAGTACCCCGTTATGAAGATAACGAAACCACGTTAGCTGAGTTGCAAGCCCGGATCGCCAAGACCATCGCGTTTTTGCAAAGCATTGATATTGACCAAATTGACGGCAGCGAAGATCGGACGATCACGATAAAAATGCACGACAAAAAAATCGTTTATTCCGGCCAGCATTATTTGCTTGATATTATCATTCCCCATTTCTATTTTCACGTCACTATGGCCTACGCCATACTCCGGCATCACGGCGTTGAAATAGGGAAAAGTGATTACATCAATAATGAATAGGCAAGTCTTTGTCTACAACCTCTTTCGGTTTTTTTTACAAACCAGACTCTGAAAACCATCTAATTTCTAAGACCTCTGCACAACCAGCTTATTGCAATCAAGTTTTCCAACCTAACAAAAGTCAGGCGAAGTATTAGATGACCAGATCGGATTTATTCAAAGGAGCGTTTTTAAAATTTACTGCTGGTTTCAGTTTGTCATATAGACTTGAGGCCACTGAACTTACTCCCAATTAAAAATGAAGCGGTTTTGATTTCAACAATTGCTTAGTAGTTAACAACTGAACCCCGGATTGTGAAATTCGAACATGGTTGTATGTAATCTTAAGTAACTCTAGAATAATTATGTCAAAGCCCCAGTACAACTCGAACCCTGCCCGGCGGTACAGCCATAACAATGGTTGGCCACACTGATCGGCATGGCTTCGAATTCGTATTCAAGCAAATCGTCAAGATGGACTCGCTGGTCGCCACCCAACGGCATTTCCAGCATTTGGTTGAAGTCGCAGTCGTAGACAAAGCCCTGCCAATCCACACTGATCAAGGTCTTGCACATGACCTTTTTTAAATTTTCATGCTGATAAGCGCTTTTCAGCAAAGCTAAATAATTTTCAAACACCATCTGCCTATGATTGAGCTGTTTGCCATTGACAAGTAACACCGCCCTAAAGCGTTGAATTGGCATATTCACCAAGGCGAATAAATGGTTGAACTGGATGTCGAACTTTTCTCCCAGGTAGTGGCGGTAATCTGCTTCCAGTTGTTCCTGCGGCGGAGGCAAGTTAGCGCCTTGCGGATTGAAAACTAGATTGAGTTCCAAACCGCTTTCCGGCTTGCCGTAACCCAAGACGTTTAGCTTTTTCAAGCCCGCAATGGACGCTGCAAATGCGCCTTTTCCACGCTGGGCGTCGACATTTTCCTGTAGATAACAAGGCAGCGAGGCAACAATTTCGACCTGATGTTCGGCAAGAAAATCAGCCGCCCACTCATATCCAGGCTCAACCAGGATAGTCGGGTTGCAACGGTCAATCACATGCAGCCCCTGATCTTTTGCCGATTTAACCAGCCAGCGAAATTCCGGATTCATTTCAGGTGAGCCGCCGGTTACATCCAAAATCTTTATTTCTTGTTTGCCAGCAAATTTTAGCGCCGTTTGCATGGTTTCCCTGCTCATCAGCTCGGTACGTTTTGGCCCGGCATTCACATGGCAATGGGTGCAGCTTAAATTGCACAGGTAGCCCAAGTTCATTTGCAAGGTAGTCAGCCGTTCACGGTGAATTTTGGGGAATTGGCCGTTCAGCAACAAAGGTTTAACGTTATACATAGGGCTTAAGTGTTTTAGCAATGCAAAAACAGTGAACGCGGTAATTTTTCCAGAAAATGCAGTAATTCGTGCTGTTCAGGAAGCAGGCAAGGCATACCTTGTAAAGTTTCATGCAGCAAAACAAGATCGCAAAGCTCATCTACATCCCGTAATGGCGGGAGGTGTTGCACATCACCCAAACGTCCGACCTTACGCAAAAATTGCGCACCTGTATCGGCCACGCTGTAGGCAACCTCTGTCCACATCGTGGCCGGCACAAGGCAATTGCCGCCAAATAACCAGAAGCCGCCATCAAAGCTGGGGCCAAAACTGAATCGCGCCTGATGGTCGTTGGCTAACCATTCAGAGGCATGCATCAGTTGTTGAGCGGTCATTTGTGGAATATCGGCACCGACTAGAATAACAAAATCGTGTTGCGTCAACAGGGATTGATAAACATGACCCATACGCTCGCCCAAACCTCCTTCTCCTTGCCATGCAACAATTGCCAATGCACTTTCCTCGGCAATGGCGTAATAGCCATGAAGGGGCGCTTGCTGGCTTGCAGCCATGATGTTGGCGGAAGCCGCACGAGCCGCCGACAAATGAAACGATTCGGCGATTTGCACATTTAAGGTCTCGGCAAGTCGTGTCTTAACTGGAGATAACCCCGGTGTTTTCACGAACAAGGCAATGGCGCCTGTCATGTCCATCAGCAACAGGCCGCCCCAGAGTCCAGTTTTGCGCTGGTATTCGGCGGCATGCAGTCGAACAACCCGAAATGCACCGTTTTATCTCCTATCAACTGGAAATGAGCGGCGTAACGGCTAGCACCCAGCATGTCGGCCGTATTGCCGCACACACGCAAAGGCCGCCCGGTTTCCAGATGGTGGTGGTCGTCGAGATCGAACGCATGCGGATGCTGCGGCAAGGTGCCTTTATAGATCGCAATTTGACCGAAATCCTCGCAACGGTCTTCCAGCGGCAATTTGAAAGCGCGCACCGTCACAGAACGGAAGTTAATCATGCCGAGTTTATTAGCCACCTCAGGGTCGTCCAAGGTAATGGGGTTTTGTTTAACGACTCTGACATCTGGGCAACCCATATCGTGCATGATGCGGCGAAAATCTTCCCAATAAAGGGCGCCGCCCAGGCATTCGCCCAATAATACCGGATCGAACTTCAAGGATGAAGGAATACGCCGGTCGGCATAAACATCCGAAAAATACAGTTCGCCGCCCGGTTTTAACACGCGGAATATTTCGGAAAATACTTTCGCTTTGTCGGGCGATAAGTTGACAACGCAATTGGATACCACCACATCAATCGAGTTATCCGCGATGCCGGCCGTTTTCAGGTCTTCGATATGCCCGCTCAGAAATTCGACATTGACCCGGCTGTAGCCATAGCGTTTGGTATGCCAGTCCAGATGGCCCCTGGCTACGGCAAGTTGTTCATCGGTCATGTCGATACCGATAACACGCCCCGACTCACCTACCAAGCGCGATAACAAATAACAATCCCGACCTGAACCGCAGCCTAAATCCAATACCGTGCAGCCCTCCAACGCGGGCGGCAAAGGCGATCCGCAGCCGTAAAACCGGGCGACGACTTCCGGATGTAAATCCGCCAATAATGGTCGCAGAAATAACGGCATGGCATCCAGGGTACAGCAAGCGCTGGTCTTTAAGTCCTGACTGGATTTTAGCACTTGACCGTAATAGTTTTGGACGGTTTCACTGACGGCGGATTCGTTCATGTTGAGATCATCTATACGTTAACAAGGTTGAATTATTTATCATACCCAGGACTTTCAGGGCTAAGCTGTTTGATGGGATTTTCGGTTAACACCGAACAAACCCAGCATGGCCGACATAAATAACCAGGCTGCTGCAGGCACGGGCACGTTGTTGACCTGAAAATCATCGACGGCATTGAAACGGACATTGTCCGAGTCGTTATTGGCGATTTCAATACGCCCTAGCTGGCCGGAGACCAGGAATCGGGTAAACGGGTCGCCGGAATTTAAGATGAGGCTGTTAAGTATGTTGTTGTTTATGTCAAAAGCGGTAATCGTGGTGCCGGCATCAGCGCCAGAAAAAGCCTTTGCGTAAAAACTGACATTCAAAAATCCAGAATCAAACAGTATAGTTCCGGTGTCTCCGCCCCTCACCATCCAGGCATGATTGCCGGATTTGTACAGTTCAGGAATTCTGGCGACGCCCGAAAGTCCGTCGGTAAATTGCGCGGGGCCAACCTTGAAATCGGTGACCGCATTACCATCGGCAACAAAGCCGCCGATAGCCTCGAAATCTTCCGAATAAGTGCTGGCATAGGCTGCATTTGCGAGGAAACCGAGTGCGATAATAACCATCAAGCGGGTAACCTTTTGGGTTTGTAACAGATTTTTCATAGTCTTCTCCAGGTGGATACAGGATAATATTCAGCACCGTAAATCACCAGTGCTATAACTCTGTCGTGTCAAGAGAAGATTCCTTACAATTTTTTTACAGGGATGAAATTTCTTGGTGGGGCTGCGCATTTAATAATCAACTGTCACGATGTTCATCCGGGTGACATTCGGCATGCAGGGCATGCTGGATACGCGCTCTATCCTGTTCGGACAATTTATAGCTGTCAAGCGAACCAAGGGCGTCTGTTGCCCCCGCTTTTTGCAAAAACAGACGCAACTTTTTAAGGTCTTTCATGTATCTGCCGCATAGATCGCACATCCCAAGATGAAGGCGCAAAGCAATGCGCTCACGCCAAGTTAATTTAACGTCCATTTGCTTTGAGGCAAGCAAGCTTGCTTCTTTGCAGGTCAACATAAAGCCGCTCCTATTGGCCAAACCAATTCACATCAAGACACCGCCGTAATTGCAAACGGACCCTTGAAAGCATCACCCAAAAATTGTTCACTGAGATACCCATAACCTCACATATTTTTTCGCTGTCTAAGCCATCCAACTCCCGTAGCATAAAGGCTTGCGCCATTTTTGACGGCAACCGATCGATACATTGTTGCAAAACAGCCATGAATTCCTCTTGTTCCAAGGCCTTATCGGGTTTTGACCAAGTTGATAGGTCAATCTGCCAACTGCCTTGCCGGTCAAAAAAGTCGTCGACCTCATTGTCCGGCAAGTCATCACCCATCGCCTCCGTTTTCTCACGGCTCGACTTGCGAAAGAAGTCCATCATCTTGTGTTTCAGGATACCGACCAGCCAAGTCTGTTCGCTGGCTTGTCCCATGAAACTGTCCTGGGCTTTCAAGGCCGCCAATAACGTGTCCTGAACCAAGTCTGCCGCCAGTTCCTTGTCCCTGACGCGTACTAATGCGTAGCGGTAAAGCACGTCGCCGTACTGTGGCAACCATTGCTCCGCCGATGTTAAGCCGTGTTTCATCTTGAGCTTGTCCCTTATGGAAAATTTTTCTGCATTTTACCGTAACAAGGTTAAATGTATTCAGGGTTTCATTTCGATAACGAGCTTACAGCGATGATTTTTAATTTAATTGGCAATTTGTTACAAGCCATTCACGGCCCAATCGTAAGGCAGGTTGGCTTTGATTTTAAGGTCGGGCGCATCGGGTTTATACTTTTTTATAAACCCTTTCACGTCGCTGCTGGCGGCAAAGTCCTGTTCAAACCAGTCGAAAATTTGCGAAACGTGCAACGCATCTTTTTCGATTTTTAAGCCTTTGGCCGGGTTAGCCAAAAAATTTCTGGCTTGTTCGTCCAGTTGCTTATTCAACTGTGCCGCCGTATAAGGTTCGTTCCGTAAATCCGGGCAACTGACCGAAGCACACACTATCGCCAGATGAATCCGTGGCTCACCCATAGGCCGCAGGATTTTATGCTCCACTTCGCCAAGCGTGACTTGCTTGCCATCGAGTTCACCTGCGGGTTTATCCCAGACCGGGCTAAGTAGGCTGCCGCTATCCTTGATGCTTTCGGCGGGCCAATGGTCGGCTACCATTTTTAAGGCCAGGATATTATAGGCATTGATATAGAAGGCCAGTTTTTCCTCACGGTTGGACAAGCCAGCCAATTTGAAGGCCGAAAGCTCCTGATAAGCTTTGTCAAGACTGCCATCGGACTTAATGGCCGGATAATCGACCAGCATGAGTTCAACACCGTTTTTGGTTCCAGGCTTAACGTGGCTTAATACTTGTTTGTAAGTAGACCAATTCGGTTCTTCCGCAAAACCATTCAACGATGTCAGTAATAGGCTAATCATAAGCAATGTCTTTTTCATATTCATTCTTTCTATTCCAAAAATTTAAGGACATTATTTAGTCGCTGTATAGCGCCCAACCTTACAGGAGGAACGGATAAATTTAAAAATTTGCCACTTCTGTACCAAATTACTCGATTTCCATGACGTATTAGCCATATGTCGACAAATTTTTAATTCCATACAAGCAAACACTCGATAAATTAGGGCGTTGTAAGGTCTAGACTTTCGGATCGACTAAGTTAAAGGCGCTTAATTAAAATGCTTTGAGATTTCAATTTATCTGCACTTTAATGACTTTGGAGGCAAATCGCGATGAAATGGCTGTTGAATGATTGGTTTCACTTGTTAAGCGCACCTTGGTCGTATATAGCGGCCGTGGTTTCCGCCTTGTTTTGCGGCACCATGATTGGCACCGAACGGGAAAGGAAAGTCAAACCCGCCGGCCTGCGCGCCATGATTCTTATAGCTTCGGGTTCGGCCTTATTCACAATAATTTCCGGCCTGCTGGCCGATGCTTCCGGCGACAAAGGGCGCATTGCCGCCCAGATTGTAACCGGTATCGGTTTCTTGGGTGCGGGTGTAATTATCCATGATTCGGTTCGCATCAGGGGGCTGACCACGGCCGCCATGATCTGGGTCATGGCGGCTATCGGAATGTTGTGCGGGGCTGGCTATGGCGGCGGCGCCATTGTGTTTACGGCTGCTTTGTCGTTGTTTTTGTATCTGGTGACGCAAGTGGAAAACCGTTATCTCGGCCCTTGTTATCATACCCAGGTCACGCTGATATTTGACGACAACGGCGGCAAAGCGGGCATTAAAATCGACGGTATACTGGAAGATTACAAAATCATGAACAGCTCGATCCGCAAAACCGTACACGAAAATAGCCTGACGGAAATGACTATAAGTTATTGCAACGCCCACAAACACCATAAGGCCTTCCTTTTGCAATTCGCAGAAATGCCGGAAATCAAAAGTATCAAGAGAATTGAATAGATTTGAATCCGAAACAGTCAGTTTAATTTTTTGTCTTCGGCATTATTAAATCAGGATCAAGGTTTTTCCGTCCATTGGGTTATCCAAAACTTAGGTAGATGTGGTTACTTCAGAATTTTGGCGAACATCGCATCAAAATCTTCTTTTGATAATACGCCGCTGATCCCGGTGCGTTGATGCGCCTTATCGAAAAAATAGGTTCTGGGTATCTCGCCATACCTTTTCGGATCGATCTCAAATAGCAGTTTTTGAGTGTTTTCGTCGGCGAAGACCCAGTGCTCGATACCAGACAATCGGTTTTTATGCACGATTTGTTGAATCTGATTGGCTGCTGATAAATCATCGGCAGCCAGCATGATTATTTTCAGTTCGGGTCGGTTCCTGTGAATGCGGCTCAAAAGCGCCATGTCTTTCAGGCAAGAAGGGCAATCTATCGACCACACCACCAGCATGAACGGATGTTTGGCATTGTTTGCCAGTATCTGCCGGTAACTTCCCGATTTGAATGCGGCAAGTTCGTAAGGTTGTTCAGCCCTGGCGGAGAGACTCAGCACAGTGAACAAAAATAGTACGCTTGGGATAAGGCTTTTTCTAAGCATTTTAGGATTGTTAACGAATGACAAAACGATTTTAGGGCAAGGGAATTAAACGATAACCTTCGGTCTTGCTGTTCCACGATACGAAAATGCCTTGATGATTGCTCAGCAAAAAAGGAAAGTCGGTTTCAGCCGTGGCTTCCGCAATGGGTTTAGGTTGCATCCAGGTCTGGATGCCATCGTTTGACTGCATAATGACAAGCTGTGTTTTAACGCCGTCAAATTCAGTCCAGGTTAAAACGACACGTTTACCTTGAGCCATGATATCAGGATGGCTGGGTAGCCTTTCCGGATGGCCGAAAGGCAGCGGATTGGAAAAATGCCGTCCCCGATCCGATGAATAGGCGTAGAACAAGCCTTGACGGACGCTGCCCTGGGTAAACCAGGCAATATGGTATTGATCATCGCTGATGGCAATGGCGGGGCCATGTTCTGGACAAGCCTCGATGCGCCATTGATCAAAGGTGACACGCCATGAGGGTGGAGGCTTGCTGTTTGCTTGGGTTGTTATCAAACCATGATCGCGAATACCGCCGGGATAAATAAAGCGGGTCAATAAGACAGGTTGCCCGTCGCTATCGAAGGCGGCGGCTATGCGGCAACAATCACAGACTGTATCTGAGAGCTTCCGGGCAACCGGATTATGGCCGCCCTGACTGTCAATAGTCGTGAAATAAATTGCATTTCCGGGCTGCCGCCAGTCGGTTCGGTCGCGTTCATCATGCCAGAAGGCATAAGCCAAGCCGGACGGACTCAAAGCTAAGCGGCCCTGAAAAGTGTTGGCTTCAGCGGCTTTATCGCTCAATGGCGATGGCGTTGAAAAACTTTGACCGTTATCGACGGACACACTCAAGTAGAGGCTTACCGGTTGAGCGCCCTCGGCCGCATAAATAACTGTGATGCGCCCGGAACGATCCACCGCGATACCGGGGCGGTTTTCGCCACTCGCTTTGATGCGCTGTGATGCCTTATTGACGGTTATCGGCGCGCTAAACGTTTTTCCGAGATCGGTTGAGTAATCCACATAGACATGCTCTTTCCCCGGCACAATCCGCCATAATCGGCCGTCCGTGGCAAAAGTCGCGGAGACGAACAAGCCGCCGCCTTCGGGATAATGCTGGTAATCGGCTGCGCCAGTTTTAAGAATAGCCTGATGACCAGGGCTGCAAGCATTCAAGGCCAATGCCCCGATCAGCAATAAAAAGCTTAAAAGCCGTTCACTTTGAAAAGCAAACCCAAATAAACCCTTTTCATCTTTGTTGCTATGGATGCCGGGGTTTCTATCTATCATCGGAAAATCCATTAAAAAAATATAAATTCAATTTAAAATTCGGCCGCCTAAAACGTAGCGACGAAACGATAGGTAATCCGGTAATCGGGATCGGTCTGAAAACCATTATGGTCGGTTACTATCGGTACGCCTATTGAAAGAGCCGTGTTCCAGTTTTGACCGCCCGAATAGCGGATGCCAGGCGAGATATAAACCGTGTGGGTTCCTGAGTTCGGATCGTCTTGACCGTTGACTTCCTGCTGATCCTGCCACTCGCCGTTAAGCTCCAGAACGGCCGTCCACGGCGCATTGTTGCTGGACGAGAAAAAATTGTTGCGGGCAGGCGCGCCGAAGGCATAGGAAAGCGCAAAGTTGTAGCCGAAAATATCGCCCAAATCGGTCTTTTGCGTGCCTTTGGTTGCCACCGTATAGAGGATGCTGGTATCGAACGAAAACTGCCCCATGGCGCGGGTAAATGAAAGCCCAAAGGATGGATCCCAGGAACCGCTGCCGGGCAGGGAATGCGCTTCAAACGTGCTGCCCTGGTCATCTTGGGTGCTCGTTTCGCCGGTCGGTGTTTTTAGGCCGACCACCACCGAGGCGTGGTTTAAATTATCGCCGCTATGGTAAAAGCGATATTGGCCAAAGAAAGAAACATCGCCGAAACCGTTGGCATCGCCCTGTTTATTGACCAAATCCCCCTCTTCACTCGGGGTGCGGTTGCCGGAACGCAGCACATAAGGATCCTCATCCCGAAGGTCAAATCATCGGTCACGCCATAGGCGGCAAACACGGCCGGCTGCAAAAAAGTTTCGACACTGTGAATATCGCCATGAGCATCATCAATGGCATTGTTCTTGATGTTTAACAGTTGCGCATCGGACGCGCTATCGATACTGACAAATTGAGTGATAATGCCGCCAGCCCACACGCCGGTAGGCAGCGTTACGCCTGTTTGCGTGATAATCGGCGATGCGGTGCCGATTCCGAAGCCCAGCGAGCCGTGATCCGCCAAAACAGTCCCGCTGTAAGCAGCGAACACCGGAAGTAGCATTACAGCGAAAGAAGCTTTATTTTTTTGAAACATGAGTGGCTCCATAATTTAAAATGAATATCAAACGTCGATTGAAAAGGCAGTCTTTCGACAATAAGTTGAACTTCCCGACTGACAGACGGCCAATCCGAAGTGCGCGATTTACTACTTTATAAAACGGGGGCTTTGATTCTTCGTCCTGCGCGAGTTGTAAGGCCGTTTCGAAAAATGAGGCTTTGGTAATCCGGCGCATTGCTCCACCTCACTGTTTTTATGACGCATGTAGGATTGAACGCTGGTATAGGTCGATACGCAATACGGCACCAGATACGTCAACGCTATTTTTATCAGTTCTGTTCTGCCCAAGTCCTTGCCGACGAGGTTTTGCATGGTTATTTTGCCGTCCATCCATTCTTCCAGTTTCAGGCCGCATGCCCATAACGTATCGCCATAATTGATCAATAGCAGCAACGTCCCCACAAAGGCCGCAATCTTTAGCGAGCAATTGCGAATCTCTCTCCCCAAAGCCATGTTCAACCACGCTTTCATCATGTCCCCTTATCCAATTTTACAAGCCGTTGCATTGAACATTTGCGCATCGCCTAGAGGCGCCTACTTTTGGTGGCCAACCGCAAATCATTGGCATAGGCTGCCGGCACGGCATCGCTTAAAAAACAGCCTGGCTGAAGACTCGGGTAAATTTCCTCGTAGCTTTTCATTTCAGTCTGACTGATCCTGCGAAAGATATGCGCGCGGTTTAATTCCTGCGTGCTTAAAAGCCCGGCTGCCGCCATGATTTCGGCCACGTTTTTAAGCGTTTGCCGATGGAAATTAGCCACCCGGTTGACTTTATCGGCAACGACCAAACCCTTGACCAAAGCAGGGTTATGCGTGGTAATGCCGGTCGGGCAGGTATCTTTATTGCACTGCAGGGATTGGACGCAACCCATGGCCAGCATCATGCCCCGGCCGCTGTTGCACAAATCGGCGCCCAGACTCAAGCGCTTGACCAGATGAAAGCCGGTAAAAATCTTTCCCGAAGCAATAACCTTGACTTGCCTTTTCAAATCAAAACCGGTCAGACAATCGCTGACAAAGGCGATGGCGTCCATCAGCGGCATGCCGACGGAATTGCTGTACTCCACCGGCGCCGCGCCGGTGCCGCCTTCGCCGCCGTCCACGGTGATAAAATCCGGAGCGATGCCGGTTACCAACATGGCTTTGCACAAGGCCATGAATTCACTTTTCATGCCGATACAAATCTTGAAGCCCACTGGTTTTCCGCCGGACAACTCGCGCAACTTTTGAATAAACAGCATCATTTGCACCGGATTGGAAAAGGTCGAATGGGCGGCGGGCGAATCAATCTGCGTATACGCTTCAACGCCCCTGATTTTGGCTATTTCGGGCGTGTTTTTACAGGCATGCAGGATGCCGCCGTGTCCGGGTTTTGCGCCTTGCGACAGTTTGATTTCAATCATCTTGACAGACTCGCGCGCCGCGTTTTCCGCAAACAGGTTTTCGTCAAATCCGCCTGAGGGCGTACGGCAACCGAAATAGGCGGTACCGATCTGCCAGACCAGATCGCCGCCATGTTCAAGATGATAGCGGCTGATGCCGCCTTCGCCGGTGTATGGGCGAAGTTGCCGAGTTTCGCGCCACCGTTCAGCGCCATGATCGCATGGCTGCTCAACGCGCCGAAACTCAATGCCGAGATATTGAGCAAACTGGCGCTGTAAGGCCGGCTGCATGCGGAGCCGCCGATGGTGACGCGCAAATCGTGGTTGATTTCGGCCAGGTTTTTGGCCGCCAGGGAATGGCCGATCCATTCATAGCCCACCCGGTAGACATCAAACTTTGTGCCGTAAGGGACGGTATCCATTTCGCCTTTCGCACGCTGATAAATCACCGAGCGGAATACCCGGCTGACTGGCAGGCCATCGGTGTCCGATTCGATAAAATACTGCTGGATCATCGGCCTGATGCTTTCCAGCAGCCAGCGGATCCGGCCGATGACCGGAAAGTTGCGCCAGAGCGTATGCCGGGTCTGCAACATGTCATATAGACCCAGCATCAGCACGGGTATTGACAACAGCAGGCTCCATAATACCGGCGGCCAGAACAGCGCGATGATTGCAATGACCGCCAGCGCAATGCTGTGGCTGATGAGGAAGGTCTTACGCATGGTTCGTCATATTGGCTGGAAATTTCGCCTAATCAAAGTTTTAACTTTCATTAGTCGTTTTTCGAAAGAAATCCTTACGACGATGGTGGCTTTGGAAAGGTTAATGCCGTATATTTTGCCTCACCTTCATATCGGAAATTACTATTATCCTAAAAAATCAGTTGGTTGAATGTAAATATTTGCCCAATATTTGAGCATCCGGCATGGTGTGTTAATTTTTTAAAATCAGACATAATGTCCCTCTTAGATAGGTTAGTTGTTTAGTCCTAAATCTTTTCATTAGGTATTTGAAAACAGTTAGGGATGGCTCATGCCCGGCATATTTTCAATCACCCATTGAGTAGAGAATAGGTTAGGGTCGGCCATACCGAATATCATCGCGATATGGGCAACGACCAGGAAAACCCCTACGAACATTTCATTTATTCCTATTGCCAATAATCAGTTGCTTTTATACAAGGATATTTATCTCTTACGTTGCAGAAAAACGAAATGCTACAGGCAGCTACAAAATCTTTACAACCTCCAGACCATAACAATCGATAGCACCGCCATTTTTCCGAAAGCTTGTTTTAGGCATCCCAGAACAAGCTAGCGGCAAAAATTGACGCTGCAATTCAGCGATTCAGTCCCCCAGGCGTTCCTTTCGGCTTCGGGACAAACTCAGTTATGCTCGCAACCTCGCCTGACCGTGTTCGGTGACGTAGCTGCGTAACAGTACTGCCATTTATATCAACAATTTAAAAAAGTCTTTAGGTGCCCCACAGATCGGGCAAGACCAGGTGTCCGGTATATCTTTCCAACGTGTTCCTGGCGCAATACCGCTATCAGGGTCACCTTTTTCCTCATCATAGATGTGTTCGCATTCTTTACATTGATATTTTTTAAAATCAGACATAATATCCTTCTTGAATAGGTTGGTTGTTTAGTCCTAAATCTTTTCATTAAGTATTTGAAAACAGTTAGGGATGACTCATTCTTGGCATGCTTTCCATCACCCCTTGAGTAGAGAATAGGTTAGGGTCGGCCATACCGAATATCATCGCGATATGGGCAACGACCAGGAAAATCCCTATGAAATTGGCATGAAGCTTATTGCGTTCCCTTTGCGATGCGGTACGAGAGAGCAGATTCATATCAAGTAGTGCTATTCCAAAAAGAGGAACAAGCCCGAGGAGATAAAATCCAACGGCAATCACATCCACGATGCCCCGCCACTCGTTGGCGGTTGTCAGTGGAATAACCGCAGTAAAGAGTAAATTCACGAAGATTCCAAGGAAATACCAGCCAACGATAATTCCCGCAAACCGGCTGAGCGTTTTTACTGCGCCAGTATCTTTACCGGTAAAAAGAAGATAAAGCTCCGAAATGGCGATTGTCTCGGCAAGTATCACAGGGATTGCCATGTAGATAATGAGATTCCATGGCTGATTCGTCATGAGGAGTTCCATATAATGGGTCATATGCATATCCTATTAAATATCTAATACAAAGTTGAATTCCAAAAAAGAGAACGGTTGGGCTCCAAAAGATGAAGCCCAACCTGAATAAAGCCTAGAAATGCTGGATATCTCTATATCCCTTTTTGTTCTTTGGTTAATAGCTTCAACCAGCCTTCCACATCAGAACTGAGTTGTTTTTTACCGGAAAGTTTTAAGGTTTCCTTGAGATAGCCATGCTCAACCAAAGGCAGCGGCAAGATGCCCTGACCACCCATGCCGTTATGGGCAACGATGCTGGCGTCTTTAGCATCTGCCAGTAATACCCGCCCGGCAACCTCTAATTTATCCATATCCACCACGACCAGATCATTGGCAAATTTGCTGCCGACATAAGCGTAGTAGCCACCACCTTTTTTCATGCCGAAGTGAACGCCATGACATCCGGGTTCACAAGTTAGGCTTTTGATGACTTTATTGGTCGCGACATCGACGATGGTGATGCTGGCACTCAAGGTGTTGGCGGTGACAACATACTTCCCGTCAGGACTGACCGGTGTTTGGATCGGTAACAAGCCATAGGCTTCACCACTGATTTTTCCCGACACGGGATCATAATCCGCCGCCAAATTAATATCACTTAATTTTTTCTTGCCAGGAATATCGATGACTGTCAAGCTGCTGAGCAACTGTGGCGGCGTACCCAACAGATTGGCGGCATAAGCGCGTTGTCCGTCGGGCGTACCCCAAACCGCAATCGGAATCACCCCGCCGGTCGGAATGTTGGTATTGGTTTCGCTGTCCAGATCGACTACGGAGACGCTGCTGGATAAGGCATTGGGCGTTACCATATATTTACCATCATCGGTAATAAAATGCCCGTGCGGAGAACTATTCGGCCCGACATTGATGCTTTTTACGGCTGAAGGCGCTGCACCGCCAGTCATTTTAACGACCTGTTCGCCGCCGTTAATGGCCACATACAAAAGGTCGTCCGTTGGCCGGGTAAGCACATGCGAAGGCGACTCGCCGACTTCAATGTTGTTGGTCACCTTGCCGCTAGCGCGTTCGAAAGTCAACAGCCGTTTATCGAACCATTGGGTTTGATAAATATGCTGATAGGTGTTGTCCGGCCACATATTGTGCGGATGGTTCATCTCTTCCTTGATACCTTTGACTTTATTAACCACCTTCCAATTAGCGGCATCGATGCGGGTCGCGGTACCAGGTTTTTTCTTGCCTTCGATCATTTCAAACTGGGTATTGACCCAAACCTCGCCCACACCCGGGGTTATAGGTGTATGTAGCTTGTTGGGCATGGTCATGCTCAGGGCGCTAAGGCTGATCGTTTGGCCTTTGATGTTCAAAGGAATGTCGGGGAGATTGACTTTCCATTCAGGCTCCCGATAATCACGCCACAGACTGGGTGTGGTTACCACAAAGAACGTGCGTAAGAGCTTTTTGGCAATGTCGCTGTCGGCTGGCACTTTCACACCTGTAACCAATTCCAGTTCAGAGCCTATGTCAAGACCTTTAGTATCCGGATCGTCAACCACCACAGCACCGAACATATAAGGATGCACTTTGCAGGTAAATACATACAGCCCCGGCTTATCGAGGCCTTTGGTGATACTGGCATCAGACGGTTTCTCCTGGTCGACCGGAAAATCCTTGGCACCGACAGGCCAGAGTAAACTGGTGATGGTATGTTGGCTGCGGGTTTCCTCGGACATTTTTATTTGTACCGCCTGCCCGGGCTTAATCACCACCAGGGCATCGCCATCGATCGGGTCTTTAAACCACAGTCCCGGATTATCCGTCATTTCCAGCGTCGCCGAAGGCATCAGCCCAGGCACACTGAGAATAGCGTCATCAATATTGGCCACATCAGGAATAGCGCTTGCTGCGGTACTGGCTAGTGCCATCATAATGGCACCGGCAATAGGGGTTGTCTTAAATGTTTTCATAGCTTACCTTCCACAATTAAATTAAATATATAGTTATTTTTCAGCGGACTATTTTGATCCGATGACCATGAACGCGCCCATCATGCCGCTTTGCATGTGCTGTAAGACGTGGCAGTGATAATGCCAATGACCGGCCGACACCTTCCCCTGCTTTGATGACGAAGGATTCACGCTGAATCGGCCCGACATTGAAGGTGTCGAGAATATGCGTGGTACCAGGCTGGATCCAGCGAT
This sequence comes from uncultured Gammaproteobacteria bacterium, assembly GCA_963804035.1. GTDB lineage: Bacteria > Pseudomonadota > Gammaproteobacteria > Methylococcales > Methylomonadaceae > Methyloglobulus. The sequence goes on along the minus strand of CAWDOO010000006.1, from coordinate 168,474 downwards.
GCCCATGTAAATGAAAGGTATGAAAAGCCGTCCCCAGACCGATCACATGAAAGCGCACCAACTCGCCTTCGCGCGCGCCCAAAGACGGGTTAGTCCAAAGCGGCACCTGGCGGTTAACGATATTGTTGACCTCCATGCCCCAAAACGTGGTTTCGTGCATCCACAGGATGAACTCCCGTTTGATATCTTTCAGATTGACCTGCTTGATCTCGCCATCAATTAAGGCGGGTATTTGGCCGCTTTTCGGGTTGACAATCAGGGTGCCGTAAAGACCTTTATCCTCTGAACCCAACTTCGGATTGCCGAAGGTATGGTCATGATAAGGCCAGGTACCTGCCGTGCCGAGCGCAGCCGTCCATTTGTAAGTGTACGGTTTTCCCGGGAAAGCCGCTTCATCGGCAACCTGATTAAGCATTTTCATGGTACCGTCACTATCAATTTTGTAATGCACGCCATGCACATGGATGCTGACGGGTTTGTCAGAATCTTTTATGCCTTGCTCCAAAGTGACCTCAGCCTTGTCGCCTTCGGTCATGACAATGGTGGGGCCGGGGATAGAGGGTTCTTTGGCATAGCGTCCAGTGATATCCTCTTTAGCACCGGAATCATCCTGTATTTTGTGGCTGACCATCTGATAAGCCAACTGCCCGGAATCCAGTTTGACTGCTTTCAATGTGATCAGGTGTGTGTTTCCTGTCTCAGCTTGCGCCCAGGCAGGCAATAACGCCGCCATGAGGCAGCCTGTAATGTATATTTTTTTTAACATCTTCATTCCTCTCTAAATAAGCAATAGTTACCGAAGCTCCTTAGCGGCAGTCCTGTCTGCCATCCTTTTTATTTTTTGGCTTGCCGGTTGACTAATGGCGAACATCATTTTTCTTCCATTGCCCAGCCGATATGCGCTTATCTCCGGTCATTGTCCCTGCTTGATATTGATAAACAGGGTACTGGCGACCTCTGCTTTCCTGAGGGGGAACCCGTCGATTTTTATCAACGTCGGATAAAGTTTTTATCATGCAGAAACCGCCAGTAAGTGATAGGTTACATCATTAAATATACTTATTCAATATATATAATTAAAAAGTATATTTAATGAAATTATTGAACCAGCATCTTTTATGTTATTTTGAGCATTTAAACTTTTGTTGTAATAAACATGGCCGACATCATTAGTGCGCGACAGCATGAAATACTCAAGCTGTTCTTAGAAAACCAAACCGGACTCACTATCGACGAAATCATCAATTTAGTAGGGATTTCCAGGGCTGGTGTTATGCAACATTTCTCAGCCTTAGAAAATCATGGGTACATTCAAAAAAAGTCGTTGAATAAGACCAGTGGACGCCCAGTTACAAATTACGGCATCACTCGAAAAGGCATTAACTATTTTCCCAAGCAGTACGCCTGGTTTTCTGAATTGATGCTGGGTAATTTGCAGGATGAATTAGGTCCTGAACGGTTCAATGCCTATATGCATAAACTTGGGGTAACCGTGGCGGATGGGCTTAAAGGACGTTTTATAGGTAAATCCATTGAGAAACGGATTGAAGTACTCACCCAAATTATGACGGAATTGGGCTACGAGGTTAACACCCAATACTCAGAGGCTTCCAAACACTTTAAAATAAGGGCGCATAACTGCGTTTACCATGACCTCGCCCAAAAACACAACGAAATTTGTCAGTTCGATTTAGCGCTGATGTCTACATTGCTAAATCAAGAGGTGGAGTTGTTGACGTGCATGGCGAAAGGAGATTGCGCCTGTAACTTCAGGGTCAAAAAGCCCAGCTCTACGACTGCAGAATAATTCATTTTTTTTAACAAATGATCGCCAGCGCAATGCTATGGCTGATGAGGAAAAGTTTACGCACTATTTGCCACCTAAAGCAGAAAGTCTAGGTAATAAGGTGGCCTTAACCCGTTTCTCACTGTGCCTTGGGCGCACGATAAACTTCGGTTTCCGGATGGAACGCGTACCAGGCAAACCAGAAAGTCCTGACACCGGGCAGTTGTCGGCCTTGTTGGTCGAAAGCCGAGGCGGCGCGGTGCTTGCGGTCGTAACGGACAGTGACTACGGTTTCGCCGACCTTGTCCGAAAAGGTATCGCCGCTTTGTTCCAGTTCGACAAACGGATACGCCTTGAAATGGCCGTCAATGTCCAACCCTAATACCGCCACCTTGGGATGATAACGCCGACTGACCGCCGTCACCGGGAACATGATTTGTGGATCGTCTAAATATTGCTGATAAGGGCTATAGCGATAATCCCGGTTAAACCCCGTATCGGTCGATAGCACCAAAGCTTTGGGGTTACGGGTTCGCCAATCCTCCCAGGTCGTGTGCAGAACCGGCAAACTGCTCAGTTGCCTGCCTTTATTGGGGCCGATATCGCCTTGCTCATCAATTGCGACCACAGCGATTCGGTCTGGCGGTCATACATCAGCACATCGCTGTTGTACAAAAGTCCCGAAACGCCAAAGGTATGCGCCTTGCCGTCAATACTGGCGGAAAAAACCATGCCGCTGCCGCACAACGGGCAGAAGGTAATGACCACTGGCTCGCCGTTAAAATGGTCGTTAACAATCTCATGCCAGTTAAGGATGTTGATGGGATAAGCTTTGGCAAGCCCTTTATAGGTCATGCCCAAGACCAAAGAATCTGGCTTCAGGAAGCCCGCCTTGTCGGGAGAGACAAAATGCGGGTTGTCAATGGCGGGAATCCCGTCCTTACCGGGCCGCCACTCAGGATATGCGCCACCGGAACCAGCGCACATTCAAGGTCAAAACCGTTTTTACCTTGCGCCGAACAGCCCGTGATTGAAAATACCAGCAACCCTATCATTGATACCATCTTTAGTTTGTTCATCATCCTGTTCTCGTGTGAAGGTGAATTGGCAATATTCGAAATCGGATTTCTGCTTTGTCGCTTACAAACGGAAATACTTACAGAAGAAGATTGCCAATCTTCCGAAAAACAATGTTTCAGCACGACGGTTACAAGGAATACTAGTTAAAACAGTGGGTTATCACCAGGCGCGACGAGATAAGCGCTCATCCAAAAAGTGAGCACCGAAAACCTAATAATTTATTGGGAAGCTTCATGTTTTTAGCGACCTTCGGGGTTGAACTGCCGAATTTAGAACAAAATATGCAAGTCATACCTGTAAGGATAAAAACGTTTTAACGACTCATCGATAACGCGGACTATGCGAAGTGGCTCCGCGCTAAAGGCTAGCAGTCAATTTGGACTGGCGCTTTTCATTACTTACCGGAGAACACCCATGAAATGTCTGTACTACCTTACCGCAACACTAAACAGTGTTCGTGACATTACCGACGACTTGCATCAAGCCGGCATCAACGATTGGTTTATCCACGCCTTAAGCAAAGACGAGGACGGTCTTGCCAAGCACAAGATCCATTCCAGCAATTACCTGGAACAACTCGACCTTCTGCGTTACGGCATAACGGTGCGCTGGCAGGTTTTTTTACGGGGCTTATCGCGGCAGGCTTGCTTGAGGCAAGCAAACCCTTCGGTCCCGAAATGCCCAGCAGCGTTTATTTCATCCTTATTGTTTTTATCACCTTGTTAGGATCGTGGGAAGGCGGTTTGGCGGGCATCGCTTCGGAAAACAAGAAGATCGCCTTATTTCATGACGACATCGAATCCGGCAACTATTTGATCTTAGTTTATGCCAAGCAAACTTACGAAGGCATCATCAAAAAAGTCATGGCTGACCAACACCCGGAAGCAAACTTGGCGGCTGAGGATGCGGGTTTTTACAATCCTTTGAGCGGATTAAAGCGAAATGCTGCTGTTAGCAGCCAGTCACCGCGGCGTTTGCCTGCTGCCTGAATGGTTGGCCAAAAACCCGGACGTGGTTAGCCTGCGCTTTTGAAACCTGCCATTTACCAAAACCATGTACCTGGCCACCCGCAATGAAGATGTGTAGTTGGATTATATCCAGTGGTTGATTGGGCAAGCACAATCCAGAGTATAATTCTGGAGTAATTGGAATTTTTACCTATCAGGCAAACAAATGTCGTAATGTTTTGTGTCATTTGAGATGTCTAATTTTAATGAGGCTTTTTAAATTACGGTGGATGCGTATTATGAAACTAGGAATAATTATCTATTCAAATGATTCGGAAACCGTTTGGAATGCTTTTAGGCTATCGTCTTTTTCACTTAAACAAGGCGATGAAGTGGAGGTTTTTCTACTTGGAAAAGGCGTAGAAAGCGAAACGCTTGATACACCTAAGTTTAATGTTTCTACGGAAATGAAACAATTTAGCGAGGCTGGTGGAAAAATTTATTCTTGTAAAACCTGCCTTAAGCTGAGGGAGCTTGAAGGGACAGACATATGTCCTGTTTCAACGTTGTTTGACCTCCATAAGATTGTCAGCGAATCAGACAAGATACTTACTTTTTAACGGTGTGTTTTAATAGGTTCGAATGAACAGAAAAGAGCATTGGGAAGCTATTTATAAAAGTAAATCGCCTAGTGAGGTGAGTTGGTATCAACAGGAGCCGACTATATCCCTTGAATTAATTGCAATGTGCTCACAATCAACCACTGATTACATCATTGATGTGGGCGGGGGGTCGGCAACACTCTGTGATTATCTATTGGAAAGAGGTTATAAGCATGTAACTGTTTTAGATTTATCCGCTAACGCTCTTGAACATTCAAAACAGCGCTTAGGTGATAAAGCGAGTTTAATAGAATGGCAAATCGAGGACGTAACGAATTTTTTCGCTCCTAAACACTATGACATTTGGCATGACCGTGCGGTATTTCATTTTTTAACTGACGAAAGCGACCGCAAAAAATATAAAGACGTATTAGCAGCTTCAGTCAAAGTAGGTGGTCACATCATTATTGCCGCTTTTTCTATTGGCGGTCCTGCAAAGTGCAGTGGGTTAAACATCGTTCAATATGATGAAATGAAGTTAAAAAACGAATTAGGAAAGAATTTCGCTCTTGTCGAACAACGCACCGAAGAACACATTACCCCAATGGGAAACGTTCAGCTATTTGGTTATTATCTGTTCATAAAAAATGCCTAATATCGCGGCCTTGTGCTCAATCGGAACGCGATTATAATCCGATTTTGTTTTTCCGTTTCCCGTGCCGCGCGCCGGTTAGCTCCGGGTTAGGCTATTAAGGAGAGTACTTATATGGGTTCTTGTTGTGAGAACAACTGCGCAATTGAAAAGTTGCGCGTAAAGCAGCGAGGAACGCTCAAGGCGGTTCTCGGTATAAATACTGCTATGTTTATCGTCATAGTGGCTGCTGCATTCTACGGAAAATCTACGGCTCTCCTTTCAGACAGTCTGGATAACCTCGGGGATGCGCTGACATATGGCTTAAGTCTGTATGCAGTCTCACAGGGCAATGCCACGAAAGCGAAAGTGGCTTTATTCAAAGGTGGTTTAATCTTGATCTGTGCGTGTGTGGTTTTTGCACAAATAATTCAGAGGCTAGTTTTTCCTGTGCTGCCTTCCTACGAGGTGATGGGTATTTTTAGCTTAATGGGTTTGGCCGCCAATTCGCTGTGCCTCTTTCTACTTTGGAAGCACAGGAACGAAGACATAAACATGAGTTCCGTATGGGAGTGTTCAAGAAACGACATCGCGTCAAACCTATCGGTATTCATTGCTGCGGATGCAGTGTGGTTTTTTGAGTCTGGGTGGCCGGACATTTTTGTTGCATCATGTCCTGTTATGTTGTTGCTCAGTTCTTCTTTCCGTGTCCTTAGATCTGCACTGAAAGAATTGCGTGTAAATCTATCGGTGCAATAGCGTCGTATTGCACCTTATGTCTCGCCTGCTACACGCTAATGGATCAGTCCCAACTCAACACCCCACCCGTCTGGTACTCCGTCACCCGTGATTCAAAGAAGTTTTTCTCTTTTTTGAGGTCGATCATCTCACTCATCCACGGGAAAGGATTTTTGGCTCCGGGATAAAGCGTATCCAGGCCGATTTGTTGGCAGCGGCGGTTGGCGATAAAACGCAGGTATTCCTTTTGAATATGCTGGCATTCAGCCCCAATACGCCACACGGCATGGTGTCTTCGGCAAAACCGCGTCCGAAGTCAAGGCCGACGGCATTCCTGACTGGCTGGTGTCGCACCGCACTTTTGAAGGCAACCGCCCGACCAACACCCTGCTTCTTGAACGCTTAACGCCCAAAACATTGGGCTTGCTGGTCGCACTTTACGAACACAGCGTGTTTACGCAAGGCGTGATCTGGAACATTGACTCGTTCGATCAATGGGGCGTCGAATTGGGCAAGGTATTAGCCAAGACCACTGCAAGCGAGCTTCAGGCCAAGGATGAGCCTGTACTTGCCCATGACAGTTCAACCAACGCATTGATCCAACGCTATCGTCGGCTTAAGAAAGCTCAATCATGAATAGTGCATATCACCATCGATTGCAAATGTAGATGGTTTAACCTGTAAGGAGCAAGGCAAACGCACGACTAATCAATAAATGTAATTTACATTCGCGGGTTTGACGGGTTGACAGGAGGAAATAAACGCCATGAAGAAAACGACTTATCCGGACGATTGGGCGGACATTGACACCGCGCTGTACAACCGCTCGGTCAAACTGTTCAGCGCCGTCCAAAAACTGCTCAGCGTCAAATTTGAACTCTATGCCGACACGCAACTAATGCAAGGCGATATTTTCTTGTTCAACCACTTTTCCCGCTTCGAAACGTTTATCCCGCAGTTTCTGATTTTTGAGAAAACGGGAAGTTACAGTTGCGCGATTGCCGCCGGGGAGTTCTTTACGGAAGATAATATCTTGTCACGATACCTCAGCCAAGTCGGTGTATTTCCGCACGACCACCCGCGCTTGTTCGCCCTGCTGGCAGGGCAGATATTGCGTGGGCGCAAAGTCATTATTTTTCCGGAAGGCGGCATGGTGAAGGATCGCCGTGTCATCGACAAATACGGCGAATATAGCATTTATTCCCGCATTACCGGCCAGCGGCGCAAACAGCATACCGGCCCTGCCGTGCTGGGTCAGGGCGTCGAAGCGTTGAAAACGGCGATCCGCCATGCTTTCGAACAAAAACAAATCGAGCGGCTGCAACGCTGGAAATCCCTGTTGCATTTGGATAGCCTGGACGAATTGATGGCGGCGGCGCTGAGGCCAACCTTGATTGTGCCGGCCAATATCACCTTTTATCCGATCCGTTCCTCAGAAAACCTTCTGTTCAAAAGCGTAGAACTGTTATCAGGCGACTTAAGCCTGCGCCAGGCGGAAGAGCTATTGATTGAAGGCAATATCCTGCTTAAAGATACCGACATGGACATCCGCATGGGCAACCCGGTCAATCCCTGCTGTGTCTGGGATTGGCGCACCCGCTGGGTTATGGATAAAGTCGCACCGGGCATACAAGACGTGGACGATGTGTTCAAGCTGAATACCCAACCCAAAAATTGGAAGGAACGGCTGTTGGGGCATTATTTCATCAAGAATGCGCAATGTTCCCGCAACCAATATATGGAAACCATTTATGCGAATGTGACAGTGAACCTCAGCCACCTGGCCTCCACGCTGATCATGGCCAACATCAGCGCAAAGCACCAACAGATTGAAAAAAAGCGCTTTTACACTGTGCTTTATATCGCCATTAAACGGCTGCAAAAAAATCCCGACATCCACCTCCACCATAGCCTTGTCAATCCCGACGACTATTGCGACCTGCTCTATGGCATTAATGCGCGCTTTGACCTGTTTATCTGCATTGCCAAAGAAGCCGAACTCATTGCCGAACAAGACGGATGCTACCACTTTTTGCCAAAACTCTGCGCCGACCATGATTTTGACCGCATCCGCCTGGAAAATCCAATCGCGGTCTATAACAACGAAGCCGCCCCGGTACAGGCTATCCGCGAGGCTTTGCTGGCCGCCGTCCAGGACTACCCGAAGATCCATCCATACCAATTGGCATCATGGCATTTCGAGGATGAACAACGGGGGCTGGCCTTTGAGCAACAACGCTATGGAAGCGCCTTCCCTAATAACGGTAATCTTAAAACCCTGGAAACAGCCACCGCCGACCCTGCGCCATTTTTTTTGCAACCGGAAAAGGCCAACGGTTTTGGCATCTTGTTAATACACGGACTGCTGGCGAGTCCGGCCGAAACCAGGGATTACGGCCACTATCTGGCGAGACAGGGTTTTAGCGTGCTGGGGATACGGCTTAAAGGCCACGGCACGTCCCCCTACGCCCTGCGCGATTGTACGTGGCAACAGTGGTTCGAAAGCGTACTCAGGGGCTTCAATATCCTGAAGATGCATTGCCCACGGTTGTTTGTCATCGGTTTTTCCACCGGCGGCGTCCTTGCGCTAAAGCTCGCTGCCGAACATCCCGGCGAAATCCTTGGGCTGGTTGCCGTTTCGGTGCCCGTCAATTTTGTCAATCCTGCATTTATGCTGGTGTCGATATTGCATGGCACCAATACCGTAATCAACTGGATGTCATCTCTTGAAGGAATCAAACCCTTTATCGAAAACACACCGGAGCATCCTGACATTAATTACCATAACGTACCGGTCAGGGCCTTGTATGAGCTGCGCCAACTGGTAAAACATGTGGAAACCCTGCTGCCCAATATCGAAACACCCTCATTGTTGCTGTATGCGGACAATGACCCCGTGGTAAAACCCGAAAGCGCCGCCATTGTTTTTAAACAGCTTGGCGTAGCCGATAAGGAAGTAGTGCCGGTCAGGGCGGATAGGCATGGCATCCTTATGGAAAACCTGGGCGGAACCTGGCTGCGGATAGATGAGTTTTTGGCGCAACGCCAACAAGACGGCCTGAAGGCTGCCTCCGCAGCGCCACAACCAGAGATCCACAAGGCCACCAATCCGGCCTTGTAAAGATTGAAATAATTTTATCGAATCCTGTACAGACAGGTTAGTTCAGGCCGATTCAATTAAAATATCTTTATGTTATTCAAAGGCTTATTATAGCGAACCTTTAACTAATCCGGCTTTCACATTGATTCAAAACCGGGAAACTGTTGGCTAGCCATACCAGCCGATAAGCTAATGGTTCACTTCATAACTGCCAACTCACCCAACTCGTAACGTGCGCTAACGTAAGATGTCGCTGAACGGAGTGAAGCGCATTGTTCGCGTGAAATTTGTTTCCTCGATCGATGCGCCTCGTACCTCGGCACATCCTATCGGGCTAGTAAAATCCGTCTTCAGGTTTGTGAAGCTTTTCCTTCGTAGTCGGTTAAAACTCCTACGATGATAATAATGATACCGATAAAAATATAAAAATTACGAGCCGCCGCCTCATTGGCAAAACCGAGAATAAAAGGTATGACGACTAGCAATGGACCGACTAGGCGTTCAATCCAGCCGTGAAGTGTAAAAGGGATTAAATTGATAACACCAAAAGGGAAATCCGTGGCAAGTGTCACGGCCAGATGGATGACAGCCAGTCCGTAAGCAAGCATTGCCGGTAGTCCGCTTAAACCGAATAGCGTTGGCGCCAATAAGAATATAACGACAGTAGCAAAATCAAGATAGCCATGATTAGTCGGAGAGATAATTTTCATGTTCTGGTTCCTTCTGGTCAAGGGTCACCACAATGGTCACCGTGTTCTACAGCTTAATAGAAGATAATCAATACTGTCTGTTAGCTGGAAAACACATGTCGTTCTAATGAAACCTGATTACTGTTGTTTACCGGGATTAGAAAATAACACATCATTGACGCAAATGAGCTCTCTGGTATAGTCCAGTATTCCACGGCTTCGTAGGTCATTCATAAGTGTACTGACTACCGGGCGACTGGCTCCGACCAAATCCGCTAACTCCTGCTGGGTGAGATGAATTTCCAGTGCATATCCGTGCGTACATCGAATGCCGAACATTTGAGCAAGTTCTTTTAACATCTCGATAATCCGGTTCTCTACCGGTTGGGCTAAGATGTTTAGCAGTTTGCGTTCGGCTTGTTGCCTACGGACACATTGCATCTCGAAAAACTGCCACGACAACTCGGGTTGCTGTGATATTAATGCCTTGAAATCATGGTGTTCGAAGCGATAAAGTGTGACTTCGCCTAACGCTTGTGCCGTTTCTTCCATTTCATCTGTTGCAGAATCAGTCTGTAAGCGGCCGATAACATCACCTTGCTTCAGAAGTGCGACAGTCCATTCATTTCCCTGCTCTGTAATATAGGAAAGCTTAACGATTCCTGTATTTATCAAAAAAACGTGGGGGCATGAGGAACCTTGAAAGTAAATAAAACTTTTATCGCTTATATGGACTGAATGGAGTGATGGACAAAATTGACGCCACTTTTCCAGAGAGTCTTCCTTAAGCTGATTTAATAAAGTAGATTTCATTGGTGTTTTTGCATTATATAAAAACATCGCTAAGGATTTGTATCACAAATTCAGTCCACTTCAATTGCGATGTAATAAGTACATTTGACGATATCCACCTCAGAGACTGCTCTGCTTAACGGTGTCAGCAGGTCGATTCAGTGTAATAACATCATAGATGGCTAGCTCAAATGATTTTAGTTCAACGCAATACACTGCCCGAACGAATCTTGTTGTTTAAGGTTTTGTTTCCAAGGTTTAGTATCTAACCAACTTATGCTATAGGCTGATGTCACTTGCAATCCTATACCGCCAATATTGACCAGCGCTTACACTGATCCTCCATGTCCTTACTGATCCAGGATTATTCCGCCAATGTACGATAATACCATCCCCAATAAAAAATCGGCAGACTCTGTTGCCCCATTTTAATTAAAGCCTTGGAAACCAAATGAGCCATTAACTGAGGCCTGCTTTTTATCACCGCACGTATTAAAATAGCCAACTCGCAACGTGCGCTAACGTAGGATGTCGCTGAACGGAGTGAAGCGCATCAATCGAGGAAACACACGAACGATACGCCTCCCTTCGTTCGGTACATCCTATGCCCTGCTGTGTTTGGGACTGGCGCACCTATTGGGTGATGGATAAAGCCGCACCGGGCATACCAGCCGCCTGACGGCCTTGCGCATACCGGGTGCCGCCGCCAAACTGCGAAGATCCCAGGAACCCGTCAGTACGATAGTCTTTTCGAGAGTCGTCTTGCCATCGATTTTCCTCAGCACTCTGAGTAACGGCTTTTTGCTTTTCTCCTTAACATCAGTCATAAAATCAACCCTTGCCTGGCAGGATAACTTTCAGCTTGCAAACTCGACCGGCTTTCCTTTCATTTGGAATGCTTATCCGGTAGTCGCAATTCGATTGCAAACCTTACTAAATGAAATCAGTGGCGACAATAATTGTCTGGTAATCGTATTGTTTCGCCATCGTTAAAGCATCTCATTGTTTACTTGCCACGACTTACGATGGTAAATCACTTTATGCTTGACAACGTTGGCAAATACAGCGTAAATTCTTTACGTACCTTATACGTAGAGTAAGATCATGTCTTCGCAAAAATCCGTCATCTGGCCTAACCGGGAGGGCTTGGGAAAATTTCTCGGCGATCTGGAATTGTTTTTGATGACCCTCATTTGGGACTGGCCGAAGCCTTATCCGGTGACAGTCAAGGACGTGTGCGAAGCTGCCTCCGCACAGCGGCCGCTCGCCTATACCAGTGTCTTGTCCACGATGACCAACTTGGCTAAAAAAGGCCTGCTCCGGGTCGAAAAAGAGCAGTTCGCGCACCGTTATTGGCCGACTTCATCACAAATCGAATATGAACAACGGATGTACGGTTACCTGATGGGGCAATTGTTGAAGGATTTTTCCTCGCCACTGATCAGCCATCTGGTCGGATCACTGGAAGCCGAGGAACCTGAATTGCTCGATGCGCTGTATACCGAAATTCAACGCCGCCGGGGGCATAAAGATGAATAAAAGAAACGATGTCCGTGAGTTAAAGCACATAATACCCATCATCATCGCGCTTATCTGGCCGACGCTGCTGCTGTTGACGATAGCTATTATCGGCTTGAACGGCTGGCTGCGGGAGTGCCCGATGTGGCTCGAACCCATCTGCGTGATGGTGCTGACAGTGCTGCTTTGCGCCAATACCCTGATCGTCATGGGTGTTTTTCACAATATCCGGGATAACTACCGCATTAACCGCCGTATCGCTAAGCTACCGATGCTGGATCAATTGATAGCGGCACGATTGTATTCGGCGCTACCTGATTTAAAGGCGGTCACCCTGCGAGTGTGTGCATGGCATGAGCCATTGGCGTTCACCACCGGTTTACGGTCACCGGTGATTGTGTTGTCAAACTGGCTGGTTGAAAATCTCGATCACGAGGAGCTGGTGGCAACCGCCGCCCATGAATTGGCGCACATCCAGCGCCGGGACACACTGTTGTTGTTTTGGCTGCACAGTTTATGTCCGAACGGCTGGGGGCTAAGGCCATTACGGCAACAAATGCAAGCGCTTAAGCTGCTGCTTGAAAAACGCGCCGACTCGACGAGCGTTGCCCTAACAGGACAACCGATGGCACTGGCGAGTGCTTTAGTCAAAGTGGCCGACATTTAGCCGAACCACAGGTACAGGCCGCACCGATGCTCTCCCTAACCGGCAATAACAATGCCGCTTGGCTACGGCGACGGGTCGCCTCATTATTGAATGAACATGAACCGTCTACAGATTCTAACTGGGGCTTAGGCCTGTTGCTGGCGAGCTTGCTGACCGGTACAGTTTTATTAATGGCCTACGCTCATGCCAAGCCGTGCCTTGGCTGGCAATGCGATCTGCAAGCGGCCAAAGATCAGCATTCATCAGTCCTGTAGATGGGTTCGCTACCTCTCTACCCATCCTGTGCTTGTTTTAGGCGAAGCGGTTAAACCCAACCTTGCCATTCAACTTAAATAATCGGTAAGCCCGTGCTGGATCTTGCTTTCAAGAATAAATACCTGATTATCGTACTCGCCTTGTTGGTGGCGGTCATCAGCCTGGTGGCGATACAACGGCTGCCGGTCGATATTTTGCCGAACTACAACACGTCCGCCGTGCAGGTATTGACCCTTTATCCGGGGATGCCGGCCGAAGTCATGGAAAAAGACATTACCAGCCGTCTGGAACGTTGGACGGGTCAATCCAATGGCATCGAGCGCCAGGAAAGCAAGAGCATGATCGGCGTCAGCATTGTCAAGGATTTTTTCACCGAGGACATCGACCCCAACACCGCGTTGTCGCAGGTGACCTCATTGGCCATGTCCGATTTGTATTACCTGCCGCCCGGCACCGTCCCGCCGATGGTGATGCCCTACGATCCGACCGCTTCGATCCCGCTGGCGTTGCTTGCTGTCAGCAGCGACAGCCTGTCCGAAAAGGAACTGTACGACATCGCTTATTTTGAGTTGCGAAATTTGCTGGGTGCGGTACCCGGCGTGATCGCCCCGGCCGTATACGGCGGCAAGCTGCGGCGGATTTTCATGTATGTCCATCCCGATAAACTGCAAGCCTATAATCTGGCGCAAACCGATGTCATCGAGTCCGTACAGAGAAATAATGTGATGATCCCGACCGGCGATGTCAACATCGGCAACCTGAATTACAGCGTCAATGCCAATGGTATGCTGCCGGAAGTCAAGGACTTCAACGACATCGTGATAAAAATGAACTCGGACGGCTCGCCCATTTTTCTGAAAGACATTGGCTATGCCAAGGATGCCAGCGCCATCCAGACCAACATCGTGCATATCAACGGCAAACGCCAGGTCTATATTCCCGTTTACAAACGCACCGGCGCCAACACCATTGCCGCCGTGGACGGCATCAAGGGCAAGCTGGCCGAACTGAAAGAACGCCTGCCCAAGGCGGTCAACCTCGATGTGGTGCTGGATCAGTCCATTTATGTACGCCATGCTATTAAGGGGTTGGTGAAGGAAGGCGTTTTCGGTTTGGTGCTGGTATCCTTGGCTCTGCTGTTGTTCCTGGGCAATGTCCGCGCGACTTTCATTGTCGTGATTAGCATTCCGTTGTCGGTGATGTTTGCATTGATCGGCCTGTATTTTACCGGGGACACCATCAACAGCATGACCTTGGGCGGGATTGCGCTGGCTATCGGCTTACTGGTTGACGACAGCATCGTGGTGATTGAAAACATCGAAAAACACATGCAATCAGGAAAATCGCCGTCTGTGGCGGCATTCGAAGGCGCGAAAGAAGTGGCGCTGCCGGTGCTGGTGACCACGCTCACTATTATCATTGTGTTCTTCCCTATCCTGTTCCTGACCGGGATTACCAAATACCTGTTTGCGCCGTTGGCGATTGTGGTGTCCCTGGCGATGATCGGTTCGCGTTTTATTTCCATGACTTTGGTGCCGATCATGGCGGCCGCGTTTTTTAAAACTGAACTCCCTGACAGTCTTGAATCAAAACAGACAAAACTTCCGTTTCGGGGCTTTCAAAAATGGTTTCATCTCCTTACCGAAGCCTATGCCGATGCAATGCCCACCGTCTTGCGTCTGCGTTGGTGGGTATTGGCTACCGTCACCATAATGTTCGCGGTTTCTCTGTGGGGTTTTGGCAGGCTTGGCACCGAATTATTCCCGCAAATGGATGTCGGGCAAATTTCCATCGATGTCAGAATGGAAAGCAGCACCCGTATCGAAAAAACCGAAACGACGATCACCCAAATTGAACAGTTTATCAAGCAGGAAGTCGGCGAGGATTTGAACATCATTATCGCCAATATGGGTGTTTTAAACGACTGGCCTGCCGCCTATACGCCCAATTCCGGCACCAGGACGCCACCATCGCCGTGCAGTTAAAAGAAGGTTACCAAACCACCGCCGCCGAGTACGTCAAACGTCTACGGGCTAAATTGAAACAGCAATTTCCCGGTGTGCAATTTATTTTCAATACCGGCGGCATCGTGACTGCAGCGCTGAATTTCGGTCTGCCCTCGCCGCTCGACATTCAGGTGACCGGCAACGATTTGCATAAATCCCGCGAACTGGCGGTCAAGGTGCGCGACATTGTCGGTCAGGTCGAAGGTACGCAGGACGTGCGCATTCATCAGCGCTACGACCATCCCGAAATCAAAGTGGACATCGACCGCACCAAGGCCGCGCAGTTGGGCATCGATGCGGATGCAGTCGTCAAGAACACCGTCAGCGCCTTGAATTCGTCGGTGAATTTCAAGCCCTCGTTCTGGATCGACGAGAAAAACGGCAACCACTATTTTGTCGGCGTGACTTACCCGGAAATGGAACTGGACAATCCGCAGGCCGTAGACAATATCGCGCTGTCGGGGACACAACGGACAAATCACGCTGCTGAAAAACATTGCCAAAACCTCGCTGACTTCCGCACCCATCGAAGTGAATCATCTGAACCTTCAGCGCGTCACCGACGTGTTCGCCAATGTCGAAGGCCGGGACATCGGCTCGGCGGCGGCGGAAATCGAGGACAAACTCGCCGCCCTGCGCCTAGAACTGCCCGAAGGTTACAAAATCACCATGCGCGGCGAGGTCAAAAGCATGCACGACAGTTTTGGCAACCTGGGATTTGGGATAGCACTGGCGATTTTACTGGTCTATCTGGTGATTGTGCCATTATTGCGCTCGTTCAAATTGCCGCTGATCATCATCACCGTCATCCCGCTGGGTCTGATTGGCGTGACTGCCATGTTGCTGGCCACCGACACTTACCTGAACATCCAGTCGATGATGGGCATCATCATGATGGTGGGCATTACCGTGGCCTACAGCAACTTGCTGGTCGATAAGATGAATAACCTTTACCGGCAGGGTATGCCGCTGCTTGAGGCCATTAAGCAAGGCATCAGTAACCGCTTTCGCCCTATCGTCATGACCGCAACGGTTGCCACCTTAGCCTTGTTGCCGATGGCGCTCGGTCTTGAAATCGGCGGTGAAGCCAATGTGCCTTTGGGGCGCGCTATTATAGGCGGGGTGCTGGCTGCAACTGGCCTGTCCCTGTTTGTCGTGCCGGTGCTGTTCTTTACCTTCAATAAAAAGGCTGATCACCATGAAACCTAATCGAGCCATACTGCTTTTGCCTATTTTCTTGACCATGTTAACCACCTGCGAAGAGACCAAACAGGAAAAAACGCCAGCAGCCTCCGCCAATATACCAACGGTACTGGTCAGCCATCCACAACCTCATTCATTCAATACCGCCCTGCAACTGACTGGAACAGCCAAACCAAATCAAACCGTCAAACTGTATGCGATGACTAGCGGTTTTTTGCAGCAATTGCGGTGCGACATAGGCGATTTCGTCGAGCAGGGACAAACTCTCGCCATCCTCGTCAATCCCGAACTGGACAGCAACAAATGCAAACTGGAAGCCGAGTTTCAAGGCAAAAAATCCATTTACGAACGGTTGAACAACGTTTACCAAAAAACCCCGCAACTGACGACCATCACGGATGTGGAAAAGTCCAAGTCGGACTATCGAAGCCTAAAAGCGCAACTTGACGGTGTGCTGTCGCAAATCGGTTTTTTAACAGTCAAAGCGCCTTTTTCCGGCGTTATTACCCGGCGCTATGTGGACAAGGGTGTGCTTATCCAGAGCGGGATAAGCGAAACCGGTGCCCAGCCCTTGTTTGAATTGCAGGATTTACAAACCATCCGGGTGCAGATTGATGTGCCGGAAACCAATGTGGCGATGATTGACAAGCAATCCCAGGCGGACGTCACATTCCCGGAATTGCCGGAAACGCATTATTCAACCAACATTACCCGTCTGGCTTATGGCTTGGATGAAAACACCAAAACCATGAAAGTGGAAATTGATTTACCCAACCCTGACCTTAAACTCCGCTCCGGCATGTATGCCAAAGTAGCCATACAAAACAGCCAGCGCAAAACGGTATTGGCCGCGCCCAATGAAGCCATCGGTAATATTAAAGGCCAGGCGTTCATTTATGTCGTCAACAATGGCACAGTAAAAAAAGTCGAAGTCAAAACGGGTTTGCGCGACAGCCAGGCAACCGAATTGCTGAATCCGTCGATAAAAGAAGCGGATACTATTGTCGTCCAAGGGAAAGAACTGGTCAGCGACGGCGCGAGTGTGCAGGTTAAATCATTATGACCGCAACTCATCGTTTCATTATTCATTGGCTTACCCTTGTCATGCTGGCGGCTATAAGCCCAGCCAAAGCTGACGACACGTTTCAGGTCAATCTTGAATCGGTCTTAAAACTTGCGGGTGCCGGCAATTTAACCGTTCAGGAATTCCAGTTGAAATATCGGCAAGCCCTGGCCGAGCAGAGCAAGGCCAAGGAATGGTGGCTGCCGACGCTACAAGCCGGAGTCAGCACACATTACCTGACTGGGGCGGCGATGAATGCGGACGGCAGGATATTTACCGGCGTTGATCGTAACAATGTCTGGTCGGGGCTTGGCATCCGCGCGGAAATCGATTTCAATCAAGGCATGTTCGGCGCACTGGCCGCGCAACAAAAGGTAGAAGCCGCTTTACACTACAGCATCGCTGAAAAAAACCTGGCTTTGCTTAAAGCCGTGCAGGCTTATTTCGACTTACAGGCCGATCAATTGAAAATCACGTTTCTGCAAGCCTTGGTCGAACAGGCCGATACTTTTACGCGGCAACTCAACCTTCAGGCCGAAGTCGGGCTGCGCTACCAATCCGAAGCGCTACTGGCGCAAAGCAATGTCGGCCATTTGAAAATCGCCTTACTGCAAGCCAAAGCCGACTGGCAAAAAACCGCCGCCTTATTGGTCAATCTGCTGAATCTCAATTCCGGGGTCACGCTGGTCAGCGCCGATAACGCGCTCGTCCCGCTGGTGTTCAATGCCACGCAGGCTCAACCGGAAGGCTACGCCAACCGTGAGGAATTCAAAGGCATGAATGCCGAACTGGAAGCTCTGCAAACGCAACGCAAAACCGCCAATGAAGGCTTGCTGCTGCCGAAGTTGGCCGTCGGTGCGCAAAACGGCATCTTCGGCGCCTACGACGGCTCCACGCGCAACACCACTGATGTCAATGCTGCGCTGTTGTGGACCATTCCGCTGGGGCGTTTAACCTATCAAGGCGACTTGAAGCAATGGGACGGCAAAATCTCGCTGCAAAAGAACAAACTGGAACAGTTCAAAAACCAATACCGGCAGGAATCCGCGACCGCCGAAACCCAACTGCAAGCGGCGGGCGACCAGATGGCGGTCGGCAAGGAGGCTTTGCGGCAAGCTGCGGAGGCGATGGAACAAAGCCTTGAACGCGAGAAACTAGGCACCGTATTGCCCTTTGAAGTGTTCCAGTCGCAACAGTTTTACTTGCAAGCCCAAATCGACTATCTCAAGGCGGTTGCCGACTACAACAAGGCGCAGTTCGCATTAAAGGTTGCGCATGGCGAAATCCTGGTCGACGGCTGAACCGCCACGGCATCATCTAATTTGATAGCGGCTGCCTTCGACGACATAGCCTTGCCCATAGTTGTCATAGCACATCGTTCCGCCAATCTGTTGAGGATTGCCATATTCATCATTGGTATTTTTGTAGACTTGACGGCAGCCGTTGGGCTGGCTTACATAGTTATTTGAAGCGTAACCGCTATAGTTTCCATGAGAAGCATGCCCGCTGTAGCCAGAGTAGCGGTTGTAATGACTCCCCCCATAATATGGGCGATGGCCGTAACCATAATTATAGCTGTGCCCATAACCATAATGTCCGCTGTGATGCCCATGATGGCCGTGACCATAATGCCCGCCATAACCGCGTGCATTGGCTGTCTGGGAAAGCGGAAGGCCCACTATCAACGCTAAAATAAAACTTGAAATGCTTGTTAATCGTTTCATGTCGATCTCCTGTTAATTGCACGGCTTTAAGATACCGAAACTTCGCTGAATACGGGCTGAATTCTTGTTCGTCCTGAGCAAAATGCTCACCGTATTTCAGCACTTTTTTTACATCGATTAGTCGTTAACTACTGTTAGTCCTTACAGAAAAACACCTTCCGGCACCCTTTTATTTTCCAAAATCTAACCATTAGCCTTAACCACAGTACATAAGCAAACGCACCTGAAACAACACACTTTCCATAAGCTTCTTATTTATCCTGAAATTTTTTTGTAAGGAAAACTCTGCCGGCTTGACTAATAGCTGAGTTTAAAAATTCTTCCTGCCTACTCACTGGCGGAGAGGACACGAAAACTCAAAAACCCTATAAACAATACAAGGCGGCCTTGCCGGCACTTTTTTAAAAGTTTGTGGTGGATTGAGGCTAACCCTGAATAACAAAAACCAAACACATTTTCTAGGAGATCAACATGGACAACGCAAAATCACAACAAAATAACCAAAACAACATTGATCCCGGCACATTACAAAAAATGGTTGCCGAGTGTGCCTACCTGAAAGCGGAAGCAAGGGATTTTACGCCGGGTTATGAGATAGAAGATTGGCTTGAAGCTGAACAAGAGTTAATCAGCCAGAATGGCTTCGTGCCGCAACAGGCGGAATAATTTTGGCCGTTTTTGCGCCGAGTTGTTTCCAATTAATAAAGCATTGCGGAATAGGAAATAAACCATGCCATTAAAGATTCCGACCCAGCGGATTAAATTTTTCGTCGTGACCATCATGTTAATGATTCATTTCAGCGCGAAAGCGGGTTCCAACACTGATTTTCAGACCTGGATCCCCATCAATATCAATGTCAAGCTGACGGGACAATGGCGCGGTTTTTTGGAATTCCAGCCGTATCGGCGATGACTCGTCGAATCTTACCTCCATGATTATCAGGCCTGCCATAGGCTGGGCGGTTAATGACAAAGCGACGCTTTGGCTAGGTTATTTGATGAGTGCCGATTCGATTACGCTCGATTCGGACACCTACCTAATTGAAAATCGCGTTTTCCAAGGCTTTTCCTGGAAAGATACCGCCAATGACAAGCAGTTCATCTGGGAAGTCCGCAATCGCCTGGAAGAACGTTTTCTGCCCCGGAATTCCGATCCCAGCATCCGCTGGCGGACACGTCTCCGGGTAGAACAGTTGCTTCCCGGCGGGATGCCGTGGTCGATTATTGCTTCGGAAGAAATTTTCGTGAACCTTAACGACAATGCCCATAACACTCAATTACAAGCCGGGGCGCAACAAAACCGTTTATATCTGGGCGTCGGCTACCGGTTTGCGCCGGAAGTCCAAGTCGAAACCGGCTACTTATATCAACAGGTCTGGAGGAACGACCCATCGGCTGATCAAAACAACAATGTCTGGATGACGAACCTTAATCTTAATTTTTAACAGCCAAGCTGGAGCGCATAGTCCAGCCGCTGCTTACCCATCATTGGGGACAGAGGGCTTATGACACAGCTAAAACTCGGCCACGTCGATTGCGGAAATTTTGAACGAAGTATCGAACACGAATGGCTGATAACCAACGGCATCGGCGGTTTTGCTTCCGGGACGGTGAGCGACACCCCTACGCGCCGTTATCACAGCCTGCTGTTGGCGGCTTTAGAGCCACCGACAGCGCGAACCTTATTGGTTGCCAAGCTGGAGATGACCGTGCATTATCGCGGAAGAGACTACGCCCTGTTCAGCAACGAATTCGCCGACGGCACGATAGCGCCTGAAGGTTATGTGCATCTGGAGTCTTTTCATCTCGATAATGGCCTACCGGTTTGGCGTTATGCCGTTGCCGATGCCTTGATTGAAAAACGCATCGCGATGAAACCGGGGCAGAACACAACCTATGTCAACATTCAGATAATCCGTGCCAGTGATGAGTTAACGGTGGAGTTAATGCCACTGTGTACCTATCGGGACTACCATAGCCTAAGTCGTGGTGGCTGGGATTTAGGGCTGCGCGAAATCGGGCATGGTTTTGAAATCAAGGCTTTTGCAAACGCACATGACTATCGGCTAAGCTGTGAACAGGCTGCTTTTATACCCGACCCAGCCTGGTTCTGGGATTTTAAATATCGCGCTGAGACCGCCCGGGGGCTGGATGATACCGAAGACCTGTTCCGCCCAGGCCATTTCTCCCTAAGCCTGGGTGAAGGCGGACAAGCGACAGTGATCCTTTCGACAGAATCGAAGGTAACGGACAGTTTTTTTCACGTCCTGCAACAAAGCCGCTATTCTCAGACAGCTTTGTTGCAATCCCTGCCCACCGATACGCCTTGGTGGATTACGCAACTGGCTCTGGCTGCCGGACAATTTATTGTTGAGCGCCACCAGAATGGAAAAATGGTTGGAAAAACTATTATCGCGGGTTATCCGTGGTTTACCGACTGGGGTCGTGACACCATGATCGCCCTTCCGGGCCTGACATTAGCCTTAGGCCACTTCGACATTGCCGCCCACATATTACGTACATTTGCCGCCTACATCAGTGACGGCATGGTGCCTAACCGCTTCCCGGATAACGGCATAACACCGGAATACAACACGGTTGATGCAACGCTCTGGTTTATTCATGCCATCGATCAATACACAAAAATGAGCGGCGACGTTGCCTTGGCTGATGAACTCTATCCGGTGCTGGCTGACATTATCGACTGGCATCGTACAGGCACACGCTACGGTATCAAGGTCGATAAGCAAGACGGCCTGCTTATGGCGGGGACACCCGGCATTCAGTTAACATGGATGGATGCCAAAACGGACGATTGGGTCGTCACGCCACGCATCGGCAAATGTGTTGAAATAAACGCGCTATGGTTTAACACCCTGAAGATTATGGGCGTTTTAAGTGAACAACTTGGCAAAACGGAACACGCGGAAGATTTTCAACGTAGCGCCATACAAGTCAAAAACAGCTTTCGACGTTTTTGGAACCGCGATAAACAGTGTCTGTACGATGTCATTGATGGCCCCGAAGGCACTCTACATGATGACGACCAATGCTACGATGGGCGCTTGCGGCCAAATCAAATTTTTGCCGTATCTTTACCGTACAGTCCGCTGTGCGAAGCTCAATGCAAGGCAATTGTCGATCTTTGCGCCCGAGAGTTACTGACATCTTTCGGCCTACGCAGTCTGGCAAGGGATGAACCGGGCTATACCCCTTATTATCAAGGCAATACAGCGCAACGTGACAGCGCCTATCACCAAGGCACCGTATGGGCGTGGTTAATAGGCCCATTTGTGGATGCCCATTACCGTGTCTACCAGGATGCTGAAAAAGCCCTTTCGTACCTTGAACCGTTAGGCATGCATCTAGCCGATGCCTGCCTTGGCCAGGTCAGCGAAATTTTTGATGCCGAACCGCCCTTCACCTCTCGGGGTTGTTTTGCCCAAGCCTGGAGTGTCGGTGAAATCCTGCGTGTTTGGTTACGCTTGCATGACCCTCTCTACTAATAGCCGGACTACCCAGAATACCCCAGACAATGCGGTAAACAACGAACAACAGCGGATCGCCGACCAGAATACCCTCAAAGCGGCCTGGCGTTCCTGGGGGCCTTACCTGAGCGAACGCCAATGGGGCACGGTGCGCGAAGACTACAGCGCACACGGCGAGGCTTGGGATTATTTCCCGCATGACCACGCCCGTAGCCGCGCTTATCGCTGGGGCGAAGACGGCATTGCCGGACTCAGCGACAGTAAACAGCAGCTTTGTCTGGGGCTGGCATTATGGAATGGGCAAGACCCTATTCTTAAGGAGCGGTTATTTGGCCTGACCAATGGCGAGGGTAATCACGGCGAAGATGTCAAGGAACTGTATTATTATCTCGATGCCACGCCCAGCCATTCCTATCTGAAAATGCTGTATAAATATCCTCAGCATGCATTTCCCTACAGCGCATTGGTTGAGGAAAACCGCAGGCGTGACAAACACCAATCGGAATTTGAACTGCTCGACACGGGCGTGTTCGACGATGATCGCTATTTCGATGT
The DNA here is from genome assembly GCA_963804035.1 of uncultured Gammaproteobacteria bacterium. Lineage (GTDB taxonomy): Bacteria > Pseudomonadota > Gammaproteobacteria > Methylococcales > Methylomonadaceae > Methyloglobulus. The sequence goes on along the minus strand of CAWDOO010000006.1, from coordinate 145,630 downwards.
GTTCATCGAATACGCCAAAGCCGGCGTTGACGACATCCTTATGCGCGTCACCGCCCATAACCGCGGCCCTGATCCCGCGCCGCTGCACATCCTGCCGCAACTATGGTTCCGCAATACCTGGAGCTGGGGTTACGATGCTACTAAGCCATCATTATCCGCCACCGAAACGGGCAGCATCGTTGTTGAGCACCCGAAGCTCGGTACTTACCATTGTTATTGCGATGGGAGGCCGGAGTTACTGTTCACCGACAACGACACCAATGTGCAACGGCTATACGGTAGTACGGCGACCGGTTATTTCAAGGATGCCTTTCATGACGCCGTTATCCATGGCAGGGCTAATGCAGTCAATCCGAAGGAACAAGGTACCAAGGCTTGCACCCACTATCAAGTGCTGATTCCAGCACAAGATAAGACCGAAATCCGCCTACGGCTAACCAAAACGCCCAATCGGCATGCATTTGATGATTTTACGGAAATTTTCAGTTCGCGCATCGCCGAAGCGGATGCTTTTTATGCGGTCATCCAATCCAAAATCCAAGACGAAGAAGCCAGATTGATCCAGAGACAGGCCTTTGCGGGGATGATCTGGAGCAAACAGTTTTATTATTACGACATTCCGCAATGGCTGAAAGGCGATCCAGGACAACCCGAACCCAACCCGGAGCGCCGAAAAAACCGTAATAAAAACTGGCAACACCTGAACAACGCCGACATCATTTCGATGCCGGATAAATGGGAATATCCCTGGTACGCTTCCTGGGACCTGGCTTTTCATTGCGTGACGCTGGCGATGGTTGATCCGGCTTTCGCCAAACAGCAAATCCTGTTAATGACGCGGGTTTGGTATATGCATCCCAACGGCCAAATCCCTGCTTATGAATGGTCGTTCGACGATGTCAATCCACCCGTACACGCCTGGGCGGCCTGGGAAATTTATAAGGCCGAATGCGAGGCCAATGGCAGAATCGGCGACCTGGATTTTCTGGAACGGGTGCTGCATAAATTGATCGTCAACTTCACCTGGTGGGTCAACCGCAAGGACGCTGACGACAACAATGTGTTTCAGGGCGGTTTCCTGGGTTTGGATAACATTGGCGTATTCGACCGCAGTACACCATTGCCCACCGGCGGCCATATCAATCAGGCCGACGCCACCAGTTGGATGGCGATGTATTCGCTCAACCTGATGCGCATCGCCCTGGAATTGGCTCTGCACAACCGGGCTTATGAAGACATTGCCACCAAATTTTTCGAACACTTTCTGTATATCGCCAAGGCCATGACCCATATCGGCGACGACGGCGTAGGCTTATGGAATGACGAAGACGGTTTTTTCTATGATGTCTTGCGCTTTCCAGACGGCCAACTGATGCCGATGAAAATCCGCTCCATGGTGGGCTTGATCCCGTTATTCGCCGTCGAAATCATCGAACCGGACATGCTAAATAAATTGCCCGACTTCAAACTGCGCCTGGAATGGTTCCTGAACTATCGCCCCGACCTAGCCGGGCTGGTTTCACATTGGAGCGAACCGGGGCACGGCGACCGTCGTTTATTGTCGTTGCTGCGCGGGCACCGGATGAAGTTATTGCTCAAGCGCATGCTGGATGAAAGCGAGTTTTTGTCCGACTACGGCATCCGTTCCCTGTCCAGGGCTTATCTTGAACACCCTTATGAGTTCGACTGTTGTGGTCAGCCCATGTCCGTACAATACCAGCCGACGGAATCCGCATCCGGCGCCTTTGGCGGCAATTCCAATTGGCGCGGGCCGGTGTGGTTTCCGGTCAACTATCTGTTGATTACCTCACTGAAACGCTTCGCGACCTATTACGGCGATGATTTTAAGATCGAATGCCCAACCGGCTCAGGTCAATTCCTGACAATACATGAAATCGCCGATGAATTGGCAGTACGGCTAACGCGATTATTCAGACGGGATGAAACAGGGCGCAGGCCGATATTCGGTAGCAACGAGAAACTGCAAAACGATCTGTATTTTAAAGATTATGTGTTGTTCCATGAATATTTTCACGGCGACAGTGGTCGTGGTGTCGGCGCTTCGCACCAGACTGGCTGGACAGGCTTAGTGGCAAAATTACTGGAAGCTAATACCGAACCGAAGCTATCAGATCATGGCGGTTAAATTCGTAATACGAAAGTTTAACCCACAAACCCTTATTGTATTTTCACCCATTAACTGGAGCCGTTTGAATGAATATCGACCAGCGAAATAACCTCGATAACCCACTACCCAATGTCGTCATGCCCGAATGCGCGCCTCGTAACCTTTTACGCGGACAAAAGGCCCTGGTTACGGGTGCCAATTCCGGTATTGGCCGCAGTGCCGCGTTGCATTTGGCCAAGGAAGGCGCGGGGATGTGGTCGTCAACTATTTTATGGATGATGCCAGCGCCCAGGAAGTGGTTGATGAAATAAAACGCTGCTGTGGTCATGCCATCGCCATTAAGGCGGATGTTTCCCAGGAAGAGCAAGTCCAGGCCATGTTTGCCCGGATGCTGCGCGAATTCGGGACTATCGACATCCTGGTCAACAACTCCGGACTCCAAAACGATGCCCCGTCCGATGAAATGACCTTGGCGCAATGGAACAAGGTCATTAATGTCAATCTTACCGGTCAATTCCTGTGTGCCCGCGAAGCTATCCGCGAATTCAAGCGCCGTGGCGTGGTCAAGGAAATCTCCTGCGCGGCGGGTAAAATCATCAGCATGAGTTCGGTACACGAGGTGATCCCGTGGGGCGGACATGTCAATTACGCCGCCTCCAAAGGAGGACTGATGCTGATGAATAAAAGTCTGGCGCAAGAAATGGCGCCTTATCGCATCCGCGTCAACAGCGTGTGCCCCGCCGCCATCCGCACCCCGATTAACCGCAATGCCTGGGAAACACCGGAAGCCTATGACAAGCTGTTGAAACTGATCCCCTATAACCGTATCGGCGAGCCGGACGATATTAGCCGCGCCGTGGTTTGGCTGGCTTCTGACGATTCCGATTATGCCAATGGCATCAGCCTGTTTATCGATGGCTGCATGACGCTTTATCCGGGCTTTGCTGAAGGCGGTTGACCATGACGGGTTTTCAATCACTACGCGAGAATTGGCCAGAATACCTGATCGAGTCATATGGCGTTGACAACATCCTTTTTGCTATGTCTTGGCATCGCCCCGCGCTTGTCCGTCGGCTGAAAATAGGCCTCGATTAGCCCCCATTCTTCTTACGTATCATACTATTGCACATATTACTTATAATTTGCTCGTCTTTAAAGCTGCAATTATATGATAAATAATGCTTGTTTTTAACAAAACAGCTTCTATGAATACAAGTCCTACGGAATCCTGCTCAAACCAAACCAAAGCGATTACTGCGTGTTTTGTTCTTACGGTACGGTTAAATCCCAACCTATCCATCAGCATCAATCTTGTTGGGGTCAACACAGAATTCGGAATATAAACCCCGTTAAGGATTTTACGATAGGTATTACCTCAAGAAACGAGGGAAAAGCGTAGGCTAAAAACTTTCAAATGATGTAAAGGTTAAATTTACTGCGCAGTAACGTCAAATCAACACTCTCCCTTAATATACTATATATAGCCATAAATTATGCTATTTTATCAATATATAGTGTTTCTTATTGACATCCCTTCATTACGGATGCTACCTTAACCACCATACGGTTCTCATGCTGATTTCTTGAGCTGAGATAAAAGGGAATTTGGTGATTGATTGCGCTGAATGAACAATCTTAATGCCAAAGCTGCCCCCGCAACTGTAATCGGAGAGTGTGTCGTCATCCCTGCCACTGAGTCGTGAACGCTGACTTGGGAAGGCCGACCCCATGCAACGACCCGAAAGCCAGGAGACCTGCCGTATATTTTTCAATAACGTTTGAGGCGGGGTGTCCTCGGCAGATGGAAGGTATGCGTTGCGACTTTGCATCAACTCATTACTTTCCACCATGCTGGTCTTTAAGACTGGCGCTCAATTCAGTGCTAACCCATTGGTAAGTTTAGAAAATCCAGTTTTCTAATGCACTTGAAATGTCGCGTCTTTTTTGAAGTCATTCCCGCTCCTAATCTTAAGGAGCTATCCATGTACGATACAGATACAACAGCGTCCTTCGACGCATTGTCAAATTTCAGGCAACATCCTGCCACAAGCCCTACATTACAAGTGATTCGGCGCAATGGCGCCGCAGTCGCATTTAACCCTGAAAAAATCTCCATCGCCGTGAGCAAGGCGTTTTTGGCTGTCGATAACAGTAAAGCTGTGTTATCCAGCCGAGTGCGCGAACAAGTAATGCTACTGACTCAGACAGTCGTCACCGCATTGATGCGACGCTTACCTTCCGGCGGCTCGGTGCATATTGAAGATATTCAAGATCAGGTTGAATTGGCGTTGATGCGTTCCGGTGAGCATGACGTGGCAAAAGCCTACGTTCTGTACCGGGAAAAACGAACTGCAGAACGGGCAAGCCAAGCACATGACGCGCCGCAATTAAATGTCACAGTTGATGGTAACAGGCAGCCATTGGATATTACCAGGCTAATCGAGATGGTGACCGAAGCCTGTTATGGCTTAGGTGCTGAAGTCAATTCCAAGATGGTAGTCGAGCAGGCCGTCCGCGATTGTTATGACGGCATTTCGTTTAATGAAGTGCGCCGTGCCTTGATCCTTTCTGCCCGCAGCTTGATTGAGCGGGAACCGGCTTACAATTATGTGACCGCACATTTATTGTTGGATATGATTCGTGTCGAGGTGTTGGGCGAAAGTGTCAACCACACAGCGATGACTTGTGCCCCAGAGGGTAAATCTCGCTATGCCGACTATTTTCCGCGCTATATCAAGCTGGGGGTCGAAGCAGGTTTATTGGATCAGCGTCTCTCACAATTTGACTTAACCAAATTGTGCCAAGTACTAGCACCAGACCGTGACTTTAAGTTTGGTTATCTTGGCCTGCAAACTCTCTACGACCGCTACTTTTTGCATATCGAAGAACGCCGTATCGAACTGCCGCAAATATTCTTCATGCGCGTGGCGATGGGTCTTGCGATTAACGAGATTGACCGTGAAGACCGTGCCATTGAGTTTTATAACGTGTTGTCCAGTTTCGATTTCATGAGTTCAACGCCGACGCTGTTTAACAGCGGCACAGTGCATTCGCAGCTTTCATCCTGTTATCTCAGCACTGTCAGCGACGACCTTGACAGTATTTACCAGGCGATTAAAGAAAACGCCTTGTTGCAAAAATATGCTGGTGGCATCGGCAACGATTGGACTCCCGTTCGCGCCTTGGGTTCGAGCATTAAAGGCACCAACGGCAAAAGCCAAGGCGTGATTCCTTTCCTGAAGGTCGCCAACGATACCGCCGTGGCCGTGAACCAGGGCGGCAAGCGCAAGGGGGCGGTTTGCGGTTATCTGGAAACCTGGCATCTGGACATCGAAGAGTTCCTGGACTTGCGCAAAAACACCGGTGACGACCGCCGCCGCACCCATGACATGAACACCGCGCACTGGATTCCCGACCTGTTCATGCAACGCGTCAGCGAAAATGACGAGTGGACATTGTTTTCGCCTTCGGACGCGCCGGACTTGCATGATAAGTTTGGACAGGTATTTGCCATCGCTTATAGCGAATACGAGCGCCGTGCCGATCTGGGGGAAATCAAACAATTTAAGCGTGTTTCCGCACTGCAACTGTGGCGCAAGATGCTGTCGATGCTGTTTGAAACCGGACATCCTTGGATTACGTTTAAGGACGCTTGCAATATCCGTTCGCCACAGCAACATGTCGGCGTGGTGCATAGTTCCAACCTTTGCACAGAGATTACACTGAATACTTCCGCCACCGAAATCGCCGTATGCAACCTGGGTTCGGTGAACCTGATGGCGCATTTGACAGAAGAAACCTGTACTGAGCGTGGTCGAAGTAATAGCAAACTGGTACTGGATCAAGCAAAGCTAAAAGCCACTATCACGACCGCGATGCGGATGCTGGACAACGTCATCGACATCAATTTTTATGCGGTCGGCAGTGCGCGTAACTCTAACTATCGCCATCGCCCGGTGGGTTTGGGCATCATGGGTTTTCAGGATTGTTTGCATGCCTTGCGAATTCCTTACGCCTCAACGGAAGCCGTTGAATTCGCAGATACCACCATGGAAACCGTCTGTTATCACGCCTATTCGGCTTCCAGCCGGTTGGCGCAGGAACGCGGCGCTTATTCCAGTTTTAAGGGCAGTTTGTGGGATCAGGGAATCTTGCCGCTGGATACCCTGAACCTGTTGAGTGAAGCGCGTGTTTATGCCCATAAGGGTAGCGGTCAGGTGAAAGTAGACCGCAGCAGTACGTTAGATTGGGATACCTTAAGAACTCGCATCCAACAATACGGAATGCGCAACTCCAACTGTGTCGCCATTGCACCAACCGCCACCATTGCCAATATTGTCGGCGTTTCCGCCAGCATTGAACCGGACTATCAAAACCTGTATGTCAAATCCAACTTGTCCGGCGAATTTACCGTCGTTAACGAAGCCTTGGTCAATGAGCTTAAGGCTTTGGATTTGTGGGATGAAGTCATGGTGGCGGACATTAAATATTACGATGGCTCGCTAGCCAAAATCGACCGAATCCCAACCGAACTCAAATCGCTCTATGCCACGGCATTTGAGGTTGATCCAAGCTGGCTGATAGAAGCTGCCGCCCGACGGCAAAAATGGATAGATCAGGCACAATCCTTAAATCTGTACTTTGCGGTTCCCTCCGGTAAAAAGCTGCATGACACTTACATGCTGGCCTGGCAACGTGGGCTGAAAACCACTTATTACCTTCGCTCGCTAGGGGCAACTTCGGCGGAGAAATCAACGGGTAGCGGCGGCGAGTTGAATGCGGTTCCATCCGCCATACACCCAGGGGCACAAGTGCCGGAACCAAAGCAGTGTTTGATTGACGATCCAGGTTGCGAAGCCTGCCAATAACCGCAGCCCATAAATCATTCAATAATAGGAAATACCATGCTGTCATTCGAAGAAGATATTTTTGTTGAAAATGCACCTACTCTACCAAAGCCGACTCCAGAGTTAAGCATTGCAAAACCCGTATTAGAACGGCCTGCTGTTAACCAACCTTCAGCATCCAGTCGCGTGAACGCCCAGGATAAACGCGTTATCAACGGCCAAACCGATGTTAATCAACTGGTGCCGTTCAAATACCATTGGGCCTGGGATAAATACCTGGCGGGCTGCGCCAATCACTGGATGCCGCAGGAAGTCCCCATGAACCGCGACATTGCCCAGTGGAAAGACAGTACGGCGCTGACCGAAGACGAACGCCTGATCGTCAAACGCAATCTCGGCTTTTTTACCACAGCCGATTCGCTGGCCGCCAACAACATCGTGCTGGGTACGTATCGTCACATTACTGCGCCGGAATGCCGCCAATACTTGTTGCGGCAGGGTTTTGAAGAGGCCATCCATACCCATGCTTACCAATATATTGTCGAAAGCCTTGGGCTGGATGAAAGCGAAATCTTTAATGCCTACCGAGAAATTCCTAGCATCCGCGACAAGGATAATTTCCTGATCCCTTTTATTGATACCTTGACCAATCCGAACTTCAAAACCGGTACAACTGAGACCGACCAGCAACTGCTAAGCTCACTGATCGTGTTCGCTTGTATTATGGAAGGCTTATTTTTCTACGTGGGTTTCGTGCAGATTCTGGCCTTGGGAAGGCAGAACAAAATGCAGGGCGCGGCGGAACAGTACCAATACATCCTGCGTGATGAATCGCTGCATTGCAATTTTGGCGTTGACCTGATCAACACCATCAAACTGGAAAATCCGCAGTTGTGGACGACTGAGTTCCGCGATGAAATCAAGGCACTAATGCAACAAGCTGTGGAACTCGAATACCGGTATGCCGAAGACACCATGCCGCGCGGCGTATTGGGCTTGAATGCCAGCATGTTCAAGGAATACCTGCGCTTTATCGCCAACCGCCGCTGCCAGCAAATCGGCCTGGATGTGCTTTATCCTAGAGCCAACAATCCTTTCCCGTGGATGAGTGAGATAATCGACCTCAAGAAAGAGAAGAACTTCTTTGAATCACGGGTGACGGAGTACCAGACGGGCGGTGCGCTTTGTTGGGATTAATTTGAATAATCGACCGGCAGACCGCAATGTTAGCTACAACACGCCGCGCTCTATTTCTTGCAGATAAATAAATTCCGGTGCTTTTACGCCAGCGTTTCTCCTGATTTCCACCAACTCTGGAGACTCGAAGAAGCGCCGGGCATTGTCCAGCGAAGACCACGCCGAGAAGTGGACGATGTTGTTTGCGTCGTTGTCGTAGCGCAGCAACTGGTAGCTGATTTCCCCGGCGTGTTTTCTGATGTCTGCCGCTTCATCAAAAATAGCCTTCCATGCCGGATAAGACTCGACCTCATGAATAATTAAAACGTGTTGCATATAAGCTTCCCATCAAAAACAACGGATTACACCTTATCGCGTTATCCTAGAAGGAGGTGGTGGTGTATAGGTTTTATCTAAATCGTTGTCAATTTTAACGGCAAGGCTTTCGACCCCTTTTAGCGTTAATTTTTTATCGCCGCCTTTTGTCTCTGAAATGTAATTACCGATTAATTGGCCGTCTTTCGTCCTGACTAAATGCCCCATGATATAAGCGAACAAGAAACTGGGTTTATGCAGCCTACCCACCAATACATAATCCGCCCCCGCTTTATTGGCCAGTTCTGCGGCAATATCGTCGTGGTCAAAAAGATAGCCAAAACCGGCATTGGCGTCATGTTGGCTTGTTAAGTCAACAGAAATGATTTTATAACCCGCCCTTTTTAACTCGCCTTCTAGCATAGCTTTTATGCTCCCCGTTCTTTGAATTTCATCTGGCGTTCGAGGGATTAGGGTTTGATCATTTAAATCAAAGTCCAATATAGCGATGCTTGTTTCAGCAAATACGCCAACACTGAACAAGCATAAAAATAATACACCAAAGATATGGCGTAATCCTGTATTAATTCTAGGGTTCATAATAAAATTACACTGTATCTTGTTGAAAAAAATGTCATCGGCAACACAAGGCCGTTATTTTTCTGCATTATCTTGCTGTGCTTTATACAAGCCGATGAAGTCTTGCATACTCAGTGTGGCGATGACATTCAAGTCATCACCAAGTATTTCGTACAAAACGCCATCATTGCCGCGAATGCTGAAAAAGACGATGGCATCCTCATCGCCGCCACCCTCTGTATGCGGTTCATCGCTTGGCGGGCTGGATGTGTAACTACCGACAGGCCTGATTTCCTTTAACGTGCCATTGGGTTCATAAAGACGATGCTCGCCCTGGATAACAAAGGTATTATTCAGGGATAAGTGTCTGTGCAGAATAATTTTTTTGTTTGCCGCAAACTTAAAAATCACATCGATGATTTTTAAGTTTCTATCAATATTGAAAATCGAATAAGCAAGATTCTCAAACCTTTCAAGTTTTTGCCATTTAATGTTGCAATCATCGAAAAGGCATCTTGTCATCTGTATTTCTTTAATTGGGTCTATTGATTTGGTGTCGCTAGAGTAGCGGGTCAATGAATATTCGTCACCTGATATTTGCCCGCAAAAGTCGGGCAATTTGCCCGACGTTCTTGTGGCTATTTTCCAGGCCAAGCATTCAGGCTTAAAATGACTTAATCAGCGTGAAGGCAACGGCAATGAATATTTCCCAATGCTGAATCGTCGGAAAAGTATCCCACTGAAGCTTGTGTTTACCATGAACCTAAAATTTTACCTGCTACCCCGGATTATCCTTATTGCTGTGGCTTGCCTGATTACGACGGCAGCCTACGTCATTTATCAGGCTGACCAGCAAGCGGTTCTTGAGACAAAGCTAACGGCTGAGTCAATTGATAAACAATTGGAACTGCAATTAATGCGTATTGATGCGGGCTTGGGTCAACCGGAACGTTACCCTGATTTTGACTTATGGAAAGAGACGGGTACAGCATCCGGCATTTGTGTCAGTTACCTGTCAGCGAATAACAGTCTCAAGCGCAGCATTTGCAATGGCGCAAAAATAACCCCCCGAATCTGGCCTATTTGGTTTGAACACTTTTACCAATGGGCTTTTCATCCAGGTTTGGAGGTGGTGCAATCGGTAGCATTCAGTGGCCGGATTCATGGTTCAATAATCGTTGCGCCCAGCGCTGAGATGGAAATAGCAAACGCTTGGCAGGCCATCCGAAGCTTAATGGGTTTATCCGCCAGTTCCACTTTTGCGCTTTGCTTGCTGGTTTATTTCACCGTGAGCCGAGCTTTACATCCGGCGCAGGTGATCGTTTCAGGCTTGGAAAAAATGGAAAAGGGTGAATTGGCCTTTCGGCTACCCGCTTTCGAGCTGGATGAATGGCAGCGAACTGGAAAGGCTATCAATCAACTGGCGGCAAATCTGGAGCAGCTACTTTCCGAGCATAAGAAATTAGTAATAAAGTTGATGAGTATCCAGGAGGAAGAACGGCGTTATCTGGCACGAGAGCTTCATGACGAGTTTGGCCAATGCTTGGCTGCAATCCATGCGGTCGCAGCTTCAATTGCGCAAACCGCAGCTGATGAATGTCCTTCACTGGTTTCGGAAGGAAAAAACATCAGCCGAATTGTCCATCATATGATGGAATCATTGCGTGGCTTATTAAAGCGCTTACGCCCTTCGGATATTGATGAACTGGGTCTGACAGCCTGTTTAAAAAGCCTGGTGGCGGGTTGGAATTTTAGCAGTGGCGGCAAAATCCATTATAACCTTGCTGTTCATGGCAATATTGACCAGTTGCCCGAACCACTTCCCGTCACTATATTTCGGATTGTTCAGGAATGCCTGACCAATGTATCTAAACACTCGACCGCTACCCATGCGAAAGTGACACTTCGCACAGTCCCCGCGAATAATTCAATAACCACCATTGAACTTAGCATCGAAGATGACGGTAAGGCCAATAAACTGCCGTTTGGAGACAGCCCTGGGATTGGCCTGCTTGGCATACGTGAACGAGTAACCGCAATCGGCGGCCAGTTGACATTAAAGGCGGGTAACCCCAGCGGGCTTGCCGTCCATGTATGGCTTCCGGTTCAATCTCTTTCAGGGACACAAACATGACTGGCTCGGAAAGTATCAGAATTTTGCTGGTCGATGACCATGCCATCGTGCGTGAAGGTTACCGCTCACTGTTGGAGAAGCAACCAGGAATGGAAGTGGTTGCTGAAGCGTCCGATGGAGCGGAAGCCTATTCCCGCTTTAAGGATTGTAACCCTGATATAGTCATTATGGATATTTCGATGCCCGGCCAAGGAGGGCTAGAGGCTATTGCGCGCATCAAACAACGATGCCCTGATGTGAAGATCCTGGTATTCAGTATGCACCAGAGTCCAAGCTTTGCTGTTCAGGCAACCCGTGCGGGTGCGCTGGGTTATGTCACCAAGAGCAGTGCGCCGGATGTTTTGATCCGGGCTATCCATGATGTCTATGCAGGACGACTCACGTTGAGTGCCGACATTGCACAAGCCCTGGCCCTGGAAAAATTAGGCGGCGATAGTATCGCGCTGCAAGAATTGACAGTACGGGAATTCGATATTCTGCGTATGTTAGTCGATGCCCGGTCAACAGATGATATTGCTCAAACACTCAATATCAGTCCCAAAACCGTAGCGAACAGCCATTATATTATCAAGCGAAAACTTGGCGTTGCCAGTGATATTGAGTTGACTCACCTAGCCATCAGGATGAATATCATTAATCCTTTGGATTTATCTTGAACACCTAAAAAACGCTTGCCGACAAGTGATAGTGTTTGAGGGCATGCAAAACCGGAGGAGGCGCTAATAAAGGTTCTGCACATATTCGCACGAAAATATACGCCAGTAAGGAAATTTTTATAAAAGTACAAACGCCACATTGGACTTCCGCCCCCCTACCCTTGTCGATTAAGTGTGTAAGATTGAGGTATACCTAACTATACGCTGCCATTAAGACAATTTCGTGTATCAAGAGGGTTTAATTTATGTTTTTGAGGCATTTGCAAGCCGTTACAATCAAGGCTGAAGTGTATCATCATCAATTTTAATTTGTGATTAGAAGCGCAACTGGTGCCTGTTCTTGACAGATGAAATTAAAGCACAATCAGCCCGATTGCGCATGCCCAATCAGCCACTGGATATAATCCAACTGCACGTCTTCATGGCGGGTTGCCAGATACATGGTCTTGGTCAATGGCAGGTTTTTAAATCTAAGGCTGACCACGTCCGGATTTTTGACTTTATCGGCCAACAACCATTCAGGCAGCAGGCAAACGCCGCGCTGGCTGGCGGCCAACAGCAACATAATGTCGGTTTCTTCCACAGTAATATGCGAGAGTGGCTCAATTCCGGCGGGTTGCAGGATTTTCCTGAACATGTCCAGGCGTTCCCGTTCGACCGGGTAAGTCAAGATCGTTTCCTGTTGTAGGTCAGCGGGTTCAATCACTTGGAGTCCGGCGAGCCGATGTTCCTTGGCGACAATTAGCACCAACTCAAAATCGAATAGTGGCTGGTAATGTAATACACCATTAAATAGGGGGTCGGAAGTCAACACGGCATCAAGTTTGTATTGCTGGATCGCCTCAAACGAATTGAAGCGGTAACGTGACGTGACTTCAATCTCCAAATTCGGCCAGGCCTGCAAATAGGGTTGGAGTATCGTGCGGAACCATTCATAGCAGGCATGGCAATCAATGCCGATAGTGAGCTTGCCGGTTTTTCCGGTTGCCAGCAAATTCAGGTGCTGTTCGGCGGAATTAACTGTGGCAATGACTGATTCGGCAACTTCAGAGAGATATTTCCCGGCTTGTGTCAACACTAAAGTGCGGCCTTGTTTGCGCCAAAGGACAATACCCAGTCGTTGTTCCAGGTTTTTCATTTGATGCGATAACGCCGATTGTGTTAAATGCAGTGTCTCTGAAGCGGCATTCAAGGTGCCGCATCGTTTAAGCGCCAACAAGATACGAAAATGGATGAGTTCCATATTGATGAATTTTCCTCATTAAATAGTGAGAAACTATCAATATTACTCACAAATAACAAGCCCTACAATGCCGCTTTCATTTTTAACCCAATGGAGCTACATTCATGATTAAAATCCACAACCTGGGGTTTCCTCGCCTGGGCGAACACCGCGAACTAAAATTTGCCCTGGAACGCTATTGGCGTGGTGAAGTCGATCAGGATGAATTAGAGAGAATCGCCGCCGAGCTTCGCCAACGGCATTGGCAATTGCAAGCCAGCAGTGGCCTGGATTTCATTCCAGTCGGTGATTTTTCCTATTACGATCAGGTCTTGGATACCAGCGTCATGCTGGGTGTTATTCCTGAACGGTTTGGGTCATCAACTGGCCTTGATACTTATTTTAGGATGGCACGCGGTCAGGGCAGTGATGGTAAACCTTATCGTGCCTGCGAAATGACCAAATGGTTTGATACCAATTACCATTATCTGGTGCCGGAAGTGACGGTGGATCAGCAATTTGCGTTATCCAGCAGCAAGCTATTCGATGAAACCCGCGAGTTGCAAACCTTGGGCTATCAGCCGAAACCGGTTTTGCTGGGGCCTTTGACCTGGTTGTGGCTGGCGAAAACGACCAGTGACTTCAACAAACTCGATTTAGTGGATCGTTTGTTGCCGGTTTATGGGGAAATCCTGCGCCGCTTGGCAGACCAGGGCGTGCAGTGGGTGCAAATCGACGAACCGATCCTGGTGCTGGATTTGCCCAATTCCTGGAAGAATGCATTTGAATCCGTTTATAACCGCTTGCAAAGTTCCCCGGTCAAGGTTCTGCTTGCCACTTATTTTGGCGAGTTGGGCGAACATGCCTCATTCGTTTGTAGGTTGCCGGTCGCAGGATTGCATATCGATCTGGCCAGGGCACCGGAACAATTGACGGCCATTCTGGATAATTGTGCCAACCATAAAGTGCTGTCATTGGGACTGATTGACGGGCGCAATATCTGGCGCACCGATTTAAACGTAGCACTCAGCACTATCACAGCCGCTCGGGAACGGTTTAAAGGCGAACTTTGGCTGGCACCATCTTGTTCTTTGCTGCATGTACCCATCGACCTGGAACACGAAACGGCTTTAGACCCAACTATCAAATCCTGGCTGGCGTTTGCCAGGCAAAAGCTGACCGAATTGGAAGTCTTACGGTTAGCGCTTGAAGAACCGGCAGCAGCCGAACCGGATTTAATGGTTTCTGCGAACGCCATCCGTTCCCGCCGAGAATCTACCTTAATCCATAATCCAATTGTGCAAGTTGAACTCAGGAAGATCAACAGCTCGCTGGCACAACGTCAGAATCCGTTCCCGGAAAGGCGTGAGCAACAACGAGCCAAACTGAATCTACCCAGCTATCCGACCACGACCATCGGATCGTTCCCGCAAACGCCAGAAATCCGAAAAGCGCGTGCTGACTTCAAGCGCGGCTTGATTAGCGAAACCGACTATATCAAACACATGGAGCAAACGATTGAGTTCTGTGTCAGGGAACAGGAAAAGCTGGGGTTGGATGTGCTGGTGCATGGCGAAGCGGAACGCAACGATATGGTGGAATATTTCGGCGAACAACTGGACGGTTTTTTATTTACCGCCAATGGCTGGGTGCAATCTTACGGTTCACGCTGCGTCAAACCGCCGATCATCTATGGCGACGTGAGCCGACCCAAACCGATGACCGTGCGCTGGAGCCGGTATGCCCAGTCGCTGACCAACAAGCCCATGAAAGGCATGTTGACCGGCCCGGTCACTATCCTAAACTGGTCGTTTGTCCGTGATGACCAGCCACGATCAACTACCGCTTATCAATTGGCCCTGGCGATACGTGAAGAAGTCAACGATCTGGAACGTGCCGGTATACCAATAATTCAAATTGATGAAGCCGCATTTCGGGAAGGCTTGCCGCCACGTCAATCGCGCTGGCAGGGTTATCTGGACTGGGCAGTGCGAGCTTTCCGCATTTGCTCCAGCGGGGTAAAAGACAGCACGCAAATTCACACCCACATGTGCTATTCAGAGTTCAATGACATCATTACGTCCATCGCCGACATGGATGCCGACGTCATCACCATCGAAACCTCGCGTTCCAATATGGAATTGTTGGATGCCTTTATCGATTTTAATTATCCGAACGAAATCGGCCCCGGTGTCTACGACATCCACAGCCCCAATGTACCAACTACTGACGACATGGTCGCATTGCTGAAAAAAGCTGGGGAACGAATCGAACATGACCAGTTATGGGTCAATCCTGATTGCGGGTTAAAAACGCGGCAGTGGCAGGATGTTAAAGTTTCTTTAGCCAATATGACCGAAGCGGCCAAAACTTTAAGGTCGGCAGCAGGGTAACTTCAAAATCCATAAACAAGGTTAGGTGTTTTTCAGTAACTTCTCACCGTCCTCCCGCAACGATCCGTCGGGGGCGACATGACGGTAGAGAGTTTGGCGAAGAACTACAATCTGTTCACTTGTTAGAGTGTAGTATTTTATTGAGTTTCTTCGTCTTCGTCACAAGATTACTGATAACCAGACGTTGCCAAAATCAGCGCAACCGATCCGACTCAGTCAATTTGAATCGTGGATGCACATGCGACATCGGTGTGATGCTTTCGACGTTAGGCAATTAAAAATAGCATAGCGCTGTTATCAACGCCCGGCGAATGTCCAGTAAATACAGTGTCAGTGCATTACACACCTTTACTTCAACATAGTCGTATGAGGTAGAAGTCCGTTCATTCGGTGAGGTTTTGAAAAATGACACCATTAGAAAAATATGCGCCATTGATTGTAAAAGGTTATTTCATTTTCTATGTCACAGTTTATTCAGAAAATGACCTAGAAAGTGAAATATATTCATTTTTTTGACATAGATAATGCGAATACCCATATTTTTTCGCACATAAACCTCATCCACAGGCTACTTCGACCTACAACGGCTGTGGATCCACGACAAAATGGTTTAGCGGTTGCGTTGCGTGAGCTCGGACGGATTGAACGGTTCCTTTTTATTTTGGAATGGTTACAGAGTGTTGAGTTGCGCCGCCGCGTTACCGCAGGATTAAACAAAGGCGAAGCCCGAAGCGCTTTGGCAAGGGCTGTGTTCTTTAATCGCTTGGGTGAAATCCGGGATCGTAGTTACGAGCAACAACATTACCAAGCCAGCGGATTAACCCTGCTGACAGCAGCAATCATATTATGGAATACGGTTTATATGGAACGAGCCGTCGAAGCCCTAAAAAAACAGGGTGTACAGGTTAATCCCGATTGGTATCAATATTTGTCCCCATTAGGCTGGGAACACATCAACCTGACGGGTGATTACATATGGGATCAGAGTAAAATTATACAAGAAGGCAAATTTCGGCCTTTACGAACTATACAAAATCCTTAACGAGGTTTATATTCCGAATTCTGAGTTGACCCCTTGTTGCGCCGAATAAGATAATAAATCGTACAGGATTTTATTATGAGTCTTCAAACCTCCTTGAAGCCGTTAATCATTAACCCAGTGCCTTAATTTATAAGACACTGGGCATGTAGGTTTATTTTCTACTTTATTACTGAGCCAGTTCCCGATGCATTTCAGCCATTTTCTGGTTAGAAGCGACAATTTTTTCAAAATCATCAACCAGCCTTTTGCAATGCGCTATTAAATCTTGCGCCTTCCTGCCGTATAGGTAGCTATGCGACCGATATTGTTCAAGTAGCTTCTTATGTTCCTCAACTTTAAGCTGAGATTCTTCTGCAGCTTCATCATAATGTTTCGCCAGCGCCTCATGATCGGCCTTGGTTTCCGCGTTCTGCACGGCTTGGCTCATATCCATTGGGTGTGGGTTCATCTCGGCGCAAGCGACCAGTAATCCAAGAGCTAAAAGCAGGGTAATCAGTAATTTAATTTTCATGAGTTTTCTCCAGATTCATACCTAGTTAAAAAAACATTGTTTTCTTTCAGATTGATATTGTTAATGGTGAGTTCAGTTTTACCTCCTTTATAGGGATTGTTTGTTAATGGAATATTGCTTGCACAGGGCATAAAGCGCCGGAATGACGACCAACGTCAACAATGTTGACGACACCATCCCGCCTACCATTGGCGCAGCGATCCGGCGCATGACTTCCGAGCCGGTGCCGCTGCTCCAGAGGATGGGTAGTAACCCTGCCATGATCGCAGTGACGGTCATTATTTTCGGTCTTAAGCGTTCCGCAGCGCCGGTCATCAAAGCACTGTAAAGGTCGGTCTCGGTGAAAGCCCGCCCTTCCTCCAGGCATTGCTGCTGCTTTTCCCGGTAGGCTTGGTCCAGGTATATCAGCATCACGACACCGGTTTCCGCCGCGACACCCGCCAGTGCGATGAACCCGACCCCAACCGCCACGCTGACGTTGTAATCAAGGAACCATAGCAGCCAGATGCCCCCAATCAGGGCAAAGGGCACGGAAAGCATCACAATCAGGGTTTCGGTCAAACGTCCGAAGTTGAGATAAAGCAGGAGAAAGATGATGCACAGTGTCAGCGGCACAACCAGTTTCAACCGCTGTTTGGCCCGTTCCATGTATTCGAACTGGCCGCTCCAGGTGATGTAATATCCTGCAGGAAACTTAATGGCCTGTTGCACCGCTTGCTTGGCATCCTGGACATAACGGTCGATGTCGCGTCCGCGCATGTCAACGAAAACATAAGCGGACAATAAGGCATTCTCAGTGCGTATCGACGGTGTGCCTTTATCCAGGCTCAGATGCGCCAATTGCCCCAACGGGACCATCGCCCCACCGGGAGTGGGAGTCGGTACAAGGATGTTGCTTGCAATAGCTTGTGGATTGTCGCGCAGTTCACGCGGGTAACGGACGATGACGGCGAACCGTTCGCGCCCTTCCAGCATTGTAGTCACGGTTTCGCCGCCAATGGCGGTGGCGATCAGGTCTTGCACATCGCCGATTAACAGGCCGTAATGTGCCAGAGCTTCGAGATCAGGGGTTATATTGAGATAATAACCGCCGGTAATGCGTTCAGCATAAGCACTAGTGGTGCCGGGTACGGTTTTGACGACTTGTTCGATCTGCTGCGCCAGACGCTCCATTTCCGCCAAGTCCTTACCGAACAGCTTGATGCCGATCGGTGTGCGGATGCCGGTCGCCAGCATGTCGATGCGGTTTTTGATCGGCATCGTCCAGGAATTGCTGACACCGGGGATTTGCAGCGCTTGGTCCATCTCGGCAATCAGCTTATCGACCGTCATGCCGGGCCGCCAGGCCGATTCGGGCTTGAGGTTGACAATGGTTTCCGACATTTCCAATGGCGCCGGATCGGTGGCGGTCAGTGCGCGGCCGGCTTTACCGAACACCGATTCGACCTCGGGGAAACTTTTGATGATGCGGTCCTGGGTTTGCAGCAATTCGGCGGCTTTGGTCGGGGGCAAACCCGGCAGGGTTAGCGGCATGAACAATAAAGTACCTTCGTTGAGCGTCGGCATAAACTCGCCACCTAAACGCGAAGCTGGATACCAGGAAACGGCCAGCATCAAAAGTGCCAATACAAGCGTCAATTTTTTATATCGCATAACGGCGGCGATAATGGGACGATAAACCCATATCAAGACCCGATTGATGGGATTGCGGTGTTCCGGCAAGATATTTCCGCGCACAAACAGCCACATCAGCACCGGAACCAGTGTCACCGATAGCAGCGCTGCACCGGTCATTGCGAACGTCTTGGTATAGGCCAAAGGATGAAATAAGCGGCCTTCCTGCGCTTCCAGCGCAAATACCGGCAGGAAGGAAACCGTGATAATCAGCAAGCTGAAAAACAGCGGCGGGCCGACTTCCTTGCAGGCGTTCAGCAAGATGTCCAAACGCGGCAGGCGACCGGAATCACGCTCCAAGTGTTTATGGGCATTCTCGATCATGACGATGGCCGCATCAACCATCGCACCAATGGCGATGGCAATACCGCCTAGGCTCATGATGTTGGAATTCATGTCCAGCGCTTGCATGACAATGAAGGCAATCAGCACTCCTACAGGCAACATCAAAATAGCCACCAAGGCGCTACGCAAATGGAGCAGGAATAGGACGCAGACCAGGGCAACCACCACGCTTTCTTCCAATAAAGTATGGCGTAGGTTATCAATAGCGCGATGGATAAGTTCCGAACGGTCGTAAACCGTCTGGATACTCACGCCAGAGGGCAAACCCGTGGTGATTTCTTGCAACCGGTCTTTTATATTACTGATGACTTCCAGTGCGTTCTGACCGTAACGTGCCAGCGCAATACCAGAAACCGCTTCGCCTTCGCCGTTCCACTCGGTAATGCCACGACGTTCGTCGGGCACCAGTTCTACCCGTGCGACATCACGCAGCAGCACCGGGATACCCTTTTCAGCTTTCAAGACTAACCGTTCCAAGTCGGCCTTGCCGCGCAGATAACCGTGTCCACGCACCATGTACTCGGTTTCGGCCAGCTCAACCACACGCCCGCCGACATCGCGGTTGCCGTTGCGGATGACATCACTTACTGCACGTAACGGGATGTTGTAAGCCTGCAGCTTGTGCGGATCGACGGTGACCTGGTATTGCTGCACAAAACCGCCAATACTGGCGACCTCGGCCACACCTTGGGCTTTGGTCAATTGATAACGCACGAACCAGTCTTGCAGGGTACGCAACTCGGCCAAAGTATGATTTTTTGCCAATAAAACATATTGGTAAACCCAACCCACCCCGGTGGCATCCGGCCCCAGTTTAGGCGTTACGTTGGCTGGTAAGCGGCTGGAGGCAAAGTTGAGATATTCCAGTACCCGCGACCGTGCCCAGTAAATATCGGCGCCATCCTCAAAGATGACATACACAAAAGAAGCCCCGAAGAACGAGTAGCCACGCACGACTTTCGAACGCGGAACGCCCAGCATGGCAGTTGTCAGCGGGTACGTAACCTGGTCCTCGACGACTTGCGGGGCTTGACCCGGATATTCGGTATAAACAATTACCTGGGTGTCGGACAAGTCGGGCAGCGCGTCCAACGGCATTTTGGACAATGCGTATATCCCGCCGATGATGATGCCAAGCGTTGCCAGCAAGACCAGGAACACGTTGCGTAAAGACCAGGCAATGACATGGTTCAACATGGCTATTGCCCTCCGTGTTGGGGTAGCGGCGTTGCTTCGGGCTTAGCCTGACCAGCGTCAGCATCGGGACTATCGAAGCTATCCAAAGCCGACTTGAGGTTACTTTCGGCATCGATCAGGAAATTAGCACGGGTCACGACCTCATCACCCGCTTCTAATCCCTCCAATACTTCCCTATATCCGTCAGCCCGTAGCCCCAGCTTCACGGTACGCGGCTCGAACCGACCCTCGCCCCGTTGTAATAGAACAATCTGCCGGAGGCCGCTATCAATAACCGCCGAATCGGGAACCGCCAACTGCGTATTTTTATTTTCCAGTGTTCCCAGCGTCACGCTGCCATACAGTCCGGGTTTCAACAAGCCTTCGCCATTAGGCAACTCGATACGCACTTTAACGGTTCGGGTTTCCGTTGCCAATGTCGGATAAATGAAGCCAACCTTGCCGCTGAACAGCTTATCCGGGTAGGCATTGATAAGCACCTGGACCGCCTGGCCTGGATGTACCACACCTATGTCTTGCTCAAATACCTCCGCTAACAACCAAACCGTGCTCAAATCAGCGATACGGAACAACAGTTCACCGGGCATGAAGCGCATCCCTTCCACTGCGGGTTTCTCCATGACCACGCCATTCACCGGAGACAGTAATGGCAGGGTATCGAGCGTTTTTCCCTGCTGTTGTAAACGCTTTAACTGTACCGGGGCAATGTCCCAATAATGTAAGCGCTGTAAGGCGTTTGAGGCCAAGCGCTCCGCCGTACCACGCGCCTGGCCACTACTCTGTTGCAGCGCCTGTTGCCCTTGCCGGGCGATCAGATATTCCTGCTGGGCGGTCATCAACTCCGGACTGTATATTTCCAGCAAGGGTTGCCCGCGCTTGACCGCTTGTCCGGTCGCGTTGGCATACAAACGTTGAATCCAACCTTCAAACTTGGGCGCTACGGCGTGGATGCGCCGTTCGTCAACCTGGATGCTCCCCAATGCACGGATGCTGCGGGTCAGGGTGCGTTTTGCCACGGTTTCTGTTTTTACGCCCAATTTTTGGATTTTTTCCGGGCTGATCTTGATTTGCCCGGATGTCTCCGGCTCGCTCTCATAAATCGGCAGGTAATCCATCCCCATGTCGTCCTTTTTGGCGGGAGTGTCCGCGCCCAGGTGAAATACACTTTACCGGGTTCATCGGGTCGGCGGTAATACAGCGGTTTCCGTTCCGTCACCTTCGGATTTGGAGCACTGGGTTCATGTTGCGACACTGTGGCTGTCTGTCCTAGCCGAGTTTTGATGCCCCATCCCGACCCCAAGCAGCAATATGACAATGAAGCCAAAATACCTAATCATGATCCAACTCCTCGCCGACTTCGGCGGACAACTCGGCCAAAATTTGCTGGGTATTGGTCAATGCCTGCCAATACTGCGTCTGGTATTGGAAAAAGCCCAGTTGTGTCCTCAGCAGGTCGGTGAAATTGGTCTGGTTCACCTGGTAGCCTGCCAGCAATGAATCCAGGGTTTGCTGGGCTTGCGGGATGATTTCATGTTCGAGCAGGGACAGCTTTTCCTTGGCATGTTGATACTCGGCGGCTTTGGCGGCGATTTCGGCCTGGATTTTGTGGTGGTCGTCTTCCAGGGCATAGCGTTCCTGCAAAAGTTCGCCCTTGCGCTGGTCAACCGCCTTGGCTTGCTTGCGCCCTGCGTAAATGGGCAGGTTCATGCTCAGTTGGACACTGGCAAAATCGCTGCGGGACTGTCCTGACGGGGTGTTCTGGCGCAAATCATAAAACGCACCCACAGTGAAATCAGGATAGAAACCTTTTTTGGCAAGATCGACTTTTGACTGCGCGGCATCCAGCATCTTACGGTGCTGGGCAAACAGGGGGCGGAGTTGAAAAGCCTTGTCCTGTAAGGTGGATTCGACAATCTCCGGTAACTTAAAATCAGCCTCCGCCGGAATCCGTGCAGGCATTTCCGGTGTGCGATCCAACAAAGCGTTGAGCCGGGCTTCCTGACCGTGGCGCATGCTGGTCAGGTTCAGTTTTTCGTCCTTGAGTTTGGACAGTTCAAGTTGGGCTAACAAGACATCCTGCTGCGACCCTTTGCCCACCTTATATTTGGATTGGGCAATGTCGATGAGTTGTAGGAAAAACTGCTCGGATTCATCTAGCAAGCTCAACGCGCGGTCATAATAGAATAGCCGCCACCAACCTGTTTTTACTTCCCGAATCAGCCGCAACCGCGCTTCATCGACCGAATCGGCAGCGGCCAAAGCTTCTTGTTCGGCAATCTTTTCCCGTAAAGCCAATTTGCCTGGAAACGGAATGTCCTGGCTGATGCCCACTTCCATCATGGTGAAGTCGTCTTGCCGCCGGTTGAAACTGTTGGTCGGCAGGTACAAGGGCACCTAACCGGATCGTCGGATCGGGCAAAGTGCCTTCTTGAGAAGGTATGGCGGCCATCGCCTCGGCCCGTGCCTTGATTTCTCCCAAGCCAGGGTTGCCTAACAACGCTTGTTCTATCGCTTTATCGAGTGTCAGGATAGGTTCATCTGTTTTAGCGGGCTGCGTTTCGGCTCGTGCTTCAACCCAAGTCACCCAGAATAGTTCGGTAGAAATATGGATAACTAGGCCGGGCGAAAGCAGTGCCAACCCGAAAATTAACGTCATCCACGCCGGACAAGCGCGGCGCAGCGGCGACGGACAAATACAGAAAGACATGAAGTATTTCCTCTCAAATCGGAACAAACAGGCTCCGCAAGGCGCAGAGCCGCCATGTGCCAAACCAGTTAACGGCTTGGCACGGTTCGATTTCGAGGGGTGGCTAATTCAGCAGGGTGCAGAACCGATAGATGAGCAGGACTCGTCGACCGGTCGGTGGGTGGATAATTATTACGGGGAACCCGTATAGGCAGGTAAATAATACATAGGGTGAAAAACGTCCAAATAAGCCCCAGGAGCAGAACCGGCAAGTCCGGCTTAGCCAGACGATTAAAATCGGGGAGCGAATGGGTTTGCGAGTCAAGACAGGGTTTGAGGGTGCAGTCCTGCATCGTCTTGGACGTATGCTTAAGTGCGCTTGAATCGGAACATCCCGGCATGTGTTCGGGCATCGCCTTCAATGCCGAGGGCATAGACATGGTACAGGTCGCTGAAATGGACAAAGAAATCCAGCACACCAGCAACACAAATATTAAGGTGTGCAGGTAAGGACGATTTCTTTTGGTATGCAGCAGTGCTATCACAAAAACCCAGTCGTTTAAAAATCTATCATATTTTACAGTTTAGTTCCCGGTAAGCGGAACAGCAATAAAGGCAAAACGCAGTGTGTAGAACACCAAAAAATCACATTAGTTCATTTTTATTTTTATGGTACAAGAAGTATATTTTTAGGGTAAATGCTTAAAAAGATTAAATAAAACTGTGTCGAAATTAACCGCAACAAGGTTTCTGCTGTTGAATCGGTGGGCATTTGACCGAGCCATAGGAACAGAAAACACAGCAATCGCCCGCTTTTGGTTTAAGGAGAGTGCCGCATTGTTTACAGTCATAAAAGAACTGGCAGGCATCGGTTGGCATGATTTCAGTCTCAGCGTGGCCGCAGTGCGGGCAAGTAATGGTTGATTCCAGGATCGTGCTGGTGTTCATGGTTTTTTGACGGTTGCAGGGTATCCTGCATTGGCAGTGGCTTCGGTCAGTTTTTCAGTCGTTGTCATGGCATCGTCGAATATGACCGTCGCCATCTTAGTCCCGTAATCAATCTCGACCTGCTGCACACCATCAACGTTGCTTAGTGCTTTTTTGACGGTCAGCGGGCATACCGGACAGGTCATGTTCTGGATTTCGAGCCTGACCGATTGGCTGGCCGCTTTAACCGTGCCCGCCATAAGAAACATTAAGGCAAAAGCGGAAACAGATGATTTATTCATTGACTTATTCTCAATAAAACAGGGGAGCGAACCAGGGAAAGGCCAACAAACCTAATAACGGGACAGTGATTATCCAGAAAAGAGTGCGTTGTCTAATCTGGGTTTCCTCGTTAGCGCAAGGTTTATCCGGCTCGCATTCTTTAGGCGCTAAGTAGAGTTGGTAATAAGCAAACCCGACAAATCCCAAGGTGGCGATAATGAATAAAGGCCGTAGGGGTTCCAATACGGTCAGGTTTGCCAGCCATGCACCGCCCATACCGAGAGCTACGAATAACAAAGGGGCGACACAACAAAGGCTAGCGCCAATGCCTGCCAGCACACCGGCGATCATGGCCTGTTTTTGATTCATCGTAATGGCTCCAATTAAACCGATGGTTTATGATAAGCCCTGTACCTGACTACGGAGTCAAGCCTTATGACCGAAAAAACGTTTACTATTGGCATTTTGGCCAAAGCTGCAGCTGTGAACATTGAGACTATCCGGTTTTATCAACGGTTGGGCTTGCTGGCAGAACCGGAGAAGCCGCTTGGCGGGATTCGGCGTTATAACGATAGCCATACCCAACGGATCCAGTTTATAAAACACGGGCAAACGTTAGGCTTTTCTTTAGCTGAAATCGAAGAATTGTTAAGTCTTGAGGACGGTCAGCATTGTTGTGAAGCGCAGGAAATAGCGCTTAAAAAGCTGGCTTTGATCCGGGAAAGAATTGAAAGTTTGCAGAAAATGGAGACGGCCTTGGCTGATCTGGTCATCCGGTGTGCAAACCATCCTGGTGTAATGACTTGTCCGATCATATCTACATTACAAGAATAGTTTAACCCTTGCCTATCCGGTTTGTTGCCAATCCGATGGATCGGTGATAATTTGTCGGGATGGACTCCCGCGACTTTCCAACAACACTTCCAGAATTTCAACGGGTTTTTCCCGATGACGCTGCATGCGCTGCCTATTTGGAGAAGTTGCGCTGGCCCGATGGGTTCACATGCCCAAAATGTAAAACGCTCGGCGAACCCTATCGGTTTGCCAAGAGGGCCTCGGTTGTTTTGAGGTGTCGTTCATGTCACGCCAACATTTCCCTCACGGCGACGACTGTTATGCAGTCCAGCCGCATGCCCTTATCGGTGTGGTTTTGGGGCGCTTATCTTGTGAGCACGCAAACACCCGGGCAATCAGCACTCCAATTTCAAAGGCAGCTCGGCCTCAAGCGCTATGAGACTGCATTCCAAATGCTTCACAAACTGCGCGCTGGTCTTGTACGTCCCGAGCGTGATGCAATCGGCGATCAATACCCTGTTGAAGTCGATGAAGCGTTTGTCGGTGGGCGTACAAAAGGGGAAGGGCGTGGCGTTCATCATAAGGCCATTGCCGTTGGAGCGATTGAGGTACGCCCTCGAAAGACTCCTGTTAAGGAAGCAAGAAAGGCATTCTATGCGGGTCGATTACGGCTATGTATCGTCCCTGACCGTGAGGCCAAAAGTTTAACGGCGTTTGTGGGAGAGAATGTGGCGAAAGGAGCCGTTGTGCGCACCGATGGCTGGACTGGTTACGATGACTTGAAGGCCATGGGTTATGCCCATCAGCCTCTGGTGATTAATGGAGATCCGGAAAGAATCGAAGCCCATCTTCCGATGATCCATATCGCCTTTTCAAACCTCAAAACATGGTTGCTCGGAACGCATCATGGTGTCAGCCATCGCCACTTGCAGGCCTATCTCAATGAATTCGTGTTCCGTTTCAATCGCCGTTTCTACCCCATGACGGCTTTTAACTCCGCCCTGGGGCTGGCTGCTCATGTCGTGGCTCCTACGTATAAAAAGTTCTACAGCGGCGATTGGATGCACACTGCAACGTGATTGGCAACAAACCGGATAGGCAAAGTTTAACCCTCTTGAATCAGTTAGTTTTGTAACTTAAAATTCCTAACGGATCGATCTACAAATTTCGATTACTAAGTCCTTAAGCCAAGTAGTGTAGTTGCATGTAATCTATTCGTGGACGACGGCATACACGGATTTGGTCAAGCGTTACCTATCGGTATCGGTCGATTTATGATTTGAACCCACCTCGATAAATTGTTCCTTCAACGCATTATTGAATTCCGAGATTTCGATTAATAGTTTAAGAAATCCCATGAGCAATGACATTTACCGCGGCATACACGCCTCCGGCACAGAGTGCCGCACAAGGTAATGTCAGCAGCCAGGACAATAAAATCGTGCCGATCATCCGGTAATGCGCCCGGCCGTTGCTTAAGCCGATCCCGGACAGGGAACCGACGGAAACATGCGTAGTCGATACCGGCATCCCAAGCTTGCTGGCAAAAATCACCAGTAATGCGGTTGATATGTTGGCCGCCAAGCCTTGCCCGTGACTAAGCTCAGTGATTTTGTGGCTCATGGTTTCTGCCACCCTCCGGGCGTTGATTAACCCGCCCAAGGCCATCACCACCGCAACCAGGACAATAGCCCAGGTGACAGTGAGTGCTGGAAATAACAATAATAAAGCCGCGATTTTAGGCGTATCGTTCAGTCCCCGCGCAAAGCAAACTGAACCGGCGCTAAAAAAATGCAATTTATCGACCGCACTTTGCACCGCGATCCCGAAGACCTTGCCGACATAGCGGCTGTCGCAGTCTGCTTCCTCCGCAAGTGTGATCACGGCGTTGCTCTCCCGTGCCATGGACAAAGCCCCTGCATGGCTAGTCGTAGCGATTTCATCGTCTATGCAGAGACATAGGGACTGGCTTACATTCAGCCGTCGTTGTGCCTGTTTAAACAGAAAATAGATCAGCGTTGCCAACATAACCGCGACCAGCGGGCTGAGCAGCAACGGCAACACAAAGTTATTTTTGAGCGCAATCAAGTTCACCCCGCCCGATGTTGCCAATAAACCACTGCCGAGAATGGCGCCGATCAAGGCGTGGGTGGTGGACACCGGAAAGCCAAAACGGGTCGCCAAAATAACGGTTATACCGGCACCTGCGGCAACAGCCAGCATGAACGGGATAGATTGGATTAGGGTATCGGGGATTAAGCCCTTGCCGGAAAACTTGACGATTAAAGATTGCGCCAAATATAAGGCGCAAAGCGAACCCGCT
Source organism: uncultured Gammaproteobacteria bacterium (assembly GCA_963804035.1). Taxonomy (GTDB): domain Bacteria; phylum Pseudomonadota; class Gammaproteobacteria; order Methylococcales; family Methylomonadaceae; genus Methyloglobulus. Next base: position 118,398 of record CAWDOO010000006.1, on the reverse strand, counting down.
AGCGTGGTCACGGTTGCCCAGCTCAGCGCCACCCGGTAACTGGCCGCGCCGCTGCCGTATAAAGAAGCGACACCCTTAAAATTATCATTGGCGCCATTAGCGTAGCTCAGGAAACAGGCGGCAAAAAGAAGCAAGGCCAAAGTCATGGTTTAAATCTCCGGTTAATTTAAAAGTAATTTTATCGTTATTCCCCGCCTGTAAGCTATTGATCAAAAGCTGGGGAACGTTATTGTTTTTGTTTGTCGTCTTACCTTCGAAAACCTTACAATTAAGATTAACAGCTAATTGGCGACAATGCGTAATCATGAGTTGATTAGAGAATTCCATTTAGAATCGATCCCAACGATTAATTCATAGTTGTTAAATGAGCTTCTGAACGCAGCCTCAATCTTGTCTAAGCATCATCTAATTAATAGACAATAGCTATTCAATCATTGTGTTATAGTTAATTTCCAACAGGATCTCACCCCCTCTATTTTCATTGGCGTAAAAAATGTTATGGAATCTTACCCTACCGAACTTCTTCTGACAGCTTGTGCGGCCATGTTGGCGCCCATCCTTGCCGAGTTGCCGAAAAAATTTCGCATTCCGGTGGTCGTCCTGGAAATTGTGCTGGGGATGATCATTGGCCCCCATGTGCTTCACTTAACCAATCCAGACGGCATGATCGCAATCATGGCCGAACTCGGGCTGGCATTTTTGCTGTTTATGGTCGGTCTTGAGATTGATTTCGACAAGATTCGAGGTCGGCCATTAACGCTGGCGACCAGCGGCTGGTTTCTTTCGCTGTTCACGGCGATGGCCTGCATGTACTTTTTTAATGCCATCGGACTCATTCAAACCCCGCCGTTAATGGCGGCGGTCGCCCTCTCTACCACGGCGTTGGGCGTGTTAGTGCCCATTCTGCGCGATCGTGGAGAATTGGATACCCATTTCGGTACTTATATGATTGCTGCCGGCGCGGCTGGGGAATTCGGCCCGCTGGTGGTTATCTCCATGCTGTTGATTCCCACCCACAGTACGGTTATCCATACTTTTTTCATGGTGCTATTCGTTGTCATCGCCTTTGTCGCGGCTAATATCGCCCTGAGCGCGCGGCCTTCCGGCCTGATCGAAATCCTTAAGAAAACGATGCAAAGCAGCGGGCAGCTTCCGGTCAGGATATGTATTCTGTTACAAATCTTGTTTGTCGCGCTTGCCGAACAATTCGGGATGAATATCGTCATGGGCGCGTTTACGGCTGGGATAGTCGTCAGCCTTGCCATCAAGGGCGAGGCAGGCGAAATCCTGCGGGATAAGCTTGATGCGATAGGATACGGCTTCCTGATACCCATATTCTTTATCGTCGCGGGAATGCGTTTTGATGTCAGTACCCTTTGGTCTGCGCCGATGGCGCCGGTTCAGGTCGTCCTGTTGTCGGGCTTATTGGTTTTAATGAGAGGCTTGCCATTATTTTTGTACAAAAACGACCTCAAGCCGGTCGAGCAATTGCCGTTTGTATTTTATTCCGCCACGGGACTCCCATTAATTGTCATCATCAGCGAAATCGGCGTTTCTTCCGGCTATATGCCGCAAGATAGGGCGTCGATTTTGGTCAGCGCGGGCATGTTATCGGTTATCCTGTTTCCTATCCTGGCATTACGTTGGCGCGGCAAATGGGTATTGCCATTGAGTGATTCGCCAAGATAGAGCCTTAATCTAGACTGGTCTTCAACGGATTTTCATCGTTTGGTAAAAAAACCTCAAATATGGAGTTTACGTTTCCATTTTTTAAATTGTTGGCGACATGGGCCACATTTTTTAGTGGCATACCGAGCGGAATATTCGTACCGTCATTGGCAACCGGCGCCGGACTTGGCGCTGATCTAGCCCGCTGGTTGCCGGTCGCCCCTGCGGCAGCCATGATCCTATTGAGCATGGCGGCTTATTTTTCCGGCATGTTGCAATCACCGCTTACATCATTTGTGATTGTGATGGAAATGACCAACACCCATGAAATCCTAATTCCGCTCATGGCGACTACCTATATCGCAACGTGGACTTCGAAACTAATCCACCCAATACCCTTATATCTTGCGTTATGCGGCAGCTATAAAACCTTCCTTGAAAAACCGGAGCAGTATAAATAGCCCGTCATTTTTATCATCCCCTCCGCCAGGTATGGAAGCGTTCAACCCAACGTAGCACAGCTTCCGGCGCATGCTTGCGCTTCCAAACGCCCGCCACGTATTTATTGGCTTCGGCCAGTGTTGGGTAGATATGGATGGTGCCCAATATCTTGTTAAGGCCGATGCCATGTTTCATCGCAAGTACAAATTCGGCTATCAAGTCCCCTGCATGTTCGCCGACGATAGTGACTCCCAGGATTTTATCCTTGCCCGGTGGTGTTAACACTTTAACAAACCCATGTGCCTCGCTGTCGGCAATGGCCCGGTCAAGATCGTCAATGTGATAAGTTGATACTTCATAAGCCATACCTTGTTCCATGGCTTCCTGCTCGTTTATGCCCACCCGCGCCAATTCTGGGTCGGTGAAGGTTGACCAGGGAATCACCGAATAATCGGTACGGAATTTCTTGAACGTCCCGAACAAGGCGTTGACGGCGGCATACCAGGCTTGATGCGCTGCGGTATGGGTGAATTGGTAAGGGCCTGCGACATCGCCGATAGCGTAGATATTCGGGTAATTGGTTTCCTGGAAGCCATTCGTTGCTATGGTTTTTCGTGGCGATAATTCAATGCCTAATTCGTCTACGCCATAGCCTTTAATATTGGCGCTGCGGCCAATGGCAAACAACACCTGGTCGAACGGGATTTTAACTGGCTGGCCTTGATGCTCTGCAATCAGGATTTTTTCGCCATTTTCGACAATAAATTCCTTGCTGGTGTGCTCCATACGGAGATCGATCCCTTCCTCCCTGAACCGCGACATGACCGCTGCCGACACGTCTGGATCTTCGCGCACTAACAACCGCGACACCATTTCCACCTGCGTTACCTGGCTGCCTAGCCGGGCAAAACTTTGCGCCAATTCGCTACCGATAGGCCCGCCGCCCAACACCAACAGGCGTTTAGGTAATTCCCGCAGATTCCAGATATTGTCCGAAGTGAGTGGCTCAATCTTGTCTACGCCCGGTATCGGCGGGATAAAAGGCCGCGCTCCGGCAGCGATAACGATGGATCGGGTAGTCAACTTCTGAATGCCATCAACCGTTTTGACCTCGATTTCCCAGGGTGAAATGATTGTCGCCTCGCCAGTGATAACATTTACGCCGAGCTCGTTATAGCGCTCGATAGAATCATGCGGTTCGACGGTTTTGATGACGGCTTGCACCCGTTCCATCACATCGGCAAAATCATAATCCGCGCTGGCTTGTTTAATGCCGAATTCTTTTGAGCGTTTTAGATGGGACAGCCACTTGGCTGAACGGATCAGTGCTTTCGATGGCACACAGCCGGTATTCAGGCAGTCGCCGCCCATCTTGTGTTTTTCAATTAAGGTCACTTTGGCCTTGACCGCTGCGGCGATATAAGACGTCACCAAACCGCCGGAACCTGCACCTATCACGATCAGGTTGTTGTCAAACTGCTTCGGTTTTTGCCATTTTTTATAGATTTTCATTGCATTGATACTCCCAATAATCTTTTTTGCCAGTATGGGAAATAAGCCCAATAACATGAATGAACCCAGCAAGCCCGGCGACAAGATCCCAGACAGGGATTCAATTTTTGCCAATTGAGTACCGGCATTCACGTAAACCAGCGTACCCGCGAACATCCCCACTTGGCTGACCCAGTAAAAAGTCCAGGTCTTTAACGCAGTCAAACCCATCGCCAAGTTAATCATAAAGAATGGGAACAGCGGAACTAGACGAAGAGTAAATAAATAAAACGCCCCATCCCGGTTAATACCATCATCCAGTGCTTGCAGGCGTGTGCCGAAGCGCGATTTGACCGCATCGCGGAATAAAAAACGGGCGGCCAGAAACGCCAGCGTCGCGCCGACGGAAGAAGCGAACGAGACGATTAATGTCCCCCAAAGCAACCCAAATATCGCACCACCCGCCAAGGTGAGCACAGCGGCGCCGGGTAATGACAAGCCGGTGACCGCAATATAAATCAAGCCATAAATAGCGACTGCTAAAACCGGATGGGCGCTACGGTAGGATTCTATTCTTGTTTGTTGCGACTTCAAGGTATCCAGCGTGAGAAAGTTTTGCAGGTCGAAGATGAAAAAAACGGCTATTAAAGCCGCAATCACCACAAGCAGCAAAAGCTTTGATGTTTTCATACCCAGCTTCCTTTCAAACCTGCTCTCTTTTCAAACCATATTGTTGCTAACAGTTTGGGTTTAGCAATGTCATTCACCATTTTTGGTTTCCTTTGCGAGTTAAGTATTTTGCTGATGAGTCGATAAATTCCGCTTTTACTTACAAAAACAGTGAAATGACAACTAAGGACTGTTTTCCGGTTTGGGCGGCACGCCAACATCAAGCTATTTGCCCAGGCTCAGCCAACGATCATCATCGCGCAACAGGTACAGCATAAAGCAACCAGCCAACATCGGCCAGGCGGCAAAAAACAACAAATGCGGCCCTTCAAACGGCGATAAATATTGTTTGTAGGATGAGAATGTAGATACAGCATGAATGAGCAGGACAATGCCGTACGTCCATTTTTTATAAACTCCCAACACAAAACCAGCCAGAAGGATAAGCTCCAGTCCGCCGATCATTGTCATGACCGAAGCGCTTAAACCCGGTAATCCATAAAAATTTGAAAATACTTTGGCTGAGTGGGCAGGGTTAATGAATTTATCCAACGTCCACATCAGCATCACAACAAAAATACTGAAACGCAGGATATAGAGTGAAAGCTGCAATTTAAAATGATGGTTCATATTTACTTGCCTCCTCGTTATGGTTCTAACCCACTTTTCGACGTAATCCAATGAATTTGCGTCTTAAATAGAGCATGAATACCGATTTTGTTGAAAAAAGGGTATCACAAACAAGATCATGTCAGTCAAACAAATACGCCACCGTACTTTTTTTCCGAATTTCAAATTTTTTGTAAGGAAACAGGTTCGCCTTCGACTAAACCCACGTTAACGGCATTTTTGTGGTTAACTGCGGGCCTGGCGAAATGCCTATCCCGTATTAATTTCTTCACTAACTTCAGGAATTCATACCATGAAAAAAACCAGATTAATTACTGCCTTGGGCGGAGCTGTGGCCGTTTCCTTATTGGCATCGCCACTGGCACAAGCAACTGAAAACCCATTTGCCCTGCAAAAAGTGACCACCACCGCCACGCAACTGGCTGAAGCCGGGGCAGATAAAGCGGCGGAAGGCAAATGCAGCGAAGCCGGTTGTAGCGGCAAAATGAAGGAAGGCGCATGCAGCGGTAAAGCCAAAGAAGGCAAATGCGGTGAAGGCAAGTGCGGCGCCAATAAAATGAAAATGAAGGAAGGCGGCTGCAGCGGCAGCATGGCGCCTGCAGAAGGGAAATAAGGATACAGGTTTCCGTCATGAACAGACTCCAGCTTGACGGAGCCGGACTAGGGCTTCGGCGGGAGCTGATGCTCCCGCTGAGGGCTGAAGTGCCGCCCGCCGTTAGTTTTTTTGAAGTGTCGCCGGAAAACTGGCTGGATCTGGGTGGCAAACGCGCCCTGGATTTCCGCTGGTTTACCGAGCGTTACCCCTTCGTCGCCCACGGCTTGTCGTTATCCATCGGTGGCCCGACCCGCTGGATGTGGATTTCCTGCGGCGGATGAAGGCCTTTTTAACCGAGCATCACATCAGGTTTTATACCGAACATTTAAGCTATTGCGCCGACCGCGGCCATTTGTATGACTTGTTCCCGATTCCCTTTACCGAAGAGGCCGTGCGTTATACCGCACAACGTATCCGCCAAGCCCAGGATATTCTGGAACAACCGATAGCGGTTGAAAATGCGTCTTACTATGTGACCGCGCCCATTGGTGAGATGGATGAGTTGGCCTTTATCTGTGCGGTTGTGGAAGAAGCCGATTGCTGGCTGCACCTGGATGTCAATAACATTTATGTCAACAGCGTCAACCACGGTTATGATCCCGTCGCATTTTTATTGGGACTGCCGGGTGAGCGTATCGTTTACGGTCATGTTGCCGGGCATGACTACGACAGTCCAGATTTGATTATTGACACGCACGGACAGACAGTAATTGGCCCAGTGTGGCAACTGCTGGATTTGGCGTACGAAAAGTTCGGCCTGTTTCCTACCTTGCTGGAACGGGATTTTAATATTCCCCCGCTCGCCGATTTGCTCAAGGAAGTCGAGCACATCGAAACCTTGCAATACCGTTGGCATCTTCGCCATGCCAGACAAAGCGCCTAAGAGGTGACTATGCCGCCGTTCGCACAAAAACCGGAAGAAAACCGACCCCCTGACTTCATCGCTTACCAACGGCATTTTGTCGATTACCTGCGCGATCCGGCAGGAAACGAAGACTCTAGCGAGCAATTACCGAAGCAAATCGGTATCTATGCCCGTTTGTTAAACAATAAGTTTGAGGACAGCCTCAATATCTGTTTTCCGGTCTGCCGGGAACTATTGGAACCCGAACGTTGGCAACAGCTAGTGACGCTGTTCATTAAGGAACACCGATGCGAATCGCCCTTGTACCGAGAGATTCCGGACGAGTTTGTTGACTACTTGCTGAACGAAAAACCAGACTTGGTACTGCCCGATTTCTTGAAGGAACTGGCGCATTTCGAGTGGATGGAGCTGGTACTGGAAACCGCCCCGGGAAAACTATTAGATGCGAGCCTCGAACCCGCCGATTTATTCGCCACCATTCCGGTAATAAACCCGGTTCTGACTGTGCTGACTTACCGTTATCCCGTGCATAAGATGATGCCGCAATCCGAATCGTGGCCGCGCTGGCAAAACTGGCAGCAAACAATGCCCGTTGACGGGAACGACCCCGTTTATTTATTTGGGATCAGGGACGGCCAATACCGTATCCAGTTTATTGAAACCAACCCGGCCACCATGCGCCTGGTTGAGTTATTGCAGGAAGGATTCAGGACCGGCGAGCAGGCGGCATCACAACTGGCGCTGGAACTGCATTACCAAGACCGGGAGCAGTTCATGGAATACTGCCATGAGACGCTCGACCGGCTTCGACAACAAGACATTATTATAGGGACCCAACATGAATGACGACGCTTCTAACCCAATTGAAACCGATAACCGACCTTCCGTATTCTGTACTCATCAAGCTAACATTGTCATGAAAGTTGCCGTTATTTACCAGAACATGACACGACACCTCGAACAATTTTCCGGCCAACTACCGCCCTTCCTGTTCCGCCTGATTTTGGCCTATGAATTTTGGGAAGCCGGGATCATGAAATATGAAGGCGAGAACTGGTTTACGGATATGGCCTTCCCATTCCCGTTTAATTTATTCGCCAGCGACACCTTGTGGTCGATGGCGACCTGGCTTGAACTTATCGGTGCCATTGCCTTGGCGTTGGGCTTGGCGACGCGCTTTTTTTCCTTGGCGTTGCTTGTTTTGACCGTGGTTGCAATCCAGGTCGCGCATTGGCCCTCCAATTGGGATAACTTGACCGAGTTGTGGCAGGGTTATGCCATAACAGACCAAGGTCATGGTAACTTCAAGCTGCCGTTGCTGTTCTTGCTGATGTTTCTGCCCTTGCTGTTGGGCGGCGCTGGTAAATGGAGCCTCGATTATGCCATTAACAATCTATGCTTCCGTGACCTGCAAACGTAACGCCCACCAAAGAGCTGCCGTTCAGATAAATAACCGCGCCAGTCGGGCTGGGTTCGTAATGTTCACCCAACATCAACATGCCACTGACGGCATGGTCGTCGGCTGCAGAAATAGCCATTTGATAACCGTTCATGGCATCATCCTTGACTGATGTTTCCATGACCTGTTGGTAAAAGTGTTTCGCGCGTTCCATATTGGTGACTGGAATTTCAAACCAAGTTACAACATGATTCATTAACTGATCCTCGTGTTGTTAAATGAGTGTCCATCACAAAACAAGCCTCCTGACAGCCTGGTGTCAGGAGTGTTTTTCATGGGGCTCCCAGCCGCCACCGAAGGCACGGTATAATGAGACCAGCGCAACACGCCGTGCGGTTTCAGATTTAAGCACCGCATCCTTCAATATCAGCTGATTGAGTTGTGCTTCCAGTGCCGTCACATAATCCCCTGCCCCGTGCTGATATAACGATTGTGTCGAATGCACCGCCTGCGTGGCGGCTAATTGCGCTTGCAATAACTGACCCTGCTGGTCTAGCGAAGACTGATAAGCCACATAGGCATTTTCCACATCTTCCAAGGCCAGCAGAAAGGTTTTTTCATAGTGGATGGCAACTTGTTCCAGCCGTGCATCTGCCGCCGTAATGTGTGCCCGGATTCGCCCTGCATTGATAATCGGTGCAGTCAGTCCAGAACCCAGCGTGTAAACGCTTTCCGCCAAACTTGAAAAACCACCCACCGCCAACGCACCGAAACCGCCACTGGCCGACAGCACCAGTTTTGGCAACAGATCAGCCCGCGCCACGCCCAAGGTTGCAGCCGCCGTGCTAACCTCTGTTTGCGCGAGACGCAAATCGGGGCGTTGTGACAATAAACTGGCAGGCAATAGTCGAGGTAGCGCCGGTAGGTCTGGCGTAGGCACTGTTGCTAGCTTAAGTTGTTGCATCAGTTGGGCAGGCGGATTACCCGTTAAGACACCCAAGCGATGAATGAGCGTGTCTTCGGCAGCGGTCAAGGTGGGCAAGACACTTTCGGCACTATGCAGTGCCGCTTGTTGGCGGTTAACATCCGCTATTTGCACTAACCCGGCCCGATAAAAGGCGTGTAATGCCCTGAGCTTTTCTTTTTGTACCTGGATGGTTTTATGGTGAACTTTAAGGTGTTGTTGTACGCCGCGCAGTTCAAAATAATGGCTAGCCACCTGCGCCAACAAACTGACTTGTACCGCCTGTTTTGCCTCCTTACTACCTTCGGCTTGGGCAGAAACGGCTTCCGTTTCAAGCTGTCTGGCACCGAACAGGTCAATTTCCCAACGTGCCATCAAACCGCCACTGATGGCATTGCTGGTCGGTGTTTTTAGTTCGATGCCTTGCTTGCCTGGTACGCCAATAATCCGCTCCAGGCGCTTTTCCCGTCCGCCTGATGCAAAAAAATCGAGAGTGGGATAGCGTGCCGACTCCGCTACTGTGACCATTGCATTGGCTTCACGTACACGGGCAGCGGCGATTTTAAGGTCATGGTTAGCGTTCAAAGCTTGGCTAATCAATTTATCCAGACTGGGGTCTTGAAAAGCTTGCCACCAGTGTTTAAGGTCAACGGGCTTGGCATTGCCAGTAACCATTGGCTCATGTTGCCAATACTCCGGTGCAGATAATTTGATCTTGTCGTTAACCCGTGTCGGTGTGCAGCCATTTAGCAGCATGACTATCAATACAGTGCTGGTGATTGATGAGGGTTTAAACATGGCTTTCTCCTTCGGTATTTGCCAAAGGTGTAGGCTGAACCCGAAACCACGCCGCATACAGTGCGGGCAAGAAAAATACCGTCAATACCGTCGCAATGGTCAGGCCACCCATGATGGCGACCGCCTGTGGGCCGAAAAAGTCATTACGTGAGAGCGGGATCATGGCCAGAATCGCCGCCGCTGCGGTCAGCATAATCGGTCGAAAGCGCCGTACCGTGGATTCGACAATCGCATTCCAGGTCGCCAAACCGGCCTTTTCGTCCTGCTCAATCTGGTCTACCAAAATCACTGAATTACGCATAATCATACCCGCCAACGCAATGATGCCGAGCAGGGCGACAAAACCGAAAGGCATACCGAACAGCTTTAAGGCAAACGCTGCGCCGATAACTCCCAACGGGGCGGTCATAAACACCAGGAAGGTTCGGGATAGGTTTTGCAACTGCATCATCAGCAGTACCAGCGTGGCAATCACTACCAGTGGAATCCAGATCAAAATCGATTTTTGTGCGATACCAGCATCTTCCTTGGCGGCACCGGTTTCGATGAAATAGCCAGGTGGCAGTTGGTCTTGCAAGGGTTTTAGCTGGGGTATAATTTCCCCTGCCACATCCGGTGCCAGCACCCCATCCACCACATCAGCACGCACTGAAATGGCCGGGAAACGGTCACGCCGCCAGCGCACGCCATCTTCAAACACGGTTTCGACCTTTACAAACTGCGACAAGGACACCGATTGGCCATTAGCCATCTGCACCATCACATCCGGCAATTCATGGGCGGCAGTTCGTAAGTGTTTTTCCGCCCGCCAAATGATGGCAATTAGTTTATCGCCTTCCCGAAACTGCCCAATCGGCAAACCTGTATAATGCGCTTGTAAGGCTTGCGCCAGACTGGCGGTTGACACCCCGACAGCCCGTGCCTTGTCTTGGTCCAGCACCAAGCGGAACGATGGCCTGCGTTCATGCCAATCATCATTGACATCTACGGCTTTGGGATTGGCTTTGACCACAGCCGCAACTTGGTCGGCAATTTGCCTAACCCTGTCTGGATTGTCCCCCAACACCCGAAATACCAACGGATAATCCATTGGTGGCCCGACATTCAGCCGCATGACCCGTCCCCGTACTTCGGGAAAATCGTTGGCCAAACTTTGCCGGATACGCTGCATCACCTGTTCACGGGCTCTATTGTCTTGGGTCATCACCACCAACTCCGCCAAATTGGTGTTCGCCAGTTGCTGGACAATCAGCAAAAAGAAACGCGGGCTACCACTGCCGATATAAGTGGCCGTGTTGATGACATCCTTATCCTTTGCCAGCACGGCTTCCATGCGTTTGGCGGCGGCTTCAGTCTGGGCAAAAGAACTGCCTTCGGGCAACCATAAATCGACAATAATCTCCGGGCGGTTGGACAATGGAAAGAATTGCTCAGGCACCCGTGTCAGGGTGGAAACACCCGCGCCAAACAGCAAAACCGTGGCAATAATGACTTTCTTGCGATGCGCCACACAGACATCCACCCAGCGCCGTAGGCGATTGTAAAACGGCGTGTCGAACAAGTCGTGATGGGGTTTTGTGTGGGTGTCGTTCACTTTCAGCAACAGCCAGCCTAAATACGGCGTAAATATCACCGCACCCAACCAGGACAGCAGCAGCGCAATGCCCGTCACCTGAAAAATTGCCACGGTATATTCGCCTGCCGACGACCTCGCCAAACCCACCGGCAGAAACCCGGCGATGGTGATTAACGTGCCGGTTAGCATTGGCCAGGCCGTGGCATGGTAAGCATAGGTCGCCGCCTGCATCCGATCCCAGCCCTCTTCCAGTTTCCGCACCATCATTTCGATGGCGATCATGGTATCATCCACCAACAAACCCAGGGCGAGAATCAATGCGTTCAATGATATGCGGTGTAAGTCAATCCCTAAGAGCAACATACACAATAAAGTCGCCGCCAACACCAACGGCACGGTCAGGGCGACAATAAAGCCAGTGCGGAATCCCAGGCTTAAAAAACTAACCAGCAACACCGAAGCCAAGGCCTCAATAAAAGTGCTGCCAAACTCGCGCATCTGGGTTTTTACCACTTTGGGTTGGTTGGCGACCGGCTCAACATCCATGCCGACCGGCAGTTCACTCTCAAACTGTTGCATGGCTTGTTCCAACGCCTGCCCCACTTTTAGGGCATCACCACGCTTATTGAGGGTCACGCCAAGGCCAACCGCCTGTTTGCCGTTAAAGTGCATCTTAGCTTCGGGTGGATCGGTGTAGCCACGGGAGACGATAGCGAAATCTGCAACCCGTATTGTCCTGTCATGAAGACGTACCGGAAAATTCGCTACCTCATCTACCGTATTGAACTGGCCAGTCAGCCGGATGGGCAAGTCACGCTGGGCAGAAACCAACGTTCCAGCAGGATTCATGCCGTTTTGCGCCTGCAAGGCCTGCGCGACCTCCAAAGGGTTCAGTTTTAACTGCGCCAATTTCTGGTCAGAAAACTCGACATAAATTTTTTCATCCTGCACGCCGATCAAATCGACCTTCTCAATATCCTCAAGCCGCAGGATTTGCTGGCGGGCGGCATCGGCAGATTTTTTAAGGTCTGCATAACTAAAGCCCGTGCCGGAAAAAGCGTAAAGCAACGTGTAGGTGTCACCAAACTCATCGTTAAAAAATGGCCCAATGATGCCGGGCGGTAAGCTCATTTGGATATCGCCGACTTTTTTACGGACTTGGTACCAAAGGTTAGGGATGTCATTGGGTTTGGTGTCTTCTCGCGGCGCAACAAAAATAACCGATTCACCGGGTTTGGAATAGCTGCGCAAATAATCCAGGTTGGGCAATTCCTGGATTTTTTTCTCCAGCCGGTCGGTAATTTGCTCTTCCACCTCGTGTGCCGTTGCACCTGGGTACAGCGTCTTAACCACCATGATCCGAAAGGTGAATTCCGGGTCTTCGCGCTGACGCAGTTGCGTATAGGCAAAAATACCCCCCAACAAGACCAGCACCATCATAAACCCGGTAAAAGCACGATGGGTCAATGCCCATTCGCTTAAATTAAAGTCCTTCATAGGGGTTGCCCCTGTTTATTGACGGGAACATTGTCCAATAGACGTATAGCTTGTCCTTCTTTAATCCGCTGTACACCGGCGCTGACCACTTGTTGCCCCGCCGTTAGCCCTGTTACGACTATGCGTTCACCATCAACGTTTGAACCCATCTGGACGGGTACGGCCTTGACCTTCGTCTGGGTTTCATCAACCACCCAAACCCGTGGTTGTTTCGGATTATTCTGAGCAGTGAATACGGCTGATAGTGGTACGGCAAGGGTATCAAAAGTATCAGAAGGTAGCCAAATGGTCGCCGTCATACCCAAGTGTGCGGTATCCAGTCCTTCCAAGAGCGTTGCTTTGATCCGATACGTGCGGCTCACTGGATCGGCCGTTGCCGAAATCTCACGGATACGTGCCTGAAAACGTTGCCCGCCTGATGCCCATAAACTGGCCTCAACAGGCTGGTTCAGTTTGATGTCAGCCACGCGCTGCTCTGGGACATCAAACTGGATTTCTTTTTCATTCAACCGAGCCACTGTAACCACTGCTTGCCCGGCACCAACAACTTGCCCAATTTCCATCGTTAATGTCGTCACCACACCATCGCGGTCACTGAGCAATTCGGTGTATTTCAATTGATTCGTAGTTTGATCCAATTGAGCTTGCAATGCTGATACTTTCTCTTGAGCATTGGTGTAGGCGGTTTTATGACGGTCGAATTCCGGTGGACTGATGACCTGCTGGCTAAGCAGTTCGTGGTAACGTGCCAAATCAGCTTTGGCAAAATTACGGTCTGCCTGTGCGGATTTGAGTTGGGCTTGCAGTGCTTTTGTCGCTAGCCGGTAATCACTGGGGTCTAATTTGGCCAACAACTGGCCTTTGCGTACAGGGTCACCCACCTCAATAGCACGGCGGGTGATTTTTCCTGCAACCCGAAACGAAAAGGTAGTTTCCCAACGTGGCTGCACTTCACCCGCAAAAGCGCTGATTTTTTCGGATGTTTCTTCCCCAACCCGATAAACTTTTACAGAACGGGGAGCTTGTTGCGGTTGTTGGTCTTGCTGATTACATCCAACCGTCAACAGCAACAATATTATGAGGCCGAAGCTGCAACTGAGTTCAAGTCGAGTCCGTTTCATAAGCGCCCCCGTAACAACTGGTTGGCAACCATAGCGTTTATGGTGATAAAAAAAGGGACGACAAGCGTGGGAGCCAATACCATCGGGAACGCCAAAAGCGCCTGTCCATCCGGTAAATTTTGGAAAATATACAGTGGCCCTGGCAAACTCATTTGCATGGCAAGCGGCGCAGTCATTGCAATAATGGCAAGACCGGTTAAATTCCAAATCCCTAATAAGCGCGGATTAAGGGGTTTTAAACGGTGGTTTGCGGCAAGAACTAGCGCCGAGATGCCGTACAAGAGATCAGGAATACCGACCACATAGACAAAAACGCTAGGCATAAGGCCTAGTGTCGCTTTGTAGAGCCCGCCAATCGCTGAGATACGGAGCGCCTGGATAAGCACAAATTGTTGTGCGGGGGTTACTGCAACAATTTGCTGTATCGCCTCCCTAAAAGTTGGCCAGAACACATAACAACCCGCAGATAGCAGCATGGGTATTAATGGAAGCCAAAAGCCAGGCCATAAACCTAGAAAACTGGGTGAGCCATATACTCCGCATATCGCCAATGCTGAAGTAACAAAACCCCAGGCAACCAGCATAACCAGCCATGCAACGATTGATTTGGCTTGTTTTTTAGTCAGCTTCTGGTAAGAACAGGCCGAGCGGGTCAGCCATAACCAAAATGCTATTTGCAATAAAAATAAGAAAGGTACACTTGAAAAATTCATTGTTGCCTGCCTGTTTTTTCAGTACTCGCCTTAATGGAAACTTTGTGCCTTTTCATCTTGTTCTCCTCTATCCGTGGACGGATATTTTTAAGTGGTCATTTTTTTCTGGTTCAATTTAGGCGGGGGTTTAATTAGCCCCATGTAGTTGTATCTACACTGAATGGGTTAAAATAATACTTAACGTTGACTAACGCGGCACTGTGGTCTTTGGTAATGCTGATTTATCCTCTTTTCCCAAGCGGTAACCTCGCCCGTCGTACATGCCAATCAACCGCATAAAAAATGAATTCCCCAGCAACTGCACCATAAAGTCACCCAGCCTGGCTGATAAGGTATCGCTCAACAGCAATAGCCGTGGCTGCCAGGGCACGATCACACGCGCTTGTTTTTTATCCACGGCGTTGAGAATTTTTTGGGCGACCGTTTCCGCAGACACGGATGACATTTTTCGGAAAGGTGCCGGAATATCAGCCGTATTAAAAACATCAAAAAATGCCGATTCGGTTAAGGCGGGGTGTACCGTGGTAACACCAATGGCTGTGCCGCGAAGCTCCTGGCGCAATGCATCCGAAAAAGCGGTGACGGCGTGCATGGCCGCAGAATATGCCGCGAAATTGGCAAAAGCTTTTCGCCCTACCACAGAAGACAGGTTGACGATGGCACCGTGATCTTGGGTGCGCATGACGGGTAAAACAGCCCGCATACAAAATACCTTGCCAAAATAATCGACTTCCAGCACTTGGCGTGCATCGTCGACAAACTGGCTATTTTCTACCGGCCCTACAACACCGCTGCCGGCATTGTTGACTAGGACATCGACCCTGCCGAATTCTGTGATGACCGCTTGAACCATGGCTTCTACCTGTACTTTTGAAGCAACATCGGTGGGTATCACCCGCACTTTCACCTGGGCGTTATAGTGGTTAATCTCATCAGCAACGCGCTGAAGTTTTTCACGGGAACGCGATGCCAAGACCAGGATTGCGCCTTCGCGGGCAAAAGCCAAGGCGGTTGCCCTACCAATGCCACTGGATGCGCCTGTGATGATGACTATCTGGTTAATGAATCTATTCTTTCTGCTCATAGCTATCTCCATAAGGTGTATATACACCTATTTTTACAAAAAAACCCTGTTACTGAATTGCTTGGGTCAGTACCGACAATCTTTCCAGCAGACTTTGCAATTCATCTCCGCCCATAGCTTCTTTAACTCTAGTCTGCGCTTGCTCCCAAAACGGATAGGCCTTATCCAATATGGCAAGGCCATCTTGGGTAATCGTCACGATACGGGTACGCCGGTCTATACCCGGCATAACCTCGACATAGCCTTGTTTTTCCAACACCTCCAGATTGCGGGTTAACGTTGTCCGGTCCATCACCACGTTGTCAGCCAGTTGGGTCACCGTAATTGCGCCGCTCATTCGCAAAGAAACCAGCAGCGAATACTGGGTACCCCGGATACCGACCGGACGCAACAACTCATCATAGAATTGGCTGATCGACCGCGTTGCTTTGCGAAGATTGAAGCCAAGGCAATCTTTGCAGCATTCAAAATCCGGCGCGGCGGTGTCTGTCATGTGATGAGCTGTTTCGGTCACTTGGGTTATCTTTGGCGGTGATGAAGACTTAAAAAGGAGTATATGCACATAATTAATGACTGTCAACAACGCCCTTGATTACCATAATTGTAGAGTTATTTATTAACCGCCTAGAAAATCCATTTTCCCTAACTCCACGCCGTTATGCCGCAAAATGGCATAAGTGGTGGTGAGGTGAAAATAGAAATTAGGGTACACAAAATCCAGCAAGTATGCTTGGCCTAAAAAATTGACTTCCCGACTGCCCATTTTCAGGGTGATTTTACGTTCCTCACTGCCATCGACTTGCGCTGCACTGACACTTTGCAAAAAGGCCACGGTTTTGGCGACACGCGCCTGCAACTCGTCAAACGTGGTTTCATTATCGGCATAGCTTGGCACATCAATACCCGCCAAACGGGCGGCGCAACCTTTGACGATGTCGGTGGCAATTTGTACTTGACGGCTGAGCGGGTACATATCCGGCGCTAACCGCGCATTGACAAACACGCCAGGATCGATTTTTTTGGCTTCGGCATGGACGGCAACTTTATCGAGTATCGCGGACAAATTGCCCAACATACGCACAAAAGAAGGGATTGAGGCTTGGTACATGGTTAATGACATAACGTTATTCCTGTAAAAAAATATTATTTTTTAATGGGTTGCGATTAAATATTGGCAAAGTGGATAGCTCTACTTTTTGATTAAGAAAGAAAGCACAGTACCTACAACTGTATAACAATAGCGACTACCCTGTAGCGATGGCCGCCCAAATTTCTTCATTGGTCATAGCCTGACCTTCAATCCCCATGCGCCGTCTACCGTATGTACCACATTGACCCAAATTTGATTCTTAGGCAGTTTGCCACCGGCGGCCTCATAGACGATGTGGGTGGCCTCTTCAATATGACCCCTTTGTATTTCCCGCATGGCAAAGGCAAATGCAGGCACTTTCCATTCTACCCAAACCGCTGGCAATTCTTTACCGCCAGTAAACGTCGCCCCTTTTGGCAATTGATGGACTTGTCCAGTAACGGTTGGGAGCATGACTTTATTCCCTGTCAAACCATGCCAGGCCAGCATGGAATCAGTCAGTTTTTCGATTACTTGATTGACGGCATCTTGCGGTAAAACACCTTCGGTAAAGGTAAGCGTAAGCGGCATTGTTTTTCCCCTGTTAGTTTGATAAATATTGCTTTTGCGGCCTTTAAATAACGACCGTGATGTATATTTACATAACGGTCGTTATATTGTCAAGCATAACGAGCGTTATTTTTTGATATAATATTTTATACATGAGCAGCGAGGCCGGTGATGGCGAGATACAAACAAGACCAAAAAGAACAAACGCGCGAAAAAATTATCGCGGCAGCCGGACGTTGTTTTCGGAAAGACGGCTACAGTGGCATTGGCGTGGATGGCCTAGCCAAAGAAGCGGGCGTCACTTCAGGGGCTTTTTATGGGCATTTTGCTTCCAAGCAAGCCGCTTTCGAAGCGGCTATTGTGGCTGGCTTAAGTGACGCACGCTTGGCTATCAGCGGTTTACAACAGCAATACGGTGAAACTTGGTGGCAAGAATTCGCCAAAGTTTATATGAACCAGATGCGCAACTGTGACCTCACGGAAAGTTGTCCCTTACAAACTTTGACACCGGAAGTAGGCCGTTCCGATGAGGCTATACGCGGCGTATTTGAAACCGAATTACTTAAGGTTCTGGATATAGCTAATCAGGGTTCTACACAAACCAATGACCTAAACACCAATGAAAAAACCCTGGCTAACTTGGCTATGCTGATTGGTGGCGTTACTTTGGCACGTGCGGTTAAAAATGAAGCGCTCGCCAACGAAATTGCGCATGCTGTTGAAAATGCCGTCCGCCCATAATAATACCCAATGGGTTAACAAATAATCCTTACAAAATGAACACACTCTGCTTGGTTGCTCGCCCTTACCCGAAACCTTAAAGAACCGGCCAGCGCCCAACTTGCAAGTTAGCGAAGTCCGGGAATCCGTTAATCCGCTTAAAGACCAACCAGTCCGCTGGGGCGGCACATTGATTGAAGTGCAAAATGAACCCGACGAAACGACCTTGCATGTCCTGGCTTATCCCTTGAATTATTTGGGCAGGCCGGACTTGAACGAGCCCAATCAGGGCCGGTTTTTAATCAAATCGAAGAAGTTTCTTGACCCGGCGGTCTATACCAAAAACAGCGAAATCACCGCTGGTGGCCAATTTGTGCAACATACCGAACATCAAGCGGGGCAAAAACCTTTGAAAGTACCGGTTATCTCGCTGCAAGACCTGTATGTCTGGCCGGAATACTGCCAGTCCTATTACACTAATTGCGGTTACGGCCCTTATTATGGCGGTTTTGGCGGTTACGGTTACGGCGGGTTCCGCAATTTTTACCGGCCTTCCGGTTATTACCGCTATGGCCGCGGATACTATTGAGCAGGAAACGGCAAACTGCCTTCCGTATGATAATGCTGTTATTGACCATCGTTTATCGAACCGCTTGTCCTAAGGAGTGGAGGTTTTTCTCTATAACGGGTTTACTAGTTGCATTCCGCCCGCCGGAAATACTAGGCTGGATAACACAGATAAAAACAACTTTTCTAAATGGAATCATTTACTTAGTGAAACACACAAAACCTCTCGCGTCGACATGCTCAGTGCAAACGGGTGTAGATGGATCAAAAAATAAAGTTCGTGAAGAGTTCGCCAAACTATTTGTAACCTAAAGTTCGTGGAATGCCCATTGGTTTAGGCATGAATGTTAAGGTTTTCTATATTACCTAGTTAATTCAATTGGTTATTGTATATTTAGAAAGCGTTGTCATACCATGGTCTCTAGAATATCCTGTTGATACCGGTATTGTTTCCACGGTTTGGTATCCAGCCAACTGAGGGCATAAGCTGATATCGTCAGAAATAGGATGCCGCCGACGTTCACAAAAAATAATACGGATACACCGTGGCCGTATTGATTCAGCATAATTCCGCCGAGAAAAGACAACACCATACCCATTAAAAAAATCGGCAAACTTCGTTGTCCTATTTTCTTCGTACATGACAAAATACAATCAATGAACTGTTTTTAGATTTTTAGTCATCTACAGAGTCCTATTCTAATAAAACTCTGCGCCGCCCAATGGTTCATTAATGCAGGCCTACTTTTTAATCCAGCCCGGATTAAAATCGCTAGCGCCATAAAATGTAACCAGCGTAACGGCCCTAAATTCGTTTTGTCAAAAAAAGGTTTCGACAGGGAACGCGCATCCTGTAATAGGGATACAGCCCGAAAGGTTGGAAAATGGCTTAACGGTATCGCTAGAATAATCAACACCCAGCATAGCCCTTACTTAAGTACCGCCTTAACCGCTTCAAATCGCGTCTCGCCTGTCATCTAGACAACTCCGTTTTTTCAAATCCCCGGATGATTCATTTTGAATCAAGTGATCTGTCTCCGAGCTTGATCGCTGGGTATGTCATCAAATCTTCATCTTTTATTCACCGTTTTGTAACAAAGGCCAAATAGAATTCGCATGCGGGTTTAAATATCTAGTTATATAGATAAGCAAAACATTCAATATTGCCATCTAGGGTTATTGCTAATTACTGCTAATTATAAAGGCATGCTTTAGACCCTACGCTGACACTCATTAACCAATTTCTGGAGAGACAGGTGATAAAAAAACAATTAGCAGCGGCTGTGAGCGTCGGGCTGCTCGGTTCATTCGCAGTACCCCAAGCGACAGCAAACGAAGGTACGATGGTCAAACTCATCGATGCCTTGTATGAAAACGGCTCTATCGATTCCAAGGCCTACGGTGCGTTACGTGCCTCGGCGCAGGTGGAAGACGATTCAAAGTTGAAAGATCAAAAAAATCTGAAAGCGGAGGCCGAAAAAACCGTCAAGGCGGCAGTTGAAGAAAACATGCCAAAACCAACACCTAGCGATGTCAAAGTCTCTTACAAAAACGGCTTTCACATGGAAAGCGTTGACGGCGCGCATAGCATGGAAATTCATGGCCGGATTCAAGCCGATTATCTTGATACTTTAAGTGGCGATAACGAGACCAAGGATAAATTCAATATTCGCCGTGCTTATTTATACGCTCAAGGTAAGGTTTACAACAACTGGGAATATTTGTTGGTCGGCGCGTTCCACGGCTCCCCTCAGTTGATCTGGGCCGAAATCAACGCCCATTTATGGGATGAAGTGCAATTTAAGTTCGGTCAGATGCGTTTTCCATTCAGCATCAACGAATCGACCTCATCGCGGAATATCGATTTCATGGAGCGGGCATTGCCGATGCAATTTATCCCCGGCATCGACCTTGGCGCCATGGTGCATGGCAATCCGACGAAGGGCCTGTATTACGCGGCAGGTGTTGTCAATGGCGGTTTGCGTAATAATGCAGGCTTGAGCAGTACCGGATTGGACGAAGACAACGATGTCGATGGCAAGGATTTCTTAGGGCATGTGTCCTTTAACCTGGCACCGGTTCTTGATCATAAAGACAGCATCTATCACGTTGGCTTTTCCTATGCGGTCGGCGACCAGCCTACAAGCGATGCCGATAGCGCGCTTCGCGCATCCACTGAAACGGGGGCGTTGAAATTCTTCCAAGCCGAGCAATTCGGCGATCCCAGCGTTGACTTGTCCCGTATCGGCGCGTCCACCGTATTGGCGCACGGCCCCCTGCGCTTCAATGGGGAATATGTGCATAATAACGTCCAAGGCACTACGCAGGCTGGCCAAGCGTTCGACCGAGACATTGACTCCTTCTACTTATCGGCACACTGGATGTTGACGGTTGAATCTTATGCCAAGGCGTTCGGTAAGCAAAATGCCTTCGGCGACATCTTACCCAATCAAAATTTCGACATGAAAGGCGGTTTGGGTGCTTGGGAATTGGCATTCCGTTTCAGTCACCTGGATGCGACGGATTTCAAAGCCAGTAATGCTGTGGGTACCGGTAAGTTGTCGACTGGGTTTGCCAACGAGGCTGATGGCTATACTGTCGGCTTAAAATGGATTGTCAATCCGCAGATCCGCTTTCTGGCCAACTATATCCACACCGAATTTAATACGCCAGTCACCAGCAATGGCGTTGCTATCGATTCGGAAGATGGACTTAACGCTAGGGTGCAAGTTAATTTTTAGTACATGTACTTACATAGGCTTTGTCATGAAATCGTCACATTTTCTGGTTAGCATACATCGCATCGTAACTTGTATAGATATGTATAGATAACATGTTGGACAGAAAACACGGCAAACCTATCTTCCGGCAAATCGCCGATAGTCTGCAGCAAGACGTTTTGCAGCATTATCAGGCGGGCGATTGCCTGCCTTCGGAACAGGAACTGGCGGATCGATATTCGGTAAATCGCCACACCCTACGCCGCGGCATCGATGAACTGGTGGATTTGGGGTTGGTGGAGCGGGTGCATGGCAAAGGCGTGTTCGTTCTGGATGCGCCGGTCGATTATGCGATCGGCAAAAACAGCCGCTTTACCGAGAACCTGGAAGCGCTGGGTAAAACCAGCGATTCCCGCTTGTTGCGCAAGCTGGAAATCATGGCCAAGGGCAACGTGGCAAAACTCTTGCAAATCAAGGAAGGCGAACCGGTGCTTTGGCTGGAAACCTTGCGTCAGGTCGATGGCAAACCGTTCTGTTTGATTTCGCATTATCTGCCGCTCAAACGCTTGGGCGACGCAGTGCGCGAATATCAAAGCGGTTCATTGCATGCTTTTTTCAAAAGCATGGGCCTTGAACCGGTAAGACAGGGCAGCACGGTCAGCGCCACCCTGCCACTGGATGAGGACGGCCTGTTGTTGGTCATGCCTCGGCATTTGCCGGTGCTGAGAATAAAAACGATCAACGTCGACCGTAACACGCAGCAGCCCATCGAATACTCGTTGGCACGTTTCCGGGCCGATAGGGCGCAAATTTCCATTGATCTTCAATAACGTTTTTTATCTTTAACTATTCAGGAATCCTTTATGAAACGCAAAAATTTGAAATTGACCATCGCGCTGTTAGCGATGCTAGGCTTACAAACAATCGCCGAAGCCAAGGGCTTGGTGATGGGGCTAATTCCCGCTGAAAACAATGAGGAGATGATCCAGAAATTCGAGCCGATGCGTCAGTTTCTGGAACAAAAAACCGGCGAACCCATTAAAGTCTTTACGGCGACCGATTATGCGGGTGTCATTGAAGGCATGAAAAAAGGCCGGGTGGATATTGCCTGGTTTGGTGCCCTTGTCTTATGTGCTGGCGGAAAGAGAGGCCAATGCCGAAGCCTTCGCAGTAGGCGTGCGCTCGGATACCGGCCTATCGACTTACCGCTCGATATTCGTGGTGCCGGAAGGTTCTACGGTTCAATCCATCGCTGACCTGAAAGGCAAGAGCGTCGCGTTTGTCGATCCTGCCTCCACTTCGGGTAGCTTGGTACCAACCTCTATGGTTAAACAGGCTACTGGGAAGATGCCCAAAGAGTTTTTCGGCGAGTTTACTTATGCTGGTTCGCACGACGCGGCCGAAATGGCGGTTAAAAACAAATCGGTCGATGCGGCAGCGGACAATGACATCACCTACGACAAGATGTTGAAAAAAGGCTTGATCACCGAGCAATCCAACCGGGTTTTGTTGAAGTCTGATCCGCTGCCGGGTTCACCATTGGTCTACCGTAAAAATCTACCGGAAGACACTAAACGCAAAATTCGCGAGGCCATTTTAAACGCCCACAAGGAAATGGAGAAAGTGACCGGTTATGGCGAGCTCAGCCAATACGTGGCCGCGACACCGGCGGAGTACCAGAAAATCCGCGATTTGGTCAGCGAGCTGGGCCTGGTTCGCGAGCAAATGTTGAAGTAAATCCAGCGTCTTGAAATACAAACCACTCAGTTTGATGCCAAGGATGGCACCTCCTTTTGTCGGGTTGTATTAATTTTCCCATAAGTTTTCGCATAGTACCCTGAATATACTGTGCGAAAACTTATGGGAAAATTAATATCTCGTCACTTACTTGGAAGATGCCGTATGGCTTATATCGCTTTGAGAAACGTCACTAAAACCTACCCGAATGGTTTTTGTGCCTTGAAAAATATCAATCTGGACATCGCAGCCGGCGAATTCATCGCCATACTGGGCCCAGCGGCGCCGGCAAATCGACATTGCTGAGAGCCATTAATGCGCTCGATCCTGCATCAGGCGGCGAAATCAGCATCGACAGTGAAGTGTTGACCCCGCGTAACCGTCGTCGAGTCCGCGCGCATGTCGGCATGGTGTTTCAGCAATTCAATCTGGTCGATCGCTTGAACGTTATGACCAATGTCCTGATCGGGCGGCTGGCCGAGCGGGGTTGGCTAAGCAGTTTGTTCTATTTGTTCCCAAAATCCGATTTCCAGATCGCCGAAGCGGCGCTTCGGGAAGTCGATTTATTGGACAAGGCTTGGAGCCGCGCCGACAAGCTGTCGGGTGGACAGCAACAACGCGTGGGCATTGCCCGCGCCTTGGCGCAGCAGCCCAAGCTGATTTTGGCCGATGAGCCTATCGCGAGCCTTGATCCGAAAGCCAGCGAGGATGTTCTGGCATTATTGCGCAAGATTTGCACCGAGAAAGGCATTACCGTGGTCGTCAATCTGCACCAAGTGGAATATGCCAAACAATATGCCGACCGTGTCATCGCCCTCAATGCCGGATCCGTGGTGTTTGATGGCAGTCCTGAACGTTTGACACCATCCCAATTGGCCGACATCTATGGCACTACCGCCCCTCTGGAGAACCATCATGCAGATGAATTGGCACTGGCCCACGCCTAACGGTAAGCCGCCGGCCGTGACGGTCCTGGGTTTGGCGTTGCCGCTGCTCGTCATGCTCTGCACCGCATCGGCCGTTGGCATGTCGCCTGACAAGTTGCTCAATGCCATACCCCGTATGCTGCATTTCACCCAACATCTCTGGGTAATGCCCGATTGGGCTTATTTGCCGCAACTGGGCAAAAAAATGCTGGAGACGGTCGAAATGTCGCTACTGGCAACCGCATTGGCGGTGTTGTTGTCGTTGCCATTGGGCATTTTTGCCGCCAAAAACGCCAGTCCGCATCCTTGGTTGTACCGTCTCAGCCGAGACCTGTTGAGTTTCATTCGGGCTTTGCCGGAACTGGTGTGGGCGTTGGTGTTCGTGTCGGCACTGGGCTTGGGCCGCTACCCGGCATTATGGCGCTTGCGTTGGTGACGGTAGGCTTTATGGGCAAGTTCATTGCCGAAGCGATTGAAGTTGTCGATACCAAGGCCATCGAAGGCTTGGAGGCGACCGGTTGCAACCAATTCCAGAGCATCCTCTACGCCATGTTGCCGCAAGCCGTGCCGGACTTTATCGGTTCGTTGTTGTATATCCTCGATCACAACCTGCGCGCGGCCTCCATTTTAGGTTTGGTTGGCGCCGGTGGCATTGGCTATGACATGGTGATGACCATGCGCTTATTCAATTACGAACGTATTGCCATGATCGCGTTTTCTATTTATCTGCTGGTGACGCTGTTGGATCGCTTATCCGACGTATTCCGGCAAAAAGCCCTGGGAGACATATACAATGTCCACTAAGACCTTACCTCCGAAACCGAAAAATTGGTTGCCGCTGTGGTTGAGTCTGACCTTGGCCCTATTGTGGTTGATCGTTGTCGATATTGGTTTCGAATTCAAGGACTTGCTCTATGGCGTCGAAGATATAGCGGAATATCTGAGCCGCTATGGCACCCCTGATTTCCGCAACATATCTAGTTATCTAGTTCTGATGTTGGAAACCTTGTTGACGGCATTTTGGGGGACTACATTGGCCTTTATTATCGCCGCCACCTTGTCGCCTTATGCAGCCCGCCCGTTAACGCCCAATGCCTTAGCCTACCGGATTGCCCGCGAAGTGTTGAATTTCATGCGCGCCATGCCCGATCTATTGCTGGCACTGATTTTTGTCAGTTCATTGGGCTTGGGTCCCTTGCCGGGTGTATTGGCATTGTCGATTCACACCGCTGGTTTTCTCGGTAAATTTTTTGCCGAGAACATGGAACGGGTACCTGCGGGAAAATACGAAGCCTTATCGGCGGTCGGTGCCGGTTTTACCCAAAAAATCGTGTTCGCCGCCTGGCCCTCCATGTTGCGGGAGGCTGTGGGCAACACGCTGTATATCTTTGACCGCAACGTGCGCATGGCCTCGGTGCTGGGCTTGGTGGGAGCCGGCGGGATTGGCCTGGAACTGCACGATGCCCTGCGCTTGTTCAAATACAACGAAGCTTCGGCGCTGATCATTTTAATTTTGGTGGTCATCGTCGTGATCGATAACGTGTCATCTTGGTTAAGAAAGGTGCTGAACTGATGAATATACCTAGACGCGACTGGCCCAAAGCCTTGGCTTGCCAGTCCAAACAAACGCTCAAGGCATTGCTCGATGAATGGGGTACGCAATGGACTATTCGGCCGGTACAGCTCACCCAAACCGGTCTGGCCATGCTGCAATTACGCGATAGCGCGTTTAACGACCCCTATTTTCTTGGCGAAGTACCGCTCGCCAGTGCCTGGGTGGAACTCGTGACCGGCGATGGTGAGCGCGTTCAGGGGGCGGCTCAATTGTTAGACGACGACAGTGAAAAAATAGAGCTGCTGGCGGTGTGCGATGCTGTTTTGGCCCATCAATTGTCCGGCTGGCAGGCTTTGCACCAATTGCTGGAGATGGGCTTGCAGCAATTATCTGAACAGCAGGCAGTGCGCAATGCCATGCTGGCCAAAACCCGTGTGGATTTTGCGCTGCTCAACGCGGCCGAGGATGACGACGATGATTGACAACATTTGGCAGGCCGATTTTCAACAACAGGCTTTTCGGCAACTGCTGGACGCATTTTCTCGCCCCGGTAGCATCGTGGCACTCCCCAATGTCGGTGGGCGCGATGCCCTCGGCGTTCTGGTCACGCTGACCGATGGCGAAACCAGTCTGGCCGACCCGCACCGTCTGCTGGCTGACAACGACTGGCTGTGCCTGCAACTCAAGCCCAGTCCGGCGGAACAGGCGGCGTTCATTATCTGCCAAGGTACTCGGCCCGTGGATTTCGAACCCCGCTTAGGCTCTTTAGCCAGCCCAGAACACGGCGCGACCCTGATAGTGCAGGTGGGTAGCGTATGCGCGGGTAACCCACGTTATCGGTTGAGTGGTCCCGGCATCGAGACGTTGGCAGTGCTGTCTTCGCAAGGACTGGATCCAAGTTGGTTGCAACAGCGTTCGCAGTGGAACAGTGCTTTCCCAATGGGGGTTGACATACTGCTGGTCGCTAATGACGGCCTCGTTGCTTTACCCCGAACCACACGCATTACGGAGGAAGACTGATGGGTTATGTCGCAATTAAAGGTGGTGGCAAAGCCATCGAAGCTGCTGCCGATGCCATGGAATACTTGCGGGTCAGGCAAGCGGAAGGCGCATTGCCTCTCGATACCACCACCATTGAAAATCAACTGTATTTTTTGCATGGGCGCATCCTGTCGGAAGGTGGCTTGTATCACCCGAAACTGGCGGCGTTGGCCATCAAGCAGAGTCTGGGCGATACCTTGGAGGCAAGTTTCGCGCTGCGCGCTTATCGTTCCACCAAGCCTCGGCTGCTGGAAACGACGGCGCACGATACCGCAAACATGCGTTTGATTCGCAGGATTTCAGCATCGTTCAAGGATATTCCCGGCGGCCAGATATTAGGCCCTACCACCGATTATGCCTTGCGTCTGTTACGCATGGAGCTGATCGACGAGACACCGGAGCAGTTTCAGACGGCGGCGAAAAACCTGTTTGCCGGCTTAACAACCCATGAGATTCCGGACAGTTTTCCCAAGGTACTCGATAATCTCAGAACCGAAGGGTTGCTGCCCAAAATCAATCCGGCCGCCCGTGAGCAAGCCTTCGACATTACCCGCGAACCGCTGATTTTTCCGGTGCCTCGCTCGGCGGCCTTGGCGACCATGGCGCGCGGCGAAACGGGGTCTTTGCTAGCCATCGCTTATTCCAACATGCGCGGCTACGGTGATGTCCATCCCACCGTGGCTGAGCTCAGAGTGGGCTATCTGCCGGTCATGCTGCCGCATCCGATCACCGGTGAATTGATCGAAGTGGGTGAGGTGCTGATGACCGAATGCGAAGTCGTGGCGATGTAT
The DNA here is from genome assembly GCA_963804035.1 of uncultured Gammaproteobacteria bacterium. Classification (GTDB taxonomy): domain Bacteria; phylum Pseudomonadota; class Gammaproteobacteria; order Methylococcales; family Methylomonadaceae; genus Methyloglobulus. The sequence continues at coordinate 91,191 of CAWDOO010000006.1, read as the reverse complement.
CAAAACAGTGACGATAAGCATGCTTTGCCCACATTTACCTTGGGTTATGGCGCCTGCTTCGGGCATAACGAAGTCAAGGCGATTTCCATGGCCATTTTGGACCGTGCGCTGCAAAAAGGCATGCAGGATGGCCCAGCCAACCCCTCCGAGGATCCCGAATTTGTGTTGTTACATGTCGATGGCATCGATTCCATGGGCTTTGCTTCGCACTACAAAATGCCGCACTACGTGACCTTTCAGTCGGATATGGACAGGCTGCGAACCACGCGACAAAAACAGGATGCCAATGATGAGTGACATCAATTTTGCTTTTTTGGACGAATACGCTAAACGCGAAATACGCCGCAGTATGCTTAAAGCCATTTGTATCCCGGGTTATCAGGTGCCGTATTCCTCCCGGGAAATGCCGATGGCGCGCGGTTTCGGCACCGGCGGCCTGCAATTGACGCTATCCCTGATTGGGCCCGAAGATACCTTGAAAGTCATCGACCAAGGTTCCGACGATTCGGTCAATGCCGTCAATTTGCGCAAGTTCATCGAAATGACTTGCCCCGGTATCGACACCACCACCCGCGTACAGGATGCGACCTTGATTCAATCCAGGCACCGGATACCGGAACACGCTTTGCGCGCCGACCAGATTCTGGTGCTGCAAGTGCCTTATCCCGATGCGCTGGTCATCGTTGAACCCAGCGAAGACAAACGCAAGTTGATGCATGGTGAAGCGGATTATTCCAGGTTGCTGGTCAAATTGTACGAAGACATCGTCAAGTTTGATGAAATCACCATTTCACACCGCTATCCAACCCGGATCAATGGTCATTACATCATCGACCCGTCGCCGATTCCTCGCTATGACGTGCCCAAACTGCATCAGTCCAAGGCGTTGATTTTGTTCGGCGCCGGGCGAGAGAAAAAAATCTATGCCGTTCCCCCGCATTGTCCGACAGAACCGCTGGCGTTCGATGACGTGCCGTTCCGTATCGAGGATTTCCACGATGCCGAGGGTATGAGGCGAGCTTGCCAGCATTGCGGCTCGCGCGCGAGCTTTCTCGATGAATTCATTGATGCAGAAGGGGAACGGGTTTACCAATGTTCCGACAGCGATTATTGCGAACAGCAGCGGGAGTCCGCACATGGATAAAATTCTTGAAGTCAAAGGCTTGTCTCAAGTCTACGGTCCAGGTTGCGAGCTGTGTTTCAGCTGCACCGGCCCGAGTTCGAAACCAATATCTGCCCCCATTGCGGCAGTATTGTCGCCTTGCACGATTTAAATTTCGATTTATACAAAGGTGAAATTCTCGGAATCATGGGAGAGTCCGGCAGCGGTAAATCGACAGCGGTCAAATGCCTGTATTTCGATCAAATGCCCTGCAGCGGCAGCGCTATTTTTTTTGATGAATCGGAACAACAACACTTGTTCAAACTCAATCCTGCCCAGCGTCGGAGCCTTCGCAATCGCCGCTTTGGCATGGTCTATCAAAACCCCAATCTGGGATTGAATTTCGACATTTCGGCGGGCGGCAATATTGCCGAGCGCTTATTGATGAGCCAAGTGATGAATTACAGCGAGATACGCAGCCGTGCGCAAACCTTGCTGGCGCGCACGGAAGTCTTGACCGAACGCATGGACGAGCAGCCAAAAAACTTCTCCGGCGGCATGCAGCAACGGGTACAAATCGCCAAGGCGCTGGCGACACGGCCGCCACTGTTGTTTCTGGATGAGGTGACGACGGGGCTGGATTTGTCGGTACAGGCCAAAATTCTGGACTTGATCCTGGAAATCCAGTCCGAGCTGAATACCGCCATGATCGTGGTGACGCATGATTTGGGGGTGATTCGACTGTTGGCGGGACGCACGCTGGTCATGAAATACGGGCGCGTGATCGAGAGCGGTTTGACCGACCAGATTCTGGAAGATCCGCAACATGCCTATACCCAACAATTGGTCGCTTCGGCGCTATAAGGAGCAGGACTATGACTAGCAAACCATTATTGAGCGTCGAAAACCTGTCCAAAACCTTTTATTTGCATGAACAAAATAAAGTCATACCGTCGTCATCTCAGGTCAATCTCACGGTGTATTCGGGCAAACTGACGGCCTTGATCGGCCCGACCGGAGCCGGTAAATCGTCTGTACTCAAAAGTATTTACCGCACTTATTTACCCAGTAGCGGACGGTTGTTGTACGAAACGGCGGCGGGCGGCACCCTGGATTTGGCGCTGGCCTTGGAACATCGCATTCTGGAGCTGCGGCGTGAAGAAATCGGCTTCGTCACTCAGTTTTTACATACTTTGCCCCGGCAAAAAACCCTGGATGTCGTGGCGATGCCGCTTTATCAACAAGGCGTAAGTAAACAGCAAGGCCGGGCGCGGGCCGCTGAATTATTAGCGGAACTGAATATTCCCGACCGTTTATGGGAAGTGCCGCCCGCTACATTTTCCGGTGGCGAGAAACAACGGGTGAATCTGGCGCGCGGTCTGATTGCCTCGCCACGGCTGCTGCTGCTGGACGAGCCGACCGCCAGTCTGGACGCTAAAACCACCGATCGCGTCGTTGACTTGATTCAGCGCAAAAAAGCGCAAGGCGTCGGCATGCTGGCGATTTTTCACCATGCCGATTTGGTTAAACGTATGGCGGATGAAGTGGTGGAATTATCTGTTCCTGTTGCCAACGACCGCCCCACACACTGGAGTAAAAAATGAATTTTCTGATTACCAACGCTCGTCTGGTATTAGCTGATCAAGTATTGGAACAGGCCAGTCTACTGATCGAAGATAGTCACATAGCCGCTATCGGTCTCATCGATCCCATTCATGCCCATGGCGCACAGCTTATCGATCTAGGTAACCGTTATCTATTGCCGGGTTTGATCGATCTGCATGCCGATGCCTTGGAAAAAGACATCGAACCTCGCCCTAACGTGCATTTTCCGCTGGACTATGCCATTGTTCAGGCCGACAAGCGCAACGCAGCAGCGGGCATTACCACGGTGTTTCACTCACTATCGTTTGCCAACGCCGAACTGGGGCTGCGCAATAACGCCATGGCGGCCGACATCGTCCGAGCCATTCATGCGTTCAACGGTAAAGGGCTGGTCGATAATCGTGTGCATACCCGTTATGAAATCACCGATCCAACGGCATTGCCGGTCTTGCTCGAATTGCTCGACGAAGACAGTGTGCATTTGCTGTCTATCATGGATCACACGCCAGGCCAAGGCCAGTTCAAGGACATGCGCGCCTATCGGGATTATTTGCAAAATAGCTATCAGAAAACCGAAGCCGAAACCCAGTCGCTCATCGATGACAAACTGGGGCAGGCGGAAGCCGCGCAAATCCGCGTCAAGCAATTGATTGAACATGCGCACGCCAAAGGTGTGCATGTCGCCAGCCATGATGACGATTGCCCGGACAAAATAGCCGAATTGAAGGGATTGAACGTGCATATCAGCGAATTTCCCATCAACCTGGAGACCGCGCGTTATGCCATAGAGCAAGGCATGACGACCATCATGGGGGCGCCCAATATTCTGCGCGGCAAGAGCCAAAGCGGTTCGATGAAAGCGCAGGATGCCATAGAGCACGGCGTTGCCCGTTGCTTATGTTCCGATTACGCCCCGGCCAGTCTGCTGACCGCCGTGTTCATGTTGGTGCAACGCGGAGTGCTGGAGCTGCCGGAAGCCGTGCGGCTGGTCAGTTTTAACCCCGCCGTCGCCCTGGGCATGGCCGATCGCGGCGAAATTGCCGTGGGTAAACGCGCCGATCTGGTCTGTGTGGAATTCCTGGATGATTACCCGCAGGTCGGGCAATGTTGGGTCAAGGGTCGACGGGTGTATCAAACCCGTTTTGACGGTGCGCTGTTATGACGGGACGGCTGTTTTACATCATCGGCGCTTCCGGCACCGGCAAGGACAGCCTGATGCACTATGCGCGTGAAAAATTGACCGGCAGGCAGCGCATCGTCTTCGCCCATCGCTATATCACCCGACCGCCGGAGCTGGTCGGCGAAAATCATATCTATTTACCGGAACCCGAATTCAGCGCCAAGCAAGCACAGGGATTCTTTTCGATGCACTGGGACAGCCACGGCTGGCGGTACGGTATTGGCAAGGAAATCAATCTGTGGCTGGGGCTCGATTTCGATGTGGTCATCAATGGTTCGCGCGAGTATATGCTCGCCGCGCTTGCCAAGGAACCCGGCATGCGCGTGGTCTTGATCAAAGCTTCGACAGAGGTGTTGCGTGAGCGGTTAAGAAAACGTCAACGCGAATCGGATGCCGAGATTGAGTTACGTCTGCAACGGGCGTCGTCGTTCAATCGCATCGAACATCCCAATGTCACCGTGCTCAGCAACGACGGCACGCTGGAACAGGCCGGCGAGGCGTTCACCCAACTACTGAATAATCCGCGCCTGGTTTATTCGACCATTTGAAATGCCTGATCGACTTTCTTTAAAATTTCTGGGCACGGCGAATGCCCCGGGTGTCCCGGTGCATGGCTGCCGGTGCGAAATTTGCCGTATGGCTGTCTTTAACAGCGAATTGCGTCGAGAACCCTGTTCGGCGTTGTTGAGCGTGAACGGCCATGACATCTTGCTGGATGCCGGTTTGCCCGACCTCAAGCAACGCTTTCCCGATGGCGCCTTGCATAGCATTTTATTGACCCATTACCACCCCGACCATGTGCAAGGGCTGTTTCCCCTGCGTTGGGGCGTTGGACATACCATTCCAGTTTATGGGCCGGATGATGCCGAAGGCTGCGGTGATTTGTTCAAAAATCCCGGTATTTTAGCTTTTTCAAATCTCAAACCTTTGCAAGGTTTTCAACTGGGTGGAATGGCTGTGACGCCGGTTTCCCTAGTGCATTCCAAAAAAACCTTGGGTTACTGTTTTGAGTATCGCACCATCAAGCTGGCCTACTTAACCGATACCGTCGGTTTACCCAAGCCAACCTGGGCGTTTTTACGGCATTGGCGACCGGATTTGATGATTCTGGATTGCTCGTTTCCGCCCACGGATACCCCGCCGAAGAATCACAATGATCTCAAACTAGCCCTTGCCATCCATGACAACATCAGGCCGGAACGCACTATCCTGACGCACATTGGCCATGAATTAGATGTTTGGCTGCGCGAACATCGCGATCATTTGCCTGATGATATTAGTGTCGCCAGTGACAAAGATAGAATTGAACTTGAGAGGATCGGGGGAGAACTCATCATTAACTTGGGTCATCACCCGGCCGATGCATAGCTTTTTGATCTGTGGACGGAGCCCACGATATAAGCTGACCGGTCTTGCAGCCGGACGCCATTTAGGTAAACATCAGGCTCCATAGCTGCAAGATTTTCTCTTCAGCACAAAAAGCAAATTATCCACGATGGATTCCAAGGCGATAATATCGGGCTGGGTTTTATTAAAGACCCTCAGCCCGTAAATGCCGGCAAGCAGAAACCGGGCCAGTTCTTTGGGTAATATGCATATTTGTCCGGAAATATACGGCAGGAGCATTTTGCACTGGTGGCAGAAGTGCTTTGTAAACGAGCAACATTTATACGTTTATTCCGAATCGAAAGTTACCACGTAACCAACGGGTTCCAATTCTCGTTTTCCAAGGTCAAATTGCATTCAAGTAGAATGTCTGTTTTCCGTTAGAGGTTGGCTTCTTGCAAACTCTGGATAATCCCCTGACGGTTTATATGGCGACAACAGGGTAAGCAATTACAATTAGCCCAGAGTGATACAAGTTTCCAAAGGATCCTGTTGATACCGGTATTGCTTCCAAGGTTTGGTATCCAGCCAACTGATGAAATAGGCGGATAGCGTCAGAAATAAGACGCCGCTAACATTTACAAAAAATAATACGGATGCACCGTGGCCGTATTGGTCCAGCATAATTCCGCCGAGAAAAGACAACACCATGCCCAATAAATATATCGGCAAACTTTGTTGTCCCATTTTAATAAAACCCTGTGCAGTCCAATGGTTTATTAACGTCGGCCTATATTGTAATCCTGCCCTAATCAAGATCGCCAATGCCATAAAATGCACCCAACGTAACAGGCCTAAATTGGTTTTATTCAGGAATGGTTCCAATACATTACGTGCATCATGCAATATCTGGACAGACCACAGCGTGGGAAAGTGGCTTAGCGGAATGGCTAACAGTACGAAGGCCGCACAGAGACATAGCAATCGGCGTGACGGCTTAATATTGACCCAACCCGCAGCCACGGCAAACCCTGAAAAAAACTGTAGTTGCCAGGCGAAAGGATTGAAAAACCAGACACGATCGCTATGAGGGTCGGCGCTAAGAAAAAAGTTGAAATACCATTGAATCAGATAAATCAATATAGGCAGAAACAGCGTTAATTTAGGCCAAATTTTGGATAGTTGTAGAAGCGCCGGCAACCCCAACAACACAACAATATACAATGGCAGTATGTCGAAAAAATAGGGGATGTAACGTAAGGTGACTAAATAAAGCAAAGCTTCCGGCGTTTGGTCGAAAAAATAATGCAGCTGCAGCCTTTCAATATAGTCGGGTTCGATGAATTTCTCATTCGCCAAGGCACAGATTGAAGCTAATGCTAAAAATAAAACCAGATAGCAAACATAGAGTTGAACACAGCGGTAAACAACCGCCAAGCTGGTCAGGCTGAGCCCCGTGTGTTTAAAGCTGCGACCGTAACTGAGCGCAGCCGCATAGCCGGAAAAGAAAACAAAGATTTCCGAGGCGTCGCTAAAACCAAAACGGGATGGGGTATAAAGCATCCATTCATTTAACGGGACATGGTTGATAAAGATCACGATTAACGCCCAGCCCCGAAAAAAATCGATGGCTAAATGGCGGGGACGGGGGCTGGATTGTATTGGGTTCATCTTATCGAATAGATCAGGTAGGTTGTTAAATAACTATCGAATTTCAGCATTTTTCTTATTTGATTGTTTGGATGCTTTGAAATTAGGCTTTAAAGTTCGAGACCTTCCATTTTTACGCTGCAGCTTCCGGCTCATTTTTATTTATTTTAGGCAGGAAATAGTATCATCACGCGTTCAAATTGATGCCTGGTTTTCAATTTGGGGCAAAAATTTTTTACTGGCGTATCATGCTTGCAAGTGTGGCTAAGTTAAAGAAGAAAGATGCAGGCGAATTTGTTTTTCAATTTCCAAAATGATAAACAGTACAAGGCCAACGCCGACCACCAATACGCCTTCCCTGAATGGGATAGGTTCGGTTGCAAATATCGCTTGTAAAGGCGGCAAATAGGTGATGGCATATTGTGCAAGCGTTATGGCTATGACCACCATCCAGACGACTTTTGTACAACGGAGCGATTGCCAGGAAAGCGATGTCCCGTAGAGATTGCGGATGAAAAACAAGTAGGAAATTTCCATGATGACCAAGGTATTGAGCGTCAGGGTACGCGCCAATTCGACTGAAGAGCCGCGATCGGTTGCGTAGTTGAACACACCGAAAACCCCACAGAAAAACAGGACGGAAACCAGCATGATTTGCCAGACCAGTTCGCCGGTTAACAACGGTTGGTTGCGGGGGCGCGGCGGACGGCGCATGGTGTTTTCTTCGGTTGGTTCGAAAGCGAGGGCAATACCGAGGGTGATGGCGGTAATCAGGTTAATCCAGAGAATTTGGATCGGGGTTATCGGCAACGTCAAGCCAAACAGCAACGCTACGATGATTGCCATGGTTTCCCCGGCGTTGGTCGGCAACGTCCAACTGATAACCTTCTTGATGTTGTCGTAAACCGTACGCCCCTCGCGAACGGCGGCGACAATAGAGGCGAAATTGTCGTCGGCCAAGACCAGTTGCGCCGCTTCCTTGGCGACTTCGCTGCCGCTCTTGCCCATGGCAATGCCTGCATCCGCCCGTTTTAGGGCGGGGGCATCGTTGACCCCATCGCCGGTCATGGCGACCGTCATGCCCTGGGCTTGCAGTGCCATAACTAACCGTAACTTATGTTCCGGACTGGTACGGGCGAAAATATCGCAATGCAATACGGCTTCCTTGAGCGCCAGATCGCTCATTGTATCGAGATCATTGCCTGTCAACACGGTATCGGGATTCCCCAGACCAATTTCCCTACCGATCGCCATAGCAGTTTTTGCGTGGTCGCCGGTAATCATCTTGACCCGGATACCGGCGCGGTGGCATTCTTCAACTGCGGCAACGGCTTCGGGCCGGGGCGGATCGATCATACCCACCATGCCGAGCAAAATAAGCGATCCTTCTAAGTCCTCATGTTCCAAGACGGTATGTTCGGGATTGACGGGACGGACGGCGAATGCCAAAACACGTTGACCCAGCGCGGCAATGGCATCGGCCTCGATCTGCCAATAAGGCTGATTCAGAGGTTCTGACCCGCCTGTAGGCGAACGTTGCTGTTGGCACATGGCGAGAATCCGCTCCGGCGCGCCTTTTACAAAGATAAAGGCAGACTTATCATGGTCATGATATAAAGTCGCCATATAACGGTGCTTGGCATCAAAGGGAATCGCATCGGTGCGCGTCCATGCGGATTGTTCCACTCTTACCTTATCGTTGACTTTTCCGGCAAATGATAAGAGTGCGCCTTCCATGGGATCGCCTTCAACCAGCCAGTTGCCAGCATGCTCACGGAGTGCCGCATCATTGCAGAAGGACGCAGCCCGGGCGAGTTCATCAAGGATGGCATGTTCGTACGGCTTGATTTCTTCATCTTTCAGCCGGATGATGCCTTTGGGTTCATAACCCGTGCCATCAAGGGCAAACAGATGCTGGGACGTCAACACCATCGTCACCATCATTTCATTTCGTGTCAAGGTGCCGGTTTTATCGGTACAAATGGCCGATACGGAGCCCAAGGTTTCAATGGCTGGGAGATGGCGGACAATCGCATTGCGTCTTGCCATCGCTTGCACCCCAACTGCTAAGGTAATGGTCAGAACGGCAGGCAAGCCTTCCGGTATCGCCGCCACCGACAGCCCGACCACCGCCATAAACATTTCCGAAAATTCGTGATGGCCGACAAAATAACCGTAAACCAGCAACAACGCCGCAACGACCAGAATCAGCAATGTCAGCCATTTGGCGAAAACATCCATTTGCTTGACCAGCGGTGTCGTCAAGGTTTCGACTTGTGATAATAAGCCGCTAATGCGGCCGATCTCAGTTTCCGCCCCAGTTGCGACCACAATGCCTTTGGCTTGCCCGGTCGTCACCAAGGTGCCGGAATAAGCCATACAGAAGCGGTCGCCCAAGGGCGCTTCAAGGTTGACCGGTTCAATGCACTTTTCGACAGGTACCGACTCCCCGGTCAAGATTGCTTCCTGCACTGATAGGCTATGCACCGAAAATAAGCGCAGGTCGGCAGGGACTTTGTCGCCTGCCTCAAGCAAAATAATATCGCCGGGCACGACTGTTTCACCGGCAATGCTTCGGCGTGTGCCATCCCGCAACACGTTTGCCCGTGGCGCCAACATGTGGCGGATCGCATCCATCGCTTTTTCCGCCTTGCCTTCCTGGATGAAACCGATAACCGCATTGGCGATGACCACCGCCAAAATGACCGCAGTATCGAGCCAATGCTGCAAGAATCCGGTTATAGTGGCAGAAGCCAACAAGACATAAATCAGGATATTGTGGAATTGCAGTAAAAACCGGATGAACACACTGCGCTTTTTCGTTTCCGGCAAGCGGTTCGGGCCATACGCAGCCAGCCTTGTTTGCGCTTCCGCTTCGCTCAAGCCATCGACGTTTGACCTGAGTTCAGGGAGGATATCGGTATGAAGCTGGTGGTGCCAATTCCTGTCTTTATTCTGCATGGTTTTTTTCTCGTGAAATGAGTTAGCCACTGGGACAGTGACTGATGTACTTTGTTTCCTTAGCCCGTCATCGGTCAATTTGGTGCCATGTTGCAATCAGTTTTTTACATTCAGTTCTCCATTGGCAATCGCCCCCGTGCAGGTTATATCTAAGTCCGCACGGAAGCAGGGACGGTGGTTTGTCGCCGCCTGGATAGCCTGGATCAACTCGGTTTTAAGATCGATATTTTCGTGGCTCTCAACGCCCACGGATTGTGCTAGCCGATGTAACCCAGCGATGGTCATGCCGCCATCTTCTTCCGCCATAGCCAGATAAAACGCAATTTGCACCCTGGCATAGTCATTCTCGGCAGCCAGCCAATCATCCAACGCCCTGCCCGGCGCAAAACCTCTGGCTTCCGATTTATAATAAGCGGATTCCGAAATCCATTGGTGACGAGTTACGTTTTCCATCATGCGATTTGAATGTTAAGCTAAAAAAAGGACAATAACCTTCGGCAGCCAAAAGTTTTCGGAGGGCGCCTGGTAAAAAAGTCGTTGAAAGCCCACGGGAAATATCCAGTCGCTTCCCCATAAACAACTACCATCATTTTCACCGGCAATGCTTCGGCGTATGCCATCCGTCACACGTTTGCCCGTGGCACCAACATGTGGCAGATCGCATCCATCGCTTTTTCCGCCTTGCCTTCCTGGCCTTGCCTTCCTGAATGAAACCGATAATCGCATTGGCGATGACCACCGCCAAAATGACAGCAGTATCGAGCCAATGCTGCAAGAATCCGGTTATAGTGGCAGAAGCCAACAAAACATAAATCAGGATATTGTGGAATTGCAGCAAAAACCTCACGAACACGCCACGCTTCTTCGCTTCCGGCAAACGGTTAGGCCCATGCGTAACCAGTCTTGTTTGCGCTTCAGTCTCGCTCAAACCGCTCATGTTCGCTAAGAGTTCCGCTAAGACCTGGCTTATGGGCTGATGATGCCAGCTACTGTTTTTACCATGCATTCGTAATTCCTTATTGAAGGTAACGCTATTGGGACATAAGTTCAGCTTAGTTAGTTTCAATCAAAATCGATTGTTCGGATTAATAGTAGGTTCAATTCGGCTCATGTACGAGATAATATCAGGACTGATTTCTGGCTTTACCGACTAGGCTAAAGTTTTGAAACCTTTAGATACAAAAAATAAAATCGATTCGAAGAATTTGTAACAACCCAAGTTAACAAGGGTCAAATCACAAAACGTAAGATTCGTTACTTTTCGCTAAACATGGCTTTGCTAAAAGAGAGGCACTACAATGAAAATGCTCAGTTTTGTGATTATAGTGGGCTTTATCATGCTTTATTTCTTGAATATCGCCCTCTTGAAAACACCGGACATTAATTGGTTTAGCCATAGCTGGCTGAGATTCTTGGTGGGTTTTTTGATTTTAGGCATCCTCGGTTTTTACGCCCACGCCATAACCTTTAAAAAAGCGTTTTGGATTACCTTGCTCATCGACCTTGCCAATTATTTTTACGACTATTCAACCAGAGCTTATCGCTTGCAAAAAGATAGGATTGAAAACGATAAAAACACTACCTGAAAATTCTGGAATCCGCTAATTCTTAGGCAATTTGCGTGAATAAATAAGGACAGCTCCGTTACATTACACCAAGATTATTTAAAATGGGACTTAATGATGAAAAATCACATTCGCACGTTTATCAATTATCTATTACTCGGTGTAATTGGCTTTTTGCCCATCGCATTGGTCTTGCAAATCATCGTTTATATCGAACGGTTCTTGAAGGATTTTGTACTGATGGTGCATGGGCGGTATGAAAACCCGTTGGTCACCATCGCCCTTTTCGTGGCCGCACTCAGCATCTTGGCTTACTTCGGGCGGTTGCTCAAAAATGACCAAGCGCACGTGCTCTACTTTTTCGAGTCCATGATCCAGCGTATTCCGGTTATCGGCAGTATCTATCGGGTAAGCCGTAAGTTGCTGCGGCTGTTTTTGTCCAGCGAGGAAACCCAAGTACGTGAAGTGGTATTCGTCGAATACCCCAAAGACGGCATGTGGGTACCGGCTTATGTGACTAATAAAATCAACGAATGGTATGTCCTTTACGTGCCGACCTCGCCCAACCCGACCTCCGGATTTACCGTCATCGTCCATAAAACCAAAGTAAAGCCTTCAACAATGGGTATCGAAGAAGTTTCCAGTTTTGTTATCAGCGTTGGTGTCGATTTCGCCAAACCAGAAGACATTCAATCTTTAACGCAATGATTTAATTTGTTGTTTAGAAAATCATTTCCATAACTGTAATTTATAGGCTATGGATTCTTTCTATAGGAGTACGCCTTCATGATAAATCCCATAGGAAGAATTAACTAAAAACCAATGGCAATAGATTATTTCCATCGCCATTAGCCATCAGTTATTAAGCCGATTGACCCAACAAACGAAGGTCTTCTGTGGTAACAGATTTCCCCGCTACGCCCCATTCGCCCGAAGCGACATCTTCGATCAGCACCCAGGTGACCGGACGCAGGCCTTCGCCTTCAACTGAGACGATGGCATCGGTCACTTTGCTTATGATTTCCTGTTTTTGTGGCAGGGTTAGATACCCGCTAATCCCTTTAATTTGTACAAGTGGCATGATTTTACTCCTATTTTTGGTGAAATAATGGTTAACAACGGCTACATTAAGCACACGCTTTGCTGTTGCTACAACAAGCGGGGTTATCCCAGGCTTCGCTTTGGAATTTTTTGTCCAAAGGCGTATCGATAATATGGTTGGTATAATTGCTCAGGGTTTTCATCGCCACGCCCAGGACAACATCCAGCACCTGGGCAGAGTTATAGCCCGCAGAGATAAAGTCCGCCAAAGGTTTACCGGTCACCATACCGCGTTGTTTGACCACGGTACGGGTAAAGACAGCCAATGCTTCCAGTTTGCTATCGGGTAATGGCTGCCCTTGACGTAAGGCATCGACCACAGCCGGATCAACCTTGACCATTTGCCGGGCGATCATGGAATGCGCAGCCACACAATAAGTGCAATGGTTTTCAACACTGGCGGCAATCAGGACGATTTGCTGTTCGGCTGGTGTCAATGATGTCGTCCCGAACAACCGGGTCAGGTCAAGATAAGCTTGCAAGGCGGCGGGCGATTCGGCAAGCCCGCCGTGTAAGTTCGGAACAAAACCGTATTTGTGCATGGAGTTGTCCAATAACTTTTGGGCGGTTACAGGTGCAGTTTCAATAGTATGAATGGTGAATGGGTTCATGATTGTCTCCATTTTAAAAAAATCAGGTGTTCATTGATGGATTGGTTCAAATTAGCCTTTGACCGCCTTACCTTAGGGATAAAGCGATCCGACGAAGATAGGTTACCGTTTCCGCACCCCCTATCCCATGCCTGCTGTTCCGGCAGTGTTGTCCGATTGTCCGGAATTTCGCCTTGGATGCCTTAACCGCGCTCGTTGATGCGTTAAACCTGCATGCCAAACTGGTTTATTCCGGCGGCGTGTGCGGACGCTGGCTGATGGACCACAACTCTGATCAATCGGTCTGGTTTCATCTGGTCAGCAAAGGCAAAGGCTGGGTGCATTCGCCAAGCTGGCTGACCCCGCTTGAACTCGACAAAGGCGACTTGATCCTGTTTTTGCCACACGCCGCAACCCATTATTTGTCCTACAGCGGCGAACACCTCCCCGATACGATGGCAGGCACCAAATTGACCGATTGGGAACAAGGCCAATCTGGCTTTGTTTGCGGTGAAATTGAACTGGCTAACCCAAAATCCTTGCTGTGGCGGGCATTACCTGATGAAATTGTCATCAAATGCCGTCAGGCTGGCGACCGTTTGACCCGACTTATCCAATTGATCACCGATGAAAGCGCCAGCCAACGCTTTGGCAGCGATTCGGTGGTGGAACGTTTATGTGATTCGCTGTTTGTGCTCGTGATCCGCTATTGCATTGAGGAAGGATTGGTGCAGCAAGGCGTGTTTGCCGCCATGCAGGATAAGCGCCTTGCGACCGTACTGGGCTTAATTCATCGGCAGCCTTGGCATCCATGGACAATCTCGGAATTATGTTCCCAAGGCGGAATTTCTAAATCCGTGTTGTCAGAAAAATTTTCCGGCCTCATCGGTCAATCGCCCATTGATTACTTGCTAACTTGGCGCTTGCAAATTGCCGCTCATTGGTTGATGGAGCCAGCTATGACCGTGGAACGGGTCGCGGAGCGCTGCGGGTACAATTCCGTTCCGGCTTTCAGTAAGGCTTTCAAACGGCATTTTGGCGAATCGCCGGGGAATTATCGACGTGTATAAGTCCAAGCTCTACTTCATTTTAATACTATACGACTTCATCTGTACCTTACAGTGCCCATTCCCTTCGGCTTTATCGCCATAAACATGGACGATTCGACCACACCTCTTTTTCTAAGCTGTCGTATTTTTGTATTACCGAGGGTCAGTTGAAACCGGGTTCTTCCTTTAACCTGGATGATATGAGGTCAACGAACGACCTGATTTTCGCTGAAGGGTAACGGCCTTCGCGGTGTAAAACATGGATCGGGATCGGATCTGTCTCAAATTGGCTCAGTATGATCTTTAGCTCCCCAGATTTAAGGTAAGGAATAATTTGATAAGATAACAAGCGGGTTATACCAAAACCTTCCCTAACTGCTTTGATGACAGCATCGTTACTGTTGATGGTTAGCCTGGGTTTTACGCGGACTGTTGTAAAATTTGCGCCTTGTACAAATTTCCACTCTATATTGGGACTAACACCTGTAGCTGCGATTATGTTATGCCCTGATAGATCAGACGGATTGTTCGGAATACCATGCTTTTCAAGATAGCCTGGCGATGCACACAACACACGTCTAACTTGGCCAACTCGAATTGCCCGCATACTGGAATCCGGCAATTCGCCAATCCTGATGCCGACATCAAAACCTTCCTCAAGCAAATTGACCACGCGGTCAAGAAATACTGCAGAAACTTCCATACCCGGATAACGTTGCAAATAGTCCACAATACCGGGAATGACGAATAGCCTGCCAAACATGACCGGTGCGGTGACCGCCAAATGGCCACGCGGTTCCGCATTAATTCCTGCGGCGGCTTCATCGGCTTCGTCAGTTTCCTGGATAATCCGGCGGCAATCGTCGAGATAGCGGCTCCCGGCATCTGTTACCCGCACGTAGCGCGTCGTCCGGTTAAGAAGTTTCACGCCCAAACGGTCTTCCAAGGCGGAGATTGCCCGCGTCACGGCAGGCGGCGACATGCCGAGCCGTCGCGCGCCTGCTGCAAAGCTCTCTTCCTCGGCAACCGCTACGAAGACGGTCATTAAATGCAATCTGTCCATACTTTATTCCAATTATCGTAATAATATATTGTGATTTATGATTATTCTAACTTCAAGTGGAATGTGAGAAAGTGTAATCGTCCGTTATGCATTATGCGTTAAGGATTAAATTTTCTACCTTAAACTTGGAGAACTACCATGAATTACAAATATTTTCCGCTTACTTTTCTTATTTTGCTATTGTTATCAACGCCGCCTGTAGCAACCGCCAAACGGATTAATAAAGCAAACGCCGCATTCGTTCCAATAGAGTTGAGTTATCACACCGCTAATGTCGAGGGTGTGGAGGTATTTTATCGTGAAGCTGGGGCCAAGAATGCCCCCGTCCTGCTACTGTTGCACGGCTTCCCGACCTCGTCGCACATGTTCCGTAACCTTATCCCGCTACTGGCGGATAAGTACCACGTTATCGCGCCGGATTACCCAGGTTTCGGCCAAAGTGCCATGCCCGGGCGTGATAAGTTCGCCTATACCTTCGACAATTACGCTAATGTGGTAGACAAATTGCTCCAACAACTCAATATTAAAAATTATGCAATGTACGTGATGGATTATGGTGCGCCAGTCGGATTCCGGCTGGCGGCGGCTAATCCGGACAAGGTGACTGCGCTCATCGTCCAAAATGGCAACGCTTATGTGGAAGGTCTCGGCGAGTTCTGGGATCCCATCAAAGCCTATTGGCAAACCGGCGGCTCGACCGAACGCGAAGCCCTCCGTTGGTTAACGTCGATTAAAGCCACGAAATGGCAATACACCAACGGTGTCAAGGACACGTCATTGGTCAGCCCTGATACCTGGACCCTAGATCAAGCGCTGCTCGACCGTCCAGGCAATGCCGAAATCCAGCTTGACCTGTTTTACGACTACCGCACCAACATTCCGCTGTATCCCCAGTGGCAGGCTTATTTCCGCGAATACGCCCCACCGGTTTTAGTGGTTTGGGGAAGGAACGATGCGATTTTTATCGCCGCCGGAGCAGCACCTTATAAGCGAGACCTTCCCGGTGCGGAGATACATCTGCTGGATACCGGGCATTTTGCCCTGGAAACGCATGGCGAAGAAATTGCCAATCTTATCCGTAAATTCCTTGGCAAGCATCTCAAACCCAATCGATAACCTATTTATATCCTGCTGGCGAATTGCCGGCGGGATATTCGCCGATAGGTGTAATCTTAAAGATAATTCACAGGAGGCTCATGATGGCACGCGCATTTTCAGAAATCGCCTTTACGGATGCGGTCAAGTCGATGCAAACCCGCTATGGCTCGCGTCAGGCTTATTCGAAATTCGACCTTGCCGAGGATATCCGTGACTCCCTCAGCGAACAAGAGATAGCCTTCCTGTCTGAACGCGACAGCTTCTATCTGGCTTCCGTTGGCGAAAATGGCTGGCCTTATGTCCAGCACCGTGGCGGCCCAAGGGGTTCTTAAAAGTATTGGACGAAAAAACCATCGGTTTCGCCGATTTCAGGGGTAACAGGCAGTATATCAGCATCGGCAATCTGAGCGGTGATGACCGCGTTTCCCTGTTCCTTATGGATTACCCTAACCGGCAACGGTTAAAGCTTTGGGCGCGCGCCAGGGTGATCCATGGGGATGAGGATGCCGACCTGGTTGCACAACTTGCAGTCCCCGGCTATGAGGCCAAGGTTGAGCGCGGCATTATCATGACGGTTGCGGCGGTGGATTGGAATTGTCCGCAGCATATTACACCGCGGTATACCCAGTCCGAGGTCGATAGCCTGATTGCGCCGTTACTGGATGAAATCCAGAGGCTAAAAGCGCAATTATCATCAGTATCAGCCTCAGGATGATGAATAAACAAGAAATGAGCTTATTAATTAACGCCAGAGGATAAAACTATGATGACATTGTACGAATTTGCCTTGTCTGGAAATTGCCATAAAGTCAGGTTAATGCTGTCCCTGCTGGGTCTCGATTATCGGAGCGTTATCGTCAACGGAAGCGCACAGCAACAAAAATCAGCGGAGTTTTTGGCCATGAACCCGTTCGGTCAGGTGCCGGTATTGACAGACGGCGAGGTGACCATCCGGGATAGCCAGGCGATCCTGGTTTATCTCGCAAAAAAACACGGTAGCGTGCAATGGTTGCCGGATGAGCCAGCAGCCCTAGCGGATGTCATGGCTTGGCTATCCACCGCTGCCAATGAAGTGTCCTTGGGGTCAAACCGGCTCCGCTTGCATCATAAATTCGGCCGGGCGATAAACCTTGATGAATCGAGGATAACCGCCGAAAACTTGCTGCAAATCATGGAAGCCCGGCTTGAAAAGCATCAATTTCTGGCTGCCGGCCAGGTCACTATTGCCGATATCGCGATTTACCCTTATATCGCTTTGGTGCCGGAAGGGAATATCGACCTTGAGCTATACCCGGCAGTTACGGCCTGGCTCAGCCGAATCCAAGCCTTGCCGGGCTATGTGGATATGCCCGGCTTATGGCGGGCGACCGGAAAAGAAGACGAACTTAACAAATCCCGACATTCAATATGAAAATCTTAGGAGACTACAATGAATACCAATACAGAATCGCGCCCACCGTTCCCGCCTTTCACCCATGAAACCGCAACGCAGAAAGTACGCATGGCCGAGGACGGCTGGAATAACCGCGACGCGGAAAAAGTCGCTTTGGCCTACACAAACGACAGCCAATGGCGAAACCGTGCCGAATTCCCAGTTGGCCGTAGAGAAATCATCGAATTCTTGAAACGAAAATGGGCGACGGAATTGGACTATCGCTTAATTAAGGAATTATGGGCGTTTGAGGGCAACCGGATTGCCGTGCGCTTTGCCTATGAATGGCATAATGCTGAGAGCCAGTGGTTCCGATCCTATGGCAATGAAAACTGGGAGTTTAACGAACACGGCCTGATGCAAAAACGCTACGCCAGTATCAATGATCTGCCAATCAAGGAATCAGAACGGAAATTTTATTGGCCGCAAGGCCGCCGTCCTGATGATCATCCAGGGCTAAACGATTTGGGTCTTTAAGCTGTTATTTTATTCAGACGGTAATTTAATGGTAGCTCGGGAAATTTTTTTCTTTCGCTGTTTTCTTTGGATCTAAAACAGATACTTAGAAAATCATGTATTTGAAATTGTTTCTCTCAATTCCAGCCGAATACCTTTTTTTGAATCTAACTCTCAAACCATCCTGTACAACCGATTTTATGGCGAACAAGGATCCCATACCAGCCGGGCAATACCCGATAAATCGACATTCTTTTCCACTGGACAATCCGGGCAATCCTTACGGTTAGGCTTGTTCGGACATTGATTGCACTGCCGGATCAACATATCGGCTCGCTCCAGGTCGAGTTCCAGCGTTTCCAAATCATCCATCAAGCTGACAATTCGGCCTCTTAGTTCATCCAATAAGGGTTTCATAGCAGTACATGCGGCTTGACCCGACTCATAGTCTTCCCTTGTCTTTGCCAGCCGTTGAATCGATTCAAGGTCAATTCCAACCCGGCTTAATTGCAAAGCGGTCGCCATCCGCTTCACGTCTTTTCTGGCATATAAACGGGTGCCACCTTCTGTACGGTTTGGGCTTATAAGGCCGAGCTCCTCATAAAGCCTGATAGTCCTGGCTGTGGTATCAAGTTCTTCGGCCATTTCGCCGATTTTTAAGACCTCTCGGTCAGGTCTTTTTGGTAAACGCATATCGATTGACAATAACTAACATGAATAATAGATTTTAGTTAGATAAAAAGGGATCGTTAAGTTCAAATAATAGTCAAAATCGTTTTTTATTATAACTTAAATAACCTGCCATATATGACAGAAAAAGATGCAAAACTTTCGATCCTTTGGTAATAAATCCTATGCGGCGCAATAGGTATAAAGCTTACAGCCAAGCGGCCAGAAAACATGGGATTTACAGGTGCTCATTCAAGATAGCGTTATTAGTGGGTACAGCGCTTAACTTAATCAATCAGCCAGAGCTATTCCTTGGCCTGTGTTTGAACGACTTTAATGCAATAAAAGACATTAACTATTTGAAGGTGTTTTTGACGTATCTGGTACCTTATTTTGTATCACTTTATGGTGCTATATCGGTGTTATACCAATACCAATAATTTCTCATATCAATAAAGCCCACTGTCGGGTACACAGATTTCTAATGGAGTCGGGCTGGCTGGCGAACCGATTCCATGCCTGGCAACATACATCAACGATTTCGTCATAGCCCTTGAAGCACCGGTTAGCCCAATCTGATTGCCGTAGCTGCTGCCATATTTGCTCAACTGGGTTCAGTTCCGGCGAGTAGGGCGGCAAAGGCAGGATAGAAAGGTTAGCCGGCATCAGCAATTTTTCAGTCACATGCCAAGCGGCTCGATCCAACACCAATACGGCGTGTTTACCTGGAGTGACGGCAGCAGCAATCAAATCGAGATGATGTTGCATACTTTCTGAATTCGCCGCAGGCATGACCAATGCCGAAGCCTTGCCCTCGACAGGACAGACCGCCCCGAACACATAGGCCGCTTCAAATTGCTGTTGCCGGACGACCCGTGGACGGCTGCCTTTGGGCGCCCAAATACGCGTCACCGTCCCCCGTTGGCCCACCCGCGCCTCATCCTGAAACCAAACCTCGACCTTCTCCACGCTCAGGTCATCAGGCACCACGGCCATCACCGTGGCACGGAAGTTTTTTTAAAGGTGTCTTGGCTCGCCTGGCTTTGCTTCGGATGTTTCGACCGGACCGTGATCCAGACCAGATCCAGTCGGGCCAATAGGTTGTAAACACTATTGAGGCAACAGGCCACTTGGAACTGTTCTTCCAGTAGGGTCCTGATATCGTGCCCTGTAATCCGCCCGCCTGGCCGTTGCTCTTGCAGCCCCATCACCGCTGCCTTAAACTCGGTCTCCTGGGCCGCCGCCAATTTCCGTTTTGCGCCACTTCGCGGGGATTCCCTTAAGCCGTCGAGACCCTCCGCCTTAAACCGTTGCACCCAGCCCTGGACGGTGATCTTAGGGACGCGTAAGGCCGTCGCTATCTCATGGTAGTCTCGCCCATCTTGCAGATGCGCCATTCCCAGAAATCGAACGCGTGTTCGTGGATGCGGTTCCGTTTTCGCCAGCGCATGAAAATCATGCTCCTGCAACGTATCGGGTAATTGTCTTGGTCGTGCGATCGTTGCCTCCCATATTTAGGCTTTACTTTAAATCATGATTATAACCCTATGTTGTTAATATGAATACTTGTTGGGAATGGTATTAGACATTCCAAGGGTTAACAATCAAAACCCAACACGATAGGCCATTTCTAATAACTAAAACAGGACAGAGACATGACATTACCCACCGAATCCATTGGCAGCATTCCACGTCCACCAGCGCTTCTTGAAGGAATCGAAAAATTCAAGCTAGGGAAACTTTCTCAAGCAAACCTAGACTCTTTGTATGAGGATGCACTCAAAGACACCATTGCCCGTTTGGAGGCGACCGGATCGCCCGTTATTTCCGACGGCGAACAAACCAAATCGAGTTTCGCCACTTACCCGTTGGTTAATCTCAGCAATATCGCCGCTGATGGGGTCACAATACCCTTTGAAGATGGTCACACCAGACAGTTACCAAGGCTAACGTCTGGCCCGTTTAAGTATGGCATCCATGCTGGCACTTATGTCAAAGCCGCCAAACGTTATGCCCATAAACCTATCAAGCAAGCGGTCATCTCGGCATCGGCTTTAAGCCTGCTTTATCCGGCAGAAGAGATCTCCGGCTATTCGCGGGAAGCCTTCATAACCGATTTAATCCAAGAAACGGTAGCGGATATTCGCGGCTGTTTTGAGGCTGGGGCTTATCATGTCCAAATCGATTTCACCGAAGGCCGTTTATCGGTCAAGCTCGATCCCAGCAAAAAACTGCTGCAAGATTTTATTGATCTTAATAATCGGGTGTTAAGTCACTTTACAATCGAGGAACGCAAGCGAATTGGTGTGCATACGTGTCCTGGCGGCGACCATGATTCTACCCATAGCGCCGATGTGGATTATGCTGACTTGATCCCCGATTTATTTAAACTGGATGCGACCAATTTTTATATGCAATTGGCCAGCGAGAAAAACCCCGAGCAAGTGTTGGGTATCATCAAAAAACACCTCAAGCCGGGGCAACGCATTTATGTAGGCGTGATCGACGTGATCAATCCCGATGTGGAAGAACCGGAACAAGTTCGAGACCGTATCTTGCAGGCGGCAGAATATATTCCTGTGCAGCAACTTGGGACGACTGACGATTGCGGGTTTTCACCTTTTGAGGACGACACGTCTACAGGCAGGGATACTGCCTTTGCCAAAATCAAGTCCAGGGTAATTGGAACCGAACTCGCTTCGAAAATATTGAATTGCTAGTCTGATATAATGACGTTCAAACTGTTGGGGGCAGATACAATTTTCCATAGCTGAATCCGCACCCAACAGTAAAAATGCCAGTGCTTAACACGAACTGACTAAATCCAGGAATTTCTCAAATTCACCCTCCTGCATGTGGTGGGATTCACCCTGAATTGGATAAACACCGGAACGAGCCGCTTTATAGTAGGCTGTATAAGCGTCTTTCATGTTTTGCCAAACATTGCCAAAAGAATGGCGTTTAGGTGGAGTTGGGAAAACAGAATAGCCAATAATGTCGGACGACACATGAAAAATCCCGTGTGCATGAGGCCCTGAACCTAAACTGGCCACCGGAACAGATAGGTTTTCATAACACCATTTGGTCAACTCCTCAGACGTATGCTCCAGTAATACCGTGCTGATGCCGGCATCGATGCAGCTTTTTATCAACTTTACGATTTCAACCGCATCTTGCGCCGTTTTACCGCGCGGCAAGTAACTGCCCACTTGCGACCAGCGTTCGCCCTGGACGCCGAAGTGCCCGATCACAGGGATACCAGCCGCAACAATAGCCTCCACCATCTTGACCGTTTTCATGTGTGGCTCAATGTGGACGCCATCGGCACCGCGCCGTTGGATTTCCGAGGCATTCCTAACGGCATCCGCCTCCGAAACGCAAGCTGTCGTATTGGGCATATTGCAGCAAATAAACGGGGGCTGGCACCCCGAAGCACGGCTTCCAAAAAATACAGTTGTTCCTGGAAATCCACGGTGTTCATGCTCTTGTGCCCGAATAAGCCCATCGGCCCAGGGCTGCCGACGCACAACAAATCCATCCCCAACTCTTCGGCCATCATGGCGCTTGGCGTGTCGTGGCATTCCATACCGATAATTTTTTCGCCTCTAGCAACTTTTTCGCCCAATGTTTTAATCGTGACTTTTTTTGATTTAGTTTTCATGTTTAAACCCTCTGTAAATTGCTGATCAGATAACAAGTTAAAATTAATAACTAGACATAAATATAACGTAAACGTAAGATAGTGTAAAATATAATTTAAGATTCATTAATAAACATAAAAATAACGTCCATGACAGATAGTGAATTATGAATATCAGTAAGCAAGACTCTGGGTTAAATGAGCTGTCGTACATTATCAAGCCTTCTCATATTCAATCGTTGTTAACCGGATTTAGTTTGGAAATTACGACGAAAGAAGCGCTAGGAATTCCTGATTTTGAGAAAGTACTACCGGTCGGCACGGAGGTTTACATCGTTTCAACCCCTAACACCAAACCAAACGATGTCATTGATCTTGCCAAACGTTTACATAATGACGGCATGGTTCCCGTACCTCATATCGCTGCCCGTGGGATACCCCGTATTGAGATGATAGATAAATGGCTAAACATTCTTAATCGGGAAGCAAAAGTTGACCGGGCATTGATTATTGCCGGAGACAGTTATGGAAAAGCAAATGGCTCTTTTGCGTCATCACTGGAATTGGTATTGAGTAATGCCTTGGCCAACAATGGGATAGTCGATTTGCGGTTTGCTGGGCATCCCGAAGGACATCCGCTATTGAATGACACTCAGTTGATAGATATTTTGTCGGAGAAACAAAGGATCAGCAGAAAATTTGACTATAAAACGTCTCTGGTAACCCAGTTCTTTTTTGATTTTTCAGTCGTGGCAAAATGGGAGAGACGTCTATTGCAACACGGCCTTAATCTGCCGATCAGGGTCGGTTTTCATGGCGTTGTCGGTATTACGAGCCTGATTAAACAGGCTAGCTATTGCGGGATAGGCGCATCATTACAGCAATTAATGAAAAATCCGTCGAAATTGCTGCAAACCACGACATTAGCAACACCAGAACAATTAATTCTAGGGTTGGCAAAACATTGCCAAGATTATCCACATAATTTGTTCAGCGGCTGCCACTTTTTCCCTTTCGGTAATTTTGAAAAGACAGCTAAATGGGTTATGGCAATTATTAGAGGCAAATTTGAATTGTAACTAAAACCCGTTGCCGTAATTTACCTTTGCTAAATTCCCTTTCGAAATACCCAATACGGAAACTCCAGTAGCTAAAGTTTTAATTAATCATAAGTAAACCCCAGCTCTGCAGCCATCTTCCAAATGCAAGATGTGGTGGTCGTCAATGGCGGTCACCACATCGGCAAACAGCGCATCCTTTAGTTTGGGGTAAAACAGGGACAGGGTGACGGCCAGCCAGCAACACACTGGCAGCGGTCAGCATCCAGGGCTTATAGGTTTTTGACGGCAGGACTGACGATTCTGCCGAGAGCTGCGCGGCTTGTTTAAGCTGCTGCCAATGCTTACGCATGGCAAAAAAGGCTAGCCGATGCGGGGGACTGGGCAACCCAAGCATTGAATTGTTGCCTGTCTTCACCGGATACGGTGTTAGCACTTAATTTGGCAACCCACGCTGCCGTCTCTTGGTCTATCTTTTGTTGGTCGGTCATGTCGGTTTTCATTATCCTTCCTCTCTTAATCACTGGCCTAATACGGGCAGGTGTTGCACTCCTCGTATTGGTGTGAACATTTATTATAGAAACCCTGAATAAATTGATGCCGCTCATGGTTCGACAAGTTCGCCACAAACGGCATCAACTCGTTACCATTCGCGGTGAACTTGTCGAAGGACTTATTTAAAGTATTATTAGAGGTAGACGATATGGAACGGCAATAGCCGTACTAATAATCAATATCGCCTATTTTTTGTCGGCAATGCAGGGGCGCCTTGGTGATGGATTTTTCCACCCAACTGGCCGATTTGCCGATTTTCCTGGCAATTTCAAGGTGCGTCAGGCTATCAATGTGATAAAGCCGGACGATTTGTTGGGCATAACCGGGCAATTCGCTTAAGGCTTGTTGGTAAGCAGCCAGTAGCTGTTCGTAATGGATTTGTTCTGGCAGGGAGGGAGACGGTTCTATAAACTCACAATCATCAACGGGCTGTTCATGAAAATGCTGCTGTAGCCGTTGCTGTTAGCGGTAATGATCGATAAATAAGTTGTTGGTGAGGCGGTTGAGATAAGGGCTGGGGTTTTTGATAACGGCCAAGTCGGGTATCGCCATCAGTTTAAGATAGATTTCTTGCATGATGACTTCCACCAATTCTTTGGAGTGGGTACGGGCAGAAAGAAATTTTTCCAGCTCCTCACTGTGGGAGCCATATATAACTGCTCGACCTGGACAGGCTTAAATACAATGCTGTCAGCGTCTTTTTGGTCTAAGCCTAGTAGGCCTTCTGCGTATGCAAATATCGAAGGGGATGTCAGCCTGCACGTTTGTAAAAATTAGGTCTGAAATCAGTCCTGGGGAACTGAATGGCTAAAAATTGAATATCGTATTGATTATAGGCACGATGTTGCTGTCATCAGTCTCGATGAGATTAAAAAAGTTCGGCTCTTCCAAACCAACCCATTCGGCAAAACCCAACTTGATCACCGAACAGTTTGTTCCGGGTATGGCATATAATGTTTCCATAACGATGTAAAATAATATTTAGTAAGTATTTACATTTGTATCTATTTGTTGTTATTATTTATTTACGGTTTTGAATAATTTCATTAGTACAATCCAAGGTTCAAATAATGGTTGTAAAATGAACACGTTAACAGCTTACACGCTAAGTTGCCTTACTCTAGCACAAGTGCAACTCCTTCGCTCGTCAAGTGTCCCTTATGCTATGAAGGGCGGCCATTGATGCGCCCGGCAGTGAACGTCGGCACGGAACTGGTGTCCGCACAGCACATGGTCCTGAAAATAAATCAGATCAAGCCTTATGACAGAAACCCAAGACGCGCATTGAATGACCGCTACTTGGACATTAAAGAATCAATAAGGGCGCAAAAAGGGCTTAATACCCCCCTTAAGGTCACGCGCAGGCCTGGAGAGAGCATCTATATGCTGGAAGCCGGGGGCAACACGCGGCTCATGGTCTTACATGAACTCTGGGAAGAGACTCATCAGGATTGTTTTTATACGGCCCATTGCCTGTTCGTGCCCTGGCAATCTGACAGCCATGTCATTAGCGCTCAGCAATGGATTGCCGGGTAGAGAACAAAGAATATGAACAACACCCAGAAACGCCAGTCAATCCTAAAACCGATTATGATTGATCTTGAGGCTGTTTCAGAGGTCACCGGGTTATCAGTTTCGACAGTACAAGCACTAATTCGCAGGAACGATTTCCCTAAGCCACGCAAGGCATCAGCAAGACGATCCTGCTGGCTTTTGCGGGAAATAGAGGAATGGGCTGAATCGCTACCCTTGTCAGAATTCTTACCTCCACCAAACACAGCAACTGGTGGACACAATGGAAAACCTAGCCCTCGAAGCTTTTCAGTAGCGACTCAAGATGATTAGAAAGAGCAAGTAACCAAATTTGTTTTTCATCGTCGTAGTGATGTCGATTGTAGATACCAACGACTCCTGGCAGCATGTGACCTAAAATTACCTCACCGACTGAATCAGGACAGCCTAATTTAGCAAGAAGGGTACGGGCTGTACGACGTAAATCATGCGGCGCCCAATGCGAAACAGTTAATCGAAGTCGAACCACTTCGGGACGTGTTGGGCAATAAGGCTGTCGATAATGAACTTGATACAGAATAGTATGTTGTTCTATATGGGTGTTATTAAATCGCGCAGGAAAAAGAAATGATTCACCATACAAACCCTTCCTACGCAAAACAATATCCAAGCCACGCCCAAAGAGCGGCACCCGTTGATCGGCAGCGCGTTCATGTCGGGCGTTTTTTGTCCGAACTTTCGGTATTGTCCACCAATATTGACCATCTTCCTTTGAAATTTCGGCACCAGTCATTCCCACTATCTCAGAACCGCGCGCCCCAGTCCAAAGGTATAATAACAAAACATCGGCGGCTTGCTCGGGAAAATTAGGCAGCCATGCAAGCAACTCCCCTACCTCGCTTTCAGATAAGATGCGTTTTGCCGTGCCAATTTTCACTCCAGCAACAGATTTACCTTTTGACCTTATTTTGCCACGTAAAATTAATCTCCACCAGTTAACCGCAGTTTCTGGCAAGCGACCGGCATCCATTGCATAATCCCAAGCCGCACCCAATTCACAGCGCAATTTACCGGCCTGGACGGGAGAAGTTCCGGCATAACGCTGAATTAAGTCAAACGCCATGGTTCTTGTTATCGAAGTGGATGGCAGGTTTTCAAAATCACCAAGCATGGTGTCAAACATACGAGTAATTTCTTTGGCTCCTTTTTTTGCCCTGTGCCGATAGACATGCCCTTCCAAATACTCATCGCACAGTGTCCTTACGGTATAGGCGCTTTCAGCCTTTTCCGCCTGGGATTTCTTAACCAATTCTTTTTCCGCTTGTTTTGCTTGCTTTGCCTCCAGGACAGGATCAACCCCCAAATCGCGCTGGTTTTTTATTTTCTCCCACGCGACAATTGCTGCCGGAAACGACATGGATGGCCAATGGCCAATAACCAATTGTCGGAGGCGGCTATCAACTGAACTTCTGTACCGATAAATCCAAGTTCGAACCTTTGCCGACGCTAAAAGCCGAAGCCCAGAATATTCTTTGAATATGATATGCTGGCCTGGTTGCAGAGCTTTTGCTTTACGTGGATCAAAGTTCATTTCAGCATGGGTTTTTTATCTGCCATAAAGAATAGTATGATTTTAATAAAACTATACTAAAACCTATACTATTTTGCAAAGTGTAGGAAAGTTTAGATAAGTGTAGATACTATAGGAAATGTGAACAATATCTATTTTAATACATATTTTCAATAACATAAATATGCATACCGAAGAAAATCAATGGGATAATAAACCTGATTCTTTAAAACACACCCCGATGATGCAACAATTTTTACGTATCAAGGCGGAACATCCCGACACCCTCCTGTTTTACCGCATGGGCGATTTTTATGAGTTGTTTTACGATGATGCCAAGAAAGCCTCACACATACTCGATATCACCTTGACCAGCCGGGGTCAATCGGCTGGTGTTCCGATTGCGATGGCGGGTATTCCCTATCATGCCGCCGAAGGTTATTTAGCCAAGTTGTTAAAGCATGGCGAATCGGTGGCGATTTGCGAACAAATTGGCGATCCGGCAACCAGTAAAGGGCCAGTTGACCGTAAGGTGGTACGTATTGTCACACCTGGAACTGTCACGGATGAGGCCTTGTTGGAAGACCGTAAGGATAATTTGCTGGTTGCCGTATGCGTTGTTGACAGCAAATACGGACTAGCCAGTATAGATGTGACCAGCGGACGTTTCGTGTTACAACAAGTCGATACCGAAGACCAATTGCTGAGTGAAATCGGACGACTTAATCCGGCAGAATTGTTGTTCAGCGAAGGCTGGACACTTCCTGTTAGCCTGAAACAACGTGGAGGTTTGTGCAGACGACCGCCTTGGCATTTTGAACCTGAAAGCGCACGTTTGTTGGTGCTAAAGCAATTCAACGCGTTGGACTTGAAAGGTTACGGCTGTGATAATTTACCTTCCGCCATTGCCGCCGCCGGGGCTTTACTTCAATACATTAAAGATACCCAACAAACCGCCCTCCCCCATATTCAAGGGATCAGCACGGAAAACAGCAGCGACAGCATTGTGCTGGATGCTGCCAGCCGCCGTAATCTTGAACTGGATTTTCACCCAACTGGACAAACAGAATTTACCTTACTGGGTGTACTAGATAAGACGGCGACCGCCATGGGTAGCCGCTGTCTGCGACGCTGGCTCAACAGGCCGTTGCGCGACCATCAGATCCTCAAACACCGATATGCCTGTATCTCCAGTTTGCTCGATGGCAAGCTGTACAAAGATTTACAAATTCACTTACGCCGAGTGGGTGATATTGAACGGATTAGTTCTCGGATCGCCTTGAAATCCGCCCGGCCACGCGATTTGCTAGTGCTACGAAATACATTAGCTGTTTTGCCTGACTTACAAGCTGTACTTGCTTGCAGTGACAACCCCCACCTAACCTTATTATTGCAAAACATCGGGGAATATCCTGCCTTGCTGGCTTTATTGCAGCAAGCAATCGTCGAAAATCCGCCCGTATTGATCCGAGATGGCGGCGTAATTGCGGCGGGATACAACCAGGAATTGGACGAACTTAGGAACTTGAGCCAAAATGCCGACCAATACTTGCTGGAGTTGGAAAGCAGGGAAAGGACTGCTACGGGCATTAACACGCTAAAGGTCAACTACAATCGTGTGCATGGCTATTATCTCGAGATTTCTCATTTACATGCTGACAAAATCCCGCCCCATTACACCCGAAAGCAAACTTTAAAAGGTGCGGAACGCTATATTACTGAGGAATTAAAGGCATTTGAGGATAAAGTCCTCAGTGCCAAAGAAAAATCGCTGTCTTTTGAGAAAGCCTTGTATGACCAGCTATTGACCCGAATTGCAGTAGACTTACTGGCTTTGCAACAATGCGCCGCAGCTCTGGCTGAATTGGATGTCCTAACTAACTTTGCAGAGCGCTCTTACACGCTGAATTTATCACAGCCAACGCTTACTTCGGATAGGCCAGGCATTCAAATCGAAGGAGGCAGGCATCTGGTAGTCGAGCAGGTGTCAGATACGCCTTTCGTCGCCAACGACTTGTCCCTGTCCAATAAACGCCGGATGCTGGTGATTACCGGCCCTAACATGGGCGGCAAATCGACTTACATGCGCCAGACCGCGCTGATTGTCCTGATTGCACATATTGGCTGTTACGTACCAGCCAAAAACCTGATTTGCGGCCCTATCGACAAGATTTTCACCCGCATCGGCGCATCTGACGACCTAGCCAGTGGCCGTTCGACCTTTATGGTGGAGATGTCTGAAACCGCCAATATATTGCACAACGCGACATCCAACAGCCTAATTTTAATGGATGAAATAGGCCGTGGCACCAGCACGTTCGATGGGCTTTCATTAGCCTGGGCGTGCGCTGACTATTTGGCTAAGGAAACTAAAGCTTTTACCTTGTTTGCCACCCACTATTTTGAATTGACAACCCTGGCAGACGAACAAAAAACTATCGCTAACGTGCATCTGGATGCAATGGAACATGGCGATAAGATTATCTTCCTCCATGCGGTCAAAGACGGCCCTGCCAACCAAAGTTATGGCCTACAGGTCGCTTCGTTAGCGGGTGTGCCACGGTCTGTTATTGAAAAAGCCAAAATCAAGCTACGACACTTGGAGGATAAGGCTTACAGTGAACAACAAGCTGAATCAGGCACAAACCAACTGGATTTGTTCGCAAACCAGGAAAGCCATCCAGCTATTACGTTACTTGAGGATGTTAATCCTGATGAGTTAAGCCCTAAGCAGGCTTTGGAACTGGTTTACAGGCTTAGGGGGTTATTGTGAGCGGAATAGCGTAGTATTCAACCAAATCAAACTTTACCATTCTTTCATATGTATGAACTGTCATTAATTCTCACACCACCGAGCAATAGTCGGCAACTGCTTTGGCGTTATATGACACTTGAACGATTAGTTGATCTACTTGAAACACAAGAGCTTTTCTTCACACATGTTCCCAAGTTCGACGACGGACTTGAAGGGTTACTAACAAAACGTACCAGAGAACATCTTTTTAATTGGTTTATTTCGCAAGGCAGTTCTTTTGAGATCGCAAAAAAAGAA
This sequence comes from uncultured Gammaproteobacteria bacterium, assembly GCA_963804035.1. Taxonomy (GTDB): domain Bacteria; phylum Pseudomonadota; class Gammaproteobacteria; order Methylococcales; family Methylomonadaceae; genus Methyloglobulus. The sequence continues at coordinate 60,957 of CAWDOO010000006.1, read as the reverse complement.
ATCGAAGAATACGAAGCCAACCACGAGGCATTCTATGCCAACTGCTGGCATATGAACGATTTCGAATCATACCTTATGTGGAAAGCGTACGCGGATCGAGGCTATGCTATCCGAACCACTTTCGAAAGAATACAATCCTCGTTCGAGTTATTCAAAGGCTCAATTACTGGTGGTGGTGTAAGTTATGTTGACTTTGAGAAGGATGTTACTCCACTTGGTAACGTTTTTAACCATGTTGTTACCAAGGATTTACCTTATCGAGACGAACGAGAGTTCCGACTGTTCTTTTGGTGCCATGATCTTAAAAACCAAATGATTAAGCCCAGCTCGGATGGTATTCGCGTGGCAATAGATGTCCGACTTCTAGTCGAGCGTGTTTTCGTAAATCCAGCCGAAACGGAAGTCCCTGATGAACTTTTTAAACTGCTGGAGCGAAACGGAATCCAATGCGACTCCTCGCTCATTAGACTTCGTCATAGCCCGTAAGCTGGGTTTCGGTTTACCCTCAACCCAGCTTACAAAAAACTTTATTGGACATTTTTCTCTGCTTGTAAAGCTTGGGCTAATTCCTTAGCTGGCAAATACCCCGGATAAATATTGCCGTTTTCGGTCACTATCATGGGCGTACCTTTCACTTCAAATTCGGCAGCCAATTGCATGTGTTTATCAATCGGATTAGCACAGGTTTTCTTTTCCAGGCCTTGGTCTTTTTTCGCTGCGGTTAAAGCTGCGTTGCGGTCTTTAGCACACCAGACCGATACGGCTTTATCATAAGAATCAGAACCTTTTCCTGCTCTTGGAAAAAACAGGTATTGAATCGTGATACCTTCCGCCAGGTATTGGTCGATTTCGGAATGCAGTTTACGGCAATACCCGCAGTCGATATCGGTAAAAATGGAGACCTTGTATTTACCGATTTTAGGCTTGAACACGATCATGTTGTCCGTACCTATTCTTTCCAATGCCGCTTTACGGGTTGTACCCAGTTTTTGCTCCGTTAAATCCGTACGGTTCGCTACATCAACCAAACGACCTTGCAGCAAATACTTGCCATCTTCGGATACGTAATAGATGCTGGAACCTAAAACTACTTCATACAACCCCTTAATTTCAGAAGGCTTGATAGATTCGATTTTTGCGGTCGGCATGGATTTTCCCAATGCCTGCTTAATCGCCGCTTCGTCCGCATTGGCAAATGGTAGCATCAAGATTAACAGTAATAATCCGGTGATCTGGGTGATTTTTTTCATGGGTTTCTCTGGTGAAATGTGAAATGATTCGAGGATAGGAGTAATTGACCTAAAATTCGTTCAGGTATTGACAATAAAATTTTGTATTAACAATTTGGGTATCTGTAAAAGCTCAATACCCTCCCTCTAATGCTTCTACACGGATGTAGGTAAGTAATGGCAGCAGTACGTCCTGTACGTCAATAATTGCCGGAAGGTTTCTGCGTTGAGGAATTAAAATTAAACGTTTAAATCCTTCTCTCACCTTAACCTTCTCCACTTAGGGAAAATGGGCTTTTTGCAAGAAGCTCGATTATCTAAACAAGCGTTCAACATCAACAACCATGGCTGTCGCCATGAGTAACAATAATAACGCCATACCAATCTGCTGGAAAAAAACCTGTACTTTTTCTGAAACTGGACTGCCTTTGATGGCTTCAATACCGAAAAACATGAGATGCCCCCCATCAAGCACGGGTATTGGCAATAAATTCAGCACGCCTAAACTCACGCTTACTAATGCCATAAATTTTAGAAAATGTACTAGCCCCATATTTGCTGATTCACCTGCTATCTGGGCAATGCTGATGGGGCCACTTAAGTTCTTGACTGATGCCTTACCGATCAGCATTTTGCCCATCATTTTGACAGTTATCAAGGCGTAATCATAGGTTGTTTGAAACGCAGCAGGTATGGCATCAAGGGGAGATAAACTGTACTCTACCGTCATGGATTTCAACAATCCTTCCGGCATATCTACAGAGGCGCCAATTTTGCCTTCCGATACTTCGCCTGACTGGACACTTTTAGGCGTTATAGGCAAGGTTAAGCGTGTCCCTTGACGTTCAATCACTAAATTAATGGTGATATCAGGTCGTTTTTTTACGTATTCCACCCACTGTAACCAATCCTCTATCGTCGTTCCATCTGCGCTGATGATTAAGTCAGCCTTTTTTAAACCCGCTGCCAATGCCGCACCATCAGGCAATACTTCCTTGATGATAGGTTTTATTTTAGGTGACCAAGGCTTAAAACCCAATTGTTCGTACAATTTTTCCGAATCTTGAGTATCACTATCGGTCAGGTTAATTATTCGGTCAGTTTGTTCGTCGGCGATATTCTTAACCCTGACTTTGATTTTAGACTCGCCATCCATTGCAGCCGTAATTACAGCACTCATCGCTTCCATCCAGGTTTTAGTGGCTTTGTCATTCACCGCAAGGATTTCTTCGCCTTCAACAAAACCTGCTGTTGCCACGAGCGTACCTTGCTTGATTCCACCCAGAACTGGCCTTAGACCTGGTTCACCTATTACCAATACCCCCCAAAACAGGACAATTGCCAACATAACATTAAAGATTGGGCCTGCTGCAACTATTGCCGTTCTCGCCCAAAGCGGTTGGCGATTAAAGGCATAAGGTAAGTCTTCCGGCTTAACTGTACCTTCCCGTTCATCAACCATCTTGACATAACCACCCAAGGGGATTGCTGACAAGACGTATTCGGTGTCATTAGGACTTTTTTGGCGTGACCATAACACCTTGCCAAAACCAACGGAAAATCGTAAGACTTTGACTCCCGTTTTGCGCGCAACCCAGAAATGCCCGAATTCATGGAATGAAACCAGGATGCCAATGGCTAAAATGAAAAAAAACAGGGTATGTAAAAAATCCATTAACCAACCATATCAGCAATAAACTGTTTGGCAACAACCCTGGCTTGCTGGTCATGATCCAAAATCACCGCTAGACTATCGGCCACAGCGACGGCGATAGTGTCCATGCACTGCTCGATAATGACCGGGATATCAGTGAACTTTAAACGTCTATCCAAAAAGGCTTCGACGGCGATTTCATTCGCAGCATTGAGGACGGTAGGCATGGTACCTCCGGCATTGATGGCTTTATAAGCCAAGCGCAAACAGGGAAACCGATGTAAATTAGGTTCTTCAAAATCCATGCGCCGGACATCAAAGATATTGAGTGGCTTAGCTCCCGAATCGAAACGTTCCGGCCATGCCATTGCATGGGCGATGGGTATCCGCATATCCGGATTGCCCATTTGCGCCAACACTGTACCATCGACATAATCAACCATGGAATGGATCACGCTTTGGGGATGAATCACGACTTGAATCTGATCTGGTGACATATTAAACAACAAACAGGCTTCGATCATTTCCAAGCCCTTATTCATCATGGTGGCAGAATCAACGGAGATTTTTTTGCCCATATCCCAGTTGGGATGAGCCACGGCCTGTTCAGGCGTGACATCCGCCATTTGTTCGATCGGCATTTCCCGAAACGGGCCGCCCGATGCCGTCAACAGGATGCGCCTGACCTGCTTCCCGTCAGTGCCTGTTTGATAATCGGCAGGCATACATTGGAAGATGGCGTTGTGTTCGCTGTCTATTGGCAGTAAGTGTGCACCCGACGCAGAAACCGCATCCATGAATATATCCCCAGACATAACCAAGGCTTCTTTATTTGCAAGCAACACGGTTTTACCTGCCTTTGCTGCGGCAAGGCTTGGAAGTAAACCCGCCGCACCAACGATGGCGGCCATGACTGAATCTACCTCATCTAGTGTTGCGACTTCCTCAAGTGCCTTAGCACCAGATAATACTTTAATATGAGAAATCGGAGAATTGCTGATTTTATCCCTAAAGTCTTGAGCCTTACTTTCGTTCACAACCACAACATATTCTGGATGGTGGACTAGGCATTGCTCGAATAAATCATCAACATTGGTATTTGCCGTTAAAGCTACGATTTTGTAAAGCTGTGGATGCCGCGCCGCAACATCCAGTGTACTTACGCCGATTGAACCCGTTGCTCCAAGTATGCATAAACCTTTCATCCCGCAGCACCTGTCGCTTGAACATCTTCAATCATTTTATAAATCAAAAAGATACCTGCATAGAAAAAGGGCGTTGCTGCAATCAGACTATCTATCCGATCCAGAATGCCGCCATGCCCAGGCAATATGGAACCACTTTCCTTAACGCCGCTCTTACGCTTCACCACGCTAAAGAACAAATCTCCATAGATTGAAATTAATACTGTCAATATAGAGAGCAAAACAAGATCGGAGGCATTCATAAGTGGAAAGCCATAAATCATGCTTAGTAGGAGTCCACACACTAAACCGGCTCCCAAGGCGCCATAAAATCCAGCCATTGTTTTACCTGGGCTGATTTCAGGTGCCAGCTTTGATTGACCATATTTTTTTCCGACAAAATAAGCGGCAATATCAGCTGCCCAAATCAGTACTAAGAAATACATAGCCATTTCCGCACCATAAAGGACTCTGAGGCGGACTAAAAACAACCACGCTGCCAACAAAACAAACCAACCTATGAGTACTTTGTGACTAAATTTTAATTCCAAATTTAATACGCCAGTTGGTGAATGTTTAATAAGTATCATGACTAATACCCAAAAAATCACAGGTGGAATCACCAACCACTCCACAACACCTGAATACAACCTGACATCGGGTATATTCAGATATTCCATGAACGAGCTGATAGATGTCCAGCCAACTTTTTTGGCATGTTGGTAAATATCTTGCTGCCCAGTCTCAATAACGTACTGTAAGCCTTCGAGAAACTGAGTCCAAAAATGTAACCATAACATCGGCACAATCAGGCTTAGCAGAAACAAATATTTCTTATAAGGCTGGTTAATGCCGATAAGATGACTCCATTCCCAAGCGGCCATCAAAATAATGAAGCCAAACACTAAAGAAAAATACTCTGTAGGCAGTTGAAACACTGCTATGACGACCAAAGGCACCAAGATGGCGGCCGTAATTACGCGCTGTAATAACATTTTTATTGTCTTAAGGTTGTAGTGATGCTGTTGTCTTATTAAGTATTTGCTCACCCGTATGTCCAAAACGCCTTTGTCGGCTATTGAAACTATTGATGGCATCGTCCAATGAGTTTTGGTTAAAATCCGGCCAAAGTGTCTCGGTAAAGTAGAGTTCTGTATAGGCTAATTGCCACAATAAAAAATTACTGACCCGTTCCTCACCACCTGTCCTTATAAAAAGGTCGGGATCTGGCAAGCCTGATGTAGATAAATGTGCTTGAATCAGCTCTGGGCCAATGGGTTGCTTGCTTAATTCACCGCTTGCCATTTTATCGACGACTTTCTGAAACGCCTGGCACATATCCCAATGCCCGCCATAGTTAGCTGCAATCACTAAGGTTAAAGCTTTATTGTCTCTTGTCCTTGTTTCACCTTCCGCCATTATCCTTTGCAAGGCATCGGGGAATGCGGTTCTATCTCCAATAAATCGCAAACGTATATCATTCTTATCGAGTGTGTTAATTTCCCCTTTTAAGGTTTCAATAAACAACTTCATTAACAAGGATACTTCTTCTTTGGGACGACGCCAATTCTCGCTGCTAAAAGCAAACAAAGTTAATACTTCTATCCCTTGATTAGCACTATGTTCAACAATTTTTCTGACTGCCTTGACACCCGCTTGATGACCGAAAGCACGGGGCATAAATCTTTTTTGAGCCCATCTACCGTTGCCGTCCATGATAATTGCGATATGGCGCGGCATACCATTTTCAGTTAATAATCGAGGAGCATCACCAGTAACCATCGACTAATTCCGCGCTAAATTGACAATAGATCGGCTTCTTTTGCCTCTAATAACTTCTCAACTTCCTTAACGTACTGGTCTGTTAATTTTTGAATTTTTTCTTCTGCACCATGCGCTTCATCTTCAGAAATTAGCTTTTCTTTCAATGCTTCTTTGATTTCCGCATTGGCATCACGGCGTATATTGCGGATCGCAACCCGACCGTTCTCCGCTTCATTTTTTACAACTTTGACCAAGCTACGTCGACGTTCTTCTGTAAGCGAAGGCAATGGAATACGGATAACCATGCCATTGGTCGCAGGATTCAAACCCAAATCGGATTTTAAAATGGCTTTTTCTATCGCCTGCACCATGGCTTTTTCCCATGGCGTAATAGTCAATGTACGCGCATCTTCAACTGCGATATTAGCAACTTGCGACAAGGCGGATTCATTGCCATAGTACGAGACAGTAATCTGATCCAATAAACTGGGATGCGCGCGACCAGTCCTGATTTTGGAAAACTCATGTTTCAGGGCTTCTATACTTTTGCCCATACGGGTCGCAGCACCCTGTTGAATATCACTAATCATATTACTTACCTCGCTCAATAAGAGAGCCTATGTCTTCACCCAACATCAATCTTTTTATCGCACCTTGTTCAAAAATATTCATGACGCGCATTGGGACGTTATTATCCCTGCATAATACCAGCGCGGTCGTATCCATAACATTAAGCCTTTGATCCAATGCCTCATCGTAAGTCAAACGCGGATAAAAAACTGCGTCTTTGACTTTTTCAGGATCTGCGGAATATACGCCTTTGACTTTGGTTGCCTTAATCATCAATTCCGCATTAATCTCAATGGCCCTAAGACTGGCAGCAGAATCAGTCGTAAAAAAAGGATTGCCTGTGCCCGCCGCAAAAACAACGACCCTACCTTTCTCCAAATGCCGTACGGCGCGGCGGCGGATATAGTCTTCACAGACTTGGTTGATTTTCAACGCTGACATTACCCTGACTGGCTGTCCCAAATGTTCCAACGCATCTTGCATAGCCAATGCGTTGATCACCGTTGCCAGCATGCCCATTTGGTCACCCGTCACCCGATCCAATCCTTCAGCCGCTTTTTGGCGCCGCGCAGAATGTTGCCGCCACCAATTACTAAGCCAACCTGGATACCCATGCCGCATAACTCAATGATCTCCAAAGCCAACCGCTTGAGGATGTCGGCATCAATACTGCCGCCAGACTCACTCATTAATGCTTCACCGCTCAATTTCAGCAATATTCTTTGGCAAATCAGTTTTGTCATAATACTTTCAGATGAGTTTTTTTAGTTTAGGGTAGATTAACGTATTCAAGTAGATCGATGGCGTCAGTAATATAAATATATTTTGTGGCTTATCAGATTTATCCAACCACCAGTTACTTAGTTAGTTGGGCTTACCTTCACTAGCCCTTACTTGCTCCATCACTTCGTCGGCAAAATTGCCTTCTTTTTTCTCAATACCTTCACCCACTTCAAATCGGGTAAAACCGACTACGGCATTTGCTTTAGATGCGACTAATTTGCCGACTGTCTGCTTATCGTCCTTGATAAACGGCTGCCCTAGCAGGGTAATTTCTCCAAAAAACTTACTTATGCGGCCCGCGACCATTTTTTCAACAATATCTGCAGGCTTACCACTTTCTGCGGCTTGCGCCCGAAAAATTTCTTTTTCTTTTTCGATGGTTTCCGATGAAACCTGGTCTTCAGACACACAAATCGGCTTACTTGCCGCTATGTGCATCGCAATGTCTTTACCTAGCTCTGGATTTGCTGCTGCCAACTCAACAATCACACCAATTTTGCTACCATGTAAATAACAAGCAGTACCGCCTGTTGCAGCCTGGTATTTTTGAAAACGTCTGACTGTAATATTTTCACCTAATTTAGCAATCAGGTTTCTGCGTACGTCTTCAACTGTCTGCCCATCGACTAACTGCATAGCCGACAGTTCATCTGCAGTCGTAACTTGTGCCGTCAATAATGCGCTGGTTATGCCATTAACGAATTTAACGAAGTCTTCTGCCTTGGCAACAAAATCAGTCTCGCAATTAACATCCACCATAACGACTGTCTTGCCATCGTCACTCACTTTTGCGCCAATAATGCCTTCTGCCGCGATACGGCCTGATTTTTTATCCGCTTTGGCCAAGCCGGATTTACGCATATTTTCAATGGCTAATTCCATATCACCGTTGGTTTCAACCAAGGCTTTTTTGCATTCCATCATGCCGGAACCAGTCCTCTCACGCAGCTCCTTGACCATTGTTGCACTAATTATTTCGCTCATCTTGTAATCTCTCGTTGTTCATCACTATAAAAACGCCCCCATAAGGAGGCGTTTTAAACTGCATATCATCAGCCACTACTGAACAGTGGCTTGAATAATCCCAATTAGCGCGCTTGTTCCACTACCGATTCTTCAACAAAGTCATCAACTTTAGCTGATAAACCCAAAGTTGCTGATTTGGCATCCATAACAGTCGCAGAGACGCTTTCGCAATAGAGCTTTACCGCCCTGATCGAATCGTCGTTTCCAGGAATGATGTAATCAATACCATCTGGCGAATTGTTGGAGTCAACAACGCCAACCACGGGGATTCCTAATTTTTTTGCTTCACTGATGGCATTTTTTTCGTACCCGACATCCAGTACAAAAATCACATCAGGAACACCCTTCATGTCTTTAATTCCGCCTAAGCTGCGCTCTAGTTTTTCCAGTTCGCGCTCCATTCCCAAGGCTTCTTTTTTGCCAAAGCGTTGGTATAAAGTGCCATCTGCCTTCATGGCTTCCAATTCTTTAAGACGGGTAATTGATTTCTTTATGGTTTTAAAGTTGGTCAACATACCGCCTAACCAGCGGTGGTTAACATAAGGCATATCGCAACGTTTTGCCTCTTCCGCAACTAACTTACGTGCTGCTTTTTTTGTGCCTACCAAAAGCACAGTGCCTTTATTCGCTGTTACCTGACCAAGATAGTTCATCGCGTCATTAAACATTGGAAGCGTTTTTTCCAGATTGATAATATGGATTTTGTTGCGGGAACCGAACAGGTAATTAGCCATTTTTGGATTCCAATAACGGGTTTGGTGACCAAAGTGGACACCCGCTTCTAGCATTTGGCGCATTGATACTGCCGACATTCATTTCTCCTAAGATTGTATTTCCGAAACCTTAGTTTCGGGCTGGGTTAAGCCTCCGCTTATCCCGCCTGGTAACCAGCCTTAACTTAAATTAAGCCCAGCACCCTACCAAGCGTGACGATAGGCGTGAGTATTTGTTGTGTAAATCAACTCGTCTTTATACCATAATCAGCTTTTTACAACAAGCCGAACTCTGCTAAACTCATAGACATTATATAGGCGCAAGGCAAAAGGCCCAAGGCTAAAAACCCATGCAATTTGCAGTTTGAGCCTTTCGCCTTGTCCTTTTTGCCTTGTATTTGTTATGTCCATCATCATTAAAACTGAAAGTGAAATTGAAAAAATGCGTGTTGCTGGAAGGCTAGCATCCGAAGTATTAGAAATGATCGAACCTTATATTACCCCAGGGGCGACAACGGACGAGTTAAATACCATATGTCATGACTACATTGTAAACACCCAAGGTACTATCCCTGCCCCGCTTAACTATCGGGGCTTTCCAAAATCCATCTGCACATCCATCAATCATACGGTATGCCACGGCATCCCCAGCGATAAAAAACTGAAATCTGGCGATATTGTAAATGTCGATATTACTGTTATTAAAGATGGTTATCATGGCGATACTAGCAAAATGTTTTGCGTAGGTGAAGTGAGTCCCCACGCCAAACGACTTATCAAGATCACGCAAGAAGCCATGTATCTTGGCATTAAGCAAATCAAACAAGGGGCTACGTTAGGCGACATAGGCCAAGCGATACAGCAATATGCCGAAAGCAACCGCTATTCGGTTGTCAGGGAATTTTGCGGACATGGTATCGGTAAAAATTTCCATGAAGACCCGCACGTCTTGCATTATGGCAAAGCTGGAGAAGGTGAGGTTCTTGAGGCAGGGATGATAATTACTGTTGAACCTATGATTAATCTAGGCAAACGGCATATCAAGGTATTGGCGGACGGCTGGACAGCAGTCACCAAAGACCACAGCCTTTCCGCCCAATGGGAACACACCGTACTAGTCACCGAAAATGGCTATGAAATACTGACCCTACGCCAGGAAGAAATGGACATGGCATGAGCATAACCATCACCCCAGACTGGTTTTCCTTGAGAGATAAATTGCAGGAATTCAAGCTGCTTATCAAACAGATGGATCATGAACTGCAACAAAAATTTGACCCTCACCTGTCTGTCAAAGATTTACTAAAAAAAAAATCAGTTTTCATTGATGAAATCTTGACTGCAAGTTGGCAACATTTTCTCGGCGACCATGCCGAAAACCTTTGCCTGATTGCTGTTGGCGGTTATGGCAGGCAGGAATTGTTCCCACATTCTGACATTGATCTGGTCATCTTGCTAGATTCCGGCAATGTTTCAAATTACAAGGAAATGTTGACCCATTTCCTTACCTTCCTGTGGGATATAGGCCTAAAACCCGGACAAAGCGTACGTACCGTTGAGCAATGCGTTGCGGCTGCCATAGACGACCAAACTATCATGACCAGCATCATGGAAAATCGGCTGATAACCGGCAATGCGGGACTTTACCAAAACCTGAGAGATGCCATTACACCAGATAAAATCTGGCCTTCCGAGCAGTTTTTTGCCGCCAAAATGTTGGAGCAACAACTGCGCCACGCGAAATACCATGACACCGCTTACAACCTTGAACCCAACATTAAGGAAGGCCCAGGCGGTTTACGGGATATGCAGGTAATCACCTGGGTATTTAAGCGCCAATACAATTCCAAGACTTTGCGGGAGTTGATCCAATACGGCTTTCTACCGGAGTCAGAATATAAACAACTCATTTCCGCCCTGCACGTTTTATGGCGAATACGTTATGCCTTACACTTGCTTACAGGCCGCAGTGAAGACCGGTTGATTTTTGATTACCAGCGCGATCTCGCCCAACAATTTGGTTTCAATACAGAAAACCAGAAATACAATGAGGATGTCGAGCAATTTATGCAGTTCTATTTCAAGACCATTCTTGAACTGCAACGTCTAAATGAAATGCTACTGCAATTATTCAACGAACGCTTTGTAGTCGGCGAAACCGGCAAAAAAACCGAGCCACTAAACGATCATTTTGTCATAATCAACAAATATATTGAAGCCAAAGATGATAAGGTCTTTGAACGCCAACCTTTGGCCTTGCTTGAGATTTTCCTGATACTGCAAAAAAACACCGTGCTTAAGGGCATCAGGGCCACCACAATCCGCCTTATACGTAAAAACCTGTACCTTATCGACGACAAATTTCGCCACAACAAGGCCGCAAACTATCTGTTTATGGAGGTATTTCGACAACCGCACGGCATTACGACACAGCTTAGGCGGATGAATCGTTATGGCGTATTGGCTGCTTATCTGCCCAGTTTTGCCAATATTGTTGCCCGAATGCAGTATGATTTGTTCCACATTTATACGGTGGATGAACATACGCTGTTCGTTATCCGTAATCTCAGGCGTTTCTCACTAGACAAACATCGGCATGAACTGCCGTATTGTAATGATATTTTTCCACTGGTTCACAAACAAGAAATCCTGTTTATTGCCGCACTGTTCCACGATATTGCCAAAGGCATGAAAGGCGACCATTCAACGATAGGTGAAGAAATTGCTAAAGAGTTTTGCCGTCAGCACGACTTTTCATTACGTGACACCAAACTGATCGCTTGGCTGGTGCGTAACCACCTGGTAATGTCTATGACTGCACAACGCAAAGACATCAGCGATCCGGACGTGATTCATGAGTTTGCCCAAAAAGTCGGCAGCATTGAATACCTTAATCACTTATACCTGCTAACGGTCGCGGATATCCGTGCGACCAGCCCTGAGCTATGGAATGACTGGAAAGATTCTCTGCTTAAGGAGCTTTACTCGGCAACACACAGCGCTTTGCGCAAAGGCTTACAAAACCCGGCCGCCCTAAAAGATAGAATTCTAGAACACAAGAAAGAAGCGCAAGATGAGCTTCTAGGACATGGGCTCACCGAATCGGCGCTGGAAAAAGTCTGGCAACACGTTAGTGATGATTATTTCTTGCGGTATTCAACCGATGAAATTATCTGGCATACCTCCGCCATCGCATCGGCCAACGAAACCGATCTGCCGTTGGTTATACTGCGCTCACAAACCCATCGGGGTAGCGCAGAAGTCTTTGTTTATGCTAAAAACATTGGTGCAGTATTTTCTATAAGCACAGCAACTCTGGATCAATTAGGACTTACCATCTTGGATGCCAGAATCATGACTACAAACGATGATTATGTTCTCAATACGTTCCAAGTGCTTGAACAGTCCGGAGAACCCATCAACGAATCATACAGGATCACCCACATCTGCACTGCTTTGCGTAATAATTTGTTGCATCAGGAAGTTAAAGAACACAAAAATATTCATCGCCAATCCAGGCAAGCCAAACATTTCCCTATTCCCACCAATATTAAATTTCATCCTGACCCGATGAACAAACAAACTGTTCTCGAATTGATAACCACCGACAGGTCGGGACTGCTCTCCAAAATTGGTAGGGTATTTAACAAGCAGGACATCAATCTGCATAGCGCAAGAATCACTACGATAGGTAGCCGGGTCGAAGATATGTTCTATATCACTGACTTAAAGTTACAACCTATTTCTGACGCAACAAAGCAAGAACGGCTGCGCGAAGAGTTACTCAATGTCCTGGACAATATCAAACCCAAAAAGACAGCAGCAGTTAAATAATCGGCTTCCCCCGCGCAAGTTTAGGTAACCGGCCTTCCAAACCCATTGCACTACGCATCACCTTATTTTTTGCAGGGAGAATCCGCTCAGCAAGCCCAAGACCTAAGTTCCGCAAAAATTTAACTGGCGGAATCTCATTGCTGAAAACCTGATAAAAAACATCCATGACCGTCATCATTTTAAGGTTTTCATTACGGCGTATTTTTTCATAACGCTTTAAGACTACCAGATCACTCGGATCAAGCCCCTGCTTGACGGCATCCACTAACACTTCACCCAACGCAGCCGCATCCAGCAAGCCGATGTTAACGCCCTGCCCTGCCAACGGATTGATCATGTGCGCGGCATCGCCCACTAACACTACGCCAGGTTTGACATAGGCTTGAGCATGTTGGCGCTTCAAAGGGAAACTTGCCGTCGCCAATACTTTTTTAACCTGCCCTAGAGCCTCTGGAAATGCCGTCATTAATTCGCTTTTTAGTTTATCAAGCGGAAGGGTTTTCAACCGATTGACTTCATCCGGCGAGTGGTACCAGACAATAGAGCCGTAATGCCCGGTTAATGGTAAAAATGCCTGCGGGCCTGTGGGTACAAATCGTTGCCAAGTAATATCTTGCTGGCCATATTCTGTTTCAATATAAACAACTAATGCATGTTGCTTATAATCCCAACTGGTTACGCCCAAACCGACGGCTTGCCTGACCCTAGATTGCCCACCATCAGCAGCTACCAAAACTTTAGTCGATAACACCCTGCCATCATCCAAAACAATTTCCGTTGGCTTGCCAACGGAATAGTGAATTTTATTGATGCTTACTGGCGATATAAGACTTACATTGTCAAAATCAGACAGCCGGTCCAGCAAAGCCAATTGAATCACCCTGTTTTCCACGATGTAACCCAGTTGCGGGTAATTAATGTCATCGCTGCAAAATTCGGTATCCCCCGCCGTTTCCCAAACCCGCATCCGGCGAAACGGACAAACCCTCCGGTTTTCTATACCTTGCCAAGCACCAACAGTTTCAAGGATAAGTTTGGATGCAATACTCAGCGCCGACACCCTCAAATCATGCGGTTGATCTGGCGAAAACGGCTGTGGCGGGGCATTCTCAATGACTGCCACCTGCAACGAACTGCCTCCCAAGGCACAAGCTACCGCAGCGCCCACCATGCCGCCCCCTACAATAATTACATCAAATTTTTGCTTCATGATTAACCAACAATAAAATATGCTAATGCTAAATAGTCACAGCGTTTCAATACCACCGATCACTAAGCCAAACGGAAATCAATCAGATCGCAGTTGGAATTTTTTTAGCTCTATTTAAGATATCACAAATTACTCATCAAATTTTAAAAGCAGTATTTCAGCAGCCAAGCTGACTTGATGGTTTTTGATATCACAAACAACAAAAGACTACGTGACAAAAAACCGTCAAATCCGTATAATTTAATGGTTTTGCCGCACTGCGGCCTTTGGAGAAAAGTTCGACACAGGTGCGGAACAAGGGTTTATAGGGAAAGTCTTAACCCTTAGATCAAACATACTTCAGAGGTGTCAATGAGTCAAAGTAATCTACCGTTCAGACAAGGTTTATATGATCCGCGCAACGAACATGATGCGTGCGGCGTGGGCTTTATCGTCCATATAAAAGGTCAAAAAAGCCATGCAATCGTGCGTCAAGGATTGGATTTACTTGAGAATTTAACCCATCGCGGAGCAGTCGGTGCTGATCCATGCGCAGGTGACGGTGCGGGGATCCTGTTACAAATCCCCGATGCTTTCTTTCAAGCTGAGTGCACCAATCTCGGAATCTCCCTCCCAGCAGCCGGAGACTATGCTGTCGGCATGGTATTTTTGCCGCGTAACGAAGCAGATCGAGCCATTTGTGAAACCTTATTGGCTCAGCTCGTTAACCAAGAAAAAGCTACCTTACTTGGTTGGCGTGATGTGCCGGTCGATAACAGCAGCCTGGGTTACTCTGTCAAACCTGTCGAACCTTTTATCCGACAAGTTTTTATTGGTCGAGGCGCAGATTGTGTCGATCAAGATGCCTTCGAGCGCACGTTATTCGTCATTCGCAAACAAGTAGAAAATGCAGTCCGTGACTTGAAGCTGGACGGCGGCCACGCTTTCTACTTACCATCCTTATCCTCACGGACTATTGTTTACAAAGGGATGCTGCTTGCTAATCAAGTCGGCACCTTCTTTCCTGAATTGAATGATGATCGCATTACCAGCGCATTAGCATTAGTGCATCAACGTTTTTCCACTAACACCTTCCCGACTTGGGATTTGGCGCATCCGTTCAGAATGATCGCCCATAACGGTGAGATCAACACGTTGACAGGCAATGTCAACGGCATGGCGGCGCGTCGCCATTCCATATCCTCTAAGGTGTTAGGTGACGATATTCACAAACTTTGGCCTTTAATTGCGGAAGGCCAATCGGATTCGGCTTGTTTCGACAACGCACTCGAACTGTTGGTCGCTGGTGGTTATTCGATGGCACATGCCATGATGTTGCTGATTCCCGAAGCCTGGGCGGGCAACGATTTGATGGACGAGCAACAACGCGCCTTCTACGAATACAATGCCGCCCTGATGGAACCTTGGGATGGCCCTGCTGCCGTTGCTTTTACCGACGGGCGGCAAATCGGCGCAACTTTAGACCGTAACGGCCTGAGACCCGCCCGCTATCTGGTGACGGATGACGATTTCGTTATCATGGCATCCGAAATGGGCGTGATAGAAGTTCCGCAACACAAAATTATCAAAAAATGGCGTTTGCAACCCGGCAAAATGCTGTTGATCGACACCGAGCAAGGCCGGATTATCGACGATGCCGAAATTAAAGCCCAATTAGCCCAGTCACAACCTTATTCTGATTGGTTGAGCAAAACACAAATACATCTTGCCAAATTGCCTCCTGAAGTTGCCGCTATGGCACCTGATTCCAATACCTTACTGGATAGACAACAAGCATTCGGTTATACCCAGGAAGATATTGAATTCCTAATCAAACCGATGGCACAAACTGGCCAAGAAGCAATCAGTTCGATGGGAATTGATACGGCGTTAGCTGTATTATCAGACCGTCCGCGTATGCTATATGATTATTTCAAACAAGGTTTCGCACAGGTCACTAACCCCGCTATCGACCCCATTCGAGAAGAATTGGTGATGTCCTTGGTTTCTTTTATTGGCCCTCGTCCAAATTTATTAGGATTGGATGAAGGCGGTACACACATGCGCCTTGAAGTCGAACAGCCGATTTTAACCAATCAGGATTTGGAAAAAATTCGCCGTATCGAAACACGCACTGCTGGCGTATTCAAGACCAAAACGTTAAGCCTATCTTATCCGACCGATTTGGGTGCAAGCGGCATGGAAGTCGCACTGGACAGACTTTGCCATGCGGCAAAAAGGGCAGTGGAAGATGGCAATAACATCCTAGCGCTTTCAGACCGTGATATGGATTCAACCCATATTGCCATTCCCGCCTTATTGGCGACTTCTGCCGTCCACCATTTTCTGACGCGGGAGGGCTTACGCACTAAGGTCGGCTTAGTCATAGAAACAGGCGAGGCTAGGGAAGTCCAACATTTTGCATTACTTGCAGGTTATGGCGCGGAGGCAATCAATCCATATCTGGCTTTTGATACGCTTTCCAATCTGTGCGAAAAAATGCCTGGACTAACTGAATACGAAGTGCATAAACGCTACGTAAAAGCTACCTCCAAAGGCTTACTTAAAGTTATGTCCAAAATGGGCATTTCGACATATCAATCTTATTGTGGTGCACAAATATTTAACGCGATTGGTCTATCAGAATCCTTTTTGGAAAAATATTTTACTGGCACGACCAGCACTACTGAAGGCGCAGGACTCGCAGAAATAAGCGAAGAAACCGTACGCCGTCATCGACTTGCGTTTGGCAATTCGCCTTTATTGAAAGATGCTCTGGACGTAGGTGGTGAATATGCGTATCGCATACGCGGCGAAGCCCATGCTTGGACTCCTGCTTCAATAAGCAAGTTGCAACATGCCACGCGCAGCAACAGCCGTGAGTTGTTTGATGAATTCTGTAGCCTGATAGACGAGCAAAACGAAACACTACTGACATTGCGCGGCTTAATGTCGTTCAATGAAGATGCCGACCCAATTCCATTAGAAGAGGTTGAACCTGCAGCCGCAATCGTCAAACGCTTTGCGACAGGTGCAATGTCGTTCGGTTCTATCTCTTACGAGGCTCACACCAACTTGGCGATTGCCATGAACCGTATCGGCGGCAAATCGAACACGGGTGAAGGTGGTGAACTGTCAGAACGCTTCAAACCTTTAGCGAATGGCGATTCCATGCGTTCAGCCATCAAACAGGTTGCGTCTGGTCGTTTTGGTGTGACCACCGAATATCTGGTCAATGCCGATGACATCCAGATAAAAATCAGCCAAGGCGCGAAGCCGGGTGAAGGTGGACAATTACCAGGACACAAGGTTGATGCCGTAATCGCTAAAGTGCGACATTCCACGCAAGGTGTTGGTTTAATTTCACCGCCACCGCACCATGACATCTACTCAATTGAGGATTTGGCGCAGCTAATCCACGATTTAAAAAATGTTAACCCTAAAGCCAGAATCAGCGTCAAGCTGGTGTCTGAAGTGGGTGTTGGCACGGTGGCGGCAGGCGTGTCCAAAGCCCATGCCGATCATGTGACTATTGCAGGTTATGATGGCGGTACCGGCGCAAGCCCGATGACCTCCATCAAACATGCTGGCTTACCTTGGGAAATTGGTCTTGCCGAAACCCATCAAACCTTAGTGCTTAACCAGCTTCGCGGACGTATAGCCGTGCAAGTTGATGGCGGTTTGCGTACAGGGCGAGATGTTATCATTGGTGCCTTATTGGGTGCTGACGAGTTCGGTTTTGCAACCGCGCCGTTGATCGTTTCCGGTTGTATCATGATGCGTAAATGCCACCTAAATACCTGTCCGGTCGGTGTTGCCACGCAAGACCCTGAACTCAGGAAACGTTTTACCGGACAACCGGAGCATGTTGTCAATTATTTTTTCTTAGTGGCTGAAGATGTACGCCGCTGGATGGCCAAATTAGGCTTCCGCACTATCAACGAAATGATAGGCCGCTCTGATAAGCTGAACATGCAACCAGCACTTGCCCACTGGAAATCTCAGGGACTGGATTTCAGCCGAATTTTTTACAAGCCCGCCGTAGCCGATAATACTGCTGTTTATCAGTGCGAAGCTCAAGACCATGGCTTGGAAAAAGCTTTGGATCATGAATTGATAAAACAGGCACAACCTGCTTTAGAAAACGGCAAACCTGTACAAATCAACATTCCTATCCGTAACGTCAACCGCACTTTTGGTGCAATGCTGTCAGGCGAAGTCGCCAAACGTTACGGGCATAAAGGCTTGCCTGATGATACCATCGCCATCCACGTCAAAGGTACAGCCGGACAGAGTTTCGGTGCATTTTTAGCCCAAGGCATCAGCATCGAGTTGGAAGGCGATGGCAATGATTACGTAGGCAAAGGCATGAGCGGCGGACGTATCGCCATCTTACCGCCCAAAGAATGCAAGATTAATCCGGCAGAAAATATCATTGTCGGCAATACCGTTTTATACGGGGCAATCAGCGGTGAATGTTATTTTAATGGCATCGCTGGGGAACGCTTTGCCGTCCGTAACTCTGGCGCTATCGCTGTCGTTGAAGGCGTCGGCGATCACGGCTGTGAATACATGACAGGCGGCGTGGTGGTCGTACTGGGACAAACTGGCCGTAATTTTGCTGCGGGTATGTCAGGTGGCGTGGCTTACGTGCTGGATGAAATCGGTGACTTCAATAAACGTTGCAACTTAGCAATGGTCGAACTCGAACCCATTCCCGCTGAAGATGAAACGCTGGAAGCTATCGCCCATCAAGGCGGCGACATGGAAACACATGGTCGCATTCATATCATGTCAGATATGACCCGAAATGACGCACAGCGGCTAAAACGGTTGATACAAAATCACAAACATTACACGGGCAGTCAACGCGCCCAGCATATCCTGGAAAATTGGGATCGATATTTGCCCCACTTCGTCAAAGTCATGCCAGTTGATTACCGTGAAGCGCTCAAACAAATCCAGGCATTGCAAACGTCTGCAACCGCATAAAATTTTAAGTAGAAGGTAATTAAAGATGGGTAAACCAACCGGGTTTATGGAAATTCCACGCACTGAACGACGCTATAAGCCAGCGAGCGAGCGTATTCAGAATTATCGGGAATTCACGCTCGTCCCCAGTGATGCGGAAATGTCCCAACAAGGCGCACGCTGCATGGACTGCGGCATCCCTTATTGCCACAACGGTTGTCCAGTTAACAATATCATCCCGGATTGGAATGAAATGGTACATCGGGGCGATTGGCAACATGCCTTGGCTATTTTGCACAGTACGAATAACTTCCCCGAATTTACTGGCCGAATTTGCCCTGCACCTTGCGAAGCCGCCTGTACACTTAACTTGAACGACCAACCCGTCACTATCAAGTCGATTGAATGTGCCATTATCGACAAAGGTTGGGAAATGGGCTGGGTTAAACCCCAAATTCCTTTGCATAAGACTGGCAAAAGAATTGCCGTTATTGGTTCAGGCCCGTCAGGTATGGCCTGTGCCCAACAACTTGCCCGTGCTGGTCATGACGTAGTGGTCTATGAAAAAAATGACCGTATCGGCGGTTTGTTACGTTATGGCATCCCCGATTTTAAGATGGAAAAGCATCTTATCGACAAACGCATCGCCCAAATGCAAGCTGAAGGCGTTAAATTTAGGCCAAACAGCCATATTGGCGGGAACATCTCAGCAAAAGCACTGCTCGCTGACTATGATGCAGTCGTATTGGCGGTAGGCTCTGAAAAACCCCGCGATTTAGAAGTCTCTGGCCGCAATGAATTGAATGGTATTCATTACGCCATGGATTTCCTTCGCCAACAAAATAAGCGCAATGCTGGCGATGTTATTGCCGAAGACATAACTATCAGCGCGAAAGACAAGCATGTTGTAGTCATCGGCGGTGGCGATACCGGCTCTGACTGCATTGGCACCTCCATACGCCAAGGCGCAACATCCGTCACACAGATAGAAATCCTCCCTAAGCCGCCCGAAAAAGAAAATAAACTGATGACGTGGCCTTTATGGCCCAACAAATTTCGCACCTCGTCTTCACAAGAAGAAGGATGTGACCGCCATTGGAGCGTCAACACGAAAAGCGTTACTGGTAAAGACGGTAAAGTCACTCACCTAAACGCTATTAAAGTCGAATGGAAGCAAGAAGGCGGTCAATGGAAAATGGGCGAAGCACCTGATAGCGCGTTTACCCTGCAAGCCGATTTGGTGCTGTTAGCAATGGGCTTTGTCCATCCCATACATGATGGCTTATTACAAGAGTTAGGCGTAGAACGCGATCCTCGTGGAAACATTAAAGCCAATGAAAAACAATACCAAACCTCAATAGATAAGGTTTTCGCCGCCGGTGACGGACGACGCGGACAATCCTTGGTGGTATGGGCAATCCGTGAAGGCCGACAGGCCGCCCGTGCGGTGGATGAGTACTTGATGGGCTATTCGGAGTTGCCAAGATAATACTTAGTATAGGTTTTATGCTTTCCTAAATATCTAGACAAAAGCAGATGCCTGAGTTACCCGAAGTCGAAACTACAGTCCGTGGAATCGCGCAGCATGTTGAAGGGCAGATGGTTAAACAGGTTATCATCCGGCAGCCTAAATTGCGCTGGCCTGTACCGGAAACGCTGAATGAAACCTTGACGGGTATTTACATCAGATCGGTCTCCAGAAGAGCCAAATATCTGCTTTTCGCTACCGATATAGGTACAGTAATCCTACATTTAGGGATGTCTGGTAGCTTGAGAATTTTACAGGAGGAAAGGATTGCCGATAAACACGACCACATCGACTTCCTCTTTAACAACGGCACGCTGCTGCGTTATAACGACCCACGCCGCTTCGGATCCGTATTATGGACAAGATCTCCTGCAGCAGAACACAACTTACTCAAAGACTTAGGTCCAGAACCACTATTACCTGAATTTGACGGCAAGCATCTTTACCAACAAGCCAGAAATCGCAAATCTCCAGTCAAGTCATTTATCATGGATAGCCATATTGTCGTCGGAGTTGGCAATATCTACGCAAATGAAGCCTTATACATGGCAGGCATACACCCCGCACGCCACGCTGGAAAAATCTCTTTATCACGTTATCAACACCTTGCCGACTGTATCAAAACGGTTTTACAATCCGCCATTGACCAGGGCGGGACTACACTGCGTAATTTTGTGAACGAAGCGGGAAATCCCGGCTATTTCAAGCAGCAGTTACGTGTGTATGGTAGAGCAGAATTGCCTTGCATACACTGCCTGCAACCTTTAACAGAAATAAGGATCACTAATCGTTCAACGGTGTTTTGCGTTAACTGTCAACATTAAACCAGATGCTGGCCTGATCGGGTGGCGGAAAAATATCAGCGCGTGTAAGAGACCTTGATATTTTTATAGCGTAAGCCCTGTGCTACATCAAAAGCCCTGGACGCAATATTGTATGCAATTGCCCTACGGCTTTAAGTGATTATTTGGAAGTGTTTTGATTTGGGTCAACATATCACAACACGATAAAGTGAGCTAAACGTAGGATACTGCCGACGTAATAAGACGTACCGTAAGGTTAATTATTAGCTTGATGAATTAAATGAAAGGTATTTTCTGGCAATTTTTCACCCAAACTGTCTGCCCGATGAAGTTGGGCTTCTTCATGTACTGTCATCATGAATCGAATCAGTTGTGCTTCATATTTGATTTTTTCTTCAAAATTTTCCGCCTCCCACATACTGTTCAGCAAGGTTTTTGCATGATGGTGGATAGTATGTGCGACAGCATCGGGAAGGTGGGCATAACTGGTTTGTATGGCGAGCTTAAGTTGCTGTAATGATTCCAGATATTGTTGATAGTCTTTAACATCTTCTTTGCAGCGTGTTTTCAACATGGCAAGTTCCGACTGTTGCCGCGTTTTCAGCAAATCAATTTCATGTGCCAACTGCACACTTTTTTTAGTTAATACTGCCGCTATTTTTTTATCGGCAAGAACACGAGCATGAGAAAGCTTTACCTGCTGATCTTGGTTTGCAGTTTGCCAGTCGAGATTTTTATCCTTTATAGAATGGATAATATCAACAACATTATGAATATAATATTTCAATAGTTTCATAAAGTTACAGATTTCTTAGCATCCTTTTTTGAAAGATGCTTCCGTTTTTGTTGGTTGAAGTAGAGCAACCGAGCTTTCTTATGATAGAAGAGCTTGTTGAGGCGATTCCATTGGCTAGTGTAGAACAACATCTTTCGCTCCATCCGCTTTTTGGTAGAAAAATAATCGTAGAAAGAAGCAATGATTAACCTGCCCATTTGGGCTAAACCTGCCAGCAATAGCAGGGAAAACGCACACAACAACACAATCGAACCGAGTCTTGATGCTAATATCGCAAGGCTTAGAATCGACACTTGCTCGAAAACCATTGCAAGTAAAAAACTGACTATGGCGCTTACCACTAGCAATAAAGAGAATCTAATAATCAAAATACTGACCAAAGGTTAAGACTGTTGCTTAAGGCCACAAGAATTCTAGTCTTAAGCAATAATAATTTACGGCAACCCAGGAACACCTAACTGCTGTATTTGCATGGCGTTGTTGCCGACTTCGTAAGCCAGAAGTTTACCTTGTTTTTGCCAAAGCCGAAAAGCCAACGCATAAGACAATACCCGAATCGGATAATCGCGGGGCAGTAACTGCAAATAAGGTTGAATGGTGATAAAGTCAGTCACGCCATATTTTTTCATGATAAAACGAAGTCCGCCATTGGCGGGGCCTATGTTGTAAGCAAGCAAAGCAAGAAACACATCATTTTTCATTTCTGCCAGATAATGTTTGAAAGTGGCGGCGGCGATGAAGGCGTTATGGCGATGATCGTACAAGGATAACTGCTCTGTTTTCAAATGATCTTTGGCTTCTTCCAAGACGGATTTAGGCACTGCCGTGATTTGGAATAAACCGTGGCCACCATCATTACTGTCCCTGGGCTTGAAAGATGACTCCGTAGCAGCAATGCCTTGCAGCAAGTTTTGGTCTACATCGAATTCCTTGGCAGCTTCTGCAATTACCGCATCATAAGGATCTGCCCGCCGTACCATCTTATTCAGATTAGCTGAATTATAACGCCGATATGCCGCAAAAACTTGATGATTAAGTGTGACCCGCCCTGCTTCTTCTTTACCGCCAACCAAAGTCCTGAACTGAGCAATAGACTGACTGAACCTGTCTTGACCAGAAAATAAGGCAACAATCAACACAATGCCGATTGCAGCGACCGGGATCAAAATTGCTGAACGGGTTTTTAAATAGCCACGCAACTTCCACCAAGCAATCAGAAAAATACTTGAAGCCAAAATCAAAGCCATAACACCGACTGCAAATGGCAGTAAACTTCCCCAAAAACTAGTGCCGGAAAATCCATAGGCAGCATTGCCTAGCACCACGACTATCCCATAGATTGCTAGAGATGCAAGAGAAAGCACTTCAAGGGCCATGAACAGCAATAATAACCGAATATTTTGTGGCGGCATTGTATTGACAGGTTTTCGCGAAGAGCGTTTTCTGGGCTTACGGCTGGGCAAAGACTCGCTATTGCGGGGCGCTTTGGATGTAGACGATACGGGTTTATTCATTTATACAAGCAGTCAAAACTAATTGGCATCCGAGGATAATTGCATAGAATTGTAAATCAATAGCCAAGTTATGTGGTGGATAACGCAAAATAACTAACGAACCCCACAGGCATCAAACTATTGCACCTTTATTAACCACATAAGAGATACACTGGACAACTGCTTCAAAACTGGCATTGTAAGCATACATGCTTGAACAAGACGCTCGCTATTTGTCTTGTCTGTAGTTTAATCGTATATTACATGGCTGTTTAAATAACCCGGCTTAATTAATGGATAAGATCAGCATCCGTGGTGCCAGAACACATAACCTGAAGAATATTGATCTTGACCTGCCCAGGGATAAGCTCATCGTTATCACAGGATTGTCCGGCTCGGGCAAGTCATCGCTGGCTTTCGATACGATTTATGCCGAGGGACAACGGCGCTATGTAGAATCTCTCTCGGCGTATGCCCGACAATTTTTATCGATGATGGAAAAGCCGGATGTCGATCACATCGAAGGCTTGTCCCCGGCGATTTCCATCGAACAAAAATCAACCTCACACAACCCGCGTTCGACCGTCGGCACGATCACCGAAATTTATGATTATCTCCGCTTGTTGTATGCCCGTGCCGGTACGCCACGTTGCCCTGAGCATCAAACCTCGCTTGAAGCACAAACGATCAGCCAGATGGTTGATCTGGTGTTGGCGCAGCCGCAAGACCAGCGCTGGATGCTGCTGGCGCCTGTCGTCAATGAACGTAAAGGTGAACATCTCCAGTTACTGGATGATTTGAAATCCCAGGGATTTATCAGGGCAAGGATAGACGGCGTTGTTTATGACCTCGATGATGCGCCGACGCTGGACTTAAAAAAGAAGCATACGATTGAGGTCATCGTTGACCGCTTTAAAATACGTAACGATATTGCCTTGCGCTTAGCAGAATCGTTTGAAACCGCTTTGAGGATTGCTGATGGCATAGCCATTGCGGTTTGCCTTGACGATAACAGTGAACACATATTTTCCGAACGCTACGCTTGTAAGCTGTGCGGTTACAGCTTGACGGAACTTGAACCGCGTATTTTCTCCTTCAATAACCCTAAAGGGGCTTGCGGCAGTTGTGATGGCCTGGGTGTAAGGCAGCATTTTGATCCCGGCCTGATTATCCACAACCCGGACATCGGTCTTGCCGGAGGAGCAATTCGCGGCTGGGACAAACGTAACGCTTACTATTACCAGATTATCTGTTCGCTGGCGACGCACTACGGTTTCGACCCAGAAACCCCGTTTTCTAAATTGCCCAAAGATATCCAAGCTGTTGTGTTATATGGCAGTGGAAAAGAAATAATCGAATTTACTTACTTGAATCCCGGCGGCGCAAGCACCAAAAGGCGCTACCCATTCGAGGGTATTATCGCCAATATGGAACGGCGCTATCACGAAACCGATTCGCAGATGGTGCGCGAAGAGTTATCCAAGTATTTGTCACAAAAGGTTTGTACCGCTTGCAACGGTGCAAGGCTAAACAATTCGGCGAGGAATGTTTTCATTGATGACAAGCCGATACATGAGCTTACCCGTTTCCCTATCCGTCAATCATTAAGTTTTTTCGATTCCTTAAATCTACCCGGTAAACGCGGAGAAATATCAGCAAAAATTATCAAGGAAATCAGGGAACGCCTCGAATTCCTCGTGAATGTGGGCTTGGATTACCTTACCCTAGACCGCAGTGCAGACACCCTTTCCGGCGGCGAAGCCCAACGTATCCGTCTTGCCAGCCAAATCGGCGCAGGCTTGGTAGGTGTGATGTATGTGCTGGATGAACCTTCCATCGGCCTACATCAACGTGATAACGAGCGCTTGTTGAACACTTTGTTTCGGCTACGCGACTTAGGCAACACCGTCATCGTAGTCGAGCATGACGAAGATGCCATACGTTCCGCCGACTATATTGTCGATATCGGCCCTGGCGCGGGTGTGCATGGCGGCTGTATTGTCGCACAAGGGACGTTTAATGACATTCAGAACAATGACGAATCATTAACCGGGCAATATTTGTCAGGAAAAATTAGCATTGCCGTGCCAAAAACCACCACCCCTATTGATAAGGACAAGCAAATCACCGTCCGCAATGCCCACGGTAACAACCTGAAAAATGTGACAATCTCAGTTCCTGTTGGCTTACTGACGTGTGTGACAGGGGTATCCGGCTCAGGTAAATCGACCCTGGTTAACGATACGCTCTACTGCCACGCCGCCCGATTGATTAACCGTGCTGGCGTTATCCCCGCACCTTGCGATGCGATAGACGGACTGGAGCATTTTGACAAGGTTGTTGACATCGACCAAAGTCCGATAGGCCGCACGCCACGCTCAAACCCTGCAACTTATACGGGCTTGTTCACGCCTATCCGCGAACTTTACGCGGCTACCCACGAGGCGCGTTCGCGTGGATACACGCCAGGACGATTCAGCTTTAACGTAAAAGGCGGGCGCTGCGAAGCCTGTAAAGGCGATGGCGTTATCAAGGTGGAAATGCACTTCTTGCCCGACATTTACGTGCAATGCGACAGCTGCAAGGGCAAGCGTTACAACCGGGAAACGCTGGAAATTCGTTATAAAGGTAAAACCATTACCGAAATCCTGGATATGACGGTTGAAGATGCCGCTGAATTTTTCAGCGCAGTCCCTTCCCTCTCCCGTAAGCTACAAACCCTGATTGAAGTCGGTTTAAGCTACATTACCTTGGGGCAAAATGCCACTACGCTGTCCGGCGGCGAAGCACAACGGGTCAAGCTCGCCAAGGAACTGTCCAAACGCGACACCGGCACGACCTTATACATCCTTGACGAACCGACTACTGGCTTGCATTTCCACGACATCAAGCAATTGCTTACGGTCTTACATAAGCTAAGGGATCACGGCAATACCGTGGTCGTCATCGAACACAACCTGGATGTTATCAAAACGGCTGACTGGATTATCGACATGGGGCCTGAAGGTGGCGACGGCGGCGGATTATTAGTGGCGGAAGGAACGCCTAAGCAGGTTAGCAAAAATAAGGCATCGCATACAGGGGCTTATTTGAAGCGGTTTTTTTGAGTAATCAATTTAATGCACTCAAAATATAATTTTTTTTCAGTAGTCTAAATTTAATCAGCTTTTAAAACAAAAAAAACACAGCTATGAATTCAATTCTAGAGATAGAGATAACCGCAGTTAGCGAATTGATTGAAATAGTTGAAAAAATCGGAATATCTCCTGATTTTGTCTATCGTGGACAGAAAAATTTTAAGAATAAAATGCCCCAGCATCTACATGATAAAGAATTAACAACAACTTTGGAACGTTGTATTGATACAGAAGAATCTAGAAATTACGCGCTAGAGGGTGCAATACGATTGGAAATGAGTAATCTCAATTATATCGAACACAAGATTATTCAGGAGTTTCGAAAAGGATGCCACCAATTTACCGATCGGCCAGACGAAAAGGATTACCTGCAATGGTTGGCTTTAATGCAGCATCATGGCGCTCCGACTCGACTCTTGGATGTAACTCGCTCGTTATTTGTAGCATTATATTTCGCAGTTACCCATAACGATGATGTTGATGGAATTGTCTATGCATTTTTTGATCCCGCTTGGTTTTATCTTGATGTACAAGCACAGTCTGAACCCTCAGAAATGAAAGCTAACCAAATCTTGGCTCCGCAATTTGAATTTTGGCAAGGGCAAGTTTTGTCGATTGATGAACAACCCCCCGGTATCGTTAAAGTAAAACCAATGATACTTAATCGGCGTCAAATAGCTCAACAAGGCGAATTTCTGATGCCGTTCCGTGTTGATCATTCTTTTGAAGATAATCTTTTAGCCACTTTCGATTTGCGCAGCTTTGAAGAAAAACTAAACTACGGTGACGATCGCGCACCAACTAACAAGAATCCCATCATTAAATACATTATTCCTCGTTCGCTTTTCCCCAAAATCCGGCTAACGCTTAATCACATGAATTTATCAGCAGCATCACTTTTTCCTGATTTAGAAGGGTTTGCGCGCTCAATGTACGAAATCGCCCAACAATGGCGATATTAAAACAGCATTATAGGGTATGCATGTTGACTAACATTTTCAACCTCATATAATCGATCAACTCCTTAAGGGACACAATGCGTAGCCTACTTCAATTATAAGTAAGCCAAAACTAAATTTAAGACGGAACATTTATGAAGACGCAAACTAAACTGACTAACCTAATAGCCATTACATTACTGGCTACGGTTACATCAATCTCGTACTCACAAGAAAAACTCAAAGTCTGCGCCGACCCGCTTAACCCGCCCTACTCCACCAAAAAACTGGATGGCTTTGAAAACAAAATTGCCGAATTGCTTGCCAAGGAATTAGGACAATCGGTGGAATATACCTGGCTTCCGCAGCGTATCGGTTTTATCCGCAATACCCTAATGGCGCATCCGAAAGAGACCGACGTTGAGAGTGACGAATACAAATGTGATGTCGTGATGGGCTTGCCGACAGGTTATGACCTCACGGAAACGACGATTCCTTACTATCGTTCAACCTATGTCCTACTCATCGCCAAAGGACGTGGTTGGGATGACATTACCCTGGATGCCGCCCAGCTGACTAACGTATCTTTAGAGCGCCAGGAAAAACTTAAGATTGCCATGTTTGACCAAGGCCCCGGCACGACTTGGTTGCAAAAAAGCGGCTTGCTGGACTACGGCATACCTTACCAAACCATGTCTGGTGACGGTGAAATCAATACGGCTATGCAAATTTCAAAAGACCTCAAGGCTAAAAAAATCGATATGGTCATTCTTTGGGGGCCGATGGCAGGTTATGTCATCTCGCAAAGCCCCAAAAATAGTTACACTGTGATCCCCATGAAATCCACGCCAGGGATGCAGTTTGATTTCCCTATGTCGATGGGCGTTAGAAAATCGGATAAAGAAAAAAAAGCCGTATTGGATAGGTTGATTGTTAAAAAATCAAAAGAAATAAAAGCAATTATCGCCAATTACAATATTCCATTATTGTAATGATGCTTGCTTTTTGCGGCATCGCAACGATCAGCGGCATAAATAATGCTCTACGCCATCCAAATCAACGCCAGCCCTTGCCAATCCAATATCGGATACAGCGCCTATCTATTTATCAAAGCGGCATTAGCGCAGGGGCATGAGGTATTCAGGGTGTTTTTTTACCATGAGGGCATTTACCATGCCTTTAAACATAATACGCCGCCTGATGATGAACTTCAGCTTACTAAGCTTTGGGGAGAACTCGCCGAGCAACACTCGCTTGACCTGCTAGTGTGCATTTCCGCAGCCCAACGGCGAAGTTTGTTGTCCCTTGACGAAGCGGAACGGCTGGGCAAGCAAGACGATGATTTGGCAATTGGATTTCGCATTGGTGGCTTAGGACAGTGGGTTGAGGCGCTAATAGAAGCTGACCGCGTTATCATATTTGGTTGAGCAATCGAGTCCATTTCGTGAAAAGAATACTGTTTATCCTAAAAAAACCACCCCACAGCGGCGCTTATGCCCAAGAAATGTTGGACACCATCATGACTGTCGCCGCATTCGATCAGGAAGTCAGCATCTTACTATTGGATAACGCGGTGTTTCAGCTAAAAAAACAGCAAAACCCAGAACTTATAGGACTAAAAGATACTACAGCCATCTTTAAAGCCTTACCACTGTATAACGTCACAACTATTTACGCGGAAACAGAATCATTACAGGAAAATGGGCTAACCGTAGCTAACTTAGATGAATCTGTAATAGAAATTTCAAGAAATAAAATCGGTGACTTGTTCAAACAGTTCGACCTAGTACTTCCGGGGTAACACACTATAAGCCAGCAGTTATTTTGTGGGGTAAGTAGTGACTAAACATGGATAGACTGGTAAAGTAACGGCTACTCTTCGTCAAGAATGAGTTAACTTGTTGATTTTATGAATTAATAAGTACGTTAAATAACATAAGGGAATCTATAAAAAACGCCATCCCCTCTGGGAAAGGGCTAGGGTGAGGGTTGTAACTGACTGATTTTAAATCCCTCATCCCAACCTTCTCCCAGAGGGAGAAGGAGGTTTTTGAATTATTAGAGATTCCCATAACCCATACAGTGAGGATTAACCATGAGTTTCTTTAGTTCCATTCTTTCAAAATTAGGTATCGGTAGTGCTGAGGCCGCAGAAGCCCCTCCTGTTGTAACCCAACCATCAGGCAGTTCGGCTCCTGCGTCTGCAGCCATTAGCGAAGTCGATGTCGTCTCAAAACTAGAAGGTATGGCGGCCTCAAACCCAGAGAAATTAAATTGGAAAACGTCGATAGTCGATATGTTAAAGCTGTTAGGACTTGATAGCAGCTTATCGTCTCGCAAAGAACTGGCCGCCGAACTAGGCTGTCCCGCAGAAAAAATGGGTGATTCCGCCCAAATGAACATGTGGCTGCATAAAGCTGTCCTGCAAAAACTTGCCCAAAACGGCGGCAATATCCCGAAAGAATTATTGGATTAACCCATATTCAATTCGAATGAAGACCAGTGCCTCGACCTTTATGTGGCCGAGGCACTTCACCAGGTGACTGATTACCAATTTGGCATCTCTCAACACCGCTTTTACGTTTCTTGGGTGGAATAATCAATTCAAATAGACCTGGCAACAGCTTTCGCCCATTTGCCACATCAATTGCATTTTCTTAAAAGCTTTTGTATTGAACGCAGAAGAGCCTCATTTCCGTATTCATAGCAATAAAAATCTAAACCTTAATCCCTAGATTAGAATAAGCGCGCCACTATTTTTCGCGAAAGCTAAAATGGGATCCATCCGATTTTAGCGGCGAAAAATCACGTGGCGATTAATGCCTTCGGCTGCCCGCATTCGTCCTCGGTTCGTCACGATGCACAACTCCCCTTCGGTACGCTGTGCATCACGACTGCCCAAATGACTTGACGCCGTGTCGGATGGCCTTGCATGTTGACTACGCTTCCGCTTGCGCTCCAACTCCGTCAACACGCCCGGCCCCTACGGCTATGCGGGGGTCGTCGTACACCGCTCCACTAGCGTTACGCTTCCGTGTACTCCTTCGTTGCTAAAAAACCACGGTGCAACAAGTGATAGTAATGAACGACCACTTACTGGATTTGTAAGCTTAGCGGCATCAAATAATGAAACAGTCGGTTCAGAAAAGCACAGAGCAGTCCCTGCTCCCAAACAAAAAGCCTTCAACGCTTTATATCATTAGAATACAACCCGTTGGATATTAGTATAATGACGCAAAATATTGGTGTCATAAGCAAAAGCTGTGAAAAAATTATCAAATTGGCGTTATAGGGTTCGTTTAAATGATTAGTGGTGCGGATTAAATGATTGAAAGTGACCGCATGATAAGCGCCAGCAGCCAGCCGGATGAAGAACGTCAAGACCGCGCTATAAGACCAAAACGCTTAGTTGACTACGTTGGCCAACAAGAGCTGCGTACCCAAATGGAAATCTTCATCCAGGCAGCGACTGCTCGACAAGAAGCCCTAGACCACGTCCTTATCTTCGGGCCGCCAGGGCTGGGCAAAACCACCTTAGCCAATATCATCGCCACGGAAATGTGTGTTAATATTCGCCAAACTTCGGGGCCGGTGCTGGAAAAAGCGGGCGATTTGGCGGCGTTACTCACCAATCTTGAAGCCCATGACGTGCTGTTTATTGATGAAATACATCGCTTAAGTCCCGCAGTTGAAGAAATCCTTTATCCTGCGATGGAAGATTACCAACTGGATTTAATGATCGGCGAAGGCCCCGCCGCAAGGTCGATCAAGCTGGATTTGCCGCCGTTTACCTTAGTCGGTGCGACAACTCGGGCTGGTTTATTGACATCGCCGCTTAGGGATCGTTTCGGTATCGTCCAACGGCTGGAATTTTATACGGTTGAAGAGTTAGCCAGTATTGCCATGCGTTCGGCGAATGTATTGGGCATTAGCATGGAGCCGCAAGGGGCTTATGAAATCGCCCGTCGTTCCCGTGGCACGCCGCGTATTGCCAACCGCTTGCTACGCAGGGTGCGCGATTATGCCGAAGTCAAAGGAACAGGCGTAGTGACGGAAATCATTTCTGTTCAGGCTCTGGACATGTTACGTGTGGATACTAACGGTTTTGATGCACTCGACCGTAAATTATTGATGGCGATGATAGACAATTTTTCCGGTGGCCCAGTGGGATTAGATACCTTGGCTGCGGCGATTAATGAAGAGCGCGGCACGATAGAAGATGTCTTGGAACCGTACTTATTGCAACAAGGCTTCATCATGCGGACGCCGCGTGGTCGTGTCGTCACGCAGCAAGCGTATTTGCACTTTGGCATGAAGCCCCCAAAAAGTTTGGGTGTTTCCGGGGATTTGTTTGAATAAACCGTTTTTTTGGCCTGTTCGCGTCTATTATGAAGACACCGACGCGGGTGGTGTGGTGTTCTACGCCAATTACCTGAAGTATTTTGAGCGGGCTAGAACCGAATTGCTCAGGGCAATGGGTTACGAGCAGGATGAACTGATGGTTAGTGAAGGCATCATCTTTGCCGTGCGTTCCCTAACAGTTGATTATAAAAAACCGGCGCGGTTTAATCAGCTATTAGCGGTAAGCGCCGATATTAAACAGTCTAAAAAAGCCAGTATCGAATTTGTACAACACATAACACGGGATAACGAAATATTAGTGCTGGGCGAAGTACGTATTGCTTGCCTTGATGTAAATACGTTGAAACCCAAAGCCATTCCTGAAAATTTATTAGAGCAGTTAAAACATGAATACTGATTTGTCCATTTTTCATCTCGTCCTAGAGGCTAGCTTTGTCGTCCAATTTGTCATGCTGATACTGATTGTGGCATCCGTAGCATCCTGGACTTTCATATTTTCTAAGCGAAAAGAACTTAGCCGCGCAATACAAATTACTGAAGAGTTTGAAGGCGAATTTTGGTCAGGTGTGGCATTAGCTGATCTTTACAGAAAACTGGCGGCAAAAGATTTTGAACCGGAAGGTATAGAAAAGATATTTCTGGCGGGTTACAAAGAATTTTCACGGATGAGGCAAACCGGAACCGTCGAGCCGATGGTGCAAGTGGAAAGCGCCCAACGTGCCATGCGTATTGAATTGTCGCGGGAGCTTGATCGCCTAGATGAGCATTTGGCCTTTCTGGCAACAGTGGGTTCAACCAGTCCTTACGTCGGCTTATTCGGCACCGTATGGGGGATCATGAATTCCTTTATGTCATTAAGCACAGTCAAACAAGCAACTTTGGCGCAGGTTGCGCCGGGTATTGCCGAAGCGTTAATCGCAACGGCTATTGGTTTGTTTGCCGCGATTCCTGCGGTGGTCGCCTACAACCGTTTTTCTACGCGGCTGGATAGCCTAACGGGCCGGTACGAATTGTTTGTCGAAGAATTCGTCGTATTGCTTCAAAGACAGGCGCACATGAAATGAGAAAGACTAAGCGCAGAAAACCAATGGCTGAAATCAATGTCGTCCCTTATATCGACGTGACCTTGGTGTTGTTGATTATTTTTATGATTACCACGCCTATGTTGCAAACGGGTGTGGAAGTGGATTTACCGAAAGCGAAATCGGAAACGGTAGAATCATCTGGAGAGGGCGTGCCACCGATCGTTATTTCTATCAAAAAAGATGGCCAGTACCTTATTAATGTTGATGGCGTAAAAGACGATCCGGTGCAACCGGAAGAAATTAATGCACGGGTTGAGGCTGTGTTAAGCAACAACAAAAGCCCTCAAGTGCTGATTAATGCGGATAAAACCGTGGATTATGGTTCTGTGGTCACGGTTATGGCATCACTAAAAAATGCGGGCGTACCCAATGTGGGGTTAATGACCAAGTCGGATGACGACCAATAAGATATAAATGGATAGTCAACAAAAGCTTACCAGGGCGTTCATTTTAGCCTTGGTTTTTCATCTTACTTTGCTGGGGTTGTTTGCCTTAAGCGCGCTTTATAAACCAAAAGCGGAGCTACCACAGCCGGAATCAGACATCATTCATGCCACGATTGTAGAAGAAACTCAAGCACCCGTAAAAACCAAACCTGTCAAAAACGCCAAGCCGAAAGCAGAACAAAAGCAGGAAAAAGAACAAGCAGTTGCAACTAAAAAAGCCGAAGAAAAACAAGCAGAATTGCTTAAACAGAAAGCAGCTGAAGTAGCTCAGGCGAAAGCAGAAGCCAAGCAGGAAACGGCTGAAAAAGCCGAGGCTGAAGCAAAAAAACTGGAAGCCATTGAGGCAAAAAAAGCGGAGAAACAAGCTGAGATAAAAGAAGAAACTGCGAAAAAAGCAGAGGCAAAGAAAGAAGAAACAGCTAAAGCTGCCGCCGAGAAAAAAGCCGAAACAAAAAAGCAGGAAGAAGCGAAGGTAAAGGAAGAAACTAAGAAAGCGGCGGTAGCAGCAAAAGCAGAAGCACTCGCCAAAGAAAAAGCTGAATCAAAAAAAGTGGCAGATACAAAGAAGAAAGAAGAAAATGCTAAAGCTTTAGCAAAAGATGAAGCCAAAAAACTTGAAGCCTTAGCGGATAAAAAAGCAGAGGCCAAGAAAAAAGAAATAGCTAAAGCAGAATCTGCCGCCGAGGCCAAAGCCGAAGCAAAAAAACTGGAAATAGCAAAAGCTAAAGAAGAAGCCAAAAAAACGGCTGCTGATGCCAAAGCGGATACAGCCGCTAAGGAAAAGGCTGAGGCAAAAAAGGCCGCAGCAGCAGAAGCGAAAAAACAAGCGGCTGCCGAAGCAAAGGCTGAATCTGTTGCAAAAGCTAAGGCCGATGCAGCGGCTCAGGCAAAAGCAGATGCCAAAAAAGCGGCGGAAGCCGAAGCTAAAAAAGAAGCCGCCGCCGAGGCAAAAGCGCAAGCTGCCGCAGAAGCCAAGGCAGAAGCGGCTGCCCAAGCAAAAGCTGAAGCAAAAGAAGCCGCAGCAAAACGTATTGCCGAATTAGCCGCTGCGGAAAACGCCAAATTAGAAGCTGCTACGAAGGCTAAAGCCGAAGCCGTTAAAGCCGCCACGCAAGCCAAGGCGAATTCAGATAATGCAGAAATTGCAAAATACAAAAATCTTATTTCGGTTAAAGTTCACCATAACTGGTTTCCTCCGCCTGATTCGGCAGATATGAAATGTACAGTAATAGTAAAGCTAACTTCCGATGGATCAGTTGTCGACGCTACTGCCAACTGTAACGGTAATGATTTATTTGCCCGTTCAGTAGAAAATGCAATCAACAAGGCTTCGCCGCTACCTGTTCCGCCAGATAGAGATTTATTCTACAAACATTTTAAGCCGCTTAAGTTTACTTTTAATGCTAGAAGTCAGCATTAACTATTACTAATATCCTATTGATATTCATGATATATTAATACTTTAAAGATTTAATTATAACCATCGTGTTTCAGACTATAGGCTTAACGAGGTAAAAACGTGAATTTCCTTAAAAAAACCCTGATATTAGGCTTAATGCTTACTTTCGCGCCGTTGAGTCAGGCCGAACTGACTATCGACATTACCGAAAGCTCAGATAGCGGCACTCCTGTTGCTGTCGTGCCGTTTGCCACCTCCGGCGCACCTGTTGATGTCAGCGCAGTTATCAATGCCGACCTGGCGCGTAGCGGCTATTTCAAGATGCTGGCAGAACAATATATGCGGAGCAGGCCGAGTTCTGCTTCTGCGGTTCAATTCCCTGAATGGCAGGCATTAAACCAGAATTATCTGGTGGTAGGCCAGGTTGGTGGTGGCGCAGGCGGTCAGTACAGCGTGCAATTTCAGTTGTTGGATGTGCTGAAAAGCAGCCAATTGCTTGGTTATCAGATGAATTCATCTGCCGCCGATTTGCGCCGGACTGCCCACCAAATTGCAGACCTGATCTTTGAAAAATTGACGGGCAAAAAAGGCGCGTTTAGTGGTCGGATCGCTTATGTAACTAACAACAAGCAGCAAAGTCAGCTACAGGTGGCAGATGCTGACGGCTTTAATCCACAAACTATCGCCAGCTCGCAAGAGCCTTTGATGTCACCTTCCTGGTCGCCTGATAAGAGCAAAATGGCTTACGTGTCTTTCGAGCGAAAGACTGCCGCGATTTACGTCCAGATTTTGGCAACCGGTCAACGCAAGCGCGTTGCAGAGTTCCCTGGCATTAATGGCGCTCCTGCATGGTCTCCTGATGGCAACAAACTGGCACTGACCTTATCTAAAGACGGCAGCCCCGATATTTACACGCTCAATCTGGCAACCGGCTCATTAACTAAATTGACCAAAAGCTATTCGATTGACACCGAACCTGTCTGGTCGCCCGATGGCAACAACATTGTATTCACCTCAGATCGTGGTGGTAAGCCGCAATTGTATATGGTGTCAAGCAATGGTGGCGGAGAGAAAAGAATCACCTTTTCTGGCGATTATAATGCCCGTGCCAGTTTTTCACCCGATGGCAAAAGCATAGCCATGGTGCACGGCAACGGCGGTGATTACCGTATTGGTGTGATGGATGTCGGCAGTCGTTCGATCAACGTCATCACCACGGGGCCTGCGGATGAATCCCCCAGTTTTGCGCCTAACGGTACGATGGTTATCTATGCAGCCAAAAAAGGTGGCACGGCTTACTTATCTGCCGTGTCTTTAGATGGTAAAATGCAGCAAAAACTGGCTTTTAGCAATGGCGGCGTACGCGAACCTGCCTGGGCTCCCTAAACAACACATCGAAATTACCTAACCCGATCAACATTCTCAGGAACAAAGACTATGAAATTAAATAAATTATTGTGGGTTTTACTGGTAGCGGTTTTCGCTTTATCCGGTTGCAGTGAAGACGAAGCGACAGAAGGCTTGAACAATGCCGAACAAAATGCAGCCAGCGGTATCAATGATGCTTCAACCAGCGGATTGAATGGCGCTTCAACCTTATCTGGGATGGCTGGTGCCGGTTATACTGGCGTGACAGGCAATAATTCTTTCCTCGGCCCTGAATTCACTGACCCTAATAACCCGCTATCCAGAAGCACGATTTATTTCATGCTGGATAGCAGTGAAGTCCAACCGGATTTTATCCAAGTCATCAATGCCCATGCGAAATATTTGGTTGCCCATCCTAACCAAAAATTGACACTGGAAGGTCATGCTGACGAACGCGGTTCACCCGAATATAACATTGCCTTAGGCGATCAACGCGCGAAAGCTGTTGCAGGCATGATGAAAGCCCAAGGCGTTTCCGATGGCCAATTGACTTTGATTAGTTACGGCGAAGAAAAACCTGCCGTATTTGGCAGTGATGAAAGCTCGTACGAGCGCAATCGTCGCGCTGAATTGTCTTATCAGAGGTAAGCATTGATGAATGCGCGGATTGCTTTGTTACTGTGTGCTTGCAGCACCGCTTGCGCTGAGTTACCTCCGGTTGTGGACAAAAGCGGCGGGGTAACGCCGAATCCGGCAACCGCCAAGCCTTCGGCATCTTTGACATCAGAATATGAAATGATGAAGCGGATAGAACAAATGCAAGCCGAAGTACAGCAGCTAACCGGAAAAGTTGAGGAACAGGCATTTCATATTGATGAACTAAAAAAACAGCAGAAAACGATGTATACGGATTTTGATGACCGCATACAAAGTATCGAAAATAAATCTGGCGCAAGCCAGCCGTCGGCAGAAACCCCTGCTGATCCTTCTGCTCCTGTCAATGCAGGGGCCGAAGGAGCTGGCTCTCCAACAACTGCCGCTGCCAACGACTCGACAAGTAAAGTGCAGCCTCAAGATGCTCCATCCGAAACTGCTGCACCTGCGTCGGCAGCAACAGCACAACCTTCAGACACTGGCTCTGCACAAGTTCCTGAAGCTGAAAAACAGGAATATCAGCAAGGCTATGACGATCTTCAGAAATGGCCGTACTGCCCAAGCAATAACTGAATTTAATGCTTTTATAACTAGTCATCCTGGCAGCACTTACGCAAGCAATGCTCAATACTGGTTAGGTGAAGCCCATCGGGTAAACCAGGATAACACCTCTGCCCGTAAAGCCTTTAACAGCGTGATTGAAACCTACCCTAATTCTACAAAAGTACCGGATGCCCTGCTAAAGCTGGGTTATATCGAAATGGAAGAGAAAAATCCTTCAAAAGCCCGTGAATATCTGACTCGAATAACAACGGAATTTGGAAATTCCAGAGCTGCAGGATTAGCGCAAAAAAAACTGCTTATACTTGATGGAAGCCCAAAGTAATTGTGAGTTCACTGCGAATAACGGAAATTTTTTACTCCTTGCAAGGAGAGTCCAGCACCGTCGGCATTCCCACTGTTTTCATCAGGCTTACAGGTTGTCCGTTACGATGTAGTTATTGTGATACTGCTTACGCTTTCACTGGAGGCGAAAAAAAAGACATCAGCGACATTATTGCCGAAGTCGAAAGCTACGGGACGCGTTATGTCACTATAACTGGCGGCGAACCGCTGGCACAGGCTTCATGCCTGGAGTTGATGACCAAGCTGCTCGATCTGGCCTACATTGTCTCTTTGGAAACCAGCGGTGCTTTGGATGTATCCTCTGTAGATCCTCGCGCAATCAAAGTAATGGATCTTAAAACTCCAAGTTCTGGTGAAGTAAGTAAAAACCTGTATCAAAATATCCAGTACTTAACCAAAAACGACCAAGTGAAATTCGTCATTGGTAATGACGAAGATTACGCTTGGTCAAAACAGATATTATCAGAATTTCAATTGACAGATTGTTGTGAAGCATTGTTTTCGCCTGTCATGGGACAGCAAAATCCTACCGAATTAGCCAATAAAATATTGCATGATAGATTGCCTGTGCGCTTCCAAATCCAGCTCCATAAATTGCTTTGGGACGATGCCAGAGGTAAATAGCCGTTATGTCCAAAAAAGCCATCATCCTATTATCCGGCGGGTTAGATTCTATCACCGTGCTGGCTCTCGCCCAACAACAAGGATTTGATTGCTATGCACTCAGTTTCGATTACGGACAAAGGCATAATGCCGAGTTAATTGCTGCCAGCGAGATAGCCAAGACCTATCAAGTAAAAGACCACAAAATCGTCAAACTTGGACTGGGTTCTATCGGCGGTTCAGCACTTACCGATGAAAAAATCCAAGTTCCCGATAAACTCGAAGCAGGAATACCCGTCACCTACGTACCCGCGCAGAAATACAATCTTTCTTGCTTTTGCCCTAGGCTGGGCGGAAGTGTTAAAAATAAGAGACATATTCATCGGCGTTAATGCCGTCGATTATTCCGGTTACCCCGATTGTCAGGCCAGAATTCATCAACGCCTTCCAACAACTTGCCAACCTTGCCACCAAAGCAGGTGTAGAAGGCGAGTATTTCACTATCCACACTCCCCTTATTTCTTTAAGCAAAGCTGAAA
This sequence comes from uncultured Gammaproteobacteria bacterium, assembly GCA_963804035.1. Lineage (GTDB taxonomy): Bacteria > Pseudomonadota > Gammaproteobacteria > Methylococcales > Methylomonadaceae > Methyloglobulus. The sequence goes on along the minus strand of CAWDOO010000006.1, from coordinate 21,983 downwards.
TAATTAAGCTAGGTACGTAACTTGGCGTCGACTATTCAGCAACTGTTTCTTGCTATTCTGCAGACGAACTAGGTCGCGCTTGTCGGGTTTGTGATGCGTGCCGCTTAAGAATGCAAGGCTTTATCGAAGCTGGTGTACAAGATCCAACTCGTTATCAATAGTACAAAAAAAACTTGCTAAGCCTGCTCTAATTGCTATAATTGTAAATCTTTGTTGGGTCGCTAGCTCAGCCGGTAGAGCACCGCACTTTTAATGCGATGGTCATGCGTTCGAATCGCATGCGACCCACCAATATTTTCAAGGGCTTACGAGAAATCGAAGCCCTTTTTTATTGCCTATGGGACGCTGGCGGGGCAATCCGAAACAAAACATCACGGCAATTCGCAATAACATTGGCTGGAATTTTGGCCTAAACCCCCTCCCCTTTTAAACATTAAATACCTTAAACACCACATGCCCCCGATTGGATAAAATGAGGCCAATTCGCCCCATTTTTATTTGCAGACGCCCCTTGAGCGCCCCATTGTCGAATTGTAGTTTTATAGATTATTGTTATTAAATGATTTATATCACTATAAACATCGCATTAATAATGAGGTGTTGTTAATTGTTGTGCATTATTGTAGGATGTTGTAACGCAAAAAAAACGGGCTTGGCAATGCTACCAACACCTCCAAACCCTACCGACTCACTTAACAGTTAGGGTTAAGCAAATGGCTACCGCAAATTATACCGCCATCGCCTCACGGGGGCAGTATGGCAAACTTTGAAACACGGCAAACCCAAGACGGCAAAACCAGCATAAGGGTAAAAATCCGGCTAAAAGGATACCCCCCTCAAACTGCAACTTTCCGACGCATGACTGATGCGAAGCGTTGGGTCTCGGCTACCGAAACAGCAATCAGGGAAGGCAGGCACTTCAAGACCGCCGAAGCCAAAAAGCACAACTTTAATGACTTGGTGACACGCTACTATTCTGAAACCCTGCCCCACTATAATGAGAAGGAACAGAAAGAGCGAAAAAGTAAGCTGGATTGGTGGGTAAAAAATATCGGCCATTCATTGCTGGCGGATATTACACCGACGGTCATATCCGAGCATAAGGCAAAGATGACCCAAAGCCCCGCTACAGTGGACAAGTACCTTAAGAACCTATCCCACGCCTTTACGGTTGCTGTTAACGATTGGGGATGGCTTGAGGACAACCCGGCCAAAAAAGTCAAAAGCCCTAAATTGCCCCGTGGGCGTGTGCGATTCCTGGATGAGATTGAAAGGGTCAAGCTGCTAGCGGCTTGCAAGGAATCTTCAAACGCCTGGCTCTACCCTTGCGTCATCCTGGCCTTATCGACCGGCATGCGTCAAGGCGAACTGATGGGTTTGAGATGGCAGGACGTTAACCTTAAGGACGGCTACCTAATACTACACGAAACCAAGAACGGCGAACGGAGGCGCGTACCTTTGGCGGGGCTTGGACTGGAACTGCTGAGCGAACATGCCAAGGTAAGGCGGCTTGATACCGATTTACTGTTTCCCGGCACTGTCCATAAAACCAAGCCGATAGACTTACGCAAACCGTTCGAAACAGCCCTTATAGCGGCGGGTATCAATGATTTTCACTGGCATGACTTAAGGCACTGTACAGCGTCATATCTAGCTATGAATGGCGCGTCATTGGCTGAAATAGCCGAAGTGCTAGGCCACAAAACCCTGCAAATGGTTAAGCGTTACGCACATTTGTCAGACGGGCATGTTAGCAATGTTGTTGCAAGTATGAACCTCAAGATATTTGGGGGTTCATGATGGGCGACGATATTGGACTTAAAGGAATACAGAGAAGTGTTATGTGCCCAAAAATTTTTTTCAATGTAATTAACTTCCCCAACACTACCACTTCTCCCAACATTTAAACTCGGAGCTTTTGTCGTATATTCATTGTGGTAGCCAATTGAGCCGTTTGAACCAAAAACTGGATATTGTCCTTCAATAAACTTATCAGAGGACAAATCATGCCCTCTTTGCAAAACAAAAACGTGTTTTGCTTGCTTAATTTGCCAATGCTCCGGCACTTCACCCAACCATGCAACACCTGAGTCGCGCATAGGGGCATTGGGATTTAGACCTTTGGTGACGGCATGGCTAATGACAGCCTGACGTTTTTCTTTGAGCAGCTTGATGAGCTGTTGTTGTTTTTCGATCAGGGTATCGATTTTGGCGGTTTCGTGGTCGAGGAAGTTGGCGATATTAGCCGCCTCTTTTTCTGGTGGATTTGGATAAAAAACATTATCCAGTGGATAAGTTCCTAAACCATAGCGAGTTAGTCCATTGGATCTTGTCGCAAAGTATGCACGGACATAGTCACATTCAAAAACCCGCTTAATATAAGCACCATAAACTTTATCATGAGGTCTTACTATTGAGAGATGGTAACCACAAATTACGCCAACCATATCTTCCGGTACATAAGTGGAAATTGCTATATCGTTGGGGTCTTCAGAATCTTTCGTAATAATTGTATCGCCAGCTCGTAAAGTAAATTTTTTTATTTGCTCTTCAGTCGCGCTAGCTTTCATACACTCCATGTTGGCATTAACGGTGTCGTTATAATAAACGTCCGTGTAATTACAAAGTAAAACTGAATTTTCACCATCGTTTGTTTTCTTATCAACATTACTCGGTTGAACTTTGGCTATAAATATCAGCTTTTTTACATCCCAATGCTCAGGCAACTCCCCCAACCACTCAACCCCAGAATCCTTATATTCAGGATAAGCCTGATACTTCATCGCTCAATACCCAATTCGTTTTCGATGTCTTCAATACTGGGCAACTTGGATTGCAGGTTTTCGGGCAGTGATTGGGTTAATTGGTATTCCGAAACACCTATAGGCTTTTGTATGTCGCTTAAGGCATATTCTGCCACCAACTTGTCTTTGTTTTTACAGAGCAGGATGCCGATAGTGGGCTGGTTCGCCCTCTTGGCGGAGTGATTCATCGACGGCTTTAATATAAAAATTAAGCTTGCCGGCGTGTTCCGGCTCAAAGTCGATGGCTTTAAGCTCTATCACGACATAGCAGTGTAATTGGGTATGGTAAAACAATAAATCTAAATAGAAATCGCGCTCACCCACTTGTATGGGCACTTGTTTTCCGACATAGGCAAAACCTGCGCCTAATTCTAATAAAAATTGGGTAATGTGGTTGACCAGCCCTTGCTCTAATTCCCGTTCGTTGTAATCGCTGGTGAGGGCTAAAAAATCAAATATGTAGGGGTCTTTTAAGGTTTGCTGGGCTAAATCGGATTGCGGCGAAGGCAAGGCTTGTTCAAAATTACTGAGCACCTTACCTTCCCGCTGCCACAGGCCGCTCTCCATTTGATGAATGAGGACACTGCGGCTCCAGCCATGTTTTAGGGTTTTAGCCACATAATAACTGGCTTCATCATGACTTTGGCTTTTGCTGAGTATGGCGATATTATGTCCCCAAGGGATTTGCCAACATTGCGAAACAGGCTGTTTCGCAATTGCCGGATTAGCCGACCAAAAGCGATACCACTTGCGAATTTGCTCCAAGTTGCGCTTAGAAAAGCCTTTTACATCAGGAAATTCCGCCATTAAGTCAGCACTGAGTTGGGTGAGAAAACCCTCGCCCCAAGCGCTGTCTTTTTGTTTTTCAACAATATCCGCACCCAACGTCCAATAAAACGCCAGCAGAGTCGAGTTAACTTGTACTGTCGCCTTTAGTTGTGCTTGTAAAAACTGGTGTTTTAATGTTGTCAGCCAAGTTTTATAGTCCGGGCTTAATGCTAAATTTGCGGACTTTTTATCTAAGCCTTTACTGATCGGTTTCTTCACGAATGCACCTCGCGCAAGAGTTCCATTATCTCGGCGCTAACTTTATCTAAGTCCGCATCAATCTCCACTAAATCCCGTGGCGGCTGGTATTGGTAAAAATGCAGGTTAAACGGGATTTCATAACCAACGATGCCGATTTCTTGGTCTTTGTCGTCTTTTTTGCTGGCATCAATCCAGGCATCCGGCACATGCGGTTGCACTTCCCTAATAAAGTAGGCTTCGTTAAGGGCATTAACGGTTTGCGAAGGATCAAGGGCGACGTTTTCATTGTCGCGTAGCTCGGTATCGGCCTGGTATTCAATGACTTTGTCGCGTAGGGCAAATAAGCCATAAAGCGGATTGGCTTTGCCGCTGTGGATTTTCTTGATGATTTTTTCTGCGGCGGGGTTTTTCCAACTGACCGCATCGGTGATTTGTTTCTTTTCTTTGGTGTCCAAGTTGACGGCTTGCGTTTTGCAGGCAGCTTTTATTGTTGCCTCAAAATCGTTCATATCATCGTGTTGGGCGCTGCCGATGACTTTTTGCAGTTGCCGGGCTTTGAGCAGGATTTCTAGCTGGGTTGCCCACGTTTTACGATCAAGCAGGTCTTTGATTTGGGCTTCTTTTAACTCGCTGAAGTGGCTTTTTAGGTAAGCACGTATTTCAATGGCCTGTTCAGTTAACACACCGTAATTGTAGCTATCTTGGTCGTCAGTCCAGTTTGTTCCGAATTCTTTATATATCCACTGCATGGCGGCGTTTAAAGCACCGGGGGCAAAGCGCAAGGCACTAATGCGCTCATCACTGAATTGGTAAGATAAACGCAGTGGTCGTTCTATGCTGATTCTGCGATAGCCGAATTCGTAAGTATTAAAGATTTTGCTGGCAAAAGTCTTAGGTGCTTCCGTTTTGGGATTGGCTGACTGGCGACCGCGATTGCTTTTTTGGTCGGCAGGTTTATCTAAATCACGCGCATCAACCACTTCAAACTGTCCGAAACAGCGAGTGATGGTGGCAATGTCGGTTTCATCCATAACGTTACGTTTGGAGCCTAATGATTTGCGCATCTTGCCGCACAGGTTGACGCCGTTAATCAGTTGGACTTTGCCTTTGCGCTCCTTGGCTTTCTTATTGGAAAGTATCCACACATAAGTGGATATGCCGGTGTTGTAGAACATATCGGTCGGCAGCGCGACGATGGCTTCCAGCAAATCCGCTTCGAGTATGTAACGGCGAATCTCGGACTCACCAGAACCTGCGCCACCGGTAAATAAGGGTGAGCCGTTGAGGATGATGCCGATTCTGCTGCCACCGTCTTTGGTATCCCGCAGTTTGCTAATTAAATGCAACAGGAATAACAATGAACCATCGGAAACCCGTGGTAAACCAGGGCCAAAACGGCCATCAAAACCTTTTAAGGTGTTTTCGTCTTTGATGTCGGTTTCAATTTTTTTCCAATCGACGCCAAACGGGGGATTGGACAGCATGTAATCAAACTTATCGGCATACAGTTGGTCGTTGGACAAGGTGTTGCCGAGTTTGATGTTTTTGACCTCTTGCCCTTTGATTAGCATATCGGCTTTGCAGATAGCGTAACTCTCGGGATTAAGCTCTTGGCTGTAGCCGCGCATCACCGCTTGGGGGTTTAATTCATACACGTATTCCATGCCCGAAGACAAAAATCCGCCCGTACCTGCTGTGGGGTCGTATATCGTGCGGATGATACCCGGCTTGGTCAGTGCGTCATCATCTTCCATAAACACCAGCGAGGTGGTAAGGCGGACAATATCGCGTGGGGTAAAGTGCTCTCCGGCAGTTTCGTTTGAACTTTCTGCAAAACGGCGGATAAGCTCTTCAAACACCAAACCCATATCGTGGTTGGAAATGGCCTTGGGACTTAAGTCGGTCTGCCTGACCTTTTGCACGATTTTGTAAAGCAGGTTGGCATCATTCAGCGCACCGATAAATTCGGCAAACTTGAAGTGCTCAAAAATCTCACGGGCGTCTTTGGAAAAACCCTGGATATAAGATTCTAAATTAGCAGCAATGCCTGTTTCTCCGAGTTTGGACAAATCCATTTTGGAGATGTTGAAAAACGACAGTCCACCAGTAGCGCGTAACAGTAGTTTTTCCTGCGCTTCTTCCGGTAGGTTCATGGCTTGTACTTTTTCAACTTGCGCTAACACCGCTTCTTTACTGCTCTCTAATACCCCTTCTAGCCGGCGCAATAAAGTGAAAGGCAAAATAATGCGTCCATATTGGCTTTGCTTGAAGTCCCCGCGCAGTAAATCAGCTAACGTCCAGATGTATGCAGCTAAGTTATTGGTGTTTTGTGACATTTTATTATTATTTATTTCGTGTAACCCATAGGAAACGGGCGATCATCCCGAAAACTATAGCCTATTTCCATTGTGTAGGCTTACAAAATACGATTTGGCATAAGAAAACCTGTAATCAAAAAGTTACTTGTTACTCTAAAACCGCAAAGAGACAAATGAGGTTTTAAATACATTGATTATGGAATGTTCACTATACGACCGTTCCATGAACATACCGCTAGATATTGCCCGATTTCTTCTTTTTTTTCAGAAAACCATGGCTTGCTTGGCGTAGCCTTGGCCATTCTTTTTTCTGAATCTGCCTAACATTCCCCCTATGGAATCAATTCGACTTTTTCCAACCCAGAGGCATCCACGACTTGGACACATGCAAAATTTCAGCGCGGAATCAACCATGAATTTTTAGCAAAAAATAGGGATTTAATTATGGGGGACATTGTCCAATTAGCGTTGATGTTTTTTATTAGTGTTTAGGAGAAGGTCAATGGTCACAGAAATAGACTTGCTGAAGGAAGAAATCCCTAGGCTTGAAATTAAATTTGGAAGGACAAATGCGTTTGTCGAGTTATTGAGGGCACAATTGGAATTTTTACAAAACCAAACAAAGCGTAAGCCACTAAAAAAGTCGTATCATCGGCATAATGGGGTTGAAAATTCAAACTGACCCGTTGAACGGTTAAGCACGGGCGATGCGCGTATGTATTCGACACAACCGGGTTATGGGCATCACTAACGAGTAGCTATCCCTTTGGGGTAACCTACAGTAAAATCCAATAACAAAGGGGCATCATCCCATGAGTCGCCATTCAAGCCTGCTTAATGCGATATTTCAAGAACCGGTCAGTGCAAATATCCACTGGCGGGAAATTGAAGCCTTGCTTCACCATTTGGGCGCAACTATCGAGCCCACCCATGGCGCCCGGTTTCGGGTGGTGCTCAATGGTGTTGAGTTTATCCTGCACCACCCACACCATGGCAATGAATGTTCAAAGCAAGACATCAAGCAATTGCGTGGGCACCTCGCCCAAGCAGGCATCAGTCCGTCAGCCTACGAATCTGATAAAGGCCAATCATAGCGCCATCTGGTTACGGCTTCACCTTTTTTCAAGGTTTTCGTTTTCATTATTGGTTTTATGCCTGGCGGACTTCAGTGGCCTTAACAATGAACGGTCTTGCCGGTGACGTCCTTTCCCCAATGAACCGTTATTTCCCGGAGTAAAACAATGTCAATTTCTATGTACCACGCTTCTATCCCCCACTTTATCCTTATGCTGGGCAACTTGTCGTCGATACTCGATAAAACCAGTACCCATGCCGAGGCAATGAACATCGACCAGTCGGTCTTTGTCAACGCCCGCCTGGCACCGGACATGTACCCGTTGGGTCGGCAAATACAAATTGCGGCCGATATGGCGAAAGCGTGTGCCGCCCGCCTTGCTGGGATCGAAGTGCCCCGTTATGAAGACAACGAAACCAAGTTTGCAGACTTTAAGGCCAGGATTGCCAAGACTATCGCCTTTTTGCAAAGCGTCAATGTCGACCAAATTAACGGCAGTGCCGGACGGACGGTCACGATAAAGATGCACGACAAGGAAGCGGTTTATACAGGCCAGCATTATTTGCTGGACATTATCATTCCCCATTTCTATTTCCATGTCACTACGGCTTACGCCATACTAAGGCACCATGGCGTTGGATTAGGCAAAAGTGACTATATCAACAATGAATAAGTGGGGATACTGTTCAGGTTAAGATTATTCACAGGGCGGGTTTACTAAACGCCGGGGATGGTAGCTTTTTTTGGGTTACCTGAAAGAAACTTAATGGGAAAAAAATTATTTTTGGTCAGCATGTGCCGAAACAGCATCCGTTGTTTTGTTGCATTTATGCTAAATTCCCCTGCAAGCACTTCCCTATTATTGGCGTTGCCCTACCCTGCCCTATGTGGACAGGAACTGCCTTTTTTGCATAGTGACACGTCCCTAAACGCATTGTTGCAATCTTGCAACTGCCATCGATGCCTCTCCGTAAAGCCTCTAAAATACTGGCTTTACGCCATTATTGTGTGAATTAAACAACTTGTTTTGCGGATTTATTTAGCGGATGATTGGACTTCAATTAAACAAAATCTATGGGGGTGCTCAGCATGAAATTTGTCAAGGCAACACTTTTATTGGGGGCTGTTTTTTCAATAGCGGGAATGGCGTTTTTTCAGCTTTTTTTGCTGCTGGTTGGCGCGCCTTTTGCCAAGCAAATTTCGCACCGACATAGCCCACGTCCAGGCGGCTTAGCCATTTAAGGCTATGCTCAGGATTAAAGGGTAGCATATAGGTCAGCCATCAAATTTTAATGGGTTTCACATTTACAATTCATGTGGGTGTAGATGGTTTGGGTGGCGGCATGGCAACAACTGGGACTGGGTTTCCTGCAAAGCCTGCAAGTTCCCACGATATTTGTCGATCTTTTTCCAATGGCATAGCCATTATGACCGCATGGCAAACAAAGCAACATTGAACGAAAAATATAAGTACTGAAACGTTTTTCACGTCGTTTATCAACGCATCCCTGTGGATACCAATACTGCATTTAACCACTTCGAACACTTGCCCTTAATCGGGTGCTGTTGGCTTTCCCAATAGTGGAATGGAGACAAACATCGTCGATGAAATCTGGCCAGAACTAATCCAACAGGCAATCGAGCCGCCGAAAACCATAACTGAGACGGTAGACCGATTGGTGACAGTGCTCGACGATGAGCATAAGGTTGTCATCGCCGCTATGCCGGTAAAAGATTTGGTTGACTTGCATTTTAGCCTTGGGTCGGCGATCCGCAATGCGTTTGGTTTTTGGGATTCAAGTAGCCCGTTGTTAACTTCGTGTAATGCAATCGGTACAGAAGATGTTTCAGACCAGGTCATCTTTGAACTCTGGAAAAAACTAAACCAAAAATCAGGGCCACACAGCTTGAAGGATACCTTTACCCGTTAGTAGTCACTTCCTTTAAGACCTTTACCTGATTGGCTTTCCCCTTTTAGGATATATAAAAATACCAGCCAAAAAACTAAAGCTGACCACGGGAGTAACCGATCGCATTCACAAAGCACTATCTCATCAAACTAATGATTGTGGCCTAACGCTTTCGACTCCACTGTTACCAACATACCTCAGTTCAAAAATGTCGAATGTCGTGGAGATCTTATTCCCCATTTATGGTCACCGTTAAACGCCTGCTACCACCATGATTTCGGTGTTCACACAAATATAACCCTTGCCAAATACCGAGGTTTGGCCGACCGTTTGAAATCGGGATATTCAGGCTACAGCCCAGAATACTGGCTTTTAAGTGGGCGGGCAAATCATCGCTGCCTTCATCAAGATGACGGTAATAAGGCTCGCCTTCAGGTACTGCATGATTAAAGTAACTTTCAAAGTCAACACGAACGTCTGGCGCCGCATTCTCGTTGATAGTCAAGGAAGCTGAGGTATGCTTTATAAAAACATGCATCAAACCAACTTTGACACTGCTAAGTTCAGGGACTTGTCTTATTATTTCATCGGTAACTAAATGAAACCCTCTGATTCGGGGTTTAAGCGTTATTTCCTTTTGTATCCACATGTATAAAACCCCACTAATAATGTCTGACCATTTCACTCAAAGAAACGACTTTTATTTTACTGGCGTGTCCCGCTGAGCCAAAGACTTCAAAGCGCGCCTGACATAACGCCTGCATCGCATCCCGTGCTGCTTTGTAAATTTTGCGTGCATCCAACTCTGAGGCATTTTCAGGTTGATTAACGAACTGACGAATAGCCCCGGTTGATGCCATGCGCAAGTCGGTATCAATATTGACTTTACGGACACCGTATTTAATGCCTTCCACAATTTTATTCACAGGCACACCGTAAGTTTGGGGAATGTCACCGCCATAGTCATTGATGGTGTTTAGCCAATCTTGAGGGATTGAACTGGAACCGTGCATGACGAAGTGGGTGTTCGGCAAGCGTTGTTGCAATGTTTTCAAGCGGCTGATCACCAGCACATCGCCAGTAGGCGGTTTGCTGAACTTATAAGCGCCATGACTGGTGCCAATGGCGACGGCTAAAGCATCAATTTGGGTTTGTTTGACAAATTCAACCGCTTCATCCGGGTCGGTCAATAATTTACCGTGATCTGCTTGAACTGATGGTTTTTTATCCTCAATGCCGTCTTTTCTTTCTAAGGAGCCCAGGCAGCCTATTTCAGGAGCCCAGGCAGCCTATTTCACCTTTAACCGACACACCACAGGCATGCGCCATCTTGACCACGGTTTGCGTAACATTGACGTTATATTCAAATGAGGCCGGGGTTTTCATGTCGTCCAATAACGAGCCGTCCATCATCACAGAACTGAATCCAGATTGAATGGCTTGTGCGCATATGTCAGGTGTAGGGGCATGATCACGATGCATGACGATTGGAATATGCGGATATTGTTCAACCGCCGCAAGGATCAAATGACGCAAAAACACTTCGCCGGCATAGTTATTCGCACCGGCTGAGCCTTGCATTATCACAGGGCTGTCACAGGCATTTGCCGCTTGCATAATGGCCTGAACTTGTTCCATGTTACTGACGTTGAATGCGGGCACGGCAAAGCCATGCCCTGCCGCATAATCCAAAACTTGTCGCAATGAGGCTAATGCCATTATTGGCGCTCCTTAACTTGGTTTTTTTAAGATTTACATATTTCCAACTAATTACTTCTGGTATTTGGCTTGGGAACAAAGTGATTTCCTATGTGCGCGCAAATCAACAACCAATTTTTTTGAATAGCCATTGGTCTTAATGGGCAGGATTCGGCTGAAATACGCATTTATCCCACCATTTTTCATAAATTCCTGGCTCTTGTTCACCGTTTTTGGATCATTGGACGGAGTTATCCTGCCATTGCCATCATCTCGGCATGGACGGCCACCCCCCGCTTGATGTTGTAGGCCATCGCCGCCAGCATGAAGCGAGCCTGGTTGCATTGCAACCCTAAATACCGCGCCTTGGCGATGCCGTAATGCTGCTTGAGGATGCCGAACACCCGTTCCACGGTGCAGCGGACACTTGACCACTGACGGTTTAGGTGTTTTTGCCGGTCGCTCAACGGCTGGTTGCGCTTGGCCTTATGCAGGATGCGGTTGCCGGTGTTGCGTTTGGCCAGGAGGGCGTCATGTTCTTTACTGGCGTAAGCCTTGTCGGCATACACCTGTTCCTCGGTATAGGTCAGCAGTTTTTTGAGGGAATGCGAGTCATGTTCGTTGCCGGGGGTATAGTCGACGGCCTTGATGAAACCGTCTTCATCGACGTTGACATGCGCCTTATAGCCGTAAGTGCTGGCCGTCTTGCCGTTGGCGGCGACCTTGACGTTGTAGCCCGCCTCGCTGTCTTGGGTGTTCCCGCCGTCCTTGCCCTTGCGTGGTCGGCTTTGCTTGGCCTCGATGACGGTGGCATCGACAATGCTGACTTCGCCAGCCTTGATGTACAGCCCCTTGGCCGACAGCTGCCGGTTGACTTCCGATAATAAGGTGTCCAGCAAGCCTTGTTTGGTAAAGGTGTTGCGGAACCGCCAGATTGTGCTGTGGTCGGGTACGCCTTCGCTTAGCCCCAGGTCGGTGAAACGACGGAACATCAAGTCCCGCGCCAGTTGCTTCTCCAGCCCAGGGTCGCTCAGTCCATACCAGCTTTGCAAAAACAGAGCCTTGAACATCAACAGTGGCGGCCAAGCTTGCTCTCCTTGCTTCTTGGCATGGATGCCGGACATCCGCTGTTCTATTTCCCGCCAATCAATCAACTGGTGGATGCCGTCCAGTTCTTCCAAGGCTACATGGTGCTTGACAAGGGCGTCGCTTAGACTGGTTTGGGCTAGGTTCTTCCAGGACATGATGGCTGTTGCTCGGTCTTTAATAAAGGCTTATTTTAACCGTTTTAAGGCTTAGGGTCGTGCAAAGGTCTCAAATGAATAAGTTTGTATTTAATTGACCCGTGGTGCATTTAGGATAACAAAAAATAAGTTGTTCATTTCCACGCGGTGGTTATCAATAAATTTTCGCCAAAAAACAAATGATATAAGCAACTTATGTGTGAGTTATAACATATGATTCAATACTATTTTGACCGTAATGAGAAAAAAATATTCAAAGTTGTGTCTGATTTATTCGCTCAACAGTCACTCCAATAGCGGCGGCAAAACCAAACATACTGACTAAGGATTATGGCCAATTGATCCTGAACTTGAGAAGGCCAAATTTTCCAGCTCATTTGCCCCAAATTTGTTCAAGACGGCGGTCACGCCCGCAAGTAAACCGGAAGAATTTATATTTGGCAGGGTTAAGCAGATAATAATCCTGATGGCTTTCTTCAGCGGGATAAAATTTTCCGGCCGCCATTATTGAAGACACTATGTTTTTATCTAACAATCCCTCTTTGGCTTTTATTTTCGATGCGTCAGCGAGCTGTTTTTGCCGCTGATCCAGATAAAATATGGATGCTTTATACTGGTTGCCTTTATCGCAAAACTGCCCTTCATTATCAAACGGGTCGATGTTGTGCCAAAAAACATCAAGGAGTTTTTCATAATTGACCTTGGTCGGATCATAAGTCACTTCGACTGCTTCTAAGTGCCCAGTTTTTCCGTTTGAAACTGCTTCATATGTGGGGTTTTCAGTATGGCCACCCGTATAGCCCGCTATGGTTTTAAGGACACCTGGGATTGTATCGAAAGCCTGTTCCATACACCAAAAACATCCACCGGCAAAAATTGCCGCCGCTGTTTGTTCTTGCGTGTTCTCTTTAGAAAATAAATTCCCACTAAACAACACACAACTGGCTAAAACGATGTTTGGACAATACTGCAATGATTTGAGCATCCCCTTAACCTCTTATGCTTTGGTTGAATGGTTTTAATTCTAGGTTTCGAACTCAGATAACAAACCATAAAGTTCCGATAGTTACCTGTGCTTCCTATTATCGTTGAGAGTATCTTGTCGTTATCTGCGCTTTGAGTCCGTTATACCTGTAACTGTTAAAAAATCAACGGGTTCTAATTGCCCAATAAATTAGCCGTTGATTTTGTTTTTTGTTTTCCGAATGGATATTTTGCATTGCTCATATGCAAACCGACACAACCGGCATTACAGCTAGTCAAGTTTTGTTTGGCGTGACCATTCTTGTCTTCATGGCCTTGGTGGTTATGGAAAAACTAAAACCTTATCGGCGCTTCACCGATGATATCCATAAAGCATCTTTTGTCACCAACACGACAACGTTCCTGTTTAACAATATCATCTTGACGGCACTTAGAGCCACTTCCTTGTATTTTGTGGCGCAACAATTCTCTTATCTTGGACCTTTACGTGCGATGGACAATCATCCGTTCAAGTGGGTAACCACCTTTTTACTGTATGACTTTGCGATTTACGCATGGCACGTGGCTAACCACAAATACGAGTTTCTGTGGCGTTTCCATAAGGTACACCATAGTGACAAAAGCTTTAACGCTTCCACCGGTTTTCGGTTCCATGTTTGCGACCTGTTTCTTGAAATCCTTTACAAATGCCTGTTTGTTATCATTATCGGCGTTGATGCTTACCTGGCACTGGTAATGGAATCCATCCAGTTGTTTTTCATTTTCTTTCACCATTCCAATATTTCATTCGCCCAGGAAAAGTTGTTGTCCGAATTTATCATTACGCCTTACCTGCATCGTACCCATCACTCTACCCTCCGTAGTGAGCACGACAGCAACTATGGTATCGTCCTGGCATGTTGGGACAAGTTGTTTGACACCCGCAAAGAGGTCGTCCCCAAAAAAATCGGGTTGGATATCATTCAAGCCGAAAACTTTTTACAACTTTTTTTCTTGGCATTTATTACTGAACGCCATATCAGAAAGTTATTGCATATGATCCCAAAAGGGCGGAAACCATCCACTTAGCAATTTTATTTATCTCATTGTTTCATATATTAATTATCTGCTTTTGATATTCTAAAGAAGCTGATCGGACAAATCGAATTGCATGAAAAACTGGCCGGAACCGGGTGGGTAATCTTGGTCGTAATACATTGACCTTAGCTTTAGGTTTCCTTCCGACCCAAGCATGGAACCGGTGAGCAACGTGCGAAAATCTTTACCACCTAATAGCTGGTGGGTAACTGTCAGGTACAACCTGGATAGCTGTTTTTCCCTGATCATTGTGTCCAGCATTTGAGGGCCGGCGATAAGATAAATATTTTTATAGCCCAGCCCGCGTAACTCATCTACCAAAGGTGAACCATGAACCGTTCGATCTTTGCCCGTTATAAGCATGGGGAATCCCCTATTCTGCCAGTAAGCGATGCGATTCGGGTCAGCATTTTTTCCAGTAGCGATATAAACCGTTTGCCCAAATTCCTCGATACTTTTGGGCATAGGAAAACTCAAGCTGGCACTGGCAATAACAATTGCAGGCTGAGCATTTAAGCCGTTTTTGTTGCGCCATTCAGCCAGATCATCATCGCGAATTTGCAATATATTCCCCAAACGACCCGCGTCTAGCGCGCGCATATATCCGCCATGGGTAATCATGCAGTCTGACTGCGCTTGCAACTCCTTAAACAAACGGAAATCGGAAGCGGTCATTATATGTTTAGGGATATAGGTTGTGCCTTGCGTGGTATCTTCCAATGCAATTCGCCCGTCCAGACTGGACAAAAAATTGGCGTAAACAAAGGGGCATGCTTTGCTACCTAACATATGTATTTGATGGGCAAGATATAGGCCTGAAACAGCGTATTTTTCGCCGGTTGGGGGATAAAGGCATATCAGCTTAGTTTGCATAGCATTGCCTACCTAATCGCTCATAAATTCTAATATTAAGGAAGCTCTGAATAAGTTGATTCCATGTCATGGTTCGACAAGCTCACCACGAACGGAATCAATATCTTACGGTTCGTCCTGAACCTGTCGAAGGACTTATTCAGAGCTTCCTTAAGACATAAATTTACCAGAATCTATCCAAACCAGACCGGGATATAGACTAGGACTAAGTTAACTATGAACTTGCAATTGGTGAGTATATCTAATAATCAAGATTAATAATTAAGGTCTTTTGTAATCGAAAATAGTTGGTATGGAGAGATAAAAATGAGAAGAATATACTTTTTAGTTCCTGATATTGGAACGACCCATAAAATTGTCGATGAACTCCGGTCTGAAGGGATAGAAGATCGGCATATACATATTCTCGCAAAAAGGGATATACCGCTTGGTGACCTTCCTGAAGCGGGCGTTACTATAAAAACTGATTTCATACCGGCAGTCGAACGGGGTGCGGCTTTAGGGGGTACCGCAGGGTTATTGGCCGGATTAATTGGATTACGCTTTGCTGGATTTGCAATTGCTGGTGGCTCCGTTTTAGGTATTCTTATAGCCAGTGCAACAATTGCTTCGCTGGCGGCCGGTTTAATTGGCATGAGCTTGGGAAATACACGATTAAAAAAGTATGAACAGGCGATAGAACAAGGGGAGCTTTTGCTGTTACTTGATGTTCCAAAAGACCAAATAGATACAATTAGTAACTTGATAATAAAACACCATCCGGAAGTCGAATTTGAAGGCATGGAACCGCTTCTTCCTCCCTCTTTTTAAGTGCCCACCTAATAGACGCTAACTAGTTATGTTCACGCAACATGCCCTAATAACAGAGCAAGCCAACTTGAGGCCTAAAAGGTAATTATTAAAGAAAAATATGATATTTAAAGTTGAAGGCGATATTCTCTTGACCAAAGCGAAAGCCATAGTTCACGGGGCGGGGGTCAACGACCCGATGGAAAAGGGTTTGGCTCTAAAATTGTGTAACAACAATCCTGGGTTGCAAAAAGATTTTGATCGCTGGTGCTATCAGCACAATGCCAAACCGGGCGATGCCTGGATGTGGAGCAGCATAAATAATAGCCGGATCGTGACCCTAATCACCCATGAGAACACGGAAAGAAACGACCATCATTATGAAAAAGCAACCTTACACAATATAAGGCAAGCATTAGATCAATTAGTCAAAATTATTGCTTTCGACAAACTTGCTTCAATTGCTTTGCCAAAACTTGGGACAGGTTTTGGCGATTTAGACTGGGACGATGTGTTTCCTTTAATTGAAAACAGTCTTGGGGGACTGGCAATTCCTGTTTACGTCTATGTTACTTACTATCCCGGCCAACCGGCCAATGAAGCAGCCAATTAATGCATATTTTGTCGAATTTGTTATTCAGGCGGCAAACAAGTCCCCTTCTCCCCCCACTGAGATCCCGCCATTTAACTTAGCAGTTAACACATTGAGCTAACCGCATATTACTGCAACTTATTGATAATGTGGTAGTCAAAAAGATAGTCCCATTCTCTTGCCAGTTTTGTATTTATTAAGTTCTGGTATTAAATGAACTAAAGTTTCAATTACCTGCATATGAAATAGGAAAACACTTATGGGCTGGCGGGAACGTAAACACGAAGAAACCTATAGCGATGCGGAAGTCGAAGCACGTTTAAAAGAGGAATTGCCTCATTGGTATCTTGAAAACGGCTGGATCAGGCGCAAATACAAAACCAGCGGATGGAAAGGTACGTTGATGGTGGTCAATACCGTTGGCCATTTGGCAGAAGCCGCATTCCATCATCCCGATTTGACCGTTTCCTACGCCTTCGTCATCGTTAAACTGATGAACCATGCCGCCAAAGGTATCACCAACAAAGACTTTGAACTAGCGCATAAGATTGAAGAAGTCATCATGTGGCAACCCGGCAAAGCAGGCGGCGCATTGGAAGGCACCCCTGACGACCCGCGTTTCAAATACATCAAATATGATTAAAAAAAATTCCGACTTTACCTACCCCAACACCAAGGTGACTAAGATGAATGAAGAAAACTTTAATCTGGAAATCAGGAAATACCTGAAGAAGGTCGGCTTGACTTCGCAACGGGAAATCGAACACGCCATTGCGAAAGCAATTGAAGCAGGCGAATTGTCCGGCGGGGAAACCCTGCCGGTGGAAATGACTTTATCGATACCTGCCATCGGCTTACGCCATCAAATCGAGGGGGAAATCGCCCTGGAATAGTTAAAATCCGCGTTAGAACCTGTTCAAGATTTTCATACATCACATCGGCAGATGCAGATGGGATGCCTTAACCGGAGTTTAAATGGAATTACTGCAATCCAAACTGCAAATAGCAGTGATTGGGTAGATCTTGATAAGGTTTTTTAGCAAATGACTGGAGCCTAAGCCATGATAGAAACAGACCTACACCGCACCGTAAAAGAGGAAGCCCGTGAAGCCATGCAATCGGGCTTAGAGGTACATGAAAAAATAAAGTCGATCACCTTAAAAGCGCTTACCGAAAAGCAACTGGACATGGACAATGTACGGTCTGTCGCCGAAGCAGTAACAAAAGGCATTAGCGAAGGATTAACGGCTCAAGGCGAACATGCCAGACAACAATTTGGTGAAGCTTTCTCCGCTCTGGATGAAGCCCTGGCCAAGGCGGCGGAAGCCTCGAAACTGGCTATTGAAGAAGCGTTATCTAGAATTAGCGAATATTCAAATCAAGACATCGACAGCGCAGCCAGAGATATGGAAGATATGGAAGGGCTGTTTCTGGACACGCTGGGAAAAGCCGTCAACAGCGGCAATCAATTGCTGTCTGAAATTGCAGATGATTTTCTTGCCCATACCCGACAAAGCGGTACGGCGGTAGGTAAGCAAGTCTTGACCGCTCTCGAAGCCTTGAAGCAACTGCCACAATGGGGTATGTCAACTGCCGTTTCCGGCACGGTTGCGGCTACAATTACCTTGGCGGAAATCGGCAGTGGCATCTTATCGGGCATAGCTGAAAGCCTTCATCAAAAATCGCATCCCGATAAATAAATTCACTGTTTCAGAATGTTGTGGGAATTGCTCAATGCAGCACGTGACTTAGGCCGAGTCCAAGATATTGCCTCTGTGATGATCCGCTACGGTTTTGGCGGAGTGGTGCGGAAATTGGGCATCGGCGGCGCGTTGGAACGTGCAGGGAAAGCGCTGCATTGGCAGCAGGCAGAAGATTTTGCCAAGATCGACACCGCTGAACGGGTTCGCCATGCCCTTGAAGACTTGGGGCCTACTTTCATCAAATTGGGCCAAATTTTGGCTACCCGCGTCGATTTGTTCTCCCCGCATTATATTGCTGAATTTGAAAAACTGCTGGATCAGGCCCCACCCATACCCTTTACTGAGTTATTGCCTCAGATAGAAGAAGATATCGGAGGCAGTATTGATGAAATTTTCCTTGCGGTGGATACCCAACCCCTTGCCGCTGCATCTATCGCACAGGTTCACAAAGCGGTATTAAAAGACGGGACTCAAGTCGTGTTAAAGATCCGACGTCCCGGTTTGCGTAAGATTATTGAAGCCGATTTACGCCTGATACAGCGTATTATCGATATTGTTGAATCGGAATACCCGGATATCCTCCGCTTCCATCCCAGGGAGGTATTACGCCAGTTTAACCAATCCTTACGTAGGGAACTCGATCTTGCTGCGGAATGCAGAAATGCTGAACGCATTGCCACCAATTTAGCCGACGACACTAACATTGTCATCCCTAAAGTCTACTGGGAGTGGACAGGGGAAAGGATGAATGTCCAGGACTATATTGCAGGCATCCATGGCAGAGATATCGCTGCGATAGAGCATTCTGGACTCGACCGAAAATTGCTCGCCGAACGTGGCTGCAACGCTTTGATGCGTATGATTATGAGGGACGGTTTCTTCCATGCAGACCCCCATATCGGCAACGTGTTTTATCTGCCCGACAACAGACTGGCGTTTATTGATTTCGGGATGGTCGGTCGGTTAACCGAAGAACGCCGCACCCAAGTCATCAACTTACTTTACGGCATGATTAACCATATGCCCGGAAAAGTGGCAGAAATCCTGGAAGATTGGTCGAATAATAGCTACACCGACGAAGAACTGTTGTCAGTCGATATTGAAACATTTGTCGACCAATATAGTTCACTATCGCTAAAGGATCTCAGCCTGACCAACATGTTGAGCGACCTGATGGCATTATTGCGTGACCACAATTTGATCCTGCCTCCCGACCTTGCCTTACTTATCAAAGCTTATATCACACTGGACGGACTCGGCAGGTACCTTCATCCCGATTTCAACCCCCTAGTGTTTGCTACCCCCTATATTCACGACATCATGATGGAGCGCTACAGTCCCGAAATGATCGCCAGGCGCGGCTGGCAGAACATCGTAGGGCTGGCCGATTTGCTTTCCAGTTTACCCAGGGATTTACATAAACTGCTTCGGGCTTCACGAAAAGGCGCAGTTCAGATCGATGTCAACGTGCGCCATCTTGACCGATATGTCAGCGCCATGGACATCGCGATCAGCCGTTTAACAATGGGTCTGGTCACGGCCGCGCTGATTATCGGCTCGTCCATCATCATGACTATCAAAGCAGGGCCGGAATTATTCGGCTTGCCCGCGTTCGGTTTTCTTGGCTATACCATCGCTTCCATTGCCGGTTTCTGGCTATTCTTCTCGATTCTAAAAAGCGGCAACACCAAGTGAAGGACTGAATTTATAGACGTTTATCAGTAACTTCAGTCATCGAATACGGTCGAATGGCAAACGGAATAAACAGCCGAAACCTTAACGTTGTATTCGATAACCATGAAAATCCTGACTGTAAAAGATATTTAGAAACTTATCCAGGTTATTAATTAGAGTCTGCTCAGTAAATCAGTATGCATAAATGTCCAAACGAGCGTCGGGAAGAAAGAAATTGAGTTGGTCATCTACCCGTGGCGGTTTCCAAAGGCGTTTCAATAAAATAACCCAGCCGATAATTAAAGTGGACCCCAAAATCCGGACAGTAGTTTAAGCTATAGCCTGTTAAGGAAAATAGTGGAACGCAATGAGCGAAAGCAAACGGAAAATATTTACCGGTACACAGAAGGCGAAGGTAGCGCTGGCGGCGGTCAAGGGTGTTAAGACGATCAATGAGATCGCCCAAGAGTACGGTGTCCATCCGACCCAAGTCAACCAATGGAAACGAGAGTTACTGGAAAATGCGGGCAGCCTGTTTGAAGGCAAGCGCGGCCCGAAGCCAGCCGACGCACAGGGTGACCCAGACCGTCTGTACGCCAAGATCGGGCAGCTCAACATGGAACTGGATTGGCTTAAAAAAAAGTCTGGGTTCAACCCATAGCACAACGCCAGGGTTGGATAGGCCTAGGCGACGTACTGACGGTGTCCAGGCAATGTCAGTTGCTTGCCGTGACCCGTTCGGTCGTCTACGCGCAATTAAAGCGCCGTCAGGACAAAGATGACGGCCTTGAGTGTATTTTGTTGTCACTCGTGGATGAAGAATACACCCGGCACCCCTTTTTCGGCTCTCGGCGCATGACCCTCTATTTATGTGGCTGTGGGTATGCCGTGAACCGCAAGCGGGTACGGCGCTTGATGCAAAAACTGGGCTTGGCAGGCATGTCGCCCGGGCCCAACACCAGCAAGCCGCATCCGCAGCACAAGGTTTACCCTTATTTGCTCAGGGGTGTCGAGGTCGTCCGCCCCAACCAGGTCTGGAGCACCGACATCACCTACATCCGGCTGCTGCACGGCTTTGTCTACCTGGTCGCCATTATCGATTGGTATAGCCGCAAGGTATTGGGTTGGCGGTTGTCGAACACGATAGATGCCGGGTTCTGTGTGGATTGCCTGGAAGAAGCCATCAAGGCCTACGGTGTGCCGGAAGTGTTCAATACCGACCAAGGCTCGCAGTTCACCAGTGACAGCTTCACGGGGGTGCTGCTTGACAACGGCATTGCCATCAGCATGGACGGGCGCGGACGGGCATTGGACAATATTTTTGTCGAACGGCTGTGGCGGACAGTGAAATATGAGGATGTGTATTTGCAGAAATACGCCAACATGCCGGATTTACTGTTAGGCCTGACCGACTATTTCCAGTTTTATAATGAAGAAAGGTTGCATCAATCACTGGGCTACGCCACACCCAACACGGTGTACCGGACAGCCACGGGCGGTGGCGCAAAAATTGTGGATAAATTCAGTGATAAGCAGGAAACATTCGCCTCAACTGAAGAATTGGGACAGCGCCATCCAGCTGTAATGTGAACAGGTCTCTATCTTAAACTAGGCAGATATTTGTCTGGACAATGGGGTCCACTTTAAATGCCCACTTTACTGGTGACAAAAAAGATCCTTTGTAAGATCATTAGGTTCATTACCAAGAAGATGCTGTTGATCCAGGCAAATGAGGTGTTTGCCCGCTTAGCTCGAATATAATTGAGCTGGTAACCATTTTTGCCTCGGCCAAAGAGGCCTTCGATGGGTATGCGTTGTAAATAGTCCTGTCTTCTCTGCTCCTTGAGTTGCATCAACTGCACTCGGTTTTCGTCCGTCACCTGTTTCGGATGCCCTAGCGGCTTGCCGGCAAAATGGATACCGCGTTGCTTGAGATAATCGCGGTTGTAGCGCGTTCCATACAGTGGGTCGGCTAACACCCGCTCCGGATAATAACCATGCCGGTCGCGGAAGGCTTCAACTTGGGAAGCCAAGTCCAAGCCTTCGTGAAAGGCATCCCAGCGCAGATAGTCGACCTGGGCGAATCCGTCTCCCGTCAGGCTGACACTAAGTTTAGCCCCAAACTCAACGGGCTTGTTCAGTTTTCCGCGGACAATAGGCCGCACATCAGGTTGACTAATGCTCACGATTCGTCCGTCACAGCGGCGGGTTTG
>CAWDOO010000005.1:0-35701 GCA_963804035.1 uncultured Gammaproteobacteria bacterium | reverse complement strand
AAATTAAATCGGGCATCAAGAATTTTCTGTTTAATAAGGATGTGATGGCATGAACCGCATAGTTGTATTAAACGTACCTTTTTCCGTGATGATTAAGAATAAAACCAATTGGTCAGCTCATGCCTCGTTTAAAAGGCGATACTCCTTGGGCTTCACTCCTTCAAGCTTATGGCATTCACTCTTGTTTCAGTCCGCCAACCGCCGCCCAAAGCTTTATAAAGCGCTACCAAATTACTGGAAATCTTGGCTTCGCTTTTGACTAACTCACCCTCGGATTGAAAAAGTGCTTGCTGGGTCTCCAATACATCGATAAATCCCGTCAATCCTTTTTGATAGCGTTCGGTGGCCAATTGCACTGCCAGTTGATTCGCTGCAACGGCTTGTGCCAGTGCTTTGCGTCGCTCCTGCTCTTTGGTGTAGGCGATAAGAGCATCTTCAACTTCCTGAAAAGCGGCTAGGACTGTGGACTGATAAGTCAGGAACGTTTGTTCAAACTGTGATTTTTTGCTTTTAATATTCGCGTTAAGCTTACCCCAATTGAAGATTGGCATTGTCATTGTAGAAGCTGCCGACCAAGATTTTCCTAACGGGGTAAAATCAGTTATGGTGATATTTTGCAAGCCCATAAAAGCTGCCAGATTGACTTTGGGATATAACTCGGCAGTGGCAACACCAATTGAGGCATTGGCATAAGCCATTTGCCGTTCGGCGTATCGGATATCCGGCCTACGTTTTAATAATTCAGAAGGCAAATCGGGTATGACAGTGGCGGCTACTGCCGGAATTGTGGTTTGTCGCTCCAGCCGAGCAGCCAATGCGCCAGGCTCCCGCCCTAGCAATACGCTGAGGACATGTATCGCTTGTTTAGCCAAGGCTTCGTAGTTAGGCAGCTGGGATTCTGTCGCGTCTGCCAACGCTTGGGCTTGCGTTACATCTAACATGCTCGTCAACCCAGATTGCTGCCGAACTTTGGTTAAGATTTGCATGTCGCGCTGGGCGGATAAGTTTTTCCGCGTTATTTCAACCAACTGTTGGTTAACCCTTAGTTCAATATAATTACGGGCAACGTCGCCCAATAAGGTGACCAACACATCTCTGCTGTTTTCGACTTCGCTATCTATAGTCGCATCAGCCGCCTCTACTGCACGCCTTACGCCACCAAATAAATCCAGCTCCCATTGCGCGTCAAAACCCAGTTGAAAAATATTGATATGTTGCCTACCGATGCCAAATCCACCGCCCGCACTGCCGTTTCCTGATTGGGAAGCGCCCGATGAATTATTAAACCTTCGGCTGAGAGTGCTTTTGGCATCTAAACTGGGCAAGCCTGTGGCAATCGCTGACCATTGTTGGGCTCTGGCATCTTTTACCCGCTCTAAAGCAAGTTTCAAATCCAAATTGGCAACGATAGCTTCGGTAATCAGTTGGTTAAGCTCATTGTCATGGAAGGTTTGCCACCATTTATCGGGCTGCATCAGCTTTGGGATGATTGACGTTTCATGCCATTGTTTGGGAATAGAAACCACTGGGCTTCGGTAATCAGGGCCAACCGCGCAGCCGGACAACAAGATGCCCATCAAAAAAGCTAACAGGCAACGGATCATAAAGGCGAGCCTGCATTATTAGAGCGAATATCCGTTTTCTTGTCAGTAGAGTAATCCTTTGCTTCTATGAATACATCCATTTGCTGCCCTACATAGACAGGCAGTTGATCTCGATCAAAACTATATAACGCTTGCAACACCCGTGTATCAACACGTTCGGTGCTGTCCCCGGTCAGCGATTTTTTGGGGATGACGTAAGGCTCTACATAAGCCAAGATTAAGTTTACCTTGAAGTTCCGATTACCCCGCAAGTAAGCGACAGCCTTGCTATTCTTATTAAACCGCCAGGCATCGTTCTCATCAATATCAACGCGCACATGAAATTGATCCAGATTGCCCAACACCAGCAAGGGCGTATTTAAAGCCCCAGCTTGTGCAAATTCACCAGGCCTTATGTTGACTTGCAACACTTCACTATCGACTGGAGATTGAACAATAAGCCGATCCAGCGTGATTTGAGTGTTAGCTATGCCCGCCTTAGCTTGTTGTGCCAGTGCTCTGGCGCTTTCCAGATTGGCTTTAGCAATCAATAATGAATTACGTCGCTTAAGCAATTCTTCGGTACTAATAGCGCGTCGATCAGTCACGGCTTCTGCTAAATTCAGCAGTGATTTAGCGTCATTGACTGAAGCCTGTACAACCTTAATATCAGCCAACGCTTTGGCTAAATCAGCTTGTTTCACCACCAACTCGGCGCAGTCATCACGGTCATCTAAATGGAATAACGGTGTACCAGCCTTGACTTGATCGCCCACTTTAACAGATACCGATTTTACGATACCCGGCAAAGGTGTGCCGATGGCGATGTTCTGGCTTTTTGCCTCAATAATACCAGCTCCTGCAATAAACGATTTAAACGGTGCAGAAGCTGGTTCTGCAACAGCCGCAGCCACTGGTGTTGGTTTATTGCCGCTAACGACCGTGTAAGTCGCAAAAAGGAATCCCGCAAGCGCTAACAGTGGAAGCAACAATTTGATTTTCATAGTACATCTTTTGAAGTCGGTAGTTGAGTATCAACGGCAGAATCCGTTACTTTTATAATATGGCCGTCATCCATTTCGGCAATGCGGTCGGCAAAGCCAAATATTCTGGCATCATGGGTGACAATGACCAATGCCCTGTCTTTATGCAAAGCAACGCCTTTGAGCAGCTCCATCACTGTATGTCCAGTTTCGTGATCCAATGCGCTAGTCGGTTCATCACAGACGATAAGCCTAGGACTATGTACCAGCGCACGAGCAATAGCTACACGTTGCTGTTGACCACCAGAAAGCTGTGAAGGCAAGGACGATACACGGCCACCTAAATCAACTTGTTCAAGAAGGACGTTTGCTTTGCGCTCTGCCTCAACACGCTTCATACCATTGATGATGAGCGGAATTGAAACGTTTTCGGTAGCTGTTAGTGAGGGAAGGAGGTTAAAAGCCTGAAAGACAAAGCCGATATTTTGAGCCCTAAAATTCAGCTTGTCTTTACTATGCATGGCCAGTAAATTTTCGCCAAACAACTCACAGTTACCCGCATCCTGATCGAGAATGCCAGCGATGACTGAAATTAAAGTCGTCTTTCCGCAACCGGACGGCCCGACCAACATCATCAATTCGCCAGTGGCAATATCCAGATTGATGCCATCAAGCGCGATCACTTTCTGATCACCGGTATCATAAATTTTGGTTACATTTTCGCAGCGCACCGCTAATGCTTTTGCATCCATGGTTTAGCCTTTAAATACAATAGCCGGTTCTAAGCGTATGACTTTAAGTATGCTGATAAGCGCAGCAAAGACACAGATTAAACTAACACCAGCACCGCTGAAAATCAGGAGTTGCCAAGGGAACTTGAAAGCCAATATGGTATTTCGCATAGAATAGCCAAATAATGCCGTCAACCCGACACCTAAACCATAGCCAATACTGCCGACCAAAACAGCCTGGAGCAGGATCATTCTCAATAAAATCCAATTGCTGGTGCCCATCGCTTTAAGCACCCCGAATTGACGTAGGTTATCCAGCGTGAAATTATAAAAAGTCTGGCCTGCAATCGCAGCACCGACAATAAATCCCAAGACCACCGAAATGCCGAAATTAATCGGGATGCCAGTGTTTTTCATAAAGTAGTTGTAAGTGAGATCCTTAAATTCGGACTGCGTATAAGCCGCTAAGCCGGTGGTTTCGCGTATGCGGGTTGTTAACTCGGATAAATCTTGTCCCTTTTTTGCCTTGACCAGTACAAACGACAGCAACTTGCGCTCCTTAGGTGCGTAACTTTTCGCGCGGGAATAGGTCGTATAAATAACAGGCTGGGCTTGAAACGTGCGGGAGACTTTTGCGATACCCACCACAATAGCCCGTCGATCATTTAACTCAAGGTTATCGCCTATTTTAATCGGCACAGGTTTGCCGCCGGGTGTAGGTGAAGGCTTTGCTAGCTTATCTTTGGCTCCGTCCATATCAACGATGATGCCATCACTACGACGCAAATCGTCAAGGCTTCCCTCCAACATAGTGGGTGGCCCTCCGATTAAGGTCGTGTCGTCCAACCCTACCACATTGCAGGTTTGAAATGTGCCGTTAGCAAGTCGCGCTTTCAGCAAGCCTTTATACATCGGCATCGCCCATCCCACGCCGGAAACGCCGCGCACCCGAAACAGTTCTGTGTCCTGCAAGGGCTTAATGTCATCGACAAACTGCACCTTAGAATCCATCACCCAGATATCGGGCAAACCGACATCGGATATAAAACTGAATGTACGGGTCATAAGACCCAAAAAAATGGCAGGCTGCTGGGTCATAATTAACGAAGCAAACGTCAAACCCATGACAATGCCGATATATTTCCCCCTATCCCCCATCAGCATTTTTAAGGCAATGTGATTCATGGCATTGACTCTTTGTGAAGCGTGGGCTGAGTGAGCGCAGATAAGGAGAATTTTGCTATCTGTGCGGCATCCTCATTTTCAGCAATTTCGTGGATAATCAGTTTGCTGAAGTAGCCCAAATGGCTGTCATCAAGTAATTTACACAGGAATTTATCAATGAACATAGTAAGATGCTGTTCATCAGGTACATTTTTGTCTTGGGTAGAAGTCATGGGATAAAGATGGCTTGCTTCCAGAATCGCTAAAGCTAACACGTGGCTATACATCGTCTCTTCGTTACGAAAGTCAATTGACTAAAGCGACATTATAGATTCGGTCTTGTGAAGTTTTAACTTCCGTTCGCGCGAGCCCGTCGAAAGGCTTGTGTGCTTCGACAAGCTCAGCGCGAACGGTTCAAACATTAAAAGGCCGAATCAATAACATTGGTAGAGAGCTAATTTCGCGCACCGTGAATGCCCGAAGGATACGTTATGCAAAAACTTCGATCGCAACATGCGACAAATGATCAAAAGCAGGTTCGGCCAGGGTTGTGCATTCAGCATTACAATGATTGTACAGCACTATCAAAAAAATAGTAAAGATGCGGCTTTTTTTAAGAAGGCTAATTTCCCGTTTAAACCGAGCCATTTCAGCTTGCTAGAGCTTTTGGTCTTCTAAGGCTTACCCTGTTTGCGGTCGTATTGCCAGCCAAGCTTACAATGTCACCGCTGTTAACCCTTACTCCTGTGTCGTCTTGGGGATGCCATCTTTTCTAACGTTTGCTCTTTCAACAGCGGCGTATATCTTTTAGGCAGAACGTACCGTAAACTCTTCTTTTTGGGTTTTCATTGTTGATCTCGGATTTAGAGATTACGCTATTTGCCAAGTGTCCAAAGAAAGGGCAAGGGCAGTAGAACGAGGAACGAAGCCGGTGCCAAGCACGAGTGTGAAGCACACAAACCCAGCGAAAAGTTTTTTTTCATTAATGGCTGTTTTTATGGAGTAGGCTCATTTTCACCACCGCCCACCCCATAACAACCATATTAATGCCTACAAGCAAGCCCAACAGCCAATACGCCGTTTCAGACCAAAATATCAGGATGACGACTGCAAAAACCAATGCTGTTCCGCCGCTAAAAAAAGCATAATCCCAATGTGGCAACGGGCGCAGTTTGTATGCCCAATACATTTTAGTGATCCCTTCAAAGGCAAAAAATAAGGCCATCATCATCGTCAGGGAAAATACACCGGCGATAGGGTCGGTGATGAGTAGATAACCAACGACAACTTGTAAAATACCCGAACAGAGCCACAGACCAAAACCTGGCATATCCCGGAGAAATATGGCTCGACAGACTTGAATTGCACCTGCCAATACAATTATCCAGCCCAAGAATATGATAATGACTATGGAAAAAAACTGCGGTATAGCAACAGCAGCAACGCCAAGCAGTATGAATATAATGCCTTCTATCAAAAATAACCGCCAGTGCGCTTGCATATATACCAGCATTTTGTGTTGCATGTGTGCCAGTTCAGTGGCGATAGTGTCTGTGCTATTCATAATATTTCCCTTTCGCAAACATGTTGTGGACTAATGGGTAAAATAGGATTCTACTTTTATCTAATATTAGTGCGGTCACCAGCTTTTCAATCAAAGATCAAACCAAACACCCTTACTGCCATTATTTCTGATTATTCATAGATGATCTGTACGCAAGGACACATAAAAGAATTACTGATACCATTCAGCTTAGTATTATAGTAATAGTCCCTGAGAACCAATTACTCACCGACTTAAATAACCAAGCTAACCCTGATTTCGAATCTACTGGGCTTTAAATAACTTGGCTATTTTCTTGAATAAGCACACCCGGCATGAATTTACCTAAAGCCGCCCAATCTATGATTAAATGCTTAACGGAAAGCCGTCTTTCTTCCGCAGGGGGTTTGTCAACAACCATTCCATGGTGATCGGGTAGAACATTAAAAATGCAATATAAAGATTACTATCAGATTATGGGGCTTTCGCGCGATGCCAGTCAGGATGAGGTCAAACGCGCCTATCGTAAACTGGCGCGCAAGTACCATCCCGATGTCAGCAAGGAAAGTGATGCCGAAGCAAAATTCAAGGAATTGGGGGAAGCTTATGAAGTCCTCAAAGATCCTGAAAAACGTGCGGCATACAACCAGTTAGGCGCGAATTGGAAAACAGGGCAGGACTTCAAGCCGCCGCCAAACTGGGATGAAGGTTTTGAGTTCAAGGGCGGTGGTTTCACTGGTGGCGACGCCGGCGACTTCAGCGACTTTTTTGAACAACTGTTTGGGCGTGCAGGATTCCAGCCCGCAGGCGCTGGACGGCAATCCGGCGGACACCTGCGTGGACAGGACAGCCATGCAAAAATCCATATTGACCTGGAAGACAGTTATCGCGGGGCAACACGCACCATTTCCCTGAGTACGCCTGAAATGAATGCCCAAGGCCAACTTCAGGTCAAGCACAGGAGCTTGAATGTCAAAATCCCCAAAGGCGTTAAGCCGGGGCAGCATATCAAGCTGGCGGGGCAGGGCAGCCCAGGCTTGGGTAGTGGCCAAGCAGGCGACCTGTTCCTTGAAATAGCATTTAACAACCACCCGCTTTACCGTGTTTCCGAAACGGACGTCTATCTGGACCTCCCCGTCACCCCGTGGGAAGCGGCCTTAGGCGCTAAAATCAAAGTGCCTATGCCAGAAGGCAGTGTTGACCTGAAAATACCGCCTAATTCCAGGCAAGGCGGCAAATTACGTTTGGCTGGCCGTGGCTTGCCAGCTAAAGAACCGGGGGATTTCTTTGTCGTCCTGCAAATTGTCCTGCCGCCCGCCAATACTGAACAAGCCAAAGCAGCTTACCAAAACATGCAGCAAGCGCTAGATTTTAATCCACGCCAAGCTATGGGAGGATAAATGCAAATGAACTCGGACGACCTATCATCAGTCCATACCGGGGCGATCATTGAAGACGACCCCCTGACACTGGGGCAGTTGTGCCGCGCCTGTGGCACACATGCCGATTGGGTAATCAGCTTGGTTGAAGAAGGCATAATCGAGCCAGACGGGAAAGAGCTGCATTTATGGCGTTTTTCGGGCGTAAGCTTGGTGCGTGTTCGATCGGCACTTAGGCTACACCGCGATTTGGGTGTCAATCTGGCAGGGATTGGCCTGGCACTGGACTTGATCGAAGAGATTGAGAGCTTACGTAAGCAACTAAACAAAACCGATCGTGCCTAATGTATATCAGGGCAGACTGTTTAAAAACGGAAATACTGAAAGCCGTTGTCGAACGACATACCAGTATCGCGCTGGTTCATAGAAAAAGCTTATTAGTCCTTGGTATTATCACATGAACAAATCGAGCATGAAATCCAAAGTCACACCTGACAGCCAGGCTTGGTGGCTGAAACCACTAGCAGCCCCCCAAGCAACATTGGCTACCGATGAAGCCGGATTATCCAGTACCGAGGCTCGTTCTCGGCTAGCTAAATTTGGCCCTAACCTGTTTCGAGACCATCAGCAACGATCCTTAATCCTGCAATTCTTCGCCCGTTTTAAAAATCCACTGGTCATTCTTCTTCTAGTCGCCAGTGCAATCTCTGCCTTTACTGGCGAAATGACCAATTTTGTCATCATCACGGTGATGGTGTTGTTAAGTGTAACGCTGGATTTCGTTCAAGAACACCGCGCTGGTAAAGCGGCGGAAAGCTTACGTCAGTCGGTTTCGGTACAAGCCAGGGTCATCCGCGATGGGAAAGCCATCGATATTCCTGTAACCGAGGTGGTGCCGGGTGATCTCACCGTACTCTCTGCCGGGGATATGGTTCCGGCGGATGGCCTAGTGTTGGAAGCACAGGATCTGTTCGTCAAACAAGCCTTGCTCACGGGCGAATCCTATCCTGTTGAGAAGCATCCAGGAGCGCTTACCGCCGATGCAACCGAGTTGCAGGATGCCACCAACGCGGTGTTCATGGGTACTACAGTCATCAGCGGTAGTGCTAAGATGCGGGTAGTCAAAACCGGTACGGGTACTGCCATCGGTGCTATTGCCGACAGTCTTACTGGCCAACCACCACCGACAGCTTTCGAGATCGGTACTCACCGTTTCGGCCTTCTCATCATGCGTTTGACCATATTGTTGGTGCTGTTTGTGCTGCTGGTCAATGCCTTCATGCATAAACCCTGGCTGGATTCTTTCCTGTTTGCCGTGGCACTCGCGGTAGGACTGACACCAGAACTGCTGCCGATGGTAGTATCAGTCACTTTATCGCGCGGTGCCTTACATATGGCGAAGAAACGGGTGATCGTCAAACGCTTGGCTTCCATCCAGAATCTAGGATCAATGGATGTTTTATGTACGGACAAGACAGGTACATTGACTGAGGCAAAAATTCGGCTGGAACAACATGTGGATCCGCAAGGAAAACCCAGTGAACGGGTGCTTGAGCTCGCCTATCTGAATAGCTTCTTTGAGACTGGCCTTAAGAGTCCACTTGATGATGCGATTCTGGCACACGAAAATATCGACGTTAGCGCATGGAAGAAAATCGACGAAGTGCCTTTCGATTTTGAAAGGCGACGCGTATCGGTGTTATTAGACAAAGGCAATGGCCGAATACTGGTGGTCAAAGGCGCGTCCGAGGAAATAATTGGCCTTTGTACCCACTATGAAGAACAGGGCAATGCAGACCAGATTCCTCTTGATAAAGCCTCGCGGGAACGAATCCACGCCGAGCATATCGCCCTGGAAAAAGAAGGTTTTCGAGTATTGGGCATCGCCTGGCGCACTGTTCCGCAGGATCACTCCGATGCGGTTATCGGTGATGAATCAGACTTGGTTTTTGCTGGTTTTGCTGGTTTCCTAGACCCGCCCAAGGCAAGCGCTGGTACTGCTCTAGCAGCACTTAAGGAATGGGGTGTGGCGGTTAAGATCGTGACCGGTGATAGTGAGCTAGTGACCCAACATGTCTGCGCCGAATTGAATATTCCTGTAACGGGCATTCTGACCGGTAAAGACATCGCACAAATGGATGATCCGGCCTTACGGATCAAGGTAGAAACAGCGAACCTGTTTTGCCGTGTTAACCCATCACAGAAAGACCGGGTAATCCTGGCGCTTAAGGCTCGTGGCCATGTAGTCGGTTATATGGGCGATGGCATCAACGATGCGCCGTCATTGCATTCGGCGGATGTGGGAATTTCGGTGGATTCGGCGGTGGATGTCGCCAAGGAGGCTGCCGACATGATCTTGTTGGATCAGGATTTGAACGTCCTGCTTGACGGCGTTCTGGAAGGTCGCCGCACTTTCGGCAATATAATGAAGTACATCATGATGGGCACCAGTTCCAATTTCGGCAACATGTTCAGCATGGCGGGAGCTGCGCTTTTCCTCCCTTTTCTGCCGATGTTACCCACCCAAATATTGCTCAACAATATTTTGTATGATCTTTCCGAAATACCGATTCCGTTAGATGAAGTAGACCAAGAAGAGCTTCGCAAACCTAGGGTTCTTGACATGAACTTTATCCGCAATTTTATGCTGGTGATAGGCCCCATCAGTTCGGCATTCGACTTCCTGACCTTCTATGTCATGCTGAACGTATTGAGCGCTAATGAGGCATTGTTCCAAACTGGCTGGTTTGTCGAGTCA
The DNA here is from genome assembly GCA_963804035.1 of uncultured Gammaproteobacteria bacterium. Lineage (GTDB taxonomy): Bacteria > Pseudomonadota > Gammaproteobacteria > Methylococcales > Methylomonadaceae > Methyloglobulus. The sequence goes on along the minus strand of CAWDOO010000005.1, from coordinate 25,560 downwards.
TTATGCACCCAAGTTTTAGTTATTTTCATCATCCGTACCCGTGGCAATCCGTTCAAAAGCCGCGCCCATCCGATCCTTGTAGTGACATCACTCACTGTAGTGGTTATCTCTGCGGCCCTGCCTTTCACCCCTGTAGGAACGTATTTCGGTTTTGTGCCGCCCCCCGCCCAGTTTTATGGCATCTTAGCGGCAATGGTAGTGGTCTATCTAGCGATAGTCGAGGTGGCTAAAAGAGTGTTTTACCGTTTACATCGGGAAATCCACTAAGCCTTTCTTCCCGTAATACTTCACCACAGGCCGCTCCCAGCCATTGCAATGAAGGAGTACACGGAAGCGTAACTCCCGTGTGATCGTCGATACAGAACGACCCAAACTGTTTGCTATCCAGGATGAATTGAACCCCATGGTTAACTGCGTTTGGAATAAACTTACGTCTTTCATACTTAAATTGTTCCTGATTACATATCAGACACAGCTATTTTAGAAGGCTTAAAATGAGCTAAAAAATATTATTTGATTAGCATCAGTGTCGGGTATTCAGTATGAGCATGAACCGAATACAATTTCAGGCGGGTCTGAGTGTGCAAAAATTTATCCGGTCTTACGGGGCGCACCGAAACCCAGTGCCGAGCGGCCGGCCTTGATGAAGGCGCGCTGGCCGGGCGGTTTTATCTGTCCGGCTTGCGGTTCGGGCAAGGCATCAATAGTACATTTTACAAATTTAGTTTAAGTCCTTCGACAGGCTCAGGACGAACGGTTCAGACATTAAAAGGCCGACTCAATAAGGAATTATAAATACGCACATACGGCATTAGAGATACCATAGCAGGGCATTGGGGATACTGAATTAATGAATAACACTCGGAAGTTTGCGGATGGATGAACGCTACAAAATTAGTTAAATGATCGCGGCAGGTATTGGCCATAAGTCTGTATATATACGTTGAAAATCCGCAAACAATAATTATCTGCAATATTATGCAAAATTTGGGAACACTTTTATGCAAATAATCGGCTTCTAGTGCGGTCTTATTCCCCTGTATCAAGATTCGCATAATGTATATTATGTAAAATATTCACCGCCAACCAAGCAGCATGGAAAAAACCGTTCATTTAAGTAAAGTTGTAAACAAGTCATATTTTGAGTAGAAATAACCCCATGCATAAACTTTCAAGAATGCCGCCCGATCTTGTAGTCATAATTTGGGACGGGGTCGAAATGTCCGAATGTGGTCAGCGACAGCCCAACCCACCACTTGCCGAGAACACAAATCAACGGCAACCGCCAAATACAGCCAAGCTTCGAGCGTACAGATTTAGGTTATATCCGCTGTCCAGACTTGGTTGGGGACAACCACATCAAATTGCCGGGCAAGGCTGTTGGGCGATATTGCCTCGCTATGGTTACTGTTAGTCGTCACTTTAAAGCGTTTGGGGTAGTGTGCTTTCAAGGCCCAGCCTGGCCATTAAATAGCGCACTAAGGTTTCAGCCCAGATTTCATGCCTGCCTTGCCCAATTCATTAGGTTTGCCTATGACCATCGAAAAGCTGGCGGGCTTTGGACTCAAGTACGGCTTTTTGCCTTGCTTTATCGGTATCCCCTGGCGTTTTAAGCCAGGCATAAAAGGCACTGGCTGACCACCATCACGCGACATAATACCAATCCCAATAAGTTGCTATATGAATCACCTCATCCTGGCCTTCTCCCTCTGGAGAAGGTTTCAATGAGAACTTATTGGGATTTGTATAACACGGTAACCGGATAAGTCTTCTGTTGCTCCCGGATACCCCAAGGGCCGCCGTAAACCCGTATTTTATCCGGCTTCCTTGGCAGGGAAGACTGCTGGAGATTCAACCGGTCATTGCAACACTGCTGAAATTTTCTGCGATGGCGATAGAAAACTCAACGTTTTTCTTGGACGATCATTTAACTCGTCTGCCATCCTATCGAGTTGCTCCTGTGAATATACTGATAGATAGGTCTTTTTAGGCATGTATTGGCGTAGTAATTTATTGGTATTCTCATTAGTCCTTTTTTGCCAAGGCGACTTCGGGTCACAAAAATAGACTTTGATATCGGTATCAATAGTGAACAGTTTGTGCTGCGCCAATTCCATCCCTCGATCCCAGGTCAACGATTTTTTCAGTTGCTCGGGAAGCCCGATGACTTTTTGGGTGATAGCGCTAACCACAGCATGAGTATCGTTTCCAGTTAATTTAACCAGCAATGTATAGCGGGAGCTTCGCTCGACTAACGTAGCGATGTACGACTTTTGGGTGCCGCAGATTAAATCGCCTTCCCAGTGTCCCGGGATGATCCGGTCGTTCACTTCTGCCGGCCGATCATGGATGGATACGGCATCAATAATGCCACCCCGGGCATTACCTTTGGTATTGAAGTGCTTCGATTGACGCATCACTTGTTGCGTCCGCAACTCCCGGAGCAGCTCTTTTTTTAAAGCACCACGCGATTGTATAAACAGCGTTTTGTAGAGGGTTTCGTGTGAGATATGCATAGCCGATGATTCAGGATAAGTTTGTTTCAACCAACCTGCAACCTGTTCTGGCGACCACTTGCTAGCCAGTTTATCCGATACGATTGTACGCAAGTTAGCGTCGGTATTAAGCTTACAGGACTTTGGCCGTTTGGCTTTCATCCAGGCGCGCCTGTCGGCTGCTACCGCACGGTACTTCGACAGTCCGCCATTGCGGTTGATTTCTCGGGAAACCGTTGAAGTGGCCTTGTTGAGGTTTTTGGCAATCGCCCTAAACGATAAATGAGCAGAGATTCCTCTCGAGATCTCTTCACGCTCCAGTAGCGACAAATCCCTTGCAGAACGCTTGGGTGTCGGTGGCTTTATCCCACCTGATTTTTGTAAGTAACAAAATACTGAACCGGCATGTTTACCCAGTTGCCGACCGATTTCACTCAACGACTTGCCTTGTGACCAGAGCTGCCACATCGTTTCCTGTTGATGATACGTAAAACTTCGTTTTGAGGGTTGATAGTTCATGGGTTCACTCCAAAATGTAAACTATACAATTTAAGTGTTGCTTTCACCCATTGAATCTCCAGCCACCCTTTTAATGATTTCACGCTCCATGCGTAACAGTTCGACCTCTTTGCGTAGCCGTAGCAATTCAGCTTGATCCGCTAAGTTCAAGGTTGCCGTCTTAGTGCCAGATGGGTTTGCAGAACCGCGCCCTGCCCTCGGCCAACGCCCTGTCGCGCTTAATGAAATCCCTAAGCTATCGGCCACCTGTTGATGGGTATAGCCTTGTTCCGTGGCCAACTTGACGGCATCTTGTTTAAACTCTAATGTGAATTTAGGATTCGGTCGCTTTATTTGATTCATCTTCACCTCTTATGACATTATAAATCTGCCTCTAGAAGAGTCCGGTTTAATTAAACCATTACAAAACAGTTTATAAGATATGGACAGAAATTCCATAGCAGTTGGCAATTTCAATCTGAAACACCTAGGCTGTTTCATAGGCCGATATGACGGTTTTTTTAACAAGATCTTTGATGATTTGTAATCCGCCGACAATGATCACATCGGGATTGGGGTAATTAGATTCTTGTGCAACCTGATTTAAGCAATCTTCCGTTATGATTTGGCTATGCTCCTGGATTATCTCCAGTAATCTGTAAGCCATCGGTGTAATCTCAATAAATTTGACTTCATCATCTTGGTCTCGGTATACAAGGAGACAACTGGGTTGCGCTGGCGGCTCTAGAGGCAAGTATTTGGGAGAAATGAGTTGGACGGGGAACTGGTAAAGCAACGGCCATGCTAAAGGCGATAGTCTTAGGGTTTGATGAAGTAAATCATTCGACAGATCTTGATTGGTAGTTACATCGTCTTTGGCGATGGATAAGGCCATTTCAACCCATTCATAGTGAGCTAGTTCTAGCAAAAAAGGATAGTCGTCTGAATTTTCACGCTCATTTTCCAGGTAATCCAAAAATTCTTCAGCTATTTCAGAGAAGTAAGGGGTTTTAGAAACATGTTTGGAAAAAAAATCCTGAGTTAATTCAAACCACTGCCGGTCGTCCAATATTTTCCGGATAACAGGAAAATTTCCGCCTAGTAAGCTTTCAATATTATTGAAAATCAGCTCCCGGTACATCGCCATACGTTCCGGCTTAACGTCGGTTGGCGCAGGATATTTTAAAGGATCCCTTATGTGACGGGTGAATTCGAGTTGTTTGGCTTTAAAATCAACGGACATGCTAGGATGATTCTGATTAAGCCGATCTTCTTTCGTGCTGCAACCGCCAGTCGTTCTGCATAGTTTTGATTGTGTTAACTTCTTTCAACAATCCTGCAATAGGCGGAAGATTAAAGTCACGCTCCAATAGCGTCGGAAAAACTCCAAAAAGTTCATAAGCCTTTCCTAACAACTTCCAGACTGGATCGATAATATCTGCACCGTGTGTATCAACGAGAAAGTCTTCCGCCTCAACGTAATGTCCTGCAATATGGGCATATGCAATTCGGTTGGCTGGTATGGCTTTTAGGAATTCTTCGGCATCATAACCATGATTAACGCTGTTTACATAGATATTATTGATGTCCAACAGCACGTTACAGTCTGCTTCATTGACAACGGCATTGAAAAAATCTATTTCATCCATCTCTTGGCCGGGGGCGGCATAATACGAGACATTTTCAATGGCGATGCGCTGTTCCAATATATCTTGAACCCGTTTTATCCTTTCAGCCACATGGACTACAGCTTCTTCTGTAAATGGAATGGGCATCAGGTCATATAAATGACCGTCTTTGCTGCAATAGCTTAAGTGTTCGCTGTATAACTTGATATCATGGTTCGATAAAAAATGTTTTACTTCGAGCACGAAGGCTTCATCTAATGGATCTGTGCTACCGAGCGATAAGGATAAGCCATGACAGACAAAATCAAAGCGTTCTGTCATGCCGCGAAATTGTCGGCCATGCTTCCCGCCGATGGTAATCCAGTTTTCTGGCGCCACTTCGTAAAAGCCAACATCAGTAGGTGGTGATTCAACGATTTGATTTAATATCGACCTGCGCAAACCCAAGCCGGCATCGCGCACTACGTATGAAGTATTGTCCATAGGAACACCTAAGTGGTTTGAAATGGGAGGGCATAATTGCTGCCCTCCCCTCAAACAGTTGACTCTTAACTAGTTTAACTTATTTAGCTGGTGCTGCCGCAGGTGCGGCTGGTTTCTTATTTGCGCCGCAAGAACCGTCTTTACTCTTCATCATTTCATTACAACCTTGCATATCTTCGCCGCAGCCTTTCATTTTAGCACCGCATGCGCCTTCTTTAGTTTTTGCTGCTTCGCAGTTTTTCATGTCTTCTTGGCATGCAGCACCGCACTTACCTTCCGCAGATTTAGCGCCCTCGGCAGATTTATCCATACCGCAAGCGCCTTCTTTACCTTTCATCATGGCACCGCAGGATTTTTCCATACCCGGTTTCATTTTGCCATCTTTCATCATGGCACCACAAGAACCTTCTGCTTTACCTGCTGGTGCTGCTGTTTTACTGCCCGCACACGCACCTTCGGCTGCTTTTTTAGGTTCTGGCATCCCCATAGACGCACCACATTTCATTTCTGCTAATTGCATATAACCTGAAGACAATTCCGTCATTGCAAAAGGATTTCCTTCAGCATTGGCAGGCATTGCGGCAAATGTTGAAATAAGAGCCGCGCCCATTGCTGCGGCCAAAGGTGTTTTATTGATTTTTTTCATCATTTTATCTCCAGGGTTGTTATATTAAAGCATCGATATTGTCATACCGAAGTCAGGTTACGATATCCTTTCATAACTGAACAAGGAATGAATAACCCGATATTAGACGTGTTTACTGCTATGCGAACTATACAGATTTACTAAACTTCTTACCAGCAATCATTAGCTTAACAAACTTAACCCAATTTGTTAACGTATTCGCACAAAACAGCAATAACACATAAACCACACTTCGGTTTTCTTGCCAAGCAAGTATACCGCCCGTGCAAAATTAGTAAATGATGGGCATCTTTTTTGTGCTTTTTTGGCACCCACTTATCCAGCTTTCGTTCCACTTCAAGCACATTCTTTCCAGGAGCAATTTTGGTACGGTTAGAAACCCGGAAAATATGGGTATCCACCGCAATTGTTTGATGCCCAAATGCGGTATTGAGAATGACATTAGCAGTTTTTCGTCCAACACCAGCCAAGGCTTCAAGTTCTTCCCGCGTTTTAGGCACTTGACCATTATGTTTTTCCAATAACTGTCGGCAAAGGGTGATGATGTTAGCCGATTTGGCATTAAATAACCCGATGGTTTTGATGTAATTTTTCAGGCCGGCCAAGCCTAAAGCTAGGATTGTTTCCGGCGTGTTAGCAACAGGAAATAATTTCACCGTCGCCTTGTTAACGCCTTTGTCGGTCGCTTGTGCGGAAAGCACCACGGCGATCAATAATTCAAAGGGCGTTGAATAATTCAATTCAGTGGTCGGTTCAGGTATCGCTTCGGCGAGTCGGTCAAAAATTGCCTGTCTTTTTTGTTGGTTCATGTTTGATTCGATTAAACAGAAGAACGATCAACGCCGCTATCTGAGCGCATTTTAAGCAATGCTTTTTTCTGTTTAATTGCCTTTTCTGCTTTTTCGAATGCCTCGTTTTCTTTACGACGATTTCGAGCCTCATAACGGCGCATTGCCATTAATTTCTGTGCGGTTTTTTGCTCTGGTGAAGGTTGGATGATAAGTGGTTTCATCACAATGCAATCCACCGGACACGGCGCAACACATAACTCGCAACCCGTGCATTCCGCTGCAATCACCGTGTGCATCAATTTGGCTGCACCCAAAATAGCGTCCACAGGACAGGCGGCGATGCACTTAACGCAGCCGATACAGTCTTCTTCAATAATAAACGCTACTTGCTTTGGCTTGTGTATGCCAAATTCATGATTCAAGGGCTTAGTTTTTAAACCTAATAACTTAGCCAATTCCAAGATACCCTCATCACCTCCGGGTGGACATTGGTTTATATCCGCTTGACCTAAGGCAATCGCCTCTGCATAAGGTTTGCACCCCTTATAACTGCACTGACCGCATTGGGTTTGCGGCAATATGGCGTTGATTTGGTCAATAACAGATTGTTTTGCTAATTCTGTTGTTGGGTCGTGCATTGCGTTTAATAAACCTAAAATGTCATACAAGCCGCCACTGTAAGATTCTGACGAAAATCAACTTACCATTTAAACAAATTCCCCTAACTATCCAAAGCAATAGCAAACTAATAACCGCCGAGGCAGGTTGAGTCACCCTCCCCTCAACCAAACCAATTGACTGAATAAGAGACTAAACTCGGTAAGGCTTGTTTATTTTTGACCGGTAAAAATACAGTACGCCGTTATATTGTTGGTAAATAAATAATGTTGGGAGATGCCGACAAGGTAATTTGCTGTCTGCCCCTCAGTCCGGAGCCCCAACCACTCGCTGGCTTTTTGAATCGGACGCAATCGATTCGCCACTTGCAGCATATAATTTATGGAATCCATGGTTTCCGGCATAAGATCGCGCATTGATACATCATGAAAGCCGTTCTGTTCTAGCATGCCGCTGAATTCATCCTTAATACACAGATTTGGGACCGCCCAACCGTTCAAGCAGGTGATGATTTCATTCCATTCAGCTTTATTAAATTCGCGCCGGGTGAAAAAACCATCGCAAACCACGACACGTCCGCCAGGACGCAATACCCGCCAAGCTTCCTTCAAGAAGTCGCCCTTATTGACAGCATAACAGGAGCTTTCCAACGCCCACACCACATCGTATGATTCATCCTCGAACGGCATTCGGCAAAAATCCGCGACTTCAAAATCAACCAATGCGCCAACACCCTGCCGTTTGGCATGTTTGCCGCCGTATATTGCCTGTTGTTGGCTTATGGTCAGGCCAGTGGCCCGATTACCATAGTTTTTCGCCATCCAGATACTGCTACCACCAACACCACAACCCGCATCCAGCACCCGATCACTGGCTTTGATCTTCGCGGCCTCATAAAGCACCTGATTTTTGTTTAGCAGGGCTTCATGGTGTTGATATGGCGTGTTTTTATCCCAATAACCATAATGAAATGCCAAATTGTCCCGGTTACACCAAGTAAGCAGATAATCCCAATAACATTGGTCATAGTAATGGGCGGTATCTTTGCGTAATGCTTCACCGGTTTTTTCAACTTCAGGAGAGAGCGCTCGATTGTCTCGATTGGATATTAGGGTGTACATGAATAAAAAAGTAATTTGTATGTAAAAGGGTTGTAATAACCAATTATTATATCAGCCAAACGGCTTAAGTTCATGCAAGCCGAACATCGTAGTCATAAGAAGATTATTTAACACGCATCCCTGCAACCGCGCCCTCATCAGGGCTTAGCACAAAAATATCCTTTCCACCTGGGCCTGCCGCCAACACCATGCCTTCTGATAAGCCAAACTTCATTTTTCGTGGAGCAAGATTGGCTAAAACCAACGTTAACCGTCCTTCCAATTCTTCCGGTTTATAAGCGGATTTGATACCGGCAAACACAGTACGGTTTTCATCGCCGATATCGACGGTCAGTTTCAGCAATTTATCAGCTTCCGGCACTAATTCGGCCTTAATAATCTTAGCGATACGCAAATCAAGCTTCGCAAAATCGTCAATTTGGATGGTATGAGCAATCTCCTCAAATTGTTTGGCTTTAGGTTCGACCATGGTCTTATCTCTGGTTTTTTCGAGATTTTCTTTGGATGCGTCGATAATTGCCGATATCTTGTCTGGCTCAACCCTCGTCATCAAGGGTTTGAATTCACTGATGGTATGGCCTTTTAATGGCTGCATTCCGGCAATCCAGTCTTGGCTTTCAATCGCCAAAAACTGTTCGGCTTCCTTAACCAAGGTAGGAAGCACGGGTTTGAGATAAGCAGTAAGAACGCGGAACAGGTTGAGTCCCATTGAACATACATCCTGTAATTCCTGATCTTTGCCTTCTTCCTTGGCGAGCAACCAGGGCTTTTTATCGTCGATATATGCATTGGCCTTATCTGCTAAGGCCATAATCTCGCGCATGGCTTTAGCAAATTCACGGGTTTCGTACAATTCGGCAATGGTTTCATTGGCATTTACGAATTCGGTAAATAATTCTGGCTCGGAACAAGTTTCAGACAAACGGTTAGCAAAGCGCTTACTGATAAATCCACTGCATCGGCTGGCAATATTGACGACTTTACCGACCAAATCGGAATTCACCCGTTGGCTAAAATCATCGAAATTAAGGTCAATGTCATCCACACCTGCACTGAGTTTGGCGGCAAAATAATAGCGTAGGTATTCGGGGTTCAGATGATCCAGATAAGTTCTGGCTTTGATGAACGTACCACGGGATTTCGACATCTTCTCCCCATTCACCGTTAAAAAACCATGGGCGAAAATGGCGCTAGGTGTCCTGAACTGCGCTCCGCTCAACATAGCCGGCCAGAACAAGGCATGAAAGTAGATAATGTCCTTGCCGATAAAATGGTACAGCTCGGCATCGCTGTCTTTGCGCCAGAACTCATCGAAATCCAGCCCTTGCTTATCGCAGAGGTTTTTGAAGCTCGCCATATAACCAATCGGCGCATCCAGCCAGACGTAAAAATACTTGCCGGGCGCATCGGGTATTTCAAAACCGAAATACGGCGCATCGCGGCTTATGTCCCATTGTTTCAATCCGCCATCCAGCCACTCAGCCAGTTTATTGCTTATTTCGGGCTGCAAATGTCCGGCAGTCGTCCAGTCCCGTAACATATCGTTGAAGTTTTCCAGATTGAAAAAATAATGGACGGAATCTTTTGGAACAGGTTTTGCGCCTGAAATAGCCGACACGGCATTCTTTAGGTCGGTAGGGGAATACGTCGAACCACAGACTTCACAACCGTCTCCATATTGATCAACAGCACCGCATTTAGGGCAATCGCCCTTGATAAAGCGGTCGGACAGAAACATCTTCTTGACCGGATCGTAACCTTGGGTGATGGTGCGTGAGTTGATATGTCCGGCATCCCGTAACCTTTCATAGATTAACGACGAAAGCGTTTTGTTTTCTTCCGAATGCGTGCTGTGGTAATTGTCGAAAGCCACCCCGAATTCATCAAAATCCGCCTGATGTTCCTTGCTCACCTGGGTAATCAGCTGTTCTGGAGAAATCCCCTCCATATCCGCCCTCAACATGATCGGCGTGCCGTGGGTATCATCCGCACATACGTAATAACACAAATTACCGCGTTGCTTCTGGAAACGCACCCAAATATCGGTCTGTATATATTCGACCAAATGGCCGATGTGGATCGGACCGTTGGCATAAGGCAAGGCACTGGTGACAAGGATTTTTCTTGTGGACATGATAGGGTAAGTAAACATTCAAAAACAATAGCGCATTATGGCATAAATGGCGGTTTCTTGGGATATGCGGCATGGTTGATTGATTTACTGTAAAATGGCACGAAAACCCCCTCTCCCTTGAGGGAGAGGGCTGGGGTGAGGGGGATAAAAAGTATTGTGCTATTAAATTCCCCTCATCCTAACCTTCTCCCTCAAGGGAGAAGGGACTATCCGCTTAACTGAACAGCATTGTGATAACTCCAGGATTCCAACCAAATGACCGAAATAGTCAAAACTGACATAGAAAACATCCTTAAAACCATCATCGACCCCAACCACGGTCTCGACCTTGTTTCCGCAAAATCGGTTAAATCCATTGACATTGAAAACAATGCCGTTTCTGTCAAAATAGAACTCGGTTATCCGGCCTTAAGCTATCACGAGGAATTGAAATCAGTTGTCAAACAGCAACTTAAAACCCTTAATGGTATTGGCTCTATTACCATTGAAGTCTCAACCAAAATCATCTCCCACGCCGTACAGCAAGCCTTAAAACCCCAACCTAACATCAAAAACATTATCGCGGTGGCTTCGGGCAAGGGCGGCGTTGGTAAATCCACTACTGCGGTCAATCTGGCGTTGGCATTAGCGGCGGAAGGCGCTAATGTGGGCATACTAGATGCGGATATCTATGGCCCCAGCATTCCCACCATGCTCGGCCTGTCCGGTTATCCCGAAAGTCGGGACAACAAGACCATGTTGCCCAAGATTGCCTACAACATCCAAACAATGTCAATCGGCTACCTGGTGGACGAAGGCCAAGCCATGATCTGGCGCGGCCCGATGGTCACCAATGCCTTACAGCAATTGCTTAGGGACACCAATTGGGACAATGTCGATTATTTGATCGTAGACCTGCCGCCTGGTACCGGCGATATCCAGTTGACCTTATCGCAGCAGATTCCGGTCAGCGGCGCGATTATCGTCACCACGCCGCAAGACATCGCCCTAATCGATGCCCAGCGCGGCTTGGGCATGTTCCAAAAAGTAAATGTGCCGGTACTGGGCATTGTTGAAAACATGAGTATGCACATTTGTAGCAACTGCGGCCATAGCGAACCCATCTTTGGCACAGGCGGCGGTGTTGTGATGGCGGAAACCAACCATGTCGACTTCCTCGGCGCACTGCCGCTGGATATCAAGATCCGTATCCAAGCCGATTCCGGTCAACCCACGGTTGCTGCTGATCCAGGCAGCCCAGCCGCGCAGATATACAAAGCCATTGCCCGTAAAGCCACGGCGAAATTGGCGTTGAAAGCAAAGGATTTTAGTACGCGGTTTCCGAATATTGTTATTCAAAATACTTGATCCAATATCAGTGTTCGTTAACTCACTTCAATCTAGAAGCCATATCGTAACTAGTTAGTTTTAGGTTGGACATAAGCATTTTTTGATCAATGGAAATAGTATTTATCCTTAAATTTGTAGGCTTTATTACCGCACCAATTGGAGCATTTTTCGCTTTAAGAAAACTCCACCAATGGTTCTGTCCCATAAGGATCGAACCTTCGTTCAGGCTATTTCTAGCTGATTCCAGTCCAGACGAGATAGGTGCAAGAATAATAAATAGAGGTGCAGAGCCCCAATATATCACCCGATGCAGTGCAAGAGGTACATATTCATTACGTCACAAATTGATGGAACATATACGTAACCCAATGCTTAAGCCTAGTTTTTATCCAATTATTTGGTATGGCAGCGTTGTCTACGGTCTTATGGACGGTAAACCCCCAATAAAACTTGAGTTACATCAACCGCTAGATTTGATATGTAAATTGCATGAGCATCCTCTGAACGCAATGCACACCCCATATTTCTTTATTGAGGTTGAGCTTTCTTCAGGAAAACATATCCGCAGCAATAAAATCGAAACTCCTGAACGTTGGAAGTATATCGGACAAAAGACAAACGAATATGCTTAAGACAAAGGCGCAATAACTAAAAGGCATTGCGCCGTACGTTTGTGACTTCGAACATCCCGCGCATTACGCTGTTGCTTATGCGCCCTACTAAACTATCTATTCCAATTAGGATTAACCCGAAAATTAGCTGCCTCAAATTCCCGGTTAACCAATGCCCAGAATGCTTCAAAAGAGGCAGGGCGGGCGTTTCGGTAACCGATGTAAGTAAGTATGTTCCCAAACATCGCAAGTCAATTAAGGCATATAACCTTCTAACGGACAAACGGCATTGATGGTGCTAAGAAAGAGTAATTTAACCTAAATCCATTTGCACGTCCCTTCTAAAGAATTTCTCAACAAGCTTCCTAAAGACGATGAAGACGGTATTCGCAAAACTTATGGAAGCAAATAATTAACATGTTATTTCGGATAAATATTTTTTGAACGACTATATTTACCATCGCAACATCTTTTATTTTAGTGCTAATGAATGAGGTATATTCGATGGGTTTCTTCAGCAAATCTCCTGAAAAGAATAACGAAGCTGAAAATGACAAATGGAAAAATAAGTATCTAGATCACCTAGATGCGCAAGAAGTCATAGAGAAAAAACATAAGGAAAACCAGGAACTACTCTGTAAGACGATAGCCCGACTTTCTGTTTTAGCCTCAGGAATTGACCCAGAACTTGAGCCATATCTTCATTCCATCCGCGATAATATAAAAAAGGGCATCGATTTCCCTAAGCTTAAAAATGATCTTGAAAACCTAACGTCTTCGCTTACTCGAATAGATGGCGGAACCTCAAATAAACTGGATGTTAATCAGGACGGAACATTACTTTTTGACTTTTTACGTCAGAAATACAACTCGGAAAAACAGCATCAGGCTTTGAATTTACTTCAAAAAAATCATCAGCGTAGTGATGGTGTAGAAAATTTATTTACTTCACTTGCTGAAATTATTCATGAGGAGAATCCTGACGAATTAATCTGTAATCAGGAGAATGAGGACACTCAACTACCTCAATACTCGAATGCTTCCATTTTAGTTAGTTCGAAATTAACCAAGCTACTTGAAGAAATTGAAATACCTGAAGGATTTAACGACAAAGTCAATCTATGTAAGCAACAATTGGAGCACAATACAGAAACTGATTCTCTCGAACATATTTTGGATGGCGTTACTTCGCTCTTAATCGAAATTAATTCTAAAAGCACATCAAAAGCAGAGGAAATCGATAAGTTTTTAAACTATATAACGAAGCAACTTAACGCACTGGGCATCACTGTTACCGAATCAAGTATTGCATTGATAGATGCAAGCCTGAATAGAAGCAAACTCGACGAATCGGTTTCAGAGCAAATGAACGATTTACAGAATCGATCTTCCAATGCAACTCAGCTTGAGCCATTGAAACAAGTTATTTCATCGCATATCGAAAAAATTGCAAAAGAAATTCAAGACCACAAACAGAAAGAAGCTGATCAGCGTGAAACATATCAACATCAGTTAGACGAATTAAGCCAAAAAATTAAAGCGATGGAATTAGAGTCAGGTGAACTTCAATCAAAGCTTATAACCGCTAATACGAATGCACAACGTGACACTTTGACAGATTTACCAAATCGTTTGGCATATGACGAACGCATGAAGATGGAAATAGCCCGGTGGCAGCGTTACCATACCCCACTTTGTTTGGTTGTGTGGGATATTGATCTTTTCAAAAAAGTTAACGACCAATATGGCCACCAAATTGGCGATAAAGTATTGGGATATGTTGCCAACTTATTTTCTAAAACCATAAGAAAAGCCGACTTTATTGCTCGTTATGGTGGTGAGGAATTTGTTATGTTGCTACCGCACACAAACAAACACTCAGCACTTAAAATGGCAGAAAAATTGCGCATCTTGCTTGAGCAGAATCCTCTAGAAATAAATGAATTAACTCTTTCTATTTCCGTTTCTTGTGGGATAACGCAATTTCTTAAAGGCGATACCGATGAAGCCGCCTTTAAAAGGGCGGACGAAGCTTTGTACCGTGCCAAAGAACAAGGGCGCAACCAATGTCATACAGGTTAATACTCCCATTATCACGCAATTCGATCGTAGGCTGTGGTGACTAACAAACCCCAACACAACAATATGTTAAGCGAGGTAGCCTGGACAAAACGAGGTAAAGCCGGGGATTAATCGTGTTTCTTTGTTCCCGTCATACGCTCCGTTCATACAGGCTACCGTTACAAATAGTATTAACTTGAGAAATTAGCTGATGCAAAATCCCAATTAACCAATGCCCAGAATGCCTCCAAATAAGCGGGGCGAGCGTTACGGTAATCGATGTAATAAGCGTGTTCCCAAACATCGCAGGTCAACAAAGGCGTATGACCTTCTGTTAACGGACAACCAGCATTGCTGGTGCTGACCAAAGCTAATTTGCCTTCTGGATTTTTTACTAACCAAGCCCAACCAGAACCGAATGTCGTTACCGCACATTTGGTGAATGCTTCTTTGAAATTCGCGAATGAACCGAATTCAGCATTGATGGCATCGGCTAATGCACCTGAAGGTTCGCCGCCGCCATTGGGCGACAAGCTGTTCCAGTAGAAAGTGTGGTTCCAAACTTGTGCAGCATTATTAAAAATACCGCCTGAAGATTTTAAGATGATTTCTTCTAGGGATAGGTTTTCAAACTCAGTGCCAGGAACTAGGTTATTTAGGTTTGTAACATAAGTTTGATGATGTTTGCCGTAATGGTAATCTAAGGTTTCTTCGGAAATGTGAGGAACCAATTTATTTTTGCTGTAAGGTAATGGGGGTAGTTCAAAAGCCATTTTGTCTCCTGGGTTAAATTAATTGCGCATACAAATTCTTTATCGGGAATTATTATTACTCAGTATTCTACAATGCTTTGTTAGTTGTATTAGCGGTCTTATGAGTAAACACTTAATTTAGCAATCGTTGGCAATAAGATTTCTCAAGCACTCTCTAAAGTATTCCAGCCCAAAATGTTGGGGTTCGCACACTCACCACAACCGACGCAATAATTCGTTATACAATATATTCAACGTAAAAATTATCACTTAAACAATAAGCCGCCCTCATGAGCATCAAATCAGACAAATGGATACGCCGAATGGCGCAACAACACGGCATGATCGAGCCTTTCGAATCAGGCCAAATACGCGACTCGGAAAAGGGGCGGGTTATCTCCTACGGTACGTCTAGCTACGGTTATGATGTGCGCTGCTCAGATGAATTCAAGATTTTCACCAATATCAATTCTGCGGTGGTTGACCCCAAAAATTTTGACCCAAACAGTTTTGTGGATGTAAAAGCCGATGTGTGTATCATCCCACCCAACTCCTTTGCCTTGGCGCGGACGGTAGAATTTTTCCGCATTCCGCGTGATGTACTAACCGTCTGTTTGGGGAAATCGACGTATGCCCGCTGCGGAATTATCGTTAATGTCACCCCGCTGGAACCAGAATGGGAAGGCCACGTCACCCTGGAGTTTTCCAATACTACCACGCTACCTGCAAAAATTTATGCCAATGAAGGCGTTGCCCAAATGCTATTTTTTGGCAGTGATGAAGTTTGCGAAACGTCTTATAAAGACCGAGGAGGCAAATATCAAGGACAGACGGGCGTGACTTTACCCAAAGCCTAATAAGGCTAGTAAGCCTTGAGATAACGCCTAATATTCCCCTCTCCTTCTAGGAGTGGGGCATAAAGGGTTTATTCTAAGCCCTTCACCCCAACCTTCCCTCCCTAGGGATAAGGAGCTTTCTTGAATTTTTTGAGATTCCGATGAACAATTCCCCGTTTAATCCTGAACGATTTTTCAAAAGCGCCTGCCTATTTGAAGCCGCGCTGATTTTGGTTGCGGTCGTGTTGGGTTGGTTAAGCGGCATCAACCCTTTTGCCGATTTACACCTCACCGAAAGCGCCATCCTTTATGGGATATTGGGGACGATACCCTTATTTCTGCTGTTTTTATTGCTGGAACATCTCAGTGCGGACTCTGTCGTGACCATCAGGCGTTTTCTGCTGGAAACTTTAGGCCCGCTTTGCATCGGTATCATTGGGCGGATTTGTTCATCCTGGCAGCTATCGCGGGAATATCGGAAGAAATTTTGTTTCGCGGCGTAATTCAACCGTGGATGGAATTATCTTGGGGCGTTACTGCAGGGCTTATCGGCAGCAATATTGTCTTTGGTCTAGTGCATGCCATCACCCCGCTTTATACCGTTCTGGCAACCTTGGTAGGTATTTATTTGGGACTTGCCCTGGATATTGGTGGCGACAGGAATTTGATGACCCCGATCATTATCCACGGGCTGTATGATTTTTTGGCGTTTCTTGCGTTGATGCGGAGTTACCGAGCGAGCTTGCTTACGCAGGATCACTTGGACGACCACTAATACTGCGGAAAAATATCGCAACATTATTTTCGTTAACATAAAAGTTATGGTGCTTAATCATTAACTTACCTGCTTTAGAACTGTTCGCGTATAATTTCTGGGCTTAAATAAAGTTTTGGGATTTTTCACATTTTTGGGCATTAACATAATTTAGTAGGTTTCTGTATGAATACATCAAAAAATAAATTACGCGTGCTGATGATGGCGGCAATTTCCGCATTAACGACACACAGCGCGATTGTTTCGGCCGACCACGGTTCTTTGGGCTTTGGTATTGGCACGGCATCGCCTATCCTCACCCAAACGGGCGTGACACTACCGACTGGTATGTGGGCAGGTGGCATCATTACGCAATTCGTCAATTTTGACAGCATTTCTGATGCGCAACTTTTGGGACTGAAAAATAATGCGAAAACAGACGCTGAAGGCGATGTCCACGATGTGGAAACCTTTTTGCAACCTTCGATATTTGCCGCTTACGGGGTTACGGATGATTTGACTTTAGGGCTTAGAATTCCATACGTATTACGTTCCAACGTCCGCTCGCCTGATGAAGACGGGGGTGAGGTAATTAATCTAGGCGATCCCGACGGCTTTGGGGATGTTTCCTTCTTTGGGCAATACCGTTTTTACCATAGCGATGATAATTTAAACCATGCCTCTTTGGTTATAGGACTTAAAACGCCTACTGGGCGGACAGGCGTGCAAACCGATACCCCTGCTGAACACCACGGCGAAGCAGAAGAGGAAGGCGGCCATCATGGCGGCGGCGCTTTTGAAGCCCACCACCAACCCGGCGGCGGCGCGTGGAGTCCATCAGTTGGACTTTCTTTTACCCGTGCTATGGGAAATTTTTCGTTTGATACCAGCATTCTCTATACCGTTGCAACCACAGGCGCGCAAAAAACCGATCTCGGCGACCTATTTGGCTATAACTTTGCATTGTCTTATGCGTTTGGTGCGCCAGCCCGCAATAACTTTTTCTCGTCCAGCAATAATGCACCATTGACGGCGGTTTTAGAGCTTAACGGTGAATGGCAGGATTATCAAAAGACTGCGGGAGAAATCGACCCCAACTCTGGGGGACATACGATGTTTATATCCCCCGGCATCCGCTATTCTGGTGGTAAAAACTGGAATACGGCCTTATCTATTGGTGCACCCATCTTAACCGATACCAACGGCTACCAGACCGACCCGGATTACAGGATTACTTACCGGTTCGTAGCAACTTTTTAGAGTTTCTTAAGAAAAGAATTTTTATCGCTTTAAAGATCACCCAATGAAAAAACCAGCCGTTCACCCATTTGTTGATGTCAGCCAAAACAGATTTTTCAATCGACTATCTGATGACAGCGACAATTTGGTGAAACGCTTGTTTTGCACCTGCACTTTGTTGATATTGATCGCTTCTTGTAGCCATTCAAATAAAGTTCACTTAAGTGTTGGATCAGCCACTTACAGCCATTACCCTGACGGCGGTGGCTTGTTTGTTTCTGCTGCGTTCGCCCCTGATGGACGCTTATGGCGAGTAGTGCCAGAAAAGCACCATGTCTATGTTGATGTGTCGAGCGATTTGGGCAAAACCTTTAGCGTTCCGGTGCTTATCAACAATGAGTCGCAACAAATCAAAGTAAGCGGTGAGAACAGGCCTGGCATAGTCGTTGATCGTTCCGGGCATATCTACATCATTTATGCGGCTGAAAGCACACAGCCAGTATCAATTTTCTACAGCGTATCCAAAGATAATGGCAGTAGTTTTTCAGCACCCGTGCCTTTAAGCGACAAGGCAGCTGATGCCAATACCTTTCAAGGCCGCTTTGGCATAAACCGTGACGGTAAAATTTATGTGTTCTGGCATGACGAACGTAACCGCACCGACTGGAAACAATCAGGCAATGCTATTTATTACACTTCCATCGACGGCAACACTGGGCTAAGTTCAAGCGCACAAAAACTTTCCGAGACCCTTTGCGACTGCTGCCGTATCGCTATAGCTTTTGATAAGAATAACCAAGCCGTATTGTTTACACGTTTTATTTATCCGGTCGGTGTGCGCGACCATGGTATTTTGAAAACGCAAACTGGTGGCAAAGAACCCCAAACCTGGCGCGTCACTTTTGACGATTGGACGATTGAGGGCTGTCCAGAACATGGCCCGGCCATTTCTATCAGCGATGACAATAGATACCACATTGCCTGGTTTACTCAGGGTAAAGTCCGGCAAGGGCTGTTTTATGCTTATTCAGACGATGAAGGGCAACACTTCTCAAAACCTTTAGTTTTTGGTAAGTTGGAACACTTACCTAGCCATCCCGATATTTTGGCTCAAGGAAAGCATATTACCCTAACTTGGACGGAGTTTGACGGCAAGCAAACACAGCTTTTTTTAATGCGTTCAAACGATGGCGGTGAGACTTGGTTATCTCCCAAGCCGATTGCAAAAATCAATGCGGATGCAGATTTCCCTTTTCTGCTGAGTGATAAGCATGGTGTGTTGGTGTCATGGAATAGCAAGACTGAAGGTTATCAATTGATTGCTGTAGAAGAGTAAAGTAACTTCGATGGTGCTTGCGGAAATTCGAGTTTTAGACTTCGATCCCCCCGATTCCGTTACACTTTTTCGAGGCTATTTCCTGTGGGGATAGTGGGAATATAAGCAGCGATACAACTACTGCGTCCTACAACCTCGCTTTAGCTAACGCAACCAAAAATTCGCGACATTTTGCTTGAAAAATCCGCGTGTTTGCAGCCCCCATACGTATCATCTGTTTTTGGACAGGATTAAGCGCTTCCAGCTTCGGGTCGGCAAATTTATAAAGCACAGAAGGTCTAACCAAGGCGATTTGCCCGTCCAATACAGGAGCAGCAACGATTTCCCCTGCCGCTTTTTGGACGATATTTTCTAAGGTAATGTCTTTTGGATACCGGAATTCTGCAAATACCTGTAGCATCAATGGCCTAAGCTTTTGGTAAATCACCACGGCGGCTTTAGCATCAATCGCCTGGATTATTTGAGCCAAATTGTCGTAACGTTTATAGCTTTTAGGTGCAATATATAAGCTATTTTCATCTTGTATTACTGCAAATGGCTCGTCAAATCGAAGAAAACTGAAATGCTTGGATATCCGTTGTCCTTGGGCAAAATCATGTGTAATGACAACATAACGCCTAACCAACTGATCGGTTTTTAGCCATTCGCCAAGTGCTGGCGCAAGCTTGGCAAGCATTTGCCGAACGTAATCATCGCTGCCCAGCAAATCTGGCAAGTCGGATAGTTTGTTTGGGTCTTGATCGCCATTGTTAGCTTCGGCTTCAGGTGCTGCTGGCATCAAGGACTCGCCCTCCCCTCCATCAACCACTGGCTGCTCTTCTGGAAATTGTTCGGAAGATGCGGCTTGACGGCTTGTCTCATCAGTCGTTATTTCTAGGTATTTCAGTTGCTTACGTTTTGCCATAACGTAATATGTACCCGTAATTCCTATCAGCAACGAAACCAAGATCGCAATGCCAAAAGTCGCATTGTCGGTTTTTTTGTTTCTGTTCCTGTCGTAACGACCCATGTTGTATTAAGACCTTCTATCTGTTGTAGGTTACAATTATATATTAGGTAAAAGGTTCAGGATACAAGGTAAAAAACAGTAAACTTTCATCATGAGCCTTGATAAATTTTCGCGCACACGTTACGGTAACTTGCATCCATTAAATTAGTCAATAGCCCAATAAATATCACCCTTGTATAAAGAATACTTTCATTTTAGCGAACCGCCGTTTTCGATAGCACCAGACCCGCACTTCATGTTCATGAGCAACCGCCATCAAGAAGGGTTAGCTCACTTGTTATACGGGATCAATCATGGCGGCGGCTTTGTTGCGTTGACGGGAGAAGTCGGCACAGGTAAGACAACCTTATGCCATTGTTTGTTGCAACAATTGCCAGAAAATATCGATATTGCACTTATTTTGAATCCTAAGCTCAACGCTATCGAATTATTGGCGACGATCTGCGATGAATTGAGGATTGCTTACGACAACATCTCACATACCTTAAAGGATATGGTTGATGCCCTCAATCAGCACCTGCTCACTGCCCATGCCAATGGCAGACGTACAGTTTTAGTCATTGATGAGGCCCAAAACTTGAGCCTGGAAGTGCTGGAACAAGTCCGTCTGCTGACTAACCTTGAAACCACGAAAACTAAATTACTGCAAATCATCCTGGTCGGTCAACCGGAACTGAAAGATTTATTAAATCGCCGTGAATTGCGGCAATTAAATCAACGTATTACCGCCCGTTACCATTTGCTGCCGCTCTCCTTGGATGAAACCCGCACGTACATTCGTCATCGGCTAATGGTGTGTAAAGGCGATCCAGACCTGTTCAAAGGGAGCTCAATCCAAAAAATTTACCAGTACTCAAAAGGTATCCCCAGGATTATCAACATTATTTGCCATTGCGCTTTGCTGGGCGCTTACTCCAGAGATACCCACATCATTACACCGTCCATCATCAAACGTGCCGCCAAGGAAACGCTGGCGTTCACCAATGAAAAACCATCCATGCTAAAGCCTTTGTTGGCGGCGTTGGTATTAAGTGGCTTTGCTGTTGGGCTGTATTACCATAATTATCAAGCAAACGACCCAATCCTGCCTAAAGCCAAGACGATCTTATCCGGCACATTCCCTGAAAGGCTTGCCGCAGAACCGCCAGTACCTGTCAATAAGGTAGTACCAATCGTAGTTAAGCAAAAACCCGTTGCCGAAACCAAGTCTTTTAGTACATGGCTGGAAAATCCAGCTCTTACCTTGAATGCGAGCATAGGCAATGCCCTAAAACTTTGGGGCAAGGCTGCACCTAACAACCAGATTGACTGTGAAATTGCAAACACGGTAGGGGTAAACTGCCTGTTTGATAAAGGCAATTGGAAAGATTTACTGGCCTTCAATCGTCCAGTTGTGCTGGAATTTACCTTATCGCCGGAAACCAAGCGCTATGCCTTGCTGACGAGCTTAAAAGATGGGCAGCCTACCCTCACCTTCGACCACGATGCGACGTTTCCCTTAGCTGATGTGCTGAGTTTTTGGGATGGTTATTACGTATTACTTTGGCAATCGCCAAAACTTGGCATGAACATGATTTTTCCTGGACAATCCTCCGACAACGTTGCTTGGTTACGTCAACAAATGATGAAAATTGACGGGATAAGCCAGGAAGTCAAATATCCCCAGTATTTTGACGCTGCCTTGAAAGCACGGGTGATCGCTTTTCAAAAAGCCCACCACTTGACACAAGACGGTAAAGTGGGGATGCAAACGATTTTTCATCTTGATAATGCAACTGGCGCACAGGGTTCGCCTCACTTGAAACAGGACTGAGCACGATGTCATATATTCTCGATGCCCTACGTAAATCCGAACAACAGCGGCAAGCAATCCAGCCGGATACAGTAACAGACAGAATACTGGTCAATATGCCACAACCCAAGCAGAGACCTACTAGGTGGATAATTGCGCTAGTCATCGGCAATCTGCTGGTAATCGCTTATTTGTTCTTGTTTTTTACTCATAAATCTAACACGGAATCGCAACCTAAGCTTGCAGTCAATGTAGATACGCAGTCTCTAGCATCAACCTCTGCAAAACAGCAATTGCCGCCAGTACCTGCAGAGAGTGAAATCACCCAAAAGCCTGCACAATCGTTAGCTCAGCAGACAGAATCAAAATCGCCATCAATTGCTCAACTTATTGAAGCTAGAAAAGCGGCCGAAAGCGAGCGGCCGATTAAACAAGTTCCAGAAAAAAAATCGCTCGCCACAAAAAAGGAACCTGCCAAACGTAGCGCAATAACCTCAACAATTCGTACTGAAATGCAAGATAGGTTTTCGGAACAGCCGCAGACCTCCACCAAAAGAAAAGGCATGCTTACTTTGGATGATCTGCCTTATGAAGTCCGTAATACTTTGCCCAATCTAAACATCAATGTGTTTAGCTATGCCGAACAACCCGAAGACCGTTTTGTTATCATCGACATGGTCAAATACAAAACTGGGCAACACATCAAAGGATCAGTGGCGCTTAAAGAAATCCGACCTGACAGCATCATCCTGCAATACAACGGCGACACTTTCAGGGTTGAAAGACACTGAGGGTATAATCCTAAAAACACCTTCTCCTTAAGGGAGAAGGTTGGGATGAGAATTTTTAGAAATGCCTATCACTCAATCGTAAGCAGAGAAGCGAATTAACAACTATTTTTAACGATATTTATTCCAGTACTGCTGAATTCATTTTTCGGGAAAGGTTGGCGGAGCAGCCCTGCCATAAACCTACCAGCATTGTAGTAATTTTCCAGTTCTTGCTCAGTTGGCTCGTAACGCCGGTCGCGGCCAGTCCTCTGGTCACCCGGACGCCTCTGACTTTCGGCACGGCGATCCGGTTTTTTCATGCCTTCGATGTAACGGCTTATCTTCATTATTTTCCAGGCATATCCTACTAGCCAATAATAGCCAGCAAACAATAACGTAAATACCACAAACAATGCCCGTTCCGGGACACCAAAGTACCGGCTAGCAGTAATCCCGGTAATAGATAGAGCAAGCGATATAGTGAGTATTATGAGCAGCGTGGCATTGTTGCTGTAACCGGCCACGGCAAATATATGGTGCAAATGTTCCCTGTCTGGGTTGAATGGGGACTTCCCGTTCATTAGTCGGCGCAGCATAATGCAGACAGAATCAAACAACGGCAGGGCTATGATCCATAATACGGTTGATGGCGTAATCAGGCTGTTTTCGCCTTGTGATGCGTCGATGGCCAGCCAACAAACGGTAAATCCAAACATGGTACTCCCGGTATCGCCCAAGAACACTTTGGCATTCTGCATCGCGCAAATATGCGCAGGTTCAACGACAGGAAGGCCATAATGCACGCGCCGAACATCAGGCAGTAGCTGAACAGGGCATCATCGTGGGACAGCCAGCACACCCCGGCCAGGGAGGCTATGGAAATCAGGGTCAGGCTACCCGCCAAACCGTCCATCCCGTCGATCATGTTGAAGGCGTTGATGCCTCCCACGACGGCAAAAACGGTGAACGGGACGGCAAAACGCGAAGATGGATAGCGCCAAAGCCAAACAGGTTGCCCAAGTTTTCGATCTTTATGTCGGCATATTGAGCCATGATAAGGGCGGCGGCAACTTGGGCGACCAACCTGACTCTGACGCCCAAATTCCTATAGTCATCGACCAAGCCCACGCAGACCAATATAGTAATGGCCGAAATAAAGGCAATTTGGTTGGGCTGGATGTTGATAGTTGGCAGCAGTGTCACCAAGAGCGCCATATAGATCGCCAAGCCACCGATAAAAGGGTTGGGGACTTGTGTTGCTTCCTATGGCAAGGCTTGTCGGTGAGACCCAATTTGACGGCGCACGGGATATAATCCCGCCATGAAAACAAGGGTGGCAAACATGGGCGCCAAGAAGAAATTTAGGTACATTTGCATGGTGGATATTTTATTACTCCAAATTTTCAGTTTAGTGAATTTATGTATTAAAAGTAGGCGATTGTTCTGCTGATAGAAATTTAATCACAAAAATGTTAAATAAATATTACGGTACGTTATAGTCTGGTTTTTTTTTTGCTTACAGGGCGTACGGGGAAACTCAGACAAATGTTGTTGCATGACCATATCACTCTTCAATAAATATAAATGTAACAATAGCGAAATCTGTATCTGCGGTTTTAGTGACCTTAGCGCCCCTTCCTTAGACTGATGATTATTGATTTACCATGTGCAGCAAGCCCGTTCCACTCGCCTTAAACTTGTCGGTAGAGTAATAGGTTTTGATGAACTCAGATCTGAATGGTGGTTCCAAACATAAGGGGTCTTAATCAACAAACCTAAGCTAGCCGCATCACACCAGCAGTCATGATACCGACAAGAAGCAATTTAGTGCGCAGTTCATGCCGTACACCTTCGTCACCATACTGATGTTTAAAATAAAGCAAAAGGATTGTCAGTAAAAACGTATAGCCAGGAACGGTGGTTTCCATAGCGGCTGATAAGGTAGGTGAACCTAAATCACAGCTCGCTGGCTAAGGTATAAAGCAGTAACATTAGCCATCTCTATACCTAGAAACAGTGGCGCTAAAGGTTTTAGCTTCGGTAGATTGTTTCTAAATGCTTTGCGGACACCAGGTACGAGCAAGAGTGGTAACACACCGCTTAGTACAACACCCATAATAATAAACATGAAACTAATTAAAAATGTGCTGTGTACAAATACATATTTCTCAATCAGGATGGCAGATACTTGAAACGCGGATGCCATCAACATCAAAAAGATTGAATTCCAGTTGCCATGTCGAGACACGTCTATAAGACAAAAACAAATAGAAACAAGCACTAACACGCCAATAGCAATGTAATGCCAAGGCTGTAACACATCACCCATCAGAAAATAACTGGCTACAGGCAAAAGCGTAGGGGTAAAGTTTCCATATGCTGCGACAATGCCTGCTTCGGTTTTTTCTAAGGCCTTAAAATAAAAGCCTTGGCCTAATTGAATAAGCCCTCCTGCAAATAAGGCTAACGCAATGATATGCCACTCAGGTAACTGCCAAGCCACGTAAGGTAAAATATAAATCGCCCCTGTCAATGCTATAACCGCTGTAGCCAATGAGCTTGTGATAACCCCCATCCAGGGCTTATCAAATACATTGCCGACACAATGACTGTCGAGAATATGGACTAACGCCCAAAAAGGAGGCCCCAAAAGTGCA
>CAWDOO010000004.1:0-1167035 GCA_963804035.1 uncultured Gammaproteobacteria bacterium | reverse complement strand
GGCACGCTGAGGAAGGAGAGGCGCGTTCCGGGGACGACCCCATGGCGCTTCGCTTCTCCCGCGGTCAGCTCGACGACGGTGTCGGCGGGGGCCCTGGAAGGGTAGCTCGGGCAGGGGTCGGCATCGCACGGCGGGACGGTCTCCAGGACGTCGACGACGGTTCCGTCCTTCCGGGTGAAGATCATGTCGAGGGCGAAGTGGCAGTTCTTCATCCAGAACGCCTGGGGCCTGGGCGCGTCGAAGAGAAAGACCATCCCGGTCGACGGGGCGAGCGACTCGCGGAACATCAGTCCCTGCGCGGTCTGCTCAGGGGTGCGTGCGACCTCGAGGGCGAACACCGCCCCCGACGGGAGGACGACGCGCGGGCCGGTCGCGGGTGGTGTCTGCGAGGCCGATGGGGCCGCGCCACGCCCCCCGGAGCAGGCGGTGAAAAGGAGCGCCACGACGACGGCGCCTCTCGGCACGTTACGCTTCGTCGAGCGGCGGCCCGGGTTCGTCACAGATTTCCTCCTCCTCGTCGTGGCCGAGGTCGTACTTCTTGGCGTAGTAGCGGAACGAACGCTCCGACATCCCGACGAGCCTGGCGGCGTCCTTCCTCACGCCGTTCGCCCTTTCGAGCGCCTGCTGCATCAGCCGCTTACCGATCCACTCGAGGTAAGCCTCCAGGCTGAAGTTCTCGAGCGGAAGGTCGAACGGACTCTGATACGGCTCGGCCGGGACGCCCGAAGGCCGCAGAAAGCTCTCCGGCAGGGAAGCGGTCGTGATGATGCCTCCCGGCTCGAGGGCCACCGTCCGCTCTATGAGGTTCTCGAGCTCGCGAACGTTCCCTGGCCACGGGTGGGCTTCCAGGACGCGCATCGCCTCGGTTGAGATCTTCTTCTCCGGGACTCCCTGTTGTGCCGAGACTGCCTTCAGGAAGTGACGGACGAGGAGGGCGATGTCCTCCCGCCGTTCGCGCAGGGGAGGGATCGGGAGCGGGATGACGGCGATCCGGTAGTAGAAGTCCTCCCGGAACGTCTTCTCGGCCACTTTTCGGGCGAGGTCCTTGTTCGTGGCGCAGATGATCCTCACGTCGACCGGCTCCTCGACGTTCCCTCCGACGCGGCGGACGACCCGTTCCTGGAGCGCCCGCAGGAGCTTCACCTGCATCGGCACGGAGGTCTCGCCGATCTCGTCCAGGAACAGGGTCCCTCCTTCGGCCTCCTGGAACAGGCCCTTCTTCTCCTTCACGGCGCCGGTGAAGGCCCCCTTCTCGTGTCCGAAGAGCTCCGACTCGAGGAGGTTCTCCGGAAGGGCCCCGCAGTTGATGGAGACGAAAGCGCGGGCGGCGCGGGGCGAGCTCCGGTGGATCGCCCTCGCGATGAGCTCCTTGCCGGTGCCCGACTCGCCCGTGATCAGGACGGTGGAGGTCGTCCGGCCGATTCGCTCGATCAGGTCGAAGACGGTGCGCATCCGGCGCGAGATCCCGATGAGGAGCCCGAGCGCGGGCCGCTCCTCGATCCTGCTCCTCAGCGTGAAGTTCTCGTCGGCGAGCCGCTTCCTCTCGAGCGCCTTCCCGACGACATGCTTGAGCTCCTCCACGTCGAAGGGCTTGGAGATGTAGTCGTAGGCCCCCGCCTTCAGCGCCTCGATCGCCGTCTTCGTCGAGGTGTACGCCGTGATCATGACGACGGGCGTCTCGGCGTTCGTCTCGCGGGTCTTCCGGAGAATGTCGAAGCCCGTTCCGTCGGGCATCTTCAGGTCCGTCAGGACGAGGTCGGGCGAGGTCTCCTCGACGAGCCTCATTCCCTCTGCGCAGGTCCCGGCGCTCCTGACGGCGTACCCCTCGTTCTCGAAGACGATCGAGAGCATTCCCGTGATGCCGGGCTCGTCGTCGACGAGGAGTATTCGGGGACCCGCGGGTCGTCGGGGATCGACCGTCACGAGCGGAACTCCTCCCCGGGAATCAACGGGTCGGGGATGGCCGGTCCCCGCTCGGCGAGTCCGCTGCGGGAGGGGCCTGCGAGCGGAAGGGAGAGCGTGATTGCCGTACCTTCTCCGGGTGCACTCTTCACGCGGATCCTTCCTCCGTGCTCCTCGACGATACGGTACACGATGGCCAGTCCCAGGCCCGTGCCGCCGGGGACGGTGTGGGCGAACGGCGTGAAGAGACGGTCCTGCTCCTCGCGCCTCATTCCCCGGCCCTCGTCGGCGACCGTCACGCTCCAGGAGCCGTCCGCGACGCGAGCCTCGAGGACGAGCGCCCCGCCCTCCGGCATGGCCGCCACGGCGTTCCGGAGGAGGTTCCAGAAGACCTGCCTCAGCTGCCCCGGGTCGGCCCTGAGAAGGACGGACTCCGGCTCGAGGTCGAGGGTGACGCGGTGCCGGTCGGTCACCTCGTCGCTGTGCGCCAGGAGCGTTACGACGTCGCGCAGCGCGGCGGCGGCGTCGACCGTCTCGACCGCCTGCTCGCGGGGGCGGACGTACTTGAGGAAGTCCTCGAGGATCGACGAGAGGCGGTGCGACTCCTGGACGACGATCTCCATCAGGCGCCGCTCCGAGGAGCCGGGAGGGGCGGTGGAGGAGAGGACCTGGACCGAACCGGAGATCGAGGCGAGCGGGTTCCGGATCTCGTGCGCGATCGCGGCTGCCAGCTCGCCGACCGCGGCGAGCTTCTCCTTGAGCCTCACCTCACCCTCGAGCTTCTTCAGCTCGGTCAGGTTCTGGAAGATCAGGATCCGGCCCGTGACCCGGCCGTCCCCGTCGCGCAGCGGTGTCACCGTGACCCCGAAGTAGACGCCGGGGCCGAGGGGCGTCTGGTTCCCCTCGAAGCGGAGGACGTCGCCGCCGGAGCCGTCCTCGGGCCAGGCGGCCTCGTCCGAGATGAGCCCGGTCTCGACGAGGGGCCGCCCGATGAGCTCCTCCGGCCGCCGCCGCAGGAGCTCGCAGGCCGGCGGGTTGGCGAAGGTGATCTTTCCTTCCGGGTCCGCGGTGACGACGCCGGAGGACATCGAGGAAAGGACCGACGTGTGGAGGGCCTGCAGGCGCGTCACCTCCTCCCGCCGGCGCTCGGCGAGGAGCCGGGCGTCCCGCAGCTTTTCCGAGGCGGCCGCCACGAGGAGAGCCGTCGCCGCGAAGGCGCCGACGTTCGTCACGACGTTGCCTGCGAGCTGTCCCCTCGTCCAGATGCGCGGTGGCAGCTCGTCGGTGCTCGGCGGCGGGAAGGCCCCCGAGTGCATCAGCTGGAGGAGCACCGCATAGAAGACCGAGGCGAGCCCGGCCGTCACGAGCCCGCCCCCTTTTCCGAAGAGAAGCGTGCCGGAGACGACGACGGCGAGGTAGAGGAAGGTGAACCCGGAGTCGGGGCCGCCGGAAATCCAGACGAGGCCGGTCACGACGACGAGGTCGCCGAGGATCTGGATCACGGCGTTCACCCCGGCGTCGAGCCGCCGGAGCGTGGCGAGGGCCAGGAGCGAGGTCGAGTAGGAGGCGGCCGCGAGGTAGTAGATCGGGTTGAGCGGAAGCCAGATGCTGAAGGTCAGCTGGATCAGGAGGGCGGAGAGGAGGAGGGTCGAGACGACGACCACCCGCATGCCGAGGAGGCCCCGGAGGGTCTCCGGGGCCGGACGCGGGACGGCGCGCACGATCTCGCTCACGCGGAAGCGATTGTAGCGGGCGGCTCCGGGTCGAACGCGCGACGGGCGCCCCGGAGGGCGCCCGTCGGGTTCGGCGGCGGATGGTGGCGAGTCTGCGGTCTTCAGCCGATCTTCGAGATGAGGTCGAACATCGGCATGTACATCGCGACGACGATGGTGCCGATGATGGTGCCGAGCATGGCGATCATGATCGGCTCCATCAGCTTCATCAGGCCTTCGACGGCGTTGTCGACCTCTTCCTCGTAGAACTCCGCGATCTTCGAGAGCATGGCGTCGAGGGCGCCGGTCTGCTCGCCGACGCCGATCATCTGGACGACCATCGGCGGGAAGACCTTCGTCTCGGCGAGAGGCTCGGCGATGGTCCGGCCGGTCTCGACGGACTTGCGCACCATCATGATCGCGTCCTCGATGATGGCGTTTCCCGAGGTCTTCGCGGTGATCTCGAGGCCGTCGAGGATCGGGACGCCGGACGAGGTCAGGGTCGCGAACGTCCGGCAGAAGCGGGCCACGGCGATCTTCTTCAGGATGTCGCCGAGGACCGGCGTCTTGAGGAGGATCCCGTCGAGGACCCGGCGTCCCTTGTAGGTCGCGTAGTACCGCTTGAGGGCGAAGATGATCGCCCCGATCGCGGCGAGGATGAAGATGAAGTAGCTGGCCAGGAAGTTCGACGCGGCGATGACCATCCTCGTCGGCAGCGGGAGCTGGGCGCCGAGTCCGGCGAACAGCGCGGCGAACGTGGGGATGACCTTCCAGAGGATGATCGTCACGACGAGGGCGGCGACGGTGAGGACCGACACGGGGTAGATGAGGGCGGTCTTGACCTGCCCCTGCAGCTTGACCGCCTTCTCGATGTAGGTCGAGAGCCGGCGCAGGATGGTGTCGAGGATGCCGCCCGCCTCGCCGGCGGCGATCATGTTGACGAAGAGGTCGTCGAAGGCGCGCGGGTGCTTCCGAAGCGCGTCGGCGAGCGAGGCGCCCGACTCCACGTCCTGCCTGACGGCGAGGATGATCCGCTGGAACGCCTTGTCGTCCTGCTGGGTTCCGAGGATCTCGAGGCACTGTACGAGCGGAAGGCCCGCGTCGATCATGACGGAGAACTGCCGCGTGAAGATGGCCAGCCTCTTGGCCGACACCTTTCCCGCGCCGAACTTCGGGACGGCGAACTCCTTGCCGCGTTCCTTGACGGAGGCGACTTCGATGCTCCGCCGCCTCAGGTCGGCGATGACGAGGTCCTTCGAGTCGGCCGTCAGGACCCCTCCGGTCATGACGCCCTGACGGGTCTTCCCCTTCCAGACGTACTGGGCCATCTTTATTCCTTCCGGTGAGCGTCAGGGGCGCCGGGTGGCGGCGCCGGCTGCCGATCCCGCCGTCGGCGGCGGCTGTCCCACGACGCCCACGCCGCGGGCGATCATCTCGGAGAGCTCGTCCGGCAGGGACGACGTGGTGATCGCGAGCTCCTGCGTGATGACGCGGCGGTGGACGAGCGTGGCGAGCGCCTGGTTGAACGTCTGCATCCCGTACTTGTTCTGTCCGGTCTGCATCATCGAGTAGATCTGGTGGAGCTTGTCCTCGCGGATGAGGTTCCGGATCGCGGGCGTCGGGATGAGGATCTCCATCGCGAGGCACCGGCCCTTGCCCGACGACTTCGGCAGGAGCGTCTGGCAGAGGATCCCCTCCAGGACGAAGGAGAGCTGCGCCCTCACCTGAGACTGCTGGCTGGCCGGGAAGGCGTCGATGATCCGGTTCATCGTCTGGACGGCGCTGTTCGTGTGGAGGGTGGCGAACGTCAGGTGGCCCGTCTCGGCGATCCGGAGGGCGGCTTCCATCGTCTCGAGGTCGCGCATCTCGCCGACGAGGACGACGTCGGGGTCCTCGCGGAGGACCGCGCGGAGCGCGTTCGGGAAGGAGTGCGTGTCGGCGTGCAGCTCACGCTGGTTGACGATGCAGCGCTTGTGGGTGTGGAGGAACTCGATCGGGTCCTCGATCGTGACGATGTGCTTGGCCTGCTCGCGGTTGACCTTGTCGACCATCGTCGCGAGGGTCGTCGACTTGCCCGAGCCGGTAGGCCCGGTGACGAGGACGAGGCCGCGAGGCCTGTTGCAGAGCGCTTCCACGACGGTCGGGACCCCGAGCTCCTTGAAGCCGAGGATCTCGTAGGGGATCTGCCGGAAGACCGCCGAGACGGCACCGCGCTGCATGAAGACGTTGCCGCGGAACCGCGCGAGGCCCTTGACCCCGAAGGAGAGGTCGAGCTCGAGGTTCTCCTCGAAACGGTGCTTCTGAACATCGGTCAGGATCGAGTAGCAGAGCTGCTTGGTCTCCGGGACAGTCAGCGGGGGGTAGTCCAGCGGCTGGATGTCGCCGTGGACTCGGACCATCGGCGGAGAGTTCGTCGTGATGTGGAGGTCCGAGCCGCCCTTCTCGACGAGAGTCTTCAGAAGCTGGTGCAGCGTAACTGCCATCGGGTCCCCCTGTGACGAAGCTGTCCGGAATCATACCCCAGCGGGTGACTGACCCACCCCTCCGGGTTCCGAGACCCGGGCCGCGGAGGGGGGCGGGGGCACCCGGGCGCGGGTGCCCCCGGAACATTTCAGAGGACCGTCTCTCGGACCACTTCCTCGATCGTCGTGAGGCCGTCCTTGATCTTTGCCAGGCCGGAGCCGCGGAGGGTGACCATCCCTTCCTCGACCCCCTTCCGCTTGATCTCCAGGGACGAGGAGCCGGAGAGGATCATCTCCTTGATCTCCTCCGAGATCTCCAGGACCTCCACGAGGGCGACGCGACCCTTCAGGCCGGTCCCGTTGCAGCGCTCGCAGCCCTTGCCCTTCATGACCTGAACCGTCTTCGACTCTTCCGGGGTGAAGCCGAGCTGGATCAGGACCTGGGGCGGGACGTCGGTCGGGACCTTGCAGTTCGCGCAGACCCGGCGGATCAGGCGCTGGGCGGCGATGAGGACGACCGACGTGGCGACGAGGTACGGCTCGATGCCCATGTTCATGAGCCGGTTGATCGTCGAGGGAGCGTCGTTCGTGTGGAGCGTGGAGAGGACGAGGTGGCCCGTCAGGGAGGCCTTCACGGCGATCTCGGCCGTTTCGAAGTCGCGGATCTCGCCGACGAGGATGATGTTCGGGTCCTGCCGCAGGAAGGACCGGAGGGCCGCGGCGAAATTCAGTCCGATCGAGTCCTTCATCTGCACCTGGTTCACGCCGGGCAGGTTGAACTCGACCGGGTCCTCGGCCGTCATGATGTTCGTGTCGGGGGTGTTGATCCGCGAGAGGGCGGAGTAGAGGGTGTTCGTCTTCCCCGACCCCGTGGGCCCGGTTACCAGGACCATTCCCCACGGGCGGAGGATCGCCTTCTCGAACTTCTGGAGGCTCGACCGTTCGAAGCCCAGCTTCGTCATGTCGAGCATCAGGTTGTCCTTGTCGAGAAGCCGGCAGACGATCTTCTCGCCGAAGAGGGTCGGCAGGACGCTGACGCGGTAGTCGAGCTCCTTCACCTTCGCGGCGAGCTTCATCTTGATCTTGATGCGCCCGTCCTGCGGGAGGCGTTTCTCGGCGATGTCGAGCTTGGCGAGGATCTTGATGCGCGACGCGATCGCTTCCTTGAGCTTGCTCGGAGGGTTCATCACCTCCGCCAGCATGCCGTCCACCCGGTAGCGGACCCGGTACTCCTTCTCGTAGGGCTCGATGTGGATGTCGGAGGCGCCGCGCTTGATGGCGTCCGTCAGGATGATGTTGACGAGCCGGACGACGGGAGCCTCTTCCCCTTCCTCGACGAGCTTCTCGAGGTCGATGGCGTCCTGCTCTTCCTCGTCCACGACCTCGAGAGAGGTGTCGGAGGCGTCGACGGCCGACATCTCCTCCATGACCTTCTTCAGCTCGAGGGCGTGCGAGGCGCCGTAGTTCCTGTCGATCGCGTGCTGGAGGGCGATCTCGGAAGCGACGACCGGCTCGACGTTGTAGCCGGTCATGAACTTCAGGTCGTCCATCGCGAAGACGTTCGTCGGGTCGGCCATCGCGATGGTGAGCGTCGCGCCCGTCTTGTTGACCGGCAGGATGTTGTACTTGCGCGCGACGTCCGCCGGGACCAGCTTCAGGACGTTCGGGTCGATCTCGAAGTGCGTCAGGTTGATCGACGGGACGCCGAACTGCGCCGACAGCGTCTCCGTGATGTCGTCTTCGGTGACGAAGCCGAGCCGCACGAGCGTCTCACCCAGCTTCACCCCCGAGTCCTTCTGCTGCTTGAGCGCCAACGCGAGCTGCTCGGCGTTGATGAGCTTCGCCTTGAGGAGAAGTTCTCCCAGTTTGACCGCCATGGGCGCAATGATAGTCGTTCGTCCGCCCGTTGGCGGGCCCCCGTTTCAGCGGGCGGCGGGAGCCGGAGCCGGGGGGGGGAGGCGGGGCCGGCGCTTCGCCGCTGACGCGGGTGAGGCGGGCCGTCACCGAGCCGATCGGGAGGATCGTCCGGGCCATCACCGGAAGCCGCCGGGCGTCGTCGCTGAACCAGAGGAACAGCTTTCCCTTGTTCCGGTCCACGCTCGATGCCGATGCCGAATCGTGCATCCGGGGCTGGACCTTGAAGGCGTCGAAGACGCCGAGCTCCGTCTCCACCCTCTCCCGGCCGAGGACGGCCACGACGAGGCGGTAGAGCTTGCCGCGCGAGTAGAGGTCGACGCGCGTCTCCTCGCCCGGGACGAGCGGCACCGTCCGCATGAAGTAGAAGGAGGAGATCACGTCCTGGAAGCGCTCCGGGATCGGCCCGGAACCCCGGATCTCCTTCGCGTTCCGCCAGACGGCGAAGTGGCGGGAGAGATCGAATTCCTCGACCTCGTCGGAGACGTAGCGTCCCTCCCGCGCGTGCTTCTCGAACCTCACGGGGGAGAAGTCCCGGGCGTCGACCCACGTTTCGTAATGTGTGTCGACCGGGTAGAACCGTGAGACGTAGTCGTTCGAGACGGCCGAGAGGCGGATCCGGTGGACGGGGACGCCGTCGGGGCTCGTTTCCCGCGACGTCGCGACGGTCATCGCCCCCCCCTCGATCTTCAGCCAGGAGATGGTGTAGACGAGGGTCTCCCCCTCTCCGAACGGGACGGGCGCGATCCTGTCTTTCGGCAGCTCCTCCCGGCCGAGGTTCGGCAGGACGTTCGCCGTGACGGATGCGGCGAGCGGCCCGGCGAGGACGAGCGCGAGAAGGGCGGAGCCCGTCCTACGTCCCTGTCGGGGCGTCCGCCCGCTCGTCGAGGAGCGCGAGAGAGGCTTCGAGGACGACATCGGCAGTCAGGCCGGGCAGGCCGGCCGTGCCGGCATTGTAGGCCCCGCTTCCGTCCCTCAGGATCCGGACCCGCGGCCCGACGGGGCCGAATCGCACCGGATCGGTCGGCCCGTAGAGCGCCACCGTCGGGGTCCCCGCAGCGGCGGCGAGATGGGTCGGACCCGTATCGGCGCCGACGAAGAGCGCGGCGCGTGAAGCGAGACGAGCGGAGGCCGCGGGCGGGCTCGGAGGCGCCAGCGATGCCGTCCCGCCCGAATCCGCGACGATCCGGGCGGCGCGCTCCCGCTCTCCTGGTCCCCAGCGAAGGACCGGGTCGAGCCCCTTCTCCGCGAGGGCGCGGCAGAAGGCCGCCGTCTCTCCGGCGCTCCATTCCTTCGTCTCACGCGAGGAGAAAGGCTGGAGGATCGCGAAAGGGCGGGCGGGACGAGCGGCGAACCAGTCGTCCACTTCGGGCGACGGCCGCGCGACGAGGTGCGAGACGTCGGGAGTCCTCGGGAACCCGCCCCTGCCGAGGAGGTGCTCCGCCAGGGCAAGCCCCCGGTCGACGACGTGCGTCCCCGGAGGGACGTCGACCCTCTCGCCGGTGACGAGGGCGTTCACCCTCTCGGTCGCCGTCCGGAAACCGAAGCCGACCTTTCTCGGGGCGCGCGCGGCGAGCGTGATCCAGGCGGACTTCAGGAGCCCCTGCGCGTCGACGACGACGTCGGGCTCGAAGGCGCGCAGCGCCAGGAGGAAGGTTCGCAGCTCCGCCCGTGTTCCCGCCGAAAAGGGGCGCTTTCTCCAGGCGCGCGTCGTCGCGACGAGGACCTCGTCCACGTACGGCGCTCCCTCGACGAGCTCGGCGAGCGGTCCTTCCACGGCCCAGGCGAGGTGGTCTCCCTCTCCGCGCAGCGCCTTCGCGAGCGGAAGGGTGAAGACGACGTCGCCGAAGGAAGAGAGCCGCACGAGGAGAATCTTCATCTCGTTTCGCTATTCTCTCCTCGTCATGGTGCTCGACGCGCCGGTTCTCGTGCTGAACCGGTCGTTTGCCGCCCTCGCCCTCACGGACGCGCGACGCGGGTTCACCCTTTTCTACAAGGGGCACGTGAGAGCCGTCCTGCCCGACTTCACGACGTACGGGTGGGAGGAGTGGTGCGATATCCCGATCCAGCCCGAGGACCTCGACGTCGTCCGGACGCCCCGTACGGTCCTCAAGGTCCCCCGCGTCATCCAGCTCCTCTCCTGTGACCGCCCGCCCCGGTACGACGTGAAGTTCTCCCGCCACAACATCTATGCGCGTGACGGCACGCGCTGTCAGTACTGCGGAAAGCGCTTCCCGACGTCGGCGCTCTCGCTCGATCACGTCGTCCCGCTTTCCCGGGGCGGCGTCTCGTCGTGGGAGAACGTCGTCTGCGCCTGCCTGAAGTGCAACGTGAGGAAGGGGAACCGCCTCCCCGACGAGGCCGGCATGGCCCTCCGCCGGCCCCCGGCCAGGCCCAGGGCCTCGCCGCTCGGGCTCCTCGCGCCGAGCGGAATCCACCCGGCGTGGCGGAACTTCCTCGACATGGCGTACTGGACCATCGAGCTCGGCTAGCGGTGGCGACCGGAACCTCTTGCCGCGGCATTCGGGGCAGCCCGGGTGCACCGAATGGGGTGGCCGGCCGCGGACCGACGCCGTCTCGTCACTCATCGATGCGACACTAACTCTTTCTGGTAGAGAGCTTTGACGTATACCTATGGAGCCTGTCGAGGAGCTGGCAGGGAGGTTGAAGGTAGAGGGACAGCCGGTGCGTGCCAGAACGGCCCCCGGCTCTGGAGGAAAGCAGGACGTAGACGCAACTTTACAGCCCGAGCTTCAGGAACCCCGGTCGAGAGGCCGGGGTTCTTCAATTTCGGGGGGTCAGCTGCGCCAGCGGTCGTGAAGCCAGAGCCACTGTTCCGGCGCGGCCCGGACCTGGCTCTCGACGAGGGCGGTGACGCGGGCGGTGAGCTGGTCGACGCCGCGCTCTTCCGGCGGGATCGCCATCACGTCGAGCGGTTCGGAGTAGACGAGGCGATAGCGCCCGGGGGCGATCCGCAGGCAGACGACGGGGAGAAAGAGGGCGCCCGTCCTGTCGGCGAGCCGCGCGATCGAGGTCGTCGTCAGTGCGGGCCGCCCGAAGAACGGGACGGCGATGCCGTCGGGGGGGCGGGCCCGCTGGTCGGCGAGGATGCCGACCATTCCACCGGAGCGGAGCGTCTTCAGAAGCGTCCGCGCGGCGTCCCTCTTGCTCACGATGCGGCATCCGGCCTTTTCGCGCATCGCCGTCAGGCGCGCGTCGAGGAGGGGGTTGTCGAGCGGTCTGGCGACGATCGTCACGGGGAAGCCGTTCGCGCCCGTGGCGAGCGCGGCCCACTCCCAGTTCCCGAGGTGGGGCGTGGAAAAGAAGACCCCCCGTCCCGAGGCGGCGGCCGCGCGGGCGTGCTCGAGGCCGACGATCTCGATTCGGGAGAGAAGCCTCTCGATCGGCTCCGTCTCGGAGCGGAAGAGGTCTGCGGCGAGGCTGCCGAAGTGGCCGAAGACCTGCCGGGCGAGCCGGTCGACCTCGGCGGGGGACTTCTCCGGAAAGGCGAGCGCGAGATTGCGGGCGACGAGCCGCCGTCGACGGCCGTCGACGAGCCGGTAAAGGAGGGCGACGCTCCGCCCGAGGCCGTCGGCGAGGCGGAGGGGAAGGACCCGGAACAGGTTTCGGAGGACGACGTACGCCGCCAGCTCGATCCGGTTCCGGAGGGGGGTCCTCTTCGAGGCCACGATTACGAAGGCCTCCTCGAAAGAAGGGAGAGGACCTCGGAAACGAAGGACGGTTCGACGACCCGCGCCTCGACGGCCACGCGGAAGACCGGTGCGCGGAGGACGGAGTCGAGCTTCACGGCGTCCTTCTCCGTCGTCACGACGGCGGTCGCGCCCGTCTCCTCGAGGGCCCGCTCGATACGGCCGACCGTGCCGGGCACCGTACGCCTCGTGGTCGCGGAACGCGAGGAAGTCCGCCGGGTCGATCCCGGCCGCCTGGAGCGTCGCGCGGAACGAGCCGGGACGGGCGATGCCGGCGACAGCCACGGTCGTGCCCGCCGGGAGGTCCATCGGGTCGACGCTCCTCCCCTCCCTGTCGCGGATGCCGAGGAGCTCGGTCCGGGCGTGGAAGACGGGGACGCCGGGGGCGAAGCGGTGGGCGATCTCCAGCGCGGACGCCGGGTCGGCCTGTTCCGTCTTCGTGACGACGAGGAGGTCCGCCCTGGCGAGTGCCGCCAGCGGCTCGCGGAGAAGGCCGGCCGGCAGGAGGGCGCCCCCCGCGTCGGGAGCCGTCGCGTCGAGAAGGACGATGTCGACCTCCCGGGCGAGGCCGACGTGGGAGAAGCCGTCGTCGAGGAGGTGGAGATCCACGAGGGCCTCGAGCGTCTCGGCACGGGCCGCCGCGAGCGCACGCCGGGCGTCGGCGACGATCGGGACGGCCGGAAGCGCCCGGGCCAGGAGCGCCGGCTCGTCCCCGGACGCGGCGACCGTCGCGAGCGTTCCCCGCCCGTCGGAGACGACGACGGTTCCGCGGCTCGTGCGGCCATAGCCGCGCGTGAGGATCGACGGGTGTCGTCCTCGCCGGAGGAGCTCGCCCGCGAGCCAGCGGACGAAGGGCGTCTTTCCGGTCCCGCCCGCCGCGACGTTTCCGACGGAGACGACCGGGCGGTCCGCGCGCCTCACGTTGAAGACACCGCGTTCGTAGAGCGCGAGGCGGAGGGCGACACCGGCGCCATAGACCTGAGAGAGCGGAAGGAGGAGCCTCCTCACGCCGGGTGCCCTTTGCTCCTGCGGCCGTCGAGGAGGTCGAGCGCGAGCCGGGCCGTCCGCTCCGTGGCGCCTCGGTGCCGCGCAAAGAGGGCGTCTGCCGCCG
This sequence comes from uncultured Gammaproteobacteria bacterium, assembly GCA_963804035.1. Classification (GTDB taxonomy): domain Bacteria; phylum Pseudomonadota; class Gammaproteobacteria; order Methylococcales; family Methylomonadaceae; genus Methyloglobulus. Next base: position 1,154,224 of record CAWDOO010000004.1, on the reverse strand, counting down.
AGCGGGCCGCGGCTCGCTCGGCGGGGTCTGCGAGGAGGCGCGCGAGAGCCGTCGACGCCTCCTCGGCATTGCCGACCGCGCAGATCGCATCGCCCGCGGCTTCCACCGCGCGGCGGATGCTGGAGATCGAAGGTCCGAGGACGACGGGGAGCCCGGCCAGGAGCGGCTCGAGGACGTTGTGTCCGCCCCGCGTCCCGAACGTCCCGCCGAGAAGGGCGACGTCGCCGAGCCTGTAGGCCGAGGCGAGCTCTCCGATCGTGTCGAGGAGGAAGACGTCGGCCGGGCCGGATCCGCCGGGCGTCGAACGCCGGACGACGCCCAGGCCCGCCGCGCCGGCTCGGCGCGCCGCCTCGTCCCACGCCTCGGGGCGGCGGGGGGCGAGGAGGAGAAACGGGGAGATCCCCGCGCCCGCCAGGGTGCGAGGGAGAGAGAGGACGAGATCGAGCTCTTCCTCGGCGATCGATCCGGCGACCAGAACCGGCCGGCCGGCGGCGAGAGCGCGAACCTGCGCCGCGAACGCCGGCTCGGGCGGGAGCGAGCGGTCGAACTTCATGTCCCCGGCGACGTGGATCCGGCTCTCGGGGACGCCAATCGACGCGAAGCGGGCGGCGTCCTCCGGGGTCCGGGCCGCCACCGCGGAGAGGGCTTCGAGAGGAGCGCGGAACAGGCGTCCCGCGGCGCGAATTCGCCGTGCCGAACGCTCGGAAAGGCGTCCGCTGGCGACGAGAACCGGCAGGGCGCGTCGCCGGGCCGCCCGCAGGAGGACCGGCCAGAGCTCGGTCTCCACGAGGACGAGGAGTCGCGGCGCTGCCGAGTCGAGAAGGCGCCGGACGGAAAGGGGCAGATCGAGGGGGAACGGCTGGAGCCGCGCCGGTGGGGAGAGGTCCCGGAACCTCCGCCCGAGAAGCCCGACGCCGGCCGGCGTCGAGGAGGTGACGAGGAGAGAAAGGTCGGGGCGCGCGACCCGGAGAGCCAGAACGAGCGTGTGCGCGAGCTCGACCTCGCCGACCGAGACCCCCTGGATCCAGACGTCCGCACGCGTCGGCCCACCCGGCGGGAGGAGGCGGTGGGCGATCAACGCCGGAAGGCCGGGACCTCCCTGTAACCCGGGGGATTCTCTCAACCAGCCTTCCTGGAGGAAGTTACGATTCCCATCCGAGAGGCGGCATTATAGTCGTGCGGCGGCCACGACCGGCGGATCCATCGTCCGGGAAGAGGCGATAGACGACGCCGGGCGGGGAGCCGTAGAACCACCTGGCATGGCCATTCAACTGGTTCACGTTCGGCGGACGCCGCGGGAGGGGACGACGATCGAGCCCAGGGACGAACGACGCCTCGCCGAGCGGGCGAAAGCGGGCGATGAGGATGCGTTCGCCGAGCTCGTTCGCGGCCGCACCGATTCCGTCGTGGCGTTTCTGCGCCGGATGCTCGGAAACACCGAGGATGCACGGGACGTTGCCCAGCTCACCTTCCTGCGCGTCTGGGAGAACCTCCCGCGCTACGACCCGACCTGGGCCTTCTCGACCTGGGTCTTCCGGATCGCGGGAAACCTCGCCATCGACGCCCTTCGGGCGCGTGGGACCCGTGCGCGGACGCTGGCGGAGAGCTTCCGGGTCGTCCGGGGCGGCCTCCTGGCGACGGAGCCGGAGGCGCCCTTGCGCCTCTCCCAGGAGGAGATCCGTCGCGTCTTCGACGCCTGCGCCACGGTCCTTTCCGAGAAGCAGCGGATCGTCTTCGTCCTCAGGGAGCTGGAGGAGAAGGAGAGCCGCGAGGTGGCCGAGATCGTCGGCTGCCGGGAGTCGACCGTGAGAAACCACCTCTTCCAGGCGCGACGTCTCCTCCGGGACGAGCTCCGGCGCCGATTCCCCGAGTACGCCCCCGAGGTGCGCCCGGCAGCGGGGGAGGCTCGCGCGTGAACGCCCCCCTCTGCTCCCGCCTGGGCGACCTCCTCGAGAAGCGCGACGGCGACGAACTCTCCCCGTCCGAGGAGCGTCTCCTCGCCGGACACCTCGTCTCCTGCGACACCTGCGCGGCCGAGGCGCTCCGGCACGACCCGGTCCTCCTCTTCGCCCGCGATGCGGCGCGGAGCACGCCGGACGTCCTGACGACCGAGGCGCGCGAGCGTTTCGTCGGGGACGTTCTCGCAGCGACCGCCGCCGCGAAAGCGGGGCGGCGCCTTTCGGTCTCCCGGACGGGTGTCGGTCTGCGGATTGCCGCCTCGCTGCTCCTGGCCGCTTCCGTCGCGGGGGTCTGGTACGTGCGTGGACGCGGCGTATCGCCCTCCCCGCAAGGGTCCTTCCCCGTCGCGGACGCGGCCGGGACGCGGCCCGTGCAGGTCGAGACGCTTCCGGCGGTCGAGGGCGTCGGCGCCATCGGAGCGGTCGTCTACCAGTTCCCGGCGTCGAAGGCGGGTGAACCGACGGTCGTCTTCGTCGTCGACCGGAACGCGGACATCTGATTCGGATGAGGACGCTCCTTCGCGTGGCGGCGATCGCCGCCCTCCTGCTCGGCACCGGGGTCTCGCCCGCGGCGCCACCCCCGTCCCCGGAGCCGGACGTCGTCCGGGTATTCACCCTCCGGCACCGGAAGGCCGAGGAGGCGTTCCTCGTCGTCCGCCCCCTCCTGACGCCCCGGGGTTCGCTCGTCCTGCAGCCGGCGCTCAACGCGCTCACCGTCCGGGACGCGGGGCGGGCCGTCGAGCTGGCCGCCCGGGCTGTCGAGGCGTTCGACGTCCCCCCCGGGCGTTCTCCGTCTCCGTCGCCCTCATCCGGGCGACGAACTCCCCCGCGCCAGCCGGGGGCGCCGACCCCGATCGCCGAGCAGCTCCGCGGCGTCGGGGCGCGTCTCAGGAAGCTCTTCAGCTTCACCGACTACACGCCGCTGGACGAGGTGGTTCTCCAGGGACTCGAGGGAGAGGTGGTCTCCTGGAACCTCGGTGGGAGCTACCGGATCGACTTCCTCCTCGAGGCGGGAAACGGCGACGAGGTCGTGCGCCTTCGCCATCTCGTCCTCGCCCGGGTGAGGCGGGACGAGAAGGGGCGCGAGACGGTGCGGGACGTGGCCCGGACCTCGATCAACCTGAAGACGCGGGAACCGTTCGTCCTCGGCGTCGGCCGCGAGGAGGGGGGCTCGGCCGCCCTCTTCCTCGTCCTGTCGGCCGCACCCGCCGGCCCCGGCCCCGGCATCGGAGGGCTCCGCTGATGCCGGAATTCGTCTGCCGCGTCGGGACCCCCGACGGACGCATGGCGACCCGCACGGTCGACGGGGCCGAACGAAGAGGCCATCCGCACGGAGCTGGCGCGGCAGGGAGCCCGGCTCTTCTCGGCACGCCCCTCCCGGGGGAGGCTCATCGATTTCCGGTCCTCGAGCCTCGTCCCGCGGGCCGGCTCCTTCCGGCCGAAAGGCCGCGTGAAGATCCACGAGTTCCTCGTCTTCAACCAGGAGCTCGTGGCGCTTCTCAAGGCGGGTCTGCCGGTCGTCTCGGGTCTCGACATTCTCCTGGAGCGCCAGGCGAACCCGCACTTTCGGAAGATCCTCCTGGACGTGCGGGAGCAGCTCGTCGCCGGGACGGCCCTCTCCGACGCGTTCCTTTCCCACGGCGACGCCTTTCCGCGCCTCTACGCCACCTCGCTCAAGGCGGGGGAGCGCTCGGGGGAGGTCGAGAAGGTCCTCCGCCGTTTCCTGAGCTACCAGAAGATCCTCGGGCAGGTGAAGCGGAAGGTGACCGGGGCGCTCGTCTATCCGGCCGTCCTCATCGGACTTTCCATCGGCCTGATCCTCATCCTGATGACGTACGTCATCCCCCGGTTCACGGAGTTCTTCTCGGGCTTCGGCGGCGAAATGCCCGCCCTCACCGTGGCCGTCGTCGGGACGGCCACCTTCATGCGCAAGCACCTCCTCGAGATCGTCCTCGGTACGGCGGTGGCCGGTTTCCTCTTCAGCCGCTGGCGGCGGACCGACCAGGGGATCCGTATCGTGCACGGCCTCCTGCTGAAGCTCCCGATCCTCGGCGTCGTTCTCCACGAGTTCTCTCTTTCGCAGTTCGCCCGCTCCCTGGCGACCCTCGTCGGCGCGGGGACGCCGCTCGTGACGGCCCTGGAGATCTCGACCGGCTCCGTCGGGAACCGGACGGTCTCCGACGCCGTCGCCTCGGTCGTGCCGAAGGTGCGGCAGGGGGCCGAGCTCTGGAGGAGCCTCGAGGAGACGGGCCAGTTCACCTCGCTCGCCGTCGAGATGATCAAGGTGGGCGAGGCGACGGGCGCCCTGGAGGACATGCTGACGAACGTCTCGGACTTCTACGACGAGGCGATCGAAGCGAGCCTCCAGACGATCATCAACCTGATCGAGCCGGTCATCCTGATCGTCATGGGGGGCGTCATCGCTACGATCCTGCTGTCCGTATACCTTCCGATGTTCACGATCCTCTCCAACATCAAGGGTTGAGGAGATGAGCCGAGCCGCGTCCGACGCCCCGTCCCTCCCCGACTTCCCGCGCGTCCTGGACGCCGCCTCCGAGGAGAGCCGCGCCCGGGAAGTCGCCAGAAGGCTCGGGATCCCGTTCGTCGACCTCTGGACCTTCCGGGTCGACCCGGTGCTCTTCAAGAGCGTGCCGCTGGAGTGGATGCTCCGCTTCGAGTTCGTCCCGGAGAGCGAGGAAAACGGGGTGCTCACGGTCGTGATGACCGACCCGACGGACGTCGTGCGGCGCGACGAGCTCGAAGCCCTCGTCAAGCGCCGCCTCCGGATGAAGGTCGGCTCGCGGGCCGCGATGCACGAGATCCTGCAGAAGTCCGAGTCGACCCAGCGGGTCCTCGAGGAGGCGACCGAAGAGTTCCGGATGCAGGTCGTGAGGGAGGACGAGGAGGGGCAGGAGGTCCTGACGATCGACCGGATCGCGGCCGACGCCAGCCCCATCATCAAGCTCGTCGACTCGGTCCTCTTCAACGCGATCCAGCGGCGGGCGTCCGACATCCACATCGAGACGCAGGAGAACGTCGTCGTCATCAAGTACCGGATCGACGGCGTCCTCTACCCGGCGATGGAGCCGATCGACAAGAAGCACCACCAGACGATCATCAGCCGCATCAAGGTCATGTCCGAGCTCGACATCGCCGAGAAGCGGATCCCGCAGGACGGACGCTTCAAGATCCGCGTCAAGGGGCGGACGATCGACTTCCGCGTCTCGATCATGCCGACCGTCCACGGCGAGGATGCGGTCATCCGGATCCTCGACAAGGAGTCGGCCAACGCCGAGTTCAAGAATCTCCGCCTCGACGTCCTCGGGATGGACCCGGAGACGATGAAGCGGCTGCGGAAGTTCATCCGCGAGCCGTACGGCATGGTTCTCGTCACCGGGCCGACCGGCTCGGGGAAGACGACCACCCTCTACGCCTGCCTTTCGGAGATCCAGTCCGTCGAGGACAAGATCGTCACGATCGAGGACCCGGTCGAGTACCAGCTTCGCGGCATCACGCAGATTCCGGTCAACGAGAAGAAGGGGCTCACCTTCGCTCGCGGCCTCCGCTCGATCCTGAGGCACGACCCCGACAAGGTCATGGTCGGCGAGATCCGCGACGAGGAGACGGCCCAGATCGCCGTCCAGGCGGCGCTCACCGGACACCTCGTCTTCACGACGGTCCACGCGAACAACGTCGTCGACGTCCTCGGGCGCTTCCTCAACATGAAGGTCGAGCTCTACAACTTCGTCTCGGCCCTGAACTGCATCCTGGCGCAGCGGCTCGTGAGGAAGATCTGCCCGCACTGCAAGACGCCGATGGAGCCGACGAAGCAGCTCCTCGACGAATCGGCGCTGACGGCGGCCGACGTGGCCGGAGTCACCTTCTACGAGGGACGTGGCTGCATCGAGTGCAACGGCACCGGCTTCTACGGGCGGATGGCGATCACCGAGCTCCTCGACCTCTCCGACCGGATTCGCGGTCTCATCCTCGACCGCCGCCCCGCCGCCGAGATCAAGAAGGCGGCGAAGGAGGAGGGGATGGCCTTCCTCCGCGAGTCGGCCCTCAAGAAGGTCTTCCTTGGCGAGACGAACCTGAAAGAGATCAACAAGGTGACCTTTGTCGACTGACGCCCTCGTCGCCCGCGCGCGTCGCGCCCTGAGGAAGACCTGGGGCTTTCAAAGGCCGCCTCACGCCTTCGTCCTGACGGAGGACCGCCTCGTGCACGTCTCCCTTCCCCGCGAGGCCCGGGGCGTGCGCCCGATCGGGGGGGCGAGCGTCTCCGCCCGGGACCTTCCGCCGGGAACGTTCCGCGCGGGCCCGGCGGGTCTTCCTGTCGCCGGGCCGGGCCTCGGGCAGGCGATCGCATCCCTTCTCCCGGCGAAAGAGCGCCTGACGGCGGCCTCGCTCGCCGTTCCCGACGGGTTCGTCAAGGCCGCGACGGTCGACCTCGACCCCGGGACCCAGAAGCGCCCCCGGGAGCTCGCCGAAATGCTTCGCTGGAAGGTGAGCCGCCTGTATGGGGAGCCGGCCCCCGAGCTCCGGATCACCTGGTGCGACGCGGGCGCGGCTCCCGACGGCGGGACCCGTCTCCTCGTCCTCGCATCACCCGAGGAGACGATCGCCTCGCTCGAGGCGGCGTTCCTCGCCCACGGGATCCGGATCGGCGCCCTCGAGCCCGCCGCTCTCGCGCTGTCGGCGATCGGCTCCCTGGCCCTCGCCGGGACGGGGCTCGTCGTCTTCACCGACGGGCCGAGCGTGTCGACCGTCTTCCTCGAGAAAGGGGCCGTGAGGTTCCTGAGAACCCGGGAGACGGCCGCGGACCCCGACCAGGCGCTTCAGGAGATCCGGCTGGCGGCCGCGTTCGTCGGGGGGGCATCGGCGGACGGCTCCGGCCTCGACATGATCGGAAACGTCGTCGTCGTCCCGGAGTCGGCCCCGGCCTCGATCCTGTTCCGGGAGTTCCTGCTGGAAAACGGGGGCAAGGAGCCGGTGTCGCTCCTTCCGACCCTTCGGACGCTGGGCTTCCCGCAGTGGGGTGAGGACACGGCCCCGCTCGTCGGGGTCGGTCTCCTGCAGGGAGTGGGTTGACGCCGTGGCCACCATCAGACCGAATCTCGCCCGCAGGCCGTTCGTCGATTCCCGGCCTGCCAACGTCGCCGCGACCCTCCTCCTCCTCGCCGCAGTCGTCCTGACCATGGTCAGCGTCCGGACCGTCCACGCCTACCTGGAAGGCTCGAGGCAGTCGCGGGCGGAGATCGCGTCGCTCAGATCCGAGATCGGCCTTTTCGAGACCTCGGGGCGCGAAGCGCAGCAGAAGCTCGCCCGGTTCGACCTCGCCGGAATGCAGGCGGGAGCCGAGGAGGCCAACGGGCTGGTCCGGCTTCGCGCCTTTTCGTGGAGCCGCTTCCTGACACGCCTCGAGAAGACCCTCCCGAACGAAGTCCGGGTGGTATCGATCAGCCTCGCGAAGGCGGAGGCCGCGAAGTCCGGCACGCGGGAAACCACACCGAACGACGCCTTCCAGGTCTCCCTCTCGCTCGTCTCTCGAGATCCCGACGGCCTTCCGAAGCTGATCCGGACCTTCTACGCCTCCCCGTGGTTCGACGCGCCGACCCCCGCCTCCGAGACCGGCGGTGAGCAGGGGAGCGTCGAGGGGCGGACCTTCGTCCTCGGCGTCACCTATCTCGACCGGGAGGCGAAGCCGTGAGCAGCGCCACGACGGCTTTTCGCGACCGAAAGGTCCTCTTCGCTCTCCTCCTCGTTGCCATCGCCTGCAATGCCGCGGTCCTCCTCTCCTACCGGACGTTCTACGACGAGCGTCTCGACGCCCTCATCTCCGAGAAGGCCAGCCTCGAGAAGCGGCGGGACGAGTCCCGCCGCCGGACCGAGAAGGCCGAGGCCTCGGAGCGGAGGCTCTTCGAGACCCAGGAAGCCCTGACCGCCTTCTTCTCCGAGACTCTCGGCAAGCGTGAGGACCGGATCGCTCCCCTGATCGAGGAGATCTACGCGACGACCCGGGCCGCCGGCCTCCGTCCCGACGCGATCTCGTACTCGTCGACCGACGAGCCGGGCACCGACTCCCTGACCATGATCTTCTCGGTCTCCGGCCCTTACGGCGACGTCAAGCGTTTGCTCTCGGGCCTCGAGCGGTCGAAGCGATTCCTCGTCGTCGACCAGGTCGCCCTCTCCGGCGGATCGGAGACCGACCCGGACTCCGTAAACCTCTCGATCACCGTGACGAACTACTTCCGGCCCGGCTCCCTTCGCCCGATACGGACCGTTCGCGACCCACGGAATGCCAAGGGCGCGCGCGCTGCCGCGGCGGCGCCGGCGGGGAGGTCCGCGCGATGAGCCAGCTCTCGTCCCGCAAGGGCCTCCTGGCTCTCCTCGCCCTCCTCGTCGTCGTCCTCGCGCTCCGCTTCTGGCCGCGAGGCTCGGAGACGGCGCCCGCGTCCGGGCGGGCCTCCGCGACCGGCCCCGCCGCCCGGCCGGGCGGCACCCCGCCGGCGCCTTCGGAGATCCCGCCCCTCGCCTTCGACCAGGAGCGTGGCGAGATCGGCGGCGCCGTGGTGAGAAACGTCTTCTCGTTCCACGTGCCCCCCACGCCGACGCCCCGGCCCGCCCCCCCGGTGCCGACGCCGATTCCGGCCCCCGGCTCGGCCCAGTTCATCGGCCCGCGTCTCCCGACGCCGACACCGCCGCCGACGCCGATCGTCCCCCCGGCCATCCCGTTCCGTGCCCTGGGCGTCTTCGGACCACGCGACAAGCCGATCGTCACGTTCGAGGACGGCGCCCGCCTCATCAACGCTCGCGAGGGCGACATCCTCGACGGCCGCTTCATCCTCAAGCGCGTCGGCCGCGAATCGGTCGACTTCGCCTTCGTCGGGCTGCCGCCCGAGATCACCCGGCGGATCCCCGTCCTTCCGCCCGACGCCCTCCGTTGAAGGGACTCCCATGATCGTTCACAGACCGCGACCGCCCCGAGCCCTCCTTTTCGCCGCTGTCCTCGCCCTGGCCGTGGGCTCTTCCGGCTGCGCCTCCGAGCGCGCGTTCCGGGAGGCGCAGGACTACGAGCGGCTGCAGTACTGGGACATGGCCGTCATGGCCTACCAGAAGGCGGCGTCCATCGACCCTACGAACAAGAAGTACGAGGCGTCGCTCTTCCGCGCGCAGATTCAGGCCGCCCATACCCACCTCGGCCGGGGGCGGCTCCATCGCTCCGCGGGGCAGCTCGACCTCGCGAAGGTGGAGCTGGAGCAGAGCGTCGCGCTCGATCCGACGAACGACGTCGCTCTGCAGGAGCTGAAGAAGGTCAACGAGGACATCGAGGCGCGCCGCCTGGAGACTGTCGGCGGCTCGCCGACCGAGAGGGCCAAGGCGAAGGCGAAGGGCCGCAGGGCGGCGCCGCCGATGCTGAACCCGGCGTCGGACAAGCCGATCGACGTCTCGTTTCCGCCCGACACGCCGATCAAGAAGATCTACCAGGCCCTCTGCACCGCGTCCGGGATCAACGTCATCTTCGACCCGCAGCTGAAGGACGACAAGTTCACGATCGACCTTCGGAACCTTTCCTTCCAGAAGGCCCTCGAGACGACGATGCGGCAGGCGGGGCACTTCTACAAGGTGATCGACGAGAAGACGATCCTCGTCGCGCAGGACACGCAGCAGAACCGCAAGGAGTACGAAGACCAGGTCGTCAGGACGTTCTTCCTCTCGAACGGCGACGTGAAGGACGTCTCGGCGATGGTCCGCGGCCTCCTCGACCTGCGGAGGATGGCGACGGTCACGCAGCTCAACGCGATCGTCATCCGCGACACCGCCGACAAGGTCGCCGTGGCCGAGCGGCTCATCGAGGTGAACGACAAGGCCAAGGCCGAGGTCGTCATCGACGTCGAGCTCCTCCAGCTCAGCACCAAGAAGCTCATCGACCTCGGCGTCGCGCTCTCGAGCTACAAGCCGATCACGACCGGCACGGCGACGGGGAGCGACGGCAAGCCCGATCACCTCTCTCCCCTGGAACGAGCTGCTCAAGCTCTCCCTCTCCGATTTCAATTTCACGATCCCTTCGATCGCCATCAACTTCCTCAAGTCGAACACCGACGCGGAGATCCTCGCCCGGCCGCAGCTCAGGATCGCCGAGGGGGAGAAAGCCCAGCTCGTGATCGGGGACCGCGTCCCGATCCCGGTGACGACGATCAACACGCAGCAGGCGGTCGGCCAGGTCGGCGTCGTCCCGATGACGTCGTTCCAGTACCAGGACATCGGCATCAAGCTCGACATCGAGACGCGCGTCCACCACAACAAGGAGATCTCGCTCAAGCTGACCGTCGAGGTCTCGAACCTCAACGGATCGGTCGCGGGGCCGAACGGCCAGGACCAGCCGATCATCGCGACGCGCACCATCACGTCGAACATCCGGCTGAAGGACGGCGAGACGAGCTTCCTCGCCGGCCTCATCCAGACGGTGAAGCTGCGAACGAAGTCGGGCATGCCGTTCCTCTCCGACCTCCCGCTCCTCGGACCGCTCTTCTCGTCGACGAACTCGCAGAACGACCGCACCGACATCTTCCTGACGCTCACGCCGCACATCACGCGTGCGCCGCAGATCAACGAGGAGGACCTCGTCCCGATCTGGGTCGGTACCGAGAACAACGTCAGCTTCTCGGGTCTCAACGTCCGGCTCGAGTCGCCGCAGGCGCCCGTGACGCCGTTCGACCCGCCCTCCGAGCCCCCGGCCTCGCGCCCGGTGGTCCCGACGACCCCGGTTCCGGCCACCGTGCCCGCCCCGGGGACCTTCCCGGTCCCGGGGTCGGGCCCGACCGACCCGTTCAGGCCGTCGTCGACGACAACGCCGGCGCCGGCCCCGCCGGCGACGAAGACACCTCTCGCGGGCGGGAATGCGGCGCCGGCCTCGTCGAGCTTCGTAGAGACCGCGGGGCCGCAATCGCTTGCCCTCGGCCTCGAGATCGAGAACGCCGAGCTGTCCGCGGGCGAGACCACGACGCTGACGCTCAGCGGACCGCCCGAGCTGGCCGACGCGGGCGCCCTCGAGGTGACGCTCGAATGGGACCCGACCGTCGCCGAAGTCGTCACCATCTCGCCCGGGCCCTGGCGCACCGGCTCCGCTTCCCTCAACACGCGCCTCGACGCCGACCGCGGAACCGGTCGCGTGAGGGTCGGTCTCGGTTCGACGACGGGCGTCGTCGGTCTGCCGAGCGGTGCGCTCGCGCGCTTCGCCGTCCGCGCCCTTGTCCCTGGGAAGACGCTCTTCCGGATTTCGGCGGGGGCGGGTTTCGGAAAGACCGGCGCACTCCGACCCGAAGCGGACGGCGTGGCCCTGTCGGTGGCCCCCTGAGGCGATCCGGATGACCCCGTCCCGCGCCCGCGGCTACTCGCTCGTCGAGCTCGTCGTCGTCGTCACGCTGATCCTCGTGCTGACGGCGATGATCGTCCCCGTGGCACGGTTCAACTGGACGCGGATGAAGGAGATCGAGCTGAAGGAGGCGCTCCGGACGATGCGCACGGCCATCGACGAGCACAAGCGCCTCTCCGACCAGGGGCTGATCCCGGTCGAGCTCGCGACCGAAGGGTACCCGAAGGAGCTCGAGACGCTCGTGGAGGGGATCGAGCTGGTGGGGCAGGTCAAGAAAGTGCGGAAGTTTCTCCGGAGGATTCCAATCGACCCGATGACGGGAGAGGCGGAGTGGGGGCTTCGGAGCCTGCAGGACGACTCCGACTCGACCAGCTGGGGGCGGCAGAACGTCTACGACGTCTACTCCCTTTCCGAAAAGACGGGTCTGGACGGCACGAAGTACAAGGACTGGTGAAGCATGACGAGCCTCCTCACTGCCGTGCCGGAGGGCACGCCTTCGGCCCCGCCCGACACCTTCCCGCCCGCCCGGCGCCGCGGCTTCACGCTCGTAGAGTTGCTCGTCGTCATGGCGATCATCGGCATCCTCGCGTCGATCGGCATCCCGATGCTCCTGAACACCCCGATCAAGGCCAAGGAGGCCGCCCTCCGGGAGAACCTCTTCACCTTCCGTTCCTGCCTCGACCAGTACAAGGCCGACAAGGGCCACTACCCCGCGTCGCTCGAGGTCCTGGTCCAGGACAAGTACATCCGGAAGGTCCCGCTCGATCCGTTCACCAAGGCGGTCGATACGTGGGAGCTCGTCTTCGAGGAGCCCTCCTCGGCCGAGGCTGCGACGGAAGAGCCCCTCGGCGTCATCGACGTCCACTCGGGCTCGACGTTGACGGCGCTCGACGGAACCGCCTACAACACGTGGTGAACGTGGCCGGACCGCGGAAGGGGCGTGGCGGGTACACGCTCGTCGCCCTGCTCGTCGGGATAACGGTGGCATCGATCCTGATCGCCGCGGTCCTGCCCCTGGCCTCGGCACAGGCGCAGCGTGAGCGCGAAGCCGAGCTGATCTTCCGTGGGCTCCAGTACGCGGAAGGGATCCGCATCTTCCGAAGGCGCTTCGGGCGCTTCCCGAACTCCCTGAAGGAGCTCCTCGAGACGAAGCCCCGGAGCGTCCGCAAGCTCTGGAAGGATCCGATGACGAAGGACGGCGAGTGGGGAATCATCTCGATGGCCGGGACCCCCGTGACGCCGGGCGGCGGGCCGGGCTCGGGCTCGGGGCTGAGCCCGCGGCCGACCCCGACGCCGCGACCGACGCCGACCCCCGGGCCGTTCGGGGCGGGCGGGGCCGCACTGCCCGGGGCCGGCGGCGCCCCCGTCGGCCCCGTGATGGGCGTCTACTCGAAGTCCACGGGGAAAGGCTTCCGCCTCTGGGAGGGGCGGGAGTCGTACAGCGAGTGGCGCTTCACCGAGGAGAGCCTGGCGACCCTGGGCGGCAGGGCGGGCGGGTCCGGAGGGGGCCCGGGCCCCGGCTTCGGCGGCGTGGGCGGTTCAGGCGGCTCCGGCGGCGCTCCCCCCGGCGGCCCCACAAAGAACTGACCTCCCGCGCCCCGACGGTAAGATCCGCGCCGTGGAAACCCGGACTCTCGGCGACGGCCTCTCCGTCTGGCTCGACCCGATGCGCGACGTGCGGAGCGTCGCCCTCGGCGTCTACGTGGCGGGCGGCTCGGCCGACGAGGACCCCGAGGTTCTCGGGTCGACCCACTTCCTCGAGCACCTCCTCTTCCGGCGCTCCCGGCGCCGCACCGGCGCGGCCATCGCCCGGACGACCGACCGGCTCGGCGGCGACTGCGACGCCTACACCACGAAGGAGTGGATGGCGGTCCACGCCCGGACGCCCGCCGAACGGCTCCCCGACGCGCTCTCTCTCCTCCTCGACCTGACGGAGGCACCGGCCTTCACGGCCGAGGATGTCGAGACCGAGAGGAAGGTCATCCTCGAAGAGATGGCCGAGGCGAACGACGTTCCCGAGGACCGTCTCCACGAGACGTTTGTCCGTTCCTACTGGCCCGACCATCCCCTCGGCGCCCCGATCCTCGGGACCAACGAGACCGTCCGCGCCCTGACGCGCGGCCGGCTGGTGAAGCGGTTTCGCGAGGTCTTCCGGCCGGAACGGACGCTTCTCGTCGCCATCGGAGCGTTCGAGCCGGAGGCGTTCCTCAGGCTCCTCTCGGCCGAGAGGAAGAAGCGCCGCCACGCCGCGGCCCCGCTCGGGCCGGCGGCCGCGGCCCGCCCGTCGCCCACGGCGACGCACTGCGCCTTCCACATCCCGCGGCTCGACCTGACCCAGACGCACCTCCTCGTGGGGACGCCGGCCCCGGCCTACGCCGATCGGCAGGTCCCCGCCGCCTGGCTCCTCTCCGTCGTCCTCGGGGGGGGCGTCTCGTCGCGCCTCTGGCGGCGCGTCCGCGAGCGGCATGGCCTCGCGTACCACGTCGGGGCGGGGCTCACGCTCCACCGCGACGGCGGCATGGCGCTCATCGAGGCCGCGACCGCGCCGAAGAAGCTCCCGAAGCTCGTCCGCGCCACGGGGGCCGTCCTCCGCGAGCTGCGCGGCACGGGGATCACGCGCTCCGAGCTCCGGCGGGCCAAGGACCAGGTCCGCGCCGAGATCGCGATGTCTCTCGAGTCGACCTCCTCGCGGCGCGAGGGAGTCGTCCGCGCCTGGTTCTTCCGGGGTCGACCCTGGGAGGCCGACGAGGTGATCGCGGAGATCGAGGCCGTGACGTCCGCCCAGGTGGACGACGCCATCGGCGTCCTCTTCGGAACGCCCGACTCGACCGGCTTCGGCGTGACGGGTCCATCTCTCGTCGGCGCCACCGTCGACGACCTCGCGGGAGAGCTCGCGGCGTGAGTGTTGTCGTCAGCGGCCCCGCGAGTCTCACCGTGAAGTTCCACCTCCGCCCCGAGTGCGCGGACCTCGGGCCGCCGGAGTACGCCAGCGACCTGGCGGCCGGCGCCGACCTCCGCGCGGCCCTCGACGCGCCGATGACGCTCGCTCCGGGGGCGCGCGCGGTCGTCCCGACCGGCCTGACGCTCGAGATCCCGCCCGGGTTCGAGGCGCAGGTCCGCGCCCGCTCGGGCCTCGCGCTGAAGAAGGGGCTCGCGCTCGCCAACGGCGTCGGGACGATCGACGCCGACTACCGGGGCGAGGTGGGCGTCATCCTCGTGAACCTCGGCGCCGAACCGGTCACGCTCGCGCGCGGGGAGCGGATCGCCCAGCTCGTGGTGGCGCCCGTCGTGAGGGCGCTCTTCGAGAGGGCCCCCGAGCTGAACGGCACCGTGCGCGGCGCCGGCGGCTTCGGGTCGACGGGGACGGCGTGATCGAGGTCGCCTTTCTCGGGTCGGGCTCCACGGGCAACTGCGCGGTGATCCGCGCCGGACGCACGGCCGTCCTCCTCGACGCCGGTCTCTCGCCCCGGCAGATCGGTCTGCGGCTCGGCAAGCTCGGGATGTCGCTCGACGACGTCTCGGCGCTCCTCCTGACGCACGAGCACTCCGACCACGTCGCGTCGGCCGCGGCCCTCGTCACGAAACGCGGCCTTCCCGTCTACGCGACGCGCGGCACCCTCGCGAAGGCGGGGCTCCCCGGGCCGCTCTTCGCCGACCTGCGCACCGTCGAGGACGGCGCGGAAGTCTGCTTCGGCGGGGGCGACCTGACCGTCCGGGTGACCCGGACGCCGCACGACGGGGTCGACCCGGTCTGCTACGTCTTTGCCGACGGCGCGGGACGGCGCGTCGGGGTCGCGACGGATCTCGGGCACCTCTCGAAGAGAGTCCTCGAGGCGCTCGAAGGGTGCGAGGTCCTCGGCCTCGAGGCGAACCACGACGTCGACGTCCTCCGGGAGGGGGTCTACCCGGCGTTCCTGAAGAAGCGGATCCTCTCGGACGTAGGGCACCTCTCGAACGACGCGGCGGCCGCGGGGCTGGCGCGCCTTCTCGGCGAACGGACGAGAATCGTCGTGGGGCTTCACCTCTCGAAGAACAACAACACGCCGACCCTGGCCGAGCGCGCGCTCCGCCAGGGCGTCGAACGGCTCGGGGCGAAGGTCGTCCTCGAGATGGCGGGTCCCGACGCCCCGACACGGTGGCTGGCGGCGCGGTCCGCGGGAGGAGTCGGATGAAGGTCCAGGTGACGGTGGTCCCGAAGTCGGGAGTCCTCGATCCTCAGGGGAAGGCGATTGCCGGGGCGCTGACGCGCCTCGGCTTCCCGGGCGTCGGCGACGTCCGCGCGGGGAAGGTCTTCCGCGTCGAGGTCGAGGCGAAGGACGCCGCCGAAGCGACGGCGCTCGCCGGGCAGATGGCCGAGAAGCTCCTCTGCAATCCGGTCATCGAGGAGTACGAGGCCGAGGTGCTGGTGTGAGCGCCGGGGCGCGGCCGCGCGTCTCGGTCGTCGTCTTCCCCGGCTCGAACTGCGACCACGACGCCGCGAACGCCGTCGAGGAGACGATCGGGGCCGAGGCACGCCTCATCTGGCACGCGAGGACGAACCTGGAAAGCCCCGACCTGGTACTCCTTCCGGGCGGCTTTTCCTACGGCGACTACCTCCGGTGCGGCGCCCTCGCCCGCTTCTCGCCGGTCATGGATGCCGTCCGCGACTTCGCGGCGAAGGGCGGGGCCGTCCTCGGCATCTGCAACGGCTTCCAGGTCCTCTGCGAGGCGGGTCTCCTCCCGGGCGCCCTCCTCCTCAACTCGGGCCAGCGGTTCCGCTGCGAGGACGTCTTCGTCCGCGTCGAGACGATCCGGACGCCGTTCACCGCCGAGCTGACCAGAGGTGACGTCCTGCGTCTCCCGATCGCCCACGGGGACGGGAACTGGCGCGCCGAGGCGGAGACCTGGGACGACGTGACGACGCACGACCAGGTCGTATTCCGCTACTGCGACGCTGCGGGGACGCGCGCCACCGGCGCGAACCCGAACGGCTCCCTCGACGATGTCGCGGGTGTCTGCAACCGGGAGCGGAACGTCGTCGGCCTCATGCCCCACCCCGAGCGCGCCTCCGAGGCAATGCTCGGAAACGCCGACGGCGCGCGCCTATTCCGCTCCTTCGCGAACGGCCTGCTCCTGGGCCGGACGGTCTGACGCGACCTACTTCGGCCCGTCCTTGCTCTCCGTCTTCTCCTTCCCGAAGACGTCGTTCGCCACGAGGGCCTTCGGGTCGTACGGAGACGGGGCGCCGCCGAGGTACTTGTGGAACCAGTCGAGGTGGGCGGAGTAGTAGAGGACCATGTCGTACCAGCCGGGCCAGTGGCTCGCGTTCTCGAGGACGATCAGGCGTGACGGGACGCCCATCTTCTGCAGGTCGGTGAAGAACGCCAGTGACTGCGTATAGGGAACGCGGAAGTCCTTCTGACCGGTGATCACGAGCGTCGGTGTCCTGAACTTCTCGACGAACGACGACGGACTCTGCTTCGCGTACCCCTCGGGGTTTTGCCAGGGGGTCCCCTTCAGGTCCCACTCGGGGAACCAGAGCTCCTCGGTCATCGAGTACATCGACCGGAGGTCGTAGACCCCCATCATCGAGGCGAGCGCCTTGAAGTGGTTGTCGTTTCCGGCGAGCCACATCATCGCGTAGCCGCCCCACGACCAGCCCATGGCCCCCATCCGGTCCTTGTCCGCCCACGGTTGCACGGCGAGCCACTCCGTCACGGCGCGGACGTCCTTCATCACCTTGCCGTCCCAGTCGCCCGAGATCGCGGCGGTGAAGTCCTGCCCCCAGCCGGTCGAGCCGTGCGGGTTCGGGAAGGCGACGACGTAGCCCGCGCCCGGGTAGACCTGCGCATCCCCGCGGAAGGCGTCGGCCCACTGCATCTGCGGGCCGCCGTGGACGTTCACGATGACGGGGTACTTCTTCGCCGGGTCGAAGCCGTGCGGCTTCACGAGGAGGACCTGGATCTTCTTCCCCGACGGACTGTCGACGTAGGCCTCTTCCATCGGGCGGAAGTCGACCTCGGAGAGGAGCGCCTGGTTCTGGAACGTGAGGGGCGTCGTGGTCCCCGGCGCCTTTCCGGCGAGCGCGACCCGCCAGAGCTCGGTCGGCAGGTGCATCTGCCGGCGCGCGAGGACGGCCCAGGTGCCGTCGCGGGCGATCTCGAACGAGTCGACGTGCCCGACGGCCGTGGCGACCTGGATCGAGCCCGTCGCGAGGTCCAGGTCGAAGAGCGGCGTCCGTCCCTTCATGTCGGCCAGGAAGAAGATCCTCTTCCCGTCCGGGTGGAAGCGGTAGTCGCCGACCCAGGAGTCGAAGGTCTCGGTGAGGACGCGGCTCGACCCGCTCGCCCGGTCGAGGAGCGCGAGGAGGAAGCGGTCCGACTCGTAGCCGGGGGTCCGCTGCATCCGGAAGGCGATCGACTTCCCGTCGGGCGAGTACTTCGGGGAGCCGTCGAAGGCCGGGTTCTTCGCGGTGAGGTTCTTCGGCGCCCTCAGCTGCTCGGGCGTTCCGTCCACCGGGACGACGAAAACGTCGACGTTCGTCGAGAAGGAGGGATTCGCATCGCGGCTCGACGTGAAGGCGAGTTCCTTGCCGTCGGGCGAGACGTCGAAATCGGCGCCGCCCCCGACGGAGAAGGCGGGGGAGTCGAAGTCGCCGGGCGTCAGGTCGACGAGAGGGGCCTTCGCGTCGGCGAGGTCCATCCGGAGGACGTGCGTTCGTTTCCCGTCCTCCCAGGTGTCCCAGTGCCTCACGAAGAGGGTGTCGGCGAGGACCGCCTTCATCTTCCCCTTCTCCATCGCCTCGTCCTTCTTCTTGTTGCACTCGAGGTCAGCGCCGCAGGCGGGCCAGACGTCGGCGACGACGAGGAGGCGCTTGCCGTCGGCCGTGAAGCGGAAGGCGCCGACGCCCCCGGGGACGTCGGTCTTCTTCTCGGGTTCACCTCCCGCGACCGGCAGGAACCAGACCTGCGGGGTGCCGGAGCGGGTGGAGAGGAAGGCGAGCGTCGTGCCGTCGGGCGAGAAGGCCGGGTTCGAGTCGCGCTTGTCGAGGACGGTCAGGGCCCGGGCGTTCTTCCCGTCGGCGTCGACGCGCCAGAGGTTCGTCCACCGCTTGATGGCCGGCAGGTCGGTCGTCGTGACGGCGAAGGCGATGCTCCTTCCGTCGGGCGCGATGACGGGCTCGGCCACCCCCTTCACCTTGTGGAGGTCGTCGATCGTCACCGCCCGCTTCTCGGGAGCGGCGGAGAGCGGCAGGGCGAGAGTGAAGGCGAGAGTGAAGACGAGAGGGACCGCGAGAGCGAAGGCCGGAGGCGCGACGCGCGCGGTGGCAAGAGCCGCCGTGCGGGTTGTCTTCAGGTGCATGGGTCTGTCTCCTCGGGGCGCGCGGGAAGGGCGGCCCGTTACTTCCGGAAGGCGTAGGGGACGGCCAGGGTCCGCTTCTCCCACGAGATGCGGAGGGTTCCCCGGAAGGCGTCCTCGGGGAGGAAGGAAATCGTCATCGCCTCGAGGTGATCGGGCCTCGCGAAGGACTTCATGGGGATCCGGGCAAGGTCGAGCTTCGGGTCGTACTCGGTTCCCCACTGCCCCGTCTGACGGTTCACGATGAGCAGCCACTCCCTCTCGCCCGGTAGCGTGTAGAGCGTGTACGTCCCCTTCGGCAGGGCAATGCCGCCGAGCGTGACGTCGACGTCGGTCGTCAGCGTCGTCGCGGCGTTGGCGCCGGTCCGCCAGACCTTCCCCCACGGCACGAGGCCGCCGAAGACCTTCCGTCCCTTGACGAACGGACGGCCGTACTCGACCCGCATCTTTCCCGTTCCCACGGCGATCTCCTCCGCCGCGCGGGGCGAGATGGAAACGCGCGGCTCGGGCGTCGCGTCCTGCGCGGCAACGGGGGGGGCGAGAAGGGCGAGAGCGAGGAAGAGGATGGCTCGGCGCATTCGATCTCCGCGGCCGGCTTCAGGCCGGCCGGGACAGGAGTTTACGGGAGGCGGTCGACTCCGGCCCGGATCGAACGAATCGGCAAGGCCTCAATAGGTCAGCTGGCCGGACGCGAGGCGGGTCCGCCAGACCCTCCCCGATTTCCGCGCCACGAGGAGCCTCACGCTCTCGTAGATCCTCGGGGCCAGGAGATCGAGCCCGGAACCGTTCTCGAACCAGTGCATGGCGGCGCGGAACGCGAACCGCTCGAGGACGAAGGCGATGTCCTCCACCGAGGAGAGCGGCGTCGACCCCGCCGGGTTGAAGAGCACGGCGACGTACGCCGAGTCGAAGCTCAGGTCGATCGCCTGGACGAGGAGTGCCTGAACGAAGGCGCGATCCTCCATCGTCAGCCTCTCCGGGGACGATTCCCGGCGTGATCGAGAAGAAGCGGAGGACGCTGTGGGCGTCCGGACCCGTGAGGACCACCTCGCCGGGCGTGAACCTGCGAAGGCGAACGGACATATGCACTCCTTTCCCTGACCTTAGAACGACCCGATCATATTCCCGACGGAGCCGCCCGACGCCCCGGCGGGTGCTCTGCTACTCTCCCGCCCCCGCGGCCGAAGCCGCGACGAGGTCTCGCCATGGCATCGCAGTACATCTACACGATGGTCAACCTCCGCAAGGTCGTCCCGCCCCAGCGGGAAATCCTGAAGGGGATCTACCTCTCCTTCTTTCCAGGCGCCAAGATCGGCGTCCTCGGCCTGAACGGCGCGGGGAAGTCGTCGCTCCTCCGGATCATGGCGGGCGTCGACACCGAGTTCAACGGCGAGGCCTTTCCCGCCGACGGAACGCGAGTCGGCTTCCTGGCCCAGGACCCGTGGCTCGACCCGGCCAAGAACGTCCTCGAGAACGTCGAGGCGGCCGTCGCGCCGGTGAAGAAGCTCCTCGCGCGCTTCGACGAGCTGGGCGAGAAGATGGGCGAGAGCCTCTCCGAAGACGAGATGGAGAAGGTCATGGCCGAGTACGGCCGCGTCCAGGACGCCATCGAGGCGGCGAACGGCTGGGACCTCGACCGGACCCTCGAGACGGCGATGGACGCCCTCCGCTGCCCGCCCCCCGAATCCGACGTCACGAAGATCTCCGGCGGCGAGCGGCGGCGCGTCGCGCTCTGCCGCGTCCTCCTCGAGAAGCCCGACCTCCTCCTCCTCGACGAGCCGACGAACCACCTCGACGCCGAGTCGGTCGGCTGGCTCGAGCAGCACCTCGCCGAGTACCCCGGCACCGTCGTCGCCGTCACGCACGACCGCTACTTCCTCGACAACGTCGCCCAGTGGATCCTCGAGCTCGACCGCGGCGCCGGCATTCCGTGGAAGGGGAACTACACCTCCTGGCTCGAGCAGAAGGCGTCGCGCCTCGCGCAGGAGGAGAAGGCCGAGACGACCAAGCAGAAGACGCTCGAGCGCGAGCTGGAGTGGGTCCGCATGGCCCCCCGCGCCCGCCACGCCAAGGGGAAGGCGCGCCTCCAGGCCTACGAGCAGCTCCTCGCCGACAGCGGCGCCGACAGCCGCGGCGAGACGAACGAGATCTACATCCCGGCCGGCCCGCGCCTCGGCGACGTCGTCGTCCGTTCGGAGAGCCTGAAGAAGTCGTACGGCGAGAACCTCCTCTTCGACGACCTCTCCTTCGACCTGCCCAAGGGCGGCATCGTCGGCGTCATCGGCCCGAACGGGGCCGGAAAGACGACCCTCTTCAAGATGATCATGGGCCTCGAGACGCCCGACGGCGGCGTCCTGAAGGTGGGCGAGACGGTCTTCCCCTCGTACGTCGACCAGAACCGCGACCGGCCCGACAAGACGAAGTCGGTCTGGGAGGAGATCTCGGGCGGCGAGGAGAAGATCATGGTCGGCCGCCGCGAGATGAGCAGCCGCGCCTGGTGCTCGATGTTCAACTTCAAGGGGGCCGACCAGCAGAAGCGGATCGGCGACCTCTCGGGGGGCGAGATGAACCGCCTCCACCTCGCCCGCACCGTGAAGAAGGCCGGCAACCTCCTCCTCCTCGACGAGCCGACGAACGACCTCGACGTCGACACGCTCCGCGCGCTCGAGGAGGCGCTCCTCTCCTTCGCCGGCTGCGCCGTCGTCATCTCGCACGACCGCTGGTTCCTCGACCGCGTCGCGACCCACATGCTCGCCTTCGAGGGGGACTCGAAGACGTTCTGGTTCGAGGGGAACTACCAGGAGTACGAGGCCGACCGGCACAAGCGCCTCGGCTCGGCCGCCGACATGCCGCACCGGATCAAGTACCGGAAGCTGACGACGGGGTAGGGGGCGGGGGCGTCTCTCGCCCCGGCAGCGTCACCTGTCGGCGTGGAAGTGCGTCACCGCCGCGAGCGGGAGGCGCACCCCCGCCAGGTAGTCGTCGATGCACTTCAGGACGACGCTCGAACGGGGCCGTCCCGCGGCGATCTCGTCGCGCGTGAGCCAGTGGCAGTCGAGGATCTCCTCCGGGTCCTCGGCGCGCGCCTCGACGCCGTCCGGCACCGTGCCGGCGAAGCAGAAGCGGCAGTAGTCGCGGCCGTTTCGGGCGAGGAGCTGGTAGACGCCGACGAGGCTCGTGGGGGTGAACGGGAGCCCCGTCTCTTCGCGTAACTCGCGGACGACGGCGTCGAGGATCGCCTCGCCCGGGTCGACGTGTCCTGCGGGCTGGTTCCAGACGGGCGCCGGGATGTCCCGGGTCCATCTCCTCCACGACGAGGAATCGACCGGCCCGTTCGACGATCGCAGCGACGGTGACGTTCCAGGTCATGGCGATCCCCTCCGGAGAGGAGTCTAGCGAGGCTCCGCCTCGGACCACGAGTCCTGAAGAAGGAGCCTGACTCGGGCCGATCGGATTCCACGGCTATCGGAAACCGTGAAGTTGGGAGACCGTCCGTAGGGCGTGCGGCGGCGTGCTAGGCTTTTTGCAGGAGATCGTGCTCATGGCGAGTCAGATCGGGGCGGTAGGGTCCCTGAGCCAGGCCGGCGATGGACGGACGCCCGTCGCCGACCGGATCCGGGATCGCATCCGCAAGGCCCGCGGCCGGTTTCGCGCGAACGACAACATCGCCGCCTACCTCGAGGACGGAGAGCTCGACCAGCTCCGGCTGGAGGTCGCGAGCAAGATCGAGGACGTTCTCCAGGCGCTCGTCATCGACACCGAGAGCGACCACAACACGAGGGACACGGCCCGCCGCGTGGCGAAGATGTACCTGATGGAGGTCTTCGCGGGCCGCTACGGGGCGCAGCCTCCGGTGACCGAGTTCCCGAACGTGGGCCGCCTGAACGAGCTGATGATCGTGGGCCCGATCCTGGTGCGCAGCGCCTGCTCGCACCACCTCTGCCCGATCATCGGCCGGGTCTGGGTCGGGGTGATGCCGAACGAGCACTCCGCACTGATCGGCCTCTCGAAGTATGCCCGCCTCGTGGAGTGGGTGATGGCCCGGCCCCAGATCCAGGAGGAGGCGATCACCGAGCTCGCCAACCTGCTGCAGAACAAGATGCAGCCCGACGGCCTCGCCGTCGTCATGGAGGCCGACCACTACTGCATGAAGTGGCGCGGCGTGAAGGACGCGGATTCGAAGATGACGAACAGCGTCATGCGCGGCTCGTTCCTGAAGAACCCCGACCTGAGGCGCGAGTTCCTCTCGCTTCTGGCGGGCCGGTCGAAATAGGGAGAGCCGAGATGCTCGTTCGCCTCCTCTACGCCAGCCGTTCCACCGGTCCGATCGACGAGGCGCTCGTCGCCTCGATCCTCGAGAGGGCCCACGCGTACAACGCCGCGCACGGCCTCACCGGCATCCTCTGCACCTCCTCCGAGGGGGGCGTCTTCCTCCAGGTGCTCGAGGGGGGCGCGCCGCGGTGAACGAGCTGTATGGCCACATCCTCCGCGACCCGCGTCACCGCGACGTCACCCTGCTCGACTACGCCGAGATCGGCGAACGGCGCTTCGCGACCTGGCGGATGGGCAACGTGAACCTGAACCGGGTCAACCTGGGCACCATCCTGAGGTTCTCGGAGAGCCCGGTCCTCGATCCGTTCCAGCTGAGCGGTAAGACTGCCCTCGCGCTCGTCGAGGAGCTCCTGTCCACCGCGGCGATAGTGAGCCGCGACGGCAGCTAGCGCGTCGCCCGGGCCGCGATTCCCCGGAGCATCCCTCTGAACACGAGGACGTGCAGCGGGTAGACGCCGTACCAGTAGAGGAGCCCGGCCAGCCCGGCGGGGTCGAACTCGGCGGTCTGCCGGATGGTCGCGCCGCCCTCCTCCTCCGTCACCTCGAACTCGAGCCAGGCCCGCCCGGGGACCTTCATCTCGGCAGCCAGCCGCAGCCTCCTATCCGGCTCCCAGGCCTCGACCCGCCAGAAGTCGAGCGCGTCTCCCACGGCGAGGATCTCCGGGTGCCGCCGGCCCCGGCGGACACCGACGCCGCCGACGAGGAGGTCGAGGAAGCCGCGGAGGCGCCAGAGGAAACTGGCGTAGTACCAGCCGCGCTCGCCGCCGATCCGGCGGATCGGCGTGAACGCCTGCGCCGCCGTCGCCCTGACCCTCACCACGCGGGAGTCGACGAGCCGGGCGCCAACCCGCATCCCGCCGTAGCGGGCGGGCCCCGCGCCTGCCGACGAGAGGGCGTCGGACCAGCGCGTCGCGGCGAACTCCTCGTCCTCGTTCGCGAGAGCACGCTCCATCGCCCTGTGCAGGCCCATCGGCACGATTGCGGGGAAGAGCCGGCGGGCCGTGTCGTCCCGCACGACGGTCGGGTTGCTCACGCCCTCGATCAGCTTGCGCCCGACGCGCGCGTAGACCGGCGTCGTCAGGCCGAGCCACAGGCTCGACAGGCGGGGCGTCAGCACGGGCACCGGGATCAGCCAGCGTCTTCAGGCCGCGCTGCGCCGCGTACTCCCGCATGAGGTCGCCGTACGTCACCTGGTCGGCGCCGCCGATCTCCACGGTCCATCCCGGGCCTGGGTCCAGGTCGAGGGCGGCGAGCAGGTAGGCGACGAGATCCTCGATCGCGATCGGCTGCGCCTTCGTCTCCACCCAGCGGGGGCAGATCATGGCAGGCAGGCGCTCGACGAGCGACCGGATGAGCTCGAACGACAGGCTCCCCGAGCCGAGGACGATCGAGGCGCGCAGCTCGACGACCGGGACGCCCGAGGCGGACCGGAGCACGTCGCCCGTCTCCTGGCGGCTGCGGAGGTGGGGCGAGAGGCCCGCTCCCGCCTCGCCGAGGCCGCCGAGGTAGACGATCTTCCGCACTCCCGCGTCGCGGGCCGCCTCGCCGAAGTTCCGGGCGGCGAGGCGGTCCTGCTCCTCGAACGCGGCGCCCGCCGCCATCGAGTGGACCAGGTAGTACGCCGTGTGGACGCCCGCGAGCGCGGGGTCGAGCGTCTCCCGCTGGAGGCAGTCGCCCGCGACGACCTCGGTGCCCTCGGGGACGCGGGAGGCCAGGCTCTCCGGCCGCCGGGCGAGGCACCGCACGCGGTGTCCGCGCTCCGCGAGCGCGCGCAAAAGCCGGCCACCGACGTAGCCGGTCGCGCCCGTCAGGAGGATGAGTTCGGCCCTGGCGCCCTTCAGCGAATCCGGCACGCCGCCATCGTACAGGCCGGTCCTGTCCTCGCCACCGGTCCCGCGCGGTACGCTCTCGCCGTGAATCGACTGCGTGGAATTCCGGAGCCCGTCCTCATCTCGGCGCTCGGGTTCCGAACCGTCCGCCGTCGTCGAGGAGGAGCTGAAGATTCGCGCGTCGACGGTCTTCCCCGAGAGACCCCGCGGACCGCCCTCGTCCTCGCGGGCGATGCTTTCGGCGCTCCCGGCACCGCTGGCGGAGCGCGCCCGCCCCTGGCCGGAAACACCGGCCTCGAGCGGGCGTTCCTCTCCGGCCTCGCGGCGGCCGGACGTCTCCTCGGCCGGAACGCCTGAAGCGTCGCGACGCTTCAGCCCTCGGTGGCCGCAGCAGGAATGCCGAGGTCCTCCTGATGTAGTCGGCGTACTCGGGCCGCGTGGCTGCCATGTGCGCGTCGAGCATCGCGACCCCGGAGACCTTCACCAGGAGGAACGTCATCAGCGCCGGGGCGAGAAACGTCGCCCAGCCCAGCGGCGCGTCGAGAGCGCAGAGGAAGAAGCCCCACCAGAGGACGGCCTCGCCGAAGTAGTTCGGGTGACGGCTGAAGCGCCAGAGGCCGGAGTCGAGGACGGGTCCCTGCGCGCCGGGTCCGCCTCGTGCGCGCGCCGCGCGAAACGAGTTCAGCTGCGCGTCGGCCAGGGCCTCGGTCAGCAGGCCGACGACGAAGAGGCCGAGGCCGAGAAGGTCCGTGAGCGAGATTGGATCGGGATGGCCTGCGGCCGCCGCCAGCTGCAGCGGTGCCGAGATGAGGACGATCAGGAAGCCCTGGAGGAGAAACACCTGGAAGAAGCTGAACCACCAGTAGCGCTCAGCGCCGTACTTTCTCCGGAACGCCGCGTAGCGTGGGTCCTCGGCCTTTCCCCGGCTCCGGGAGAGGAGGTAGAGCCAGAGGCGGATCGCCCACGCCCCGACCATGCCGAGGAGGAGTGTCTTTCCCGGCGTGAGGCCTGTCCGCGCGACCGTGAGCGCGGTGACGAGGAGGAAGCCGATGGACCACCAGGGGTCCACGATGCTGGCGTCCTTCAGGAAGACGCTGACTGCCCAGAGCGCCGTCATCAGGGCGAGGACGAGTACCGCATTCCCGATCACGAGGTCGAACGCCACGCGTCACCCCTTCCGGCCGAATCTACAGCCTGGGCCGCTCTGGCCGCCTGGAACTCCGAGATCCAGCGGTCCATCTCGGCCCACCTCTCGAACAGCCACCGGTCGCGGCCTTCGGCCGGGATGGTCGAAGGCTGGGATTCGCCGCAGGCGTAGGCGCAGGGTCCCGCCCACGAGCGAGCCCTTCCAGAACTCTGCGAAGGACGAAGCGCCCTCGAAACCGGTGTGCTCGAGCAGGACGACGTCGACTCCCCGGGCCGCGTCGAGAAGCGCGAGCGGGCCCCGGAGGCGCGGGGCGAGCACGTACCGGAAGTCGTCCGCGATCGCAGCCAGCTCGTCGAGCCCCTTTTCCCGGAGGGCCGCCAGCGAAGCTGCGCGTCTCGGCTCGCTGAAGCGCTTGCCTTCGGGGTAGATGAGGACGGCCGAGCGCGCGTCGAGGCCCTTGGCCAGGTCGGCGACCGCGGCGACCTCCGCGTCGAGGCCGGGGCCGCGTCGGTTCACGAACGCGTTGGGAAGGCGCCGGCCGACGACGTCGAGGCAGGGATCCCAGAGCAGCTCGCGCTTGAGCACGTAGCGCAGCAGGAGCCGGTCCGGGTTGGCGACGAACACCGCCGCGAGGACCGTGTCGGCGATGCTCGCGTGGCGCACGAAGAGAAGGAACGGCCCGCTCTGCGCCAGCTCGAGCCCCATCGGTCGAGACCTTCATGGAGAAGAGCCGGAGGCTTCCGAAGAAGAGTGCGTCTGCCCATCGGCGCTGGAGCGTCGCGTTGAGCTCGATCCAGCGCCGAGGTCCGCCGATGCGCCCGCCGAGGGTGACGATCCAGAGGCTCGTCGCCGCGAAGAGGCCAGCGGCCTCGCAGCCGAGGTAGAGCGCGAAGAACGCGAACGCCCGAGTCCGCGGTCGTCGCCGCGCCTCGCCGGTCAGCGCGTCCCAGGCGAACCCGGCGATGGCCCAGAGCGGGGCGGTGACGAACGCCAGCACAGCCAGCAGGAGGTAGAGCGGGACGGTGACCGCCCGCCGCGCCCAGACCGACAGGAGCGACTCGTCCCGCGATTCACCGGAGTGCCCCGGGGGCCGCTGGACGCTGCGCTGGGCGAGCTTTCCCGCGAGGGCGGCGACGGCGGTCAGGACGACGCCCCACGCGATGTCGACCGGGACGATCCAGGCCGGCCAGTCCCGCAGCACGGCCCAGTTCGTCAGCTCGTAGGTCGTGTAGGCGACGAAGCCGAGAGCGGCGCCCCGCCGGGTCGCGGCCTGCGCACTCTGCGTGTCGAGGACCGCCCAGGCCACGATCGCCGCGACGTAGAAGGCGTAGAAGAGCGCCGCCGCGGGCCAGAAGGCCTCCGGCCGCATCAGCGGTCCCAGGGCGGAGACGTAGAGGCCGCGCGCGACGACACCCAGCCACGCCAGGTCGAGGACGAGCATCGCCGCGGCGGTCGCGAAAGCCGCGGCCGCGACGGACGGGAAGGGACGGACGGTCGGTCGCGTGGTCACGGGAGTCTCCCCACCCTACAACGTCGCGCGGCCCTGTTTGGACTTCGCGATCACACCGCAGGGAGCGGACAACCGGTCTCGCGGGCGATACTAGGCGGCGGAGGAGAACGACGTGACGCCGTTCCCGGAGGGCTCGCGTGGAGGGAGGGGGCCGTGGCGGCCTTGCCTCGCCTTCGCCCTCCTGTCGTCCCTGCTGGGTCGCGCTTCGGCTTTCTCCGCTCCCGCCCCGCCTCCCGCGCCCGTCCCCGACCGGGAGGCGTGGAGAAAGGTGGAGGTGGGGAGCGTCACGGTGGTCGGGACGGCGTCCGACACGCGCCTCGTCGAGACGGCCGTCACGCTCCGGGCGCTCGTCGCCCTGATGCCGGGGCTCGTCCCGGGGGCGTTCGGTGCGCCGCCGCCGCTCGTCGCCGTCGTCGTCCACGAGGCCGGGCACCTCGCCCGAGCGGGCTATCCGCCGACGGGTCCCGCGGGCGGCCGGATCGTCGTCGCGGCGACGAGCGACGAGGAGGCGCGCGCGGGCTTCCTCCGCGCCGTCGCGACCGCCCTCGCGCGCCGGTCGCGAGCGCCGCTCCCGGAGTGGCTCGTGACAGGGCTCGGCGAATACCTCTCGACCTTCTCGGCGACCCAGGAGCGGGCGACGCTGGGGCGGCTCGTGCCGGAGCACGTGGCCCTCCTCCGCGCCTTTCGCCTCACGGCCGGGCGCCCGGGCCTCTTCTCCGCGTCGACGCTCGACGGTGAGGAGTCGACTGTCGCCCTTCTCCGCGCGCAGGCCTGGGCCGTCGTCCACGTCCTGCTGCAGGGAACTCCCGATGGAGAGGAGCAGCTGCGCCGTTTCGCCGAGCTGCTCTCGGAAGGGCGCGAGGGGGCGGCCGCCCTGCGCGACGCGTTCGGAGAGAACGAAAGGGCGCTTCTCGAACGGGCGCGACGGCACGTTGTCGAGTCGCGGCCGCTCGCGCGGGTCGTCGACGTGCCCGCCGGAGCGCCGCCCGTCGGCCGCCTGCTGCCGCTGACCCGGACCGGGGCCGCGGGAGTCCTCGGCGGCGTCGTGAAGGGCCGCCGTTCGCCCGAGCCCGACGCGCAGGTGGGTTCGGTCACCCCTGCGGCGGTTCCGCCCCCGGCCCCGCTTCTCTCGTCGACCCTGCCAGGCGCCACCGTCGCCGTCCGGCGTGACGTTCCGGCGGAAGTCGACCTCGTGAACCGCCTCATCGACGCGGGGCGCGAGGAAGAGGCGCTCACCCGGCTCGAGGCGCTTCACGCGTCGCTCGGGTACGACCCCGAGATGCAGAGCGCTCTCGGCTGGGACGTGGGCGAGCTGCGGCGGCTCGTGACGCACAACCGGCTCGTCCGCCGGTTCAACGCGGCGGTCGGGCTCCTGAACGCCGGACAGGGCGCCGCCGCCCTCGGGGTCTTCCGCGAGGTGGCGGCCGCGACGGAAGACCCCTCGCTCGCCGCGCGGGCGCGGGCCCACGTCGCGGAGATCGAGGCGGGAGGGGGGCGGAAGCCGCGCCTCTGAGGCGGGCCCGCGGCCGGGCGATACTTGGCGGGCCGGGGGCTCCGGCGGGAGGTGCGTGATGGCCGACAGGGACGAGAAGACGAAGGACGGGGCGATGGAACGGCGAGACCTCCTGAAGCTCGGCGCCGCTGCAGCGGCTGCCGCCGCGGGCCTCGTGACCGGCCGGCTCGGAGCGGACCAGGCCCTTCCGTCGAAGGGGCCTGACGCGCGGAAGAGGCCCGACGCGGGGGCGGCGGCGAAGCCGGACGCACACCCATTCAACCCCCGGACTGCGGAGGCAATGCCGACCCGCAACCTCGGGAAGACCGGCTTTCACGTCGGTCTCTTCAGCCTCGGCGGCCAGGCCGCCCTCGAGAAGCCCGCGAATGAAGCCGTCGCCGTGCCGATCATCGAGCGGGCGCTCGACCTCGGCGTGAACTACGTCGACACCTCGGCCCGCTACGGGGGAGACGAACGCTGGAGCGAGCAGTACTTCGGGACGGTGATGGCGAAAAGGAGGAACGAGGCGTTTCTCGCCACGAAGACGCACGACCGCTCGCGCGACGGCTCCCTCCGGCTCCTCGAGACGTCGCTGAAGCTCCTGAAGACGGACCACGTCGATCTCTGGCAGCTCCACGCGATGAGCACGATGGACGACGTGGAGAAAGTCTGCGCGAAGGGAGGGGCGCTCGAGGCGTTCCAGCAGGCGCGCGAGCAGAAGCTCGTCCGTTTCCTCGGGCTCTCGGGGCACACCGACCCGGCCGTTCTCGCCGAGGCCGTCCGGCGCTTTCCCTTCGACTCGATCCTCCTCGCCATCAACGCCGCCGACCCGCACCACCTTCCGTTCGGCAGCGATCTCCTGCCGCTCGCCGTCGAGAAGGAGATGGGAATCATCGGGATGAAGGTCCCGGCCCGAGGCCGGCTCCTCTCAGGCTACGTCCCGCCGCCGCTCGAGGAGCAGCGCGGGAAGATCAAGGCGACGCGCCCCGGAACGCTCACGATGCCCGAGGCGATGCGCTACGTCCTCACGCTTCCGGTCTCGACGATCATCGTCGGCTGCGACTCCGTGGCGCAGCTCGAGGAGAACGTGGCGATCGCGCGGGGCTTCACGCCGCTCACGCGCGCCCAGATGGCCGCGCTCGAGACGAAGGCCGAGCCGGTGGCGAAGCAGTCGCTCTGGTTCCACCGCTGGGAGGCGTGAGGGAAAGCCCTACCTGAAGTAGCCGTTCACGTCGACGATGAGGTGGACGGGGCGGTGCGAGTCGTTGCGGACCGTCACGCGCCCCGCGCCGCCGGCCGTCGACAGAAGGAGCATCGCGTTGTTGGCCCTCGTCTTCCCGGCGCTGAACGAGATCGTCGTGGCCACCGGGAGCGTCGAGTCGGCCGGGTAGATCCGAAGGCTCCCTGCCTCCGCGCCGCCCGTCACGGTGACGTTGGCCGAAACGACCCTTGCGTCGGCCGGGACGCCGCACGCCGGCGCGAGGGCGAAGGTCCGTTCGGCCGGTGACGCCGCGAGGATGGGGCCGCCGAACGGCCCGTCGGCGTTCCGCGTGTCGACGACGCGGCAGGGCGTGACCGTGTAGAAGGCGAAGCCCGTCGGTCCCGGCGATGTACGCGAAGCCCGCCGGAAGCGTTCCCGGGGCGCCGCCCGGGTTCGTGACGGCGACGTCGACCGGGCCCGCGGCATGCGCGCCGGTCACGGCGGTGATCGACGTCGCCGAGGCGACGTCGACGGACGTGGCGGCGACCCCGCCGATCGACACCGTCGCCCCGGCGACGAAGCCGGAGCCCGTGATCGTGACGGGAGTCCCGCCCGCGGCTCGGGCCGGAGCTCGGCGAGACAGCCGTGATCGCGGGCGTCGGTACGACGTAGGTGAAGGCCTCCCGTGGACGTCGCGGTTCCGCCGGCCGTCGTGACGGCGACGTCGACCGCACCCGCGGCATGCGCACCTGTCACGGCGGTGATCGACGTCGCCGAGGCGACGTTGACGGACGTGGCGGCGACCCCGCCGATCGACACCGTCGCCCCGGCGAGGAAGCCGGAACCCGTGATCGTGACGGGAGTCCCGCCCGCGGTCGGGCCGGAGGTCGGCGAGACAGTCGTGATCGCGGGTGTCGGCAAGACGTAGGTGAAGGCCCCCGTGGACGTCGCGGTTCCGCCAGGCGTCGTCACGGCGACGTCGACCGGGCCCGCGGCATGCGCACCGGTCACGGCGGTGATCGACGTCGCCGAGGCGACGTTGACGGACGTGGCGGCGACCCCGCCGATCGACACCGTCGCCCCGGCGACGAAGCCGGAGCCCGTGATCGTGACGGGAGTCCCGCCGGCGGTCGGGCCGGAGCTCGGCGAAACAGCCGTGATCGTGGGTGTCGGCACGACGTAGGTGAAGCCTCCCGTGGATGTCGCGGTTCCGCCAGGCGTCGTCACGGCGACGTCCGACCGCTCCCGCCGCGTGCGCGGGCGTCGTCGCCGTGATCCGGGTCGCCGAATTCACCGTGTACGACGCGGCCGCCGTGCCGCCAAACGTCACCGACGTGGCGCCGGTGAGGTTCGTCCCCGTGATCGTCACGGCCGTCCCGCCCAGGGTCGTGCCCGAGGCAGGATCGATGGCCGACACCGTCGGCGGGGGCAGGGGCGCCGAGATCGTGAACGACGGCCGGGAGATCGCGAAGAAGACGTTCCCGACGCACGCGATCTTCACGCGGGCCGTCGCGCCGGCGGTCTGCGTGTTCGGGAGGGTAATGGCCTGCGAGCCGTCGTTCGGGGTCGAGGCGAGGAGCGTCGCCGGGAACGTGGCGCCGCTGTCGGTGGAGAGGGAGATCGCGACGTTCGCGCAGGAGATCGGAGTGAGGTTCGTGCCCGCGACGTTCCAGGTGACGGTCTGCGTCGAGGCCGCGGGCCAGGACACGGCGGACGCGGGGACGGTGATCGCGAAGGGCCCGGCCGTCGTCACGGAGGCGACCGTCGTCGTGTCGGAGTTCACGCCGCCGCCACCGCCCCGGTTGTCGCGCGCCGTCAGGCGGAAGTTCATCGTCCGGCTCGTCGTCGGCATCGTCTCGCCGTAGGTCGTCGTTCCGGCGAGGACGTCGGAGAGTTTCGGGAAGGTCCGGGTCGGGCCGACGGTCGGGTTGAAAGAGCGGAAGATGGGGCGGTTGCCGGCGTCGACGAGCGGAGGCGCCGGTTCAACGGTGCCGAGGTCGAACTCTTCCCATCCGAACGTCAGGGGATCGCTCTCGGGGTCGCTCGCCGATCCCGTGAGGGCAAACGGCGTTCGGGAGGGGATCGTGTACGCCGCGCCCGCGTCGACCGTCGGTGCCGAGTTCGACGTCGCCGTGCTCGCCGCGCAGCTCGCGCCGCCGCCCGTCGTGACGTGGGCGACGATCTCGTCGAAGCTCTTGCCGTGGAAGTAAGGGTCGCTGTTGGGCTGGAGGTCCTGCGAGCCGCAGATACCCGCGTACGCCATGATCGTCGACCCGCTTCCCGGCTCGTAGGCGGTCGATGCGTTCCGGTTCCCGCCGGCGCAGGAGCCGAGGCTGCCGTTGAACGTGTGGTTCCCGCCGAACTGGTGCCCCATCTCGTGCGCGACGTAGTCGACCCAGAACGCGTCTCCGGTCGGGGTCGACCGGCCGGTCACGCCGCGCGCCTTCGAGCTGGCGCTGCAGATGACCCGCAGGCCCGCGATCCCCCCGCCGCCGGTCGAGAAGACGTGCCCGACGTCGTAGTTCGCGCCCCCGATCACGGCGTCCAGGTTGCTCTGGTTCTCTCCGAGCATCGTGCCGCCGCTGCCGTTCGTGTAGGGGTCGGTCGCGCCGTCGAGGTAGATGACGGCGTCGTTGCCCGCTACGAGCGTCATCCTCACGGCGACCTCGCGCTCGTAGATTCCGTTCACCCGGTTCATGGCGACGACGAGCTCGGCCGCGACGCACGGCTTCGTGGGGCTGGCGCCGCAGACTGCGACGGAGTACTCGCCGGTCGTCGCGAGTGCGAGCCGGTAGGTCCGGAGCGTCGGGCCGACGGAGACGAGCGGGAACGGAGCCGGTCCGAGGTCCTGCCCCTTCGAGCGGAAGGCGGGCCCTCGCCCGCGTCGGGCGTGTCCGGTCCCTGGCACTCGAACGGGCTCTGGGGGTCGCGAAGGGCGTCGCGACGATGGAACGAGGCGACGTAGTCCCGCTCTTCCCGCGACCACGGCTCGACGTACCAGGCCCCGAAAGCCGAGAGCACCATTGCCGAGAAGCCGCGCGGCGAGAACTCGAAACGGACGGAAGCGGTCGGGTCGTCTACCCCCTCGCCGCGGAACGTGCGGATCTCCGGGAACACCGCCGCGAGCTCCGGCGCCATCACCGGCGACTCGATCACACGGAAGAGGGCGAGAGAGCCGTCGGGGTGCGGGAGCTCGAGGAGCGTCGACGGCGTCCCGACCTCGTTCGTCCTCTCGGAGGCGACGTCCTTCAGCGCGTCCGCGAAGAGCCGGGCGTCGAAGCGGAACGGGCGGACGGCGCTGGCCCGGACCGTCGTCGCCGGGAGTCCTGCCGTCTCGGCGGGCGCTTCGACGGGCCGGAACGGGCCCTCGGCGGCGGCGGGAAGGGCGAGGCCGAAAGCGAGGCCGAGACCGACGAGGGCCGGAGGAGGCGAGGCGCATCGGCGAACTCTAAGCCAGCGAGGTCCTGGCGGGAAGGCCGGATCGCGCGGGGAGCGGACAGGCGGGGGAAGCGCCGCCGGCACTTCCCCCGCCGCCGGGATTCTTCTCTACTTCACCGGGTAGGCCGGTCGCGCCGGGAAGGTGAAGGGCTTCTCGACGATCGCCTTGTTCAGCACCTCGACCGCCTTCTCGAGCTGGAGGTCGATGCCGCGGGACGCCGACGCGGGGTCGTTCTCGAGGAGGATGTCCGGGTCGGCCCCGTGGTTCTCGACGAGCCACTTCCCTTCGCTCCCCCAGAAGGCGTTGTTCGACTGGTGGACCGTACCGCCGTCGACCGTCGGCTGGCCGTTGACGATGCCGACGAGGCCGCCCCACGACGGGACGCCGATGACCGGTCCGAGCTTCGCGGCCTTCCAGTGCTCGATGAACGCCTCGCCGTCCGAGCCGTTGTACTCGTTCGTCAGGACCGCGAGGTGGGCGGTCGACGCGCCGGGCGGGTAGGAGAACGGCTCCATGTTCTTCAGGACGTTGAACGCGGTCAGCTTCCGCTCGAGCTTGTCGATGACGAAGTACTCGATCCAGCCGCCGCCGTTGCCGCGGACGTCGATGACGAGCCCCTTGCGGTCGTGGAAGGCGCGGTAGTAGCGGTCGAACTGGGCGATGTTCTCGGCCCCCATCGCCGTCAGGTGGAGGTACCCCATCTTGCCGCCGGAGGCGTTCTCGACGTACGCGAGGTTCTTCGCGACCCAGCGGTCGTAGCGGAGGTCGTACTCGGAGCGGAGCGGCTCGACCTCGACGACGCGGCTCCCCGTTCCGTCGGCCGTCGGGCCGACCGTGAGCTTCACCTTCTGGCCCTTGGCGACCTGGAGGTGCCGGTACGGGTTGTCGGGGACCTTCAGGTCGATCCCGTCGATCGGCGAGGAGGAACTCCCCGTCCCTCACGTTCACGTCGGGGCGGGCGAGAGGCGCCGACGAGGTCGCCCGTCAGACCCGAGGGGCGGAAGACCGAGCGGAAGACGTAGCGACCGTTCGCGCCGGCGGCGAGGTCGGCGCCGAGGCGCCCGGTGAAGACGAGCGCCTCCGGGGCCTTCTTCGGTCCGGTGTCGCCGCCGCCGACGTAGGTGTGCGAGACGCAGAGCTCGCCCACCATCTGCGAGAGGAGCCAGTTCAGCTCGTTTCGCGAGTTGAGCTCGGGGACCATCGCCCGGTAGGCCGCGCCCATCGCCTTCCAGTCGCGGCCGTGCATGTTCGGGTCGTAGAAGAAGTCGCGGTACCAGCGCCATGCGTCGTCGAAGACCTGCAGCCACTCGTCGCGCGGGTTGACGCGGACGACGAGGCGGTCGAGGGAGAGCGCCGTGCCGAGGGCCTTGCCGGAGAAGACCTTCTCCAGCGGCGAGGCGTGGAACGCAGCGCCCTTCTTCACGACGACCTGCTCGCCGTTCGGCGAGAGCCGCCAGTCGGAGATCGTTCCCTTCGAGCGCGACCTCCTTCTGCGAGGCGACGTCGAAGACGCGCAGGCCGAGGAGGTCCTTGCCGAAGGCGGGCGTGAAGAGCTGCTCGATCTCGTCCTCGCCGTACTCCTCGGTCGACCCCCAGGTCACGAAGCCCTTGCCGGCCTTCAGGTGGAAGTAGGTCCCGGCCTTGACGGGGAGCGGGAAGAGACGCGAGGAAAGGCCCTCGACGTCGACGACGACCTTCGGGAGGGCGGACGCCTTCGGAGCGTCCTTTGCGCCCTTTGCTTCCTTCACGTCCTTCGTCCCGACCTTCGTCCCCTCGGGCGCGGGCTCCGTGCTCTTCGCCTCGTCCTTCGGGGCCTTTTCGAACGGCGGCTTCTGCCCGGCGCGGAGCTGGACGGCGACGGGCATCACCGGCTTCGGGATGACGTGGTTGTCCTCGAAGACGTCGATGCGGGTCGTGAAGCTGCGGTACGAGAGGAAGTAGAGGAGGTCTCCTTTCGCGTCGAACGACGGGTTCACCGAGTGGTAGAAGCCGTCCGTCACCGGCACGCGTCTTCCCGGTCGCGAGCTCGTGGAGCCAGATTCGCCCGTTGCGGTTCGGCTCGATCTGCGTGTAGGCGACCCACGCCCCGTCGGGCGACCAGGAGTAGTCGGAGATCTCCCACGAGAACTCGTCGTTGGACGAGCTGATGCGATTCGGCGATCTTCGTCCGCTTCTTCGTCGCCACGTCGACGACGAAGATCCGGAGGTCCTTGTCGCCGAAGAGGAGCTTCGTCCCGTCGGGCGACCACTCGGCGTGGTAGGCGGTCCGGTCGAGGCTCGTCGTGAGCGCTTCCCACGGCTTGCCCGCTCCGTCGGCGGTCGCGTCGCAGACGTAGAGCTGGTACTCGCCGGTCCGGTCGGAGAAGAAGGCGACCTTCGTCCCGTCGGGCGAGAAGCGGGGGAAGCGCTCGCGGCTCTTCGGCGCGCGCGTCAGGTTGCGGGTCCCGCCGTTCTCGTCCGTCGAGACGAGGAAGAGGTCGCCGCGGGCCTCGAACGCGGTCCACTTCCCGTCATTGGAGACCGCCATCGACTGGACCGTCTCCTTCGCGCTGACGGCCCGCTCCGCCGACGGCCCACTGGTCGCTCGGGACGTCGACGTCGACCTTCTCGACCTTCGAGGTGGCGACGTCCATCCGGTAGAGGACGCCGGCCCGGGTGAAGACGACCGTCTTCCCGTCGGTCGACGGCATCTGGACGTCGAAGTCCTCGTACGACGTGACGGGCGAGGCCGCCTTCGTCGCCGGGTCGAGGCGCCAGAGGTTCGCGACCCCCTTCGAGGCGCGGTCCGTCACGAAGAGGAGGCCGCCGCCGGCCCACATCGGGTAGGAGTTCTTCCCGACGTAGTCGGTGAGCGAGGGTGTAGCTGTTCGCCTTGAAGTCGTAGAGCCAGATGTCCTGGTACTGGCCCCCCTTGTAGCGCTTCCAGTAGTACTCCTCGTCGCCGCGCCGGTTGTAGGCGAGCTTCGTCCCGTCGGGGGAGTACGAGGCGAGGACGCCCCGCTCGGGCGGGAGCGGCTCGGGCAGCTCGCCGTCGGGGGAGACCGAGTAGAGCCTCGGGACGGGACGGAAGGTCGACTCGAAGCCGGAGCGGAAGACGACCTTCTTCCCGTCGGGCGTCCAGGTGACGGGCGAAGCGTTGCCTGTATACGTCAGGCGCTTCGGGACGCCGCCCGCCATCGGCATCAGGTAGACCTCGTTCGGGCCGTCGTAGGCCGCGCGGAAGGCGACCCACTTCCCGTCGGGGGAGAGCTTCGGCGACTCCTCGTTCCCCGGGTGGGTCGTCATCCGGACGGCGGCGCCCCCCGCGAGCGGGACGCGGAAGAGGTCCCCTTCCCACGAGAGGACGACGACGTCGCCACGGACGTCCGGAGTCCTCACGAACCGGGCGGGGACGGCGGCGGCGGGAGGGGCGAGGAGCGGAAGGCAGGAGAGGAAGAATGGGACGAGTCGACGGACGTGCATCGTACGAGCCACGTCCGGACGATACGACCGTTCGAGGGAAAGGTTTGAGCCTGAGACGGGACGTCAACGGCGGAGGGAGGAATAATCCCGAGCGTGTCCGATCGCCGTCGCGTCGCCCTCTTCTTCATCCTCGCGGCCGCGTGCCTCCTTCCGTGGGTCGGGCCCGCGACGGCGCTCGCCGCCGGGATCCTCTTCAGCCTGGCTGTCGGGAACCCCGCACCGGCGAGGACGGCCCTCTGGAGCCGGGTGCTCCTCCAGGCGTCGGTCGTCGGGCTCGGCTTCGGCCTCAGCCTTGGGACCGTGCTGCACGTCGGCGCCCGGTCTGCGGTCTACACGGTGGTGGGGATCGCGCTCACCCTGAGTGCGGGCGCGCTCCTGGGCCGGCTCGCCGGGACGTCGGGACCCCTGTCGACCCTGATCTCGTTCGGCACGGCGATCTGCGGTGGGAGCGCGATCGCGGCGATGGCTCCCGTCGTCAAGGCGAAGAGCGACGAGATCGCCGTTTCGCTGGCGACCGTCTTCACGCTGAACGCGGCCGCGCTGGTTCTCTTCCCGGCCGTCGGGCACGTCCTCCACCTCGACCAGGGACAGTTCGGCCTCTGGGCGGGACTCGCGATCCACGACACGAGCAGCGTCGTCGGTGCGGCCTCGGCGTTCGGCCCGGAAGCGCTCGCGCTTGCGACCACGGTGAAGCTCACGCGGGCCCTCTGGATCATGCCGTGCGTCCTGGGTGGCGGCGCTCCTCTCGCGCTCCGACCAGAGGGTGAAGTTCCCGCTCTTCATCGCCGGCTTCGTCGCGGCCGCCGGCGTGCGGACGCTCCTGCCGTCCCTTCAGCCGCTCTGGGGCGTCCTGGTTGCGGTGGCGCGCCAGTCTCTCGTCCTGACGCTCTTCCTGATCGGGACGGGCCTGACGCGCGACGTCCTGCGGCGGGTGGGCGTGCGTCCACTCGCCCAGGGCGTGGTCCTGTGGCTCCTCGTGAGCAGCGCGACGCTCGCCGCGATCGTCTCGGGGCTCATCCCGGCACTCTGAGGAGGCGCGGCGGGATGGCCCGAGGCACCGCAGAGTGTAGAGCGTAGACCAGACCCCTCCCTTCGTGAGGGATCCCGCTAGGCGAGCTTCTCGAAGAACCTCGTGACGAGCGCGACGGCGACGTGCCGCCGGTAGGCGGCGGTCGAGCGGATGTCGTCGATCGGGGAGATGTCCGCGAGGACGGCGCGCTCGACGTCGGCGGGGGTGATCTCCGCGAGCGGGCGCGAGAGGCCGAGGGCGCGCGTCGCCGGCAGGAACGCGACCGTCGGCGCGACGGAGGCCATGGCGAGGCCGAGGCGCGTGCAGCGGCCGTTCTCGACGACGGCGACGGCCGCGAGGGCGACCTTCGAGATGGCCTGCGCCTGGCGCGTTCCGACCTTCCGCCACGAGAAGGGAGAGCCGACGGGAGGTAGCGCGATCTCGATCGCCTCGATCAGCTCGTCGGGGGCGAGGACGCTCTTCCGGTAGCCGGTGTAGAAGCCCGCGAGCGGGACGCGCCGCGCGCCGCGGACGCTCCGGAGGAGGAGGGTCGCGTCGAGGGCCGCGAGGGCGCAGACGCCGTCGGCGGCGGGGGAGCCGGAGGCGAGGTTCCCGGCGAGCGTGCCGCGGGCCTGGATCTGGAGGGCGCCGACGTCGCGGGCCATGGCGGCGAGAAGCGGGCAGCGCGTGACGACGCGGGGGTCCTTGCGCAGCTCGAGGTAGGTGACGCGCCGGCGCCGATCCGGAGCGTGTCGCCGTGCGAGCGAGACTCGCGCGAAGACCCTCGAGGCGCGACACGTCGACGACGAGCGGGAGCGTCCCCTCCGTTTCCGGCGGGGCGACGTGCCGCTCGACGAACCAGTCGGTGCCGCCGGCGAGGAGGACGGTCTTCTCGTTTCGCGGCGGCGCGCTCGGCGAGAAGGCCGAGCGCCTCCGGGAGGTCCCGCGGCGCGGTGAAGGAATGGAGGGCGAGGCCGGCGACGCTCACGGGCGGACCTCGCGGCGCTTTCCCGCCTCGACGACCGCGTTGACGATCCGCTGGTAGCCGGTGCAGCGGCAGACGTTGCCGGCGATCGCCTCGCGGATCTCCCCGTCGGTCGGCGCCGGCTTCTCGCGCAGGAGAGCCTCGGCCGAGAGGAGCATTCCGGGGGTGCAGATGCCGCACTGAGCGCCCCCTTCGGTCACCATCGCCTCCTGCAGCGGCGTCAGGTGCTGCGCGTCGCCGAGCCCTTCCACCGTCGTCACCTCGCGCCCGGCGCACTGGCCGAGGGCGACGAGGCAGGAGTTCACCGGGACGCCGTCGAGGAGGACGGTGCAGGCGCCGCACTCGCCCTCGCCGCACCCTTCCTTCGTCCCGGTCAGGCCGAGCCGCTCGCGGAGGACGTCGAGGAGGCGCGCGGCGGGAGGCGGCCTCGAGCGTGAGGAGGGAGCCGTTGACCGTGAGCGTCACGCTCATCGCGCGTCTCCCTTCAGCGAGGCTTCGAAGAGGTCTTCGGGAAGGAGCGGAACGCGGTCGAGGACGAGGCCGGTCGCGTGCTCGATCGCCGCGGCGACCGCGGGGGCGCCGCCGTCCATCGGCAGCTCGCCGACCCCCTTCGCCCCGCCGGGTCCGCGGGAGTACGGCGCCTCGACGAGGATCGTCGTGAACGGAGGCGCGTCGAGGCTCGTCGGGACGATGTAGTTCGTCATCCTCGGGTTCAGGATCTTCCCGTCCCGCGTCACGAGCTTCTCCGTCAGCGCCCAGCCGATCGCCTGGAGCGTTCCGCCCTCGACCTGCCCGGCGCAGAGGATCGGGTTCATCACGCGGCCGACGTCGACCG
The DNA here is from genome assembly GCA_963804035.1 of uncultured Gammaproteobacteria bacterium. Taxonomy (GTDB): domain Bacteria; phylum Pseudomonadota; class Gammaproteobacteria; order Methylococcales; family Methylomonadaceae; genus Methyloglobulus. Next base: position 1,114,314 of record CAWDOO010000004.1, on the reverse strand, counting down.
CGGCCCAGAAGCCGGTCACCTTCGTCTCGAACGTGTCGAGGTCGACCTCCACCTCCGCGACGTCGCAGGCCCAGCCGTACGCCGGGTAGGCGTCGCCCGAGTAGGTCGCGTCGTCCCAGACGACGCCCGGCGGCGGCTCGTACTGCACGAGGGCCGTCGCGCGCCCGGGGTCGGCGGCGAGGCGATCCCAGGCGACGGCTCGCGGAAACGCCCGAGACCGTCGCCTCCTCGCCGACCCGGACCCGCAGCTCGCGTCGCGGCGTGCTCGGCGATCGACCCGACGACCATGACGGTCCGCGAGGCGACGGTCGGGCCCGAATCGGGGACGTGCTTCGTCGACGGGACGGCGAAGTCGACGGCGTCGATCTGCGATGCCGAGGGCGTCGGCCGCGATCTGCCGGAAGACGGTCTCGGTCCCCTGGCCGATCTCGGTCGAGGCGGTCCGCACGCGGGCGCGCCCGCCGGGGAGGAGGTCGACGGCGATCTTTCCCTTCAGGTACTTCTCCCCCGAGCCGGTGAAGCCGGCGCCGTGGAGGAAGACGGCGGCGCCGATGCCGCGGGCGACGCGCCCGGTCACGACCGGCCCGCGGGCGCGCTTCTCGGCGAATCCGCTCGCCGCCATCGCCTTCTCGACGCACTCCTCGACGCCGACCGACTCCTTCAGCGTCTGCCCCGTCGCCGTCGTGTCGCCGAGGCGGAGGAGGTTCTTCCGCCGCAGCTCCATCGGGTCGATGCCGAGCGTCCGCGCGACGCGATCCATGTGCCGCTCGATCGCCCAGATGGTCTGCGGCGCGCCGAAGCCGCGGAAGGCGCCGTTCGGCGGCGTGTTCGTCGCGACGGCGAGCGCCTCGACGGTCACGTCCTCCCAGCGGTAGGCGCCGCAGGAGTGGAGCGCGCCGCGCGAGAGGACGACCGGCGTGAGCGTGACGTACGCGCCGCCGTCGAAGAGGATGCGGATCGAGACGGCGCGCAGCGTCCCGTCCCGGTCGCAGCCGGTGGCGATCTCGACGCGCGACGGGTGCCGCTTCGTCGAGGCCTCGATGTCCTCCTGGCGGCCGTAGACGAGCTTCACCGGGCGGCCCGACTTCTTCGCGAGGAGGAGGGCGTGGAGGGCGAGGAGCGTCGGGTACTCCTCCTTGCCGCCGAAGCCGCCGCCGGTGACGGCCTGCGTCACGTCGACGCCGTCGTCGGGGAGGCCGAAGACCCCCTTGATTCCCTTCTGGACGTAGAACGGGCACTGGAGAGAGCCCTCGACGTGCGCGCCCTCGTCGTCCCAGAAGGCGATCATCCCGTTCGGCTCGATGTAGACGTGCTCCTGGGCGCCCGATTCGTAGACGCCGCTCACGACGACCTCGCACCCCTCGACGGCCGTCGCCGCCCCGCCCCTTCGTGATGAGGTAGCGCTTGAAGACGTTGTCGGGCGGGCGGATCACCTCGCGCGCCGCGAGGGCGTCGTCGATCGTCAGGACCGGCGTCAGCGGCTCGACGCGGAGCGTGACGTGCCCCAGCGCCTTCTCGAGCCGGAGCCGGTCCTCGCAGGCGAGGAGGGCGACCGGTTCGTAGGCGTGCCGGATCTCGTCCTTCGCCAGGACCGGCTGGTCGGTCTCGATGATCGGGACGGAGTTGACCGGGACGTCGTCGGCGGTGACGACGGTGATCCCGCTCCAGTCGAACGCGGGGTCGAGGTCGATGCCGAGGAGGCGGCCGCGGGCGACGTCGCTCCGGACGGTCGCGCCGTGGAGCATTCCGGGCAGGACGAGGTCGTCGACGTAACGCGCCGAGCCGGCCGCCTTGGCGGGGCCGTCGACGCGGGGAACGGACTTTCCGACAGAGGGCGCCATCGAGCGAGTCTACCCGCCCAGGGGCGCGCCGTCAGTTGCCGAAGCGCGGTCGAGGATCTCCCTGAGGGCCGGCTCGAGGCCGGCGAACCGGAACCGGAAGCCGAAGGCCATGGCCTTCGCGGGAAGGACCTTCTGCCCGTCGAGGACCAGCGCGGCCATCTCTCCCATCGCGGCGCGGATCGCGAAGGCGGGGGCCGGCGCGAAGGCGGGGCGGTGGAGGACCCGGCCGAGCGTCGCGGCGAACGCCTTCATCGTGACGGGCGCGGGGGCCGTGGCGTTGACCGGGCCGTCGAAGCGGGGGTCCTCGAGCGTCGCGACGAGGAGGGCGACGAGGTCGTCGCGGTGGATCCACGGCATCCACTGCTTCCCGCTGCCGAGCGGGCCGCCGACGCCGAGCCGGAAGGGGAGGAGCATCTTCGAAAGCGCCCCGCCCCCCTCGCCGAGGACGACCCCGATCCGAGGGCGGACGAGACGGACCCCTCCGGGCGTGGCGCGCCGGGCCGCGTCCTCCCAGGCCACCGTCGTCTCGGCGAGAAAGCCGGAGCCGGGCCCGCTCGCCTCGGTCAGCTCCTCGTCCCCGCGGTTCCCGTAGAAGCCGACGGCCGAAGCGTTGACGAGCACGCCGGGCCGCCTCTTCGCGGCCCTGAGCGCCGCGCCGACCTGTTCGGCGGCCCAGGCCCGGCTCCCGACGATCCGGGCCTTCGCGGCCGGGGTCCAGCGCTGGGCGATCGTCTCCCCGGCGAGATTGACGACGGCGTCGGCGCCGTCGACGGCGGACGGCAGGTCGCTCCAGGAGACGGTGCGGGCGCCCGCGGGGACCCGGTCGTTCGCGGGGTCCCGCGTGACGACCACGACGTCTCGTCCCCTTCCGCGGAGGGTGGCGACGAGAGCGCGCCCGAGGAATCCGGTCCCGCCGGTGACGACGATCATCGCTACCCTGTTCCGTCAGCTCTCCCCGCGGCGGATTCGTTCGATCGCCCGGTCGCGGTCGGCCTCGATGCGCGACCGGTCGAGCCGGTACTCCTCTTCGGCCTTCTCCCGCTCGGAGGGCTCGAAGACCTTCCTCAGGGCGTCCTTGAAGAGGATCTCCCTCTCGGCGAGGCGGGAGGTGCCGACGGACCGCGCCTCGGCGATGGCGGCTTTCTGGGCGTCGGTGAGGTGTGTCTCCTCGATGCCGGCCTCGGTGTCGGCCGCGTGGAGGCGTTCCATGGCGAGATCGAGGGCGGACTTTGGTGCATTCGACATGGGGGCATCGTAACGTCGCACCGGTGCGTAGAGGTCACGTGGCGGTTCTTCCGGGCGTTTTCCTGGCATTCCTCCTCTCGGGCGCTGCCGGCGCGCAGCCCGCGGATCGCGGCGCCGGGCCGGAGGCCCTCCCGTTCACCGCCGAAGAGCTGATCCGGAGGGTCGCCCTCGAGCAGGGGCGGGTCGACCGGTCCCTCACCGACTTCACCTTCGACCAGCGGGAGATCCGGACGACGTACGACAAGGACGGACGGCGGAAGGAGAGCCATCGCCGCCTCTTCCACTTCTTCTCGGGGGAGAAGCCCGGGGAGGCCACCCGCGAGCTGGTCGAGATCGACGGCCGGCCGGCCACAGACGAGGAGAAGCGCGAGCAGGCGGAAGAGGACGCGAAAACCGAGCGGCGCCAGGTCGAGCGGCGCGCCGAGGCGACGGCCTCCCGGCCACCCGCCGTCTCCGGCGAGGAGGAGGACCCCCTCGTCGGGCCGAGGCGCCTTTCCGACCTGATCGGGCGGTTCGACTACAGGCTCGAAGGAACGGTCGAGGAGGAAGGACGGCTCCTCTACGCCCTCGAGTTCTCGCCGAAGCCGGGCCTTGCGGCAGGCTCGCTCGGCGACCGGGCCCTCAACGCCCTCGCCGGTCGCGTCCTCGTCGACGCCTCGGACTTCCAGATCGTCTCGGTCGAGGCCCGACTCGTCCGGCCCGTCAAGGTCGCCGGCGGGCTCGCGGCGAACGTGAAGGAAGCGGCGATCTCGTATCGAGGCGGGCGGCTTCCCCACGGGGTCTGGTTCCCGTGCGTCGTCGATCTCCACGTCAAGGGGAAGACGGCTGTCTTCTTCCGCCTCGACACGTCGTTCCGGTTCGAGTTCTCCGGCTTCGCCCGCTTCTCGGTCGATACCGACAGCGAGGTGGGCGCCCGGCAGGCCCCCTCCGTACAATCCCGTCGATGACTCCTTCCAAGCGCCGCCTCGTCTTCGCCGTGGCCTTCGCCGTGGCCTTCGCCGGCCTCTTCCTCGCCTACCGGTCGGCCCTCGTCCCGGCGACCCACGCCGACCACGACCACGGGCTCCTGAACATCGACGCGGGAGGGCACCTCGAGGTGGAGACCCGCGACGGGAAGGGCCGGAACCTCGTCGGCGCGCCCGGAAAGGTCCTCGTCGTCCACTTCGTCGACCCCGACGACGGCGCCGCGGCCGACGAGCTGCGCGACCTCTTCGCCTTCCAGGACTCGGTGAAGGGCGACTCGAGGACCGAGGTCGTCGTCCTCGTGAAGACGGACTCCTTCGCCGCGCTCGACTCCTGGCTCGCGAAGAACGGCCTCGTGCCGCCCGTCCCCGCTTCCCTGACGGTCGACCCGGAGGGGAAGACGACGTTGAAGTTCAACAGCAAGCGGCCGCTCGAGACGATGTTCTTCGGCCCCGACGGCAAGCTCGCCTCCCAGGCGCGGGGCCGCCTCGACTGGAAGCTCGACGCGCGAGGCCGGATCGCCGAGGCGGGCGCCGGCGCGAGCATCGAGTAGGCGAGACGGACGAGAGCTACCGGATCGTCAGGGGCGGCGCCGTCAGGACTCCCTGGCGCTCCGCCTCGATCTGACGGAGCGCCGGCCGCAGCGGCTCGAGAAGCTTCACGAACGCGGTGAAGGAGCTCTCGTCCTCCTCCTCGCCCGACATCCTCGCGGCGAGCTGCTCGAACGGGGTCTTCTCCCGCGGGAAGACGGCGACCTTCACCTTCTCGTTCGCCGGGATCTTCGCGGCCACCTTCGCCAGCTTCAGCGCCGTGGAGTAGCCCCCCAGCTCGTCGACGAGGCCGATCTCCTTCGCGTCCTCGCCGGTCCAGACGCGTCCCTTCGCGATCTCGAGGACCCTTTCCTTCGGGAGCTTCCGCCCCTCGGCGACTTTCGACGTGAAGTCGGCGTAGATCCGGTCGAGCCAGGCGTTGAAGCGGGCCCACTCCGCGGGGGAGAAGGATTTCGAGGCGTTCCACATGTTCGCGTTCGCGCCCACCTCGACCTGGTCGAACGTCAGACCGACCTTCTCCCACATCGCGAGGGTCACCATCTTCCCGGCGAGGACGCCGATCGACCCGGTGATCGTCCCCGGCTGGGCGACGATCTTGTCGGCCGGCATCGCGACGAAGTAGCCGCCCGAGGCCGCCACGTCGCCCATCGAGATGATCACGGGCTTGCCCGCCTTCTTCGCCAGGACGACCTCGCGCCAGATCGTGTCGGAAGCGACGTACGAGCCCCCGGGGCTCGAGACGCGGAACACTATCGCCGCGACGTCGTCGTCCTCGACCGCCGTCCGGATCGCCTTCGCGACCGTTTCGGAGCCCATCGTCTGGCCGCCCGTGATCGGGTTGCCGCTGCTCTTTCCGCGGACGACGCCGCCGATGCCGTAGACGAGGGCGATCGTCCGCTTCCCGTCGGCGTGGGGCCGCCCTTCCTTCTTAAGGTAGGCCGGGAGGCCGAAGAACTTCGCGTCCGCGCCCCCCTTCTTCATCAGCTTCTCGTGGACCTCGTCGCGGTAGGCGAGGCCGTCGACGAGCCGGGCCTCGAGCGCTTCGGGGCCGAGGAACGGGCCGCGGTCGACGAGGGCGCGCACCTCGGTCTCCGTCATCTTCCGGCCCTCGGCGATCCCCTTCACCAGCTGCCCGTAGATCGACTCGAGAAGGGCCTTCGTCGCCTCCCTGTGGGCATCGGTGAACTTCGTCTCCGTGTACTGGTTCATCGCGTTCTTGAACTCGTGCCGCTGGCCGAACTCGGGCTTGACTCCGAGCTTGTCGAGGACGCCCCGCAGGAAGGGGCTCTCTCCGACGAGGCCGTTCAGGCCGAGGTCGCCGGAAGGCTGGAGCCAGATCTCGTCGAAGGAGGTGGCGAGGTAGTAGGAGCCGTTCCCCGGCGCGAACTCGCCGAACGTCTCCGCGTAGGCGACCGCGAACTTCTTCTTCGCCCGGAAGGCCTTCACGGCGTCGCGGATCTCCTGGATCTCGGCGACGCCGATCGGCGCGGCGCCGAGGCGCGCGACGAGACCGACGACGTGCGGGTCGTCTCCCGCCTTCTCGAGCGCGTCGACGACGTCGCGAAGCGTGAGCGGCCGCTCGCCTCCGAACGCGGCGAAGGGGTTGTCGGGCGACGTCTCGGGAATCCCGCGCTCGAGGTCGAGCTCGAGGATCGCCCTCTTCGGGACCGACGGCTTCCCGCTGCCGCTGACGAGAATGCCGGCCCCGACGAGGACGGCGCCGAAAACCGCGATGACGAGTACGACGACGAGAAGACCTTTTCCGCCCTTGGTCATGAGACCCTCTTGGCCGCCCGGCTTCAGTCGCCGGCGGATGCGGGCGATTATCGTCCGCCGCTCGTGCGGGGTGCGGGAATCACCCGGGCGGGAGGAGAGGCGTTCGAGCGGCTGGGTTTCCGAGTGCTGGTTCTGCGGACCTTCGCCAGGCCCGCTCGGGCGTGCGAGACTTCCCGGCAGAACTCCAGGAAGACCCCGCGCCCGAAAGGAGGCCGCATGACCTGCGCCCGCTGGATGACCGTCCCCGTTACTCGCCCTGGCCCTCGCCCTCCCCGCCGCCGCCCAGGAGCCGGTGAAGGAGGCGAAGCCCGCCGCCAAACCCGCCGCCCCGAGCCAGGAAGAGATGATGAAGGCCTGGACGGCCTACACGACCCCGGGCGAGCCGCACGCGCACCTGGCGAAGGTCGCCGGGAGCTGGACGACGAAGACGAAGTCGTGGATGGACCCGGCCCAGCCGCCGGAAGAGACGACGGGCACCTGCGAGTTCCGGATGGTTCTCGGCGGCCGCTACCTCGAGCAGCGGTTCGAGGGGTCGATGATGGGACAGCCGTTCTCCGGCATCGGCTACACCGGGTACGACAACGTGAAGAAGAAGTACGAGTCGTACTGGATCGACACCGCGGGGACCGGGATGATGATCATGACCGGCACCCCGGACAAGTCGGGAAAGAAGACCGTCTACACCGGTTCGATGCTCGACCCGACGACCGGGAAGAAAGTCGCGCTCCGGTCGGTGGACACCGAGATCGACGCCGACAACCTCCTCTTCGAGATGTGGATGTCGGGTCCCGACGGGAAGATGGCGAAGTCGATGGAGATGACCTATACCCGGAAGAAGTAGGCGGCGCGGGCCCGTTCCCGGCCCCGCTCAAGGGGCGATCATCGCCTCCCAGACGGCGCGGGACATCTTCCGCGTCGTCTCGACGACCCTCTTCCGCCCCTCTTCGTTTGCGCCGAAGTCGGTCGCGAGGAGGACGAGGACGTATTCGCGCCCGTCGGGGAGCCGGACGAAGGCCGCGTCGTGCTGCACTTTCGAGATATTCCCGGTCTTGTGCGCCACGACCGCGCCCGCCTGCTTCGGGATGCCCGCGGGAATCTGATCGTTGAACTCCTGCGCCGCGAGGATCTCGAAAGCGAGCCGGCGAGCTTCGGCAGAGAGCTTCGGCGACTTCACGGCCGCCTCCATGAGCGCCGCCATCCCCTCCGCGTCTGTCTCGTTCGACATTCCGGCCTCGAAGGCCTTCGTGTCCTCGACCATCCGGCGCACCTTCACGCGTGGCGCGCCGAGCTCGTCGACGAAGCGCTGGACCTCCTTCGGCGGGCAGAGGCCGAGCATCAGGTTCGTCGCGATGTTCGAGGAGCGGACGATCATCTCCCGCATCACGAAGTCGAGGCGCGCGCTCTTCCAGAGGTACGGCGCGATGCGGTCGTCGCCGCCGGCCTCCATCTCGAGCCGGAACGGCGAGCCGTCGACGATGCTCGTGAAGCAGTCGACGACAGGGACGCCCGTCGAGAGGGAAAGCGTCCCCTCGTCGACGCGCCGGAGCGCCTCGAGAAGCACGGCCGTCTTCATCGTGCTCGCCGCGTGCATCGTCGTCGTGGCGTTCCTCTTGACCGTCACGCCCGTCCCGAGGTCCTTCACGACGATCCCGAACGTCGCCTTCCCCTCGGTGGCGAGTGCATCGAGGACCTTCCCGAGCGCACCGGCCTTCGCCGGAGTCAGGCCGGAGGGGCGCGGGGCGCCGGGGAGCGCGGCGAGGCGGCGGGCGTAGCGGAAGCGAGGCGCCAGCCGCTCGCTCACGAAGGCCGTCTCCTTCGTCGACGGGACGCCGTACTGCGTCGCCTGGACGACGTCGCCACCGCCGGTCCAGAACGCCACGTGGTCGACCTTCTCCGCCGTTCCGAAGAAGACGAGGTCGCCCGGGGCGAGCTCCTCGACGCGGACCGGGACGAGCTGCGGGTCGCGGAAGCACATCTCCGAGCTGTTCCTGAGGAGGAGTACCCCGTGCCGCTCGAGGACGCGCCAGACGAGGCCGGAGCAGTCGAAGCCCCAGGGAGTCGTTCCGCCCCAGGTGTAGGGGGCGCCGAGAAAGCGGCGGGCCATCGCGAGCCAGGAGGCCGGGTCGAGGACCGGCGGAGTCTCGCGCGGCCGCTCGGGGGCGACGTCGTCGGCGGAGACGAACCCGTTCCGCCCGTCGGGAAGGAGGACCTCGCGCCATTCGTGCTTCTCGGCCTTCAGCTCCTGCAGGCCGCCGAGCCGGGCGCCGATCGGCGCGGTCGTGACCGGCACGGACTTCTCGAAGCTCGGCTCCCGGTAGACGTGCGCGAGGTTCGAGGTGACTTCGAGCCGCTCCGCCGACGGATCGGCGGTGCCGGGCCGGATCGCGGACGCCTCGATCCAGCCCCTCGAGCCGGAGCGGGTCTTCACGAGCAGGAACCGCCCCTCGGCGCGCGAGGTCTCGACCGCCTCGCCGAGGATCGCCTGGTCCTCCACGGGTGCCAGCGCCTCGGGCCGGGCGAGGACGTTGGCGAACGGAACGACGACGACGGCGGCCGAAGGGGGCGCCGCCGGCTGGCCGGCCGCGCAGGTGGCGAGGAGCAGGGCGAGGGGAACGGCCCGGAGAAACCGAGGCGCGCGGAGAGAGCTCATCGTGCCCATAATCCTCGCATGACTGCTCCCCTCACGCGCCGCGACCTCCTCGCCGTCTCGGGCTCCCTCGCCGCCTCCGCCCTTCTCCCCGGCGTCGCCGCGGCGGCGACGCCGAAGGCCGCGGCCGCGACGGGCGTGACGCTCGACCTGAAACCGATGCTCCTGAAGCTGCGGCACACCTGGACGATCTCGCGCGGCTCCTCGGACGAGAAGAAGAACGGGCTCCTGACGCTCACGTCCGCCGGCATCACCGGCTACGGCGAGACGGCGGCGAACAAGCGCTACGGACAGAGCTGGGAGAGCGGCGAGGCGGCGTTCGCGAAGGTGAAGGACGGCCTGCGAGGGCCTCTCTCCGTGGGAGCACCTCGCGTGGCTCGAGCGGGCCGAAGCGGTCGCCGGGGGCGACTCGCAGGTCGTCGCCGCCCTCGACATGGCGCTCTGGGACTGGAAGGGGAAGGCGGTCGGCCAGCCGGTCTGGAAGCTCCTCGGCATCCCGACGGGGCGGATGGCCCAGACGACCTTCTCCATCGGCATCGACACGGCCGAGGCGATGAAGGAGAAGGTGAAGGAGGCCGAGCCCTACCCGCTCCTGAAGGTGAAGGTGGGCCTGGCGAACGACGAGGAGAACGTCACGGCGATCCGCTCGGTGACGAAGAAGCCGATCCGCGTCGACGCGAACGAGGGGTGGGCGACGCCGGAGGAGGCGTTGAAGAAGATCGCGTGGCTGAAGACGATGGGAATCGAGTTCGTCGAGCAGCCGCTGCCGGCCGCGAAGAACGCGGAGATGAAGGCGGTAAAGGCGGGGTCGGTCCTCCCGCTCGTGGCGGACGAGTCGGTCCTCCACGTGAAGGACGTCCCGTCGCTCGTCGGCCTCTTCGACGGCGTGAACGCCAAGCTCGCCAAGTGCGGCGGAATCACCCGCGCCTACGAGCTCGCGGCCCTCGGCCGCGCGCTCGGCTTCAAGCTGATGCTCGGCTGCATGATCGAGTCGTCGCTCGGCATCGCCGCGGCGGTCGCGGTGGCGCCCCTCTACGACTGGCTCGACCTCGACGGGAACCTCCTCGTCGCGAACGACCCGTGGAAGGGGCTGACGCTGAAGGACGGCCGCTGGGAGCTTCCGTCCGGGCCGGGGCTCGGCGTCGTCCCGGTCTGAGGAGGAATTCCGGCCCGCGGGCCGGAGGGTTCCCGATTCCGCGGGCGGCGGGACGAGCGGCCGGAGCCTCTCCGCCAGCTCGAGGCCCCGCCGCACGACCTCGTTCCACGGAAAGAGGGCGCCCGGGTCGGGCTTGCGTCCGGGGGCGACGTGCTGGTGCCCCGCGATCCAGGGCACCTCGAGGCCGAACTGTGCCGTCAGGACGCCGGTGAGCCTCGTGACGGTCTCGATCTGCGCGCGCGTGTAGGGAGTCCGGTTCCCGTCGCCGGTGATCTCGACGCCGACCGAGGAGCGGTTCAGGACCGACCGGCCGTGGAGGTACGACGCCCCCGCGTGCCAGGCGCGGTGCTCGAGCGAGACGAACTGGTAGAGCCGCCCGCTCCTTCCCGACGAGGAAGTGCGAGGAGACGAAGCTCGAAGGGTCGAGGAAGAGGGCGATGCACGCCTCGTCCTCGTCCATCGCCGTGTGGTGGAGGACGAGCGCGGAGAGCGGGTCGATCCGCCGCGGCTCGAACCCCTCCCACCACGAGTTCGGCATCGGGACGAGGCAGGCGTCGGACAGGTCGCCGCCCGCCTTCTCCCAGAGCTCCCAGAAGAGCCGGTCCGCGTCGCGGTAGACGCGTTCGAGGTGCGGCCCTCCGGCGCGGGCCTCGAGCGGCGTCAGCTCCACCCTGGGGAGCGCCGGCTGGAGCTCGCGTTCCTCGGAGAGGTCGATCGGGGCGCGGTCGGGGAGCTCCTTCGACCACGCGTCGACGACCTCTCTCGCGATCTCCCCCATCGCCCGGCTCGCCTTCAGCGAGGCCCCGGCAGCCTCCGGGATGCGGTCGGCGAACATCGCGAAGACGAACGTTCCCTTGGGCGTCGTCAGGACCCCCGAGTCGGCCCGCACGCCGTCCATCGTTCCGGTCTTTCCGGCCCAGCCGGTCCCGGGGCGGGAGAGGAGGAGGCGCGGGATCCGGTCCCTCGTTCGCGGGTCCTTCGCCAGGCGAAGCGCGAGGCGGCTCGACTCCTTGTCGAGGAGCGTTCCGGTGGCGGCCCGGCGCCAGAGCTCGGCGGTGTCGCGCGCGGTCATCCGGCCGAGCGGCTGCCAGGACTCGTCCGCCTCGCGCGAGCCGAGGCTCGGAATCCGCCCGACGAGCTCGATCCCGGCGAGGCCGAGCCTCCGCCATGCGGCAGTTCACCGCCTCCGCGCCGAAGGCGTCGATGAAGTGGTTCGCGGCGGTGTTGTCGGAGAGGACGAGCATGATGCGGAGGAGGTCCCGCTGCGTCGGCGCGAGGCCCGCCCCGAACTCGTCGAGGATGCCGGAGCCGGCGGCCACCGCGGGGGCGGACATGAGCCACCGGTCGGTGAGCTCGAGCGTCCCCTCGCGGCTCCTCGCGAGCGCCTCGACGAGGAGGGCGAGCTTGATGACGCTCGCCCCTTCGAACGTCTCGGTGTCGCGCCAGCGAAGCTCGCGCCCGCTCTCGACGTGGAGCGCGACGATCCCCATTCGGGCGCCGCTCTCCTCTGCGTGCCGCGCAACGCTCCGGGCGAGCGGATCGGAGACGGGCAGGCTCCGCAGCCCCGTGGGCGGGGCGGTTGCGCAGGCGGTCAGGAGAAGGAGGATCGCCGCGAGCGCCGCGGCCGGGGCGCGCTTCACGCCGGAGGTTCCTCCCCGGAACGCGCTGCAGACGACACGGTTCTTGCCGCTCGCCTTCGCCGCGTAGAGGGCGATGTCGGCTCGACGAACGATCCCGTCGGCGCGCGGCGCGGAGGGACGGACGGCGGTGGCGACGCCGACGCTGACCGTGACCTGGAGACGAAGGCTCTCGGCCGCCGCCGCTTCGCTCGACGTGAAGCGCGGAAGGTCGAAGAAGGCGTCGGCCTCGATGGCGTGACGGAGCCGCTCGGCCACGATCGCGGCGCCCGGGGCGTCGGTGTCGGTGAGGATCGCGAGGAACTCCTCGCCTCCCCACCGGCCGACCAGGTCGCACGACCGGAGGGCTGCTCGCAGGACGAGGGCCGTGCGGCGAAGCATCTCGTCGCCGACGTGGTGGCCGTGCTGGTTGTTGAAGAAGGAGAAGTCGTCGATGTCGATCATGACGACCGAGAGCGGCGGAGACGGCCGCAGATCCTCGGCCTCGCCCGCGGGCGAGGGCGTGGGCGCCGGAACGCCGGCGCAGCCGCTCCCACTCCCGCGCGAGCGCCTCTTCGGTGGCGCGCCGGTTCGGGATGCCGGTGAGGTAGTCGGTTCGCGCCGAGGTGACGAGCGTCGTCACGTCGTGGAATACCACGAGCTGGAGCAGCCCTGCCGGCAGGTCGACGGCGCGGATCGCCATCTGGACGTCCCGCCGCCGGCCGTCCGGGAGCGCGAGCGCCGTCTCGAACGCTTCGGGCGAGGGCGAGGCGAGCCGCCGCGCGAGGCGGGACTGTTCGTCGGCGGGGACGAGCTCGAGGAAGAGGCGCCGCCCGACGAGCCCCTCGGGCGCGGCCTCCGCGAGCCGGAGCGCCGCGTCGTTGGCGTGGACGACGAAGCCGTCCCGGAGCGTCACGAGCGCCTGCCCGGCGTCGGAGAGCGCGTCCATGAGGGCCGTCCTCTCGAGGAGCTCCGCGTGCCGCCGCGCCTCCTCGCGCCCGCGATGGAGCGCCTGTCCGACCTGAGGGGCGAGTGTCCCGAGGAGGTCGGCGTCGGCGCCGTCGTGCTCGGCGCCGCCCGAAGCCCAGACGACGAGGACGCCGAGATCGCTACCGAGGGGAGCGCCGAGCCACGAGGTAGCGGGGATGCCGGCGGTCGCGAGCCGCCCGGCGGCGCGCTCCTCCTCCCAGGCGGCGGCGCCCAGGCAGACCGGCACTCCGTCGGCCAGGACGCGCCCGGCGACCGCCCAGAGGGCCTCCCTCACGTCCTCCCCGAGGGTTTCGGGCGCCGAGTAGAGGAGGTCGACGCGCGCCGTGACGGGGTCGAGGCCGACGACGGCGAAGCACTGCGCGGGGAGGAGACGGGCGAGGAGGGCGTGGGCCACGGGAAAGAGCTCGGCCGGAGCCGGTGACTCGCGCACGGTCCGGAGGAGGGCCAGGAGGCACTCCAGGAGCGCCGATGTCCGCCGTTCGGCCGTGACGTCCCGGGCGGCGATGGAGAGGCCTCCGGCCGCCGCTGGGGTCACCGAGAGATCGGCCAGGAAGATCGACCCGTCGAGCCGGCGGTGCCTCACGACTCCCTGGTAACCGTTGCCGAGGTACTCCGGAAGCGGCGAAGGGGCCCCCGGCCGGGACACGACGAGGTCCTGCAGGAGGACGTTTTCGAGGGAGCCTTTCGGGACGCCGTGCAGCGCGTGGAAGGCCGGGTTCGCCCACGTGATCCGGCCCGAGCTGTCGGCAAGGGCGAGGGCAGGGCCGGCCGAAGCGAAATCCCGCGTGAGTACCACCGTCGGAGGTCCCGACCTGTTTGTCTCGGACATACACGGAAGGATAAGGCGTACGCCGTGGGAGCGGCTCACTAGAATCGACGCTTGGCCTCTTCAGAGACAGCCGCCCGTCCTCCCGCCAGCCGGCTGGCCGCCCTCGACCTCTTCCGCGGGGCGACGGTCGCCGCCATGCTCTTCGTCAACAACCCGGGGAGCTGGGCCACGTCCTCCCGCCCTTCGGCCACGCGGAATGGCACGGCTGCACGCCGACCGACCTCGTCTTCCCGTTCTTTCTCTTCATCGTCGGGACGGCGTCGGTCCTTTCGTTCGGAAAGCGCGCCGCGCAGGGGGCCGCCCGTGGCGAGCTGGCCCGTCACGCCCTCCGCCGGGGGGCGACGATCGTCCTCGTCGGCTGGGCGCTCGCCGCCTTCCCGTTCACTCTCCAACGCCTCCTCCACCTCCGGATCCCGGGCGTCCTGCCGCGCATCGGCCTCGTCTATGCCCTCGGCGCGCTCCTCCTCCTCGCCGCTCCCGTGCGGAGGAAGGTCGCCTTTCTCGCCGCTGCCGTCGTCCTCCTCCTGGCCCTCCACACCGCGCTTCTCTTCCTTCCCGGCTACGACCTGACGCTCGAGGGAAATCTCCAGACGGCCCTCGACCTCGCCCTCCTGAAGGGACACCTCTGGAAGCCGGCGTGGGACCCGGAGGGGATCCTCTCGACGCTCACCGCCCTCGCCACGATGCTGACGGGGGCGCTCACGGGCCTCCTCCTCACGTCGAAGACGCCGCTGAAGGCGCGCCTCGCCGCTCTCGGCCTCGCCGGGGTGGCCGGCGTCGCCGGCGGCCTCGCGTGGCAGGCCCTCGGCCTTCCCCTCAACAAGGGGCTCTGGACCGGTTCCTACGTCCTCTTCTCGTCGGGCGCGGCCTGTCTCTCGCTGCTCGCCGCCCTCGTCGTCGTCGACGTTCTCGGCGTGAAGCGCCCCTTCGCCCCGCTCTTCACGTTCGGGACGAACCCGCTCCTCGCGTTCGTCCTCTCGGGCCTCCTCGCCAAGCTCCTCGGCCTCGTGAAGGTGACCGTCGCGGACGGGAAGGTCGTCTCCCTCCACAAGCTCCTCTTCGACAGGGTCTTCTCGCGGGTCGGGCGAGCCCTACCTCGCCTCGCACCTGCAGGCGCTGGCGATCCTCGCGGTCTGCTGGGCCGTCCTCCGGTACTGCGAGAAGGAAGGGCTGGTTCTGGAAGGTCTGATCAGCCGGACTGGTCCGATCAGACGGAAGCCAGGAGCCGCCGCGGCGTCCCGGACGCCGCGTGAAGCGCCTCCTCCATCGTCGCGACGCCGGAGCCGGCGAGCCGCTCGACGCAGTCGGGAAGGAGCGCGGCGCTCCCGGCGAGGTTCCCCGCGGCATTGCGGACGGCGCCGCCGGACACCGTGAGCGTCTCGCCCCAGACGAGGTGATTCCCGTCGGGGAGACCCGCGCAGGGCGCCGCGTCGCTGATGAGGACGAAGCCGTCCGGTCCCTTGCAGCGCTTCACGAGGGCGAGCATCTGCGGTGGAGAGGTGGTGGAGATCGGCGATGACGTCGACCGTCACCTCGTCGTGAAGGAGGCCCCAGCCGACCGGGCCCCGCATCGCGGTGGTGAAGCGCCCTCATCGCGTTGCCGAAGTGGGTCATGTGCCGCGCGCCGCGCTTCAGCGCCTCGTCGAGCGTCGGAACGTCGGCCTCGGTGTGCCCGAGCGAGACGAGGAAGCCGCGCTTCACGAAGGCGGAGACGAGGTCGAGCCCGCCCGGGACCTCGGGGGCGAGGGTCACCATCGGCCTGCCGGGAAGGTGTCCCACGGCCTCGAAGAAGGCGTCGACGCGTCGCGCATCGCTCCCGTCGAGCAGACAGTCGCGGTGAAGGGCGCCCGACCGGTTCGGCGAGACGAACGGTCCTTCGAGGTGAATGCCGAGCGGCATCGCCCCACGCCCGTCTCCCGGGCGGCGCGAGCGAACCCACGCGGAGAGGCTCGAGAGGAGCGGCGCGAGATCGACCAGCGGGACGGGGACGAGCGTCGGGAGGAAACCCTCGACGCCCCGGGCTTCGAGCCCGAGGGCGAGGTGGTCGAGATCGGCGTCGCTCGCCGTCAGGACGTCGACGCCGAAGGCCCCGTGGATGTGAAGGTCGATCAGTCCCGGCAGCTCCACTTCAGCTCTCGCCTCGGCCTCCACCCGGGCTCCTCGTCGAGGGCCCGCGCCACGTTTCCGTTCTTCGCCGCGATCCACTCCTTCGCCTTCTCCACCGGCAGGCCCCACTTTCCGGAGACGAGCGCGACGGGCAGCTCCCAGCCGGCACTGTCGAGAAGCCGCTCGGCGGGCTCGGGAGGAAGCGCCAGGACGCGCCCGACGATGTCGATCGCACGCCGCTTCAGCTTCACGTTCGTCGGGCGCATGGCGATCATCTCGCCGTTGTAGACGAGGCCGCGGCGCGCGAAGACGGCCGTCGAGAGCATGTTGAGGACGAGCTTCTGCGCCGTCCCCGCCTTCATCCGGGTGGAGCCGCGGAGGACCTCGGGGCCCGGTCTCGACGACGAGGGCCAGGTCGGCGATCGAGGCGAGGCGCGAGTGGGGCGCGCAGACGAGGGCGACCGTCAGGGCGCCGATCCCCTTTCCCCACCGGAGAGCGCCGGCCACGTAGGGCGTCGCGCCGCTCGCGGCGATGCCGAGGACGACGTCCCGCGAGCGTGACGCCCGCCAGCTTCACGTCCTCGGCCCCCTGGGCTTCGTCGTCCTCGGCCCCCTCGACGGCGCTCACGAGCGCCTCGTCTCCACCGGCGATGAGGCCCGTGACGAGACGCGGCGCGACGCCGAACGTGGGCGGCAGCTCGGAGGCGTCGAGGACGCCGAGCCGTCCGCTCGTCCCCGCCCCGACGTTGATCCACTTCCCGCCGGCGTCGAGGCGCGCGGCGATCGCGTCGACGGCGCGAGCGACCTCGGGGAGAACGCGACCGACGGCGCGGACCGCCTCGAGGTCGGCCTCGTGGATCGCCGCGAGGTACGCGATCGTGTCGATCACGCCGCTCCCTCGGCGAGGGCGAGGCGGATGGCGCCGATCTCGGGGATGTGGGCGGGCGGGCCGAGGCGGGTCCGCGGTGCGCCGGCGAGGAGCCCGGCGCGGAGCGGCGCGAGGACGAGGTCGCCCGCGACGAAGACACCGCCGACGGTGGCGACCGTGACGGGGTCAGCGGCGATGCCGAGCTTGCGGAGGACGGTGAGCGCCGTGAGCGCCAGCTCGCCTCCGGCCCAGCGGAGGATCTCGAGGGCGATCTCGTCGCCGTCGCGCGCGGCTTCGAGGACGACGGGGAAGTAGGCCGCCGTGTCCGTCGGCCCCGCCCCGGGGCGGAAGAGCTTCTGGACCATCTCGACGGCGGAGCGGGTCCCCTCCGTGGAGTGGAGGGCCTCGCGCATCTTCGTCCGCGGACCGCGGCCGTCCACGTCTCGCGCGACGGCCGCCAGGCCACGCCGGGCGATCTCGGAGGCCGACCCCTCGTCGCCGATGATCGCCCCCCAGCCCCCGGCCCGCTCCTCGAGGCCGTGGGAGTTCCGCCCGAAGCAGATCGCGCCGGTCCCGGCGATGAGGACGGCGCCCGAATCGGCGACGGGGTCGGTGAGGGCGCCGGCGAGGGCGATCCTCGCGTCGGTCGTCGACCCGGACCCGCCCGGTTCCGTAGACCGCCTCCAGGGCGACGACGAGCCGTCCTTTCATCGCCGAGGCCTCGACTCCCGGCGAGGCCGCAGGAGACGACGGCGACGTCGGCCCGGGAGGCGCCGGCCGCCTCGAGGGCGTCGTCGATGGCCTCCGTGACGGACTGGACGAGGCGGGGGACGGGGACGGTGGAGGCGTTCGCGGGGCCGGAGGCGCCGCGGCCGAGGGCGAGGAGGTCGGACGCGGTGACGATGGCACGCGTCCGCGTCCCCCCACCGTCGACGCCAACGAAGAGGTCGGGCATGGGGGAATCGTAACGCCGGGGCTCTAACATCCCGGCTGATGCCTTCCCGCCGGCACCTGCCGCTCCTCGTCACGGTGCTCCTCGTCCTCGTAGCGCGCGGGGCCGTCGTCTCGGCGCTGGCGGACCATCCGCTCCTTCAGCCGGGCGACGGGCTCGACACGGGGACGTACGTCGACCTCGCCCGGCGCGTGGCCGGCGGCGACCTCCTTCTCCGCGCGTTTCCCGAGCCGTTCTTCGTCTCGCCCCTCTACGTCTACTTCGTCGCCGCGATCCTGTTCGTGACGGGCGGCTCGCTGAAGGCGGTCCTCGCCGTCCAGGCCCTCCTCGGAGCCCTGGCGGCGGGACTCGCGGGGGCCGCGGCCCGCCGGCTCTTCGGCGACCGGGCTGCCGCTCCCGCCGCAGCCCTCCTCGGCCTGACCGGCGTCGTCGCCTTCCACGAGGCGGTTCTCCTCCAGGCCGCGCTCGATCCGTTCCTCGCCGCGCTCGCCCTCTGGTTCCTCGTCCGGGCGCTCGAGGGAGACCCGCGCCCGCGAGCGTTCCTCCTCGCCGGGCCTCGCGCTCGGCCTCTTCGCGCTGAACCGCCCGAACGTCCTGCCGTGGGCAGCCGTCGTCGCGCGCGCTCCTCGCGTTCGCGCGGGGCTTCGTTCGGCGGCGCGTCCCGGCGGCGGCCTTCGCTCCTCGGCGACGGTCCTCGGCGTCGCCCCGGCCACCCTCCGCAACCTCGCCGTCTCGGGCGAGCCGGTCCTCGTCTCCTCGCACGGCGGGCTCAACTTCCTCGTCGGGAACGGTGCGGGCGCGAACGGCGTCTACCGCTGGCTCGACGGCATCACTCCCGTCGATCGCGGGACAGGCGGCGGACGCGAAGAAGGATTGCCGAGGCAGAGGCGGGGCGGACGCTGACGGCCCGCGAGGTGTCGTCGCACTTCGCCGGGAAGGCGTGGAGCTGGATCGGGGCGCACCCGGGCGAGGCCGCGCGGCTCTTCGCCCGAAAGCTCTGGTACGTCCTCTCGGGCGACGAGGCGCCGCTCAACTTCAGCTTCCCCTGGTACCGCCGCGAGACCGCGGCCCTGAGGCTCCTCGCCGTCGGGCCGGGCCTCCTCGTCCCGCTCGGCGGAATCGGCATCCTCTTCGTGCTCCTCGGGCTCGGGCGCCTTCCGCGCCGCGATGCCGCCGTCTGGGTCTCGTTCGTTCCGGTCTACGTCCTTCTCGTCGCGGCGTTCTTCGTCGCGACGAGGTACCGGCTGCCGCTCTACGTCCCGCTGGCGACGGCGGGGGGCGGGGCGCTCGTCCTCCTCCTCGACGCCGCGAGGATGCGGGCGTTTCGCCGGATCGCCCTGTCTGCGGCGGTCGCGCTGCCCCTCGCGCTCCTGGCGCTCTGGCCGACCGGGCTCGAGGACGGCTCGACAGAGGAGGAGACGCAGTGGGTCCTCGTCCTGGTCGAGCGGGGCGACGTCGCAGAGGCCGTGCGGCGGGCCGAGGCGCTCGCGCCGCGTCACCCGCAGCCCGGTCTTCTCTGGTTCCGGCTGGGTCAGGCCCAGGCCGCGGCGGGGAGGCTCGACGCGGCGATCGAGGCGCTCGGCCGCTCCCTCGCGATCGACGCGGGGCAGCCCGAGACGGAGAGGGTCCTCGCGGCGGCGCACGAACGGCGCGGTATGGAACGGACGCTTGCCGGGGACCTCGTGGGGGCGGTCTCCGATCTCGAAGCGGCGGTGCGGCTGGACGCGGCGAACGCCCCGGCACGCGTGAACCTGGCCGCCGTTCTGGCGGAGAGGGGCGACCTCGGCCGCGCACGCTCGTTCGCGAACGAGGCGCTGGCGCTGAGGCCGGGCTACGGCAAAGCGGAGGCACTCCTGCGCGCGCTCTCCGTTCCGCAGCCTCCCGGCCCGCAGAGTCGAAAGTGAAAAGGGCCCGGCGTCGTCGCCGGGCCCCGGAATGTCGCGGGAACCGGGGCCGCCCGAGGGCGGCCCCGGCGAATACTTGGGTCAGAAGTTGAAGAGCGCCGAGAGGATGAAGCGCCGCGGCGAGGCCCACGACGTGGCCGTGCCGAAGAGCGGGTTCGGCTTCGATGTGCCCTGCGGTCCCATCGTGCTCGTCGGGTTGCCGTCGACGTAGCTGTCGAGATACTTGAGCGTGTTGACGCCCGTGATCTCCTGGTCGTTGAGGAGATTCTGGACGCGCCCCTCGAGGCGGAGGCCCATGTTCCCGCCGAGAGAGAAGTTGTAGGCGAGGAGCATGTCGAGGTTCGTCCAGGTCGGGAGGCGGTTCGAGCCGGCCGCCTCGAGGTAGCGGTTGGCGACGCCGCTCGGCGTGTAGCCGCGGGCCTCCCAGGGCCGCCCGCTCTGGACCCGGAGGTAGCCGCCGACCGTGAAGCCGTAGATGTCGTAGCTCGCCATCAGCTTGAAGATGTGCGGCCGGTCCTGGAGGAGGGTACCGTACCGGTTCGGCTCGGCGCTGTTGTTGCCCGGCTCGTCCTCGAGGTAGGACGACGTGCTGTACTGGCCGGCCGCGGTGTCCTCGTCCCAGTTTCCGCGGAGGCGGCTGTAGGTGTAGCCGACGCTCGCGTACCAGCTGTCGGCGTACCGCTTCGTCACCTCGAGCGAGTAGCCGCGGTAGATGCGGGTCGCGTTCGGGAATGTCTCCGCCTGGAACGAGCCGAAGTAGTTGTTCTTGTCGATCGGCGCGTCCTCGAACGGATCGGTGAGGCTCTTGTACTGGTAGTGGACGTCGAAGGAGAAGACCTTGCCGAGAGGAGCTTCGTAGCCGAGAACCATCTCGTCCTGGTAGGGCGAGGCGAGATCCGACGGGATCTTCTTGCCGCCCGAGGAGCCGCGGAACTCCTCGCGGATGAAGGCGCCGTTGTCCCTCCGGAAGTACGTCTGGTTCTCGCGGATGCGATAAGGCGCGAACGACCGGACGGTGTTCTTCTGGTCGAGGCCCTGGTACTTGCCGTAGTTCGCGTAGACCTTGTCTCCCTTGAGGAGCTCGGTGTTCCAGACGATGCCGATGCGCGGCTGGACCTGGTCGCCCCAGCGGAAGGTCATGAAGTTGTAGCGGGTCGTCTCCGCCGTCGGGGGGGTCCCGGCCGGACCGCAGACCATCCCCGCGTCGCAGACCTGGGAGAAGTCGTCGTAGTTGAAGAGGACTCCGACGGTCGCCGAGACCCGCTTCCAGGTGATCGTGTCCTGCAGGAAGGCGGAGTAGGTCCGGGTCTTGCCGAGCTGCTCCGGCTGGTAGTCGTAGTAGCGGGCGCGGACGGCCGGGACGCCGCTGAGTGTCGTGTAGATCAGCGACCCCCACCCGTTCGAGTTTCGGGCGAAGTTGAAGTCGATGAACTCGGCGCCGCCGCCGACCTTGATCTGGTGCTGCGTCTCGCCCCAGTCGAGGAACTGGCTCGCGACGAGCTTCAGCTCGTCACGATCGTACTGCTCGCCCGTGTCGGTGTAGGCGTACACGCCCGAGTTCCCGCCGTTGCGGGTCGAGTCCGAGTAGGCGCCGTATGCCCCGAGGTTCGTCGTCTGCGGGAGCGGGCTCGGCCGTGCCGTCAGGATGTTCTTGGCCTGGACCGTCGGCCTGTCGGTCGAGTGGACGTACTTGAACTCGACGAGCGTGTTCTGCCCGGCGAACCAGTTCACCGCGAGGTTCGCGACGGCGTTCGTGGTGTCCGAATCCCAGGCGGCGCTGGACGCGTCGTAGCTCGAGTCGAACCCGTTCGTCGTGTCGTTCGGCAGGCCGCGGTAGCCCGCGTTGATCAGCCAGTGCTCGCCCGCGTAGGCCGTCACCTTGCCGAAGTAGTCCCAGGCGGTGCTCTCCGTGTCGGGCTGGGTCGTCGTGACGCCGCCGATCGTCGCCGACTGGCCGCTCGTCGTCGACGTCGGCGTACCGGCCGGAGACGTAGCCGAAGAGCATGTCCTTGACGATCGGGAAGCCGAGGCTCGCGGCGCCGTTGTACGAGTCGATGTCGCGGGAGGTCGCGTACTTGTTGTCGGACTCGAACGAGGCGGGGCGGCCCTCGGCCCGGAAGCTGCCGCGGAGGTCGTTCGTCCCCGACTTCGTGACGGCGTTGACGATCGCGCCCGTCGTCCGGCCGAACTCGGCGGAGATGGCGCCCGTCTTCACGTTCACGTCGGCGATGTCGAGCTCGTTCGTCTCGACGCCGAGGTTGCCGTAGCCCGCGTTCGTGATGTTGACGCCGTCGATGAGGTACTTGTTCTCCTGGCGGGTCCCGCCGGCGACGGCGACGTAGCCGCTCGAGCCGTCGGAGGCCGGGGCGCCCGGGATCAGGTTGAGGAGGCCCTCGTAGCTCCGGGAGACCGGCAGCTGCCGGATCTCCTCCGTCGCGAAGTTCGTCGCGACCTCGCTCGACTTCTGGTCGACGGTCGCGGCAGTGACTTCGACGGTGGCCGCGGTCGACCCCTTCAGGACGAGCTCGATCTGGTAGTCGCGGTCGACCTGGACGTCTACGGTCCTGCTCGCCTGGCCGAGACCCTGGAGGGCGGCTTCGACCGTGTACTTGCCGGGGGCGAGCCGCTGGAAGTTGTAGGCGCCGGTAGGCGCCGGTCACGAACGTGCGGCCCGGCCGGGAGCTGCACGCCCGAGACCTTGACCATGACGCCCGGGAGCGGGCCACCGTTGGCGTCGACGACTTTGCCAGAGATGGAGCCCGTCTCCCCCGCGAGCGCCGCAGACGCGGCGACGAGCAGGGCGACGGCAACGAGAATGCGGAACGACTTCATAACGCCTCTTCTCTCCTTCCTTCCTCCGAGAAATGGACGGCCGACAAACGGTAGATCACCGAATTGGGGCGAGCCTAGCGCCTTGTCGGCGCGAACGCCAGAGGCGAGAGGCGGCCGAAGGGACCCCGGCGCGGTCCCTTCCCCGCCTGACAGAATCGAGCTGAAGATGACACCCGCGGCCCCGGCTCCTCCCGCGTCCGCGCCCGGCCTCTCGCTCTTCCTCCCGGGACGGCAGAAGCCGTACGTCATGGCGCACCGCGGGAACCGGGTCGCCTGCCCGGAGAACACCCTCGCCTCGTTCCGGCGGGCGCTCGAGGACGGCGCCGACATCCTCGAGACCGACCTCCACCTCTCGGCCGACGGCGTCTTCGTCTGCATCCACGACGCGCACGCTCGAGAGGACGACGGACGGGCGGGGCCGCGTCGAAGCGCGGACGCTCGCCGAGCTGAAGGCGCTGTCGGCCTCCTGCGGTCGGCCGGAGTTCGCCGCCGAGCGGATCCCGACGCTCGCCGAGGTCGCCGCGCTCCTGCCTCCCGACCGCGGGCTGGCCCTCGAGCTGAAGAGCGACCGCTTCCTCGACCCGGAAGTGGGACGCCGCCTGGGAGAGGAGCTCTCCGCGCTCGGCGTCCTCGGCCGGAGCTTCGTCCTTTCCTTTTCCCGCGCCCGCCTCGACGCGACGCGGCTCGGGGCGCCGGGGCTCCCGTCCGGCTGGATCACCCTGAAGGAGGCCCGGCCGGCGCGGGGCGTCGAGCTTCTCGGCCCGTACTGGCCGCTCCTCCTCGTCAATCCCTTCTACGTCGCCCTCGCCCACCGGCGCGGACAGGCCGTGGCGCCGCTCGACCCCGCTCCCGACGGCCGGCTGTGGCTCTACCGCCTCCTCGGGTGCGACGCCGTCCTGACGAACGACCCGGCGGAGACGGTGCGGCGACTGGGGCGCTCTGTCACACGTTCCTGAGGAGTGTCCGCCGCGGGTCCCCGCGCGATAATCGAGAGTCCGGCCATTCCGGAGGGAGGATTCCACTTGAAGAAAGCGTTCCGTATCACCGTCGTCCTCGCGGCGGCCCTTCTCACCGCGCTTCCCCTCGCCGCCGACGAGGGGATGTGGATGCCGCAGCAGATTCCCGACCTCGCGCCCCGCCTGAAGGAGCTCGGCTTCACGGGCGACGCGAAGATCTGGGCCGACCTGACCGGCTTCCCGATGAACGCCATCGTCTCGCTCGGCGGCTGCAGCGCGTCGTTCATCTCGCCCGACGGCCTCATCGCGACGAACCACCACTGCGTCCAGGGCTCGCTCCAGTACAACTCGACGCCCGAGAAGAACCTCATCGTCGACGGCTACCTCGCGCGGACCCGCGACGAGGAGCTCTCGAACGGCCCCGGCTCCCGCGTCTGGGTGACGGTCTCCGTGAAGGAGGTCACCGACGAGATCACCGGGAAGATCGACCCGAAGCTGACCGACCGGCAGCGCTTCGACGTGATCGAGCGCCGGATCAAGGAGCGGACGGCGGCCTGCGAGAAGGACGGCCTCCGCTGCCGCGTCGCCTCGTTCTTCGAGGGGCTCCGCTACTTCGAGATCGCCCAGCTCGAGATCAACGACGTCCGCCTCGTCTACGCGCCCCCGCAGGGAATCGGCAACTACGGCGGCGAGACCGACAACTGGCAGTGGCCCCGCCACACCGGCGACTTCTCCTTCTACCGCGCCTACGTCGGCAAGGACGGCAAGCCGGCCGCCGTACTCGAAGGAGAACGTCCCCTACCACCCGAAGCACTTCCTGAAGGTCTCCCCGAAGGGGGCGAGCCCGGGCGAGCTGATCTTCGTCGCCGGCTACCCGGGCCGGACGCAGCGCCACGAGACCTACGCCGAGGTGAAGGAGCGGACCGACTGGGCGCTTCCGCGCTACGTCCGCCGCAACAAGGAGATGATCGCCCTCCTCGAGGCGACGACGAAGGGGCAGAAGGACCTCGAGATCAAGGCCGAGCCGCGGATGCGCGGCCTCCTGAACGGGATGAAGAAGAACGAGGGGGTCCTCGAGGGGCTCCTCAAGGGCGGGATCCTCGCCCGCAAGGAGGCGAAGCAGAAGGCCCTCGAGACCTGGATTGCCGCCGATCCGCAGAGGCAGAAGGAGTACGGCGACGTCCTCCCCGCCCTCGCGGCGATGCAGGCCGAGGCGCAGAAGACGCGTGAGCGGGACGCCGTCCTCGGCGGGCTCTACCAGGGCTCGACCCTCCTCGGCACGGCGAACCAGCTCTACCGCCTCTCCCTCGAGCGCCCGAAGAAGGACGTCGACCGCGACCCGACCTTCCAGGAGCGGAACTGGACCCGCATGAAGGAAGGGCTCGAGCGGATGCAGCGGACCTACGACAACCGGCTCGACCGGCCGATGCTCCGCTACGCGCTCCTCGAGGCGGCCGCGCTTCCGGCGGACCAGCGGATCGCGCCCGCTCGACACGCTCGTCGGCCTCACGACCGGGATGGCGAAGGACGAGGCGGCGAAGAAGGTCGACACCTACCTCGACGCCCTCTACGCCGGGACGAAGCTTCCCGAGAAGGAGTTCCGCCTCGGCCTCTTCGACAAGTCGACGAAGGAGATCGTCGACACGAAGGACACGGCCGTCCAGCTCGCCGTCGCCCTCCACCCGCTCGCCGAGGCGAACCGCGAGCGGGAGAAGGCGAGCGACGGGAAGCGCACGCGCCTCCGCCCGCAGTCTACATGCGGGCCCTCCTCGCGCAGGGAGGCGGCCTCGTCGCCCCCGACGCGAACTCCACCCTCCGCGTCACGTTCGGCCGCGTCATGGGCGTCGACCCGCGCGACGGGATGCGCTACCTCCCGCAGACGACGCTCCAGGGCGTCGTCGACAAGCACACCGGCGAGGGCGAGTTCAACGTCCCCGCGCGCGAGCTCGAGGCCGTGAAGGCCCTCCGCGCCGGGAAGAAGACCCCCTACTTCGACGCGAAGCTCGGCGACGTGCCGGTCGACTTCATGTCCGACGTCGACACGACGGGCGGCAACTCCGGCTCGGCGGTCCTCAACTCGCAGGGCGAGCTCGTCGGTCTCCTCTTCGACGGCACGCTCGAGACGGTCGCCTCCGACTTCCTCTTCGACACGGAGAAGACGCGGTCGATCCAGGTCGACACGCCGCTACCTCCTCTGGACCTGGGACGCGGTCGAAGGGGCGAAGAACCTCCTCGACGAGGTCGGCATCAAGTAGACGCCCGGACTCGCCCGAAAGGTCGAGCGGCCCGCGTCCCCTTCGGGGGCGCGGGCCGCTGTCCTTCGTCCCTCCACGAGGGGAGGCGCCGTGAGGCGCCGCGGGGAGGCTCGTGGCGAGCCTCCCCGATCCACTTCAGCTCAGCTTCGAGAACAGGACGAGGGCGGCGATGACGGCGGCGACGGCGAGAGCGATCTTCGCGGCCGAGAACGGCGCGTGCCCGTCGACCTTCCCGGTCACGCCGTTGACGAGAAAGCGGAAGGGCTTGCCGCCGTACTCGTAGGCCGAGATCCAGAGCGGGAGAAGCGCGTTCTTGCACGTCAGGCCCGACCAGGCCGTCGAGACCTGGAGGTTGCGCTGGGTGTCGCCCGGCACCTGCCCGGCGCAGGCGGCGAAGATCTCCTGCGTCATCCGCTCCTTCGCGATCGCCGAGGGCGTCGGGCAGGTCGACGGCGTACTCCTCGGCGAGGAAGCCCGAGAGGTACTGCGGGTCGTAGGGGACGAGGCCGCCGGTCGGGAACGGCTCGATCCCGCGCGCGAGGCCGGGCGGAAGCCCCTTCGACGCGGGGACCGGGACGTCGTCGAAGGCCTTCTCGAGGAAGCCGGCGGCCGGCTCCCAGCGGGTGCGCGTCTCGGAGCGCATCACCCGCTTCCCGTTCTCGATCGCCTCGACCTGGACGGTGTAGTAGTGCCCCGCCTCGGCCGTCCAGCGGTTGTGGGAGAGGGCGTCGAACGTCCAGAACGGGACGTAGACCCCCTGCATCGCCGTCACGGACGACTTCGTCTTCAGGTCGTTCGGCCGGAACCAGAGGCCGGAGACCCAGCTCCGGAAGCTCTGCGAGGCGGCGTTGCGGTCGACGGCGAACGGGAGGAGGCCGGCCGGGCGGACGTGGTCCGACGTCGTCGGCGCCTCGACGACGGCCGGCGTCGCGCAGAAGGCGCAGCGGGAGGCGGAGACGCCCGGGTCGAACGTCGTCGTCGCGCCGCACTTCGTGCACTTCACGCTCTTGCGTTCGGCCCCCCATCCGAGGCTCGCGCGGCGCCTGGAGCGCCTCCTCGAGCGGCCGTTCGACGACCTGGTCGGAGGCCGTCGGGAGCGCCGTCTCGCTCCCGCAGTAGGGGCACTTCAGGGCCGCGGCGCCGGGGTTCCAGACGACGTCGGCGCCGCAGGTGCCGCACGGGAACTTGCGCGCCTTCGCGGAAATGGGCTCCCCGCCCGTGGCCGGGCGGGGAGAGGGAATCGGCGGTGGGGGAGGAGTGGGCGTCATGGACGCCCCCGATCAGCGGGCCGGCGGCGGAGGGGGCGGCGGGGGAGCGACCCCCGGGTTCGTTCCCTCGAAGCCGGGGAACGTCTGGACCGGCGCCCAGCCGGCGGCGCCCGGGTGCCAGGCGAGCGTCGACGGGGCGACCTGCCCGGCGGCGATCATCTGCTTCAGGGCCTCGTCGGTGTAGGGGCCGTAGGTCTTGCCGTCGATGGCGAGGGACCACCGCGGGGACGCGGGGGCCTGCGGCGGCGGGGGAGCGGCCGCGCCCGGGAGGGGCGGCGGCGCGGGGGCCGCGTAGGCGGGCGGGGCGGCCTGCGGCTGCATCATCGGCTGGAACGCCTGTCCCATGACGCCGCCGATCGCCATCCCGGCGCCGAGGCCGGCGCCGGCGCCGGCGAGCCCGCCGGAGGGGTTCGCCGCGGCGATCTTGATCGCCTCGGCGGCCTGCATCTGCGTGAACTGCCCCATCTTGTCGCCGAGGATGCCGAGCTTCGTCCGCTGGTCGATCGCCGCCTCGACCTCCTCGGGGAGGGAGACGTTCTCGATGAAGAACTTCGTGAGCTCGAGGCCGAAGCTGCCGAACTCGGGGCCGAGCTTCCCTCTTCCGAACGCCGACAGCTCGTCGTACTTGGCCGCGATGTCGAGCGCCGGGATCTTCGACTCGGCGATCGCGTCGGAGAGCTTGGAGAGGACGATCGACCGGAGCTGGCCGGTGATCTCGTCCGTCGTCGTCAGCCCCTGCGTCCCGACGATCGTGTTGAAGAAGACCTTCGGGTCGGCGATCTTCATCGCGTAGGTCCCGAAGGCGCGGATCCGGATCATCCCGAAGTCGGTGTCCCGCATCATGACGGGGTTCGTCGTCCCCCACTTCAGGTCGGTGTAGTTCCGGGTGTTGAAGAAGTAGATCTCCGCCTTGAACGGGGACTGGAAGCCGTACTTCCACCCGCGCAGGGTCGTCAGGATCGGGATGTTCTGCGTGGAGAGCTCGTACCGCCCCGGCAGGAAGAGGTCGGCCGCCTTCCCCTCGTTGATGAAGAGGGCCGCCTGGTTCTCGCGCACCGTCAGCTGCGCGCCCATCTTGATCTCCTGGTTGTAGACGGGGAACCGGTAGACGAGCGAGTCGGTCGACTCGTCCAGCCACTGGATGATCTCGATGAACTGCGAGCCGATCTGCTGCTTGATGTTGTCGAGCAGGCCCATTCTTCTCCTCCTAATCCCGGGGGGGACCAGTCTAGCGCGATGATACGCAGCGGGACCGGAGAAGGGTTGGGGCGGACCGGGGCGCGGGGGAAAGGACGAGGGCCGGCGTTGCCGGCCCTCGCTCGTCGTCAGCCGTTCCGGCGGGGCGGGGGGCCGCCCGGGCGGCGCGGGGGGCCTCCGGCGGGAGACCCGCCCGGACGCATGCCGGGACGCGGGCCGCCTGCGGGGCGCGGCGGGCCCGAGGGCCGGCGCGGCGGAACGCCCGCCTGCCGCCGGACCTTGTCGTCGATGCGGGCGTTCATCTCGGCCTCGGTCTGGTTGCGCCGCTCGACCTTCTCCTTCGCGCGGGCCCGCTCGCCGGCCTTCTGGGCGCGGATCTGGGCGATCCGCTCGGCGATCGGGATCTCGAGCCGCTCCTGCGGCCGCTTCGTGTAGTCGAAGCCGGGGAGCGTCACGCGCGGGAGGCGCTTGCCGACGGCCCGCTCGATGGCGAAGAGGTCTCCCTCCTCGTCGGGCGCGACGAAGGTGAAGGCGTCGCCCGTCGCCTCGGCGCGGGCCGTCCGGCCGACGCGGTGGATGTAGTCGTCCGGGACGTGCGGCACGTCGAAGTTCACGACGTGGGAGAGCTGCTCGATGTCGATGCCGCGGGCGGCGATGTCGGTCGCCACGAGGACGCGGTACTTCCCGCTCTTGAAGCCGGCGAGCGCCTCGGTCCGCTGCGCCTGGGAGCGGTTGCCGTGGATCCGCTCGCACGCCACGTTGTGCTTCTTCAGGAAGTCGGCGAGGCGGTTGGCGCGGTGCTTCGTCCGCGTGAAGGCGATGACGCTCCGGATCTCGCCCCGCGAGAGGAGCTCGAGGAGGAGCTGCGACTTCAGCTCCTGCGCCACCGGGTAGACCGCCTGCGTGATGCCGATGGCCGGGGCCGACTTGCGCTCCAGGTTGATCGTCGCCGGGGCGTGGAGGATGTCGCGCGAGAGCTCGGCGATCGGGCCGGGCATCGTGGCCGAGAAGAGGAGGTTCTGCCGCTTGGCGGGGAGGTGCCTCAGGACGCGCTTGATGTCGGGGAGGAAGCCCATGTCGAGCATCCGGTCGGCCTCGTCGATGACGAGGACCTCCAGCCGGTCGAGCTTCGCGTAGCCGAAACGGAAGTGGTCGAGGAGGCGGCCCGGGCGTCGCGACGATGATGTCGACCCCGGCGCGGAAGGCGTGCTCCTGCGGCCCCATGCCGACGCCGCCGAAGACGGACGCGCTCGTGAGGGACGTGTGGACGGCGAGCTCCCGCGTGTGCTCGTCGATCTGGGCCGCCAGCTCGCGCGTCGGCGTGATGACCAGGCAGCGCGTGAAGCCGCGCGGCTTCCCGATGAAGCGGTGGAGGATCGGGAGGATGAAGGCGGCCGTCTTGCCGCTCCCCGTCATCGCGCAGGCGAGGATGTCCTTGCCGGCGAGGGCGGGGGGGATCGCGTCGTTCTGGATCGGGGTGGGCCGCGTGAAGCCCAGCTCCTTGACGCCGCGGAGGAGGTCGGGGTGGAGACCGAAGGACGAGAAGGGCATTCCGAGTTCACTTTCCGGCGGCCTGCGGCCGCGCAAACCACATCATCTTAGCACCCGCAAGAACGCGTGCCAGGCGTGCAATCGTGTATTGTTAAAACAATACACGATTGCACGCCTGGCACGGACATCGGGGCGGACATCGGAGGCGTCGACGGCCCGGCGCGGGGGCCGGAATGGCGGACTCGGGCCTACGGCGAAGGCAGGGCGGCGGGGTCGCCGAGGAGGAGGGCGGGGTCGACCTTCGCGCCGCGCCACCTCAGGCCGAAGTGGAGGTGGGGGCCGGTGACCCGCCCCGTGGCGCCGGAGAGGCCGAGGCGATCCCCCTTCTTCACCCGCTGTCCCGTCCTTCACGTCGATCCGGGAGAGGTGCATGTAGATCGAGAGCAGGCCGCCGCCGTGGTCGACGAAGACGCTCTTCCCGGCGAAGAAGTGGTGGGCGGCGAGGACGACGAGGCCCTCCTCGGCCGCCAGGACGGGCGTCCCGGTCGCTGCGCGGTAGTCGGCCCCGCCGTGCGCCGAGCGCGGCTCGCCGTTGAAGACCCTCCGCTTGCCGAAGTTCCTCGGCGGCGGGGCGTTCTCGAGCGGGGAGCCGAGGGGGAGGGAGAAGACGGGATTCGTCCGGAGGGAGAAGAGCGGAACGACGACTTCCCGCTCCCGGTCCGCCCGACGGCGGTCCTTCTCCGACAGGTGGACCTTCCGCGGGTCGACCTCGAGCTTCTCCTCGGCGTAGGGCGGGGGGAGGACCCGGATCGTCGCCGTCTCGCGGCGTCCCGCCCGCTCGCGGAAGACCTCGAGCGTTCCGTTCTCCTGCGCGAGGTCGACCGGGTAGTAGCAGGCCCCGTCGAGGGGCTGCCCACGTCTCGCGGGCGTCGCCGCAGCGCGTGATTCCCTCGCCCGCCCAGCGGGCGACGCCGCCGGGCACGACGTCGACGGTGCGCAGCCTTCGCGCGGCGACCGGCGCGGTCGGAGCGCGACGACGGGCACGGGGGGCAGGCGCCCGGACCGCGGCCGCGAGCAGGAGCGGTCGCGACGAGGAGATCGTCTCGCGACGGCGGAGAGCCTCAGGACTTGGATATGAACCCCCACGGCGAAGCCTGGCGCGAAGCCAGGTCGAAGACCCCCCGCCGGTCGGCGTCGATGCGCGCCGCCGGACGGGCGACGGCGAGGAGCGTCTCGCGGTGCTCCCTCACGAGCGTCCTCACCGGGGCTCCGGCCGCCGCCTGCGCGAGGATCGGCCCCGACTCGAGCCCCATCTTGGCGAGGTACGCCTCCCAGATCGCCTCGTTCACCGGCATCCCGCGGAACGTCACGTTCGGCATCTTCCGGAAGGCGGCGTCGAGCTTCTTCAGCTTGCGCGCCAGCTCGTCGGGGTCCTCGAGGACCTCGGTCTCGAACGGCGTGTGGGGCTTCGGGATGAAGGCGTTCACGCTCGGGACGAGCGTCCCGAGCCGCCCGAGCTTGCGCCCCTCCTCGAGCATCACGAGGCGCAGGTCGTCGACCATCCGCACGAGGTCGTCGACGTCCTCCTCCGTCTCGCCCGGGAGCCCCACCTGCAGGTAGAGCTTCAGGTTCGTGAAGCCCGCCCGCGCGATGAGCCGCACCTTGTCGCGGAGCATCTCGTCGGAGACCTTCTTGTTGATGGCTCGCCGGAGCCGCTCGTTGCCCGCCTCGGGCGCGATCGCGAGCGACTTCTCCCCCTGCCGGGCGAGGATCGCGAGGAGCTCCTCGGAGAGCGCGTCGATCTTGATCGACGAGAGGGCGATGTGGAATCCGAGGCCCGAGAGGCCGTTCAGGATCGGGAGGATCTCGGGGTGGTCGGCCACGGCGGTCGCGATGAGGCCGACGCGCGAGGTGAGAGGCCGGCAGCGCTCGGCGACGGCGAGGATGCTCGAGGCCGGGATCCGCACCTGCGGGGCCATCGCGTAGGCCGCCCAGCAGAAGCGGCACATCTCCGAGCAGCCGCGGGCCACCTCGATGAGGAGCTTGTCCGACAGCTCGGTGTGCGGCGTCAGGATCGTCGTGTGCGGCGGCTCGCGCGTCGCCCCTTCCGAGCCGCGGAACTGGTCGACGACGACCTTCCCCTCGTCCGCCGCCTCGGCGCGCTCGCCGTGGACGGCCGGAACGTAGAGCCCCTTGAGCGTGGCGAGCCGTTCGAGCATGGCGGCGCGCGGGAGGTCCGGCCCTCAGGACGTCGGCGATGCCGGGGACGAGCTTCTCGCCGTCGCCCATCGTGAAAGCGTCGACCCAGGGCGTCAGGGGAAGAGGGTTGATCCGCGCGCAGTCGCCGCCCACGAGGACGATCGGGTCGCCGTCGGTCCGCTCCCGCCGGTCGAGCGGGATGCGAGCCCCCGCCAGAAGCTGGAGGAAGTGGACGTAGTCCATCTCCCACGAGATGGAGAAGGCCACGAGGGGGAAGGCGGCGAGCGGCGTCTCGCTCTCGAGCGTCCGCGGTCCGCGCCGGCCGGGGTCGTCCGCTTCGAAGAAGAAGCGCTCGCACGAGACGTCCTCCTCGCGGTTGAAGAGGCGGTAGACCCACTGGAACCCCAGGTTCGACATCCCGATCTCGTAGGAGTTCGGGAAGCCGAGGGCGACCCGGTGGCGTCCCGTCCGGCCAAACGTCTCCGTCGCCCGCTCGGCGCCGAGGAGCTTCTGGCGCCGTTCGGCGGGTGAGAGCGGGGCGGCGGGGCGGCGGCGGATCATGTTCTGGTCGTCCTGCGAGGACGTCTCATGCTACCCCGGCCGTCGCGAGCGACGCCCGCATTCCTGGCCCGGCGGGCGTCCCCGGGACGGAAAACGCTGCAATACCTCGCCTTCCGGTACGATTCCGCCCGGCGCGGAAACCTTCTTCGCGCGTTTGACGTTTCGGGGAGTGAGAGGGACGCCATGTATTACGTCATCGGGGGCGACGGACA
The DNA here is from genome assembly GCA_963804035.1 of uncultured Gammaproteobacteria bacterium. Taxonomy (GTDB): domain Bacteria; phylum Pseudomonadota; class Gammaproteobacteria; order Methylococcales; family Methylomonadaceae; genus Methyloglobulus. Next base: position 1,081,899 of record CAWDOO010000004.1, on the reverse strand, counting down.
GCAGTACGGACCGATCGACGAGGCGACGGTGCGCGGATGGCTCGGCGAGGGCCGGGTCAGCGCGGCGAGCCTCTCCTTCAAGACCGGCGAGACCCAGTGGATTCCGCTGCGCGACCGGCCCGAGCTCGCGGACGTCCTCGCGGCTTCCGTCCGCGGCCGTTCCGCCGGTCGGCCCGCAGGCCGGCCCCATGCCGATGACGACCGACTCGCCGAAGGAGTGGCTCGTCGCCCTCCTCCTGTCGATCTTCCTCGGGATCGTTCGGCGTCGACCGCTTCTACCTCGGCCACGTCGGGCTCGGCATCGGCAAGCTCCTGACGTTCGGCGGCTGCGGCATCTGGTGGCTCATCGACGTCATCCTGATCGCCGTCGGCAACGTCACCGACTCGAAGGGTCGCCCGCTCGTCAAGAGCTAGAGCCCGGCGAGCCGGCCGGCGACGAACTCCACCGCGCGCTCCTCGGCCCAGTAGCGGACCCGCAGCGGGCTCGTCCCGCCGATGAAGCCGGTGTGCCCGCCGTGCCGCGTCGCCACGAGGCGGACCGAGCCCGAGGCGTTCGCGGCCACGCGGTCGAGGACCGTCGAAGGGAGGAACGGGTCGTCCTCGGCCGAGAGGCAGAGCGTCGGCGTCGTGATCCGGGCGACCCAGTTCAGGGAGCTCGACGTGTCGTAGTAGTGCTTCGCGCCCCGGAAGCCGTGGAGCGGCGCGGTCACCGCGTCGTCGAAGTCGAAGAAGGTCCGGGCCGATCGCATCTTCGCGACGTCGAAACGGGAAGCCGCCTCCGGGTGCCGGTGCAGGAGCTGCCGGGCCTTCTTCCGCAGGCCGCGCAGGAACGTCGCGGTGTAGACGGGTCCGAGCCCCTTCTCGAGCTTCCGCGCGCCCGCCTCGAGGTCGTACGGGACCGAGATCGTCGCGGCCGCGGCGAGGCGGGACTGGCCCGGGTTCTCGCCCAGCCACTTCAGGAGGACGTTTCCGCCGAGCGAGATGCCGATCGCCGCGAGCGGGACGCCCGGCTCCGCGGAGACGAGGGACGTGACGAGGTGGTCGAAGTCGGTCGTCTCCCCCGAGTGGTAGAGACGCGCGGTCGCGGTTCGGGATGTTCCGGCCGAGACTCGGCAGATCGCGGGCGCAGGAGCGGAAATTGAGTGCCACCCCGCGCAACCCGCGCATCCGGAGCTGGGCGAGGAGGCCCTGGACGTAGCACGAGTGCGCGCTCCCCTCGAGGCCGTGCAGGAGGACGACGCGCGGCGCGCCGGCCGGCCCGTCGAGGTGGTCGAGGATCAGCTCGTCGCCGTCGGGTGTCGGCAGCACCTCCCGCCGGAGCGGGACGAGGAGCCGCGGGCGGGTCAGCCGTCCCCAGAAGGTCTGGACGTGCCGGTGGCCGAGCGCGGGGGCGGGCTCGAACGGGGGGTCGCTCTCTTCGTGGTGCATCGACGCGGCTTTCGCGGCAGGGCGAGTCTAGGCGACCGGGGCGGCTAACATCCCGCCGCCATGCCGCGTCCTCCTCAGCTCTCGCCGGCCGCCACGTCGATCAAGGGCTCCGTCTACTCGTCGGTCCTCCACCGCCTCGCGGCGTACGAGGGCGAGGTCTATCCCCTTCACGTCGGCGACACCTTCCTGGAGCCGCCCGAGGGCTGCCGGATGGAGGACTTCACGGTCGCTGCGCACCCCGGAATGCACCGGTACGCGCCGCCGCAGGGCCTCCCGGCGCTCGTCGACGCCGTCGTCGACCGCCTCCGCGCCCGCACCGGCGTCCCGGTCGAGAGGTCGAACGTCTTCGTCGCGGGGGGCGGGACGTCGGGGCTCGCGTCGGTCGTCGGGGCGATCGTCTCGCCGGGCGACGAGGTCCTGATCCTGGCTCCGCACTGGCCGCTCATCGAGGGGCACGTGAAGATGGCCGGCGGCGTTCCCGTCGACGTCCCGTTCTTCGGCGTGGCGGAATCGCCGGAGACGGCGGTCGCCGCCGTCGAGGCGGCCCTCACGTCCCGCACGGTCGCGCTCTACGTCAACACCCCGAGCAACCCGACGGGGCGCGTGATCCCGCGAAGCTGGCTCGAGGCGCTCGTCGCACTCGCCCGGCGCCACGATCTCTGGCTTCTCTTCGACGAGGTCTACGAGGACTACGTCTACCGGGGCGAGCACGTGCCGGGCCTCTCCCTCGCGCCCGAGCGCTCCTTCGCGGTCCATTCCTTCTCGAAGGCCTACGGCATGGCGGGAAACCGCATCGGGTACGTCGCCGGCCCCGCCGCGGCCATCGCCGAGGCGCTGAAGCTCTCGACCCACACCGTCTATGCCGCGCCGACGGCCGCCCAGCTGGCGGCCCTGCGGATTCTCGAGGGGGCGGGAGACGCCTGGGTCGCCCGGACCCGCGACGCGTACAGGAGGCTGGGGGAAGCGGCGGCCGACCGGCTCGGCGTGCCGCGGCCGGAGGGGTCGACGTTTCTCTTCCTCGACGTGGCGTCGCGCCTCGACGACCGCGGCCTGACCGGCCTTCTCGAGGACGCCGCCGACCGCGGCCTCCTCCTCTCGCCCGGCCCGAGCTTCGGTCCCTGCCCCACGCACGTGAGGGTCTGCTACACGTCCGCGCCGCCGGACGTCGTCCTTCGCGGAGTCGAGGTCCTCGCCTCGCTCCTCGGGCGATAGCTGCTCTGCCCGGTGCTATCGTCGCCGCTCCGATCGGAGGAGAAGAGGGCGATGGCGTTCGAGGCGGAGCGCGAGGACGGCGCGGGCCGGGGTGCCGCCCTCCTCGTCGTCGACGACAACGAGGCGAACCGCGACCTCCTCTCGCGGCGCCTCGTCACGGCGGGCTACGCGGTGGCGGCGGTCTCCTCCGGCCCCGAGGCGCTCGCGGCGCTCTCCGAGGGGCGGTTCGACGTCGTCCTCCTCGACGTGATGATGCCGGAGATGGACGGGCTCGAGGTGCTGCGGCGCATCCGTACCCGCTTCGGTGTCACCGAGCTGCCGGTCGTCATGGCGAGCGCCCTCGGCGAGAGCCGCGACCTCGTCGAAGCCCTGCGGCTCGGGGCCAACGACTACGTCACCAAGCCGCTCGACATGCAGGTCGTCCTCGCCCGCGTCGGGACCCAGCTCGCCCTCCGCCGGGCCAGCGAAGAGGTCACGCGGCTCGCGGCGCAGCTCAAGGCGGCGCAGGAGAGGATCTCGACTCTCCTCGCGACGGGCGGAGAAGCCTTCCTCGACTTCGGCCGCTGGGCGCGGTCGATGGCCGAAGGGGTCGCCGGAACGCTCGGCGCTGGCGAGGTCTCCGTCTGGCTCCTTCAGGAGGAGACGTTCGTCGCGGTCGCCGCCTCGTCCGCCCTCCCTCCCGTCCCCGCGGCCGTCGCGCTCCTGCCGGCGGGGGAGAGCCTCTTCGTTTCCGGCGCCCGCGCCGTCGCCCCGATCCGCGGCCCGCGAGGCGACCTCCTCGGCGCCCTCGTCGCGGACGGGAAAGGGGACTGGGACGACGTCGAACGAGGGCTCCTCCTCGGTTTCGCCCACCAGCTCGGCGGGGCGCTCGAGCTTCACCGGATGAAGGAGCAGCTCGCGGCGGCCCGGCAGAAGTCCTCGCGTCTTCCGGGCGACGACGCTCTCGCTCGAGATCCTCTACGTCTGCCCGGCCTGCGCCCGCTGCTACGGACCGAACGTGCGGCAGTGCGAGGACGACGGGACGCCCCTCTCGGAGCCGCGAAGCCTCCCGCACCGCGTCCTCGACCGATACCAGCTCGGCGAGGGTCCTCGGCGAAGGGGGGATGGGGACCGTCTTCGAGGCGCACGACGAGAAGCTCGACCGGGTCGTGGCGGTGAAGATCGTCAAGCCGGAGCACTTCCAGAACGCCACGGTGAGGCGGCGATTCATCCAGGAGGCGCACGCCATCGCCGCCATCCGGCACCCGAACGTCGTCGACCTCTTCGACTCGGGCGATCTCGGTGACGGCTCGATGTTCCTCGTCATGGAGCGGCTTCACGGCCGCGACCTCGCCGACCTCGTCCGGCTCTCCGGCTGCGGGACGCCGGCGCAGGTCGCCGCCCTCCTGCGGCAGGGGGCCGCGGCGCTCGGCGCGGCTCACCGGGCCGGGATCGTCCACCGCGACATCAAGCCCGAGAACGTCTTCCTCTGCCCGGAGGGCGACGGCTTCCGCATCCGGCTCCTCGACTTCGGCCTCGCCAAGCGGGTCGACGGCGACCGGAAGCTGACCCAGAGCGGCCTCATCGTCGGGACCCCCGCCTGGATGCCGCCGGAGCAGATCTCGGGCCGGGAGGTGGACGTGCGGACCGACGTCTACTCGTTCGCCGCCGTCTGCTACCAGGCCCTCGTGGGCCGGGGGGTGACGGTGGAGACCGACCTCGACCGGGTCTTCGTCGACGTCGTGAGAAACCCGCCCCCCCTCGTCTCGACCCTCCTTCCCGGGGTGCCGCCGCAGGTGGACGAGGCCTTCCGGGCCGCTCTCGCCAAGAACCCGGACGCGCGCCCGCGCGACGTGGAGGCGTGGGCCGAAGCGCTCGCCTCGGCCCTCGAAGGGCTCCCCGCGCGCGGGGCGGGCTGGGTCTTTCCGCCGCCGGGCGGCCCCCCGCGGGGATCGACGGCCACGACGGTCATCACCGCCCGTTCCCCCGGTTGACCGCCACCCCTGCGCCTCGCCGGGGGGCGCGCTCGCCGGGGGGCGCTGTTCGCGGCCCCCCGGACCCCCCAGATCCGGAAAGGGACCACACCGTACCCGCAGGGCTGCTAGGATCACCGCACCATGCACGTCGAGGTTCGAAAGAAGGGTGACGTCGTCGTCGCCGACCTGACCGGAAGGCTCGTTGGCGGTGTCGGGGACGAGATCCTGCGCGAGGTCGTGAACGAGCTCCTGGCCGAGGGGTGGAAGAAGATCCTCCTCAACCTCTCGGGGGTCCAGGTCGTCGACAGCGCGGGGATCGGCGAGCTCGTCGCGAGCCACAAGCTGTGCCACTCGTTCGGGGCCCAGCTGCGCCTCCTGCGCCTCCCGAAGAGGGTCAAGGAGACGCTCCACCTGGCGGCCCTCCTTCCCGTCTTCCACGTCTTCGAAGACGAGAAGGACGCCCTGCACGACCTGGCCGTCCCGCCGACGGCCTGAAGGGCCGGGAGCCGGCCCGGAGAGCCGCCCCTACGGCACCTTTGAGCGGAGCGGCTCGACCGGCGACACGCCGGCGGCGGCCAGTTCGGTGTTGAAACCGGCCACGCCGCGTTCGAGGACCTCCTTCGCGTCGGCCTCGGCCGCCGAGAGCGTTCCCTTCAGCTCGGTCCAGTAGGCGAGGGCGGCGGCGGTCGGCGGGGCGTCTGCGCTCGAGACGGCGCTCACGAGCCCGACGATCTGGTGGTCGAGGGCCGGGGGGAAGTTCAGGACGTCCTGCGAGCTCTTCAGCTTCGGGTTCACCAGCTTCGACTCGGCGGCGAGGAGGCGGCTCTCGAGCGCCTTCGCCGCTTCGGCGACGGCCTCGGGCGCGCCGGACTTCTTCGCCCGCGAGGCGATCGCGACGACCTGGGCCCGCGCGTCGCGCAGCGCGCGGACCGTCTCGTGCGTCCGGGAGAGGGCTGCGTTCAGCTCGGCGAGGAGCGAGGCCTGCCGCGCGAGGTCTGCGGGAGCCACCTTCACCGCAGGATTCGGGACGACCTCGACGCTCGCCGTCCGGGTCTCGCCGAAGGCGGCGAGGCGAACCCCGTAGCGCCCCGGCGCCACGAGCGGCCCCTCCTTCGACCCCCAGAGGACCGCCTTCGGAACGAGCGACGGCTTCAGCCCCCGCAGGTCCCACGAGAAGCGGTTCAGGCCGGCGACCGGCTCGAGGGGCTTCTCCTCCGGGCTCTCCGCCTCCTCCGCGGCCTTCTCGTCGCGCTTCTCGCTCGTGAAGCGGCGGAGGACCTTCTCTCCGTCGAGGATCTCGAGGGAGACGACCTCGCTCTCCTTCGGCGCGTCCTTCAGCCAGAAGGAGACGACGGCGCCCGCGGGGGCGTTCTGCCCCGCGCCCTTCGGTGGCTTTGCGGGATCGCCGCCGCCCGGGAAGCGGGCGGCGTTCCTCGGCGCGAAGAGGTGCAGCTTCGAGGCGGCCACGTCGTCCTTCCACTGCCGGAGCGGCGAGAGGTCGTCCAGGATCCAGAAGGCGCGCCCCTGCGTCGCCACGACGAGGTCCCCGTCCTTCACGGCGAGGTCGGTGATCGGCACGACCGGCAGGTTCCGCTGGAACCGGGTCCAGCCCTTCCCGTCGTCGAGTGAGACGAAGAGGCCGGTCTCCGTTCCCGCGAAGAGGAGCCCGCGCCGCTCGGGGTCCTCCCGGACGACGCGCGTGAAGGCGTCGCGGGGGATGCCGGCGTCGATCCGTGTCCAGGTCGCGCCGAAGTCCGCCGTCTTCCAGAGGTGCGGCGTGAAGTCGCCCAGCTTGTAGAGCGTCCCGGCCAGGTAGGCCGTCCCGGCGGCGTGCGGGGACGCCTCGATCGAGTTCACCTGGATCGCCTCGGGGAGCCCCTTCGGCGTCACGTTCTTCCAGGTCGCGCCGCCGTCGCGCGTCACGTGGACGAGGCCGTCGTCCGTCCCGGCCCAGAGGAGCCCCTTCGCGAGGGGTGACTCGGCGAGGGTGAAGATCGTGCCGTAGACCTCGACGCCGGTGTTGTCCTTCGTGATCGGGCCGCCCGACGAGCCCTGCTTCGCCTTGTCGTTCCGCGTCAGGTCGGGCGAGATCTCCTTCCAGCTCTGTCCCTCGTCCCTCGACTCGAGGAGGACCTGCGCGGCGTGCCAGAGGACGTTCGGGTCGTGCCGCGAGACGAGGATCGGCGCGTTCCACTGGATGCGGTACTTCAGGTCGCTCGCGGGCCGGCCGATGGCGAGCTGCGGCCAGGCGGTGATCTCGCGCTCCTCGCCCGTCCGGTGGTCGTACCGGGTGATCGACCCGCCGTAGCAGCCGGCGTAGACGACGTCCGGGTCGCCCGGCTTCGGGGCGATCCAGCCGCTCTCGCAGCCACCGACGTCGTGCCACTCCTCGCGCCCGATCTCGCGTCCTCGCGCCCGGCTCGCGATGGCGACCGTCGAGTTGTCCTGCTGCGCGCCGTAGACGCGGTAGGGGAAGCGGTCGTCGACGGCGACCCGGTAGAACTGGCCCGTCGGCTGGTTGTCGATCGACGACCAGGTCCGTCCGCCGTCGTACGTCACGTTCGCGCCGCCGTCGTTCCCCTCGACCAGGTGAGCCGGATCGTCGGGGTCGATCCAGAGGTCGTGGTTGTCGCCGTGGGGCGTCGGGACCGAGGTGAAGCTCTTCCCGCCGTCGACCGACTTCCAGAACTGGACGTTCGTGACCCAGACCGTGTCGGCGCTCTTCGGGTCGGCGTAGACCCCGGTGTAGTACCAGGCCCGCTGGCGCAGGTCGTTCTCCTCGTTCACCCGCTTGAAGCTCTCGCCGTAGTCGTCCGACCGGAAGAGCCCCCCTTCTCCGACTCGACGAGCGCCCAGACGCGGCCCGGGCCTCGCCCCGGAGGCCGCGACGCCGACCTTTCCCCAGGTCCCTTCCGGGAGCCCCTTCGTCAGCTTCGTCCAGGTGTCGCCACCGTCGTCCGACCGGAAGAGGCTGCTCCCGGGACCGCCCGAGACGAGCTCCCACGGCCGCCTCACGACCTGCCAGAAGCCGGCGTAGAGGATCCTCGGGTTCGACGGGTCGAGGACGAGGTCGCTCGCACCCGTCGCGGCGTCGACGAAGAGGACGCGCGTCCACGTCTTCCCGCCGTCCTTCGTCCGGTAGATCCCGCGCTCCTCGCTCGGACCCCAGACCTTTCCCTGCGCCGCCACCCACGCCACGTCGGGGTCCTTCGGGTGGACCCTCAGCGCCGAGATCTGCTGCGTGGCCGTCAGGCCGACGTTCTTCCACGTCCGTCCGGCGTCCGTCGAGCGCCAGACGCCGTCGCCGTGCGAGACGTTCCCGCGGATCGGCGCCTCGCCCATCCCGGCCCAGACGACGTTCGGGTCCGACTCGGCGACGGCCACCGCGCCCACGGAGCCGGTCTTCAGGTCCTTGTCGGAGACCGCTTCCCAGCTCGTCCCGCCGTCGGTCGTCTTCCAGACTCCGCCGCCGGTTCCGCCGAAGTAGTGGACGTTCCGCTGGCCGCGAACCCCGGTGACCGCCGTGACGCGGCCTCCCCGGAACGGCCCGATGCAACGGAACCGCATCCCCTCCATCCGGGCGTCGAAGGACGGTTCCTTCGAGGGCGCGGCGGGGGAAGCCGGGGTGGAGGAGACGGCCGGGGCGGCCGCCGCGAGGAAGAGGGCGAGGACGAGGCGCGTCGCGTATGTCACGGGGACCTCCGGCGCGACGATACCGCGTCGCGCCGGAGGTCCCCGATCGGTTACACGACTACGGCTGGAGCTCGGACGTCACGACCGCGCCGCCCATCTGCGGCAGCGTCGTCGACGTCTTCACGACCTTGCGTGTCGCCTTGTCGACCCAGAGCGTCGTCGCCCCGGGCTCTCCCTCGGCCGAGGTCAGCTCCACCTTCCAGGCCTGGAACGTCCCCGCGGCGACCTTCACCTCTTCGGCTCCGGTCACCTTCGCCTGCTTGAGCGCGGGCTTCTGCTTCTGGAAGTCGAAGTTGCGGTACGTCGCCTGGAAGCCCTCGGCGAGCGGCAGGCAGGCGATCGAGACGTGCGCCGCGTTCCCGTCGGCGAAGAGCGGGCCGCCGAGGTCGACGGAGACCGGCTTCGGCTCGGCTCCCATCGCCATCGTTCCGGTCGCCTTGCCGCCCGCGAAGGCGAGCTCGATCGTCATCGGGCCCTGCTTGATGACGCGCTTCACCGGGACGAGCGTCCCCTTCTCGACCGTCGTCGTGTCCACGGCCTCGCCCATCGGCCCCTTCGCGGTGTCGGTCACGACCCAGGTGTTCCCCTCCTCCTTGACGACGCGCGTCGAGGAGATCTGCATCGTCTGGGGGCCCGCGGCGATCGTGCCCGCGTAGGAGGACGTCCCGGCCGCGAGATCGGCCACCGGCTTCGGCGCGCCGACGGCGGCCGCGTCGACCTTCTTCGCGAGGACGACCGTCTTCGGGTCGACCGTGATCTCCTTCAGGCGGGCGACGACCTCGGGCGTCCCACCCTCCTGGACGCGGCCGCCGAGGTGCTTGCCGAGGAAGGCTTCGGTGGCGGCCATGCAGCGCCATGTTGTTGACGGGACGGCGGAAGCCGTGCCCTTCGTCCGGGGCGCAGATGTACTCGACCGGGAAGCCGCGGTCGCGCAGGGCGATGACGATCTGCTCCGACTCGGCCTTCTTCACGCGCGGGTCGTTCGCCCCCTGGACGACGAGGAGCGGGGTCTTGATCTTCGTGGCGGAGTTGAGCGGAGACTGCCGCTCGAGCTGCTTCTTCCCTTCCGGGGTGTTCGGGTTCCCCATCCGGGTCGTGGAAGATGATCCGGCCCGCCTCCCAGTACGGCGGGATCGTCTCGAGGAGCGTCAGGAGGTTCGACGGCCCGACGATGGAGACGCCCGCGGCGTAGACGTCGGGGGTGAAGGCGACGCCGGCGAGGGTGGCGTAGCCGCCGTAGGAGCCGCCCATGATCGCGACCTTCTTCGGGTCGGCGATCCCCTCCTTCACGAGGTGCTTCACGCCCCACGTGAGGTCGTCCTGCATCAGGTCGCCCCACTGGTTGTTCCCGGCGTTGAGGAACTTCTTGCCGTAGCCGGTGGAGCCGCGGAAGTTGGGGGCGAGGACGGCGTAGCCGCGGTTCGCGAGGAACTGCGCGTTGTTGTTGAAGCCCCAGCTGTCGCGGGCCCACGGGCCGCCGTGCGGGAAGACGACGAGCGGGAAGGCTCTTGGCGGGGATCCCCTTCGGGACCGTGAGGTAGGCCGGGATCATCAGCCCGTCGGACGACGGGTAGGAGATCGGCTTCATCGGCGCCATGTGCTCGCGCGGGATCCGCTCGCGGGTGACGTACTCGACGGAGAGCTTCTTCGTCTTCCGGTCGAAGAGGTAGCGCGTCCCCGGGTCGATGTCGGAATAGGCCGTCACCATCCAGAGGCGGTCGTCGGCTGTGGATGCCGCCAAAGCCGATCTCGCGGTTCGGGAGCTTCTTCTGGAGGAGGCGGTAGTCGGCCTCCCAGGTCTTGTCGCGGAAGTAGATCCGGGTCCTGTCTTCCTCGTAGGAGGTGGCGACGAGCTCGTCGGTGGCCTCCGAGAAGACGGCCGTGCCGAAGTCGACGCGCCCCTTCGGGTCGGTCTCGACGGGCTCTTCCTTGCCGGTGGCCGGGTCGAAGAGGAGGAGACCGGCGAGGTCCGGCGCGCCCTTGTTCGACTCCATGTAGACCCGCTTGCCGTCCTTGTGGAACCGGGTCGGGCCGCAGCTCTCGAAGACGGTGCAGGAGTAGACCTTCGTGAAGGCCTCCGGATCGACCCTCAGGATCTCGGTGTCGCCGTTGTCGGTGACGCGGACGGCGAGCCGGAGCTGCCCGGCGAGGTCGAAGACCCAGCCCGCGATCCGCTCGGTGTTCTTCCTCAGGAGGGTCCGCTCGCCGGTCGAGATCTTCACCTTGTAGAGGTCGTGCCAGGCGGCGTCGCGGTCGTTGAGGCCGACGAAGACGACGTCGGGGTCGGTCTTCGGGACGTCGTAGATCTCGGCGCGCACCGCCTTTGCGTCGGTCAGGTTGCGGGCGGCGGGAGCGTCCTTGCCGGCCTCGGCGGCGGCGGCCGGGTCGACGGCCCAGACGTTGAAGTTCTCGTCGCCGTCCTTGTCCTTGACGAAGAGGATGTACTTGCTGTCGCGGCTCCAGAAGAAGCCGGGCACCGGGCGCTTCGGCTCGGCGGTGACGAGGCGGGCCTTGTCGTACGGGTCGCCCGTCTTCTTGACCCAGACGTTCCGGGTCTCGCTTCCAGGGCTTCAGGAAGGCGGTCCACTTCCCGTCGGGGGAGAGCTGGGCGCCGGCGATCTCGGGATTGCCGAAGAAGAGCTCGCGGTCGAGGACGGGGGGCTGGCCCTGCGGGGCCGTGGCCCTCGTCGCCGCGGCCTTCGCTGCCGAGCCGGCTTTGCCGGCGGCGGCGGCGGGGGTCTGGGCCGACGCGGCCATCGGGACCGCGAGGGCCGAAGCGAGAACGAGCCGCGCGAAGCGCGGCTGGAACGACGGATGGGTCATCTGTGAGGCCTCCTTGCCTGTGGGAGAGTGCGAAATCACCCTGAGTGGAATGTACGTCGCCCGGCGGGGGAAGTTCCCGCCGGGAACGGAGAAGAGCGTCCAGGGCCGGAATCCGGCCCGGTGCTATCGGTCTTCCGGTTCTCCCGACGCCGCCGGCTCCCTGTCGTCCGCGTCGATGCCGAGGAGCGACGCGAGGGCGGCGCGGCAGGAGGGCGACCCGGCGTTCTCGAGCGCCTGCCGGGCGGCCCGTCCCGTCTCCGTCCGGGCCGGCCGCGCGATCCCGGCCGCCACCGGCTCGCCGGGCTTCAGGCGCGCCCGGTCGCATCCCCTCTCCTGAAGGGCCGACAGGAGGTCGGGGAAGGGGTCGATGCCGTGGGCCAGAAGCGCCGGAAGGAGCGGCTCGGGGACGCACCCGCGGGCGAGGGCGGCTGCAAGGCGGGAGCGTCCCAGCTGCTCCGCGCGGACCGGGTCCAGCTCGAAGAGGGCCTCGAGGGGGAGACGCCGAAAGGGAGCGTCGCCTCGGCGAGGCTCTCGAGCGCCTCGAGCCCCTCGTCGCCGAGCGGCCCGAAGAGCTCGGCGAGAGCGGCCGGAGACTGGCAGGCGGGGCAGGTCTCGAGGAGGGCCTTCACGAGCGACGCGGCCGAGCCCGGGTCCGCGGCGCGCGCGAGGGTGGTGGCGGCCTCGAGGCTCACGGCCGGAAGGTCCCGGGCCCGGCGCAGGGCGGCGCGAAGAGGCTCGCTGGCGCGGACGCGCTCCGGCAGCGAGGGCCCTGGCGAAGGCGCCCGCGTCGCCGTCGTCGACGTCGAGCGGGACGAGGCCGCGCGTCCACGCCTCCGCCGCCACGCGGTCTCCGGCCGCCGCGATCGAGGCGCGCGAGGGCGTCGAGCCAGACGCCCCGCTCGGACGGGGCGAGCCGGCCCGACGAGAGCTCCCGCTCGAGATAGCGCGGAAAGTCGCGTCGAGCCCGACGGGAGCTTGCCGAGGACGACGCGCCGGAAGACCGGGGCCAGCTCCCGTTCGCCGAGGATCTCGACGACGTCCTCCTCGCTCGCCGTTCCGCGGAGCGCGCGCCCCAGCTTCAGCTCGAGCCTCAGCTCCGGCGGTGCCGAGGCCGAGCGGGCGAACTCGGCCAGGAGGCCGATCCGGTCCCGCGAGACGAAGGCCGGGTCGTCGTCGTCGCCGAGGTCGAGCGCGGCGAAGTGGACGATGGCGAAGAGGTTGCAGTACCGATCGAGGCTGCTGTCCCCGTCCGCCTGGAGAACCGGGTGAGCCCGAGAGCGTGCAGGCCGACGGGTCGCGCGAGGCGGCGCGGGCGCTGGCGAAGAGCTCCGTGAAGAGCCCCATCCACGTGCGTGGAGGGGAGGGAGCGGTCGCCGACGAGGCCGAGGAAGGCGAAGGCCGCGAGGTGCGGCCGTCTTCAGGACGTCGGTGCGGAACCGGGCCGCGTCCAGGGGAAGTCCCACGAGCGGGCCGAGGGCGAGGGCGGAAGCCCGGAGTCCCGCCGTCGGGCGAGCCCTGCGCCTCGAGGAGAGTCGCCGCGAGGCCGCCGCGCGCCTCGATCGCCCCGCCCGACTCCGCGTCGCCCTGCGCCAGGCCGGCGGGCGACGGCGAGGCCTCCGAGGCGGCCTCGGAGATGCGCGCCAGGGCGAGGAGCCCCGTGGACGAAGGAGGCCCGGCCGTGCAGTCGAGGAGTGTCCGGGCGAACCGGCGGGCCGGCGCGTGGAACCGCAGCTCGTCGAAGGAGCCGGAGAGCGCCTCCTCCAGGTTCCCGGCGAGGAGCCCTTCGGCGATCTCGGGTCGCTCCCGCGCGATCCGGTCGATGCGTGCCCGGTCGACGGCCGTGACGAGCTCGGCGAGCTCGAGCGTGAAGGCCTCGTCGGGAAGCGAAAGGCCGCCTGCGTCCGCTCCGGACGCGATGGCCTCGGCGACCTCCGGGAGGGCCCACGCCGGAGCTTCGGCCGGGGAAGCGGAGAGGAGAGCCCAGGCCGCCGCGCGCCGGAGCCAGGTGGGGGCGCCGCTCTCGACCCGCTCCCGAAGCCGCGTCCTGGAGATCGCGCGTGCGTCGGGACGAAGGGCGTCCGAGGAGGAGCGGCACCGCCTTCGCCGCCTCCAGCGCCGTCGGCTCGCCGTCGGCGATGCTGCCCCAGCCTGTCGAGAGCACCGTCCGGGATCGGCTATCGCCCGGTCGAGATGCCTCGATGCCGGCGCCCGGGGAGGATCGCCAGCTCGGCCCAGTCGGCGCCCGTGGCACGCCGTCCCGAGCCGCTCGAGGCGGCGGAGCTGCTCGACGACCCGTGCCGCGGCGGCCGGGTCCGAGCCCTCCTCGAGCGGCATCACCGTGCGCGAGATCTCGGTGAAACGGTCGTCGAACCGGGCGGACTCTCTGCCGTCGAGGCCGAGGAGCCCGCCGTCGGGGAGTGGAAAGAGCTCGTTCCAGGGGCCGAGCGCGACGGACCGCAGGAGGCGGCCCGCGTCGTCGACGACCTCGGCCACGGCGAGCGGCTCTCCCTGGTCTCCCTCGTCCTGCCACGGCGCCGTCCGTACGGAGACGACGAGGACCCCGTCGGCATGGGGGAGGACGAGACGGGCGACGTCCCTCGCCACAGGCTTCGATCGGATCGGGGGCGTAGAGGACGTCGGGGCGGTCGAGGCGCACGGCAGCGTCTCCCCGTGCCCCGGGGAAGAGGGCCGCGACGCCCCCCGCGCCGGCGAAGAGCCGCGGCCCCGACGGGCGTCCGACCCGCTGTTTCACCGCCGCCTCGGAGACCGTCCCGAAAGGCGTCTCTCCGTCGGGGGCGACGCGAACGACGCGGTAGCGCCCCTCGCCCCGGCGGACGAGCCAGACCTCGTCGCCGAAGAACGCGGGCTCGGAGCCGCGCAGCGCGGTCGTCGCCACCGTGGCGCGGATCGAGCCGTCGGCGAACCGGAAGAGGTACCGCGCCTCCACGTGACGCTCCTCCCCCGTGCTGGCGACTCCGCGGCGGAAACCGTCGGGCGTCGGTGCGGTGACGCGGGCGCCCGAGTCGGCGACGCCCAGGACGTGGCCTTCGTCGCCGAGCGGGAAGACGGCGCGCTCCGAGCCCTCGGGGTCGTGCAGGACGAGCCGCCGGGCGACCGGCTCCACGGTCCAGACGAAGCCCCCGGGGGTCACGCCGAAGGCCGGCTCGAGCCGGCCTCGCGGCGGCGGAGCCGCGGTGGCGCCGAGAGCCTGGGCGGCGAGGAGGGCGGCCGTGCCGAGGCGGGACGCGGCGAGAGCGAGGGCGCGGAGCGGGGAGCGGAGGGTCGTCACCGGCGGGCGACAGCATAGACGCCGGGGCACGTCCCCGCGTCCCGCCACTCGAATGCCGCACCCGGATGCCGCACTGCGGCGCGACGCCTTAAACTGCGGCGTCCGCCGAACGCCCGGGACGAGGAGGCCCCCGTGCCCGAAGCCAACGCCATCGCCGCTCTCGCAACGGAAGGAATCGAGGTCCTCGGTCCGGTCGGCCCGCGCGTACGACGAGATCCTGACGCCCGAGGCGCTCCGCTTCGTCGCCTCGCTCCAGCGGACGTTCGGCGCGCGCCGCGAGGAGCTCCTCGCGCGCCGCGTCGAGGCCCAGAAGAGGATCGACTCCGGCGTCCTCCCCGACTTCCTCCCGGAGACGGAGGAGATCCGGAAGGGCGACTGGAAGGTCGCGCCGATTCCGCCGGGGCTCGAGGACCGGCGTGTCGAGATCACCGGACCGGTCGACCGGAAGATGGTCATCAACGCCCTCAACTCGGGGGCGAGCGTCTTCCTCGCCGACTTCGAGGACGCGAACTCGCCGACGTGGGCGAACTGCGTCGAAGGGCAGCGGAACCTCCGCGACGCCATCGACGGGACGATCGACTACCGCGCCCCCGAGACCGGCAAGGAGTACCGGCTGAACGAGAAGACCGCGATCCTCATCGTGAGGCCGCGCGGCTGGCACCTCCTCGAGAAGCACCTCCTCGTCGACGGCAAGCCCTGCTCGGGGAGCCTCTTCGACTTCGGCCTCAACTTCTTTCACTGCGGAAAGAGGCTCCTCGCCAAGGGGGCGTGGCCCTGCTACTACCTCCCGAAGCTCGAGCACCACCTCGAGGCGCGCCTCTGGAACGACGTCTTCGTGAAGGCGCAGAAGGACCTCGGCCTCCCGAACGGGACGATCCGCGCCACGGTCCTCATCGAGACGATCATGGGCGCCTTCCAGATGGACGAGATCCTCTGGGAGCTGCGCGACCACTCGGCGGGCCTCAACTGCGGCCGCTGGGACTACATCTTCTCGTTCATCAAGAGGCTCGGGCGCCTCCCCGGATTCCTCCTCCCCGACCGCGGCCTCGTGACGATGGAGAAGCACTTCCTCGCCTCCTACGTCACGCTCCTCATCCGCACCTGCCACCGCCGTGGCATCCACGCGATGGGCGGCATGGCGGCGCAGATCCCGATCAAGAACGACCCCGCCGCGAACGAGGCGGCCCTCGCGAAGGTGCGGGCCGACAAGCTCCGCGAGGTGAAGGCGGGCCACGACGGGACCTGGGTCGCCCATCCCGGGCCTCGTCCCGATCGCGATGGAGATCTTCGACGAGGGGATGCCGCAGCCGAACCAGATCGCGACCGCGATGCCGACTGCCGACGATCACGGCGAAGGACCTCCTCGACCGTCCCCGAGGGGCCGGTCACCGAGAAGGGGCTCCGCCAGAACCTGAACGTCGGCATCCTCTACCTCGAGGCGTGGCTCCGCGGGAACGGCTGCGTCCCGCTCTACAACCTGATGGAGGACGCGGCGACCTCGGAGATCTCGCGGACGCAGGTCTGGCAGTGGCTGAAGAACCGCGTGACGCTCGCCGACGGCCGGACGCTCACTCCCGAGCTCTACAGCCAGGTCTTCGACGAGGAGGTCGGCGCGGTCCGCGCGCGCCTCGCCGAGGAAGGGGTCGGCGCCGGGCGCTACGAGCTCGCCGCGCAGCTCTTCGACCGGATGATCCGGAGCGAGGAGCTGCCGGAGTTCCTGACGCTGTCGGCGTACGAGGAGCTCTTGAGAGTCGAGAAGGGCGGCTGATGCTCCTGCGCGCCGGCCTCGCCGTCCTCGCTCTCCTCCTGGGGAGAGCCGGTCTGGCCGCAGGCGCCGAGCCCGTCCCCCTCCCGGGGCCGGTCGTCGTCCTGAACTCGTACCACGCCGGGTACAGCTGGTCGGATCACGAGGTCGAGGGCCTCGTCGAGGTCCTCCGGGCCGCGGAGCCGAAGCGACTCGTCCATGTCGAGTACCTCGACGCCAAGAGCGTTCCGAGCCTCGTCCACTACCCCGAGCTGCGCGCCCTCCTCCTCCGGAAGTACGCGGACCGCCCGCCCGCCGTCCTCGTCGTCACCGACGACCCGGCTCTCGAGTTCGCGAAGCGGTACAGCCCGGAGATGTGGCCCGAAGTCCCGGTCGTCTTCTGCGGCATCAACGGCTACTCGCCGGAGAAGATCGCCGGGCTCTCCCGCGTCACGGGCGTCGCGGAGAACCTGGACGTCGCGGGAACGCTCGAGGCCGCGCTCCGGCTCTGCCCGGGGACGCGGACGGTCGTCGTCGTGCACGACGCGACGGTGTCCGGCCTCGGCGCGCGGCGCGACTTCGATGCCGTCGCCCCGCGGTTCGCGGGGCGCGTCGCGTTCGAGATCCTTCCGGACATGGCCATCGAGCCCTTCCTGAAGCGGCTCGAGACCCTTCCCTCGGACCGGATCGTTCTCGCCCTCAGCTACAGCCGCGACGCCGCGGGCCGCATCTTCGACCACACGCAGATCGCCGAGCTCCTCGCGCAGCACAGCGCGGCCCCGGTCTTCGTCGTCCACGAGGAGCGGCTCGGGAGGGGCGTCGTCGGAGGCGTCCTCCTGAGCGGCACCGAGCAGGGGAGGCAGGCGGGTCTCCTGGCGCGCCGGGTCCTTTCCGGGGAGGACGTCTCGTCGATCCCGGTCGTTCGCGACACGGCGCGCCCGAAGTTCGACTTCGACGGTCTGGGCCGCTGGCACATCGACCCGCGGGCGCTCCCGCCCGGCGCGGAGGTGATCAACGTCCCCGAGACGTTCTACCGGAAGTACCGCGGCCTCGTCCTCGGGACGGTGTCCGTCGTCCTCGCCCTCGTCGGGATCGTCGTCACGCTCGGCGCGAACATCGTCCGGCGGCGGCGCGCCGAGAAGGCCGTCGAGAGCGAGCGCGCCTTCCTCCAGTCGGTCCTCGACGGCCTGCCGGACCCGGTCTTCGTCCTCGGCGTCAACCACGAGGTCGAGAGGAAGAACGAGTCGGGCCGGCTCCTGACGGAGTCCTGGGGAGATTCCGGGAACGGGGTCCGAATCCCCCTCTTCCACCCTCCCGGCGTGGCCATGGACGACGCCCGGGAGCCGTGCCCCGTGGATCGGGTCCTGCAGGCGAACGGGCCGGTCGCGTTCGAGAGGCGGCACTTCGGGGCCGACGGCGCCGCGCAGTCGTACGCGATCTCGGCAGCGCCCCTCCGGGGAGCCGACGGGGCCGTCTCCGCCGTCGTGACCTCCCTCCACGACATCAGCGACCTGAAGCGCGCCAACCTCGAGCTCCTCGAGCAGGGGCGCCGCCTCGACCACCTGGCCCACCACGACGGGCTCACCGGGGTCGCGAACCGGCTGCTCTTCCACGACCGCTTCCAGCAGTCGATCCTCCACGCCCGTCGCGGGGGGCACGGCATTGCCCTCCTCTTCCTCGACCTGGACCGTTTCAAGAGCGTGAACGACGCTCACGGGCACGACGTGGGAGACGAGATCCTGACCGCCGTCGCCGGGCGGATCCGGGGCTGCCTGCGCGAGTCGGACACCGTGGCGCGGCTCGGGGGAGACGAGTTCGGGGTCCTGCTCGACGGTCCCGTGGACGCTTCCGCGTCCGCCTCCGTGGCGGCGAAGATCCTCTCGGCCCTGAAAGCGCCCCACGTTCTCGGGAGACAGGAGGTCTTCGCCGCGGCGAGCCTCGGCATCAGCCTCTTTCCGGCCGACGGGACGACCGCCGCGGAGCTCCTCAGCCATGCCGACGCCGCGATGTACCTGGCCAAGGAGAAGGGCCGGGGCACCTTCCAGTTCTTCACGGAGGCGCTGAACGAGAGAATCCTCCGGCAGATCTCCCTGGAGAAGCGGCTCCGTCGCGCGCTGGCCGGCGGCTCGCTCCGTGTCGCCTACCAGCCGATCGTGAGCCTGCCGGGAGGGGAGATCGTGGCGGCGGAAGCGCTCTCGCGCTGGACGGACGACGAGCTCGGGGAGGTCAGCCCCGTCGAGTTCATTCCCGTTGCGGAGGAAGCAGGCCTGATCGGCGCGCTCGGGGAGGAGGTCCTGCGGCAGGCGTGCGCGGCGGCGCAGGGGTGGCGCGCCGCGGGTTTCGGGGAGATCCGGGTCACCGTGAACGTGTCGTCCCGCCAGCTCTGGCAGCGGGAGATCGTCGGCTCGGTGGAACGCGTCCTCGGGGAGACCGGCCTCCCGCCGAGCGCGCTCGAGCTCGAGCTCACGGAGTCGGTCCTCCTCCCGCGGACCGAGGACGTTTCAGGTCTCCTCGCCGAGCTGCGCCGGCTCGGCGTGCGGCTCTCCATCGACGACTTCGGCACGGGCTACTCGTCGCTCGGATACCTGAAGAGGCTGCCGCTCGACACCCTCAAGGTGGCGCAGGAGTTCGTCCGGGACCTGTCGGTCGACCCGAACGACGCCGCCATCGTCCGCGCGGTCCTGTCCCTCGCCCACACTCTCGGGTTCCGGGTGGTCGCGGAAGGGGTCGAGACGGTCGAGCACCTCGAGTTCTTTCGGATGCATGGGTGCGACCTGGCGCAGGGATTCCTCTTTTCGCGCGCCGTTCCGGCCGAGGAGTTCGCCCGGCTCCTCGGGGCCGGACCCCTCGGGCCGGGAACGCCGTCGGCCTGAAAAGAGGGGAGGCCTCGTGGCCTCCCCTCCATGACGATGTCTTCTGCCGGCGGCGGCGCCCGCGCCGCGACCTTCCGGCCTACAGGCTCTTCGCCATGAGGGCGGCCAGGTCGGCCGTCCGCATGCTGTAGCCCCACTCGTTGTCGTACCAGGTGACGACCTTCACGAAGTCGCTCTTCTCCTTGCCGAGGACCATCGTGAACGGCAGGTCGACGGAAGAGGAGTGCGGGTCGCCCTTGAAGTCGACCGAGACGAGCGGCTCGTCGATGGCGGCGAGGATTCCCTTCATCGGGCCGGCGGCGGCGACGCGGAACGCCTGGCGGAGCTCGTCGGTCGTCGTCGGCTTCGCGAGCTGCGCGGTGAAGTCGACGATGGAGACGGTCGGCGTCGGGACGCGGAGCGCGTAGCCGTCGAACTTCCCCTTCAGGTCGGGGATGACGAGGGCGATGGCCTTCGCGGCGCCGGTCGTCGTCGGGATGATCGACAGCCCGGCGGCGCGCGCGCGGCGCAGGTCGCTGTGCGGCAGGTCGAGGATCTTCTGGTCGTTCGTGTAGGAGTGGATCGTCGTCATGAAGCCGCGCTGGATCGTCCAGTTGTCGTGGACGACCTTGGCGGCGGGGGCGAGGCAGTTCGTCGTGCAGGAGGCGTTCGAGACGACGTGGTGCTTCGCGGGGTCGTAGACCCCTTCGTTGACGCCGAGGACGATCGTCAGGTCCTCGCCCTCGGCGGGCGCGGAGATGATGACCTTCTTCGCCCCGCCCTTCGTGATGTGGTTCTCGGCCCCGCGGACCGTCTTCCCCTTCTTGTTCACGCCGTCGGACTTGATCGTGAAGAGGCCGGTCGACTCGATGACGATGTCGACGCCGAGGTCTTTCCAGGGGAGGTTCGCCGGGTCGGTCTCCTTCAGCATCTTCAGGTGCTTGCCGTCGACGAGGAGGTCCTCGCCGGACACCTCGACCGTTCCGTCGAAGCGCCCGTAGGTCGAGTCGTACTTGAGGAGGTGAGCCATCGTCTTCAGGTCGCCGATGTCGTTTACGGCGACGACCTCGAGCTCGGTGGGGTACTTGTCGCGAATCGCCTTGAGGACCTGGCGGCCGATGCGGCCGAACCCGTTGATTCCGACTTTCGTGGCCATCTTGGGCGTCTCCTTCCGGGGGGATTCCCCGCGGGTGATGAACAGTTATACGACGGAGCGGCTCCGGCGTGCCGCCTTCGTTCAGCCTCCCGCCGGGGCGGAGGCGGCCGGGCGGGAGGAGTCGGCGGGGCGCACGGCGCCGCTTCCCCGCGAGTTGCATCCGCGGTGCCAGATCGAGGCGCCGAGGAGGAGGACGATGCCCCCCGCGAGGCAAGCGACGCAGGCCTTCTTCCGGGTCCGCTTCGCCGGCTGGATCGAGAGGGTCTGGGTCAGGGTTCGCTGGATCCTCTGGCTGGACGTGAGGGGCGCCTCGGGCTCCTCCTCGAACCAGGCCGGGACGCTCCCGAAGCGGATCGCGACGCCATTCGGAAGGGGCGCTTCGTCGACGCGCCGGGCGTCGAGGAACGTCCCGTTGCCGCTCCCGAGGTCCCTGCACGATCCACCCCTCGCCGTTCGGGGCGACGAGGGCGTGGCGCCGGGAGGCGGTCGGCGAGGTGAGGAGGACGTCGCAGCCCGGCTCTCGCCCGATCGTGGCGGCCCCGTCCAGGTGGAACGTGTGCCGTACGCCATCTTCTTCGACCGTCAGGAGGGCGCGGTGGGACGCGGTGTCGTCGACGGGGGAGAGCGCTCTCGTCACGGGTCAGATCCTGTCGGGGAGGGGAATCCCCTCCTCCTCGAGGCGGGGCGCCGCGGGGAGGGCTTCGCCCCCGGGCGCCAGGACGAAGGCCACGTCGCCGACGTTCGTCCCGGTCGGACCGGGGGCGAAGGCGTCGCCGAGGGCGGCGAAGAAGGGGCCCGAGTCGTTGCGCGTCGAGAGCCCCCTGGGCGTCGAGGCCGAGCGCGGCCGCGCGGGCGAGGGTCGTGTCGTCGACGAAGGCCCCGGCGGCGTCGGCGGTGTTGTCGACGCCGTCCGTCCCGGCGACGAGAAGATGCGCGCCCTTCACCCCGTCGACGTGGAAGGCGGTGGCGAGCGCCAGCTCCCGGTTTCGCCCGCCGCTCCCTGTTCCCTTCACGGTGACGGTCGTCTCCCCGCCGAACAGCGTCACGAGGCGCCGCTGGGGAACCCCGGCGCGGCGGACGAGGTTTCCGGCGCAGGCGCCCGGCCACCGCGAGCCGGCGGGAGGCGGAACGGGCCTCCCCGGCGAGGAGCTCGGGGAGGACGCGGACGTCGGCCCCGAGCCGGAGCGCCTCGTGCCGCGCCCCCTCGAGGGCGGTCCGGATGTCGCCGAGGAGGACGCTCCAGCGCTGGCCGCCGTCCCGCGGGCCGTTCTCGCCGTGCGAGGAGAGAGAGGTACTGGCGAACGGGGGGCGGAACGAGCGACAGGATCCGATAGCTCTCGAGGATCGCGGCGGCGTCGCGCCGGGAAGGAGGAGCGCCGAGCGTCGGGCCGGAGGCGACGAGGTGCCACCCGTCGTCGCCGAGGTCCGACAGGACGAGGGTGACGACGTCGGCCGCGCGCGCCGCGGCCGCGAGCCGGCCTCCCTTGACGCGCGAAAGGGTGCCCCGCACGACGTTGATGTCGGCGATCGGCGCCCCGGCGGCCGACAGGAGCGAGACCGTCCGGGCCTTGTCGGCGAGGGAGATCGTCTCGGCCGGGAGCGCCATGAGGCTGGAGCCTCCCCCCGAGAGGAGGACGAGGAGGAGGTCCTCCGAGCCGAGCCCCGTGGCGAGAGCGAGGGCCTCCCGTCCCGGCGGCGAGGCTGCGCTCGTCGGGGACGGGGTGGGCCGACGGCAGGTAGCGGCAGTCGGGAGGGAGCTCTTCCTGGCGCGAGCCGGCCGGGGCGATGACGACCGAATCGTCGACGCGCGTTCCGAGCGCCCGGTGAGCGGCGGACGCCATGGCGACGGCGGCCTTGCCGACCGACAGGAGGACGACCCGCCGGGGGACGAAGACGAACTCGCGTCGTCCCGGATCGGAGACGGAGCGGATGACGACGGCGTTGCCGCGCCGCGAGAGCGCCTCCGCGACGAGCCGCCCCGGCTCCACGGCGGAGACCGCGGCGCGATAGAGGGCCTTGAGAAACGTGCGCGGATCCAAGGAGCGCCGATTCTACCGAACTCGGCAGGCCCCTCGTCTCTGAGAGAATCAGCTCGATCCGGCCCGGCTCGGGCCCAAACGGAGGTGACCCATGCCCCAGGTCGATGTGGACAAGATCGTCGGCTCCATCCGCGAAAACGCCGCGAGCGTGCGAGAGAAGTCGGCAGGACGTCGTCGAGGACGTGGCCGACAAGATCGAGGACGCCCTGGAGAAGGCCGGGACCGAAGGCCGGAAGCTCCAGCGCGAAGTGAAGGAAGAGCTCTCCCGCCGGTGGAAACAGGTCGACCGGGTCGGCCGCGAGAACGCGTTCGTCATGGCCGCCGGGGCGCTCGCCGTCGGCGTCCTCGTCGGCTGGCTCATCGCCCGGGACCGCAGGGACTGAGAGCGGATCGGGGGGCCCGGTTCCCTCCCTGAGTTCAGCGTCCCGCTCGGGCAGCCTTCCGGCGAAGCCGGGCTGGAGCAGGGGCGTCCGCTAAGATCGGGTCGACTTCCTCCGAATGGGGGCTGGCTTGACTGTTCTGATCGACGGGCGCTACGAGGTTCTGTCGAAGATCAAGGAAGGGGGCATGGGCACCGTCTACAAGGTGCGCCATGTCCACCTCGACGAAGTGCGCGTCGTGAAGGTGATGCGCGCGGACATCCTCGACGACCCGGACGCTCGTGCGCGGTTCGTGCGCGAGGCCCGCCTCGCGAAGAGCCTTCATCACGAGAACATCGCGGTCCTGCACGACTTCGCCGAGGACCGCGACGGCTCGTTCTACATGGTCCTCGAGTTCGTGGACGGACCCAGCCTGGCGGAGCCCCTCGGCCAGGGCGACGCCCTGCCTGTCGGGACGGCCGTGGAGATCGCCGTTCAGGTCCTGTCTGCCCTCGGTCACCTTCACGGGAAGGGGATCGTCCACCGGGACGTTTCCCCGGAGAACATCCTCCTGACCCTCGACGAGAGCGGCCGGCCTCTCGTCAAGCTCATCGACCTCGGCATCGCGAAGGAGACGGCGGGAGACGGGCTGACTCTGTCCGGCATGTTCCTCGGAAAGCTGAAGTACGCCTCGCCCGAACAGCTGGGGGCCCTCGCCAAGGGCGAGGTCATCGACGGGACGAAGCGACCTCTACTCGCTCGGCTGCGTTCTCTACAGGCTGCTCACGGGCGAAGCGCCGTTTCGGGCCGACACGCCGCAGGCCTACGCGATGGTCCACCTC
This sequence comes from uncultured Gammaproteobacteria bacterium, assembly GCA_963804035.1. GTDB lineage: Bacteria > Pseudomonadota > Gammaproteobacteria > Methylococcales > Methylomonadaceae > Methyloglobulus. Next base: position 1,058,507 of record CAWDOO010000004.1, on the reverse strand, counting down.
ATGCGAGACCCGAGGAGTTTCGAGGAGACGGACCGCTCCCGGCGCGTTCCCCCCGTGGTGCGGGACATCATCATGAAGGCGGTCGAGAAGAAGCGGGACCGCCGCTGGAGCAGCGCCGACGACTTCGCCGCCGCCCTTCTCGAGGCGCGTGCTCTCCTGCCCGGAGATCCCGAGGGAGAAGCCGCGGTCGTTCGGTCCATCGTGCGGTTTCGCGAGGACCACGCACGAGTCGACGAGCTCGAGGACGCCGCGGAGATGCCGGCGACGCCGAGGCCGTCTCCGCCGCCCGCCTACCCGAAGGGTGTCTCCGCGCACCCCACGGTCTCCCTGGTGCCCGCCGATCCCGGGCGGCCTCGTGCGTCCCGTTCGCGGCACATCACGGCGGTGCCATCCGCTCGAAAGACCCCGACCCGCCTCGCGATCGGGCTGGGCCTCGGAACGGCTGTCGTCGCAGCGGCCGTGATGACGTTCGTCGTCTGGCCCCGTCTCCAGGCGCGCCTCACGAAGGCACCCTCCCCACCGGCCGCCGTCCTCCTCCTGACCTCGAGCCCGTGGGCACGCGTGGCCTCCGTCATCCACGAGACCGACGGCGCGGCGGTTCCGATCGCGGCGCAGAGCACGCCGCTGTTCCTCTCGCTCCCGCAGGGGCAGTACCGTGTGAGTCTCGAGGGCGGCCCGGCCGGAAGCGGCGAATCGACGGTCCGGGTTTCGCTTTCCGCAGGCCGCGAGACGACGGTCCACGTCGACCTGCCGGGGTTCGACCTCGAGAAGACGGTTCGCGCATATGTACCGTGAGCGGGGCGAAGACGCGTCACTGAGGTTCCCATGGCTCGTTGCCCTGGTCGCGGCCGTCGTTCTGTCGGCCCAGCCTGCAACCCTTCGTGCCGAGGCGACTGCGGGACAGCGCGCCTACCTCGAGGGCATCCGGGCCTACGAGATCGCGGACTACACCACGGTCGTGGCGAAGATGCGCGAGGCCTTGAAGACCGACGGCAACGAGGGGCTCCGGAAGTTCCGCGCAACCGGCCTCAACGAGGAGGACTACCTCCCGCATTTCTTCCTCGGGCTGTCCCTCGAGAAGATGGGTGTGCGAGAGGAGGCCCTGGCGGAGCTCCGCGAATCTGAAAGGCAGGGAGCGGTCCGCGGAAAGGCGAGCTCCGTGCGTCTCCTGGAGGCGGCGCTCGCACGCCTCTCGCCGCCACCGACACGGGTCCCAGAAGCGCCCACGGCGGTGCCGAGCCCCACGGCGCCGTCCCGACGGCGCCTCCCTCCGGTCGATTCCCACCGTTGCGGGAGCTGCCGAGGGAAACCGCCACCGACGACCCGCGGCTCCGAGCTCCGACAGCTCACTGCGTTCCGTCCGACGGCGTCGCCCGCAGCCGTCCCTCCTGCCGATTCCATCGGCGAGCGACAGGCCTCGCTCCGCGAGGGTCTCCGGGCCTTCTTCCGCGCCGAATACGGGCAGGCCGCGGTCCGTCTCGAGCCGCTCGCGGCGACGGACCCGATGGCTCGGCGCTTCCTGGCCTTCTCCCTCGTCGGGCGCTACATCCTGGGCGGTCGCAGGGACGACGCCCTCCTCTCCCGCGCGCAATCCGAATACGAGAAGGCCGTCGCCGGCGGCGACAGCCTTCCCTCACCGGAGCTCGTCCCCGAGGCGATACGGGAAGCTCTTCGGGCGCGGTGACCCCGGGCCCGAGAGAGCGAGCCGGCCGCCGCTGCGTTCTACAGCCGCAGGAAGGCGGAGAGGACCATCTGCCGGTTCGTCGTCCCGAAGTCGACGGCGATGTCCATGGAGAACGCCTTCCCCAGCGTGGCGCCGAGTCCGAAGGAGAAGTGGTTCTGGGCCGCGCCTCCGTCATAGGACGTGTGGAAGGCGTCGGAGAGGGGCGGATTGACGATGTCGATCGGGGATCCGCCGTCTGGTCGCCGGTCCCTGTTCGCGTCGGGATAGAGGTCGATGCGTGTGCCGTGCGCGGGCTCCCGATACCAGCCCGCGCGGAAGGAGAGCTGCTGGCCCGATCGGAACTCGACCGTGTACTCGGCGCCGGCGCGCGGAATGGTGCCGTCCTCCGACGAGCCCTGGGAGATGCTCCGGACCTGTGAGGGAGCGGGGCACGACACAGGAGCGCCCGCCGGGCACCCGTTGTACGCGAAGATCGGGACGAACCCGTCGTTCAGCTGCGAGTACATCACGCGCTGTCCTTCGAGAGAGATCGTCAGCCCCTTCGCCGGGAAGGATCGCCACGCCCACGGAAATGTCGTCGGGGACGTGGAACGTCCCGCACGCGCTCTGGTCCAGGGAGCTGCTCCCGCCGCACGCGAAGGAGACCGGCGTCGGAAGTGCCGGGCCCGTCGCGAAGACGGAGTAGCTCACGTCGAACGTCGGCGAATGGCGGTAGGCGGCGCCGATCTGGATCCGGGGGGCGTCGCTCACGTCGAATCGGGCGCCGAGGACCCATCCGAGCTTCGTCCCCCCCTCGACCTTCGAAGAGACCGTGGCGTCGATGCGCGGGTTGGGGACGTCCGTCCGGTTCCCGTTGTCGGCGTTCGCGATGAACACGTGCGAGCCGCCGGCGCTGCCCCCGGTCAGGTCGAACTGGAGCTTGTTGAACGTGACGCCGCCCCCGATCGCGATTCCCTGCGCGAGCCGGAAACCGGCCGAGACCCCGTAGACCTCGTTCCGGATGTCCAGGCCCCCCTGTTCGTCGATCGAGGTCGACGAATTGAGGCTGTTGACCCAGAAGACGCGGTAGTTCCCTCCCACGAGGTCGCTGGCGTCGAGGCTGTAGCGGAGATTCACCGCCCGGTACGCGGCGATCGTGAGCTTGTCCACGCACCGGAATGACGACGGAGGCGTATTCCAGCTCGTTCGCCTTCCCCTTCGGGACGTATTCGTCGACGCCCGTCCGGGTGAACGTCCCCTGCGGGTTCTCGAGGTAGTTGGCCGTGGTGAGCGACGGCTCGAACGAGAAGCCCTTCCCCGACGCGCCGAGCTCCCACCGCGAGAAGTCCGCGAGTCCGGCCGGGTTCGCGAAGGCGGCGGTCGCGTCGTCGGCGAGCGCGACGAAGGCACCCCCCATGGCGAGCGACTTGCCGCCGGGGTTCACGATGTTCGGGTAGACCTTCGAGAGAAGCGGCGACTCCAGCTGGGCCCCGGCCGGGGACGCGAAGACGACCAGAAGCGCGGCGAAGGCCCCTGGGAACCTGATGCGCATCTTCTTCCTCCTGCCAGAGGTGTATGTCTGACGACGGACTGATCATGTCAAGGCGCGAGTCGGCTCGCAAGCCGAACCCCGCTCAGTCGAGAAGGCCGAGAGCGGACCGGGAGTCGACGAAGACGATCGAGCGCGAGACGACCCCGCCCGAGAGGATCTCGACGGAAACCCGCTCCGCTTCTCCTCCCGCCGACGAGACGATCTCCACGACGTAGCGGGCGGGAGGCAGCTCGAGGACGACGGGTGTCGTCACCGTCTCGTCGAGCGCCACGCGGCGGCCGTCCCGCTCGTCCGTTATCGATACCGACCCTGCCCCAGGGCACGCTGTGGAGCGCGAGCCGGCCCGACGACACCGAAGGCGGCGAGCCGGCGGGCGGTCTGCTCGTCTCGGTTCGGAGCGCCGGTCGCACGGCGAACCAGAGGACGGCCGCGACGCAGGCGACGAGGGCGACGGCCATGCCGGAGAGGAGAGTGCGGGAGTGCCTGGGCCCGGGTCGGCCAGGGTCGGGCCGCGCGGTGACCGTGGTCGGCGGTCCCGCTCCGGGCGTCGGAAGAGCCCCCTGGGTGCGAACGGTGGCTTCCCCCTCCGACTCGAGGGGCCGCCCGGTTCGGACGGTCGGCTCCTCGAACCTCGGAGCCGCGAGGGTCGGACCCGTCAGGGTCGAATCCGTGGGGATGCGGCTCGGCATCGGGGCCGGCCTTCCGGATTCGGTGGTCGGTGCCGGCGGCCGGAGGACGACGAGGTCGCCGGAAGCCTCCTTCAGCTCCCTCGGTGCGGCCTCGAGAGCGTCCGCGAGAACGCCGATGATCTCGGCGTAGCTCTTCGGGCGGTCCTCGCGGTTCTTGGCCATCATCCGCTGCACGAGCGCGGAGACGGGCGGCGGGACGAGCGGCAGGCCCTGCGGGGCGGCCACTTCTTCCGGCACGTGCCGCATGTGCAGGTCGATGTAGCTCAGCGGCGAATCGGCGTGGAAAGGAAGGATTCCGGACAGGACCCGGTAGAAGATGATGCCGAGCGTGTAGACGTCGCTTCGCCAGTCGATCGTCTCCCCGGGGCCGAGCAGCCCGATGAGCTCGGGCGACCAGTACTGTGGCTTCCCCATCAGGACGCCGGTCTTGGTGAAGTTGTACAAAGTCTCCTGCTGCTCGGTGTCCTTCGCGATCCCGAAGTCGAGGATCTTCGCGAGCGGGCGGCCGTCCTTCTCCGCAACGAGGATGTTGTCGGGGGAGAGGTCCCGGTGGACGATCGACTGCGCGGAGAGGTACTCCATCCCGTCGCAGACCTGGATCAGGATGGGGACCAGCTGCGTCCAGGGCCGTCCCAGGTAGGCCGTCAGAGGCATCCCGTCGAGGAGCTCCATCGCGAAGTACGTCTTCCCTTCGTGGAGCCCCACTTCCAGGAACGAGACGATGTTCGGGTGGCGGAGCTTTTCGAGGATCTTCGCTTCGCGGACGAATCGCCGCATGGGGTCGTCGTGCTTCGCCTCGCCGACCCAGGAAATGACCTTCAGCGCCACGATCCGGCCGGGCGTTCGCGAATCCTCGGCGGCATAGACGACGCCCATTCCCCCCTGTCCGAGCTTGCGGACCGGGCGATACGGACCTATCTCGAACGGAAGGGCGGTCGTCGACGTGCTGCTCATGGTGCGCCGGGGCTCGCGGCCACCGCTCCCGGGGGAATGAGGAGAACGCGAATGCCGGGCGAGAGGATGGCCGGAAGAGGTCGTGCGCTACCGACCCTGGCGCGCCAGGACGCCAGGCTGTCGCGTGCCGCGGAGAGCTGCGTGTCCGTCTTCCGGCCTTCGAGGACGTAGCGCGTCGCCAGGGACGCACATTCGAGGATGTCGGCCCGCGGCGACGCAGGGTCCACGGTCCTCGCGCGCCGGAGGTGGGATGTGACGCCGGCCCAGTCCTGCCGGCCGAACGCGTCGAGGGCGGCCTGGAGGGCCTGTGACCACCAGCGTCGGCGCCACGGAGGCTTCGAAGGAGCGGCGTTCGGCGGCGACGGTCTTGTCGACGGAGTCGGGGGTCCCTCGCCGGCTGCGCGTCGACTCGAGCATCGCCACCCGCGCGCCGAGAAGGCGGGCCGCCTCGGCCCCGAGCACGTCGTCCGCCATCAGGGCCCGGTACCTCGAGATCAGCGCGTCGAGGGCCGCGAGGCTGGTCGCCGGCGTAGGCGAGCGTTCGGGGGGAGCCGTGGCGCGGTCGGCGCCAATCCGGATCGTGAACGGCGTCGGTGTGGCGGCGGGCTGCTGGAACGCCGTTGGCGGCGGGGAGGGAAGAGCGGCGACCGCCAGCGTCGGCTCCACCGGAGGGGCGGCGCGTGGGGAGGGACGCACTTCCACGACGACGGGAGGCTCCAGCTTCCTGGAGAGCGTCGCCATTCGTCTCTGGAGGTCGGCGTACTCCTCGGGCCATCCCTTGACGAGCGCCTCTTTCCGCCCGACCGGCACGATGGTCAGGGAAGATTCGAAGCTCTGGAGGGCCTGCTCGTCGAGGCCCATCTCCATCTGCGCCACGCCGAGCCAGTAGTACGGGTCGTAGCGCCGCGCGAGGAAGCGGGTGGTCGAGCCCTGCTCGTCGGTCGGCTCGCTCGCCCGCTCCAGCGCCGCCCTCATCTTCTGGGCGCCTTCCGCGTACTTTCCGGTCCTGATGAGGCGGACCCCGTCGGTGAAGAGGTCCGCGGCCTTCTGGTCGCGCCGGTTTGCCGCCACGGGGAGAGCGACCAGCAGCATCGCGAGGATCGCCGCAAGCCAGGCTCTGTTCTGGACCGGGCCGGTTCGTCGCGTCATGTGGGCTCTGAGGAATTCTAGGCTCGAGCAAGTACGACCCCAACTCGCCGTCCCGGCGCTGCGGGAATGCGCGGGCTCGTACGGAGAGAGAATCCCCTCCGGACATGTCGAGACGAAGGGGTCGCAGGACGGAGGGGCAACAGCCGGGCGAGGTCCGCTCCGGGCCACGGATTTCCGTTGCCGCAGGCGAAGACCTGCCTGGATGGCTCACGGATCGCACCTCGATGCTGCTTCTGCTCGGCGCGTTCCTGCTGCCGAACCTCGGGCGCACTCGCCTGCGGGTTCGTTCTCGACGACCTCCCCCTGATCGTCGAGAACTCGCGCCTCCACTCCTGGAGCCGGATCTCGGACGTCTGGACGGGTGGGTACTGGCCCGACCGGCTGGGCCTGACTCTCTACCGGCCTCTCACCCAGACCGTCTGGATGGCGCTCTGGTCTCTTGGAGGAGGGCGGCCGATCCTCTTCCACGCCCTGTCTCTCGCGCTGGGAGCCGCGGTCGTCGTCCTCGTCCACCGGCTCCTTCGAGACTGCGGCGTCCGGCCCAGGCCGGCCCTCATCGCGGCGCTTCTCTTCGCTCTCCTGCCGATCCACACGGAGGCCACCACCTCCGTCGTCGGTTCGGCAGAGCTTCTCGCCGCCGTCCTCGGGCTCGGGTCGGTGCTCGCCTACCGGCGTGGGCGATGGCCCCTCGCCCTGGGGCTCTTCGCGGCAGCCGTTCTCTCCAAGGAGAGCGCCGCGACGCTCGCCGGCCTCGCGGTCCTCCTCGATTGGATCGCGCCTTCCCGGGTCGTCCTGCGTGCGCGCGAACGCGGGATCGTCGCCGTCTCGGCGGCACTCGTCGTGGTCGCATCCCTCCTGGCGCGCGCCGCCGTTTCCCTCGGTCCGTCCTTCGTCCCGGCCGTCGACAACCCGATGTCGCTCGTCGACACCCCCCGGCGCATCCTGACGGCCCTCTGGATCCAGGTGCTCTACCTGCAGAAGTCGCTCGTGGCGTTCACGCTGTCGGCGGACTACTCGTACAGGGAGATCCGCCTCGTCATGGGTCTCGACGACCCCCGCGCCTGGGGCGGGATCGTCCTCGCGATCGCGGCTCTCGTCGCCTTCGTTCGCGTGCGGGCCGCGCGCCTTCCGATCGCCCTGTGGGCGATCCCGTTCGCGGCCACCGCGAACGTCCTCTTCCCCATCGGGACGACCCTCGCCGAGCGCCTCGCCTACCTCCCCAGCCTGGGCCTCGCCCTCGGTGTGGCGCTCGCGTTGACGAGCTTCTCGAACCGCACCGCCCTCGTGGCCCTCTCGGTCGTCAGCGTGCTCTACGGCGGGCGCACCGCCGTCCGGAATCTCGATTGGCACGACGCCAGCACCTTCTACCGGCGTCTCGTCGAGACGTCTCCGTCGAGCGCCAAGTCCCACTACTTCCTCGGGGCGCTCCTCGCGTCCGAAGGGGACGACAGGGAGGCGGTCGCGGCCTACGACCGCGCCATCGCGATCTTTCCCGGCCTACTCGGAGGCCTACCACAACCGCGGCAACGCGCTCGCGCGCCTGGGGCAGAGGAACGTGGCGATGGAGAGCTACCGCCAGTGCCTCCGCTTCGATCCCGGGCCACCAGGGCGCCGCCCGCAACCTCGCCGCGCTCGAAGCGGGCGAGCCGCTGAGGCCCGAGCGGAGGAAGCTGTAGCGGCCCGGGAAGGGGTCTCCTAGAAGCTGGGGTTACCGCCCGACGCGGAGACGCCGCCTGTCGGAGTGAGAAGCGAGTTCTTCGTGTCGCCGGTCTTGTTGTCGATCGTGGTGACGACGGCCGAGACGAGGCCTGAGCCGGACGTGGCCGTGACGACGCAGAGGACGTTGGTGCGGTCCTTGTTCCTCTCGGCGCTCTCCAGGCCGAGGCCGGAGAAGACGGTGGAGAGCTGCTCCTTCTCGCCGGCGGCCAGCGTGACTTCCTGCTGCGCGATCGGCGTCGAGCGGTTGCCGGGCTCGTAGAGCTGGACCAGGACGGTGGCGGGGGCCAGACCCGTCACCTCGTTGAGGATCAGGTTGGAGCGGGTGCCGCGGCCGGTGTCGACCGACTGCTCGAGGCCGTCGACGTAGATCGGCTTGGCCGAGCCGTTGCCGGTGAGGCTCTCGGAGGGCACGGGCACGACCGGGAAGCCGTCGCCCAGGGTCCCCGACTGCAGGATCGAGAAGACCTTGCAGTACATCGAGCCGTTCCCGTCGGTTTCCACGAAGACCGGGCCCTGCGACTTCTGCCCCTTCGGGATCCCGAAGAGCTCCTCCAGGACGTTCTGGTATTCGCGCGTGGAGCGGCCCGGGACGGTGACCGTCCGTGGAATCGACTGGCCCGTGTTCAGGTCCTTGTACGTCAGGCGGAAGGTGGCCGGGGACTGGCGCCCGGCATAGAAGCCCATGAGGGACTGGAAAGTGTAGGGAAGGGGAGAGTCGCGGAAGGTGGAGTAGCCGTTGACGACGGCCGGCACGACGAGCTTCAACGTCGCGGCGGCCTTCGCCCACGCCAGCGGGGCGCGAGACGCTCGAGAAGGAGTCGGAGCCTGCGCCGCTCCCGAGGAGCCCGCGACGGGCCGTCCGACGTACGTCACGGCGTCGTCGTTGGTGTTGTCGATGACGGTGACCAGGCCCACGGCCGCACCGCCACCGGACTCCACCGCCAGCTCGATCTGCCCGGCCTCCAGGCCGTCCGGGGCGCCGAGGTCGGTCACGGCCACCTGCTTCTGGCCGTAGCGCGGGACGTCCAGGAGCGTGTCGCCCTTCCGGTTGCCGTCCTTGTCGTAGAGCGTGGCGCGGACGGAGGCGTGGTCGACGCCGGAGGTCTCGGCCAGGATCAGGTTGGTGCGGTAGGCCGAGGTGAAGGTGATGCCGGAGATGGAGTGGGGCTGCCCGACCCTGGCCCCCTCGCCCCGCTGGCGGTGGGCATCTGGAAGCCGAAGGTGCCGCCTCCCGGAGCGGGAGCGTCGACGGAGGAGGTCACCGTCAGCGAGCCGATCCTCTCCGGGGCGGCCCTCACCTCGAGCTGTCCGGAGACGTTGGCGTCGGGCGGGAAGCCGTAGAGCTGGACGAGGGGGTTGGTGAGCGTGACGACGTCGTTGGCCGGGACGAGCGACGGTGGCCCTGCGGACGTCGGCCCAGAAGCCGTCGGCATCGCGGGGCGTGTAGAAGAGGTCGGCCTGGACGGGGTCGCTCCCGGCGTTGGAGAGCCTCAGCTTCGTGACGAAAGTGTTGCGGATCCTCGAGGTGGCCCGGACGACCGAAGGGACGACGTACGAGCGGACTCCCGGCGACGAGCTGCGACGTGCGTCCCTGCGCCACGGTCACGGGGCTCGTTGTCCTGGACGAGAAGGCGCGCCGTCTGGCCGGCCTTCGTCCGGACGGTGAAGTACGTGTAGCGCGGCAGGGCCGAGCCGTTGGGGGCCGCGGGTCCGGTCCGTCGTGAAGGTCACGGTCCGCTTCGCGCGCGGTGGGATGGGGATCGAGTTCCAGCCGGGCTCGGGGACGAGCCAGATCTCCGGCCCGATCTCGGTCGCGAGGTCCATCGGGCTGGCGCCGGCGTTGACGACGTCCACCGAGAGGGTGCGCGTCGCGCCGTTGTCCCGCGGCGCCCGGGAAGAAGGCGTACTCGGTCGGGACGCCGCCGACCTCGAAGGACGGCACGGCCGTCTCGGTACCTCCGACCTTCAGGTTGACGAAGGCGAAGGGGGCGATGGCCAGCGGCTGGAAGTTGGCCTGCAGGACGATGACGACGCCCTGGTAGGAGCCCGAGACGTTGGCGTCGGCTCCCTGGAACTTCAGGTCGAAGGTCTTCGGCTTGCGCGGCTCCAGCGTGAAGCCGTTCACCGAGCCGCCGAAGGGGTCGACGATGGTGAAGAAGGCCGATCGGCCCGAGGAATTGCTGGGTGAGCTGAAGGGTGAGCGGGGCCTTGCCGATGTTCTCCAGGGTGAAGGAGGTCTTCTTGTTGTCGTCGATCTTCTCGCCGAGGGCCGTGACGACGGCCGCGGGCTGGACGGTGAAGATCGACGTCGGGAGTCCCGGTGACGACGGTGACGGAGCGCGAGGCCGAGCAGGGGCCGGCCTTCGCCGGGTCGCACGCGGGCAGGGCGCGGACGCGGTGGTAGCGGGTCCCCTCGGAAGCGGACGTGAAGGAAGCGGCCGTGGCGGTGGTGGTCTGGGAGTCGAGGAGGGGGAGAAGGAGGCGTTGGCCGACCTCTCGACGACGTAGCCGCCTCCGGGGTCGAGTCCCGGGGCGTCCGTCCAGGCGACGACGTAGGTCTGTGCCGACGCCGACGTTGCCGGGAGGGACGAAGAGCGATCGTGGGGGCGCCGCGGTGCGTTGCACGTGCCGGCGACCGTGAAGCTCTGGACCGCGAAGGTGGACGTGAGGTTGGGGTTGCACGAGGTCTTGGCGACGACCTTCCAGAAGTAGGTCGCGCCGGGCGCGAGGCCCGTGACCACACGCTGAGGTCTTCGAGACGTCTGCGAGGTAGAGCGGGGGAGTCGTGGAGGTGCCGAGGTAGACGTCGTAGCTGGAGGCGTTGGGGGACGCGGACCAGGAGAGGGTCGGGTTTGAAGCGATGCCCGTGGCGCCGTTGGAGGGGGACTGCGGAGCGAATGTGCCGGGTGCCGAGCAGCCGCCCGCGACGACGAAGGTAGCGGACGGGAGTCGTCGTCGTCTTCGTCGGATCGCAGCTGGCGCGGGCGGTGACGCTCCAGTAGTACGTGGCGCCGGCGGTGAGGCCGGTGGCGTTGAAGGAGGTGCCCGTCACGCCGGAGGCCGCGAGCGGCGGAGGATTCGAGGAGCCGAGGGAGACGTCGTACGACCCGGCGCCCGGGAGCCGCCTGCCAGGAGAGAGCGACGCCTGAAGCGACGCCCGTGGCGCCGTCGGCGGGGGACGAGAGCGCGAAGTGGCCGGAGCCGTGCAGCCTCCTGCCGTCGTGAAGCTCCGGACCTCCGATGAAGCCGTCGAGACTGACGGGCAGACGGGTCGCCCTTCGCGACGACCTTCCAGTAGTAGGTGCTGCCGGGAAGCAGGTTGGAGACCGAGTAGGTGTACGACGTCCCCGCCGGGATCGTGAAGGGAGTCGGCGTGGAGTAGGCGAGATCGCCGGCGAGGACCTCGCGGGAGGGTTCGTCGTGTCGAGGTAGACGTCGTAGCGGAAGGCACCGCGACGGGGGTCCAGGAGAGCGTGGCCGACGACACGGCACCGCCCGCCGGATCCGTCAGTGACGACGCTCGACGGGCACGCAGGCGTAGACGGCGCGGATCCGGTTGCTGTTCGTGTCCGCGATGGAGAGGAGACCCGCGTCGTCGACGGTGACGGCCCCCGGGTATCGCAGGCGCGCCGCTGTGGCCGGGCCCCCGCCGTCGCCCGAGAAGCCAGGCGACCCGTCCCGACGACCGTGGTGACGACGCCGGTCCGCGGTCGACGCGATGACCCGGTCGCCTCCGGTCTCGGCGATGTACAGGTTGCCGGTCCGGTCGACGGCCACATCCCTGGCCATAATCCCGCCGCGTGGCGGTGGCTGGCGCGCTCCCCGACGAGCCGTGACCCGGTGCCGGCGATGGTGGTGACGTCGCTGTAGTCGCCGGATCCTCCGCGTCGACGCGGCGACTCGCCAGTTGCCGTCGTAGCCGACGGCGATGAACACATTCCCGCGTCGTCCAGAGCGACGTTCCGGGCAGTCTTGAAGCGGCGAGTGGCCGGTCCACCATCACCGGAGTAGCCCTGGACCCCCGTCCCCGCCGCCGTCGGGATGATCCCGGTGCTCGCGTCGACACGGCGGACCCGGTGGCTCGGCCAACTGCAATAAGACGTCACCCCGGTGGTCGACCGCGACGAAGGGGAGAATTGAGCCGGGCTGCCGTGGCTGGGCCGCCGTCGCCGCGTCGCGCCCTGTCCCGGTGCCGGCGATCGTCGTGATGATCCCAGTCAGCGCTCGACCGGCGGATCCGGTGGTTGACCCGTGTCTGCGACGAACGATGGTGCCAGAGCCGGGTCGACCGCTACCCCCGGAGCGATTGGACAGCCCGTGCCACGGTGGCCGGCCCGCCGTCGCCCGAGAACCCGTGGGTGCCGTTCCCGGCCACCGTCGAGATGATCCCCGCTCCCGGCCGCGACCTTCCGGATCCGGTGGTTGTCCGCGTCCGCGACGAGGACGTCCCCGGCGGGATGTCACGGCCACGGCGGTCGGGATAGCCCAGCCCCCCGGCCGTCGCCGGGCCGCTCGCCGTCCCCCGGGAACCCGGGGCGGCGACGCCCGCCACGGTCGAGATCGATTCCCGTCAGCGAGTCGACCCTGACGGATCCGCCATTGTGGCAGTCCGCGATGAAGAGGTTGCCGGACGAGGTCGACGGCCACGCCCCGGGCCGCCAGCTCGGCCGCCGTCGCCGGTCCACCGTCCCCCGAGTACCCCGTGGTACCCATTGCCCGCCGCCGTCGTGATGACGCCCGGTCGCGCGATGACGACCTCTAGCGGAATCCGCCATCGATCACGAGTCCTGCGATGAGAGATGTTCCCGTCGCGTCGACGGCCACGTCCGAACGGAGCATGTCGAGACCCGCCTCGTCGGCGGGCCCGCCCTCGCCCGTTCCCCGCTGACCGTGCGCCGGTCACGATCGACTGGTGACGCCGGAGCCGCGCCGACCGGCGGACTACGATGCGTTGGTCCGAGGCACGAGATGACCGTGACGTTGCCGCGTCGCGCGTCGACCGTTACGCCCTCCCCAACGACGATTGCCGCGGAGTCGATCCCGCCGTCGTCCGCGAAACCCAGTTGCGCCCTCGTGGCCTCCCGCCGTGCGCTCGAACGGAATCCGTCGATCTCCACGTCCGACGATGATTGCAGCCGGTCGCTGTCGCACGGCGCACCGGCGTCACGTCCGTCGGGTGGAGACGGCCCCGTCCAGGCTCGCCGCGCCGGAAGAGCGCATGCCAATCCGTCGCCGGAGCACGCTCGTGATCGATCGCGCGTCCTGCATCGTCGACGCCGATCGGGATCACGACGCCGCTGTCGCCGCTCCGGCGAAGACGAGAGATGTGACGAGCAAGAGGCGGCGCAGGTCGAATTGGATCGACGCGTGCGCGAGATGAGCCGCCGAGCGTCTAGAACCCGATCGTCGGCGTCCCCTGGCTCTCCCCGACCGGCAGCAGCACGAGCACCTTCGAATCTGCCGTGATGTTGTCGATGCGTGTCCCGATGGCGACGACACTGCCGGCGGAGCCCGGCATCGCGACGACCTCCGCGAGGACGTTCTTGCGGTCCTTGCCGCCGCAGCCGAGCTGGCCGAAGACGTCGTTCACCTGGAGCTTCTCCCCTGCGGCGAGCGAGTAGGTCTTCGTACCGATCGGGCCGCTCCGCTCCTTGCCCTTCTCGAAGAGGCGGACCTCCACCTGGGCGGGCTGCCCGCCGATCTCGGTGAGGATGAGGTTCGAGCGCGCCCCGTAGGCGAGGCTGATCGAGTGCTCGAAGCCGTCCGCGAGGAGCTGGCGGCGGGTCGCTCCGGTGGTGGTCGCGGTGGTCGAGACGGGATAGACGGGGATTCCGTCTCCGAACACGCCGTCGTCCGTCCTGGAGAAGACTCGCGACGTGATCACGGGTGGCAGATCGGCGTCGATCGTCAGCGGTCCTGTGCTGTCCCGGTTGATCCCGAAAGCCTCTCGCAGGACGTTCGAATAGGCGAGCGTGGACCGGGCGCGGACGGTCAGGGGACCCACCGACACCGGCCCGAGGGCCGGGTCGTCGTATCGGAGCTGCACCGCAACGTCCCGCCCGGTCCCGTTGGTCAGCGTGAGGGTGGACTCGTAGGGGTACGGACCACGCCCGGGCTTGGAGTTGTAGCCGTTGACGACCGAGGGGACGACGAAGCGATACGAGGCGGCCGCGGCCTGTCGCGTCCGAAGGCGCGCCGCGCCGGACTCGGACGGGAGCGCCCGGCTCAGGACGGTCGACGCGTCCTGGCTCACCCGGTCGATGATGGTGGCCAGGGCCAGGACGGTCCCCGAGCCCTCCGTCACCGTGGCCAGCACGGAAGCGGCCGAGATCGACTGTCCCTGGAAGATCTCGTTGTCGTTCACCTGCACCTTGGCGTAGGCCGGGAGCGCCAGGCTCTGGGAGAGCAGGGGCGTGCCGTCCGGGCCGTACGCGACGAAGGCGACCGAAGCGCTCTGTCCGTTCGTCTCGGCGAAGATGACGTTCGAGCGATACGTCGCGTTCGAGACGAGGCCGCCGAGGAGGTGGTCGCGGCCTCGCGCGGCCCCCACGCCCCGCTTCACCACGGGAAGCTGGAATCCGTAGTACCCGCCCGAGCCGCCCGGCGAATCGACGGTCGAGTCGGCGCGGATCTGAGCGATCTGTCCCGAGCGGATCTCGAGCGTCCCGGAGACGTTGCTCTGTGGGGTGTAGCCGAAGAGCTTGGAGAGGGGGTCCGTCAGCGAGAGGACGTCGCTCCCCGGGACCGCGACGCGGGCCTGGAGGACCCTGGAACAGTCGTAGCCGTCGATCGGGGGATTCCCGCTGCCGGCGTCCGGCGTGAAGTAGAGGTCGGCCGTGACCGGGTCGATCCCGACGTTCGAGAGGAGGAGGCGGGAAACGAACGAAACCTTGCGGCCGTCCTTGATGAAATCCGACGTGACGGTCGACGGCACCAGGTAGGAGAGATCGACCGTCGGCAGGGCCGGCCTCGTCGAGCACGGGCCTCCGGAGGTGTCGTCGAGGTCCTGGAACTGGACGCGGGTGGCCAGCCCTTCCTTGGTCCGGAGCGTCATGAAGGCATATCGCGGGTAGATGCCGCCGGTCTGCCCCTGGATCCGCTTCGACTCCACGCTGACCGTCCGCGTCTCGCCCGGCTTCAGGGGGGTGCCGTTCCAGCCGGAGGACGGAACGAGCCACCCGTCTGGGCCGGATTCGGCCGCGAGCCAGAGGTCGGAGGTTCGCGGGTTGGTGACCCGGATCGACACCGGGGGCGGATCGGTCGACGTCTTCGTCGCCTGGAAGGAGGCGAAGTCGGTGCTGACGACGGGGGGGAGCGTCTCCGCCGCGGTGAGGACCCGCGCGCCAGGTTGCGGTGTCGGAGTGACCGTGAGGTTCACGAGGGCCCACGGGAAGGCCTTCGGCTGAGCCCCGCCCGTCGACTGGATCGTCAGGAGCCCCTGGTACGTTCCGGGCGTGTTGCTGAGGCTCCCGTAGAACTCCACGGTGAACGTCTTCGACTGCCCGGCATCGAGCAGGACGATGCCGGAGTCGGAGAGGGTGAAGAACGGCGTGCCGATCGTGCTGAGGTAACCCGCGAACGGCTTGCCGCCGATGTTCCGGACGTCGAACTGCGTGGTGCTCGAGGGGTCGTTCGCCGTCCGGACGAGGGCCGGGGGCTGGGTCGTGAAGATGACGACGGGGGCTCCATCGACGATCGTGATGGGAGCGGAGGAGGAGGCGGGGCCGACGGTTCCGCAACCCTGGACGCCCCGGACCCTGTGATACAGCAGGCCGAGGACGTCCGACTTCAGCGAGGCGGTCGTGGTGGCGATCCGGAACTGTTCGACGTTCGCCAGGAAGCCGACGTCCGGGGAGCGCTCCACGACGTAGCTACCGTTCGCATCCAGGCCGATGGCGGGCTGCCAGGCAAGGATGTAGGTCTGGCCCTTCGCCGTCGGGAGGTTCGAGTAGAGAGTGATCTGTGGAGCGCCCGGCGCCGGGCACTGCGCGGCGGCTGCGTTCGTGAGCACGGTCAGAAGACCGATGCCGGAGACCGCAAGGGCAAAGCTCCGTCTGGACATTTCAGCCTCCCTGAATGGCGATCGTTGGATTATCCGCGCGCATCGAGCCCATGGGGTGCCCCCGTTCGGTCTACGGCCTGAGTACGAGGTTCTTGGTGTCGTTGGTGAGGTTGTCGATACGCGTGGCGAGGGCGAGGACGCGGGCCTGGGAGGGAGCCTTGGGCCGGACGGTGCAGAGGACGTTGAGGCGGTCCTTGTGTCCGATGGCGAAGCCCTCGTCGCCGAAGATGTCGTTGATCTGGCGCTGCTCGAAGGGCTCGAGGTGGAGCGAGAGGGTCCCCGCGGGAGCGATGCGCCTCTGGGACTTCTCCCAGATGGAGACCTCCAGGTCGACGGGCTTGCCGGCGGCCTCGGTCAGGATGAGGTTCGTGCGGGCGCCGCGGGACTTGTCGTTGTCGGCGGTCCCCTCGAGACCGTCCGTGAGGACGATCAGGTTGCTGCTCCCCGTCGTCGAGGGGTCGTCCAGGGCGAGGCCGGGAATCGTGTCGCCGTAGGAGCCGGAGGAGGTCTCCGAGTAGACGCGCGAGACGACCGTGACGTTGGGGCTGTCGGCGGAGACCTGCAGCGGCCCGTAGGAGCCGGGGGCGAGACCGAAGACCTCCGACAGGACGCTGTCCCAGGCGTCCATGGCCCTTGGGGCGAGCGTGCGGGGCTGGGACGTGAGGGTCCCCGTGTTGCCGCGGTAGGTGAGCGAGTAGGTCACGGGCTTCTCGTCGTCGTTGCGGATCTCGACGCGGGACTTGAAGGTGTTCGTGACGACGACGGAGGCGATCGTGAAGGTCGTCGAAGTGGTGGAGGCTTTCAGGGGCCGCGCGAGGAAGGACGAGGCATCGCCGGTTCGACCGTCGATCGTCGTGACGACGCCGACCACGCTCCCGGCCGAGCCGGGGTTGGCCAGGATCTCGAGGGAGCCTGCGGAGACGTCCACGCTCCCGGCAGAGCTCGGCCACGGGAAACTGCTTCTTGCCGTAGGGAGGCAGGTCCCGCTGCGTCGAGCCGATGGGCTTGCCCGTCTTGTCGTAGAGCGTGACGGTGACGGAGGCGGACTGGCCCGAGGTCTCGGCGAGGATGAGGTTGGTGCGATAGGTGGCGTTCTGCAGGATGCCGACGACCGAGTGGGGGACGTTGAGGCGGGCCCCGTCGCCGCTCTTCACCGTCGGCAGCTGGAAGCCGAAGGAGCCGCCGTTGGGAGCGGGAGCGTCGACGACGCTCTGCACCCGGAGCTGGCCGATGCGACTGCGACCGGATCTCCAGCTGGCCCGAGCTGTTGTCCGTGATGCCGAAGAGCTGGCCGACGGGATCGGTCAGGGCGACGACGTCGAGCCCGGGGACGAGGATCGAGGCGAAGAGGACCTTCGTGCAGTCGAAGCCGCTCGTCCCCGGCTCGCCCGTGTCGGGCGTGTAGTAGAGATCGGCCTGGGCGACGTCGGGGCCGAGGTTGGTGATCAGGAGCTTGGAGACGTAGCGACCACCGCCCTTGGCCGAGGCGTTCACGAGGGACGGGACGATGAGGCTCGACTCGGAAGGTGTCAGTACCGAGCGGCCGGGGCAGGGGCCGGAAGGGATCGCACCGCTGTCCTGGATCAGGAGCCGGCTGCTCTTTCCGTCGACCGTCCGGACAGTCAGGTATGCGTAGCGCGGGAAAGCTCCACCGCTGGCGCCGCGGATCCTCTGGGCGCTCAGACGGAGGGTGCGGGTGCCGCCGGGCGCGAGCCGGGTGGCGTTCCAGGCCGAGGCTGACGTCGCGTCCGAAATAGAGACCCACGAGTCGGGGAGGATGTCAGCCGCGAGGTCGAGGGGTGTCGAGCCGGGGTTCTGGAGGTCGACCAGGATGTCGGGGGGCAGAGCTCCCTTCGGGAGCAGGTGCGAATCGGACGTACTGCACTGGCAGCCGTTCTGGCGAAACACCGGGGCCGTGCTGGAGGGGATCGGGTCCGCCGGCTTCAGGCCAGTGACGTTCAAGGAGATGGCGATCTGGGGAAACGCGGTGCCGTCGGTCGGATCGGCCGACTGAACGGCGAGGAGTCCGTCGTAGATCCCCGGCGCGTCAAGAGGCACGCCCGAGAACTGGAGATAGAAGATCCGGATCTCACCCGCCCGGAGCGACACCGCCGTCTCGGACATGATGAAGAAGGGCACGGTCTGCGACGTGTTGAAGAAGCCGGTGAAGTCGGACGTGCCTGTGTTCCGTACCTCGACCTCGAGACGGGGAAGGGGCAGGCCCGCCTGAGGCTGACGGATGACCGTGGCCTTCGGTGGGTTGGTGATGGTGAGCGAGGGGGGACTGTCCGACACGGACACGGCCAGAGGTGCGCTCGGCTGGCTCGCCGTGCCACATGGAGCCATGGCGGCGACGCGGTGGCTGTACGAGGTCTTCTCGGACGCTCGCAGAAGCAGCGAGGTCTCCGACGTGGTGAGGGCCTCCGTGCTCGGTATCGCCGCCCTTCGTCCGCTCGACGCGGTAGAGCGAGGCACCCGAGACCCGAGGCCAGGAGAGGGTGTACGAGGACCCGCGGAAGGCCGAAACCTTGGAGGAGGAGAGACCTGCCGGAGGTGCGGGAGCCGGGCACGAGGACGCCGGCGCCGTGGCGAAGCTCAGCGTCGGAGACGAGGACGTCTTCGAAACGTCACAGGAAGCGTGAGCCACGACCCGCAGGGAGTAGCTCTTGCCGGGGTCGAGAGAGACGGGGAGAGCCGTCGCCGTGAGACCCGAGGCGAAGAGCGGAGGGTCGGAGGCCGTCCCGAGAAAGACGTCGTAGGACGAGACGCCGGATACGGCTCGCCAGCTCAGGTCGAAAGAAGAAGCGAGACCACCGGCTTCCGGCGCTGGAGCCGTGACCTCGCACGGCACTCGGCGACCTACAGGAGCCCGGGACGGCGAACGTCGACTCCGGCGAGCTCGAGACGAGGTCGGGATTGCAGGCCGCGTGGGCAGCGACGCGCCAGCGATACGTCGTGCCGGGCTGGAGGCCCGTGGCCGTGTACGTGTTCGTCGTCAGGCCGGACGCGACGAGAGGCGCAACGCCGCCGGCGCCGAGATAGATGTCGTACGAGGCGGCACCGGGAACCGGAGAGAACGCGAGCGTGGCGGTCGTGCCTGACACCGACGGGATCTGGAGAGCGGTGGTGAGCGGCGATGCGCAAGGAGTGGTCGTCGTGAAGCGTTTGATTCCACGTCGTCCGTTGGATGGGCCGGGCAATACGGATCCCCCTTGGCGCGGATCTGCCAGTAGTAGGTCTCGCCCGGGCTCGAGGCCCGAGAGCTGGACCCCCTGCCCGGTGACGTCTTTCTGGAGCACCTTCTTCGGCGGGAACTCCGTGTCGACGAGGACGTCGTAGCGGAAGGCGGAGTCGGCATCCGACCAGGAAAGGGCGAGCCCGCCGACGACGGCCGCCGAACCGTCATTCGGGTAGGAGGAGTCGAAGGCTCCGAGCCGATCGCGGCAGGCGTAAACGGCCCGGATCCGGTTGCTGTTCGAGTCTGCGATGAAGACGGATCTTCCTCCGTCGACGGCCACGCCGCCGGGCTGATTCAGCCGCGCAGCCGTAGCCGGTCCGCCGTCGCCGTTGAAGCCTCTTGATCCGTCTCCGGCGAGCGTCGTGATGATTCCCGTGCCCGCGTTCACGCGGCGGATGCGGCTTCCGGCGGTCTCTGCGATGTAGAAATTGCCGTCGCCGTCTACGGCCACTCCGTAGGGACCCAGGAGCCCTGCAGCCGTGGCCGGTCCTCCGTCGCCCGAGAAGCCGCCGGGAGGATTCTGGACCCCGCCTCCCGCCACCGTCCGGATGATTCCCGTTCGAGCGTCGACTCGGCGGATACGGTTGTTCCGGGTGTCCGCAAACAGGACGTCTTCCGTGCCGCTCACGTCCACGCCCCAGGGAGCGCTGAGCGCCGCGGAGGTGGCGAGCCCGCCGTCGCCGCTGAAACCGCTGGAGCCGTTGCCCGCCAGGGTGGTGATGATCCCCGTTCGCGCGTCCACCCGCCGGATCCGTTCGTGGTAGTAGTCGGCGATGAAGACGTTGTCCCTCGCGTCCACGGCCACGCCCCAGGGGGAGTACAGCCCTGCGGCCGTGGCAGGCCCGCCGTCGCCGAGGAAGTCATAGGGACCGCCTCCAGCGATGGTGGTGATGATCCCCGTTCGGACGTCCACCCGGCGGATTCGATCGTTGCCGGAGTCGCCGATGACGAGGTTCCCCATACCATCCACGGCCACCGCTCTGGCGCCTACCGCGGCCGCCGTCGCCGGTCCGCCATCACCTGAAAAGCCCCTCGATCCGTTGCCGGCCGCCGTGGTGATGATCTTTGTCCCGGCGTCGACCCGGCGGACGCGGAACCCCCCTTCGGCGAAGAAGACGTTCCCTGTCGCGTCCACGGCCACGTCGGAGATGCCGTTCAGCGCCACGGATGTGGCGGGGCCGCCGTCGCCAGCGAATCCGTTGGAGCCGGTGCCGGCCAGTGTGGTGACGATCCCCGTTCGAGCGTCTACCCGCCGGACACAGCCATTGTCTGTGTCGGCGATGAAGATGTTCCCGGTCGCGTCCACGGCCACTCCCAAGGGGTAGTTCAGCGCCGCGGCCGTGGCGGGTCCGCCGTCTCCCGTGAGACCGTGGGAACCGTTTCCAGCCGCCGTGGTGATGATCCCCGTCCGGGCGTCCACCCGCCGGACCCGGTGGTTCGTAGCGTCCGCGATGAGGACGTTTCCTGAGACGTCCAAGGCCACTCCCCAGGGATAGCCCAGCTGCGCCGCCGTGGCCGGCCCTCCGTCGCCACCGAAGAAACTGGACCCGTTGCCGGCAATGGTGACAATGATCCCCGTGCGAGCGTCGACCCGCCGGACGCGTCGGAGATCGGTGTCGGCGATGAAGATGTTTCCAGTCGCGTCCACGGCCACACCGTTGAAGTAACCCAAGCCTGCCGCCGTGGCCGGCCCCCCGTCACCACTGAAGCTGATGGAGCCATTGCCTGCCACGGTCGCAATGACCAGCGTTCGAGCGTCGACCCGCCGGACGCGCATGTTGTTGGTGTCGGCGACGAGGACGTTCCCCGCGGCGTCCACGGCCACGCCGGAGGGGGCGTTCAGCTCTGCGGCCGTGGCTGGCCCGCCGTCGCCACTGAAGCCGAAGGCTCCATTGCCGACGAAAGTCGTGATGATCCCGGTTCCGACTTCAACCCGGCGGACGCGATGGTTGCCCGATTCCGCGATGAACACGTTTCCCGTTCCGTCCACGGCCACGGCGCGGGGAGAATAGAGCCCTGCGGTCGTGGCCGGCCCTCCGTCGCCACTGAAGCTGCTGGAGCCGTTGCCGGCCACGGTCGTGACGATCCCCGTGCGAGCGTCGACCCTCCGGACGAGGTGGTGCTCCCTGTCTGCGATGAAGGAATTCCCCATGCCGTCCACGGCCACGCCGTTCGGGGAGTTCAGGCCGACGGATGTGCCCGGACGCCCGTCGCCCGTGCCGCCTCCCGCAATGGTGACGATCGACTGGGCCCTGGTCTCGTGGGCGCAGGCGAGGCCGAGGATCGCTGCCGCGACAAAGTATCCGGGAACGCTAGTTCCGACTCTGGGCATCGCGACCTCCCCGGATCGACCTGAAGACAATCTGGTCACCTGCGATCGGTCGTGCAAGGGTTCGACGAGACTTCCAGGCCGCATTCGACCGCTGGAGGAGGAGGACGGCAACGCCGATCCATGGCTCCTGTGGCTTCCACGTCGGGCCGTCAGCCACCGCCACTCCGACTCTCAGGGCACGAGACGGAGGTTCTTGGTGTCGTTGGTGAGATTGTCGATACGCGTGGCGAGGGCGAGGACGCGGGCCTGGGAGGGCGACTTGGGCCGGACGGTGCAGAGGACGTTGAGGCGGTCCTTGTGTCCGATGGCGAAGCCGTCGTCGCCGAAGAGGTCGTTGATCTGGCGCTGCTCGTACGCCTCGAGGTGCAGAGAAAGGGTCCCCGCGGGAGCGATGCGCCTCTGGGACTTCTCCCAGATGGAGACCTCGAGGTCGACGGGCTTGCCGGCGGCCTCGGTGAGGATGAGGTTCGTGCGGGCGCCGCGGGACTTGTCGTTGTCGGCGGTTCCCTCGAGGCCGTCGGTGAGAACGATCAGGTTGCTGCTGCCGGTCGTCGAGGGATCGTCCAGTGCGAGTCCGGGAATCGTGTCGCCGTACGAGCCCGAGGCGGTCTCCGAATAGACGCGGGAGACGACGGTGACGTTGGGGCTGTCGGCGGAGACCTGTAGCGGCCCGAAGGAGCCGGGGGCGAGGCCGAAGACCTCGGAGAGGACGCTGTCCCAGGCATCCATGGCGCGAGGGGCGAGCGTGCGGGGCTGGGAGGTGAGGGTGCCCGTGTTACCGCGGTAGGTGAGCGAGTAGGCCACGGGCTTCTCGTCGTCGTTGCGGATCTCGACGCGGGACTTGAAGGTGTTCGTGACGACGACGGAGGCGATAGTGAAGGTGGTCGATGTGGTCGAGGCCTTCACCGGTTTCGCGAGGAACGAAGACGCGTCGCCGGTCCGGCCGTCGATCGTCGTGACGACCCCGACCACGCTCCCTGCCGAACCGGGATTGGCGAGGATCTCGAGGGAGCCTGCGGAGACGTCCAAGCTCCCGGAAAGCTCGGCCACGGGAAACTGCTGCTTGCCGTAGGGATGCAGGTCGCGCTGCGTCGAGCCGAGAGGCTTACCCGACTTGTCGTAAAGCGTGACCGTCACTGAGGCGGACTGGCCGGAGGTCTCGGCGAGGATGAGGTTGGTGCGGTAGGTGGCGTTCTGGAGGATGCCGACGACGGAGTGGGGGACGTTGAGGCGGGCACCGTCGCCGCTCTTCACCGTTGGCAGCTGGAAGCCGAAGGAGCCACCGTTGGGAGCGGGGGCGTCCACGACCGACTGCACTCGAAGCTGGCCGATGCGGCTCGAGCGGATCTCCAGCTGTCCCGAGCTGTTGTCCGTGATGCCGAAGAGCTGTCCCACGGGATCCGTCAGGGCCAGGACGTCGTTGGGAGGCACGAGGAGTGAGGCGAAGAGGACCTTGCCCGTGTCGTAGCCCGATGTGCCGGGGTCCCCCGTATCCGGCGTGTAGTACAGCTCGGCCTGCGCCGGGTCGGTCCCGACGTTCGTGATCAGGACCTTCGAGATGTACCGCCCTCCGGACTTCGAGGCGGCGTTCACCACCGACGGGACGATCCAGGACCACTCGCCCTGGGCGAGGACGGATCTGCCCGGCAGCGGTGACGAGGAGAGAGGACCGGGATCCTCGACCAGCACGCGGCTGGACCTGCCGTCGATGGTCCGGAAGGTGAGGTACGTGCTCCGGGGGAAGGCGCCGCCGGCGTCGCCCCGCACGCGGTCCAGCGAGAGCGTGATCGTGCGCGAGCTCTGCGGGGTCAGCGGCGTGTTGTTCCAGCCGGCCGGGCCGATCGAGACCCAGGGGTCGGGAAGGACGTCGGCCACGAGGTCGAGCGCCGCGCCGCCGGTGTTGCGCACGTCGAGCGTGATGGGGGCGGGAAGCGCGCCGAGCGGAGAGGGTGCGAAGCGGACCGATTCGACCCGAAGGCCGGCTCGGAGGAAGACGGGAGGCGTCGTCGTAGGGACGGCATCGCTCGACTTCAGGGCGGTCACGCGCAGGGAAACCGGGGCCTGCGGGTAGGCCGTGGGATCGCCCGGGTCCGCGGAGACGATCGAGAGAAGACCGTCGTACGCGCCGGTCTGGTCCGAGGGCACGCCCGTGAGCTGCAGGTAGAAGAGCCGCACCTCGTCCCGGCGGAGCGAGATTGCCGTCTCGCTCACCACGAAGAAGGGGACGGTCTGCGACGTGCTGAAGAAACCGACGAAGTCCGCCGCGCCGGTATTGCGGACCTCCACGGTGAGCCGGGGCAGCGGGAGTCCCGCAGCCGGCTGGCGGATCGCGACGGCCTTCGGGGGGCTCGTCATCGTCAGGAACGGAGCGCCGGCGGACACCTTGACGACGACGTCGGCGCTGCGCTCGCCCGGCGTCCCGCAGGCCGCGATCGGCGTGACGCGGTGGTGGTAATCGACGAGAGCGGAGGTGGCGAGGACGGCCGACGTGGCGGCCGTGGTGAGGACCTCGACTCCCGTCGAGAAGTCGGCATTCGGTGCGCGCTCGATCCGGTAGAGGCCGCCGGGGCCGAGTCCCTCGGCAGGCCGGAAGGAGAGCGTGTAGTGGCTGCCCAGAAGGGCGGTGGCCTTTGACGCCGAGAGGCCGACGACCCCTCGCGGAGCGGCGCAGTGGCTCGCGGTGCCGAAGCCGCGAGTTTCCGAGGAGGCGCTCTTCGTCCCGTCGCAGCCCGCGCGGGCTGCGACGCGCCAGCGATAGACGCGACCGCGTCCGAGCGACGCCGCGAAAGAGGAGCCGACGAGCCCGCCTGCGTACAGGGGTGGCTCGCCGTCCGCCGCGGCACCGAGGAAAAGCTCGTACGTCGCCGCGCCCG
This sequence comes from uncultured Gammaproteobacteria bacterium, assembly GCA_963804035.1. Classification (GTDB taxonomy): domain Bacteria; phylum Pseudomonadota; class Gammaproteobacteria; order Methylococcales; family Methylomonadaceae; genus Methyloglobulus. The sequence continues at coordinate 1,034,276 of CAWDOO010000004.1, read as the reverse complement.
GTGATGGCGCCCAGCTCAGCGTGACGCTGTCGGCCAGATCGGACGCGCCGTCGGAGGGAGCGAGGAGCTGCGGTGGGGTAGGCGGGCCGCAAGCCCCGGAGACCGTGAAGGCCTGCTCGGGCGAGGAGGCTCGAAGCTCGGCGTCGCACGAGGCGCGGGCCGCCACGCGGAAGCGGTGCGACCCGGCGGAGAGGCCCGTGGCCGTGAACGTCGTCGTGGTGACGCCGGAGGCTACGAGGGTGCCGTCCACGTGGACGTCGTAGCCGGTGGCGCCGGGGACCGCGTTCCAGCCGAGAGTCGCCGTCGTCCCGTCGACCGCGGCGGGCGTGAGCGCGGGCGCGGACGGCGGGGCGCACGGACTCGCCGCCGTGAACCGTCTCACCGCCGAATCGCGCGAGACCGACGGGCAGTAGGGATCGCCCTTGGCCCGGATCTGCCAGTAGTAGGTCTTGCCGGGCTCGAGGCCCCCGACCTGCACCGTCTCGGAAGTGATGTCGCCGCGCAGGACCTTCCTGGGGGGAAACTCGGTGTCCACCAGGAGGTCGTACCGGAACGCCGAGACCGCTTTCGACCAGGCCAGGTTGATGACGCCGGAGGCCGAGAGGGTGCCGTCGGCGGGAGAGACCGGGTCGAAGCCCTCCACGCGGTCGCGGCATGCTCGGATCGCACGCACGCGGTTGGCCTGCGTGTCCGCCAGCAGGATGTCGCCTCTGGCGTCCACGCGCAGGCCGGTGGCGCCGAGCGTCGCGGTGGACGCGGGGCCGTTGTCGCCCGTGAAGCCGGAGAGGCCGTTCCCGGCGACGGTGCCGATGAAGCCGGTCGCGAGATCGAGCCGTCGGATCTTCGTGTTCGGGATGTCGTCGTTCCCTGATTTCAGTCAACAGCAATTCTTCTTTAGTAGGTGCAGGGGGCTTCTGGTGCTGGTGGTTCGTTTCTTCAATTTGTTCATCAACTTGATCGCCATAAAGATAGCAAATGCAACAATAGTAAAATCAACAATAGATTGAACAAAATTCCCATAATTCAACATTACGGCAGGCGTTTTTTCATCGACGGCTTCTTTCAATACCACCCCAAGCTTGGTGAAATCAACACCGCCCATTAGCACCCCAATCGGCGGCATGATTACATCTGCGACTAAGGACGAAACTATTTTGCCAAATGCGCCCCCAATGATAACGCCGACAGCCAAATCGACTACATTACCTTTCATGGCAAATTCTTTAAATTCTTGTAACATACTCATAATCAATTTCCCTCATTCTCATGATAAAAAGTTTACTAAAAATTGCGCGCGGTAAGTTCAATAGCTAGACAGCCATCCTTACAACGACCGTCAATTATCAACCGAATACATTGAAATGTATAGTTTTTTGGCAATTATCAATCGCTAAGTTCACCATTTACCCTTCGATTCTCCTGTTCGTCATCTAATCGTCATATTCAAACAGCTAAAATACTGTGCCTAAATTCGAGCATTAATTATGACTAAAATAAATATCCTGATTGTTGAAGACGAAGCCGCTATACGGGGAATGCTGATGATCGTCTTGGAACAAGCAGGCTTTACGCCCATAGCAGCGGCAGAAGTCGATTCTGCACAAAAAGTATTGGCAGACAACTTCCCAGACCTTATTTACTGGACTGGATGGTACCCGGTATAAGTGGCGTTGAATGGGCAAGACGTTTGAAAAAGATCCCAGTTATCGGGAATTGCCCATCATCCAACTGACCGCCAGAGGCGAGGAAGGCACAAGGTCAGGGCGAAGAAATTGGCGCAACGATTACCTGACCAAGCCCTTTTCGCCAAAAGAACTGGTGGCACGAATACGCGCTGTCCTTCGTAGGAGTGGTAAAATTCAGGGGAGCACTCAAATCACTCTTGGGACACTTATCTTGGATACGAGAGACATCGACTTACCATACGGTGATAAGCAACTGGATGTCAGCCCCACCGAATTCCGTTTAATGCAGTTTTTTATGACCCATCCCGATAAAGTGTTCAGCCGCACCCAATTACTCGACCAAGTTGGGGACGCAGCGTATATATTGAAGAACGTACCGTTGATGTCCATATCCGCCGCTTACGAACTCTCGGCCATTATGGCAAAGAAGACATGGTGAAACGGTGCGCGGTTTCGGTTACCGATTTTCATTGCTAGATTAACTGACCCAAATGGCTGCTTGGAAAAAAGAACTTGGCTGGATGCTCCTGCTGTTACTGGGCGTAATTGTAATTGGCAACATAACGGGAGTTACTCCTCCCCTTACTAATTTTATTAATAGTCGGAATGTTAGCTTGGCAACTTACCCAGATCAACCGTTTTGAACGCTCATGGATTAGTAACGGTGGACGAGGAAAATACCCCAAAGCAAAAGGTATTTGGGAAGATATTTATTACCACGTTTACCAGATAAAAAAGAGCGAAAAAAAACGCAAAAAGAAGCTTGGTAAAATCATCGACCAATTCAGGAAATCAACGGATGCACTGCCTGATGCCGGCGTTGTATCAGGCAAAGATGATGAAATCGAGTGGGCGAATACCGCCGCAAAAAATGTCCTTGGTTTGCAACCTTCAGACCGTGGACAACGTTGCCAACCTATCCGTTTCCCCATTTTCGTCCGTTACCTCAAGTCCGGTAACTTCAACGAAACAATTATTAGCCCTCGCCGACTAACAGCCATATCACGTTGGCAGTACGAGTCGTGAGCTATGGTGCTGGCCTACGCCTGCTGTTAGCGCAAGATGTCACACAACTGCGGAAAATGGAACAGATGCGTAAAGATTTTGTCGCTATGTTTCCCACGAATTAAGGACACCTTTGACAGTGTTAAAAGGCTACCTGGAAACACTGCAAGAATTGGATCAACCTGCTATCGCCCCTACTGAGCCATTCGTTCCAACAAATGCAAGAGCAGACTGAACGGATGCAATATCTGGTTGATGACTTGCTGCTACTGTCTAATCTGGAAACACAACCCTAAGAAAACTCATTGGGTCACATCCCCACACTCCTGAGCAAGATTTGTAAAGAAAGTGAAAACCTGTACAACGTTACAGGACGCATCGAACTAACACTGGGAAACAGCTGCCCACATCTACGGCGATGAACAAGAGCTACGTAGCGCATTTTCCAGTATCCTGCTCGGTAACGCGCTGAAATATTCGCCTAAAGATCCGCCGTTAAAGTACGCTGGTATCAAATTAAGGAAAGCCTTATATTGGACGTAGTGGACAAAGGCGAAGGCATTAGCGACACCGAAATCCCAAGGATTACCGAACGTTTTTACCGCATTGATGTGCGGCGCACCAACAAATAGTGGGACCGGATTAGGCCTTGCTATCGTCAAACATGTACTACTGAGGCATGATGCTCGCTTAGTGATTACTAGCGAACTTTACAAGGGCAGTACGTTTAGCTCGTATTTTCCAGTGGAAAGGATATGTTAATGGATTTTCTTGCCAGAGTGATTGCCGCTTAAGATCACAAAAACAACTCCCACAAGATATTAACCACATAAACGCTATATCCATATTTACTGTCGCTTGACTTATGTCAAGAACCTAACTTTACCAGGGTGGTAAACTGCAAATCCTTTTTTCTGATATGCCTATAACATGCAACACAAGGAATACAAAATGGAAACGCGAAAATTAATCAAAGTATGGGATCTCCCCATTAGAATTTTTCACTGGTTACTGGTTGTTGGTTTTTTTGTTGCCTATCTGACGGAAGACGTCATACGACCCTCCATGTTTGGGCTGGTTATTTGGTGCTTGGCTTACTCATCTTCCGATTATTCTGGGGATTTGTCGGTAACGATTACGCACGTTTTTCCAACTTTTTATGCGGTCCAGCAAAGTCCTTCAACTATGTTAAGGATGCAATCGCGCGAAAATCTAAACGTTATCTCGGCCATAATCCGGCGGGAGCAGCCATGATAGCGTTGTTGATTATCAGTTTATTTATGACCGTTATATCAGGCCTGGTTGTTTATGCCGCCGACCAAAAGTTAGCCACTCGCCGGCATTGTAGGCTCAAGCAACGAAAAGTTCTGGGAGGAAGCACATGAAATCGCAGCTAACTTTACTTTGCTATTGGTTTTGTGCATGTAGTGGGCGTGGCCTTTGAAAGTGTTATACATAACGAAAACCTGGTAAAAGCCATGTGGAATGGGTATAAAAAACCGGATAAGGCGGATGTTGAGCAATAATTTACCAGCATCCTAACCGTTACCTATTTCCCTAAAATCCTTCCTTTACGTGGAACGCCTATATGGATGTAGTTAGTAGGTGGAACGACGTTGCCCGTTTGCTGCATTAAATTCAGTAAATCCTGCACTTCAGCGACTACCAAGAGGGATAGACGACAGCATGGATCCCGTGGGTGATGCCAATGCCGTTAAGCTAAGAAAGCAAACACCGTCTCCTTGATCTTGATATGGACAAACATGTCTTTGGCTGAATTTTCTTGATGGTGGTAATCAATTCGTCCATATTTGAACGATTTGTACGGATTATGTGAAATGAACTTAAATATTATCAGCCCTCCTTCAACATGGACTCACGAGCTTTACAATCCACTGTCTGATTTATCTATCAATGTCCATAATCTCGTCCTTATGGCTATTCCAGCCGGTATTGCCTTATTGGGCGGCATCATGGCATCACTTTGGCGGCCTAGCCCGCTTATCTCATGATTACAGGAAAACTTCTGTTAGAAAGTTGCCGAAGATAGAATTGAGTATGTATTGTTCCTAAATTGAGGCTATAGGTCTGTAATGAATGGCATTTGCCTTTTTTCAGGCACAGCTTCCCCTTACCCCATTCTTTAACGTGCCGGGAACAGCACACTTTAGGATTATTCAGGGCATAGTTTTTGGCAGACCGATAGAAATAACACTTGATAAGGATAACTGCTGCTAAGCAATAGTTTCACCCGCCGGGTGTTCCGGATCACCACCGCTCCGACCTTAAAGAGTTTCAGCCGAATTGTGCCGCAAGTGGCGTGTGCCAGTTCGGTATTGCGTAGGGCTACCCTGCGAATGGCCGCCATTAACGTATAAGCGAGCGTCGATAGCAACAAGCGAAATTGATTCGGCCACCACAGGCTGCAACTGGTGCGGTCGGCAAACAAATCCAACTGTTGTTCTTTGATCCGGTTTTCCATCTCGCCCCGGGCGCAATACACTTTTTCGTAAAGGTGTTGCGGGTCACCCGTTAAATTGGTCACCACATAGCGTGGATTGCTGCCTTGGCTCATGTGTTCGGCTTTGAGGGGATCACCCGGCGTTGGCGCTTCCATGATCCTGCTTGGTAGTGTAGTTCGGTAAACAGGCGTTGCGTTTGTTGCTGGGCTTCAAATTGACTTTTGGCCTGATCTGCCCAGGGCTGGCTTAACCGGTTGATGCGTGGGTTTTTGGCCAAGCCAACAATATAGTTGACACCGTTGCGCTCGCACCAGCCCAGCATTTTATGCCGGCAAAAGCCGCTGTCCCCGCGTAAGGTAATCGAAACGTCTGGCCAAGCACAGCGTAAGCGTTTAACGAGCAGAGCCAAGATCGCCCAGCTGTGTTTGGCACCGTCAATGTTGCTGGGACGCAGATAACTGACCAGGCACTGGTCGCCACAAAAGACATAGAGCGGCAGGAAACAATAACGCCGGTAGTAACCATGAAAAAACCGGCCTTCCTGCTGACCGTGCACCGGATCGTCGGTGGCGTCAAAGTCCAGGATTAATGACGCCGGTGGTGCCTCAAAAGACGCGATAAACTGTTCCACCATCTGTTCATGAATCCGCCACATGAGCGCCCGATCCGCCTGTTGTTCAAACCGGCATAAAGTGGAACGGCTACCCAGGACCTGATCTTTTTCGACCGCGGTCTGGAAGGCAATGTCGTTGCGCAGGGTATCGTGGTCATTTAAGTCTTCGTAACCGCACGCCAACCCATAAACCCGTTGCCGCAGCAAATCAACCACCTGATGCCGGATCTTGTCCGGATCCCTGGGGTCGGTGATCTGGGCAGCAACCTGCTCGGTTAGTTTTAAACGCTGGTCAATGCTCCTCAACAGCAGCACACCGCCGTCACTGGTGATAGCTCCGCCACTGAATTGAGCTTCAATTTCTCGACGTTTTAAGGCTGGAAATTCTATTTTGGTTGCGGTACAGTTTGTCATGGGCAAGTCCTTGTTCAAATTCAATGTAAGCAACTGAATTTTATCGAACTCTATAGGACTTGTCCGCCTTTTTTATGTGATATTCAGGCTAGTCACGCCACACGCAGTCTTATTCAGCACTTTGCCGCTGGAGTGGTATTAGCGGCGTTGGCAGTCGAATTACTGCCTGAAATTGAGCGCGAACACGCACCGGGGATGGTGTTGATAGGGTCATTCGCGTCAGGCTCCCTGTTTATGTACGCGCTAAAACTGTGGACTATCAAATTAGAGCATCAAGCCTCGCTCACACCGTCATCAACCGGAGTCAATATAGGCTTAATGTTGGCAACTTTTATCGATGTCTCAATGGATGGCTTTATCATTGGCGCTGGATTTGCGGCGAGTGGCGCAACGGGTATGATATTAGCGTTGGGCTTGTCGGTCGAGTTACTGTTTCTCGGTTTGGCGCTCACTTCCGAGGCAACGAAAGGTTGGCGGATTATCGGGATTTCGGGCTTATTAGGAGCAACGGTATTCCTATTTGCGTTCCTGGGTAATTTTTTGCTGGCCGATGCTTCCCATGCTGTCATCGGCGGTGTATTGGCGTTTAGTGCCGCCGCTTTACTCTATCTGGTGACCGAAGAATTGCTGATGGAAGCCCATGAGGTCGAAGAAAAAAACATTTCAACACTGGTGCTGTTTAGCGGCTTTTTGGTATTTTGGAGCATTCAGATTTTAGGCAGTCAATAAGATTACCCATGCTTAACAAATCAACGTTCAAGCCCGCCTGGTGGCTAAGCAATTGCCACTTACAAACGATTTATCCAGCGCTATTCAGAAAAACGCCCAATCCTCCCGAATACCATCGTGAAAGAATCACAACGCCCGATCATGATTTTATCGATGTCGATTTCTGTGGTAAAGGCAATCAACCACTCGTTCTCTTGCTACACGGCTTAACCGGCAGCTCGCAATCGGGTTACATCAAAGGCCTGCAACGTGCCTTATACAAACAAGGCTTTCGCAGTGCAGCACTTAATTTTCGTGGTTGCAGCGGCCCTGTCAACAACAGGGCACGCAGTTATCATTCAGGCGAAACAGAAGATGTTCACACGCTTTATCAAACCTTGCGGCAACGCGAACCCGACACACCAATAGCAGCCATAGGGTTTTCTTTAGGTGGCAATGTTCTATTAAAGTGGCTAGGCGAACAAGGACAAAACGTAAACTTGTTTGCCGCTGTGGCTGTTTCTGTTCCTTTGCTACTGGGAATTTGCGCGACAAAACTGGATAACGGTTTTGCAAAGCTTTATCGTGGCAATTTATTGAAGGAACTTAAAGAATACATGCACAACAAATTGGCGCATTTGGAAAATATAGGCCACACGGAAGACGCAGTGAAGATTAATGGATTGGGCGATTTATCGGCTATCAATTCATTCTGGGAATATGACGACCGTGTTGTCGCCAAATTGCACGGGTTTGTGGATGTCCACGACTATTACAACCGATCCAGTTCCAGGCAATATTTGAAATCCATCACCGTACCAACGCTTTTGATTCAAGCGGCTGATGATCCCTTTATGACCCTGGAAGTTTTACCCAGACTCGACGAAATATCATCTAGTATACAGCTGGAATTTACCCAACACGGTGGTCATGTCGGTTTCATAACCGGACACATTCCACTTAGGCCACAGTATTGGCTGGAACAACGGATACCGGAATTTTTGCTTGAAAACCTCAAGCACCACAAGAAATCCTAACAATCACTTACCCCTCTGCGAAAAAGCAAGAGGCGAAGTATATAATTGATTGGTGTTGTATGGAGAATTGCTTCATCTGTTCTTGTAGCAACTAAACATTGAAACTATTCTTCTTTATACAGAGTAGCTTGAACGGAATTTCACCAAATCCGCGATAAATTTCTGACCCAAGCCGGACACCACTATTTTTCTCGATGATTATTAAGTTTAATGTCTTTTTAGACAAACTAATGATTTTTTGCTTCTTTTAGGATGCCTAAGAGAGGGAGGATTTTATTTCTATGACTGACCAAGCCGACTATCGAGACGCAGCGAGTCACGCGCTGGCAGGATTTCAACTTATTGAGGCAAGCCTCAAGCAATACATAGGCTACTACCATGATGCCGTGAGACATTTGGTTTGTGGCAAACTCTCATACAAGCACAAACAATCCGACATAGATGAAGCACCTATCGAAAGGCTTCTCAAAGTATTTGCAAAAATTAATTCAAATGATCTACTAATTCGAAATTTACGCAAATTGGTGAAACACCGCAATGAAATAGCGCATAAGGCATTGGTTCATCTATACCACCCGACGAAGTCGGATGAAGAGTTTGAGAAGTTGAAAGGAGAAATGATCCAGGTTGCGGAACAGTTAAGTCGTTTACTCGGAGAGCTAAATGGTGAACTCCTGAAGGTCGGCTTAGTTTTGCACACAAACGATCCTTGTGCCAAAAAGCTGAATGGCAATTAGTGATGAAAAATTCTATTTGTTCGCCAAGTGTGCAGGGCGGAATAAAACAGTGTCTTCCGCCGATCGATTAGTGCCGCTATTTGTCCGGCGCATAACGGCTAATACACCAACAACCAGGGTTAAATCGGAAAATTTTATTTTACAGCCGGAATTAAACTTGAGGCCGGTTGAGCCTGCCAAGGCAAAATAGGCACTGCCGTTATACTGTTGTCTGGCGAACCTTTGAAAACTCGATCGCTATACACCATGTAAACTAGGGTGTTGTGCTTTTTGTCATAGAAACGCACCACCTGCATGGATTTAAAAACTAATGACGTGCGTTTTTTAAAGACATCATCACCATCTTCTTTACCGGATTTTATTTTTTCATTGAGGCTTATCGAGCCGGTTTGATGGCATGTCAGCGAAGCATCGGCCCTATCTTCGGCTATGCCTACAGCGCCTTTGACCCCGCCGGTTTTTGCTCGGCTGATATAGCAGGTAACGCCGGATACCCCTTCGTCTTCGAATGACTCGATTTCAATTTTGTTATCTGGGCCGATGAATCTAAAGTCGGTGTCGACAGAGCCAATTTTTTCCGCAAAGACGGAAGTACTAAAGACCATCAACAACATGCTTGAAAGGATTATGCTTTTCATGAGTAAACTTAACATAAGTTGGATCGAAAATTGGCATTATAGCGCTATACCATAACAAAATTTATTTTCTAATGGATCCATATAAAAATATGGGGCGGCCGTGTACCTTATTCGATAGATTGTTTTTCTATTAGGAGCCTTTTTCAACGTCCATTACCCGCTTACGGTATAATCCGCGCAGAAAGAGTCGGCTGAGCAGTCGCTGTTTTATCGCAAGATGAAATGGAGGAAAGTCCGGCTCCATTGGGCAGGGTGCCAGGTAACGCCTGGGAGGTGTGAACCTACGGAAAGTGCCACAGAAAATATACCGCCCCAACACTTGCAAGAGTGCTGGGGTAAGGGTGAAAAGGTGCGGTAAGAGCGCACCGCGCAACTGGTAACAGGAGCGGCACGGTAAACCCCACCCGGAGCAAGATCAAATAGAGGAATATACGCGTGGCCCGCGCGGTTCCTGGGTAGATTGCTTGAGCTGCAAGGTGACTTGTAGCCTAGATGAATGGCTGTTCTCGACAGAACCCGGCTTATAGGCCGACTTTTTCTATTTTAATGATGTGCGTTAATCATTGTCGTCATCAGGACAATACGGACGCTGCTGGTTGCCAGAATATCCATAGGGCGATTGTTGATACCCCGAATTACCATATCCGTAAGCAGGTTGCCGATAACCGGAATAGCCATAATCCGGGTTTCCATAACGTGAATTCTGACTGTAACCTTGCCCGTAATAGCTGTTAGACGAACTATAGCCGCCTGCTGCCGGGTCATAAGCGCAAGCACTCAAAAAACCAAGCAATAGCATTGCAATAATAGCTTTGGCCAACATATTCATGATTCATCCTCTTTTTTATAAACGCATACAAAGTTTATCTTTCAAGCCTGAATACAGGATGAATTTAAATCGTTGTTTAATGGTTTTTTTAATCCAGTTGCCTGACCAAACGAAACCCTAAATCATGTGTACGGGTTATTGGCATTGCGCTAAAACGCACGGCTGAACGCAGATTGGCGGCTTTACCGATATAACTGCCGCCACGGTAGGTACGGTATTTTCCTGTTTCTGGCCCTGAAGGATTATTTGTTGGACTGTTGCTGTAATAAGTGCCGTCATACCAATCTTGCACCCATTCCCAGACATTGCCGTGCATGTCATACAATCCCCAGTGGTTAGGTTGTTTCTGTGCCACTTCATGAGGGCTGCCGTTGTAGCCCAAGTTGCCAAACCAGGCGTATGTTGCCAATGAGCTTGGGCTATTACCAAACGAATAATCGTCGTCGCTGCCTGCCCTTGCAGCATATTCCCATTCGGCTTCAGTTGGCAAGCGGAAGTAGTTGCCGCCTTCTTTGGCATTCAGCTTTTTGATAAATTCCTGGGCATCATTCCAGCTTACCCTGTCCACAGGTTTATCTTCGACTTTGTTTTTGCTGGGGTTATTGCCCATGACATCTTGCCATTGCTTTTGGGTAACCTCAGTTTCGCCCATATAGAACGGCTTTTCTATGCACACGCGATGACTGGGTGTTTCGCCAACGGTTCGGTCTGTTGCAGGTTTATCATTACCCATTTGAAAACAGCCGGGTTGGATGAAGATAAATTTAATGCCCGCGAAATTCTTACTGTCTATTGCGCTTGCGGATTGCATGTAGAATACACAAAAAAGAATGGTAACGATTGAGCCTAGGGTTTTATGTTTAGTTTTCATGGTGTTTATCCTCATCGGTCGTTGATTTGTCAGGTGTTGCATCTGCCTTTGACGATCAAAATGTATTGTTTAGCTACATTATCATGCGGTAGGACAATCTTTGTTAGATACCTTTAATTCTCTACCTTTTCTAGCAAGGTTGTCCACTTTTTGTATAATTTGAATTATTGTAAAATGGAAAACTTAAGCGATTGCCGCCATCTGCCTTTCTGGGATTAGCTCATCAGAATAAGTGCCGACGGATTACACGAGTCAAGTCCACTATATTGCTAAATTACCTAGAAGCCAACATGACAAATAAGCCGTTTAAAATCTTTTTCAGTGCCGGCGAATCATCTGGCGACCAACATGCCGCCAATATGTTCATGGAGCTAAAAAAACACCAACCTACTATTGAAGGTATCGGCATGGGTGGCACAAAAATGGCGCAGACGGGTATTGATATTCGTTACGATTCATCCGCTATTGCGGTAATCGGTGTTATTGAAGTCATCAAGCATTTTGGAGAAATCCTCCGAACCTTAAAATCCATGCAGCAACTGTTGCTTAGGGAACGGCCAGACTTACTGGTTTGCGTTGATTACAAGGAATTCAACTTCAAATTGGCGCGTTTTGCCAAGAAACACGGCATCAAAATCCTATTTTATGTCAGTCCACAGGTATGGGCGTGGCGACCAGGCCGCGTTAAAAAATACGGCGCAGTCATTGACATGATGGCGGTAATCTTCCCTTTTGAAGTCCCTTATTATGAAGCAGAACGTATTCCAGTACGGTATGTGGGACATCCCTCTGTGGATAAAGTCCACCCTCTGCGAAGCAAGGAGGAAGATAGCAAGAGTTTTTCATTGAATAAAACAAAACCCGTCGTTGGAATTTTACCCGGCAGTCGTAGGAATGAGATAGAACGCATGTTGCCCGTGATGTTAGCCGCTGCCCATGAGCTACAAAACAGCTTTCCTGGCATCCATTTTTTATTGCCGCAAGCAGATTCTATTCCCGATACCCTGTTAGAGAATCATTTAAGGTCGGCACGGTTAATGATTACCGTCATCAAACATAAACCCTACGATGCCATCCAATGCTGCGATGCCATCATGACGACCTCTGGCACCGCAAGCCTGGAAATTGCGCTACTGGGCGTGCCTATGGTGATTGCTTATAAACTGTCCCCTTTGACCTACTGGCTGGGTCGTTGGCTGGTAAAAACCCCTTATATCGGCTTGCCCAATATTATCCTCGGAAAACCTGTGGTCAAGGAACTGATCCAGCATAAGGCAAACGCCGAAAACCTGACAGCAGAAATCAGCAAGATACTGAAAGATAAGCCTTATACCGAACAAATTCGTCAAAATTTACTTTTGGTAAAACAACAGCTTGGTGAGGGCGGCGGCTCAAAAAATATGGCTTTGCTGGCACTGGAGATGCTAGGCGTAGAGAAACCAACTTATTATGAATCTGTTGATTTTAATGAACTACTAAAATTCTGAGCCTAGCCGCTTCAAAAATCCAATTTCATAAGGTTTCAAACACTTATAGAAACCTCTAAAAACATTTAGGCATGCATTTCATAAGTTTTATGCTTATCTGCTGAGCGGTTAAATCAACACTACCCGAAGCCATGTCTCTATGTGATAATAATCAATTACTAACCGATGTTTCTATGCCCACACGCAACCTAAAGGTCATTAATAATGGATGAGAACAAAAAAAAAGCGTTAGGCGCTGCGCTGATGCAGATAGAAAAGCAGTTTGGCAAAGGTTCTGTCATGCGTATGGGTGATGTTGCTGCATCCCGCGATATTGATGTCGTTTCTACAGGTTCTCTAGGATTGGATATTGCGTTGGGCTGCGGCGGCCTTCCACGTGGTCGGGTGGTCGAAATCTATGGCCCAGAATCTTCCGGTAAGACCACTCTTACACTACAAGTTATTGCGGAAATGCAGAAGTTGGGCGGCACGGCGGCTTTTGTTGATGCTGAACATGCACTCGACCCGGGATATGCTGAGAAAATCGGTGTGAATGTCGATGATCTGTTGGTTTCGCAACCGGATACGGGTGAGCAAGCGCTTGAAATTACGGACATGCTGGTGCGCTCTGGCGCGGTCGATATTGTTGTGGTGGATTCAGTTGCTGCGTTAACACCGAAAGCCGAAATTGAAGGCGATATGGGTGATTCCCACATGGGCCTGCAAGCACGATTGATGTCACAGGCATTAAGAAAGCTTACCGGAAACATCAAGCGTTCCAATACCTTGGTTATCTTTATCAATCAAATCCGCATGAAAATTGGGGTTATGTTTGGCAATCCTGAAACCACCACTGGCGGTAATGCGCTTAAGTTTTATGCTTCAGTAAGGTTGGATATCCGCCGTATCGGGTCGGTAAAAAAAGGCGACGAAGTCATCGGTAATGAAACCCGCGTCAAGGTAGTGAAAAACAAGGTTGCGCCGCCGTTCCGACAAGCCGAATTCGAGATTTTGTATGGTGAAGGCATTTCCTTTTTGGGTGAAATAGTCGATCTCGGCGTTAACTATGGTTTTATCCAGAAAGCAGGTTCCTGGTACAGCTACGGCAATGAAAAAATAGGCCAAGGTAAGGATAATGTTAAAGCCTTCTTGAAAGAACATCCGGAAAAAGCCAAAGAAATTGAAATAAAGATAAGGGCAGAGGCTTTTAGCAGGACTGTACCTTTCATAGAGCCTGCGGTTATTGATGAGGAATAAAGAAATCCTGCCTAATCCTGGTTCTATTGATGGTGTACAAACTCACCAGGACAGCAAACAAATTAAGCAAGCATGTTTGCGGTTGTTAGCTCGAAGGGAGCATAGCCGCAAAGAAATACAGAACAAATTGGCTGTAAAAGGTTACGAACCTAGCCGAGTCTCTGCGGTTGTAAACGATTTGGCGCAACAAAGCTGGCAAGATGATATGAGATATGCGGAAAGCTATGCCAGAGTCCGAAGCCAGAAGGGTTTTGGCCCTGTTCGTATTGCTTATGAACTTCAGCAACAAGGGATCGATTCAACCAAGGTAATTGATGTATTGCGGACGACAACTGATGATTGGATGAATCTGCTGGCACAAGCCTACGACAAAAAATATCCTGATTCAGCTGCAATGGATAGCAGCGAACAAGCCAAACGCAGCCGATTTTTATTGCAGCGCGGGTTTTCCAGCACCATGATCCAAGATTTCTTCAAGCATACAACCACAAAATCAACCTAAGTTTTACCTGATATGAAAAAAATGACTAGCGCTGAATTGCGCTCAGCTTTCCTGGAGTTTTTTCGCCAGCGCGGACATTCAGTGCAGCCTTCCAGCTCGCTGGTTCCGGGCAATGACCCGACCTTGTTGTTTACCAATGCGGGTATGGTGCAATTTAAGGATCTGTTCCTTGGGCGTGAGCAACGCGATTACGTTAGGGCTGCGACCAGCCAACGTTGCGTACGCGCTGGTGGCAAACATAACGACCTGGAAAATGTCGGTTACACGGCAAGGCATCACACTTTTTTTGAGATGCTCGGTAATTTCAGTTTTGGCGATTATTTCAAAACGGAAGCCATCCATTTCGCTTGGGATTTTTTGACTAAGGAACTCTGCATTCCTGCTGAAAAACTCTGGGTAACGGTTTTTGAAGAAGACGCGGAAGCGGAACTTATCTGGTTAGATGATATTGGCGTTGATCCCACGCGGCTTTCAAAAATCGGTGCGAAAGATAATTTTTGGTCGATGGGCGATACCGGCCCTTGTGCAACCTTGTACGGAAATTTTCTACGACCACGGCGAACACATCTTCGGTGGCCCACCAGGAACGCCTGATGAAGACGGCGATAGATACATCGAAATCTGGAATCTGGTATTCATGCAGTATGACCGTTCTATTGACGGCACATTGACTCCGCTACCAAAACCGTCTGTCGATACCGGCATGGGTTTGGAACGGATTGCAGCAGTTTTGCAAGGAGTGCATAGCAACTACGAAATTGATATATTTCAGAAGCTACTAAAAGCTGCTGCCGAATTGGCAGGAACAACAAATCTTGATCAAAGTTCATTGCGGGTTATTGCCGACCATATCCGTTCCTGCGCTTTCCTGGTTGCCGATGGCGTGATGCCGTCAAATGAAGGCCGTGGTTATGTGTTACGCCGTATTATTCGCCGCGCGATTCGGCATGGTTATCGCTTAGGTATCCAAGATGTCTTTTTTTATAAGCTGGTCGCACCGTTAGCAGAGGAAATGGGGGCGGCTTATCCCGAATTGAAATCTACACAAGTCCAGATTGAGCGTGTCCTTAAGAAAGAAGAAGAACGATTCGCGGAAACTTTAGGCCAAGGCATGAAAATTCTGGAGGCTTGCGTCGCCAAAATGGAAGGCTCGGTAATACCCGGTGATACCGTGTTCCAGCTTTATGATACTTACGGTTTTCCCGTCGATTTAACTGCCGATTTTGCGCGTGAAAACAATCTGACGGTCGATCATGCTGGCTTTGAAATAGCCATGTCAGCACAACGCGAACGCGCGCGCTCCGCCAGCAGCTTTGGTACGGATTACAGCCAGGAAATCAAACTGGAAGGCCAAACTGAATTTACGGGTTATGGGCATTTGAACGATCAGGCACACATTGTTGCCCTGTACCTGCAAGGCAAAGAGGTCGATAACTTAAATGTTGGTGAAGAAGCCTTGATCGTATTAGACAAAACCCCCTTTTATGCCGAATCCGGTGGGCAAATTGGCGATAGCGGACGCATTATTGCTGATGGCGCAATCTTTGAAGTCATCGATACCCAAAAACAAGGCGGCAATTTGTTTTTGCATACAGGTAAACTGCTATCAGGTACTTTCACCAAAGGCCAATCCTGTATTGCGGAAGTCAATGTAACGACAAGAAAAGCCACCGAACTTAACCACTCAGCAACCCATTTACTTCATGCCGCGCTTAGACAAATTCTGGGCGATCATGTTACGCAAAAAGGTTCGCTGGTGAATCCTGAACGCTTACGTTTCGACTTTTCGCATTTTGAGCCAATTACCGACGATCAAATCAGTGTACTTGAGCGCATGGTCAACGAACAAATTCGTCTGAATAATCCCGTTTCCGCAACCGTCATGGCAAAAGACGATGCGGTTAAGGCTGGGGCAATGGCGCTGTTCGGCGAAAAATATGGCGATGAAGTCAGGGTGTTAAAAATCGGAGCGTTTTCAACCGAATTGTGTGGCGGTACGCACGTCGAACGTGCTGGCGACATTGGTTGTTTCAAAATCATCAGCGAAACAGGTGTTGCTGCGGGAGTAAGACGTATTGAAGCCGTCACTGGCAGTAGTGCGATAGAATGGTTAGCCAGTCGCGAAAAAGCGCTCGCCATCATTGCAGGATTGCTGAAAAGCGCACCGGAAAAAGCGCCGGAAAAACTGGAACAATTATTAGATAAAACCCGAAGTCTCGAAAAGCAACTGGAAAAGCTGCAAGCGCAACTCGCTAGTTCTGCGGGGAGTGAATTAAGTAGCCAAGCTATTGATGTCGCAGGAATCAAGGTATTAGCGGCTAAATTAGATCAGGTTGATCCAAAATCGCTGCGTGACTTGGTCGATCAACTAAAAAACAAATTGGGCAGTTCCGCTATCGTTTTGGCGGTCGTTGAAGGCGATAAAGTCAGCTTAGTCGCTGGCGTATCCAAAGACCAAATCAACAAGATTAAAGCAGGGGATCTAGTCAATGTCGTCGCCACCAAAGTTGGCGGAAAAGGTGGTGGTCGCCCAGATATGGCGATGGCGGGCGGCAACGACCCATCCGGGTTGGCAGAAGCATTATCGCAAGTTCCCGCGTGGATTCAAGCACAATTGGCAAAATAAGGGATTTTTGAAGGATGGCACTTTACGTTTATAAATTTGGCGGAACTTCGGTCGGTTCAACCGAACGCATCAAGGCCGTCGCGGAAAAAGTCAAAGCCTCCCACGACAAGGGGAATCAAATTGTCGTCGTCGTTTCCGCCATGAGTGGTGAAACCAATCGTTTGATTGGTCTGGCAAAAGAAATGCAGCCGCAACCGACTGAACGGGAACTGGATGTGTTGGTATCCACTGGCGAGCAAGTCACCGTCGCTTTGTTAAGCATGGCTTTACATAATATTGGCTGCGCGGCGTGTTCTTACACGGGCGGACAGGTGAAAATCCTGACCGACAGCAGCCATACCAAGGCGCGGATACTCAATATAGATGACCAGCGTATGCGGTCGCATCTAAATCAGGGCAATATTGTTGTTGTCGCGGGCTTCCAGGGCGTTGATGAAGACGGCAATATCACAACCTTGGGGCGTGGCGGTTCCGACACTACGGCTGTAGCTTTAGCTGCAGCATTAAAAGCCGATGAATGTCATATTTATACCGATGTGGATGGCGTGTATACAACCGATCCGCGCGTCGAACCAAAAGCGCGGCGGCTGGATAAAATTACTTTTGAAGAAATGCTGGAAATGGCCAGCTTGGGGTCAAAAGTCTTACAGATACGGTCGGTAGAATTTGCCGGAAAATATAATGTCCCCTTAAGAGTGTTGTCTTCGTTTGCCGAAGGCTCAGGGACGCTTATTACTTACGAGGAATCAGAAGTGGAAAGTGCGTTAATTTCAGGAATTGCGTTTAACAGGGATGAAGCTAAATTGACCATCAGCGGCGTACCCGACCGCCCTGGCATTGCCTCAAAAATCCTTAGCCCCATTGCCGATGCCAATATTGAAGTGGATATGATTATCCAGAATATTGCCGATGATGCAACCACCGACTTCACTTTTACCGTTCATCGTAACGATTATCAACGCGCCAAGGCTGCATTGGAAAAAACCTGTGCCGAACTGGGCGCTAAAAAAGTGACAGGTGATGACGGAATCGTTAAGGTATCGATTGTGGGTGTCGGCATGCGTTCCCATGCCGGCATTGCCAACACCATGTTTAAGGCATTGGCAGACGAAGGCATTAACATCAAAATGATTTCGACATCAGAAATCAAAATCTCGGTAGTTGTAGAGGAAAAATATCTGGAGTTGGCAGTACGGACGTTACATGCAACGTTTAAGCTCGACCAGGAAAATACTTAGCATAGCCTTCTGTAATGATCAAGTAAAAACAGACACTTTTTTACTTGATCATTACATATCTCGACTTCGCCCGACTCCATGCCCCGCAACTGTCCCAGGCTTTCTTTGTCACCCGTGCCAAAACCAACCACGATACCGGCGAGCCTATTCGCGCCCAGTCGGTAAGACAACTTGCCTACGGTGCGACCAAACCATCAGGCTGACTGGGACACAGACCAGCCAAGATTATGCTTACCCTTGCCGTTACGGCGTTGTTAACTATTCTTCATTCATGGTTCGACACGCTCACCACGAACGGAGAATAGTTTGTTAATCAAATTAACTCTACCCCTTCACACAAACCACCTGCTTCAAGGTATGCACAATCTCCACCAAGTCTGCCTGCGCTGCCATGACCGCATCGATGTCCTTATACGCCATCGGGATTTCGTCGATCACATCGGCATCTTTTCGGCATTCCACGCCTTGCGTTGCCGCAATTTGGTCGGCGACGTTGAAACGTTTTTTCGCTGCGGTACGGGACATGGTTCGGCCTGCGCCGTGGCTGCAAGAGCAGAAGGCTTCTTCCTGGCCTTTACCGCGCACGATGAAGGACTTTGCACCCATCGAGCCGGGGATAATCCCCATCTGCCCCGGCCATGCCGCTACTGCACCTTTTCGAGTTACCAGCACGTTATGCCCGAAGTGGTGCTCGCGTTGCACGTAGTTATGGTGGCAGTTCACCGCTTCGACATCGGCGCTAAACGGCTTGGGGCAAATCGCCTGGATCGCCGCGACCACATTTTGCATCATCAACTCGCGGTTACGGCGGGCAAAATCCTGCGCCCAGCTTACCGCTTGCACGTAGTCGTTGAAATGTTCCGTACCTTCAGGAAAATACGATAAATCCTTATCCGGCAATTGGATGTAGAACTTTTCCATATCCTTTTTCGCCAACTCGATAAAGTGCGTCCCGATACGATTTCCCACCCCGCGCGAACCGGAATGCAGCATAAACCACACGTTCTGGCTTTCATCCAAACACACTTCGATGAAGTGGTTGCCGGTTCCCAAGCGTTCCCAAGTGCTTATGGTTGTTGGTGTTCTTCAAGCATTTATGTTTGGCACAGATCGCTTCAAACTCCGGTAGCAATTCCGCCCATTGTTTATCGACATTGGTCGAGGTGTTTTCCCAAGAACCTTTATCGCGGCCACCGCGCGTACGCGACAAGCCATGCGGCACGGCGCTCTCAATCGCAGATCGCCAACCGTGCAGGTTATCCGGCAAATCATTTGCGGTCAGGCTAGTACGCGCCGCCATCATCCCGCAGCCGATGTCCACGCCGACTGCTGCCGGAATAATCGCACCCAACGTGGGTATCACGCTACCGATGGTCGAACCCTTCCCCAAATGCACGTCCGGCATCACCGCGACGTGTTTGAAAATGAACGGCAATTGGGCGATGTTCTGCAATTGCTTTTTGGCGTCATCTTCCACCGGCACGCCGTGCGTCCATAGTTTGATCGGTTTGCCGTTTCCGGCTTGCATGACGGAATAGTTTTCGGGTTGCATGAGCCTGTTCTCCCTATTTTTAAAGCTGCATCGTTAATTGCTTATTAGCGATTATTTCCTGAGGCAACTTGTTATTGCTAAGTTGCCGTTATTCTCAATAGTCCTTCAAAATATACTTTCCTCGCCAGTGCTTTCCGCTCGCGTTCTTTTATTCGGCATAGCCGACATAAAACCGCGATTGTCCAAACATCACCCTTTGCCAGTTCATACCACCAATGCTGTTGCTGGGCTGTCCAGATTTGCGGAGTTCCACAATGGTTACAAGTAAAAGGCATATCGACATAAAAACCGCGTTTAACAAATTCCGGTATCCCATAACTGTTGTTAGGGCTTAAATTGGACGGAGTTACGGGCACACTTCCATGTAGCCTATCGTATTGGTTGGCAGCCGATACGCCCTTCGGATATTTATTGTTAGCCGAGTTTGCTAACCGCTTCTCTTGTCGCCGCAACATGATTTCGGCTCGACGTTGACGACCGCTTTTCATGACACTGTACCTATAAAGCTTAAACTGACTTGGTTATCCGCTCATGGTTCGACGAGCTTTTATGCCCTTCAGGTACACCATGAACGGATATTTATTGCTTAATGCTGACCAAACCGTTCAACACCTGATCCAGGCCGCCGAATACGGAAATCTTGTCAATCCGCTCGGCGACACGTTCCAGGGTTTCCAGTTCTTTCAACCGTAAGGCCGTGGCGTTTTCTTCCATGACTTTGGCGGTGTTCAACAAGGACCGGGTAGCGTTGGTTTCTTCCCGGCGTTTGATGACATTGGCTTCCGCCGCTTTTTGCGCTTCCACCACTTGCGCCAGGATGGTTTTCATTTCACCTGGCAGGATGATGTCGCGCAAGCCGACGCTGGTTACGTCGATGCCGAAGCTGGCCAACTTGCCTTGCACGGCATCCAGCAACAGCTTATTCAGCGATTGCTTGTTCTCCAGTAAGGTATCCAGCGTGCGTTCGCCAATGGCTTCGCGCAGGGCGAATTGCAATTCGCGGTATAAGTGCTCGGCTGGCTTATTCAACTTGGCAAAGGCCAATAACACATCACTGAACTGCCAGGTCGCAATCAGGCTGATCCGTAAGGCCACCTTGTCTTTGGTCAGGATTTCCTGGCCGCTAACTTCCTGGTTTTGCAGGCGCATATCGACGGTTTCTACCGCGATGTCGCGGTTAAATCCCCAGAACACTTCAGTTGCCGCCGTCATTAAACGCACGACTTTGCCGTCGATTTTCAACACGCCGACATGGTAAGCTGGAATCATAACCGCCAATAAACCTTCCGAACCCTTCAACTCACGGCCTTTCATCCAGCTTTGCTTAATACGCTGGGTCAATTGCTTATCGACTTCGTAACCCTTAGATATATCGGCCTTTTCTAATGCAAAATCGATATCGCCTTTCCAATAAGCGCGACGGGTGCCTGGGGCTAAAATTTCAACCAACTTATTATTGGCGTACAACAAGCCAGCTTCCTGGTCGTTTAATTCAAAAACGTGCAGGTAACGCGCCACCACCTCGGCTTCGTTTTTTTGTAAATAATTCAGCAAGGTTTCGTCGGTGAATTCGCTGTCGGCAGCAACGATAGTCACGGTTTGCCGTTTGAACGGATTTAAAGACAAGCGATGTTCGCCGGATTCCAAAACACGGACAAAATCGCCGCGCTCCATCAATAATCCGCGTTCGTTTTTCTTGATAAATACTGTCTTAAACATAATCTTTCCTTAGGTTTAATGGGCTGGTCGGTTGCTCTTATCTGCGTCCATGTTCTGGCAAATCAGGGAGCAGCAACGCTAACAAATTTTCAGGGATAAGGGCTTGTTTGCTATTGCATCCAATCCTTTAACTGCTGATTTCACTGAGCCTGTTGCGGCTTGCCTAACTTGCGATCCTAGTTTTGCGGTTAAGGACAGTGGGCACTTACGTGTTCCACAACCAGCCGTACTGCATTATTTGTAAATCGGTTTTACAGACCGAGATTTGGAGCGGGGCTCGAACCCGCGACACATGAATTATGAGTTCATTGCTCTACCTATTGAGCTATCCAATGGTGGATGCGGTGGAATCGAACCATCCTCTGTCACCAGACACACCCGTTTGCCATGACTGAATTTGGCGGCATACGGCAGAGCAACCTTATCAGGGCTTTACCGCACCAGAGTGTTGCTAAACATAACTTGTAAGCACAAACTTCATTACATAACATCTACAATAAAGCGATAACTATGCCAAATTTTTGTTTTATCGATTTTAAGTTTTATAACAATATGATTAATATAAAAACAAAATTCATACATGTAGTTTTTTATTGAGATATAAAATCCTGAGTTATACTAATATTAGTAGATGTATTTATCGTATTTATAAATAATTATCATGAAACGTAAAGTCATTATCGGTTTTATCGGTAGTCAATTGGATTCAGGTGTCGGGTCGGGACGTTGGGAGAAATGGCGGCCTACGGTGTCGTTGACCCAGCATGAAGACTTAGTCATCGACCGCTTGGTCTTGTTTTACGACCGCAAATACCAATCATTATTGCAATTGTTAACGGTGGACATCGCGTCGGTGTCCCCTGAAACTGAAGTGTTACCGGTGGAAATGACGATTGCCGATCCTTGGGATTTCGGGCAGGTTTACGCTGCGCTTTTTGATTTTGCCGCGCAATATCCTTTTGATACCGAACACGAAGAGTACTGGTTACACATTACCACCGGCACGCACGTTGCCCAGATTTGCTTGTTTTTGATGGTGGAAGCGCGTTATTTTCCGGGCGTATTGCTACAAACCTCCCCACCACGTCGGCAAAAAAACGGTCTAATCGGCAGTTATGCCTTAATTGACCTGGACTTAAGTCATTACGATGCCATTGCCAAACGCTACGCTAAGGCGGAAGCCGATGCTATCGCCTTGTTGAAGTCCGGCATTGAGACGCGCAATGCTGCCTTCAACCGAATAATCAGCGAAATCGAACATGTCGCCGTGCGCTCGAAAGCGCCGATGTTGTTGATGGGTCAAACTGGGGCGGGCAAGTCGTTTCTCGCCAAGCGTGTTTTTGAACTTAAAAAAGCCCGCCACCAAATCTCAGGTAGCTTTGTAGAAATCAATTGCGCAACGTTACGCGGCGATGGCGCAGCCTCGGCTTTGTTCGGCCATGTCAAGGGCGCATTCACCGGGGCACAACAAGACCGGGGCGGGTTGCTCAGGAGTGCGGATAAGGGTTTGTTGTTCTTGGATGAAATTGGTGAACTCGGCGCGGACGAACAAGCGATGCTGCTGAAAGCCATCGAAGAAAAGAATTTCTTTCCCGTTGGTGGCGACAAGCTGGTGAAGAGCGATTTCCAGTTAATTGCCGGAACCCACCGTGATTTAAGGCAAGATGTGGCTGCGGGACGATTCCGGGAAGACTTATTTGCCCGTATCAATTTGTGGACTTATGAGTTGCCGTCACTGGCACAACGGCCTGAAGACATCGAGCCGAATATCGATTATCTGCTTGCCCAACAATCCACTGAACTGGGTCGAAAACTCAATTTCAATAAAGAAGCAAGGCGAACGTTTGTGAATTTTGCGACATCGAAATCGGCAACTTGGCAAGGCAATTTTCGTGACCTAAGCGCGTCAATTTTGCGACTTGCAACCTTGGCAGAAGGCGGTCGGATCACGGATGATCTGGTAAGGCAGGAAATTGAGCGTTTGTCCAAACTTTGGGGAAATCACAAAGAAAACGCGCAATCGATATTGATAGATTTTCTGAGTGACGAGCAACTCGCTGAAATGGATTTGTTCGATCGTTTGCAATTAAAAGCTGTTCTTTCAGTCTGCCGAGAATGTACTAGCCTTTCTGATGCAGGTCGACAATTGTTTGCGGCTTCTCGCTTGCAACGCGGCAGCACGAATGATTCCGATCGCCTTCGGAAGTATTTGGGTAAGTTTGGCTTGGAGTGGTCGAACCTTAAGGGTAAAAGCTAAAATCATTCTTTGAGATTGCGAATGCCGATAATTCCTGCCAGAACTTATAATCAATGAAATCTCTACGAACTTGCCACACCACCTATTACGATTGAAGATGACCACCAGTTCCTATATAAAGTGGATCATCGCTTCCGATAATATTATGCCAGCAGTGAATGCCGACTTTTGGGAGCGGTGAAATTGGTAATTGCAGTCATGTCACTTACCTTGATATTCCTCAGAGGTAATAGTCACTACTTTATAAAGAGCATTTCCTGATAAGTTGGAAAAGGCCACAGTTCATCGGAAATTTCACCCTCAAGCATATCAGCATGCAGGCGGACTTCATCCATCAGTGGACGAATTGTTTTAGCACAAAACTGCATATGATCTTCGATCGCTGAAAACTCATGTTGACTATTAGTTACACTTAACTTGTTCACTGCTGCCATCATAGCTGTAAGCAAATTCGTAATACGAGTCAATGACTCATTTCCCATTTCAACTCCATTAGATTTCAGGCTGCTAAGGGTTGAAGAAAGCTCAGCCAAATATTTTACTGCGGCTGGATAAATTCCCGTTTTTGCCATGCTTACCACCAGTTTTGCTTCTACCTCAATGGCAAGGATATACTGCTCAGCATAAATTTCGAAACGGCTGGCAAGTTCAACAGGCGAAAGTACGCCAAGCTCATGAAAGAGTTTCTCGACATACGGTTCTTTCAAAACCGGTATCGCATCGGCGGCTGTTTTCAAATTTGCCAAACCGCGCTCTTCAACCGCCATCTTATGCCATTCAGGAGAATAACCGTTGCCACCAAAAACGACAGCACCGTGCTGGTCGATTAGTTCTTTCAAGGTTTTCAATATTGCGGTATCGGCATCGACTCCATTGGATATTTTGCTTTCCAGGCTATCGGCAACCCAGTTTAGTGAATCCGCCAGCATGGTGTTCATAGCTACCAATGGCCCTGCCACCGATTGTCCAGATCCGACCGCACGGAATTCAAAACGGTTACCGGTAAAAGCAAAGGGTGATGTGCGGTTTCTATCACCGGCATCCTTATTGAAGGTAGGAAGCGTATTGATGCCTAAATCCATAACGCCTGCATTTAACGAACCAGTCATTTTGCCGTTGCTTATTTGCTCAAAGACATTATCGAGTTGTGAACCCAGATAGACAGAAATGATGGCTGGCGGCGCTTCGTTGGCACCCAATCGATGATCGTTGCTTGCCGAAGCGATAACGGCACGTAATAAGGAGCCATAGAGGTGTACACCGCGGATTACGGCACCACAAAATAACAGAAATTGCGAATTGGAGTGGGGCGTTGAACCCGGATCGAGTAAGTTTCCTTGTGTTGCATTTCCTACCGACCAATTGACGTGTTTGCCGGATCCGTTAATACCTTTAAAAGGTTTTTCATGCAGCAAGCAAACCAAACCATGTTTTTTGGCAGTATTTCTCAAAACCGTCATCAACAATTGTTGATGATCAGTTGCGACATTGGCCGCCTCAAAAAATGGCGCTATTTCAAATTGTCCAGGTGCGACTTCATTATGTCGAGTCTTGGCTGGAATGCCCAATCGGTATAACTGTTCTTCCACGTCCTGCATATAGACCTGTACTCGTTCAGGGATTGCGCCAAAGTAATGGTCATCAAATTGCTGTCCCTTTGCTGCCGAAGCACCAAAGAGAGTCCTGCCGGATAGAAGTAAATCAGGTCGATTGTTAACAAAATTAGCATCGACCAAGAAATATTCTTGCTCTGCCCCACAACTTGAATTAACCGGCGCAATATCGGTATGCCCCAAAATAGACAAAACCCGCTGAGCCGCTTTGTTCATAGCTGCATTTGCTCGTAATAAGGGGGTTTTCTTATCCAGCGCTTCACCGGTCCAGGATACGAAAACCGTTGGAATACACAGCGTGGCACCGTTATCGGTGGTCATAATATAAGCGGGGCTAGTCACATCCCAGGCGGTATAACCCCGCGCTTCAAAAGTGGAGCGTATCCCGCCGTTAGGAAAAGACGATCCATCCGGTTCGCCCTGAACCAGCACTTTGCCGCTGAATTCAGAAATCACAGAGCCGTCGCCCTGTACGGAGATAAAACTATCGTGCTTTTCCGCTGTGGCATTGGTCAATGGATAAAAGACGTGGGCATAATAGAGCGCCCCTTTGGAAAGCGCCCAATCTTTCATCGCCAATGCCACCACATCGGCAATAGAAACATCCAGTTCAGTACCCGTTTCAATGGTTTTCTTTACGGATTTAAAGACTTCCTTAGGCAGGCTTTCTTTCATTTTGGCCAACGTAAACACATCACGCGCCCATAAGCTACTGAGCGGTTCAGATGTTTTGGAAGGCATGGGTTGGCGATTGGTGATGTTTTGAACAGCCTGCACGCGCGCAGCATTTCCAGTCATTATATTTTCCTTATGGGAGATTGATCAGTTGTTTAGTAGAATCCATTGAACCAGTTTTCAGCATCAATTTGGTTTAACAGCCAAAACTTTCCGCAAAAAAACCACCCTATGTTGGAACATTAGGGTGGATATAAACCAAGCAAGAACGTGAGGGGGTCTGCTTGAAGGAACAACACAACTAGAGAATAAATATAGGATTAGCTGGTACGCCTTGCCATATTGCTGTAAATGGCGGCACCTGCGAATAATATAGTTGAAACAATGAATTGGCCGGAAATAAATCCCCATATACCCGTGACAAACAACAGTCCAATTAAGATATCTTTATATAAAGCACTCATCGTTACACTCCTAATAATGGAATTAAAGAGAATATTGGGCATCGTTTTTATGGATGCATAAGTTAACTAATGCACAATGTATGCCAGACTTTAGTTTTCATTAAAATAGTTATTTGATTACAATAAGTTAAAAATTATTTTTGAGGTAATAGATATTTTATAAGAATTGTTTTTTGAAACATTGCAATAAAAATGCTTAATATTTGTGCAATTGCATTATGTAATCGCACCAATAAAGCACTATTGATATTCAGGAATGTTGGCTAATTTGATATTCATTCAGCTGTCCAGATTCACCATTCATCGGTAGCTTTTTGGTTGTTGAATTCCCGAAAAGTTAACCGCCACTGCCTAGACAATTGTTCATAGATGTGGGCATTGCAGCAGAATCAGCAATTTAACTACACAGCCGCTTAAATCCAGATACGCCAGGGAATGAATCTTATCCAGACCTTCGATGATGTACTACCCTCTATACCAGTTCATATCATCCGCTTAGGGGTTTTGTTCTTTCAATCACGGAGCTATCTAAGGCATTTTACTGCTTTCAAAAATATCCTTATTAAACACGCAGGGTTATTTGTTTATAAAGGGTATTCGTAAAACCGTGTGGAAAATGCCTCAAAAACCAACCCGAATTCCAATGCCAAAATCGTAAAACTGTGTGGAAATGATGCTAAGACATAGCAGCGTTACGAATTACAAACATTTACCTTAGATTTAAACTCCAGTTTCAACGAAAAAATACCCTTCAACAAGGTTTCATTAGATAATGCGCCTAAATTTAAGGTTCGCTTTAAGTTGTATTGACCATGACAAAAGCCATCTCCCCCGACCACGCCTTATACTGGAGCGAATCCCCGGCCGAGGAATTGCTGCAGTTTTTGACCCGGCGGCTCAGATGCTCGGACACGGCTACCGTAATCACCCACGAAACCTATATCCGTTTCTGCCAGCCAAGCCACACCCGTAAATAATGCCCGTGCGCTGGCCTACCGCATTGCCCTCAATTTGGCGGTTGATTACCAGCGTAAGGCCAAGGTCAGGAGCGACCGTGCGTTCGATGTGGATTTTGAGGAATTTGCCGATAGCTTCCAATCGGCGGAGGCAGGGCCAGAGCAGATCGCCAGCACCCAGCAAGAACTGACTATACTCGAACAGGCACTGATGGAACTGCCGCGCGATTGCCGCAATGCGTTCTTATGGCGAGGCATCGATGGGTTGACCTACCTTGAAATAGCCGCCCGTCTAGGTATTTTAGAATCCATGGTACATAAACATTTGTCCCGGGCGACGGCGCATTGCACCCTACGCATGAAAGAATCCAGTTGAACCTTAAAATTTACCCATTCAGGGTAACCGTTTAGGCTTGTCATCCGTCTTATAAAGATATGATCTCTAAGTTCTGTTAGCTGATGCCCACTTACCCAGACGAACCCAACCTGCCGGAGTTGAACCAGCAAGCCATCGATTGGCTCATCACGCTACGTGCGGATAACATAAGTGACGAGGACATGCACGGCTTTGCCGATTGGCTCTCGCAAGATGCAGCGCACGCCGCCGCTTTCGCCGAAGCCGAAGATATGTTTAACGACATGATTGCCGCCGGTAAGAGCTTACGGCAAAAACTGAGCAAAACGGTTGAGGCTTCCAAGTCAAATCCAACACAGGCCATCGAGCCGGTAATTTCCGATAATCCCGCCAAAACGCGAAAACAAACGAAGCAAAAAAAGCACTGGCTGGCGATCCCTTTGGCTTTGGCGGCGGCCTTGCTGGTTGCCGTCTTGGGTGTCATGCCCCAACAGGCGCATCTGTTTGATGCCTATCTCAGTGATTACCACACCGGCACAGGAGAGCTAAGAGACATAGCCCTAAGCGATGGCAGCCATTTGCTGCTCAATACCAATTCCGCCGTGTCGATGGACTATCAGGATAACTTGCGTCTCATTACCCTGCACCACGGCCAAGTGCGCTTTACCGTCGCTAAAGACTCCAAGAGACCTTTTGAAGTCCAAATCGGCAACTTGTCAGTCCGCGCGCTGGGGACGGTGTTCGAGGTTTATAACCAAGAAACCGGGGGCATCAGTGTGACGGTACAAGAACATGCCGTATCTGCAAGGCTTACGACACCACAAGAGAACACCCCATCGGAACAAGCCCAACCCGTCGTCATCAACGAAGGCCAACAATTACATTACTTGGGCGGAAATTACTTACCATCACCAAAAAATAGCGACATAAGCCAATTAACGGCTTGGCAACAGCAAAAACTTTTCATCAATGACCGCCCGCTCAGCGAGGCTATTACAGAACTCAACCGTTACCGCAACGGACGGATTGTTGTACCGGATGCAGCCCTAAACAACCAGCGCATAACGGGCGTGTTTTCCCTGGCGAACCCCGACGAAACCCTGCACACCCTCAGCACCGCCTTGGCCTTGCAGGAAACCAGGCTCGCATCCTGGTGGGTGGTGCTGCACCGATAAAAAAATATTTTCAATTTCCATTCCCAAGTTGCGCCCCTCAAACGTCTCATTTAGTTGGAGACCTAAAATAAACGAGGGAAAATCATGGAACAACAGCAATACCAACATGCAGCAAACAGGGCAAACGGCTTTTTTGTTTGCCCGATATTATCCAGAAAACAACGATTTGTAGGGTGGGCAGCGCTTTTCTGCCCACCATTTTTGCCCTAATCGCCCTGATATTAAGCGGCAACGGTTACGCAGGCGACACCACTCTGCATTACAAAATACCAGCACAATCCCTCAACAACGCCTTGATGCGCTTTGCCGCAGATTCCAACCTGGAACTGGTGTTTACCGCCGACAAGGTACGTGGCCTGACCGCCAACAG
Source organism: uncultured Gammaproteobacteria bacterium (assembly GCA_963804035.1). Lineage (GTDB taxonomy): Bacteria > Pseudomonadota > Gammaproteobacteria > Methylococcales > Methylomonadaceae > Methyloglobulus. The sequence continues at coordinate 1,005,052 of CAWDOO010000004.1, read as the reverse complement.
CCTGGACGGCACGATGACGGCAGCCCAAGCCTTGACCCGCTTACTGCAAGGCAGCGGTATGACCTATCGGTTTATCAATGCCCATTCCGTCACCTTGGAACAACAGCCGGGCAATTTCAAGAAAACCGCCACTACCCCGGATACGCCTGAACCGCATTCCAACAGCGGCGCTTCCGGGAGTGAAACCACCCTGGAGAAAGTTACCGTAGAAGCCGATGCCGATAACCCGTATGACGATCCTACGTGGCAGACTGATCCTTACAAGACCGATACGCCGCTTATAGAAACGCCTCTGAACGTACAGGTAATGTCCAAGCAGGTGCTGAAGGATCAGCAGGTGATCAGCCTTGATAAGGCTTTGAATAATGTCAGCGGTGTCACAATAACAACCAACGCTAATCAAAATGGAGAAGAAACATATTTGCGTGGCTTTGCGACCAAAACCCTATTCCGTAACGGATTTCGAGTAGATGCCAATAACGTTAGCTCTTCCAATGGACAGCAATTTGCCAATGTGGAAAGCATCGAGGTGCTCAAGGGACCGGCGGCGATTCTGTTCGGGCGGGTTGAACCCGGTGGTTTGGTCAATATCATTACCAAGCAACCGCTGGCGACGCCGTATTATTCTTTAAACCAGCAGTTTGGCTCTTACGACCTGTTTCGCACCAGTATTGACGCCACCGGCCCGTTGACGAAAGATGATACCCTGCTGTACCGGATAAATGCGTCCTTCCAAAACAACAACTCGTTCCGCGATCTGATCAGTAACGAGAATGTATTTCTGACACCGATTGTAAAATGGAATATCACCCCCCGCACTCAAGCGACGTTGGAAATGGAATACCAGCATGATAAATACAACTTTGATAGTCAATTCCTGCCTTTCGACCAAGCCAACAATCGCTTTATCGATCTTCCGCACCAGCGAAACCTGGGCGAGCGTAACCCAGTCGAAACCGAAACTTTTTTCGCAGGCTTTAACTGGTCGCACCAGTTCAACGACGACTGGTCTATCAAACACCAAGTAAATTTTAAAAGAGTGGATTTTAACCAAGGTCTCGGCGTAGTACCTATAGCTGCTAGTTTGGACGATAATACGATAAGCCGATCTTTATTCACTAATCAGTCCGTAAACGATACCGGTGCAAGCATTCTGGATCTGACCGGACACTTCAAAACTTGGGGGCTTGAGCATACCTTATTGTTTGGCGGCGATTATTATCGCTTTAACACTAAACGTAAATCTTTGTTTTCTGATGACCTGTCAATCATTAGTTTTGATAACCCTGTCCATCCCGGTACTGATGCGGCACTCAATCCGGCTCCATTTTTAGTTAATAGCAACACGGATAATTATGGTCTGTATCTGCAAGACCAGATTAAGCTGCCTTATAATGTTCAAATTCTGGGCGGTCTGCGCTACCAATATATACACTCAGAAAGTACGACTGACGACCTGTTTTTCCAGTCGTCCACTACCACTGTACAAACAGCTGATGCCGTCACCCCACGGGTAGGTTTGCTGTGGAATCCTAAAAAATGGCTGAGCTTGTACAGCAATTATACGGAGAACTTTGACCCAAATACTCAGGGGGCACTTCTTTTCACAGGCTTTGACCCTTCGGGCATTCCTTTGCCAGGCGCGGCTTTGGCACCAACCAGCGCCCAGCAATGGGAAGTAGGTGCCAAGACTGAGTTCTTCGATGGTCGCCTACAGGCGACCCTGGCATATTACGATCTGACCAAGCAAAACGTTGCTAGCAGCCATCCTGATCCATTTCTCGCTGGGCTGGGCTTTTTCGTTGCGGCTGGCGAGGTACGCAGCCGGGGCCAGAAATTGATATTAAGGGCGAAATCCTACCGGACTGGAATGTGATTGCCACCTATACCAACCAGGATGTCCGCGTCACCAAAAGTAATGGCACGTTGGATTCGGGCAGCACCTTTCTTGTAGGCAACCGCCTGGGGTTTGTGCCGCGTAATATTGGCAGTTTTTGGAGTACTTACGAAGTCCAGCAAGGGGACTTGAAAGGCTTCAAGATTGGCGGCGGCGTTAAGTTGCAAGATGGCGTGGTTAGTTTTGATAATAAAACTAATTCTACTGGCTATGCCCTGGTCGGCATGATGACCGGTTACAGTTTTGAAGTGGGTAAGTCCAAAATCACGGCGCAACTGAATATCGATAACCTGCTGGACAAAACCTATTTTACCAATGCTAATGCTATTCCAAATTCAGGCTATGGCACTGTCTCTTTCAGCACCCCGCGTACGTTTATGGGGTCGATTAATGTGGAACATTAAGGTCACGAAGTAAGTCAGGTTCTGCGTTTTTGTTCCCTGACGCTTCGATTGTCATTTCGAACGGAGTGAGAAATCTTAAGGATGTTGAGCGTTGCATAGATTTCTCCCTTTGGTCGAAATGACAAGGTGTTTGAACGACCATACTGCGGGTGAATTGTAACGACCGTACGGCGGATGAATTGTAGGGTGGTTCCGCTTTAGCGAACCACCGTAAACGAAGCCTATCATGCTGGCTTCCACACCGACATATCCAAATATTGGGTTTTTGTTCGGTGGCATATCTGGAAATTTTACATTGTTTGGCATTGGCGGATTGTCGCTTCGCTCCGAATCCGCCCTACCCATACTATTATTTTCGTTGATATTTATGCAGTCCGTAGGGTGGGCAAAAAAACTGCCCACCCCAACTTGACTCTTAAGGAAAATGGCTTTCAACTTCCATGCTTTGATGCAGGATACGGATAACTCTAATTCCGTAATCATAAGACCGATAAAATATAAGGTGTCGGCCTTGGTGAAAGCTGCGGTATCCCGTTCTTATCGCATCGCAGGATTTACCCATCTGGGGGTTTTCCGCCAGCAATCGGATAGCCGCGTGCAGGGTTTGCAGGTAATCATCCGCTTGGGTTTCGCCCCACCGGTCAACGCTGAAATTCCAAATGACGGTTAAATCCTGTTCTGCCCGTTTACTTAGCTTATATTCAGGCACGTACGGCTTGCCGTTTTTGTTTTTCTGCGGCAATGATGTCATCGACCGACATATCGCTATCGCCACTGGCTTCACCCTCTATGAGGGCGGTACGCAACGTTCCCAACTTGATTTTGTATTCTGTTTCTCGCTCTTCCAAAAGCCGCAGGCTCGCCCGTATGACTTCACTTGCCGTATCGTAACGTCCCTCTGCGATCTGTGCGGCGATAAAACTGTCAAAATGCTCGCTGATAGAAATGCTGGTTTTTGGCATAGCCCTCTCCTAATATTGATTTCTGTACCAAATAATACTAATAAGGGGTATGTTTTTCAATTTTTTTAAAGGCATAATACCTATAAAACTATGTGGCCAAGGAAATCGTTTAAGGCTGGACGACCGTACGGCGGATGAATTGTAGGGTGGTTCCGCTTTAGCGAACCACCGTAAACGAAGCCTATCATGCTGGCTTCCACACCGACATTTCCAAATATTGGGTTTTTGTTCGGTGGCATATCTGGAAATTTTACATTGTTTGGCATTGGCGGATTGTCGCTTTGCTCCGAATCCGCCCTACCCATACTATTATTTTCGTTGATATTTATGCAGTAAGGCCTTCGCTGCCAAATGACCGTCGGCGAAATTAAGCTGCTTAAAAAAGACCGTTTCTTGATGCTGAGCGGCGGCGTGATTTGGATGCGAGCCAAGTTCCTGTTGTCAGGATGGACGGAAAACTATCCCGTACTGCATGATCTATATCAAGCCAAAGAGCGCTTTTATACCCTCTGGGGCACAAGTGATATTTGAGACAGTAATCTGACCAGAAAAGGAGCTGAAACAGCTTATATGGACTGGAAAGGTTCAATCCCAGAAAGTATTCGTAAATATTTTGCTGGATCTGGACTGGGCAATATCAAACTAGCACACCGAAGTATTTAACTACTTTGGCCACAGAATCACCAATGCTTACACAGAATCAGCCAACAACCACATCAAATCGATTGCCCGACAAGGCCGTGGTTACAGCTTTGATGTGCTACGGGCAAGGACACTGTTCACCAACGCGAAATACAAGGTAAAAAGGAAATCGTTTAAGGCTGGAGTCCGTGAGGATACTAACGGCTATGGCTTGCCAAATAACGAAGAATTTTTGAATTATGGTCTGATAATTCCACACGGCCCTGAAAAATGACTTTTTTAGATTTTCCATACGGTTTTACGAATGCCCTTTATAAATTCATTAGCTTATATATGGCACAAATTGATAACCAAAATGGGGCAATTTCTGAATACAAGCAAAATGCAGGCATGTGTAAGTCATTGGAAAAATAGGGTAAATCTGTAATGGCATAATAACTGCTTTCTATTTTCTTAAGCTGAATAATTGTTTAAAAGAAAATGGATGCCGAACACACCATGAAAAATAATTCAAAAATCAAACTTGATACTTACTACCAGCAAGTACAAGATATTATTTTAAGTAAACAGAACTGGATCAGCGGTTTGTTGCCGGCCAGTACCGCCGTCACCAGTCATGGCAATTATACTGATGCCTGGGTAAGGGACAATGTTTACAGTATTCTAGCGGCATGGGGCTTGGCGCTGGCCTATCGCCGCAATGGAGAAAATCAGGGGCGGACTTATCTGCTCGAACAAAGTGTCGTAAAGCTCATGCGCGGCTTGTTAACCGCTATGATGCGGCAGTCCGCCAAAGTTGAAAAATTCAAACAGTCACAAAATCCGCAAGATGCTTTACATGCAAAATATGACACCCAAAGCGGGGATAGCGTCGTGGGGGATCATGATTGGGGGCATTTGCAGCTTGATGCGACTTCATTATTCTTGCTAATGACCGCGCAAATGACCGCATCGGGACTGCGCATTATTTTCACCCAGGATGAAGTCAATTTTGTGCAAAATCTGATCCATTATATCAGTCGGACTTACCGGACTCCCGATTACGGTATTTGGGAACGCGGAAATAAGACCAATCATGGTATCGCCGAACTCAACGCCAGTTCTATCGGCATGGCAAAAGCGGCGCTGGAAGCGTTGTCAGGCTTTAACTTATTCGGCAAAGACGGTGGGCAGGCTTCAATCATTCATGTTATCAGCGACGACATTGCCCGGACTCGCATTACGCTTGAGGCACTTTTGCCAAGGGAGTCGATATCCAAAGAGACCGACTCGGCATTACTCAGTATTACTGGCTTCCCTGCTTTTGCTGTAGATAACCCAGTAATTAGAAAGCATACCGAGTCGGTGATTAGTGACAAGCTGGAAGGTCGATACGGCTGTAAACGGTTCTTGTTGGATGGTCACCAAACCGCGTTGGAAGACGGCTACCGTTTGCATTATGACCCGACAGAACTCAAGCAATTCAAAGATATTGAATGCGAATGGCCGTTGTTTTTTGCCTATTTGCTACTCAATAGTCTGTTTGCGGGTAAAGTAGAAGCTGCGGCCAAATATCGTAATAAACTGGAAGCCTTGCAGGTGGAGCAAAACAGACAAAAACTATTACCGGAACTATATTTTGTACCCAATGAATTGATCGCCGATGAAAAAGCTGCACCGCATAGCCAAGTCCGTATTCCGAATGAAAACATCCCTTTAGTTTGGGCACAAAGTCTTTTTATCTTAGGCAGTCTTATTCAGGAAGGCTTGCTCGCATTAGATGACATTGATCCGTTAGGTAGATATAAAGCATGCAAGCAAAAAGCCCATAAACTACAAATTGCTCTGTTGGCGCAAGATTACTCAGTCCAAAAACAATTAATGGCTGATGGCATTCATACCCAACAACTTGCCGAAATTGTACCTATCCAGGTCAGGGAGGCGATGGAGTTGTCCGAAGCTTATACCCATGTCGGCAGAAATGACCGAATCGGCCTGACTGGTCGCCCATTTAGACAATTAAGATCATTGGCGACATCCCAATTTTATGTGTTGTCTGGAGAGCGCCTGGTATTTTTGCCGCAATGCTTAAACCAGAAAGGTTTTTATTTGGCTATGGATAACCGTTTGCTTATTGAGCGGCTGCGTTTGGAGTTTTCTTACATCTTCAGGCATTGGGAAAAAGCCAATAATCCGCTATTTGTAATGTCGATCAAGCACAACATGTTAACCCCGCAGAATAAGGCTATCCTGATCGAGTTCATTAAGGAGATTCAAAGTGGGCAAATCCAGAGTGTTCCTGTGCAATTAGGTTTGCTTACCGAATTTATTGGCACGGCAAGTTATGAAAAAATAGATTACCTCCACGATTTTAAATTCTCACAGGCATCCTGGGAAGAACCGGCGCGCCCGTTTTTGCAAATTTTACCTATTGATGCAAATCCGCCTGCACCCGTGGAAATGATGTTGTTAACAGCATGGGGGCTAAGCGACGATGCGGTACTCATCCAGCAACTACAAACAAATGCCAACCTGTACGCGCAACTGGAATTGTTAATCTTGCTGAATAACCGTAACGGCCTGGATTACGACACCGGTCTAACTGCGTTAGATGGCAACACAGGGCTAGTGCGGAGCTTATTGGAAGAAGTTTACGAACGCGCTGGCGATAACCATGTTTGGTATGTAGTAAGGCGTTGCGCGGGACTGTTGGGCAAGTATGATATTAATCTGGAACAGGCTGCAACGGAGATATTAGTGCGGCAACATGCTTTATCAGTTGGCCTGTTGTACAGCGGTAAGTCTACTTTGACAAGGCCTGCCGATTCTTCAGAAATATTGCATCTTATCAGGGCATTTAATCCCAAGGACGGCAATGAACAGATTATTATCCAAGAATTGATACTGTATTTAGGTATGCTGATTAAGTCTAATCCAGAGTTATTTGCCGATATTCACACCATAAGAGTAGGACATATCCTACAGTTAATTATTTCCAGACAAAAACGCGAATTAAGCTCAGAGCGTACAACCTGTACCAACGATCAAGCATTTAATGCAATCATGTCGCTATCACCTTATGAGCTATCGCTAAACGTTCGCCAGACTATCTCCGATTACAACACTCAAGTGAATATATCAGGCTCACTCGATAAGTTACAATTCGCCGGCAACTTCAAGAGTTTAAAGAAAGCCATATTTGCGAAATTGAAGAATCCTAAGGATCGAGAAGAGGTTAAAAACTGGTATTATTGGCGTGAAATGCGTGGCAATATCGGCAGGGAAAACGAAAGCTTTTTTTCCTGCGTTTGGGACATATTGCATCAATGTAAAGGCTTGGTCATTGGCGATAAATTGAATAGCAAACGACGATTGGATAGCGAGACCGTGTTGGCGCACATGACGAATGGTGAAAAAACCTTCAAACTGCATGTCAACCATTTGCTAAACAAAATCCAGTCGGCTGTACATCGGCAATTATCCGTTGAAGCCCTGCTAGCCATTGCTGCCTTATTTCGCGATAATACAAATTTATTTATTGATGATACTTTATCTACCGACACCCTAATTGAATTGGCTGTTGAGATGGCTTGTCAAAAATCGCGTACTAAAGCCAATATAAATGACGAATCGGATCAAGAATCAGCTTGGCAGTATTTTTATCACTTACCGCCGCATCAAACGGCAAATTATTATCAGGAAGCCTTGATGCAACTGCTCGATAATAACAATCAAATATCGCAAACATTGGAGACCGAACATGATTTTGGCAGGTGACATAGGTGGCACCAAAACCGTACTTGCTTTGCTTGTTAGATCGCCAGATGGCTTATTAAGCCAGATTAAGGAAGAAACCTATCCCAGCGACAGTGTCCTTGAGTTTGATGATATTTTGGATAAATTCATGCCGCCCGACACCAAGCTGACATCGGCTTGTTTTGGCATTGCAGGCCCCGTGGTGAACCAACATTGCCAAATGACTAACTTGTCTTGGGCGCTAGATGGTGCAAAGCTAAAAACCAAATTGGGTACGGACAAAGTTAAACTGCTGAATGATCTGGAAGCCATGGCAATAGGCATGTTGCATCTGCCGGCACACGACCTGATCGAGTTAAACCCTAATGGCAGGGCGCAAAATGGTAATATTGCCGTTATTGCCGCAGGCACCGGTTTAGGTGAAGCCATTTTATATTGGGACGGTGAAAAGCATCATCCCATCGCTACCGAAGGCGGACATTGCGATTTCGCCCCGCAAAATCCTAAGCAAGATAGGTTGCTGACCTACCTGAGAACCCTATTTCCCGATCACGTTAGCTGCGAGCGGGTAATATCAGGCATTGGTTTTAGCCATCTATACGATTTTCTTTTAAATGACGGTTTTGCACCACCTTGTGCAGCGATTCCCGATCATAATAGCGATCTTGATAGAAATGCAGTTATTTCCCATCTGGGTGTTACGGGCGAAGACCCTTTATGCGTAGAAGCCGTCCGCCTGTTTGTTGAACTTTATGGCGCAGAAGCAGGCAATCTAGTATTAAAGTCGCTGTCCTTAGGTGGAGTTTATATTGGCGGGGGCATTGCTCCCAAAATTCTACCGGCAATAAAAAGTGGCGGATTTTTACAAGCGTTCTCAACGAAAGGCCGTTATTTGCCATTGCTCGACAAGGTTTCGATTAAGCTATCTCTAAACGAGCGCACGCCTTTAATTGGCGCAATTAATTTTTTTGCGGTCTAACTTTTTTCTATTTATTCCTTAATCGAAACTCAATAATAAGTTAAGCAACACAAGCCATATTCGCAACGACGAATGCTTAGTGTTAAATACCGTCTGTTTGAAAGAAGTTACTTCTTTTAAATCCAAAAGTAGTAATTATTAAATATGACCACTCTCATTGATTTAAATGAAGAAAAGCGCCAGCAATTACGGGAAGCCGCGCTTGAATACCACGAATTTCCTAGTCCTGGAAAGATAAGCGTTACTCCCACCAAACAGCTATCAAACCAACGCGATCTTTCCCTAGCGTATTCACCCGGAGTAGCAGCGGCCTGTGATGAAATCGTTTCTGATCCAAATAATGTCTTCAAATATACCGCACGCGGCAATCTGGTTGCCGTAATAACAAATGGCACCGCCGTTCTAGGCTTGGGAAATATTGGCCCATTGGCAGCAAAACCAGTGATGGAAGGCAAAGCAGTCCTGTTTAAAAAATTTGCCGGCATCGATGTTTTCGACATTGAAATTAATGAGCCTGATCCTGACAAATTATGCGATGTGATTGCCGCTTTGGAACCGACTTTCGGTGGTATCAATCTGGAAGACATCAAAGCACCGGAATGTTTTTATGTCGAGCGCAAACTGCGCGAACGCATGAACATTCCGGTATTCCACGACGACCAGCATGGTACCGCCATTATCGTGGGCGCGGCTATATTGAACGGCTTGAAGGTGGTCGGCAAAGACATTAAACAATGCAAGCTGGTGGTGTCGGGCGCTGGCGCGGCGGCGTTGGCGTGCCTGGATTTGATCGTCGATCTAGGCTTCCCCATTGAAAATATTTTCGTTACCGATTTGGCCGGTGTCGTCTATCAAGGCCGCATTGAGTTGATGGATCCTGATAAAGCCCGTTTTGCACAAGAAACCCCGGCTAGAAAATTGTCGGATGTTATAGCGGGCGCAGATATTTTCTTGGGCTTGTCAGCGGGTGGGGTATTGACTCAAGAGATGGTCAAACAAATGGCAAATCGGCCATTAATTTTTGCACTGGCCAACCCAACGCCGGAAATCATGCCCGAAGAAATAATGGCGGTTCGTGACGATGCCATCATTGCCACAGGCCGCTCAGATTACCCAAATCAGGTGAACAACGTACTTTGTTTCCCGTACATTTTTCGGGGAGCACTTGACTGTGGCGCTACTACTATCAACAGGGAAATGGAAATTGCTGCAGTTAAAGCTATTGCTGAATTAGCGCAAGCCGAACAATCGGATATTGTCGCCAGTGCTTATAACATTAAGAATTTATCATTTGGGCCAGATTACCTGATTCCCATGCCGTTTGACCCACGATTGATGACCAAAATTGCGCCAGCCATAGCCCTTGGCAGCGGAAAAGTCAGGCGTTGCGGTTCGTCCGATAGAAGATATACAAGCTTACATCGACCGGTTACAGCAATTTGTCTACCACAGCGGCACATTTATGAAACCGGTGTTCCAGGTGGCGAAAAATACACCTGCCGCCAATAAACGTATTGTGTTTGCCGAGGGCGAAGAAGAACGTGTCCTGCGCGCCGTGCAAATTTTGGTCGATGAAAATATCGCCCAGCCCATTTTGATTGGCCGCCCAGTGGTGTTGCTAAGCCGCATTGAAAAATTTGGTTTACGCATCAAACCTGATGTCGATTTTCAGGTGATTAATCCAGAGTACGACGAACGCTACCGGGATTTTTGGCAAACTTATCTTGAGTTGACCATTCGTAAGGGTGTGAGCGAGCAATATGCCAAACTGGAAATGCGCCGACGTCATACCTTGATCGGCGCAATGCTGATCCACAAAGGTTATGCCGATGGCATGATTTGCGGTACTTTTGGCACGACTGCGTTACATTTGCATTACATCGACCAAGTGTTAGGTAAGCGCGTAGGCGTCAATGTTTACGCTGCGATGAATGGGTTAATCTTACCTGACCGTCAGATCGTCTTGGTCGATACGCACGTCAATGAAAATCCAACAGCTGAACAGCTTGCCGAAATCACTATTTTAGCGGCGGCGCAGATGCGTCGTTTTGGCTTAGTGCCACGGGTTGCAATGCTATCGCACTCCAACTTCGGTACCAGCGACAGTGAGTCTGCAAAAAAAATGCGTACGGCACTGACAATCATCCAGAAACAATTGCCCGACCTGGAGATAGAAGGCGAAATGCACGGTGATACGGCGCTTGACTATGATTTGCTGAAAAAATCCATGCCGGATTCGAAGTTGACAGGAAGCGCCAATTTACTTGTTTTACCTAACATCGATGCCGCTAATATTGCCTACAATCTACTTAAAACAGCTTCAGGGAACGGTGTTGCTATCGGTCCTGTTTTGCTCGGATGCAGTAGGCCGGTTCACATCCTTACCCCCTCCGCAACAGTCAGGCGAATTGTGAATATGGCAGGTTTGTGTGTGGCCGATGCCGTGGAAAAGCAATAATTAATTCGGCTAAAAGATAGAACTTTAGGTTAACCCGTTTTCTACGAAAGATCAGCCGGTATTTTTTGTCATTTACTCGCTTGTGTTGGCAATGATGCTATGAGCCCGTTTAATTCCAATCGCGGTTATTAGCAAAATAATCGGAATGGAGAGGCCTTCAATTAGTTCCGGATTGATTTTCCAGCCAACAATATGAAGCGCTTCTGAAATTTTACCGATCAGATTGGCGGCATAATATGTAATAGCCACCATTGAGATACCTTCAACCATCTGCTGCATGCGCAATTGCATTTTTGCCCTTAGTGCCATTGATGAAAGCAAGCTTTGGTTTTGTCGCTCGAGAATAATGTCAACACGGGTGCGAAGCAACTGTCCCGCGTTGCTAACTCGCTCTGACAACAAGGTAAAGCGGTGCGAAATGGATGAACAGGTATTCATCGCCGGCTCTAAGCGGCGTTTTATAAATTCACCTAAGGTTTGAATGCCTTGAATACGGACTTCGCGTAAATCGCTTACCCGTTGTTCAACCAACTGATAATAGGCGCTGGCTGCCGCAAAACGAAAGTGATTGGTGGAGATATGGTTTTCAATTTCTGCGGCCAGTGTGGTTAATTCATCTAGTAATTCGGCATCGTTATTTTCCGCTGAGGTCATGGCGCTGGTAATGGTAAACAATTGCCTATCCGCTTTTTTTAACGCCGGATACAGTTTTCGTGCGATAGGAAATGCCAGCAATGCCATTACCCGATACACTTCAATTTCAAATAATCGCTGTATTAAACGCCCAGCCTGTTCTGACCTTAAATCATGGTTAATAATCAGAAAGCGGCTGAATCCATCCACATGAATCCGAAAATCAGTAAAAACGGATGCTGCACCGCCCGTGACTTTGGAACCGATAATGGGGTTGTCAGCAAAATACTGCGAAAGCAGTGCAATATCCGTGTTCTCATCAATATTAATATCGGCTGCGGACACAATGGTGGTATGCGCCGCAACAATGACCTGACCGCTTAATTGCGCCAGCCAATCTACCGGAACTTTGTTCAGGGCAGAATCCGCAAACGGGTCTTCAGGGTTATCGTGGACATAAAAACTGTAACTGCTAAATTCGCCGTGTTGTTCCCACCGAATTTGAAAGGAGTTAAACGTAGCACTAAAGTGATCTGCTTCTTTATCAGGCGGGGCAATACCAAATCGTTCGCAAAGCGTGATCAAATGCTTACGTTCTTGCATTTTTTCATCAGTAGTCAACAATAAGGCAAGATGGCTTGCCCTTACCGGCAGTTTGATATTAAACGAGGCACGGACGTGTACCTCATTATGAAGCACAAAACGTTGCGGATGATTTTCAGGAAGATGGAATAAGGTCGTCACAGTTGTTTTTAAAATCGTGCGTTGAAGTGCATGGGAGGAAATATCATCAATACACTCACAGGGTACATTGTAATCGTTAATTTTATAGTATTAATTACATGTTCAAAGTGACTTTATCCGGCATATTTTCATCCAAGACAAAGATCAATTCTTGGCGCAGTAGTTCCTGTTTGCTTGGGTCTGTCAACGGTTGCAATTGTAAATCAGTGATATAAAACATATCTTCAACCCGGCTACCGATGGTGGTGATCCTAGCACTATGCAAATTGATGCCCTGATTGTTGAATACCTGGCCGACTTGGGACAATAAACCTGGCCTGTCGGTCGAGATAAGTTCAAGAATCGTCTGGTTATTCTGCAAATCGATGTGGAACTGGATGTCGGTTGGAATCGGGAAGTACTTGGCTTGCCGCGACATACGATGAATATTGATGTGATCCTTAACTTGCTGATGCAACAAGTTGTTCCGCAGGGTATTACAAATATGGGTTATCCGATACTCCTCACTTACAGGTTGCCCTGTTTGTTCAAGTACTTGAAAGGTATTGAAAGAATCAAGGACATAATTATCGTTGGTCGTCATAATTCTTGCGTCAAGAATGCTAAGCCCCAGTTGGTCGAGAGTTGCGGTACTGATTGAAAATAAGGTTTCCACATTTTTAGCATAAACAAAGACTTCTGCATTACCCCGACGCGTTTGTGGACGTAAGATAACCACCGGCAAGTCATTATCATCTGCCGATGCAATGGCTGATGCTTGCCAGACAATTTCATCGGTTGAATACCGTAAAAAGTAATCATCATTGACATGTTGCCACACCTTTTCCAATGCCGCATCGGAAAAGCCAAGTTTTCGTAGTTCATCTTCCGCTTCCTTTTTGTTTTCCTTAATTCTGTCAACTTGGGTCAGCGGATTTTGTAGTTCGCGCCTTAAGGTGTTCCTGGTTGTTTTGTAAAGTTCTTTGAGCAACGAATCCTTCCAAGCATTCCATAAGCCGGGATTGGTCGCCCGAATATCAGCGACAGTTAACAGATATAAATGATTAAGGTATTCGATGCTACCGACTTGTTGGGCAAATTTCTGGATAACATCCGGATCGCTGATATCCATACGTTGGGCGGTCGTGGACATGAGTAGATGGTTACGCACCAGCCAGGTAATTAGTTTTATGTCCTGGGATGAAAAACCATGTTGACGGCAAAAATCCTTAGCAATTTCCTCACCTAAGGTTGAATGGTCTCCATTCCGTCCTTTGGCAATATCGTGGAATAAGGCCGAAATATATAGAATTTCGGGTTTGTTTATTAACGCAAAAATTTCACTGCAAAAAGGTAATTCGTCCTGGTGTTTTTCGAGCGCGAAACGGCGCAGGTTGCGGATAACAAAAAGGGTATGTTCATCCACCGTATAGATATGGAACAAGTCATACTGCATCCGGGCAACAATATTGGCAAAACTGGAAAGATACGCCGACAAAACCCCGTAACGGTTCATTCGCCTTAGTTGCGTGGTCAAGCCATGTGGCTGCCGGAATATTTCAATAAACAGGTGGTTGGCAGTATTATTTAGGCGAAAGTTATCGTCGATAAGGTGCAAACTTTTTCGGATGAGCCTGATCGTCGTCGCCCGAATGCCTTTTAGTGTTGGATTTTTTTGCAGGATTAAAAAAATTTTAAATAAGGCTAGGGGCTGCCGTTCAAAAACCCCTTCATCTTTGGCTTCAAGGTAGTTGTTTATGATAGTAAAGTTATCATCAAGTGGCTCAGTTTCCTTGCTGAATTCGGTAGCAACGAAACGTTCCTGGAATAATTGCAACAACATTTCGTTAAGGTGTTGCAATTCAAGGATCGTTTTAAAATAAAACTGCATGAATTGTTCAACATCTTCGTTGTATTGCTGGTTTTCCTTACTAAACCCGAATTGTCGGGCGAGATCCCGTTGGTAATCGAATATCAGGCGGTCTTCACTGCTATTGGTCAGCAGATGCAAGGCATAGCGAATACGCCACAGCACGTGCAAGGCAGAAAATAACTGGTTGTATTCAGATTCCGGTAAAAACCCGTACTTAATCAATTCCCTTAATGTTTCTGAATTGTAGTGGCGCTTAAACACCCAGGTGATTACTTGCAGATCCCGCAAACCGCCAGGCCCTTCCTTGATATTGGGTTCGAGGTTATAAGCAGTATCGTGGTATTTCGCGTGGCGCAACAGTTGCTCCCACATCTTGACCGCAAAAAACTGGCCTGACGGCCAGATTTTATCGGGCGTTATCTCGCCCCTCAGTTTTTGGTAAAGAACGGCACTGCCAAAAATTAACCGATTTTCCATGATATTGGTCATGACGGTCTGATCCTTTATTGCAGACGCGACGAATTCTTCAACGGTACCCACACTTTGCCCTGGCTTTAGGCCAATATCCCAAAGAAAAGTAGTGAAATTTGTCAATCTCTCCTGGTAGATTGAAAGATTGCTGGTATCCAGGATGATCACTATATCAATATCGGAGTGGGGGAAAAGCTCACGCCTACCATAACCACCAACCGCAATCAGGCATAAGTTATCGGCTTGACCGTCGAGAAAATGTAACCAGATAGAACTCAGAATTTCATCGATAAAATCAGACTTTTCCTTAAGAAGATCAGCAACAGTAATGTGTGGATCAAATTTTTGTTGAAGTATTATGTACTTCTGTTTAATAAGCTGCTTGAATCGTTGTAAATTTTCCTCTTCAAAAGACCAAGCCGAACTGATAATTCTTGTTGTTTCTGACATATTTATTCTAGCCTAAACTTTTGTATTGCATAACCATTCCCTTCCTGAGACCAGTCCATTGACCCTTCAAGGAACGGTAATTTTGGAAAAATTTAACCGTCTTCGAATTACTAAAATATTGTTGCTACTTAATCGGCAAGTTATTTCTGTTCAGTTCAAAATTAACACTGCTTTGTAATTGGGGTTTTCTGTATTTTGCGAAGTAGACAAATTTAGCGGTTATTATCTGAAAATATGGGTAGGCGGCCCCATGTTCAAACTATTTTTCAGTTGAATGCTAATGTGTCATTTAAACTAGGGTTGTAAACCGAAGCCATTTACTATTTATTAATTTGTTTGAAAAAAGAGAGTTTTTAAAACACGATAGTTAATTCGAATTATCAACGATCTTCGTTTGCTATAACTTTAAAATATGCACACAACATGCCAGTTAATTTATTAAATATAATTCCTAGTATGTTCAATACTTGTAATGGGTTATAAAGACTTTTTATATCGATAGGTTACTTACTCGAATTGAAATCACGCATTATTTTTGTGCGTAACATTCTGTAAGCTGCACCAACACGGTGAGCATTTTTGACGATACAGTATGCCTACCGTAAGCTTCCATTCTTCCTTCAACACCATGGCTAATCGATTGTGGTCTTGGTTGCTGGGGCTTTGTACTTGCCGTTTTGAAGATGCTTTCCTAAACTATAACTATCTCTTCCTATCAAGCTCACATTATGAAATCAAGAGCCAAAATCATTGCTGTCTTAATATTGACAGTATCGATCGGCGCGTGCTCCAGCCACAAGTCCATCACTACAGTAAGCACCACTGCGGCCAAACCCAAAGTTCAGAACCGGGTTGACCGTGTAATTTCTTACATGCCGCTTCCAGGCCAATGGACTGTAGGGGATATTCTGCGGGTTTATGGCAAACACGCGAGAGACAAACTCGACCATTATTTCACCAAAGCCAAGATATCTTACCCTCCCCGGGAAGTCACATTAATCGCCTTGAAACAGGAAAAGAAACTGGAGCTATGGGCTAGAGATACTGGCGAGTTTCGCTTTATCCGTGACTATTACATCCTGGCCGCCAGCGGTGAAGCTGGCCCAAAATTGCGCCAAGGAGACAGGCAAGTGCCGGAAGGGGTATACCGCATAACGGAGCTGAATCCGAACAGTCATTACCATTTGTCGATGAAAATAAATTATCCCAACGAATTTGATCTGATTCATGCCGAGCATGAAGGACGTACCGATTTGGGTTCAGATATTTTCATCCATGGTAAAGACGCTTCCATCGGTTGCTTGGCCTGGGCGATGGAGCCATAAACGAACTTTTTGTCCTCACCGCCCAAGTGGGCGTAGACAATGTGAAAGTCGTGATTGCACCGCACGACCCTAGGGTATATCCACTGCTGGCTAACCCCGAAGTATTTCCAGAATGGACTTCTGAACTTTATTCGGTCATCTCCCGCGAAATTGGAGCCCTGCCACATTTGGTAAAGTCAGCAACAACCAGGGATAGCCATCATTGAGCCACTACCTGTCTGTTGGGGCCTCATTATTCTTAGCATGGATGAAAACCCCGATATTCAAGCCAGAGGAAGCTAAGGCATAACGGGCAATATGCTTTGATTTATTGTCAGTGGAAACTGTAATGATCAATTAAACCGGACACTTCTAGAGGCAGATTTATAATGTCATAAGAGGTGAACATGCCCTTTATTAAGTAAAAAATAAACACCCCCCACTATATTTTCGATGAAAAATCAGATTTACGACTATTTCAGCTTTCGTGAAAAATAGCGACGTGCGCGCATAAAACTTACAACAATTGATCCATCTTAAATAACATTTCAACTATTATTAAGCGTAGCTTAATTAAATTACCGTATAAAAAAACCAAGCTAGTTGTTTATTCCCGATAATAATAAAGAGGGGCTATTTATGAAAGACAGTGCTACCGCATTTAGGTGTTTTTTGTTTATCGTTTTTGTTTTGTTTTTACAAAACAATGTCTGGGCTGCCACAGTAAGTCCCACTTCAATTACTATCGGTGTTGGCGCTTCAGCCAACATAAGTGTTACCAACATTTCCGGTACTGTAACTGCCCGTTCTTCAAATATTTCCGTAGCAACGGTGACTTATGCCAGCGGACGGGCTACCGTAAGAGGCGTAAAAGCTGGCTCAGCTACCATAACAATAAGGGATAGGAGAGCATCAAGAACAGTATCAGTGAAAGTAACAGCGCCGGCCTTATCAGTAACGCCTCTAACTGTTCCTTCATTGAGCATTAATTCAACCACAACCTTAACTGTCACTAATGCTTCTGGGACGGTTAACGTCAATTCTTCTGATAATTCAGTGCTGGCAATAGTAAGTTATGCAAGTGGTATTGCTACAATTAGAGGGCTTAAAGCAGGTTCTGCCATTATCACCGTAAGTGATAATGTATCTTCCAAAACAGTAAAGGTAACTGTTGTAAACAACACACCACCACCTCCACCAGCTGCTGGAAATTACACCTTACTGGCATGGAATGATTTGGGCATGCACTGTATGGATGGTGTTGATTTTTCAGTGTTTACCATTTTGCCACCTTACAATACCCTGCATGCACAGTTGAAAGACAAGGCCGGTAAATTAATTACCAGTGGCGTTAAATTGACATATCAAGCAGTCGAGGATAGTACCAAGTCGATCAATACCGAGAGCGCAACCAAAACCAATTTTTGGCAATGGTCAAGTGCTTTGTTTGGCCTATCACCGGCTGAGAACGTCGGTTTGAATCTCGATGGCTTGGCAACAGCCCCACCATTGCCAACTGGCAATAAAGCACCATCGTTGACTCCAGCCCCTATGAGTTACAACACCAAATTCAAATGGTTTGAGGCTGAAGGTATTCCCGTTACCCCAATTGACGATAGCGGCAAAAAGAATTTTTATCCAACAGTGAAAGTTGTTGCTAAGGATTCATCGGATAATGTTTTAGCCCAAACCACAACCGTCCTGCCGGTAAGTGATGAGATGACCTGTAAAGGCTGTCATGCATCGAACTCACCATCTAACGATGCTAGACCGGTTGCGGGTTGGGTAAATAATCCTAATCTGGAAAAAGACTGGAAGCTAAACATACTTCGTTTACATGATGAAAAGGTTTCGACAGATCTTGACCTAAATGTCCGCAATTTGTATGCAAAAGCGCTTAGCACAGTCGGGTATAGCCCAGGGTTATTAGCATCCGCTAATTCTGGAAAACCAGTATTATGTGTAAGTTGTCACGCCAGCAATGCTTATTACGACAAGGAAAACGAGAAAACTGTGATGGGCGGCTTGACCATCCCAGGCTTTGTGGATGCTGCCGGTAAGCAGCTGATTCCTCCATTCACCCAAGTACTTCACGAACTGCATGCAGATGTTAAGGATCCTACGAGTGTACCGGCTTATTCAGCAACACTTAACGATAGTAAAAATCGTAATGCCTGTTATAACTGTCATCCAGGCTCAAAAACCCAATGTTTGCGGGGAGCTATGGGTAAGGCGACAACAGCCAATGGCGAGTCCTTGATGAGTTGCCAAAGTTGTCACGGCGACATGGAGAAAGTGGCAAGTCCTGCACGTAAGGGTTGGTTTAATGAGCCGACCTGCGAGTCTTGCCATAACAACGACAATCCAAGTGTAAGGCGGGCAGTTTCAGCTTTTAAAGTTAAAAACGGGCCGGAATACGTGCCAGCCGACCATACTTTTGCAACCAACGCTAATACGCCAGCGCAAGGATTAAACCTTTACCGTTTTAGCACCGGTCATGGCGGATTGCAATGCGAAGCCTGCCATGGTTCGACCCATGCCGAGTATCCGTCCCTGCATGCAGACGACAATACCCAAAGCATCGCAGTGCAAGGCCATGCCGGGACTGTTGCAGAATGCACGGCTTGTCATAAAACAGTACCAACGACAGTTAACGGTGGCCCGCACGGAATGCACACGACCGGTAATCGCGTGGGTAAAATCACACCAAGATGCGGCTGAACATGGAGGCACAACAAGCTGCACTTACTGTCATGGCACAACGAGTGCTGGAACTCCGTTGAGTGCAATCAAGGTAGCAAAAACGATTAATGCCGGCGAATTTGGGACTAAAAACTGGCCAGCGGGTTATCAGGTCAGTTGTTACAGTTGCCACAACGGACCAAATCCTGACTAATTATTGAAGTTGCTTAAAATATTATGAAATGATAATTTAAAATTGTCAGGTAACCCCCCCCTCGCTTGGATTATTCCAAGCGAGGGGGTTATGTCTCATAATTCTAGGCTCTAATTTAGGGAATAACGACCAAACAACCAAAGCAGATTCGATCACAAATTCATAGCTATCCTATTAAACACAGAATTTTCTTACAGATGAGTTTAATGACTTGAGACCTTTGCACGAACCCCAGACCCTAAACTGCCTTTAGCAATCGAATGACGAGTATTACCCATGTCCTGGAAGAACCTAGCCCCAACCAGTTTGGGCGATGCCCTCGTCAAACACCACCAAGCCTTGGAAGAACTCGACGGCATCCACCGGTTGATTGACTGGAAGCCGATAAAACAACAGATGTCTGGAGTCCATGCCAAAAAGCAAGGCGAGCAAGCTTGGCCGCCGCTGTTGATGTTCAAGGCCTTGCTGCTGGAAAGCTGGTATGGCTTGAGCGGCCCTGGCCTGGAAAAGCAATGGGCGCGGGACTTGATGTTCCGGCGCTTCATCAACCTGGGGCTGAGCGAGGGCGTACCCGACCACAGCACGATCTGGCGATTCCGCAATACCTTGACTAAGCAGGGCTTGCTGGACACCCCGTTGTCCGAGGTTAACCGGCAACTGTCGGCCAAGGGCTTGTACATCAAGGCCGGCATCGAACACGACCAACTCCTGGGCAACCGCATCTTACACACAGCCAAGCGTAACTAACCAGCCGCTGAATGATCAGCAAAAACCAAAACCGCCAGTGGCCGAGCGTCCGCAGCGCCGTCGAGCGCGTGTTCGATGCCCTCAAGCAACATTACGGCATCGGCAAGGCGCGGTATTTAGGGTTGCACCGCAACCAGGCTGGCAGCGATGGCCTACAACATCAAGCGCGGCGTGGCCGTCCAAGAAGAGATGATGGCTTGCACAGGATAAATCCGTCCTATGCACGCAAAACGGCGGAAAATAGCCAAGATTTTATAAAAAATGGCGAGATAAATGCGTATTTCAGCCGAGTATTGCCTATTAGGGGTCATGCCTATTCGAAAAAAGTGGCTTTTAACCATTCAGCCGGAGTTTCTGTTACCCGTGCAAAGGTCTCAAGTTGCCTATTCATACAAACAATCTGTCAAATCAAGAGTTTTAAGTATATTTTGTTTCTTAGCTTTATCACCGAATCCTTGATAAGCACCTAGCCACTCATGGTAAACCTGAAAGGCTTTATCAAAATCCGCATTCAGAAAGCCTGATGCCAAATTTGCACATAAATGATAAAGCTCGCAGTAGTGCTTAGCTTCACCGGAAGAACATTGATGAATCTTATCGGATAACTGCCGCATTATCGTGAGCATTTGGTATTGTTGATAACCTTCACCCTGATTCTCGACAATATCGTGATCCTGCATCGCTAGTGCTTGTAAAGCTCTGTATGCAAGGGCAACCAGTCCAGCCAGAATATCCGCTATTTCTCCCGACTTAATGGCTTTGAAAGCCACGCAACCTGCATCCATCAGCAGTGCTTGGGATAAGATAATATCCATGTCGGAAACGGATGGAATTTCTGGCTGTATGGTTTTTACCAATGCTAAATGATGGTGCATAATCCCCCTATTCTAGAGAACAGTGTGTCAAGCTATATTGATTTTTTTACACTATTCAGATACCGGCTTTTGACAACCGACCCGTGCCTGCCGTAGGCAAAGCTGATAATTGAGCTGAATAGCCCAATATTTATAGGCTTCCTCAATATCATCCCACTCATTGAAAGAACCCGTCAACGTCTTACCACCCGCACGAGCATCAGCAGAGGCCATCAACAAATCGCCTGTGGTTGAATCTATGATCTTACCTTCGATGCTCGCCTTACCAACAAAGGATTCCGTACCGGTAACCAAGTGGTTTAATGCTGATAAGACCCGCGCTGAGGGATAGATTGAAGAAAACGTATCGAATAAAACTGTTGATGTCTCTACATCCGTGATGGCAAACTGCACTAGCAGTGTGTCTGCACCAGGTTTTGTTACTAGCTTAAAGCCTTGTTTCAGCGCTTCTTGCATTCGGTAATCCAACAATTCCCTTAGCCGGAAACCATCGGCATGGGTCATTTGATTCAGTTCAGAATCCTTTGTTTTCTTGATGAGAACTGGTTCTAAAATAACTTTTTTATAAGCTGACCAATTGACTCCTTTTTTCCAATAGCTTAATAAAGCGTCATTTTCGCTGCCTTCTTTGAGCATGGAGTAATCTTCAAGGAAATCTGTGGTTTCGACGTGGCGGGCTTGATAAGTCCTGGCACAGCCATTAACCAGCAGGAACAAAACGCAAAACAAGAAAAAGTTACTGAGGGATTTCATTAATCAAACCTACTACGTGCTGAAAGTTCAGCATATAAGTTTAATCCATTTTGACGAAAAATCAGTTTAGCTGTGAGTTATTTGAAGAAGCAGACCTTGATCTACTTTAAATGACATAGATTGTTTTCAATTTGCAGATAAAGCAAGGCCTGGTTTAACTGGGCTATACAACTAAACCAAGCCTCAAAAAGCCTAATCCCTGGCGGATATCGGCGACTTATCCTGATACGTCCTAGTAGCGCCAACCCACTCCATTTCCTAAGTACGAGCCTGCTGCTGCACCAATCCCGGCTGCTAACGGGTGTCCATTACCCAACTCATATCCAAATACCGTACCTAATACTCCACCTGCCAAACCTTGATGCGAGCGGTTATCGTATCCACCTTGGTACTGAGGTTGTGGCTGATAATACTGCTGAGGCTGTTGGTAATACTGTTGCGGTTGCTGGTAGTAATAATTCGCCTGCGGTTGCGGGTAGTAGTTATTCACTTGAGGTCTGTAACCACCACCATGACGACCCCAACCATGATGGCCATGGTGTCCACCATGATGCCCATGATGTCCCCAACCATGATGACCGTAACCACCATGCCTGCCCCACTCATCGTCGTCCGCAAACGCAGCGGAAGAAAACAAAACCGCCAAAACTGCTAACTGACTTAAATAAAGTAATTTCTTCATGGCATTAATCCTATTTAGTTATTGTGAATGTTGTTAAAAATAAATGCATTCCTAAAAGCTTGGCGACCATTTTACTGATTGAACATGAATGGTTGCTTAACAACAAAACTAAATACAACAATTTTAATTTTTTAACGTCTGCCAGATACCTCATTGCCTAGAAATGAACCCGCAGCCGCGCCAATACCGGCAGCTAAAGGATGACCATTACCCAGCTCATAACCCAGCACGCTGCCAACTACACCACCCGCCAAACCCTGATGGGAACGACCATCCCTATAAACCGGGGGTGGCGGTGGCCCATAATAATTGCCTTGCTGGTTATAGTCATTTCCGTGATGCCTATGATGCCCGTGTCCATGCCCTCTACCACCACCGGACGCATACGAAACATTGGCGATCAGCGCTACCAGCACTGTGATTTGTCCTAATAAAATTAACTTTTTCATTTTATCCTTATGTAAGTTGATTGTTTGTTGTACTGTCTATCTTGCACTTTTACGAGCGCATCATATATGGAGAGAACTTAACGATCACTTAAACTTTGGATCACTGAAAAAAAATTTTCTGGCCTTTTTTATCTTGCCAATTATTAGTTAAGACGGATTAGGTGTTAAACCGTAAGCGCTGAATTTGCGGAAGCTTACCGCCCTCTCGAAAATCTGATGGCGAACGGGATTAGTGCTTCACAAAACCTAATCAATAAGCTAAAAATAATGCCTTGTAATCAGCCCAACCATGAAACCATCACAGCTACTGTATAATGGCGATTATTGGTATTTGCTTACCCAAAATTCGCATAGAATCAAGGCTACGGTACTTTAGCTCTCACAAAAATAGAAACAAAATAGTGCGTTATTCAAATAATAATTCTGCCCACACTCTTTCAAATACACGACATCTCCATATAAATGAACAATTTCATCCCCGGACAACGCTGGATCAGCAGCAATGAATCTGAACTTGGCTTAGGCCTTATCCTTGAAGTCGAATTTAAGCGCGTTACCGTACTGTTTTTGGCAAGCAACGAAAAACGTATGTACGCCAGCGATAACGCTCCCTTAACCCGCGTAAAATTCGCCGTCGGTGATGTTATTGAATCCGTTGATGAAGAAAAAATCACAGTCACTAATCTGATTGAAGAAGATGGATTAATAACTTATGTTGGCAAAAACGAATCCGGTGAAGAAACTTATCTGGAAGAAATTGAACTGAACCACAACATTCAGTTCAACAAGCCGCAAGACCGCTTGTTTACTGGGCAAATTGACCCTAACGCCTGGTTTTTATTACGTTACCAAACTTGGCAATACTTACAACAGCACCAACAGTCGCCTGTTAAGGGTCTGTTTGGCGGACGGACTTCCCTTATCCAGCACCAGCTCTACATTGCCCACGAAGCCGCCAGCCGAGCTGCGCCAAGAATCATGTTGGCGGATGAAGTGGGCTTGGGCAAGACGATTGAAGCGGGTTTGATTATCCATCAACGGCTTATCAATGGCTTGAGCAAGCGCATCCTCATTATCGTCCCAGAAAGCCTTTTGCACCAATGGCTGGTGGAAATGCTCAGGCGTTTCAACCTGCGCTTTAGCATTTTCGATGAAGTCCGTTGCTTAGAAGAATCGGGTGATGATGGTTTTGATCCCGAAGACGACAATATCCCCGGTTTCCAGCGGATTAATCCGTTTGCCAATGAGCAATGTATCTTGTGCAGTCAGGAGTTTTTCTCTGCCCATCCGCATCGCCAAAAACAGGCAATCGACGTTGAGTGGGATATGGTGATTGTCGATGAAGCCCACCATCTTGAGTGGAACCAACAATCCGCAAGCCCAGAATACCAATTTGTCGAGCAATTGGGCCTACTTTCACCTAGCCTTATCTTATTGACAGCAACGCCGGAACAATTGGGCCAGGAAAGCCATTTTGCCCGTTTGAGGTTGCTGGATGCTGATCGTTTTTACAGTTTTTCCGCATTTGTAGAAGAAGAAAAGCAGTTTGAACCCGTTGCCGAAGCCGCAAAATTGCTGTTGGGCAACCAAGCATTAACTGCCGAAGTGCAAGCAAAATTGGCTGAATTGCTTAAAGAAGATAATGTTGCATCACTGCTTAACAACCTGAATGATCCCAAAGAGTCCGCCACAGCTCGTGATACCTTACTGAATATCCTGGTAGATCATCACGGCACAGGGCGAATTTTGTTCAGGAACTCACGCCAAACCGTACGCGGTTTCCCAGAACGTAAACGCCATGCTTACCCTTTAAGTGGAGAAGCGAATGAGTCCGATTGGGAACAAGACCCCCGTTATCGTTGGTTGGTTGGAAAAGTCCGGCAACTTGCCGGGCAAAAAGCCCTGCTGATTACCAAACATGCACAAACGGCGATTTCTTTGGAACAAACCTTGAAGAACCGCGCCGGAATAGCTGCTGCCGTGTTCCATGAAGGCATGTCGATTATCGAGCGCGACCGCGCCGCCGCCTACTTTGCTGACCAGGATAGTGCGGCACGCTTGTTGATTTGCTCGGAAATCGGCAGTGAAGGCCGTAATTTCCAATTTGCCCATCACTTGATCTTGTTTGATTTGCCGGAAAACCCCGATTTGTTGCAACAACGCATCGGACGACTAGACCGTATCGGACAAAAGGAAACCATCCAGATTCACATCCCTTACCTCGATAATTCCAAGGAAGAAGTCCTTTATCAATGGTATGACGAAGCCTTGGATGCTTTCCACCTCAACAACTCCGCAGCGACGCGGGTTGCTGAAATCCTGCATGGAGAGTTAATGGCTGTTTTGGCTAACCCCAATCATGAAGCCATCGCTGATTTGATTGCTAACACACAAGAACTGAATTCCGACATAGAAACACAATTACAAAATGGCCGTGACCTGCTGCTGGAACTGAACTCCTGCCGACCAGAAGAGGCCATGGAATTGATCGACCAAGTAAATAGCCTGGAAAAACAAGGGACGCTCTGGCCTTACCTGGAAGACGTGTTTGAATGTTACGGCGTGGAAACTGAGTTCCATTCACCGGACTGTTTTATCATCACACCCGGCGACCACATGCGGGTGTCCGGCTTTCCGGGTTTGCAGGAGGAAGGCGTTACCGTCACCGTAAACCGCCAAATCGCCTTGGCGCGTGAAGATATGCAGTTTTTCACCTGGGAACATCCCACAGTAACCGCAGCGATGGACTTGGTGCTGTCCAGCGAAACCGGCAATGCGACAATCACGGTTGTACGCAACAACGACCTGAAACCCGGACAGTTTTTGCTGGAATGTCTGTTTATCGTTGAATGCAGCGCCCCTGCACAACTGCAAATAGGCCGATTCCTACCTGCAACGCCTATCCGAATCCTCATCAACCAGAATTTGAAAGATTTAACGCTAACAATAGAACACCGCAGCCTGATAACAAACCGCACGTCATTCGATCAACAAAAAATCGTCGAATTCATCAACAGCCAGCGCGAACATATCACCAAGATGCTGGCTCTTGCAGAAGAAAGTGCTAAAACTGAAATGCAATCATTGATTGATGATGCCGCCAAAACCATGCTGGAATCGCTTTCCGCTGAAATCAAGCGGCTGGTGCGGCTTAAAAAAGTCAATCCAACCATCAAAGCCGATGAAATCGAATACCTTAAAGATATGACTTTGTTGGCGCATGAACATATACAGACAGCGCAGATTAGGTTGGATGCGGTTAGGTTTTTGATTACGAGTTAAGGGAATCGTCATTCCGGCAGGGATTGCCGGAATCCAGATCACACGGATGTGAATGTTAAATGTGTCGCCACCGCGACGGTTATCTAATGTGGGTTCTCGTACCCACGGACGAGATACTTTCTTTTGCTTCGCCAAAAGAAAGTATCCAAAGAAAAGGCGACCCGGATGCCGCTTAATCCCTGCGCTTCTCGCATTTATCAGGGGTTGTCAAAAGGGACTCCTGTCCCTTTGACAACGTGCGGCATCCCTGCCGCACCCCTAAACGGGCTAATCCCGATAAATGCTCCGATGCTCGGCGCGGCATACGGGAGATGGGGCTTATTCGTTGAGGTTTGTATCTCAACTCAACGGTGCAATTATAGAAAGAATGTCCTCTTGTTTTGTGCCGTCCGCGCCCTCATGGAAACCTTCTCTTATTTTATTAGTTTGAAGCTTGTCAAAATCAGGGTGATTTTTAACATTTTCCCGTAAGTTTTTTAAAATATATTTGATATTTTCATCTGATAATGAAAACGGCACGCCTACTAATGTTGAATCTATTTTCATTGTATTGCCATAATCATCAACAGAGTTTGCGATCATAGTCATTAATTCTTTGGCTTGCGTTCTTTTTTCATATTGATTTCCTCCTTCCGATTTCAAATAGCGCAATATTTCTTTAGCCCTCGTAAAATTTATAATTTGCGATCTTTGAATCGCTATATTCTGAAGCGCATTTCCTGCAATTCTCCATGATTCTGCTTTTAGATTGTCCTCATCTTGAAGGACTTTTTGTAGGACACTATAATTATTTTCGGCTAGTTCGATATTAACGTCGCTAACATTTTTGTTTATTTCTACAATGACATAAGTATTGTCAGTATAAGGTGTTTTGTCTTTATTAAACAACTGACCTTTGTTATCATCAAATTCTAGTTTACCCCATTCTATTTCAGTGTCTCTGTCCTCAACACGAACCAAAACGTAAATACCAGCTTCTAACCTTAGGTGTTGTATTTCTTCTACACCACCTTTAGGGTCTAAAATCATCGCATACCTAAATTCAGTATCATTTTGTTGGCCATCCAAAAATGATTTCCCAATATTATTTAGAAGATTTAAAACTGGCGCTGAGGGTGGGTAAGCTTTGCCACCTGCTGACGCTAAAGTGTTTAACAATGCTTTGGTTCTCTCTGAGGTTACATCTAATTCAAATATTGAAATTCGAAACGCAAAAGGTGCACCCTTATATTCTATAGGGCCATAAATCGGCATGTTGTCAAAATTTAAAAGTTGACCTTTGTGTACGTTATTTGAATAGAATACAACTCTACCTTGGTTCATGTTTTCGAAGCTAAGTTCTTTACCTGTTCTCTCTTCAAAGGCATTTGCAACAATTGCAATTTCACCAATGGATTTACAAATTTGTCTATTCCAGTTTGTAAAGGCCATCGGAGGGAATTATGCAAAATTTTTTATAAAGGCTGAACGCAAATGGACAGATAACGAATCGCCTTTATCAAAGATTGAATTTGTGCCAAGTGAAGCATTTTTGGCAATCAATTTAGATTTAACATCAAATTTTTTGTCTTCGGTTTTTTGATTAATTTCAGTTATGTCTTTGTTTATTTGTGTATCAGAAGTGACTTTATTTTTTTGAGAAATATCAGATATATCTACTTGTGTATTATTAGTTCGACGGAAATCAACTTTACCTTCGTTTGTAAGTGCACAGCTTGCCAAACTGATGACCAACAGAAAAACTATGAATTCATTATTTTTCATTACACTCCCCATGTTTCGACTCGTAATGTGGATTGGCTATTTGGGCAATCCACCATTTAGCAGGCTTTTAATAATGGCATCTTGCGGTTAGTACATTGTTTATATACTTATCAGTCAAATGCATAACTGCTACAGCCTTGTTTTACTTATAATTTTGATGAATTCAAATTTAGAATTATCGACATTAAGGCTAGCAGGTTTTTTACAATTTATTATGTGAATTATTACCACTAGCGGTAGGTTGGCGGTGAGGTACGAACCCCAACATTTTATGGCATGGTTTGTTGGGGTTCGCAAGCTCACCCACAACCTACTTTCCTGATTTTATTGAGTACACTAAGCACACACCGTGTGCTATTATGTACAGCATGAAGCACTACACTTGGAATCCAGAAAAGAACAAGATGCTCAAAAAAGAGCGTGGCGTTGGCTTTGAGGACGTGGTGTTTCACATTGAGGCTGGTGATGAGGTTGATGTCTTGGAGCATCCCAACAAGGAGCGTTATCCCAATCAAAAAATCTCGGTTGTTCTCATCGAGGGCTACGCTTATTTGGTGCCATTCGCTGAATCAGATGTCGAAATTTTTCTAAAAACCATCATCCCCAGCCGCAAAGCCACAAAACTTTATGTAGGTGACCAAAATGAAAAAACTAGATCCTGAAGAGCAAGCGCTTTTAGATGATTTTGATTCCGGCATTCTTACAAAGGTTTCAGACGTTAAGTCCGAACTTAAACGGCATAAAGAATATGCCGGGGCTACTTTTCAAAAAGACAGCCGCATCAATATACGTATCTCATCTAAAGATTTACGTTTGCTCCAAAAACGCGCTCTAAGTGAAGGATTGCCCTATCAAACGCTTATTTCTAGCCTGTTACATAAATATGTAGAGGGGCGGCTTACAGAGCAGGGTTAATCTTCATTCTGCGGGTTTAATACGTAGCCCGTATAAAGTGCAACGTAGTACGGGAAATTGTGACCACGAAACCCCCGATTCCGCTACACTCCATCCAGGCTACTCTTTTCTAAAAATCTGATATTCAACTCAATGATAGAAATCGGCAAAACCAATACCCTTAAGATCGTAAGCCGTGTGGGTTCAGAGATTTATCTTGCTAGCGCAGCATCGGCAAAAGTGCTCCTGGTTGATAAGAAGCCACCACAGTGTCAGGTGGGCGATAGTTTGGATATTTTTGTCTATGTCGATACCGAAGGCCATTTGGCAGCGACAACCAGGATTCCCAAAGCATTGGTCGATGACATCGCATGGCTGAAAGTGGTTTCACTTAATTATGTGGGTGCTTTTCTGGACTGGGGCTTGCCGA
Organism: uncultured Gammaproteobacteria bacterium; assembly: GCA_963804035.1. GTDB lineage: Bacteria > Pseudomonadota > Gammaproteobacteria > Methylococcales > Methylomonadaceae > Methyloglobulus. Next base: position 975,749 of record CAWDOO010000004.1, on the reverse strand, counting down.
AAGACCTGCTGGTTCCCTTTGGCGAACAACACCACGAACTGGAAGTGGGAAAATCCTATCTGGTAAAGCTGTTTCTTGATGCCCAAAACCGCATCCTTGCCACAACCAAAATTGACAAGTTTATCGCCGATGAAAGCGTTTACTTTAAGGCGGGGCAGAAAGTATCGCTGCTGATCGCCGATAAAACCGACTTAGGCATTAAAGCCATTATAAATAACACCCACTGGGGTATGTTATATGAAAACGAGCTATTCCAGCCCGTGCAGAAAGGCCAAAAACTAGACGGTTTTATTAGGCAAATCCGCGAAGATAATAAAATTGACCTGACCATTCATCAACCCGGTTACGGTAAAGTCGATGAATTGACCGATAAAATTTTAGCTAAGCTCAAAGTCAACCAGGGTTTCCTGCCACTAAGCGACAAAAGTCCGCCCGATGTCATTTACAACACTTTAGGAGTTAGCAAAAAGGTGTTCAAACAGGCGATTGGTGCGTTGTATAAGAAAAAATTAATTTTGCTTGAGAAGGACGGAATAAAGCTGATTTAACGTATTTGGAAGCACTAAAAGCTCAAAGGCATTATTGTTCAGCTTATGTCTTCACTTTTCCAGCTTCTGTTGCGCTAGGGTTCATCTTCGGCAACATTTACACTTCATCCCATTGTTTTAATAGCAAATAAAACAGCCGACATACAAATAAAATGTTAGCAGCGGATAGGCTAAATATGTTCATAAGCAATATCCCTCCCGATAAAACCGCTTATTTCCTGCTTGTCAGAAAAATTACCATAAGCTAGCATCAGCTTGACGTAAGCGGATTCGATCGACATATTCCAGATCAAAGCTGCGCCGTGTTCAATGAGTTCTCGGGTACTTTGGTAGGCATTTTCTGATTTTATGGCGGGAGCAAGGTAAACAGGAATCCCTTGTTTGCTACAGCGCTTGACGAACTCAAGCAAGGAGTGGCTGTTGCCCCATTGATTAGTCGCGCAGGCTGTCCCTGAGTGATATAAGTCGTGCAAGACGGCATCGACAGCATCCAGATTAAAATGGCTGTAATCTAGACCGGGATAAGGTTTTATCATCAGGATACGGCTTGAGAATTGGGGTTTTAACGAAGCAATATCATTATTGTCAGAACGTTCATTGCCATTCTTACGGGTTGGTTCTAAAGGTATCGTATTAAAGGAAGTAAATTGTTGTCCGTCAAATTGCATAAAGCTTTTGCTCTGAACGCTGTAAAAATCCCCGCTTAATTGTAATGAACAAGTGAGCCTTGAACCCCGGTGAATTTGCATAGTTTGCCCTGCATTTCGGTAAGGCACATAAACACCTGTGGCTTTTTGTTGTCTGATAAACTCCACCGCACAAATAAAATTGGCTAAGCCGTTGCCCTTAGGTCTTTCTAGAGGATAGTCGCTGGAAACCAACAGCAATGGTAAGGCTAACTCATGAAAATAAAAGCTTAGCGCCGCTGCGGAATAAGCCAAAGTATCCGTACCGTGGGTAACGATAATGCCGTCATACTTTTCCAGTTGGGCGGATTCGATAGCTTCGATGATAATCTTCCAGGCGGCAGGGGCAAGATTTTCGCTTAAAATCTGGATTGGTTGCAGGGAATCGAAATGGATGTTTGCGTGACTGGGATATTGTTGCTCAAACAATTGCAAGAGTTTAAACGGCGCGTTACTGTTAGTGCTGATAATGCCGTCAGTTGCCGTAGAACATATGGTGCCGCCAGTGAACAAAACCAGAATCTTTTTCATAGTATGATGTAAGCCAAGTTAATATTCCCACAAGCATAGCAAAGCCACCCAGCCATTCAAATGAAAATATCGCTTATCGTCGCCATGGCAAGCAACCGCGCCATCGGCCTTAACAACCAAATGCCTTGGCATTTATCCGCCGACCTCAAACGTTTTAAACAAATCACGATGGGGCATCCAATAATCATGGGCAGACTTACCTTTGAAGCCATTGGCAGGCCGTTGCCCGGACGGACGAATATTATCGTCAGCCGGAATTTGTCATATCAACAGGAAGGTTGTGTGGTGGTCGACTCCATTGACGCCGCCATCAACCACGGTTGCCGCTTGGCGGATGAAGTGTTTGTGATTGGTGGTGCCACACTCTATGAAGCCACATTACCGCTCGCAGATTCCTTATACATCACGCAAATAAATCAAGATTTTGAGGGCGATACTTTTTTTCCTGATTTTGACAGGAATAACTGGACTGAGGTTGCTCGTGAAGATGTGGTGGGTTATGCTAATGTTGGTTTTGATTACAGTTTTTTGAAACTGCGAAACACAAAACCCTCAATGAATAGTGAGTTAAATGGTGTGCTTTGTACATTTTGAACGGATTCGTTCATAACACTGATGGCAAAAAAGCTTAATATTGCTCCCTAAATCCGCAGCTTCCTCGGAAGTTTCATTCCATTCGCCTTCAGATTCATAATAATGATGACAGATACCACACCAGGAATCTGGCCATTGGCTCTCTTCGTCTTGTTCACCTGAATACCAATCCGTATTGAGGCCTTCAATAAGGTGACGACAAACATAAGTGGCATAAGCTTTTCCATGTTCGCAACATTCAACGATTCTGTGAATCGTTCATAATTTTAGTTATGAACCTCAACGAACGAGCTTGAGCAATGTGGCATAGGGATACGCTGTCCCTCTTCTTTTAGCCCCTCAATGTGAAATTCGATTGCTTCCTGAATAAGTTGCAGAGCTTCTTGTTGCGACTCACCAATTGCTATGCAACCTGGGAGATCAGGGACATAAGCACCAAAGCTTGTTGGCCCTTCTTCGATAACGACCATATAACGCATAATAACCTCTAAGACTTTAGTCCCGCTTGCTTTAGGATGCTAGAAAGTGTTCCCGGCGGAATATCTATGCTAGGTTTACCAGCAATTGTAACCGTACCGGGCTTCACAGGATGATGAAACTGACGATGGCTTCCTTTTTGTCGAACCAATTTCCATCCATCCGATTCAATAAGTTCCATAAGGTCTTTAATTTTCATGGAATGAGTCTAGCATAGCCACAGCTTGATACTCAATTGGGAGCATGTAACTTTGATTTCCCTGATTTTATTACGTCAGAACTTCCGTTTTCCCAAGTATCAGAACCTATTTTTTTAGCGGCACGGTGAGAGCCGCTAGTTTCGTCAAGTGATAAATAACCACTACCTGTTCTGCCACTTTTTTTTAGTTTTTCATCCACAACTAAAGATCGTAAAAGTCAAAGTATCCATTTTTTTCAAAGATATTCCAGATCTAAGCAAATGAAATACAAAAAAGATAATGGTGAATGCATGGAGTATTAGATTCATATTCTTTTTCCCATCTTGCTTAACCCGTTTTAGATACGGGACAATCGATACTAAACCGTTCCACCTGCTCTCCCAACCTTAATGCCGTCAATTGTCCTCCCCAAAGACAACCGGTATCAATCGCGTAACAGTTATTACCTTCGTGATAACCTAAGCTAGACCAATGTCCGAATACGATTTTCATATCAAATTTTTTTCGGTTAGGCAGTGCAAACCATGGCATCAGGGTATCCGGCTGAGAACCGGGTGAGCCATTAAAATTGAAATCCAGCCGCCCATATTTATCGCAATAACGCATCCGGGTAAAACAATTGATAATAAAACGTAAACGGGGCTTGCCGCGCAACATGGGCGACCAAATGTCGGGTTTATTGCCATACATGCCTTTGAGAAGGCTTCGGTAATCGTTACCTTGCAAGGCTTTTTGCACCATTTCAGCCATTTTTTTGGTCTGGTTAAAATCCCACTGCGGCGGTATGCCAGCGTGTACCATGCAAAAATGTTCGTTGTGATGAAATAAAGGGCGATGTCTTAACCAGTCTATCAGTTCGTCCCGATCTGTTGCGGCTAGCACCTCTTTGAGCGCCACTTTGGTATTCGTTGATGGTACTGAGCAGGCGGCGGCAAGCAGGTGCATGTCGTGGTTACCCAAAACGGCAACTGCTGAACTGCCTAATGATTTAATAAACCGTAAGGTTTCCAGCGATTTTGGGCCTCGGTTAACCAAATCACCCACAAACCAAAGCTGGTCGTCGTGCTCATTGAATGCAATAGCATCAAGTAACCTGATTAGCTCATCGTAACAGCCTTGTACATCACCTATTGCGTAAATCGCCATTTTAGCTAGTGCAATGTCCTGGGAATAGACAAGGTGAACTTAGGTATAGGCGCATTAAAATTAACGCCTTCATCGGAAATCATGGTGTATTGACCTTGCATGGTACCGACGGGCGTTTCCAACATCGCGCCGCTGGTGTAACGGAACGATTCCCCGGGTTTGAGATGAGGTTGTTCACCGATTACACCTTCGCCCCTGACTTCCTGAACTTTGCCGTTGGAATCAGTAATCAGCCAGTGCCGATTCAATAACTTTGCCGATACCATGCCGACATTAGTGATGGTAATGGTATAAGCAAACACATAGCGGCCGTCATCGGGCGACGATTGCGCCTCGATAAAATGCGGGGTTGCTTCAACTAAAATTTTGTTTTTTTCGGTCATTATCGGATGATACTGCTTATTTGCGGTTTGTTATAATTTAAGAGAACCTCAAAAACTCCCTCTCCAGCAGGAGAGGGTTGGGGGGAGGAGAACAAAATCATGCGTTTATATCCCCCTCATCCCAGCCTTCTCCTTTATGCCCCGTGGGTACTCAAGGGAGAAGGAGTAGGCGAATTTTGAATTTTTATAAGTTCTCTTAAGCCTATTAATATAAGGTCGCATTTTATATCAAAAATCGACCGAAAAATAATTCACTAACCTAAAGCCAATAACAGGATTAAGACATTGCACATTCATATTCTAGGTATTTGCGGCACATTCATGGGCGGCCTTGCGCTGATTGCAAGGGAACTAGGCTACAAAGTCTCAGGTTCAGACCAGAATGTTTATCCCCCCATGAGCACGCAACTGGAGGAACAGGGCATCCAGTTGATGTCCGGCTATAAAGCTGAAAATTTAGCGGATAAGCCCGATTTAGTCATCATCGGTAATGCCTTATCGCGCGGTAATACCGAGGTTGAAGCCGTGCTTAACCAAGGCATCCGCTACATCTCCGGCCCACAATGGCTATCCGAACACGTCATACAAAACAAATGGGTATTAGGCGTTGCGGGTACTCACGGCAAAACCACCACCACCAGCATGTTAAGCTGGATATTAGAACATCAAGGCTTTAAACCGGGGTTTTTGATTGGCGGTATCCCGATGAATTTCGGCATCTCTGCACGACTGGGCGAATCGGATTTTTTTGTGATAGAAGCGGATGAATACGATTCGGCATTTTTCGACAAACGCTCAAAATTCGTCCATTACCGCCCCCGCACGGCGATCTTGAATAACCTGGAATACGACCATGCCGACATCTTCCCTGACCTGGATGCCATCAAAAAGCAGTTTCATCATCTGATCAGGACAGTTCCTGGAGAAGGCTTAATCATCAGCCCGGCTTCTGAACATAATATTGACGATGTACTGGCAATGGGCTGCTGGACTCCGGTATCAAGAACCTCCATCAATGGAAGTTCCCAATGGAATGCCGAGTTGGTCAAAGCCGACGGAAGCCAATTTAAAGTTTGTTTTGAGGGCATTGAACAAGGCTGTGTCGATTGGGCATTAACCGGCGACCATAATGTCTACAATGCGATGTCTGCAATTGTTGCCGCTAAACATGTCGGCATTCTGCCGAGTGCTGCAATCGAGGCGTTAGCAGCATTCAAAAACGTAAAACGCCGGATGGAAGTCATCGCCAAGATCAACGGCGTAACCTTATACGACGACTTTGCCCACCACCCAACAGCCATCGAAACCACGCTGGACGGTTTACGGAAACAGGTCGGCCAGGAGCGCATCATTGCGATTGTAGAACCACGCTCCAACACTATGCGTCTTGGCGTTCACACCGAAAGCTTGGCACTGTCCTTACATAATGCCGATAAAGCCATTTTATTCCAGCCGGATAACCTGGGCTGGGATTTAAGTGGCCTGCTTAAATACGCCGGAAATATTGAAATCTGCCGGACGCTGGATGAAATCATCGACAAGCTCAAGCTGGAAGGCCGTTATGGCGGACATTTTGTGTTGATGAGCAATGGCAGTTTTGGGGGAATTTATAAGAGGTTGCAGCAAGCATTAGAAAAGTAAAAACTCAAATCCGTTTTAGGTCTTAGATTTTAGGGTAACACGATGAAAAAAGAATTAATCGAAGAACTCTTCCATAAATTTGAAGAAGCTTGCTATCTCTACAACGACTTGGAATGCTGGAGTGCGAGGGAACTGCAAGATATTTTAGGCTATTCCAAGTGGGATAACTTTAAAAATGCTGTTGAAAAAGCCAAAAAATCTTGTGAAAACGCAGGCTTTACGGTGTCGGATCATTTTGCCGATGTCGGGAAAATGATCGAGATTGGCAAAGGAGGCCAACGCGAGGTCGATGACATCGCCTTGACCCGCTACGCCTGCTACCTTATCGCACAAAACGGCGATTCGACTAAAAGCCAAATTGCCTTTGCACAAACCTATTTTGCAGTGCAAACCCGCAAACAGGAGATAATCGAACAACGATTGCTAGATGTTGGCCGAGTCGTTGCCCGAGAAAAACTGACCAAATCCGAGAAAAAGCTGTCAGGAATAATCTACGAACGCGGCGTTGACGACAAGGGTTTCGCGCTGATTCGTTCCAGGGGCGATCAAGCCTTATTCGGTGGATTTTCCACCAACGACATGAAGCGCAAGCTCTTGATTCCATCAGGAAGGCCATTAGCTGATTTTTTGCCGACGCTAACCATCAAAGCTAAAGATTTTGCCACAGAATTGACCAGTCATAACGTCATAGAAAAGGATTTGTCCGGCACTAACCAAATTTCTGATGAACATGTAGAAAACAACAAAGCAGTGCGTAAAATGCTGATTGAGCGCGGAGTTAAACCGGAAGCCTTACCCGCTTCGGAAGATGTCAAAAAAGTGCAGCGTAAACTGGACAGCGATGCGAAAAAAATGCTCAAAGACATAAAGAAGAAAAAAGATTAATCTAGCTTACCTGGCTAAATCATAACTAACAAGGTTACCAAGCAGGGCATGAGAATTTTTAATCATACAATTCACCGTTGATTATTATCCAAACACTCAACAAATAATCATTTATGACCACAATAAAATTGCCCATGAACCAAGATTCACTACTCTATGAGGACAGATTTTTAGAAAGTTTTGTGGGCACGATTATTTCTAATCCAAGCGTCGCAATAATTGAACTGATTGCAAACTGTTGGGATGCATATTCCACTGAAGTAAAAATTAATTGGCCCGACATCAATGCCAACAGACAATTTTGCATCACCGATAACGGGCTGGGGATGACACGAGAAGAATTCCAATACATATGGCGAACTATGTCATATGACCGTATAAAAAAATATGGACAAAATGTAAATCCACCTTCAGATGTTCAGGGTCTTCCTAGACCTGTGTTCGGAAAAAATGGCAAAGGTAGATTTGCCAGCTTTTGTTTTTCAAGTGAATACCAAATCACTTCGAAAAAAGAAGGGCAACAATTCACATACCGAGTTCATCGCACACCTACCAAACCATTAGCCATTGAAGAAATTGAGTATATCGAAGAGGGTGTTGAAGGGCACGGCACAGTTATTGTGGGTTGTGGGGTCATACCTAAAATAACTCTAACTGGAGAGCAAGCTAGAGAATTAATAGGTGGTCGTTTTCTTACTAATCCTGCTTTTCGTGTATATCTAAATGAGAAGCAGATTACTTTTAAAGACATCGCAGATTCCTGTTTGGCGACTGCGGACGTAAATATTCCAAACATTGGCATAGTTAAAATCCTTCATATTGATACGCTAAAAGCTGATAAAACTACAAAACAACATGGAATCGCATGGTGGGTACTTAATCGTGCTGTAGGAGAATGTAATTGGCATGGTAGTGATTTGATGCGAATTCTTGATGGTCGAACATCAGAAGCAAAGCGGTACACTTTCATCATCCAAGCTGATTTTCTCAAGGAAGCAGGCGCAGTTAAAGAAGATTGGTCATGGTTCAGGGATGATAATGAAATTTGGCAAACTGTTCGTCCCATAGTTCAAGACAAGATTAAAGAGATCATTTTCCAGAGCAACCATGCTGAACGCGAATCCAAGCGTCAATCAGTAATTGAAAAAGTAGGAGGGGCGGTTAATACGCTTCCACCATTGAGCAAAGACAGAGTGAATGCTTTTGTGAATGAGGTTATTGATAATTGCCCAAATTTCGGGGAACAAGAAATTGTCCAGTTAGTCACAATTCTAACAAAGCTAGAAAAAAGTAAATCAAGGTATGGTTTACTTGAACTTTTACATAATAACGAACCCCATGATTATGATGCTCTTCACGATGTTTTGAGCCAATGGACAATTGGTATGGCGAAAATCGTTTTGGATGAAATTCAAAACAGGTTAAAGATAATAAATGAATTAAAAATCAAGATGCAAGTTGCTGGCATTGATGAAGTCCATGAACTTCAGCCACTATTTGAAAAAGGCTTGTGGATGTTTGGCGCACAGTTTGAGTCTATAGAGTTCACATCTAACAAGGGTATGACAACTGTTATAAGAGATCTATTTGGAGATAAGAATGCTAAGGGTTCTAGGAATCGACCAGACTTTGTTATTCTCCCAGACAGCAGCGTCGGTTTCTATGCCAGACCTTCTTATGATGACGATTATAATGAAGATGGAGTTGAGCATGTCGTTATTGTTGACCTAAAAACTACTGGGCTTCCAATTGGATCAAAAGAAAAGGAGCAGGTTTGGAAGTACATAAAGGAACTAAAGAAAAACGGTCATATTAAGAAAACCGCCCGTGTTGATGGTTTCATTCTTAGCGATCTAATTGAGTCTGAAGAAGGTGGGAAGCGCACAGAAGACGACAACCAAGTTACAAATTATTCCTATGCTTTATGGAACGATATTAAAACGAGCAGAAATGCGGCTTCTAAATCTTCATTCTAAAGTTAAGGGTGCTCCATTTCTTATTGAGCAGCAGGAACAACTAAAAAAATTCATCGAGCCATTGGAAACTACACAAAGTGATCTTATGACGACTTATTGAGTAGAATGCAACAACACAGAATTATCACAAGGTCTTAAAACTCAAGTGGAGACAAGACATGGGTCGAATAATAATTTATCTCCTCATCAGCTTTTTTGCTGTTTTTGCCCATGCCAAACCATTACTCCCAGAACAAGTCCCAGAACCCTTAAAACCCTGGGTCAACTGGGTGCTGCAAGACCAGCCTGAGCTTGGTTGTCCTTTCATCTACAACAGCTACGAGCAAAAGCGCTGTAGCTGGCCTAGCCAGTTAAACCTCGATTTTACTTCCCCGAAAGGGTCGTTTGCGATTAGCTGGAGTGTCTATAAGGAAAGCTGGGTAACATTGCCGGGCGACCAAAAGCACTGGCCGCAAAATGTTACGGCCAATAATAAGGCTGTGTCCGTGTTGGAAAGAAATGGTATTCCGTCCATTAAACTACCAGCTGGCAGTTATGAGTTCAAAGGCGATTTCTTCTGGGATGCGATTCCCGAAAGCCTAAGCATACCCGCAGATACTGGGCTTATTGGTTTAAGCATCAATGGTGTAGGGATACCCATGCCCAGCATCAGGAACGGACAGCTTTGGCTGACAGAAAATGACATCGGCCAAAAAAAACCGGAGAATGTCCAAAACAGCTTAGATATTCAAGTATTCAGGAAGATCACCGATGACGTTCCCATGCAGGTGACGACCCGTCTGGTGTTGGAAGTGTCAGGTGAGCAGCGCGAAGTTAAGTTGGCAAAGCCTGTGCTAAACGATTTTATCCCGCTAAGTTTGCAAAGCCCCTTACCGGCGCGTATAGAAGCGGATGGAAAGTTGTTGGTACAAGTCCGTCCAGGTCGTTGGCAGTTGGATATTGAAGCCAGAAGTGCCAATGAAACTAATGCTATCCCTTTAATCGTTAGTAACCCGGACTGGCCGAGTTCGGAAATCTGGATGTTTGATGCCCGTCCTGATTTACGTGTTGTTGAGGTCGAAAAACTGGTGCCGATTGATGCTAGCCAGACGAATTCGCCCGAAGAATGGCGGCATTTGCCAACTTATAAGCTCAACCAGGGTGAAAGTATGGCGTTAAAGGTCATTCGCAGGGGAGACCCAGAGCCTGAGCCTAATCAACTGACCATTAACCGCAAATTATGGCTGGATTTTGACGGCGCGGGTTATACCATAAATGACACAATCAGCGGCAAAATGACCAAAGGTTGGCGACTTGATGCCTTGTCCGAAACCAAACTGGGTAAAGTCTCCCTGGATGGCAACAGCCAGTTGATTACCTTAACGAGAACTGGTAAGCAAGGGGTGGAAGTCAGGAAAGGCATGATTGCCCTGGATGCCGATAGCCGTAGCGTCGGAGATATAGGGTCGTTCCGCGCAGTAGGTTGGGAGCAAAGCTTTAACCAAGTCAATGCCGAGTTAAATTTACCACCGGGCTGGCGTTTGCTCGCTGCCACTGGGGTCGATAATGTGCCGGATAGCTGGATAGCGCGGTGGACATTACTGGATTTGTTCCTGGTATTAATCGCGGCGCTGGCTACCAACCGTCTATTTGGTCGCCTCTGGGGAATGTTTGCCCTACTCACATTGGTTTTGACATGGCATGAACCGGAATCACCCCAGTACGTCTGGCTAAACATTTTAGCGGCAACAGCACTATTAAAAGTACTGCCCCAAGGCAAATTTTTGACCGCCATCACATGGTATCGCAATGCGTTTTGGCTTGCGTTAGTCCTGATTGTCGTACCGTTTATGGTTTATCAGGTCCGAACGGGGCTTTATCCACAATTGGAATATGAATGGCAAAACTTTATGATGCCAGCAACGCCAAACCCTGCGCCGCCCGTTGTAATGACTCCAGCAACATCCGCTATGGATGCCGCTGCACCCGCATCCGAGGTCATGCCAGAGCAGGAAATGGCGAAATCCATCATGCCAGAACGGAAAAGAAATTACGCCAGCGGCTCCGTAAGTCAATCCTCTTCGTACTACAGTAAAGAAGCCGATTTTAGCCGCTACGACCCCGATGCTAAAGTACAAACCGGCCCAGGCTTGCCACAATGGCAATGGCATAAGGTACATTTGTCCTGGAACGGTTCGGTGGATGCCCAGCAGCAATTGCGCTTATGGTATCTCTCGCCTACCGTGGTGATGCTACTAAATTTCATTCGGGTTGCGTTGGTAGCTGTGCTGGCTTTGCTGATGTTTGGCTTGGCTGGAAAGCTTAAATTCAAGCCCAAAACCACTACCCCTGCCTTATTGTGGTTGTTGATACTGCCCATGCTGGCAACGCCAACAGAAAAAGCCTATGCGGATTTCCCAACGACAGAAGTACTGGACGAACTTAAAAACCGGTTACTGGAAGCGCCTGACTGCTTACCCAACTGCGCCCAAATCCCGCAGATGAAAGTGGCGATCAACGAAAAAGCCGTTGAAATCACCTTACAAATCCATGCCCAACAAGCGGTTAATTTACCGTTACCCGCTACTTATGATCAGTGGTTTCCGAATCAAGGCAGTGTTGACGGCAAAACTGCGCAAGGGCTTTATCGTAACGGTAATAGCTTATGGCTGTATTTGCCCGAAGGCAAGCATCAAGTCGTTCTCAAAGGTGCAGTGCCATTACTGGTGACGTTTACCTTACCCTTACCGTTAAAGCCGAATCGTGTAATGGTTGAAACCAGCGCACAAAGCGGATGGCAAGTTAGCGGCCTTCAGGAAAACGGGCAGGTTGACGATCAGTTGCAATTCAACAGGACTAATAAAGCAACAGAAAGCGCCAACAAACTAAATCTTGCTCCCGGCCTGTTGCCGCCGTTTGTCAAAATTGAACGCACTGTACAACTCGGCCTGGATTGGCGAGTGATTACCCAAATAACCAGGCTATCGCCACCTGATTCTGCGATTGTTTTGGAAATTCCACTTTTAGCAGGGGAATTGGTGACGACTCCTGGCATCCACGTTAAAAATGGCAAAGTTGAAGCCAACATGCCCACGCAGCAAGCGGTCATGCAATGGGAATCGACACTGGAAAAAGGTGAAAAAATTACGTTTACCGCTGCTCAAACTAATCAATGGATAGAGGTCTGGAAAGCCGATGTCAGTCCCGTGTGGCATATTGAAACTAGCGGGATTACCCTCATCCATATGAATAGCGAAGGGCAATGGCTACCAGAATGGCATCCCTGGCCGGGTGAAACCTTGAGCTTACAAATAAGTCGTCCCAAAACCCTGGAAGGACAAACGTTAACGATAGACAGCAGCCAGTTAGCCATTAAACCGGGCAAGCGTGTATTGGATGCTGACTTAAAAATGAGCATTAGGAGTTCCCAAGGGACGCAACATACCTTGACCTTGCCGGAACAAGCAGTGCTGCAAACCGTGGCGATAAACGGGCAAACGCTACCGCTACGGCAAGAAGGCAGAAAGCTTACATTGCCGATAAATCCCGGCAAACAAGAGGTGACTTTACGTTGGCAAGAGCAGTCAGAAATTTCCAGCGTCACGAAAACACCCCAACTTGATTTAGGCCAAAGCAGTGTCAATACCCGCCTCAATATCAGCTTAGGTCAAGATCGTTGGGTGTTGTTTGTTTGGGGGCCAAAATTAGGACCTGCGGTTTTATTCTGGGGTGTACTGGCGGTGATTGTAATTTTGGCGATAGGCTTGGGGAAAGTTCCGTTGACACCCTTAAAACATTGGCACTGGTTTTTATTACTGCTTGGGCTAAGCCAAGTGCCGATGGAAGCAGCTTGTTTAGTAGTCACGTGGTTGATGATTTTGGGATGGCGGGGGCTGAGACCTAACAATACCTTCAAATACTTCAACCTATTACAGGTCATCATTGCTATGTTCACCGTATTCTCCCTGGCAATACTGGTGTTTGCTGTCGAACAAGGGCTATTAGGTGGCTCCCCTAACATGCAAATTACCGGAAACCAATCTTCCGCATTTGATTTAAACTGGTATCAAGACCGGAGCGCATCGACCTTACCGCAAGCAACCGTCGTATCTGTTCCCCTCATGGCTTATCGATTGCTGATGTTGGCTTGGTCATTTTGGCTTGCTGCATCATTGCTTAACTGGCTGAAATGGGGTTGGAACTGTTTTTCAACCAATGGGTTATGGAATAAAAAAGTGGCAAAAGAACCATCAAAACCGATTACTCCAGAAAAAAAATAATCAAAAAAACACAAAACATCCCTCTATTATTTTGACAACAATGCCGGAATGACAGGCATACTGTAAAAATCTCTAATATTAATTACAGTATTAATGGTTAATTTGCTAACGTAAGGAATCTCTGAATAAGTTGATTCCGCTCATGGTGAGCCTGTCGAACCATGAGCGGAATCAACCAATTGCCGTTCGTCCTGTGCTTGTTTTCGAGGAGACTTAATCACAGTTTCCGTAAGCTATAGATGTTCAGCCTATTAATTTTACTATAAATATTTCACCCAACTGATGGCGGCTACCATGTCAAATCATCTGGCACTTGGTAATCTGCATAAGGATCTTCCTGGTTAACAACATTAACATTTGGTTCATTTAATACGATAACGCTAGCCTCATTACGCACCCTTATTTTTTCTGCGACATCAGCAGGAACAACTTCATATTCTCGACCTAGCTTAACGATGGCTAATTGGCCTTGGGTTAACTTTTCGCGCATTGTTTTTGAGAGATAAAGCGCTTTAACCTTATTGTCATCCGTAAAATGATAGCTAAGGTAATCATCAGACTGCTCTGCCAAGCCATCACTTTTAGGTAATCGGTTTTGTTCAATTAACTGCTTAACTTGAGCGATCAATTGCTTGCGATCTTCTTCCTGCTTTCTTTGTTGATTAAGCTCCCGATCCCTTTCGACTTGTTCAAGTCGGGCTTTTTTGGCTTGTTCTTTTAAATCTTCAACCGCCACTGTCTTATTGTGCTGCTGTTGTTTAACCTGTTTATGCTTCTCCGATTTTACGGTTCTTGCCTGCCCAGAACCGACCAAACCGGATTTCAACAATTGTTCTTGTAATGACAATTTTGCCATATTATCTACTCCAAAAAGCTGCAAACTGATTTCTACGATTCAAAGTGTAGCGATCAAGAAAAATAGTATTTTAACGGAAAACCGTACATCCCTTATTTCTTAATCAACGTAATCAACTGAGCCTTATCATCGATATTTACTTGATACCGCCCTAACACGCTCATACCCAACAACTTATTTTCCCCTAACAATTGGTCTGCAATAAAAGCCACTTCGACATTTTCTAGGGTTTCCCCAGCAATTTTCAGTTCCTGCAGCAGGCCAATTTTTGCATCGGCCATGCCATTGGCAGTTTGCATTTTTCCTAGGGTAAATTTGCTGTCGGTAAGGCCTAGTTGGTCGATCATGGATTCTGGCAATACGACTAAATCTGCTCCAGTATCAATCACCATATCCACGGTTTGCCAGACTCTGCCATCACCTGAAAGCGACACGGAAACGGTAAAATGATTGCCTTGAAGACGGGTTGGCAGCACGATACGGTCGTCTTTATGTTTTTGCTTTTTGTTGATAATGACGATGCGTTCGATCTTTCCTTTAGTGTTTCGACTGACGATGTGATTGTACGACGCAAAAAGCTGTTTGATTTGTTGTTCCAAACTGCCGCTGGTCATGACTTTATCTGCATTTTGGATTCTTTCTAGGCCGGTGACCTGGATTTTGTTCTGGTTTTGTAAAGCCTGTATTTGGGAAAATAAATCGTCCTTATCTTCCGCATGGGCGGTTAAAGTTATTAGCATCAAGGAAGTAAGAAGCAGTAAACGCAGGTATTTACTAGCAGACATGAGGGTGCTGATTGTTGTCATTTGTGTCCAAACCATTTAGAGCCTTAGTGTTTACTTACGTTAACACACAAAACATCTCGATAAGCCAACCTTTAGGTAAACCCTGAATAATACCAATCCCAATAGGTTGCTATATGAATTACCTCATCCTGGCCTTCTCCCTATGAAGAAGGCTTCAATGAGAACTTATTGGGATTGGTATAAGTCCTTCGACAAGCTCAGGACGAACGGCAATGGGTTGAGTCTTTGCCCGAAGGAGAGCCCAGACCAGCGGCGCTGAATGCCGTAAAGAAAGGGGGCAATGACGAACCCTGGTGCTTATAAAGACATCGATACCGTGTAGAAAAATCAGCCCGACTTAGCTTAGTGGAAGTTATACATACGCTAAAACAACCGGTGTGCGTGAAAGGATAACTTATGGCGTTGAAAACATCAAAAATTACTCCCATGTAAGTATTTTTTCGTTGTGAACCATTAAGACATGAGAAAATGAAAAACACGCCATCAAATATGACCACGGATGTCTATCTCTAAATTTAATCAACCAGACTCAACTAGACACGTATCTTCGCTTAAGGATTTGTGGCCGTTTATACGTCCCTATCGTAAAAGAATGGCGCTGGCGTTTTTGTTGCTGTGCCTTGGCTCAGCAACCATATTATTGATTCCTTTGGCTTTTCGTGACCTTATCGACGTTGGTTTTGGGCAACGGCAAAATGTTAGCGGTGGTCTGCTGGGTTCACTGAGTTTGGACGAACGGTTTGCCGTGCTGTTTGGGTTGGCGAGCCTGTGGGCATTAACCATTGCGGCGCGTTATTACACTGTGAGTTGGGTAGGTGAGCGGGTAACTGCGGATTTACGCAGTGCGGTGTATGCGCGGGTTTTACTGCAATCTTCACAGTTTTTCGAGACCTTACAAACTGGCGAAGTGTTATCACGCCTGACAGGTGACACTACTTTGGTTCAGACCGTAGTCGGCAGTTCCATTTCGATGGGCTTACGAAGCCTGTTCCAGTTTGTCGGCGGCATGGTCATGCTCGCGGTGACCAGTTTTTATCTATTTTCTTTGAATCTAGGCTTGATGGCAATACTGATAATTCCCATTTTAGCTATTGGTCGTAAAGTAAAAAAACTCTCCCGTGAGTCGCAGGACAAAATTGCCGATGCCTCGGCATTGGCTGGCGAGATTCTTAATGCCGTACCGACAGTTCAAGCTTATACACAAGAACAGCGCGAAACCCAACGCTTTACTGATAGCGCAGAAATTAGCTTCATGACAGCCATCCGGCGTAGCCGTGTAAGAGCGTTGTTGACGGCACTTATAATTATGGCGGTGATGGGGTCGATTATTTTCGTGCTATGGATCGGCGCAAACTTGGTGCACACGGGTAGCATGACGGGTGGACAACTGACTTCTTTCATACTCTATGCGGCCTTGGTGGCGGGTGGAGTAAGCACTATGGCAGAAGTTTGGGGTGATGTGATGCGTGCAGCAGGTGCAACTGGGCGCTTACTGGAACTGCTCCATGCTAAGTCCGCCATTGTCGAAGCCAAGATTCCTCAACCACTACCACAACTCGGAAAAGCTGAAATTCAATTTGAGAATGTCACCTTCCGTTATCCGTCGCGCATTCAAACTGCTGCACTTGATGACATTACGCTCAACATAGCATCTGGTGAAAGCGTCGCGCTAGTCGGCCCTTCTGGAGCAGGTAAGACCACCTTGTTCCAACTGTTATTGCGATTTTATGATGTCACGCAAGGCACTATCCGTTTTAATGGGCAAGACATCCGCCAGCTTTCCTTGCATGACTTACGTAACAACATCGCCATCGTCCCGCAAGATTCAGTGATTTTTTCCGCTAATGCCCTGGAGAATATTCGTTATGGCCGCCCTAATGCCAGCGATAATGAAGTCATGGCTGCAGCCAAATCAGCACAGGTGGAAGAATTCATAAGCCGACTACCAGATGGCTATCAAACCTTTTTTGGCGAACGCGGCACCCGCTTGTCGGGTGGGCAACGCCAACGCATCGCCATTGCCCGTGCAATTTTGAAAAACGCCCCACTTTTACTGTTAGACGAAGCCACCAGCGCATTAGATGCAGAATCCGAAATTCTTGTGCAAGAAGGCTTAGATGCTGCGATGCAAGGTCGTACCACCCTCATCATTGCCCACCGGCTGGCGACTGTGAAGAAGGTCAACCGTATCATCGTCTTGGATCAAGGACGTATCGTCGAAATTGGATCGCCGGATGACTTACTCAAACAGAGCGGCTTGTACGCTAAGTTAGCAAGTTTGCAATTTGTCGTTTAAAAATAAGCGAAGGCCAAAAACAGTTAAGGATTCCAGTATTTCTGATTAGAAATCAGGATTATTGTGAAATTTCTTATTGCCATCTCCAGATTTTGAATGGTTTAGCTGTAAGAAATCTTAGGATTGTTTACGTAAGCATACAAAACACTTCCATTGACCAGTCTTTGATTAACTACTGGGGCTTTGGATACCAATCATTTCCCTCAATACCGAGGTAGCGTAACTGCCAGCTGGCAAGGTAAAGTGGAGTTGTAAAGTCGTCTGATCGCTAAACTGCCATTCCAGATCTCCCACATTAACCCTTAAAGCACGCCGAGCTTTTTCTACGCCAGTAGCAACCAAGCCCTGAGCCAGCTCGCCATAACCATCGACAATACGTCGTTCAATAGCGAGAGCATCTCCAGACACATCAACTTCGCCCTTGCCCCATAATACGCCTGTTGGATGAATGGTTTTGGCTTCCAATCGGTGGCGAATTTCCGCATCCGGCAACTGCGACTTAAAAGTGCTATTCGAATGGTCGAACATGAAGGTATCACCGGAAAGGGCCTTGTTCCAGCTTCCTGTGGTGACTCTTTCACTTAGAATCTGATTGAACAAATACGAGCGAGAAGCCGATAGATACAGGCTGCGCTGTTCTCGTTTTATTTTGTCGCCCTCAAACATCGCCAAGGCTTTATTGACATTCTGTCCTTGGTTGCCAAAACGCTGTTCACCGTAATAATTGGCAATGCCATTGGCTTTGATTAGCTCTAACTGCCCAATGGTTTTTGCCTGATCGCCTTGCCAGTCACGAATGGTGATTTCAAACCGGTTACCCGACAACACACCGCGCTTTAATTTACGGGCATGACGTACTGTGTGCAGCACCTTCATATTGTCGGTTGTAAATGCCATCCAGTCCGGTTCGGATTTACCGGGCAGCCAAACACTAAACCACTGAGTCGTTATTGCATGGCGGTCTTTAAGCCCAGCATATCCAATATCACGCTGCCGAACATTGGCAAACCGAGCTAGTTGGCGGGCGACATATTCGGTATTTTCGCCAGTTTTTTGTATTTGCAAAAAGACATGCTCGCCTTCGCCGGAAGGCTCAAAGGCAAGGTTTTCATAGACGATAAAATCTTCCGGTACGGTGCGGATTTTGCCCGCACCTGAAGGCGATCCGTAAACAAAAGACCAAATGGGGATTTCAATATTCATGAAGATTTAAATAACGGGTATACGCATTATCATGTGGAATTATGGCATCATAATTCAAAAATTCTGCATTATTTGGTATAACATAGCCTATAGAATCTTCACGGATGCCAGACTTAAACAATTTCCTTTATACCTTGTATTTAACGTTGGTGGACAGTTCTTGTCCTTAGCACATCAAAACTGTACCGAGGTCTTGTCGTACAATCGAATTGGTGTGATTGTTGGCTGATTCGGTGTAAGCATTGGTGACCCTATGGTCAAAGTAGTTAAATACCTCCGTGTGCCAGTTGCCTATTGCCCTATCCAAGTCAGAAAAATATTCACGATTGTCAACAAGAACTGAAATTTTACAATCCAGATCCGCTATATCAGCATCTACACTGGTCATGTCTCTACCCAAAATGTCCTGGATGCACTACCCATTCTTTGACTTGATACAACTCTTCCAATACGGGGTAGTCAGCAATAAACGATGATCATTGCAGTATTCGATTTTGTCTGCTGTTGTTGTGCAAACATTTGGTTTTACGCTTTTGCAGCCAGCGGATCACGCCCGTAACAAACAACACTGGACAAGCAAGGCCACCCAAAAAAACCAATAGCCGTCCAGTCCATCCGAACGCTTGACCGGAATGCAGCGGCCATTGCCAATCCAAAAACACATCGCCATTATTGCCTGTGCCGGAATGGTAAGTTGCCAGGATTTCTCCGCTGTATTGATCGATGGCAAAATCACGATAGCCGATAAACCGACCCAGATCGTCGGCATCGCGCTTTTGAATGATATAAACGTCTTTATCATCCTTCGGCGCGTATAAATGCCATAGCCGACCAGATGGATATCGGTTTTGTACGGCCGCTTCTAACGCAGCGTAGGAAACTGGCTTTTGCCCAGGAGGTATTGTGGCGGTAAATTTCGCAGTTCCCAATCCGCTCCAGGGATTATCACGGGTGATAGGCGAAAACTGGTTAAGCACAACATTAACGCGATCAGGCAAATTGAAATATACACCGGAAAACAGCACTGGCAATAACACCAGCATCGTATAAAATCCGACAGTTTTGTGTAAGTCAAAATTGAAGCGGACACTACCCACCTTTTTTTTGAAAACCAGTGCCTGCTTGAATTTACCCGTTAAAGGCCAC
This sequence comes from uncultured Gammaproteobacteria bacterium, assembly GCA_963804035.1. Lineage (GTDB taxonomy): Bacteria > Pseudomonadota > Gammaproteobacteria > Methylococcales > Methylomonadaceae > Methyloglobulus. Next base: position 956,116 of record CAWDOO010000004.1, on the reverse strand, counting down.
CAGAGAATAAGCCCAGACAGTACGGAAATAATCGACAACGCCGCCAAAATCCCAACCGCCGCTTCACCGGTATCGCCCAACAGCAAGCAATAATGCAATTGCATGATAAAACTGACGAAAGGAATGCCCCAATATCGCTCACCGTCAGCGAAATACCAGAATTGCACACCCGTAACTTTAGCGGTGTAGGGGTTAACGAAAATATAGTATCCGCTACCGTTATTGTCCTGTTCCGGCGCGCGTACCCTGTACTGCACTTTGTAGGCGAATTCAGGCGTGCGCGGGTAATATATCGAATAGAATTTGCTGCCTTTTGGCTTTGCCGTTTCTGCCGCTGCGATAATTTCATCCAATGGAAGAATGTTGCGCTGGCTTTCCGGCGGTGCCGAGATAACGATTTGCTCCGCATTGAGGATTTCTTGCAGCTCTTCGAAAAACACCAAGATACTGCCGGTAAACCCGACAACAGCCAAGATAGCCCCGGCAAACAGCCCCAAGTACAAGTGGACTTGAAGCCAACGTTTGCGGCGGGTTTGGAGCCTCAGAAGGGATGGTGAGCGGTTAGCCATCGTTTTCATAACTTCGTGTGCTAAGCAAAGCAGTTTTTTTCTAAAAAGCAGAGGTAGTAGGTTAAACCTGTAACTTGATTGATAGGGCGGAGTGACAAACCTTTTATGCCCCAGAGGGTAAGGTTCGTCACTCCAAAATAAACGCGACTTACCTATATTAAACCGATAAGTCCATCAAAAAATATAGGTTTAACTCATTACCCGTTCATTTACTGTATATCCCTGTTAAAGGCTATCCATAAACAAGATAACTTTAAGGATTACGCTTAATACTCGAGCTTGATCGAACCCATCACCGTCAAAGGCTCAGCGGGCAGGTTGTTTCTCCGCCTCCGCAAGTTAAAATACTCGGCATCGTTGACATTGTTGATGTTAAGTTGAGTACTTACCGTCATATCACCCAATTTCCGTTTATAACCTGCCATTAAGTCTAACCTCGCGTAAGCGTCATCAGAAAAACTGTTTGCGTTATCACCGAAGCGTTTGCCTGCCGTATAAACGCCCGCGCCAAAGCTTAAACCTCTAAACATGCCGTAATTAACATCGTACTTCAGCCAGAGACTGCCTTGATGTATAGGCGCATAGGGCAGACGGTTGCTGACATTCGTTTGGTCTTCCTGGTCATCTAAAATTTCGGTATTGGTGTAAGCATACGTGCCAATCAGGCTTAAGCCGTCATAGACTTGCCCTTGCATATCCAATTCAACGCCGTTGCTGTGGCCTTTGAAGGGAAACGATGCAGTCAGAGGAAAGCCATTATTGTTGAAAAACTGGGTCCGTTCCAAATCAAAATAGGCCAGATTGGCGGTTAGTTTGCCATCATAGAATTGCGTTTTCAGTCCTCCTTCATATTGGGTTGCTGGAAAGAGGCCTAAAAGCTTCGGCCCGCCATTGTCATAGTCGAAGGCAGGGCCAAAGGACTCGGAAAAGCTGCCGAACACTGACAACCAATCGGTGGCTTCGTACAGTAGGGCGACCCGGGGGCTGACATAATCATCGCTACGTGAGTCTATCGCTTCATTAGCAGCTGTATTCGGATCATCCCAATAATTTAGATTTTGATCCCTTTCCACCCAGTCAAAACGAAACCCGCCCATGATGTGAAGTTTGTCCCAAAACGTCATTTGGTCTTGCAAATAAATCGCCTTGGTGGTGGTTTCCGTCCTGACATCATAAGCCGTGGCACCATTTCGATAGTCGTTTAATATGGCATCCGATATATGGGGGACGTTATCACTGAAAATATTGATCGTATCTATTTCATTATTGCCATCCAGATCAACTCCACCATTCGCGACCTGATATTCTAAGTTGTTGGTGAAGTACTCGCCGCCCAACAGCACTTTGTGCTTGACACCATAGGTTTCAAAATCAAAAGTACCGTTAATAAAGGATGTCCAGGCATTTAGTTTTTCAGGACCAAACCAGTAATTGCGGGTGACATTACCATAGTTTGCACTCGTTACATCCTCATTAACCCTGCCTAGATAGATAGTTTCCCATTCCTTCTGGTTATGGGAATAAACCGAACCCGCGTTGAGCTTGATGTTATCGTTGAAGCGGTGGTCAATCCTGAGATCGATCAAATCGTTGGTGTTGGTGTTGGTTAAGTTTTGCTGCATGAAACTTCTTGAACGCGGAATATTGGCCAGCCCTGTGCCTAAAGCGGGTGTGCCGCTATCGTAGGAATTATTCTCGTCAAAATGTTCATACGACAAGGTCAATTTGGTATCGGGTGTGACATCCCAGCTTAAGGTTGGGGCAAAAAAGATGCGGTCTTTGTCGATAGCATCACGAAACGAGTTGGTATCCAAATACGACAAGTCCATGCGGTAATTCAGGCCGTGTTCTTTGCTTAACGGGCCGGTGGCGCTGGCTTCGGTGCGGTAGTGGTCATAAGAGCCGAAACGTTGCTCGATGGAATAATAAGGTGTTGAACTGGGCTGCTTGGTGACCGTGCTGATAAAACCGCCGGGATCGCCCAAACCGTAGAGCATGGCGGACGTGCCTTTTAACACCTCAACACGCTCGACATTGGCCAAGTCGAATTTAGTAGCCGGAATGCGGATGCCGTTGCGGTAATTGGCTTCACTTAGTTTGAAGCCGCGCATGATAAAGGTTTCATAATCCCCACCAAAAGAATGCTGGGTCTGAACACCACTGACGTTCTTGACCACATCCTCCAAGCGGAAAGCCTGTTGGTCGTGTAAGACGCTTTTGGGTATCACTTGGATGGATGCAGGCGTTTCCATGATCGGCGTGTCAGTCTTGCTTGCTGTCGAGGAATTACTGACGGAGTAAGATTTGTTATACGGATGGTCGGTATTGGTCGGATCATAAGGGTCGGCTTCAGCCCCCACATCCGCTTCCACCGTCACTTTAGGCAAGGTCGTATCGCTGCTAGATTGCGGCTCGGGCGTTTCTTGGACATTGGCTGTCTTTCTAAAATTAGATTCCGGCTGTACAACCGTTACGGTGTCGGAATCGACAAAACGGTAATCCATTCCACTGTCTTGCAGCAATTTGGACAAGGCTTGCGCCGGTGTCATATTGCCATCCAATCCATTGCCCGTTAGGCCGCGCACTTGATCGGCAGTAAACAAGATTTCCAGGCCAGAATCGGCGGCGAGCTTTAATAGACCACTGTCGAGCGCTTGCGGCGGGATGCGGTAATGGTGGACGGCATCATCCGCATTCGCGGTTTCGACTAGGGTGATCAAGCCAATTTGTAGTCCGGTACAGAGCATTCTTCCCATTTTGGGGTTAATACTTAGCCTAAAACCCCCTTGTCGCATCGGCTTTTGGTTTTCGCGCATACATTTTCTCCTCGTTTTTATTATCACTACTTAATAAAGACGAACGAGACTGTGATTTTATTCAGTACTTACGTAATTATTTGTTGCCGGAATCGGCAAGGAAACTCTGCATAAGTTGATTTCGGTAGCGGCTTAAACCTACTATTTTGATGGACTTGTCGGCTTAATACTTGTGAGTTGGGTAAATTTTGGAGCGTCAAACTTAAGGTTTGATACTACACTAATATCGAACCATAAACGAAATCAGCTTGTTCGGAATTACCTTAACGATGCAACAGTACCCACAATGGCACCAAACGGGTTTCCTTTAGACCCAGTATCTTCCGCACTTTGGCAAGCGATGCCTCGGGGTCGGCGAGGGAAAACAAGCCGGTCACGCGAAGGTTGCTAAGGTTAGTTCCACCCAGGAAGATACGGCCTGGACTATATCGCTCAATTTCGGCGACTAATTCGGCGAGTGGCCGATCCTTGACGATGACTCGGCGTTTCCGCCAGGCACCGGTGAGTTGGCTGTCAGCGGTTTCCGGCTGACCCAGTGTGCCGCTGTCATGAGCGTACTGTAGTTGCTGGCCTTGCTGGACAAGCATCGGCGGTTTTTGCACGGCATTCCCTCTGGCGCACAAGCTGGCGGCAATGGCATGCTCCTGAACGGAGACATCGATATCGCCGGATGACTTCCGATAGACTTCAAAAACCGTACCCAAGGCGCGTACCTGAAGTTCGCCCGCACTGACCGTAAACGGCCGGGCTTTGTCCCCAGCCACGGTAAATTGGGCTTGTCCGTGGTGGAGGGTGATTTGCCGCTTGTCGTCTTGGTAATCCAACGATACTGCTGTGTCGGTGTTTAAAAGCAATCGGCTACCGTCTGCAAGCTGGATGGTGTGTTGTTCACCCGTGCCGGTATGGTAGTCGCTGAAGTAAGCGTCCCACAGGCTGGCTTGTTCGGGCAGCACCAAGGTGACCGCGAACAACCAAGCAGCGGCCAAGGCTAAAGGAATTGCCAACCAGCGTACAGGACGACAATTAGGCGGCGGAACGGCGGCGGTGACCGCAAGCTCCCGCACGCCATTTGGGTTGGGTTTTGCATCCACCGGTTTTATTTGCACGGCTTGAACCATGACATCGAACAAGTCTTCGGCTTTGGCAAAGGCATGGGCATGCATCAGGTCGTGCGAAAGCCAATCGGCAAATTCCCGGGTTTCGGTTTCGGTCAATTCGTGGGTACGCAGCCTGACCAGCCATTCGATAGCTTGCTGTTGCAAAGACAACAAGTTGGTTTCGTCTTTATCAGTAGCCATCAAGTCGTTTAAAAAAATCCGTGGTGTTACTGAATAAGACGTTCGACAGGGTCAAAATATTCGCCTTGTTTTGATTATTCATGGTTTTGGTTCATTCAGGGCATTTAGCCTGAGCTGGCAATGGCTCATCGCCTTAATCAGTAGACGGTAAACTTTGACCTGGGAAACATCCAAACGGGTGGCGATTTGAGCTTGGGTCAAGCCTTCGATGCTTTGCATAATGAAAGCGTTGCGGCAATCCAGGGGGAGTTCTTCTAGTGCGGCGTAGACCAGTTGCAATTGTTGGCGAGCCATAAGAATCCGCTCCGGACCAGTGTCCGCAATGGTTTGTACATTGGCAATCCGATAGGATTCATGCTTTTCATCAACCATGACTTTTTGCCGGACTTTCATTTTCCGCTGATAATCGGTCGCCAAATTGACGGCAATACTGAACGCCAAGGCACGGGCATTATTGGGCGGTGTGGTTTGAATGAATTGGTGGAAACGCAGGAAGGTTTCCTGCGTCAAATCGGCTGCGGCTTCCTGGCATTTGATCCGCCCCGAAAAAAAGCTCAACAAATCCTCGGCCAAGGTTTCATTCCAGTATAAAGCCATGTCGGTAGGCGGGGATGCTGTCATAGTCAATGCGGTAAAATGGCAAGGCTTAATTTCCGGGCATTATCTTATGAATCGCTAGCCAAAGCTAATAATTTGCCTTTTAATCAGCGCGGTAACCGCGTTCACTGTTTATGCAAAAATACTGACGTTTGAAATAGACTGCGTTTTTAAGATTTTGATTTATTTACTTTTCCACACAGTTTTGCGATTTTGACATCAGATTTCAATATGGTTTTTCGGGTATTTTCCACACGATAATGCGAATACCCTAAATACCAAAGGTAAAATTAGATGCAACTGCCTTGAGATATTTGTTAGTAGGCCAACACGTTTTGTCGCTTAAAAACCAGTTTGACAATGCACGTTGCTATCCATAGAATAAATCCATGGACACATCAATCACTATTTTTTCTGTAAGACACGAAGTGCGCTGGCTGCGAAAGATTATTCTCGCGTACCGCCGCATTGTTATGGATTAATTAGTTTCAGTATTTACCAAAGCAAAGCGGATCTTGTTCCGGTTGCTTTGGTAGTATTTCAAAATAAGTTCCCCCTGCAAGATTCGTAATTTCCAATGACAGGAGAATCTTGTGCAAACTGCTACACCCCTCACCGCAGAGCAACATAGCCAGCACATCATCATCGGCTGCGTGTTTGTGTTATTGGCCGCGTTTGGTTTTTCTGCCAAATCGATCCTGGTCAAACTGGCGTACGGTTACAGCCCACAACTTGATGCCATCACCTTGATGTTGCTGCGGATGGCGATTTCTTTGCCATTCTTTCTGTTTGTTGCTGTGTGGTCTAATCGACCATCAAGACAAACCAGCGAAATGCGCCGGATGAGAACACAAGACTGGCTAATGGTAATAGTGTTGGGATTCTTGGGCTATTATTTGTCCAGCTTGCTGGATTTTGAAGGGCTGGCGTATATTTCTGCGGGTCTTGAACGTTTGATTTTGTATCTTTATCCGACCTTTGTTGTCCTCTTGACGGCAGGAGTTTACCGTAAAGCTATCAACCGCTACCAGCTTATCGCATTGCTGCTGAGTTATTCCGGCATCATTCTGGTTTATGCCAACCAGCACATGGAGTCGAATTCTGGGTGTTTGCTCATCGGCTCAGCATTTGTTGCCAGTAGCGCAATGACTTTTGCCATTTTTATGGTCGGTAGCGGCGTGTTGATTAAGCGGATTGGCTCATTACGGTTTACTGCGTATTCCATGACGGCAGCCTGTGTGATAACGGGATTGCATTTCATTGTTAGACATGGCGGCTATCCATTACACCTTCCTGGCAATGTATATGGCTTAGCAAGCATCATGGCGATATTTTCAACCGTACTGCCGTCATTTTTGATGAATGCTGGCATTCAACGCATTGGTGCGGGATCGGCTTCGATTATCAGTTCTGCGGGGCCGATAGGTACGTTGATATTGGCTTTCTTTGTATTGGAGGAAGCATTGACGCTACCGCAACTGGCAGGGACTTTTTTGGTATTAGTCGGGGTTTATGTGGTTAGTCGTGCTAAGCAATAGGTAGATTGTAAGACCTTACATATAGCTTTTAAAAACCGCATAGACACCCGCCGAACACAGCGCGGCACACGGCAAAGTCAACAGCCATGACAGCAAAATGGAAGCCATCATGCGGTAATTGGCTTGTTTTGTGGCTAACCCAATGCCGAATAATGCGCCCACTGACACATGCGTGGTCGATACGGGCAAGCCAAACTTACTGGCAGCAATCACTAGCACTGCGGTGGTTATGTTGGCAGATAAGCCCTGTCCGTGACTGATGACAGTGATTTTATGGCTCATGGTTTCCGCCACGCGCCGTGCATTGAGCAACCCTCCTACCGCCATCATCAGGGCAATCAGTACGATTTTTTCGTGTAAGATAAGTTCAGGGGCTAACAGTAACAAAGCCGCTATTTTGGGCGTGTCATTCAGGCCACGGGCAAAACACACTGCACCGGCACTGAAAAAATGCAGCGCATCAACCACCCGTTGTAAGTCGATACCAAAAATTACGCCCGCGTAACGCTTGTCACATGCCGACTGGTTATCAATACTAAGCGTGTTGCTTTGCCCTAACGCCAACGTACCCTCAGCATCTGTGAAGTAAGCGGCTGTTATTGTGGGTTGCTTTTCTACGCACAAACATAACCGGTCACTAATCGCCTTACGTTTCCGGATTTGCCGTAAACCCGTATATACCGCTATTGCTACTAGCACAGCAACCAGCGGACTAAGCAATAATGGCAAAACAAAGCTCGTACCTAATGCGGAAAATTTAATCGCACCTGTTGCCAGTAAGCTGCTACCTGCTAGCGCACCTACCAAAGCGTGCGTGGTCGATACGGGAAAGCCCTGGCGAGTCGCCAAAATAACCGTCATGCCTGCGCCTGCGGCAACTGCGGTGATAAATGGGATGGAGTGTATCAACTCATCCGGTGCTAGCCCTTTGCCGGAAAACTTGATGAGCAGGGTTTTCGCTAAAAATAACGCGCAGATTGAGCCTGCCAACGTGGTGATGGTTGCCCATGTTAAGGCAGCGCGGTAACTCGTTGTGCCGCTGCCAAATAACGAAGCCACACCCTTAAAGTTATCATTTGCGCCATTGGAATAAGCTAAAAAACAAACGGTTACAAATAATAGTGCGATAGTCATATCTAATCCTCTTCAGGTCGTTTGCAAACAACGGTTGCTTTTATGTCGTTTAGCATTGTGAATTAACCTTAGTTTGTCTATAGTCTTGAACAATAACAGCATTAGTGAATGCTTACAAAAACATTTAAGCCCCAGAATGAACAAACAAATTTACCCGCTATTACTCGCCCAGTTTTTGTCTGCGTTTGCCGATAATGCCATTTTATTTACGGTAATTGCAATGGTCATGCATTCGCATGATTTGCCCACATGGTACGTTCCTGCCTTGCAAAGTGCTTTTTTGGTGGCGTTTGTGGTACTTGCACCGTGGGTGGGTGGATTTGCCGACAACCACGCCAAATCCAGGGTATTGATTATCGCGAATTTGATTAAGGCGGCGGGGGCTGGACTTTTGTTGTGCAAGGTTGAGCCACTTATGGCGTATTGCATCGTCGGCGTAGGTGCTGCCATTTACAGCCCTGCCAAATACGGCATTCTGCCAGAACTTGCTGGTCATGAATTTTTGGTGAAAGCCAATAGCTGGATTGAAGGCTCGACGATCCTCGCCATCCTATTAGGCATGGTGGTGGGTGCCAAGTTGGCGGATTACTCCGTCACGATGGCACTTACGTTAACCATAGCCCTGTTTGTTGCATCCGCTTGTATCACCTTATTTTTGCCTGTCCGCATTGCCAAAGCAGAATCTGGGTCATCCAAATTGGTCGAATTCGGAATACAAATAGGCCAATTCTTCACCACACCACGTTCACGCTTCGCTATATTGGGCGCATCGTTATTTTGGGCATCGGCAGCCACCTTAAGGGTAATTATTGTTGCCTGGGCACCATTAATATTGATGTCAAAAAACGCCACTGAGATTGCTCAACTGACCCTGTTTTTGGCAATTGGCATTATCATAGGTTCTGCCATTGTCCCGCGTCTGATACCTCTGGAACACTTACGCCGCTCCAGAATCCCCGCTTATATCATGGCGGTGTTTATTGGAATCTTGAGTTTTACCGACAGCCTGATGCCAGCACGATGTATGCTACTTGTTATCGGGATGATGGGCGGCATGTTTATCGTGCCAATTAATGCCGCATTACAGGAACTGGGGCAACAAAGTATCGGCAGTGGCAGCGCGGTTGCCCTACAAAACTTCTTCCAGAACTTAGCCATGCTGGTCGCCGTCGGCGCATACACCTACGCCACCGCACAACAGGCTGATCCTGTTATGTCCATGCAAACCTTGGCTGGGTTGTTATTTATCCTGACTTTTTTGTTGTCTATGAAGTTGCCTAAGCGTGGATTAAAACAGCAGATTTGAAAAGGCACTGAGTATTTTGTAATCCAAACGCGTAAGAGCAGCTTATGAAACACAATTTAATCAGTTTTTGTAAAGACGAAATATGGCTGTTACACGAGCAAAAAATGCCGCCTCTTAAAACGGCTCTCATCAAGTCGCTAAAAATAGCACTCCTATCTGCCCAGGGATTCGCACACGACCTATGTCCGCTCAGGGCATCAGCACTAACGCTTTATAGCTTGTTATCTATCGTTCCGGTTATCGCCATGCTGTTCGGGATTGCCAAAGGTTTTGGTTTTGAAAAAACATTGACGGAACGCTTGATCGAGCAAGCGCACCAGCAAGATGAACTGGTATTAAAAGTCATTAATTTTGCACAAAACCTGCTCGATAGCACAAAAGGTGGGGTGGTTGCAGGAATCGGAATCGTGGTGCTGTTTTGGACGATAATCAGCCTGATTGGCAATATTGAAGAATCCTTCAACCACATCTGGAAAATTGGCAGAAACCGCTCAATCAGCCGTAAATTCAGCGACTATTTATCGCTCATGTTGCTGGCTCCGATCATATTGATCGTTGCCAGTAGTATTACGGTACTTCTGAATACTGAGATAACGTGGTTAATTACTCTCATTGAATTACCGGAATTTGGCACTTGGCTGGTCATTAAAGCACTAGGCTTGCTGCCTTTGCTGCTGATGATCGGTTTATTTACCTTTACCTTAATTTTTATGCCTAACCATAAGATCAGTTTTCGGGCTGGTCTAGTTGCCGGTGTGGTCACAGGTATTCTGTATGATCTGCTTCAATGGGCTTATCTCAGCTTGCAGATCGGCGTGTCCAACTACAATGCCATTTATGGTAGTTTTGCCGCGATCCCCTTATTTGTTGTCTGGTTGCAAATTGGCTGGATGATTGTTCTGCTTGGTTGTGAGGTCGCATTTTTTCTGCAATATTATGAAAATTACCGAAATAATAACCGTTTTTCTAACCTTAGCTTTTCCCTGCAAAAAGTCATCGCCCTGCAAGTTACCCATTTACTCATCAAAAATTTCAGCCAGTTCAATACGCCATTAACGGCAGATGACATCGCTGCAAGACTGGTTATCCCTATCGCCATTATCCAGCCAATTTTAGGAAAGTTAACGGCAAGCCATATCCTTGTCGAATTTAATATCCCTGAAGCAGAGGACGATGTTTATCAACCAGCAGTAGACACCAATTTGTTGACTATTGCTTTTGTGATTAACGCACTGGAGCAATGCGGACAAAACCATTTGCCCGATATTAACCAGGAGCGGCTGTTTATGGATGCTGTCAATGACTTCAAGAAGCTGATGGAAGCTTCTAAGCAGAATTGTTTATTGAGAGATATTTAAGACTGAATATCGACTTACATCCCGTTATTCGAGTTGAGCCAAAAGGCTGCACTTGAATTGTCGGTAAAATATGAATCATATGACATGTAATCTCCTGTCGCTATTCATCGCCCAGCCAGAAAAGACAAATTACACGCTCCCTTAAAACCAAATCTAAAAGCAAGTTAATAAAACAGATTCTTAATATGTTCAACAATATCTTTGACTGAATTCTCTTTGATAGTCTGGATCAGTTCATTCATTTTAAAAGGATGATGTCTTTCGTAAGCTACGCCATGTTGGGGCGCATCGGCTAAACCTGTCGCCCTGGCATGTTCGACAAAGCCTTTGTTCTTCCAGAAGAATGCGCCAGGCATGGTGGTTGGGATGACCAATACGAAGAATAATGAACGTCCGAATGCTGCCATGACCAGCATGGTTATGACTAATATTAATCCCAACATAGTGCCAGTAGCACCTGATAAACCTGTCATTGCTAAGGTAACGGCTAATACCAGATTAAACCCTAGCAGGCAGTTACGAAGGATGTAGGATTTTCCATACTCAGTTACTTGTTGGTAATATGAGGCTGAACCTTCATGTTCTGCCCCATGCATAGCACGGGCGTGGGCAATATGGCCTATGCCTTCAACCGACAAGCCTATGACTATGATAGCAGCCAGTAGTTGTAATAATGGCTGCGTTCCAGCAGTTGCCAATGGCAGAATACATACACTGACAGCCGCAATCAATAAAGCGCCAAAACTGAGCATCGTCCCAAAAAATGCGCTTCCTGTTTGCCAGTGGTTCCAGAATGGCCTAGCAGGAATTCGGTACAACTTATACATGTAATACAAGCCTATTGCACCACTAACGACGCCAACGAAAGCAAAGCTGTTAGCAAGTAATTGCACCAGCCCATTATCAAATAAACCAAAAACGGCATAGCCTAACAGCCCGGTATAAAACATCGAAACACCGGCAATTTCACGGCTAACCGGAGATAATTTCAAGTTGTTAAAACCACGGTAAAATCGATGCGGTTTACCCAAGTGCATGTTCAGCTTAAACAACCCTACTGTACTGATAACAACTATCACAAAGATTAGTGGAGTGAAAGCGCTTGAGTTTTTTAGCATGACAATCGGGTTGATACCAAACCAAGTACCCAGCATTAACATTGCAAAAGCACCCACTGTGGCTTGTGTACACAGCGTAAAAATAACATGGGCGCTCTCGTGGCTGGTCAGCAGCTTACGTAAATTCCAATGCCGTTCCTTACCTTGCTTTTCGTCAACGACCGGTTTGAATTTATCTTGCGCGTCGTCACGATGATATTTCAGAGGCATATCGTCGGTACGGGTCATTTCCCGATGTGTGGTACGCGTTTGTTGAAAACGGATATTGGGATGCGTAATATCGGTAGTAGGAAATCCTGGTATTTCTGTTTTCGCTTGAGTGCGGTTTTCAGGGATGTTCTCGATTACCCCGAAGTCCAGTGCATTACCTAAACAAGCAGCAACACAAGCCGGTTTCAGGTTAACTTCCAGCCGATCTACACACATGTTGCATTTTGACACCTCGCCTTTGATCGGGTCGAGCTGTGGCGCATTGTAAGGACACACCCAGGTGCAGTAACCACAACCGAAACAAATATCAGGGTCTTGCAGCACCGCACCGTATTCAGCAAATTTGGTGTAAGCGCGGGTTGGACAGCCAGTTAAACAAACGGGATCATCGCAATGGTTACATGCCATTGAAATATTGATGCGCTGATAATCCGGATACGTACCGCCTTCGACAAAACCAACCGAGCGAAAAGCAATGTGCGCAGGGACATCATTTTTTTCGCTACAAGCAGATTCGCAAGCATGGCAACCGATACAGTTGTCGGCATTAAAATAAAACCCGTGTTGTTTATAGCGGTCAGGATTCTCACCAATCGCCGCATCACCGTTAATGTTTAGGCTTTTACATCTCAACTCGCTGTTAGCATCGGTCAATTCGATGTTAAGGTTGTAGCGGTTTTTTTCGTTGCTTTCCGTGTTATTTAGAAAAGCGTATTTGGGTTCGTCATCGCGTACTTCAAACATAGTTAATCCGTAATGGGCAAAGTTTTTCGACAATCATATTAATAAGCCCGTAATTCCTTAGTCATCTGGGCGGCCAAATCCTGATCAACATGCTCAATATTGACTGCCGACTGCTTAAAAGCCGGCTGCCTGGAATAAGGATCGAGCAATCCTAAGGTCAATCGGTTAACACAATCGAAAAAATGAAATGGGATAAAGATCATATTTCTTGGTACTCGATGCGTTAGCATCGCCATAACAATCGCATCGCCACGACGGGAGATAACACGCACATACGTTTGGTGTCGAATATCCAGATCAGCCGCAGCATCAGGGTTTATTTCCATAAATGGGATCGGGCTGAATTTATTGTTATTGGCAATTTTGCCAGTTCTGGTGCGTGAATGAAAATGCTCGACCAACCTCCCTGAGTTTAACCAAAATGGATATTGCTCATCGGGAACTTCATTATTGTTAATGAACGGTAATGGAATTAATTTAGCCCGTCCATCAGCATAGCGAAAACTGGCTGCTTCGGTATAAAGCCGTTTACCGCCTTGGGCTGGCGTTTCTCCTTTTGCCGCCTGTGCTTCGGTATAAGGCCATTGGATACCGCGGTGTTTTTCTATCAAGTCATGCGTCATACCAGAAATGTCACAGAACCGACCTTTGGAAAGTACCCGCATTTCCTCGAATACTTCATCAAAGTTGTCCGGAAAAGTCATGTTTTTGCTTTGCTCAAAACGCTCGGCAAGCCTGTTAAAAATAGTCAGATCAGGTTTTGAGTCGGCAAACGGTTCTTTAATTTTGCGGATGATATTGACCCGGCGTTCCGTATTGGTGAACACCCCTTCTTTTTCCGCCCAGATCGCCGCCGGTAGAAAGATATGGGCGTACTGAGTAGTTTCTACATCCACATAAGAATCCTGCACAATGCAGCATTCCAGTTTCTCCAATGTTTTACGAATTCTTGCCGTATTAGGCATGGATGTCATCGGATTAGTACCGACCAGCCAAAGCCCTTTGATTTTTCCGGTTTCAATGGCGGGGAAAATATCGGTCTGGGTCATGCCGCGTTTTTTGGGGAAAAACTCAGGGTCAACCCCCCAAAATTTCCCGATCTCTTCCCTGTCCTGCTCATTTTCCAACAGCCGGTAACCGGGTAAGCCGGAACAGGACGACCACTCGCGGGTTCCCATCGCATTACATTGTCCGGTGATCGACAGACTGGTACCACCGGGTTTGCCAATATTACCGGTCAATAAACTTAAATTATTAAGGCCGACCACGCCATCGGAACCGTGGGTGCTTTGGTTGATACCCATCGTCCAGATGTTCATAGCCGCATTGGCTTTCGCGTAAAGCCGTGCAACGGTACGAATAGTATCTTCATCTATGCCGCAAATTTTTGCTGCGCTGGTCGGGTCGTAATTCTGGACTTCCTTTGCCAGCTCTTCAAAACCTGTGGTATTTGCTGCAATATAGTCTTTGTCTTCCAACCCTTCATTCAGGATCACGTACATCAACGCATTCATCAGCACCACATCCGTTCCCGGGGTAATGGGCAAATGCATATCGGCATTTTGTGCAAATATCGTGACACGCGGATCGACTACGATTAAAGGAAAGCGCCGTTTTTCTTGGGCTTCTTTAAAGCGCCAGTAAATAATAGGGTGTTGCTCTGGCAGATTGGAACCCCAGGCAATCAAACAGTCGGTATGATCAAAATCTTCGTAGCACCCAGGAGGACCATCGGAACCGAATGAACGCTTATAACCCGATACGGCTGAAGCCATGCACAACGTGGTATTGCCATCATAATTATTAGTACCAATAACACCGCGCGCCAACTTACCTAACGTATAAAAACCTTCGGTTAAAATCTGCCCAGTGGAAACAATAGCAAAGGCATCTCGCCCATAGGTCGCCTGAATCCGCTTTATTTCACTTGCCATTTTATCAAGGGCAGTATCCCAACTGGCTTCTTGATAGTCATCATGGATATGTTCACGCAGCAATGGGGTTTTGCCGCGTCCAAAGGATTCAAATACCTCATGTTCAAAAATGCCTTTAAGGCAAAGCTTGCCCCGATTCACATCGGCATTGGCCACACCTCTTGATGCAACAGGCTTACCTTCTTTATTGACGCCAATTTCTATTGCGCAGCCGGTAGAGCAATAGTTACAGGTTGAATAAGACCATTTTTCAACGCCCTTATCTACTAAGGTGATTGGGTTTTTTATGTTTCGTCCGAACAGCATACAACTATCCCCAACTGGAGCAGATATTAGAGTTATCCTGTGTAGAGACGTAAAAACTTACCTCTCTACTGGCTGAAATATAACAACTTGAATACATGGTTGCCTCTATTCTGGTAAATCAATCGTGCCTTGGGCAAATAACACGGCTTCACCGCCCACCCGTAAAGGTAATTGTTCATGGCCTTTATTATCCATTTCCAGATTGATGACACTCCTGCGGCTGTTGGCATCGCCCCTATCGACTGCAAAAACGTGAGTGCCTTTTTGGGTGTGTTCAAATGAACACAAATACGAAGCAAATGCTGGCATAGCACTGCCTATCGGCGGATCGTCGTACAACCCGATATGCGGCCCAAATAGCCGAGCATTGAAGTCGGAATCCGTAAAAGGTGTTTTGGGCGCAAACAATAATATTTCCTGGGCCGCTGTCTGCGGGGCAATAGATTGGCTCCAGGCCGCACTGTTAAATTTTGCTTTCCGAACAGTTTCGTAATTCCAGACCGGCACAATCAAATAGGGAAAACCGCAGGAAACTAGCCGAGGTGAATATTTTTTATGATCCAGCTCTGTTTGCTTGATGCCTAAAAAGCTGGCAAGTTCTTCATCCGTCGGAGCAAATCGGTCAACGATTGAAACCACAGTCCGGGCAAATTGCACAAAAGTTGGTTTGCCATCTACCACAGAAATATTGACATTAATCGGCCCTATATTCTGTTCGAGAACGATAGGAGTAATTCCTTCCTTTAGCGCCAAATCGCCGCACAATCCCAAAACATAAGCAGTAGCAATAATCGGGTGTCCGGCAAAATCCACTTCTTTTTTAGGGGAAAAAATCCGCATTTTACGTTTGCTGTCACAATCGTCTGGATGAAAAACGAACACCGTTTCGGACAGGTTCAACTCACTTGCCAATAGCTTCATGGTGGTATCACTTAGTCCATCAGCTTTTGGGAAAACGGCAATTTGTGCACCATTAAAAAGTTGCTTAGTAAAGACATCGGCTATGTAGTAATTAACTTTCATACATTTGCCTCTCTGTGTAAAAGATCTTCACTAACACCGGTAGTTGTGACCTGTACTTCTACTTTGCCATTATCAATACGAACTGAATAAACAGGAACACTGAACTGTTCATCTTCAATGCAAACACCTGTCTTCAAGCTAAAATGCTGTTTATATAAGGGCGATGCCACCACTGGCTCGCCTTTGACATCACCTATGATGCCGCGCGATAAAACGTTGGCTTTGCCTTTGGGATCGTAGTTATGGAGCGCATAAACCGCATTTTCTTTGACCATGTAAAAAATCGCCACCTGTTGACCTTCGACTAACGCGCACACGCCGGAATTCGGCTGCAAATCATCCGTGTTACAGACCTTTCGCCATAAAGCCATTAAGCAACCTCCATCATTTTGAAATGCTTACGCTCTTCTTCATCCGCAGGTCGGATTTGTCCACGTTCTTCCACAAACACCACGTTATCGTCGGGTTGATCGCTGTTGATAAAATGTCGGAAGCGCTTAAGTTTGCTTTCGTCTTGAATGGTGGTAAGCCATTCGCATTGATAAGTATCGATGACATATTCCATTTGTTGCTCTAGTTGTTCACATAAGCCAAGTTTATCCTCAATGACCACGGCTTTTAGATAATCCAGACCACCTTCCATGTTCTCCATCCAAACCGACGTACGTTGGAGACGGGCTGCCGTTCGTACATAAAAAATCAATAACCGATCAATATATTTGATCAAAGTCGCTTTATCTAAACTGGTTGCAAATAAATCCGCATGGCGCGGTTTCATGCCGCCATTACCGCAGACATATAAATTCCAGCCTGATTCAGTCGCTATAACACCGATGTCTTTACCTTGTGCTTCCGCACATTCGCGGGTACAACCGGATACGGCAAATTTGATTTTATGGGGTGAGCGCAAGCCTTTGTAACGGTTCTCCAGTTCTATCGCTAAACCGACGCTATCGTCGATACCATAGCGGCACCAAGTACTGCCGACGCAGGATTTAACGGTACGTAAGGATTTGCCGTAAGCGTGGCCAGATTCAAATCCGGCATCAATCAATTCTTTCCAAATATGGGGTAACTGGTCGACCCGCGCACCAAACAAGTCCACGCGCTGACCGCCAGTAATCTTAGTGTAGAGCTTATACTTCTTACCGACTTGTCCCAGCGCAATCAACATATCTGGGTTGATTTCCCCGCCCGTAATACGCGGCACGACGGAGTAAGTTCCGTCTTTTTGCATGTTCGCCAAAAAAGTATCGTTGGTATCCTGTAAGCCTAAATGATCATTGGCTAAAACGTATTCGTTCCAATATGATGCCAAAATTGAGCCGATGGCTGGTTTACAAATATCACAGCCTTTGCCCTTACCATGCTTATCCAGCAGTTCATCAAAGGTTTTAATTTTCTCGACGACGACGAGGTTATACAAATCCTGGCGTGTATATGGGAAGTGTTCGCAAATATCAGTATTGACTTCAATACCTTGCTTGAGTAATTCACAATCCATAACTGACTTTAACAATGCAGCACAACCGCCGCAACCTGTGGAAGCTTTGGTCTCCGCCTTTAACGCTCCGAACGAGGTACATCCTGCTTCTATCGCTTGGCATACTGCACCTTTGGTCACGTCATAACAGGAACAAATTTGCGCCAACATCGGCAGGGCATCGGGGCCTAAACCGACGGATTCATCGGAACGCGGGGGTAAAATCAACGCATCAGGATTTTCTGGCAGTTCGATACCGTTTAAGCAGTATTGCAACAAAGTGCTGTAGCCCGAAGCGTCACCTACTAATACTGCGCCAAGCAATTGCTTCTTATCCTGACTGACAACCAGACGCTTATAGACTTCGCTCGCACCATTTTGGTAGGTGTATACCAGCGCACCTTGAGACTTAGCGTGGGCATCGCCAATGCTGGCGACATCAACACCCATCAACTTAAGCTTAGTACTCATGTCCGCACCGGTAAAACTGGCTGCTTCACTGGCAAGATCGGAAACAACCGTACGCGCCATCGCGTAACCTGGTGCAACCAAACCGAAAATTATGCCATTCCAAAGTGCACATTCGCCTATGGCGTAAATATCAGGATCGGAAGTCTTACATTGGTTATCAATCACTATGCCGCCGCGCGGCCCTACTTCCAGGCCGCAAGCACGGGCAATGTCATCACGCGGACGTATTCCCGCTGAAAACAACACAATGTCGGTTTCCAGCTCTTCGCCATCAGCAAAGCACATTTTATTCACACACTGATCGCCATCGGTAATCAACGTAGTGTTTTTGCCGGTGTGAACCTTTACACCTAAATCTTCGATCTTATGCCTGAGCATCGCGCCGCCAGCTTCATCTAACTGCACCGCCATCAGGCGTGGCGCAAATTCGACAACATGAGTCTCCAAGCCTAAGTCTTTAAGCGCATTGGCCGCTTCCAAACCCAACAATCCACCGCCTACCACGACACCAATTTTACTTGACTTAGCCGCAGTTGCCATTGCTTCCAAGTCTTCTATCGTGCGATACACCAGACAGTTAGGTCTCTCATGCCCTGGCACGGGTGGCACAAAAGGATAAGATCCCGTTGCCAAAACCAAGGTGTCATAGGCAATAGTTACGCCTAAGGCCGAAGTAACAATTTTCTTGTCGCGATCTATGCGGCCGGCCTTGTCGCCTAAATGGATTGTGATACCGTTGCTTGCAAAAAAGTCTTCATCTGCCAAAGCCAGATCGGCTGCCGTTTTACCTGAAAAAAAAGCTGACAGGTGAACGCGATCATAAGCTGGT
This sequence comes from uncultured Gammaproteobacteria bacterium, assembly GCA_963804035.1. GTDB lineage: Bacteria > Pseudomonadota > Gammaproteobacteria > Methylococcales > Methylomonadaceae > Methyloglobulus. The sequence goes on along the minus strand of CAWDOO010000004.1, from coordinate 937,382 downwards.
CGGGGTTCTTCGCAGAACGTCGTAACGTGATAACTGTCTTTGCACTGGCTTGCCATTAGACTAGCTAGGAAATTTTGACCTACCATGCCATTACCGATGACGACCAGTGACTTTTTTGTACTCATGCCTTACCTCGACAACTTCTTACTGAAATGTTTATACAGGTACAGCAGATAAAAACACTCTGGTCAATTTAGTCAGGGTGAATTTTCCAAAAAGGCTAATAACTGATTTGCCTGTATTTAAATTTGAACAAAAAAAAACGTCTATAAACAAGGTTATTTGTAACAATACCCGTTGTTTAATCGACGCCTTTGCCAATTTGCTCAACTATAAGCCTGATTATTTAAACTCCATCAGAAGAGCTTATAAGCAAGATAAAGCATAAGCTGTGCCAAGAGATTAAATATTTATCGAGAATTATATTTTTAATATTTATTACAATTGGTTGCAAACGAACAACGAATGATTTTTTTATAAAAAACAAATTAATGCAGTTAAGATTACCGTATATTGCACTAATAATGTGCAATATACTTGGTTGTCGCACCAAATAAGCCCACATAACACAATATTTCACTATTATGGGCACTATAACACTTACCTACACTATAGCCAGCAACACCTGCCATATGGCATGACTATTGCTTAACCTAAATAACTTAAATTCTAATTAGATAGGTTTGATACATGTCATCACTAAAACTTAACCTGTTCTCGTTTTCAGGCAATATTAAAATCCTCCACATGACCTGGATGGCATTTTTTATCAGCTTTGTCGTGTGGTTTAACCATGCACCGTTAATGCTGGCGATTGCCAAAACCTTACACTTAAGCCAGCCAGAAATAAAAACCATCCTGATCTTAAACGTGGCTTTGACCATTCCGGCACGTATTATTATTGGAATCCTAGTGGATAAGTTCGGCCCTAAACGAACTTATTCAACTTTACTGGCGTTAGGTAGTATTCCGTGTTTCATGTTTGCTACGGCAGATAACTTTCAACAACTCGCGCTTGCTCGGTTTTTAATGGGTTTTATCGGTGCCGGTTTTGTCATAGGCATCCGTATGGTTGGTGAGTGGTTTCCGGCAAGACAGGTCGGGATAGCCGAGGGCATTTACGGCGGCTGGGGTAATTTTGGCTCGGCAGCAGCGGCTATAGCATTGCCGTCGCTTGCGCTGATCTTTGGCGGTGATGAAGGCTGGCGTTATGCCATTGGCAGTACAGGCATTATCGCGCTGCTTTATTCCGTTGTGTATTTCTTCAGCGTGACGGACACACCCAAAGGCTCAACTTACTTCAAACCCAAAAAAGCGGGGGCTATGGAAGTCAGCAGCATCTGGGATCTATTCTTTTATATAGCAATGAATATCCCGTTGTACGCAACCTTAAGTTTGCTGACCTGGAAACTGTCATCATCCGGCGGTGCTAACTACACGAATTTGTTATCCGACATAACTGCGATTGGCATCCATATCTGCATCTGGTGTTTGTTCGTGTACAACGTCTACAAGATCATCCATGTCAACGAGGAACACTTACAAAAACCGGTTGCGGAGATTCACAAATACAAATTCAAGCAAGTTGCGGTTTTGGACTTGGCGTATATGATTGCCTTCGGTTCAGAACTGGCTGTGGTGTCGATGTTGCCGATGTTCTTCTTTGAAACCTTTCATGAATCACAAAGCATTACGATGGTAGAGGCAGGATTGCTGGGCGGAAGTTTTGCCTTTATTAACCTCATTGCCCGTCCCGCTGGCGGCTGGTTCAGCGATAAATTTGGCCGCAAAGTGTCTTTGTCTGTTTTTATCGCAGGTATGTCAGCAGGTTACTTCATCATGTCGTTCATTGATTCAGAGTGGTCGATTCCGGTTGTCGTATTGCTTACCATGTCTTGCTCTTGCTTTGTGTCCGGTGGCTGCGGTGCGGTTTACGCCATTGTGCCGTTAATCAAACGCCGGATGACTGGGCAAATCGCCGGTATGGTCGGTGCTTACGGTAATGTTGGTGGAGTATTTTTTTTGACAATCTTATCGTTTGTCACGCCATCGGTCTTTTTTTTGGTGATGTGTGGTGTTGCGATGACCGTACTGATCGCAGTGCAATTTATTGATGAACCTAAAGGCCACATGGCAGAGGTGCAGGAAGATGGGTCGATTGAGATGATTGAGTTGAGCTAAACTGGGCTTAAGAACACGAACGATTTGTTTCACGCCATGAAGTAGATTGCGGAAAGCGGGAAATAGCCTCAAATGCAAATTGCAAGTATTGGCTGTGGCATAAAGTAGAGCAAAAATGACAATTCCTAATCAATATATGCCATATTTTCTGATAGCGTTGATTGTAATAATGTTAGCGGAAACACTGAGAGCTTATCAGCGTTATAAAAATCAAACGCCTGAGCCGCCCACGGATACTGATAGCCAGGAACGAATTACCAATTTAAACGACGTGATTGGCAGGTTATTGTTTTTAATAATTTTTATTATTTTATTTATTTATGCTGTTTTGTAAGTTAATGGCATAAAATTAGTCACATGACCACATCATCGCTCAAAGCCACTATAGGCTTTGCTACCGACAAAGGCATAAAAGCCGATAATGAAGATTTTGTCGGTGCTATCATCCCGAATGGACCGCAACTGACCCACAAAGGCATTGTCGCTGCGATTGCTGATGGCATGAGCGGCAGTGATGCTGGAAAGCAGGCAAGCCAAGCCTGTGTCGGTAGCTTCCTTAACGATTATTTCAGCACACCGGATTCCTGGTCGGTTAAGCAAGCTGGGCAAAAAATTCTTTCCGCCACTAATTCCTGGCTGTATAGCCAAGGGCAAATCCGCTATCAATCGACCAAAGGCATGGTCAGCACCTTGAGCATCATAATCTTAAAATCCACCACAGCTTACCTCTTTCATGTTGGCGATTCCAGGATTTACCGCTTACGGAAAGGCAATCTTGAGCAGCTTACCCGCGATCATCGTGTCTGGATTTCAGAAGAAAAAAATTATCTTAGTCGGGCGATGGGCATAGAACCGAGGCTGGAAGTCGACTACAAATCTTTGCCGCTAGAGCAAAACGACCTGTTTTTGATGACCACGGACGGGATACATGATTTTATCGACGACAAAACGCTAAAGAAATTACTGACAGAAAGCACCGACTTGACCTTGCTTGCCGGGAAAATTCTGCAACAGGCGAAGATTAATAACAGTGATGACAATCTGACCTGCCAATTGCTTAGGGTTGAAGGTTTACCAGACGCAAAAGAAGATGAAATCCTGCGCCGCCATGCCAACCTGCCATTTCCACCCCCGTTGCAAACTGGCGCAATGCTTGATGGCTATCGCATCGAGGCGGAATTACATGCCAGTAAACGCACCCAGATTTATAGGGCTCTGGATACCCATACCAACACCCAAGTTATCTTAAAAACGCCGTCCATACTCTATGACGATGACACGCTCTTTATCGAACATTTTTTGCACGAAGAATGGGCAGGAAAACGAATTAATCATGACAACGTCATCAAAATAATCAGCACTAACCGTCCTAAAAGCTATGTGTATTACGTCACCGAATATCTGGAAGGGCAAACGCTGAGGGAGTGGATAACCGCAAATCCTAAAGCCGACATCATTACAGTTAGGAAAATAGTAGAACAAATTGCCAAAGGATTGCGAGCCTTCCACCGCAAAGAAATGCTGCACCAGGATCTAAAGCCCGAAAACATCATGTTCGACAAACACGGCGTGGTAAAAATTATTGACTTTGGTTCGGTTAAAATTGCCGGTATCGCCGAAATTGCACCGCTATCTTTCGATAGTGACGATAACATCTTGGGTACCTTGAATTACACCGCACCCGAATACCACGTAGGCCAGCGCGGAACCGTAAAATCAGACCTTTACTCCTTGGCTGTAATTACTTACGAGATGCTGAATGGTGCATTGCCGTTCGGTCAGGCCATGCCGGAAAAACCCAGCCAAGGCTACCTTGCCAATTTACGTTATGTACCGAGTTTTCATCATAACCCCATGGTACCCATCTGGATTGACGGCGCATTAAAAAAGGCCACGGCTATCGCCCCGCATATACGTTATGACGAATTGAGCGAATTTTTGTACGACCTCAATACCCCCAATCCCAGGTTTATGCGCGCTGAAGACAGCATTCCGTTGTTACAACGCAATCCTTTACGTTTCTGGCAGGGACTAAGCGCAATTTTGATGCTGATGAATTTAATACTGATCTACCTTTTGGTAGCAATGAAATAGACCTTATTAAAAGCATCAAGGTTAATTCTTATGTCGCGTTGCCAGAGTCCATGATTGACCAGTAGACCTTACGGATAACAAATTTTCCCTTGGGAAAATGCAAACCGCCAACGGCGTGGTTAGCGCAAAAATAGGCCAGGATGATAGCGGGGTAGCCCAGAGCAAATACCGTGTAATCTAGGAACATTTGCCCCAGATCCCACAAAAACCATCTGGGCGACTTACTTTTATTCCGCTTACTTAGTCGTAGCTATAATGCTTACGCAATGGCTTGACGACTTTCCAATGACTGTTTAGGCCTTCTGGGAAAACCACCAAATCCCCTGGTAAGATTCTTACAGGCTCGTCGCCTTCTGGAGTCACTAGTATCTCGCCTTCCAAAACATAGGCTGTTTCAGTTGCGTCAAAGTCGATGGGGAATTCTGATATTTCCTTTTCCCATATATCCCAATTCGCAACACCTAATTCTTTCAAACGTTCTTCACTGGGATTATGTTCTATGGTAATTTGTGGCATGTGCTTCCTTAATTAAAAAAGATAGGTAAGTGCAAATTTTAGCATTTTTCAGGCTATCACCTACGCATAATCAAGGTAGATGCGCCCTTAGTCGAAAAAAGTGTTTTTGCTCTTTTTATGGTTAATTCAAACCCAGTTGTCTAGAATAATTCCTCGATACGCTCTTATCCAGGCACGTTATACCAATCCCAATAAATTATCCCTTCGTTCTGACCAGTACCTTATATAGTAGGCGTAATGGGTATTACGTTCACCAGCGTGAATGCTAAGCTCAGAACATGAATAACAATGGCTAACATATTAGGCGATCAATGGTTTTTTCCAGTTTATTTTTTGCCTTCCTAATCCTCGCGGTTTTCAAATAAACCATCAAGTGCCTGATGCACCTCATCAATCCCAGTTTTTTTTAACGCGGAAAATAACTGTATTGTTATCGGGATATTAATTTCGTTCAATTCTCTTTGAATTTGCAACAAAGTATTTTTGGCCGCCCCATAAGTCAATTTATCAGCTTTTGTCAGCAATATGTGCAGAGGTAAATCGGTATGTTGGCACCATTCAATCATTTGCCAGTCAAACTCTGTTAGTGGATGGCGCACGTCCATCACTAGGATAATAGCGCATAAGGATTTACGTTGTGTCAGATAGATTTCCATCAATTGATGCCATTTATTCTTTACGTCCAATGGTACTTTGGCGTAACCATAACCTGGCAAATCTACAAAGCGTAAATCCTGGTTGATTTCAAAAAAGTTGAGCATCTGCGTCCGGCCGGGTGTTTTGCTGGTTCTTGCAAGTGAATTTTGCCGAGTCAATGTATTAATTGCGCTCGATTTCCCGGCATTTGAGCGCCCAGCAAAAGCTATTTCCTTGCCTACGTCCGCCGGAGTGTCCTTCAGGCTGGGTGAACTGTTCATAAATTTTGCTTGATGATAAATTGGATTCATCGCTGTCTCGCTTAGCCGGGGTAATTAAGGTAAAATTTAGACCATTACTGGCCTGGTTACGACAAGGCTACCATACACACGACACGATTCCGAAGGGGAACCTGATGAAGAAAAATTGGCTAGCATTTTCATTGTTACTGACATTATCCAGTACCGCGCCCATTTTACATGCCATAGATGCAAATGTTTTGGGCGATAGTGGTGCAGGTAAAAGCAAGGCAAGTTCTTGCGGTGGTTGCCACGGCGCAAATGGCAACAGTGCCAATAGCTCATTTCCTAAACTTGCGGAGCAGCATACTTCTTATTTAATCAGGCAGTTACAAGCCTTTAAGGACGGAAGCCGTAATAATCCAATGATGGCACCGATGGCAATGGCTTTGTCAGAAGCCGATATGGCTGACCTTAGCGCTTATTATTCATCCCAAACTATTACGGCTAATCCAGCGCCCACGTTGCCGCCCGATGATAGTGCCGATGTACCGGTCGATGAAAAAAAAGCAAAAGAAACCATGCAAACTTTATTGGCCAGCGGCAGCAACCTGTACCGTAACGGCAACTTGACCAGCGAAGTTTCAGCCTGCATTGCCTGCCATGGCCCTTCCGGTGAAGGCAATAAGCCCGCCGCATTTCCGGCTCTGCGTTCACAACACGCCGACTATTTGATTAAAACCCTAAGTGATTTTAAATCTGGTGCACGCAGCGCTAATCCTGAAAATATGATGGTTATGATTGCAAAAAAAATGTCGGACGAAGAAATTAAGGCTGTTTCTTACTACATTTCGACGATGAAATAACAGGGCTTTACAAAGCTAATCGCGATATACATTCCATATCGAAATTAATGTTGTGATGACCGAACTAAATTTTTGGAGAAAAAACCTATGTTAAAAAAATTGACAGGAATTGCCGTATTGATCTTATTCGTAGCCTTCTCATCGCTGCTAAGTGCGGAAGAAAAGTTAAGTTACGAAGCCGTATCGCCCCCGCAACCAACCACAAATCCAGACAAAATAGAAGTAATCGAGTTTTTTTGGTACGGTTGCCCACATTGCTATAGCTTTGAACCCTCATTGGCTGCATGGTTAAAAACAAAACCGAAAAATGTCGAATTCATAAGAATTCCGGCAATTTTTAGTGAACAGTGGGGCAAACACGCCAAAGCTTATTTCATCGCTGAAGCACTAGGAGTTGTTGATGCCATCCATTCCGATTTTTTTGATGCCATCCAAGATAAAAAACAAACCCTTGAAACGGAAGATGAATTAGCCAAATTTTTTGTCGCCCATGGTGTTAAAGATGCAGATTTCCGAGAAACTTATAAATCTTTCATGATTGACTCAAAGATGCGTCAAGCGCCTGCGCTTGCTGCAAAATACGGAATAACTGGGGTTTCCACAATCATCGTCAACGGCAAATATAAAACCAATGGAACTTTGGCAGGGTCTCAGGAAAAAATGATTGATGTGATGAATGGGCTCATCAAAAAAGAGAGCGCACATAAATAAGCGCTTTCGCGAAACAATTGGTTGATTACCAGACAGTGCCAATAACTTGACAATCGTAGAAAATAAAAGAAACCGAATAATCTTTGCTTTCTTACAAAGACCTTAATAAAAATAACCAAACATTTACCGCAACTATTATATTGCGTAAATTGTACGGTCTGGTTTAGGCGGGGTTTTTTAACCCCGCCCAGACGTTTAGCTGTAACCATACGCAACCTGAGAAGGTACTATAAACCTTCAGTCCTTGACTAAAGATGTTACCAAAACATCTATTCTCGATGGAAACTATCCACGTTTCATCCTCAAAACCATCCGTTTTCATTCATTTCAGGTGTCGATCCGTTAACCCAATTTTCCAAATTGGTGCGTCCCAAGAAACCAACGCACAAAGTCAATGCGTCACATTTAATCGAGCTTATATCTTTGCTAATTCAGGAAATATACGTAACCACTTAATATTTATAGATAAAAACAACAAAAAACCAAAAAATATTATATTGGCACATAGTTTGCTTTATAAATTGTAAAGGCTCTGCTATTTATGCAGTTTGTATCTACAGGGTCTTGCAAATCGCCAATTAAATTTTGCAGTATCTTTCATTTAAACTGTGAGGTCATTCAATGAAACAAACCAGAAGCCCTTATGAAGCCCTGAACAAGTTGGTTCCATTCATAGCTCGGGAAGTTCAACACAAACAAGCTGAATACGATGTAGCTCGTTCCAAGTCTGCCGAAGTGGATAATCAAATATTTCCAAACACAAGCAAGCCCGCTTCAGTGTTTTACCTTATTGCAGTCGTAATCGCTCTTATGATTGCATCGAGCGGCTCCAATATCGGGTAATTTATTTTTGAGCTCCTAATTGTCTTTTGTTATGCAACTTGTACCCCTCCTCGTGTAGATCGGATGTCGATTTGATGCAAGGACGCATCTTTTTTAAAGGGGTGTTACTAGAAAGTAAGAAGATAATCATTCGATTAAGTGTTAAAGCTCGGTCGAACCCTAAAGCACAGAATTTAGATTTTTCAGCAAAAGAGAATTGAAAGGATTAGATATTTTTTATTGTTATGCCATTTGTACCCTCCTCGTGTACCGGAAACGGATATCAATTTGATGCAAGGATGCATCTTTTTTATGATTGCCATAAATACGGCTATTTATATTGGCTTTTTTAAAGCTGTATACAGTCAGCGGCAAAACCTGCTCATCAATGTTTTCATTTTATTTCACGTAGATCGTTACCAGCCTTCGGATTATTGAAAACCATAACAATTAATGAGTTTATAATCCCGCAATGAACTTCGAATATTTCCACGTAAAAAAATAGACATATGTTAAATGTCTTATTTGTTGAATGTGAAACCAATAATTCCTCACTGGAAAATGCACTTAAAAAAGATGACTTTGAAGTCCTGAAAACCCAGTATGGCCGCTCATTTTTAGCTTTCGTAAAAGAATCCAGGCCAGATGTCATTATTGTCAATGTCAACACACCTTCGGATAAGCTAATTGCCGATTTACAAGCGCTGGATCGGCAATTACCAATGCCCATTGTCATGTTCTCCAGCGACGGAAGCAACGAAACCATTAACAAAATCATCAAAGCCGAAGTCAGTGCTGTTATCGTTGATGAATTACCTTGTCAACGTCTCGGCAGTATTATCCAAATTGCCATAGCAAGGTTCAAACACAGGCAGGCGCTAAAAGATGCGCTTGAAGAAGCACGTAGCCAACTTGAAGATAGAAAACAGATTGATCGTGCCAAAGCTATTTTAATAAAAACACAGAGTTTTACTGAAGACGAGGCTTATCACAAACTTAGAAAACTGGCGATGGACAGGAACATTACACTGGGTGAAATGGCCAGAAATGTCATCGCTATGGCTGAATTGCTTAAATAACCTTATCCGATATGAAAACGTTTATCAAAGTCACCGAAATATGGATTCCAGACAAAGAACGTACGCTGTTAGAGTTCAATTCCGGCCTATATGGTGCCTTAACCGATTTTAAAAATGCCAGCAAACAACAACATTTTGCTTACGATGAAGGATTGCCTGGTAAAGCTTGGGCCGCTGGCCATCCTATTGTTTTAACGAAATTTGAACATTCGTTCTTTAAGCGCACGGAAGCCGCCCAAAAAGCGGGCTTGACCTGCGGAATAGCATTGCCAATTTTTTCCGGTGATTTTTTGCTGGCCGTCGTGGTCTTTTTATGCGGCGATGATGAAGATCATGCAGGTGCTATTGAAGTTTGGTGCAACGATTCGGCTAACCCTGACTCCCTGCATGTTATGGATGGGTATTACGGGACTCTGGAGCATTTTGAAAAAATTTCCAGAAAAGTCAAAATGCCGAAAGGTCAGGGCATACCCGGACTAGCCTGGGGGACGGGTATGCCCGTCTTGATGGAAGATATCGGTAAAGCCAATGAGTTTAGTCGTTCTGCTGATGCGCAACAAACAGGTATAACGACAGGGCTGGGTATTCCTGTGGGCAACAGCGACGAACAAAGCTATGTAATGACCTTTCTGTCCGCAAAGGCTACGCCAATTGCAAAGCGCATCCAGATATGGATTCCGGACCTAAAAGGTAATCAACTGATATGCCAGCAAGGCTACAGTAAACATGGCAATAATCTGGCAGAAATCTTTGAAACTATTAGCGTTAATAAGGGCGTAGGGGCATTAGGTCGGGTTTGGTTAACGGGAATGCCCATCATTACCGGTAACCGAGAGGAGTCTGAATATAATCCTGAACTGGATAGCTTGAGCAGTATGCTCGCGATCCCCGTGATCCGGCAAGGTAGATTAAAAGCGATAGTGACCTTTTTATTTTAGGACAGCCTTCCAAGACATTGATTTTTTATTTGCTTTTGTAAGCAGCCTTGGCTGCTGTATCAGAACTCGTTTTATCTTTATTTCAAAACATCAAATCAGCTCTGGCTGGCTTCAGCCAGAGTGAGCATATAAAGTACTTTTTTGGTGCGACACTTACCATCACTGCACATTAGTTGAGCAAAATATTTGTTATTTTTAACTAATTGGTAAATAGATCTATATCACCACCCTTCTTTAAAAGTTCTTAAGCCCATGTAAATATTAATAAATATCAAATAAAACATGAACATTAAAAAACTGGCATAACTTCTGCTTTGTTGTTTACAGAGACTCCAACGATGGTGTCTATCTTTAAGCTCACAGCTGAGCAATCTGACAAAGGCGTCAACTAAACGGATGTGTTTTTTACCGACACTCTCGTTTGTAGACGTTTTTTTTTGTTCAAATTTTCTCTTACAGGACAAGTAACTTATGATTCATTCCAAAAAATTCACATTGACCAAACTGGTCAGGGCATTTTCAGCTGCGGCACTTATCTCAACATTGGCGCTTGCAACACAGGCCGATGCCACTGAGAAACTTGAGAAGGAAAGCCTAAAACTTGGTTTCATCAAATTAACCGACATGGCTCCCTTAGCGGTAGCTTTCGAAAAAGGCTTCTTCGAGGAAGAAGGGCTGTCGGTGCAACTTGAAGCACAAGCTAACTGGAAAGTTTTATTGGATCGAGTAGTCGGCGGCGAGTTGGATGGAGCGCACATGCTGGCACCATTACCTTTGGGCGCAGCCATAGGCTACGGTACTAAGGCAGATATTGTCAGTGCTTTCACCCTAACTTTGAACGGTGATGCCATCACGGTTTCCAATGATGTCTGGAAACAAATGAAGCCGCAAATACCGATGTCAGGCGGCAAACCCACACATCCGATCAAAGCCGATACCTTGAAACCTGTGCTGGAAAAATATAAGGCCGAAGGCAAGCCATTCAATATGGCGATGACCTTTCCTGTAGGCACACACAATTTAAAATTGCGTTACTGGCTGGCAGCCGGTGGCATTAACCCTGGCTTTTATGAACCTCCTCAAGATACATCAGGCCAAATTAATGCCGAAGCCATGCTGTCAGTAACGCCCCCTCCTCAAATGCCATCAACCATGGATTCCGGCACGATTGTTGGCTACTGCGTGGGTGAACCCTGGAATCAACAGGCGGTATTTAAAGGCATCGGTGTACCAGTTATAAGCGATTTTGAATTAATGAAAAACAGTTCTGAGAAAATCTTTGGCGTTACCAAGGAATTTGCCGACAAATACCCTAAAACCCATGTAGCTGTCATTAAAGCTTTGATTCGTGCCTCCCTTTGGTTAGACGCTGAAGGCAACAAAAACCGCAATGAAGGCGTGGAAATGCTGTCGCAAAAACAATATGTCGGAGCCGATTATGGTGTCATCGCCAACAGTATGAACGGTACGTTTGAATACGAAAAAGGTGATAAGCGTGATTTGCCAGATTTCAATGTATTTGCCCGATATAACGGCTCGTACCCTTATTACAGCGATGCAGTGTGGTACTTAACCCAAATGCGCCGCTGGGGCATGATTAACGAAGAAAAACCGGATTCTTGGTACATGGACATCGCCAAAAAAGTCTATCGCCCTGACGTATTCATGACCGCAGCCAAGGCATTGATCGCCGAAGGCAAGGCTAAAGCCAGCGACTTCCCGGCTGACGGTGAAAGTGGCTTCAAACCAACTTCCAGCGAATTTATTGATGGCATTGCTTATGACGGCACCAAACCAAACGATTATCTCAGCAAGTTTTCTATCGGCTTAAAAGGTAAGCAGAAAGTGGCAAGTGGCAAGATTGTAGATTAGTTATAGACCAAGGCTATGGTTAGGTTAGTCAATACCCAGTTCCAACTAGATTAACAAAGCTTTTAGTTGTTAAAAGTTGCTCCACTTATCGTGCAGGCAGGATTTCATGTCGGTGCAAGGATGCACCTTTATTTATCAAGGTATTGAGACGAAACTACCTTATCGAAATATCGCAAATTATAGGTAATAGCCATGAGTAACCAACTCATCAAATTTTTCAACTTAACCGGGTTCACCTGGTTTGTTCCTTTTGTAAAAATAGCGGCAGGCGAAAACCCGGCACAACAAATCCGGCAATTGTTTTTGATAATGGGCGTACCCATTATTGCCATCCTGTTTTTTTTGGGGTTCTGGAGTTTTTCCGTAGCCAAGGTTAACACCAGCCTAGGTACCATACCTGGTCCAAGTGCCGTTTGGGACGAAGCGATGGGGCTTTTAGATGAACATCGCGCCGAAAAAATCAAGAAAGCTGAGTTTTATGTCCGCCAGGAAGCACGTATCGAGAAGGAAAAAGCGGAAAACCTAGATGCTGAAATCAAAATCCGCCCCTACAACGGCAGTGCTACCTATATAGATAAAATCTGGACTAGTTTGTACACCGTATTTACAGGCTTTGTATTGGCTTCGCTGGTAGCTGTGCCGCTTGGCCTCTTGTGTGGCATGAGCCCTGTCATCAACACAGCTATCAATCCCCTAATCCAGATATTTAAACCCGTCTCGCCCCTCGCGTGGTTGCCAATCATCACGCTCGTCGTGAGTGCGGCTTATGTCACTAATGATGATTCTTGGTTTGAAAAATCGTTTCTTACCTCGGCGATTACCGTAACCTTGTGCTCACTGTGGCCGACCCTTATCAACACGGCGGTGGGTGTCTCGTCCATTGATAAAGATTTGGTCAATGTTGGCAAAGTGTTACGCTTAAATTGGAGTACGCAAATCACCAAAATCATCATCCCATCCGCCATGCCTTACATTTTTACCGGTATGCGTTTGTCACTGGGCGTGGGCTGGATGGTTCTGATTGCTGCCGAAATGCTGGCTCAAAATCCTGGTTTGGGTAAATTCGTCTGGGATGAGTTCCAAAACGGCAGCTCAAATTCACTGGGTCGTATCATGGTAGCTGTGTTCACAATCGGCATTATCGGTTTTATTCTCGACCGTATCATGCAAACGCTGCAAAAAATCTTTTCTTTTGGCAGAGAACTGTAACCAGGGGGCAATGATGAGCTTAGCCATTAACACAATTAAATCACCAGAACCCAAGCCTTCCGTTGTTATTCCTTTTACCGGAAGCAATCCGAAATCACTTGCGATGAACCAAACTGACGAGTTGGCAGAACACCCTTTGCTAGAATTAAAAAATGTCTGTAAATCCTATGGTGAGGGCAATAGTAAAACCTCGGTTTTGAACAACATTAATCTGCGTGTGAAAGAAGGTGAATTCATCGCCATCGTCGGTTTTTCCGGTAGCGGAAAAACTACGCTGATTTCGGCCATTGCTGGCTTGATACAAGTTGATAGCGGTGAGGTATTGAAGCAGAACAAAGCCATCAATGCACCAGGTCCAGATCGTGGTGTGGTATTTCAAAATTATTCCTTGATGCCTTGGCTAACAGTATTTGAGAACGTGGCGCTGGCTGTCGATGAAATTTTTAAGGATTGGCCTGCCGCCCAACGTAAAGCCCATACCGAAAAATACGTGAAAATGGTTAATCTTGGTGCGGCAATGAACAAGAAACCTGCTGAATTATCAGGCGGTATGCGGCAACGGGTGAATGTCGCCAGGGCATTGGCAGCCAACCCCGATATTTTGCTACTCGATGAGCCTCTTAGTGCGTTAGATGCCCTAACTCGGGGAATGCTGCAAGACGAAATCCTGCAAATTTGGGAACAAGAAAAGAAAACGGTCATCCTGATTACCAACGATGTCGATGAAGCCATCTACATGGCGGATAGAGTGATTCCGCTTAATCCTGGCCCAAATGCCACGCTGGGGCCGGATTTTATCGTCAACATCGAACGCCCACGGAACAGGACAGAGTTAAACCATAATGAGGCTTTCAAAAAAACGCGCGCCGATATCACCCAGTATTTGATGGCTATCGGCATGGAAAAAAACCTTACCGAAGGACAAAGCCAAACGGTCTTGCCTAATGTGCGCCCCAATACCAGCAATGACTGGGCATTGGATCGATCTGCCTTGAAACCGCTAAAGGAAGACACGGGACGGCCTAATTACCGTTACCTGGAGTTCTCCCAAATCGCCAAAACTTATCCTACACCTGATGGCAACAACACCATCAAAGTGGTTGATGGTTTTGACCTGCGGGTAAAAAAAGGCGAATTCATTTCCATTATTGGCCACTCCGGCTGCGGGAAGTCCACTGTCTTATCCATGGCGGCTGGATTAAATTCGATTTCAGAGGGTGCTATTTTCCTGGATAACCGCGAGATTGATGCCGCAGGGCCAGATCGTGGCGTGGTATTTCAGGCACCAAGCTTGTTTCCTTGGCTGACCGCATTCGACAACGTCATGCTAGGTGTTGATAAAGTCTATCCCCATGCTAAAAAAACGGAACGGGAAGACATTGTTGAATACTACTTGACCCGCGTTGGCTTGGGTGATTCCCTACGTAAAAAAGCTGGCGCGATGTCAAACGGGATGCGGCAGCGAGTCGGCATTGCCCGTGCTTTCGCCTTATCACCCAAGTTACTGTTACTGGACGAACCTTTCGGGATGTTGGATTCGCTCACCCGCTGGGAATTGCAGGAAGTGCTGATGGAAGTATGGGAGCGCACTCATGTGACTGCGCTTATCGTCACCCATGATGTCGATGAAGCTATCCTGTTGGCGGATCGCGTCATTATGATGACTAACGGCCCACACGCCAAGATCGGCAAGATCGAAAACATCGATTTGCCCAGGCCACGCACACGTAAAGCACTGTTGAGCCATCCTGATTATTATAAATATCGGGAGAGCATCCTCCGATTTTTGTCTGATTGTGAACATACGCATTAATTAAAAAAAACTAAATACCATATACTTAACAAATGGCTTTGATTAGCTAAGGGGAACTACATGCCTAAATATCGAAAAATAGTCCTTGCGACTTCATTATTATCGCTCGCGTTTGCCAACCATCCGGCATCTGCGGTCGGTGTTACCCAGTCTGTCGAGGATGCACTTAATTTTTATCATTACGGCAATAAGGGTGCAATCAAATTGGACTTAAACTACCGCTGGGAAAATGTTAACGAAGACAACAAGCGGGATATTGTTACCGGCCTGCCTTTAGGCAAACAACCGCAGACCGCTAACGGCAATACCTTACGGTTACGGGCGGGTTTGTTGTCTCCCGTATTTTACGGTATCCAAGGTTATGCGGAATTTGAAGGTAACCTTGCCATGCAGGAAGATTTCAATAGCTTACGCAATGATAAGACGGACTTTTCTGTGATCGCCGACCCAGAAAAAGCTGAGCTTAACCAATTGTGGATCAGCTATGCAGGGATTCCCGATACGGTCATCAAGGGCGGTCGGCAACGTATAAAGCTGGATGACGACCGTTACATCGGCAACGTCGGCTGGCGGCAAATGGAACATACCTTTGACTCGGTGCTTATCACCCATACTAGTCAACAGTTATTTGGGCTGGTCGTTAATGCTGGTTATATAGGCAACGTGCAGACCATCACTTCGACCACCGAAAACATCAATGCACCCATCGTCAATGTGAATTACAAGGTTGGTGATTATGGCAATATTATCGGCTATGGCTACTGGCTGGATTACACCGAAAAAGAAAACTATGAAAAATCAAGCGCCACTTATGGTGTGCGTTTCACCAATTTTCAAAAACCCGGTGACACGCTTAAACTGAGCGACAACTTTGGTGTGGTTTACACTGCCGAATACGCTTATCAGGAAGATTATGGACATGGAAAAGCTGAATATGCAGCCGATCGGTTCAATCTGATGGGGGGCTTGACGGCCTTTAATGTCACGGTTCAAGGCGCGATGGAACAACTTAACGGTTACGGTAAAGATAAGACCTTCGATACGCCATTGGGGACTAACCATGCTTTCCAGGGCTGGGCGGACTTGTTTTTGAATACGCCTGCCAATGGTATTCGTGATGTATTCGCCACTGCTCATGTCTTGCTTGACCGGGGCAATCTTGTCTTGACTGGTGTATTCCACGATTTCAGCGACGATACGGGCAATATCCATTATGGCGATGAATGGAATTTTCAGGCTTTATGGAAATTCGGTAAACATTATTCAATGTTAGCGAAATATGCCAACTACAATGCCGATAAGTTTGGCACCGATACCCAAAAAATCTGGTTGCAAGGGAATATAAATTTCTAGTTAATGAGTATCTGCCCGATTTACTGACTTTTGAGGTAAAGAATAATATTGCTGTATCAATGTCCTCTGGAACAACCGATGTCTTCTTAATTATCACGATCATCGTTAATTTCCAACCAGAAGGCGTTGATAATCGCCAATGCACACGCCAAACCCACCCCTAAAATCCACGCGAAATACCACATCTTTTTCTCCTTAATACATAATATGTTGATTGTCCTGGATATCTTTCACCGTAACCTTGCCGCGCATGACCCGATATACCCAGGTGGTATAAGCCATGACGATGGGCATAAATACTACCGTAGCGAAGAATAATAATTGCAAAGTGTAACGGCTGGCACTGGCATCCCATACCGTCAGGCTGCTGGCAGGATGGATGCTGGAGGGTAGGATAAACGGGAACATTGAGCCGCCCGCCGTCATCAGGGCGCAAATCACAACCAGGGAGCTTAGGACGAACGCTGTGCCTACATAACGTTTAATCGAGCAAAAAATAACCAGTAACACACCGAACAAAGCAATTAACGGCGCCAAAGCCAAAGCAGGATAAATGCTGTAATTGTTCAACCACAAGCCAGTGCTTTTGGTGACTGTTTTGGCGAGAGGGCTTACGCTCGCATTAGGCTCAATCGCTGATGTTATCAAATAGCCATCCTGACCATAAGCAAGCCAAAATCCGGCAGCGATAAAGCTCAGCGCGAAAATAATGCCACTCCAAACAATAACCCGGTGGGCGCGTTCGGCTAGTTCACGCTCAGTACGCCAGTGGAGGAACACTGCACCGTGCAGGCATAGAAGGGAAACACCAACCACCACGCAAAGCAGGCGAAAAGGGATTGAATAAATCCCAGAAGCCGCCGGTATAAATCGACCGTAATTCGTTATCGAGCTGGAACGGTAGGCCTAAGATTACGTTACCCACTGCAAGGCTTAACACGACCGAAGGCACCAGCCCGCCAAGGAACAACGCCCAATCCCAGGATGAACGCCAGCGCGGATCCGGGAGTTTGCTGCGGTAGTCGAATCCGACCGGACGCAAAAATAAGCCGAACAGCAAGACCAACATGCCAGTGTAAAGTCCAGAGAAAACGGTAGCATAAACCAGCGACCAAGCCCCGAAGGATATGCCGCCCAGGGTGACCAACCAGGTCTGGTTGCCTTCCCAGGTTGGGCCGACCGTATTCAACATCACCCGGCGTTCGTCGTCAGTTTTGCCGAGGAATGGCAATAACATGCCAATCCCTAAGTCGAAGCCGTCCATTACCGTAAAGCCGCAGACTAAAAAGGCTAATAGTGCCCACCAAATAACCCGTAAGGTTTCGTAATCAAACATGGCTTAATCCTTCTTCTTGTTCGTGGTGGTAACGGCCTGTGTGCAAACTGCTGGGGCCAAGGCGTACATATTTCAGCATCAGGTACATCTCGATAACAAGCAATACGGTGTAGAACACAAAAAATCCAGCCAACGATAAATAAAGTTGCCCTGGCTCAACACTCGATGTACTCAAGTGGGTGGGTAAAATGTTCGCAATTGTCCAGGGTTGGCGGCCGTATTCGGCGACGACCCAGCCCAGTTCACTGGCAATCCAAGGCAAGGGAATCCCATAAAACGCCAATCGTAACAGCCAGCGTTGCTTATGCGCAGTGCGCTTCGCATTAAAATAAAACGATGCGGCAAAGATAAACAACATGGTGAACCCGCACAGCACCATACCCCGGAACGTCCAGAACATCGGGGCGACGCGTGGGATAGCGTCATGCACGGCGGCATCGATTTGTTCAGGGGTGGCATCGACCACTTTTTCGGTATATTTTTTCAGTAATAAACCGTGGCCTAGATCTTCCTTGTGGGCTTCAAATGCAGCTTTAGCTATTGGATCGTTTTTATCCTGGCGCAGTTTCTGCAAGTTTTCATAAGCGATCATACCGCTTGGTAATTCGGAGATGCTTACGTTCGCGGATTTCCTTAATGCCGTCTACTTTTTGGTCAATTGATCGGGTCGCAATCAAGCCCATCACATAAGGGATTTTGATGGCGTAATGGGTGGTCATGGTATCTTCGTCAGGAAAGCCGAATAAAGTAAATGATGCTGGGGCTTCCTCGGTTTCCCATTCCGCTTCGATAGCGGCGAGTTTGGCGCGTTGTACCTCGCCAGTGGTATATCCGCTTTCGTCACCTAACACAATCACCGATAATACGGCCGCCAAACCAAAGCCGGATGCAATCCGGAATGAGCGCCGGGCGAATGCGACATCTTTATTATTAAGCAGGTAATACGCGCTAATACCAAGGACAAACATGGAACCAGTGACATAACCCGCCGCGACGGTATGGACAAACTTCACTTGGGCAACGGGGTTAAAAAACAGGTCGGTAAAACTGGTCAATTCCATGCGCATAGTATCGTAGTTGAATTCCGCGCCAACCGGATGCTGCATCCAGCCATTGGCGATCAAAATCCATAATGCCGACAAGCTTGTCCCTAATGCCAGAAGCCAAGTGGTGGTTAAATGTTGCAGTTTGGTGAGCTTATCCCAGCCGAAGAAAAACACGCCAACGAAAGTCGATTCCAGGAAGAATGCCATCATGCCTTCGATAGCCAACGGTAGCCCGAAAATATCGCCGACATAATGGGAATAATACGCCCAGTTGGTGCCGAACTGGAATTCCATGGTAATGCCGGTGGTAACGCCCATCGCGAAGTTGATGCCGAACAGCTTACCCCAGAAGCGGGTCATATCCTTATAGATCTCTCGTCCTGACATCACATAGACCGATTCCATGATCGCCAGCAAAAAGGATAAACCCAGCGTCAAGGGTACAAATAAAAAATGGTACAGCGCCGTCAACGCAAATTGGAGCCTCGACAACTCCACGACTTCATTGCTTATCATTAAGGTTTCTCCGGACTTTTTGGCAGTTGAATTACAGGTTGGTTTTCACCGAATAATTTGGCAGCGATAACGTCGCCATCGACAGGTTGCTTATGGCCTTTAAAAAACAACCACCATAAACCTGCCAATAATA
Organism: uncultured Gammaproteobacteria bacterium; assembly: GCA_963804035.1. Taxonomy (GTDB): domain Bacteria; phylum Pseudomonadota; class Gammaproteobacteria; order Methylococcales; family Methylomonadaceae; genus Methyloglobulus. The sequence goes on along the minus strand of CAWDOO010000004.1, from coordinate 918,022 downwards.
AAAACTTTAATACGACTGCCGCAGTGATTTCTTTACTGAAGGAGGCTTTTTCGCCGGTTATTTTTTTAAAAAAAGAAGTGAACATAACGTTACTTACCGACATCCATAGCCGCCGGATTAATTACCCTGCATCCTATGATGTGGATGACCGGAAACCGCATGCCGCGCATGGTCGCTGAGTTGCGCATCAAACCATTGATGCAGCGCTTTTAATAGGTTTGTGTCATCCGTTGCGTAATCAATTTCAGCGCCATCGGCTAATTCCTTATAGTCGATTTTTAGTTGCCCCGGCTTGGCATTGCGGAGCGTCAGATAACCCCGGCATGGTATCGCCATGAATTTTCGCTGGGTTCGAGAAATCACCTTGTGCAAATTCCTGGGAAATCGTGCTTAGATGCTCTCTTATCAGTTTGATCTGGTCTGTATTCGCTTTATCTTTAACGATAACCTTCTGGACACCGCCATATTCTGTTTTGGTAAACACATGGGTGGTTTGTTCCAAATTGAACGGCATGACATGACGGCCGCGTTGGGCGACTTCGTCAAGCCGCATATCAGTTGCGACTAAGACCGGACGAATCTGGTAACTGGCATGACAGGCTGTACATTTGGCCATCGTGTCGCTTAATTGTTTTAGCGTGTGCTTAGGGTCTTTTAAAGTGGCGGCATCCGCCGCTATGAGGTCGAAATCTTTGTGCATCGACATGCCCAGCATCATGAAATCTTTAGGCAATATGTCATGGAGAGGATTTTCTGATTTGTGTTTCATGTGAAAGCCTAGCGATTGGGCGTGTTCTGCCGCAACAGCCATATCATCATTGGCAAGCGCTGCCAGGATGTTTTGTGTGCCGGTCAATAAGGAACGCATTTCAGCTAAAACATGATTGCGTTGGGGCTCGGTCAGGTTAAGCATTTGACGGCTATCTACCTCATCTGCTAGAGCCGAAGAACTCATAAAGGCAAGTAGAAAAATGATTTTGTACATAATGTCCCCGTCAAGCTGATATGGATGCTTAATTATTTTTTTTAACAAAAGCCATTGGTGCAATGATTGATTGCTTTCACATTAATCCAGCCAGTTCTTTAACCGCATCCATGCTGCGGAAAAACACCTTGCCCGGTTTAAGTTGCTCAATAAAATCGGTTTTTTCCAACTTATCCATGACCGGGCCTTTGGCTTCTGCAATGTTTAGGGTAAGGCCTTTGGTTTGCAACGTCTGGTTGATAGTCTCCAATGATTCTAATGCCGTGGTATCAATATCGCTGACGGAGGTAAAGATAAGCACGACATGTTTAATATCCGGTTGCCGCTGCAGTTCGGCAGCAAGAAACTCTTCGATGTAATTGATATTGGTAAAGGTGATGCTTTCATCGATGCGGATCATCAATAAGTGCCGCCAGGTTTCAACCTGATGGCGTTTGATGTTACGGAAATGTTCGGTATTCGGGATTCGACCCACAACGGCGATATGGGGCTGGCTGGATTTCCGTAAATGGCTGGCGATTGTCAGCAGTATTCCTAATGAAATGCCTTCTTCTATGCCCAGGATGAGGACGCCTAACAGCGTCACCAGTTCGGCAATACCATCACCCCGGTCGTAGCGCCAAGTGTGAACGATGTTCTTTAAGCGCACTAATGGGACAATGGCGACTAAAATGATGGCTGCCAGTACAGCCTTGGGGATATGTTCAAACCACGGGGTAAAGAAGATTACCGCCACTGCAAGAATTGAAGCCGCAATCAACATCGCCATTTGCGTTTTGGCGCCTGCGGCATAATTCACCATAGTCCGGCTAAAGCCGCCGGCAACCGGCATCCCACCGGAAACTGCGGTCGCAAGGTTGGCTGCACCTAAAGCAATCAGTTCTTGGTTGGGTTCGACTTTTTCGCCCCTGAGATTTGCGGTTACTTTGGCAATCGCCACACTTTCCACGTAGGCAATTAATGCGATAAACGCTGCGCTTGGTAATAATACTTGCCACTTATCAGCATTAATAAAGTCTAGGCTTAATGCCGGAAAGCCGGAGGGGACTGCGCCAACAACCGCCACGTTATGGCTTGTTTGCAAGTTAAAATAAGCCACTGCCGCTGTACCCAATAAGACAGTAAGGAGAGGCCCGCATTTGCTGATGGCAGTCACAATGGCCTGAGACAAATCCTATCTTATTGAGTAACGAAGGGAGCGCTTTGCTGAATATTACCAATAATCCAATTGCCGATAACCCAATCTCTAAGGTGGGTAAATTATATGCTTGGACATAACGGCTATAACAAGCCAACTCCAATGCTGCACTCCGGGCTTTTTAAGCCGGCCAATTGCGGTAATTGGTTGGCAATTATTAATAATGAAGCCCCGCTGGTAAAGCCCGTTAACACGGGATGGCTGATGAAATTCACCAACCCGCCCATGCGCAACAAGGCCATCAGCAACATAATCAAGCCACATTCCGCCGATAATATCAACGTACTTTGCACGGGATTTCCCAATGCTTGAACTTCAGGTGAGCTTAACGCACTGGCAATCATGATGGCGGCTATCGATACCGGCCCAACCGATAACGTCCGGCTGGTGCCCAACAGGACATAAACGATTGGGGGCAATATACTGGCATATAACCCTAGCTCTGGCGGTAAGCCTGCCAATATGGCATAGGCAATCCCCTGCGGCACCAGCAAAATCGCGGTTATGACGCCCGCAAACAGGTCATCATAAAAATCCTGGCGGGAATAGGTCTTTAACCAGGAAATGATCGGCAGATAGCGGGTTAGTTGGATAATAAGCGGATATCTTGCAAACATTGGCCGATGCATTCTTTCCATTTTTTAAGGGATATCAATTGTATGGGCTTAGTAAAGAAGACTATGGCATCCTAAAAAATGCGGGGGAAAACAAACTCGACAAAAGCCGTCTTTAGGTTCTCACCCGCAATGAGGGAGGATTTTTTAAACTATTCTTCTTTCGTAAACTTTTCAGCGTATGAGGCTAAATGGGGAATATCAATCCGATAACCTTTGAGCATCAAATGCCAATAGAGCCAAGGGAAACCGATCTTTTTTCCCCAACCACCAAATCCAGCGGTTTTCCCTTGGGTCGAGCAAGGGGAACGATGGCGTCACCTTGCCGGCATAAGCAAACTCCGCCAGCATTACCGTGTTCAGTGACGTGGTTAGCGGACAGGAGCCATAACCGTCATATTCTTCTTCTACGGCTTTTTGGTTCATCAAGTTCAGGATGTTATCGACAACGATCGGCACTTGCTTGCGCACGGCGGCGGCAGTTTTGGCATTGGGTGTGGAAGTGGCATCACCCAAACCGAAAATATTGGCGTATTTATTGTGTTGCAAGGTTTTATCGATTTACATCCACCCAGCCGGCTGCATTCGCCAGCGGACTTTTCTTGATGAAATCCGGCGCACTTTGCGGCGGGGTGACATGGATCATGTCGAATTGTTTGGTGACTTGCGTTTTCTTGCCTTCGCTATCGGTGACTTCAAAGGTAGCCGTTTTTGCAGGGCCGTCGATCGCAACCAGGTTGTGGCTAAAATTGGTTTTGATACCGTATCCTTGCACCACTTTCATCAACGCTTTGGCGAAAAACGGAATCCCAAACATGGCAGGCCCCGCATTGCAAAACTCAATGCTGAATTTATCCAGGATTTTGCGTTTACGGAACCGGTCTGCTGCCAGGTACATAATCTTTTGTGGTGCGCCCGCGCATTTAATCGGCATCGTCGGCTGGGTAAATAATGCAGTTCCCGATTGCATGGCCTGGATGGTGGTCCAGGTATATTCCACATAATCGGCGGAATAGTTACTGCAAACGTTGTTTTTGCCCAAGGTTTCTTTCAAGCCGCTAATTTTGTCCCAGTCCAGTTGCAAACCGGGGCAAACCACAAGGTAGTCGTAACCCACTTTTTCACCGGAACGCAAGGTGACGGTATTTTCATCCGGCTGGAAAGATTCGGCATAATCCTTAATCCAGGTGGTGCTTTTATGGATCAAGTCCTTTTCATTGCGGGTGGTTTCTTTCATGGTATAAGCACCGCCACCAATGATGGTGAAACCCGGGCTGGTAATAATGTTTCTCCGACGGCTCAATCAAGCCGATCTTGATTTTAGAATTTTGTCGGCGCATGTTGTTGGCAACAGAAACGCCTGCGGCACCGCCGCCGACAATCAATACTTGAAAATGTTGTTCTGACATGAATCCTCCGAGTTAATAGTTATTATTTTTGTGGTGTAATCTTTTGATGAAAAAATAGCCGGATTTTTAAAAGCCAAAATCCGGCAAGAGAGGGAACATATTAAGCTGCTTTTTGCCAAGCCTCAAAGCCGCCGGCAATAGAAACCACATTGGTATAACCGAACGCCTTCAGCGTGACCGCCGCCATGGAAGCCCGTCCGCCGGTTCGGCAGTAAATCATCAATGGCTTAGTTTTATCGCTAAGTTCAGGAATGCTGCCAATTTTGAACTCCAATACGCCGCGCGGCAGTAAAATAGCCTTATCAACGTGGCCTGCGGCATATTCGCTTTCCTCACGGACATCGACTACCGTGATGCCGCCTTCTGCCAGCAATTGTTTGGCTTTGTCGACATTCACTTCGGTAATTTGCTGCTTGGCCGCCGCCACCATGTCTTGGGCAGTCATGCCGCCGGTTTTATGCACTGCACCCCCGCAATCGACCACCGGCTGTCCGTCCGCTTTTGCAGCCTCCTTTTCTCGGGCGACTTCCCGTTGGACGATAGCATCCTGCCGTTGGTTTTCTTCCAGGCCGCAAAAACGGTTGGCCGGGACGGCTTCATCGATTAATCTCGGTTTCGGTAGGTTAAGGTTGTTCATGATCTCGATAAACTGCTCGCGGGTTTTACCGGCCAAACGCGGATTGGTTGTCTTCTCTTGTTTGATGTTGCTGATCCATTTTTGCTGGTAATCGTGTCCAGGATAAACGATGGTGTCGTCCGGCAGGGCAAACAACTTCTGGATACTGTCGTACTGGGCACCGGCATCGCCACCCTGGAAATCGGTACGGCCACAGCCGCCGATAAACAAAGAGTCGCCGGTGAACACGCGGTCACGCCATAAAAATGAAATGCTGCCTTTGGTATGGCCGGGGGTGGCGATCACCTTGATTTGCTCGCCTTGGCCGAAGTTAAAGACATCACCGTCCTTGATCTGGATATCGGCAGTCTCAGCGCCGCATAAGGCGCTAACGCCAGTTTGCGCGCCCAGTTTTTGCCTTAACAAACCGCTGGCGGTGATATGGTCGGCGTGGACGTGGGTCTCTAACGTGTACTTTAAGGTTAAGCCCAGTTCTTTCAACATCGCCAAATAGTCATCAATATGGGTGTTGACAGGATCGATTAACACAGCGTCTTTCGTGGCCGGATCGGCAATCAGGTAAGTATAAGTCCATGTTTCTGTATCGAATAATTGTTTGAATAGCATTATTTTTCTCCTCGGCTGTTGTTGTTTTATCTGCACTGTATATCAAGTGAGATTGCGTTAATCAGATATAGAAATAATAGCAATGTGTATGCCAATAATAATGTAACCGCATTACTAATTGATTTAATAGAGTTTTATGTCAAAAAATAACAGACCAACTGTATTCAATGATGTTGCATATGTTTCATTGAAACAAATATACGTTTCATTTTTTCCATTATGAAACAAATGGAACACCCTCATATATCACTCAGTTAAGTGCCAATTTTTTGAGGATGTCAATAGATCAGCGGTTCCAAACCATAAAGCCATAAGATGCACTAAACATATAATGCTGCTGATGTAAGGAGGCGCATCATTCGAGCCATTCATTGGCATAAATGTTAAATTCGCCCTGAATATCGATAAGCGGCGTTGCCACTTTTCCCCTTTGAGTATAAACCGCAATCACGTCGTTTGCTTAGGCTTTGTTAAATTCTTTCACCTTTAGCTATGAAACCGGAAAAGCACCCTTTGAGTAAAGGGCAACGTATAGAGAAATTAGTGCCGTCTGGTCGCAACGTCCAGATTCAATGAAGTTTATTCACAGCCGCATTAATTTGAAAAGGCCTTTTCAAAAAATTGGCATTTAAACAATCAACGGGGTTTCCGTTATCCTTGCAAAGATCTCAAAGTATTGACTTCAGAGAAGAGTTAGCACTTCAGACTTACCAATTGTTCAAACACATCTACCTGTACCGGCCTGCTGTACAGATAACCTTGAAAAGTAGGACAGCCATTTTGTTCAAGAAAAACTCTTTGCGCCTCCGTTTCCACTCCTTCGGCAATCACGTCTATCCCTAAGTTACGAGCCATGCCGATGATAGTTTGCACAATTATTGCGTCACTAGGCTTAATACCAATATTACTCACGAAGGATCGGTCAATCTTCAATTGGTCAAGGGGCAACTGCGTCAAGTAGGAAAATGATGAATACCCAGTGCCGAAATCATCCAAAGAAAATCGAACACCAATTTCCCTAAGCGCATTCATTTTCTCTATAGTGTCGATGATATTGTCAAGCACTAGACTTTCTGTCAGCTCAAGTTTAAGCAAGTCAGGTTCAATTGTGTTACTTTTCAATGTTTGCTTCACAAGCGCGACAAAATCCGGATGCCGGAATTGTCTTGCGCTGACATTGACAGCTAGTTGTAAACGTCTAGTGTGAGATTGATCTTTCCAAGCTTTGAGTTGGGCACAGGCGGTTTCCAATACCCATTTGCCAATAGGAAGAATCAAGCTAGTTTTTTCAGCTAGCGCTATAAATTCAGTGGGCAAGACTAAACCTCGATCAGGATGCTGCCAACATAGTAGAACTTCAGCACCTACAACCTGATGGTTGCGAGAAACTTGGGATTGGTAATAAAGTTTAAATTGATTTTGCTCAAGCGCGTAACGTAAGTCTTTCTCCATATCTGCACGAGCATTCACCATTGTTTGCATGGTTGGGTCGAAGAAACACAGAGTGTTGCGTCCAGCCGTTTTTGCCTGATACATAGCAAGATCGGCGTGTCTAAGCAGTTCATCCACTGTCTCATGACCAAGATACAGGCGTATACCGATACTGGTCGAGCAATGAAATTCGTAGCCATCCAAATAGTAAGGACAAGCAAGAGAAGCAAGTAATTTTTCTCCCACTTCTTTTGTAAGCATAGCCGCCTCTTCGGCATCTTTACTTAGGTTTTCCAACAACACTACGAACTCGTCACCCCCCAGTCGCCCCACGATGTCACTATCGCAGACTTCAGTACGCAGGCGTCTTGCTACTTCGATTAGCAATTGGTCGCCTGCATCGTGACCACGCGTATCGTTAAGCACCTTGAAATTATCCAGATCAAGGAAAAGGATTGCACCATGTTTACCATTGCGGATCGCTGAGGCCAACCCCTGATTCAGACGATCCTGAAGTAGGCGTCGGTTAGGTAAATGAGTAAGCGCATCATAATAAGCTAGGCGATGGATCTCGGCCACTGCATCCTTATTTTCTGTGATGTCATAGAAAATCCCAACGAAATGGGTTATGTCCCCTTCAGGCGAGGTAACGGCCGATATCGTTAGCCACTCGGCTTCGATCATACCATTCTTGCGCCGGTTCCATATTTCGCCCTGCCAATGACCGGTTACTTTAAGAGCATTCCTCATACCCTTAAAGAATGCATTATCGTGACGCCCTGAAATGAGCATACGTGGTGTCTTCCCAATCACTTCTTGTACGCTGTAGCCGGTCAGCTGGCTAAATGCCCGATTTGCACGAAGAATAACGAAGTTGGGTGTAGTGACGATCATCGCTGACTGAGTTTCAAAAGCGATGGCACTTATACGCAGCATTTCTTCCGTTTGCTTGCTCTCAGTGTTGTCCCAGACAATGGCTATACCACCCATTATCTTTTCCTTTATATCACGGGATGGTGCGCAGATCACATCTACCCAAATGTCGGCATCGCTATGAGTCGCAGAATATTTACCGCCGTATTGGACAATTTCCCCTTTTAAGGCATTTCTCAAAACTGGGAGAATGGACTGATCCTTTAATAAGTTCATGTCTGAACCCACGATGCTATCAATTGAATTTTGTAAAATATTTGCGAGGCGTTCGTTGCAATAAGTAATAATGAGATTTTTATCGAAATGAAAAATTCCAACTGGCGAATGTTTAAGTAGCAAACGATAGCGTTCCTCGCTTGTTTTAACGGCTTCTTCGCGAGTAAAGGCTTCAATATGTAATGCTATGTTCTCAGTTATGGTAAGGTTGATATGTCGCAAACTAATTATCATAAACGCAAGATACAATATTACTGCTATTCCCATTGCTACGGACGAGTTGTTACCCGTGAGAAACAACCGGATTGCGAGCGGTAAAGTAGAGGCAAGGGAAAATATGATTCCACTTACCAGATCAGCTGAAAATGAAACTACTCCGCCAGCAGACAAGCCCGCCAACATAAAGATTAAGAACATTTGATGCTGTGGATCGTGTACGGAGAACATTAAAAAACCCGATGAACCCCACACAACACCTACTGCCAAAACACCAAGTCGAAATCTCATGAGCCAAGTATGAACAGCAACTTCGTCTTCTTCGTCGATTGACGAGCGTTGGTAAGCGTAAACCAGAGCTGCGCGAAAAAATGCAACTAATACGACGAGTGCAAGCCACTCAAAAATGACAGAGGCCGAGATCACCTCAAGCTGCAAATAAGCCAGAATTAGTGCAAGTAGAGTACTGGTGATCAATGATATGTTACACGCAGAAAACAGTTGTTGCAGCTGCGCCAATTTTATCTTTTCCAGTTTATTCAAGTTGATAAACACCTATGAATGAGCGATCAAATGAATCCATCATTATTGAAGTGGGTTTGTCCTGGTGGTTTGGCAAGTTAGCTTGATTTTACACTAAGTTTATTTATCGGTTAGTCCGTGGTTTAGTCTAAAGAAGCGGGGTGTCGCTATTTTTGCGTAAGCTTAGGTCTGCGGATTTCACCCAAAAAATTGTATTCAAGCGTCATTTCGTACAATATCCGTAAGATTTATGGCATAACTGTCACCTAAGTCGCTTATATCATTTTGTTTTTTGCCGACAATTTAATGGCATTCACTTCGTGAAAATGAGTATCTTTTCCTTATCCTAAATGCACCACTGGTTTCATAGTATTTAATATGGTCATTGCTTATGAGTATAAATGGTCAGATCGAATAAATATGCGGGTCAGTCATGATGAGAGACAGTGGGCTTTGCTATGAGAACATACACCTTAGAGTATACCTAGGCATCATTTGGTGTATTTTTAAGATGGCTACCAGAAAAGCTGGCTTCTCGCTTGTTGATGTGTAGGCGTTATTGAGTCTTAAAGGTGGCCAGCATTACCGACAATCAAAAGCAATAGCCATAAAAACTTGAACTACTTCGTGAACGCACCTGAGGCTTGCTTGCGTACCATGAAAACAACGTTGTCCACTCTAATCGATAGCTGCGCTGTTAATCCGGAGATTCAATATCACACCCAAATAAGCCGTTACGATCCCTTATAAAAACGATGAACCATGAAGCCTAGATAAATGGAAACAATCATTACAACCGCTTCACTTGTACCCAAGCCTAGCCCGGCAATAGAAGGCCCAGGGCAATAGCCACTAATTCCCCATCCCACTCCAAAAATTGCCGCGCCAATCAGTAGCGGCTTATCAATGACGGATTTGTTTGATAGGTAAAATTGCTTATCAAATAGTGGCATTGGTCGTTTAAGTATCCGCCTAAAGCAAAGCAATGTGACCGCAAGCGCCCCGGCCATCACTAAAATCAAACTGGGATCCCAATTACCGGAAATATCCAGAAAATTAAGCACCTTGTCGGGATTGGTCATTTGGGAAAGCGTCAAACCGACCCCAAATATTATGCCGCTGATTAACGCCACTATGATTAGCTTCATACTGTTATCCCCAATACATGACGGACAATATAAACCGTTAGAAAACCGCTCGCCATAAAGGTTATCGTCGCCGCAATGGAGCGTACAGAAAATCTGGCGATTCCGCACACGGCATGGCCGCTCGTACAGCCATTCCCCATTCGGGTACCAAAACCGACCAGAAACCCACCCAAAGCGAGAAACCAGACCGGAAAGTTTTCTCGTGGTTGATAAAAACCCGGTCTTATTTGATGTAATAAGAATGCTCCGATAACGATACCTAACAGAAAAGCAATGCGCCAATATAATTCTGCTTTGGAGGCATTGATTAAACCGCCCATAATGCCACTGATACCGGCAATCCGTCCGTTGAACAGTAACAAAAGGGTAGCTGCTAATCCTATCAGGATGCCGCCTGAAAGTGCTGAGTAGGGTGTGAAATTTTCCAATTCAATTACCTATATGTTTAATTAGTTTGGCTCATGAAAGCTACATTTCCAACCATCGTCTGACCAGAACCTAGCACTTCATTTAACTACCCGACTTGCTATTGATCTAAGTTATTGTTTTTTAGGCATAAAAAAACATCCAGTTAGACTCGTTAAACAGACTTAATCTGGATGGTTTCAACATCGAATTTACTTTATTACTTTCCCACAATAAATGACAGTTTACCCATAATCTTTATTCCACTGTGACTGATTTTGCTAGATTTCTGGGTTGATCAACATCCGTGCCTTTTAGAACGGCAACATGGTAGGACAGAAGTTGTAACGGAACGGTGTATACAATCGGCGATATTTCGTTGTCCACCTGTGGGATTTTTAATATCTGGACATTGCTATCAGCAACCGCTGGCAAAGTTTCATCCATGAACACAATCAGCTGACCTCCTCGTGCACTCACTTCCTGCATATTGGATTTCAGTTTTTCCAATAGGCTATTGTTAGGAGCGACGGTAATAACCGGCATCTCTGCATCAATCAGCGCCAATGGCCCATGTTTCAGTTCACCAGCAGGATAGGCTTCGGCATGAATGTAGGAGATTTCTTTAAGCTTTAAAGCGCCTTCCATTGCTATAGGATAATGTGTACCTCTGCCGAGAAACAAGCTGTGATGTTTTTCTGCGAACTGTTCCGATAAGGCTTTAATTTGGTCATCGAGGCGCAAGACTTTTTCAATCTTGCCCGGCAAGGTGAATAATTCCGATGTCAATTTCTTTTCCATGGCTTCACTTAACTGAAACCTTCTTCCCATTGCAATTACTAGTAACATTAAGGTGACTAGCTGGGTTGTAAAGGCTTTAGTTGATGCGACACCAATCTCAGGGCCGGCACGGGTCATCATGACCAGATCAGATTCCCGTACGAGCGAGCTTTCTGGTACATTGCAGATGGCTAGTGAATGTTTGGCACCCAATTTTTTGGCTTCCAGCAATGCCGCCAAGGTATCGGCAGTTTCACCCGATTGGGAAATAGTGACAATTAAGGTATCTGGAGCTAATACTGGATTTCTGTAACGGAACTCGCTGGCGACTTCTATATTACAAGGAACCCTTGCCAGCTCTTCAAGCCAATATCGGGCAACTAAGCCAGCATGGTAACTAGTGCCACAAGCCAGTATTAAAATCGCTTTTGTGCTGTCAAAAATGGCCGCGGCATTATGGCCAAATGAATTTTCCTGCAAACGATTATTGATGAAACGGCCTTCTAAGGTTTGCGAAATAGCAAAAGGCTGTTCATAAATTTCTTTCAGCATGTAATGACGGTATTCGCCTTTTTCCGCCGCTTCCGCCGTAAGTTGGCTTTCTTTGACAGGCCGACTCACGATGTTGTCATCTTTATCGTAGATAACCACTTCATTAATACTTATGACAGCAACGTCGCCATCCTCCAAGAACATAAACCGTTGGGTAACAGGAAGTAATGCCGCCACATCCGAGGCAATGAAGTGTTCGCCGATACCTACGCCTATTACCAGAGGGCTACCTTTTCTACAAGCTATCAAGGTATCAGGATGATCTGTACACATGATGCCTAAGGCATAAGCTCCTTCTAATTTTGTTAAGGACTGTTTGACGGCTTCGACAAAATTACCTGATGTCTCAATTGCGTCAAATATTTGGTGAACAATAACTTCAGTGTCCGTTTGCGAGGTGAATAAATGGCCATCTTCAGTTTGTTTGCTTCTTAGTTCTTCGTGATTTTCAATGATGCCATTGTGTACAACGGTAACTTTATTCCGGCAAATATGGGGATGTGCATTTGCGGTGCTGGGTTTTCCGTGCGTCGCCCAACGGGTATGCGCGATACCGATATGCCCTGATATGGGATCGGCTTGCAACAAAGCCTCTAAACCCTTGACCTTACCTAATTCCCGTTTCCGGTATATCTCGTTGTTATGAATAACTGCCAAACCAGCTGAATCATAACCTCGGTATTCGAGCCGCTTAAGACCTTCCAACAAGATAGGAACAACATTTCTTTGCGCTATGCCGCCGACAATTCCACACATATTATTTTTCCTGTTAGCTTTGTTTCTTTTCTGGACGTTGCCAGCCTGAAATTGAAACCTGTTTTACCCGGCTCAATGTTAATTGATTTTCTGGACTATCTTTTGTGATGGTTGAACCAGCACCTATGGTGGCATTTTTACCTACCGTAACTGGAGCAACCAATTGCGTATCTGAACCGATAAATGCACCGTCTTCAATAATTGTCCTAAACTTATTCACCCCATCATAGTTGCAGGTAATCGTCCCTGCACCAATATTGACGTTACTGCCCACAGTGGTATCGCCAATATAACTTAAGTGATTGATTTTGCTTTTCTCAGCAACATCTGACTTTTTTATTTCGACAAAGTTGCCAATATGGACGTTATTTGCCAAAACAGTGTCTGGTCGCAATCTGGCGAATGGCCCAACTCTGCTACCCGCGCCTATGACTGCGTCTTCAATGATGCAATTATCAAGAATTTCTACATGGTCACCTATAACGGAATTTTTAATCCGGGTGTTCGCACCTATGGTGACGTTGCTCCCTATTCTATTGTTTCCTTCTAAGATGACGTTAATATCAATGTCGATATCTTGCCCTAACGATTCGACGCAGCCCCTTAAATCAAATCGTAATGGATCACGCAAGGTAACCCCTTGTTCCATTAAACTATCGGCTTGCTCTTTTTGGAAAACCCGTTCCAAATGGCTGAGCTGCATTCGGTTATTAACACCCATTACCTCATCTTCGGTACTCGGCTGATTGGTTATTACCTTTATTTTTTCGCCTACGGCCATTTCGATAATGTCCGTCAAATAGTACTCGCCTTGAGCATTATTATTAGTAAGTCTACTTAACCATGATTTTAATTTAGCGCCTTTCACCGCCATGATGCCGGTATTGACTTCCTTAATTAATTTCTCGTCATTGGAAGCATCTTTTTCTTCGACAATTTTTTGTACATGTCCAAAGGAATCCCTTACTATCCTACCGTAACCTTTAGGATCGGTTAGATTAACCGTAAGCAAGCCTAAGGACTTGTCATTTACATTTGCCAATAAGGCGTTTACGGTTGTCAGCTTCAGCAATGGTACATCACCATACAGTATCAGTACGGTATCTGTATCTGTTATTTGGTCGACAACCTGTTGTACTGCATGGCCTGTGCCTAGCTGTTGTTTTTGTTCAGCCCAATGGGTCTCAAGATGTTTTAAACTGTCTCTAACTAGGTCTGCGCCATGCCCATAAACTATCGTAATCTTGTTATTGGCTAATTGGTTACTCATATCGTAGACATGCTGCAATAAAGGTCTATTGGCAATTCTATGCAATATTTTGGGGATTTCTGAACGCATCCGAGTGCCTTTACCCGCAGCCAAAATAATTGTCGTAATATTCATTTATTCTCCTAAACAAAAAAGCCCGACAACGAACACTTTCCGCTATCGGGCCTATACAGAAATTTCTAGAACGCCATCTCAAGTGCCGTAATTATCCACCACGCTTTCTGAGTCGATCCAATGTCCTTAATTGCATAATGGCTTGAGCCAGTTGTGCTTGAGCGGTTACGTAATCCATTTTACCCGACTTGTCGGCTAAGGCTTCTTCGGCTTTTGTCTTCGCTTCGATGGCTGCGGCTTCATCAATGTCTTTCGCCCTAATAGCCGTATCTGCCAAAATGGTGACCAAATGCGGCTGAACTTCCAACATTCCGCCTGACACATAGAAAGGATAACTTTCACTATCATTGACTTTTACGCGTACTTCGCCCGGCTTTAAACGGGTGATGAAAGGCGCGTGCCGAGGCGAAATACCCACTTCACCTAATTCAGCAGGGGCAAACACCATTTCCGCCGTACCGGAAAAAATTTCTTTTTCTGCACTAACGATATCCACATGTACGGTCATGACCATAATATTCTCTGAAGTTTGTCAGCTTATTTCATGTTTTTCGCTTTTTCCAGCACTTCTTCTATCGTGCCGACCATGTAAAACGCCTGCTCTGGAATAGCATCATATTCCCCGTCAATAATACCTTTAAAACCTGCGATGGTATCTTTCAGCGAAACATACTTACCTGGCGATCCGGTAAACACTTCAGCAACAAAAAACGGTTGCGACAAAAACCGCTGCATTTTACGTGCACGGGATACAGTCAACTTATCTTCTTCGGAAAGCTCGTCCATACCCAGAATTGCAATAATATCGCGCAGTTCTTTGTAACGCTGCAAAATGCCTTGCACTTTACGGGCAACATCATAATGTTCTTGTCCGATCACTAATGGATCAAGCTGGCGGCTGGTCGAATCCAAAGGATCAATTGCAGGGTAAATACCTAACTCAGCAATTTGACGGGACAATACAACGGTCGCATCCAAATGCGCGAATGTTGTCGCTGGCGAAGGGTCGGTCAAGTCGTCCGCTGGTACGTAAACCGCTTGGATTGAGGTAATAGATCCTGTCTTGGTTGAAGTGATACGTTCTTGCAGCACGCCCATTTCTTCCGCAAGTGTCGGCTGATAACCCACCGCGGAAGGCATACGACCTAATAACGCAGACACTTCTGTACCCGCCAATGTGTAACGATAGATGTTATCAACGAAGAATAAAACGTCACGACCTTCATCACGGAAATATTCCGCCATCGTCAACCCGGTCAATGCGACGCGCAGCCTGTTTCCAGGCGGCTCGTTCATTTGTCCGTAAACTAGCGATACCTTGTCGATAACGTTGGAGTCGGTCATTTCGTGGTAGAAATCGTTCCCTTCACGAGTACGTTCTCCAACACCCGCAAACACTGAATAGCCGCTGTGTTCGATAGCAATATTCCGGATAAGCTCCATCATATTGACTGTTTTGCCTACACCCGCACCACCGAACAAACCGACTTTACCCCCCTTGGTGAAAGGACAAACTAAATCGATAACCTTAATACCGGTTTCCAATAATTCATTGGCTGCTGCTTGGTCCGCATAACTGGGTGCTTCACGATGGATGCCCCATTTTACCTTTTCGCCAATCGGGCCTTTTTCGTCTATCGGTTGACCCAACACGTTCATGATACGGCCTAAGGTTTCTTTACCCACTGGCACGGCAATCGGCGCTTTGGTGTTACTAACGGACAGACCACGGCTTAAACCGTCAGTACTACCCATAGCGATAGTCCTTACAACACCATCACCTAATTGTTGCTGGACTTCCAGCACCAGATCTTTGCCTTCTACGTTTAACGCATCATAAACCTTAGGCATATCTTCGCGTGAAAATTCCACGTCAACAACCGCACCTATGATCTGAACGACTTTACCCAAACTCATTGAGTTATCCCCTTAAATAATAATTCGCTTTGCATATGCTTAAACCGCTGCCGCGCCGGCCACGATTTCTGAAATTTCCTGAGTGATCGCGGCCTGTCTGGCCTTGTTATAAATCAGCTGCAATTCTTTGATAAGATTTCCCGCATTATCGGATGCACTCTTCATCGCCACCATTCGTGCCGCTTGTTCACACGCATTATTCTCTACCAAGCCTTGGTAAACGATGGATTCTATATATCTGGTAAGTAAATGGTCGAGAACTTCCTTGGCATCAGGCTCATAGATGTAGTCCCAATGTCCGCTCAAAGTTTCTTCGATGTCATCCGCAACAACAGGCAACATTCTATTAACGGTTGGCCGTTGCGTCATGGTATTGACGAATTCGTTGTTGACAACATATAACTCGTCGATACGGCCTTCGGCGTACGCATCAAGCATGATTTTGATAATACCGACAATATCATTTAAATGTGGTGCATCGCCCAACTTGACAACTTGTCCAACAAGATTTGTCTTCAGGTTACCAAAGAAGCCTGAAGCTTTTGTTCCTATCGCGCAAACATCGACTTCAATACCAGCTTTTTCCCACTCTATTAAATGTGTTAGGGTTTTTCTGAACAAATTTGCATTCAGTCCACCGCATAAACCTCTGTCGGAACTAACCACAATAAGACCCACGCGTTTAACTTCACGCGTAACAAGAAAACCATGCTTATATTCAGGATTGGCATGCGCCAAGTGCTTGATAATCTGTCCAATTCTTTTTGAATAAGGCCGTGTCGCTTGCATCCTGTCTTTGGTTTTACGCATTTTACTCGCAGCAACCATTTCCATTGCACGCGTGATCTTTTGAGTATTTTTAATACTGGCGATCTTACTTCGTATTTCTTTACCAACAGCCATTAGAAACCCTTGTTACCAACTGTGCGTTTTAACGAAAGATTCAATAGCCGCCTTCATGCCTTGTTTTATGTCATCTGAAAAATCGCCCGTCGTATTAATGTTATCCATCAACGCAGCATGTTCTGATTTCATGTAAGACAATAACGCTGCTTCAAAAGCTAGTACTTTGTTGACTTCCACTGTATCCAAAAAACCTTCATTAGCGGCAAACAGCGACACTGCCATCTGAGCAACCGACATCGGTGAATACTGGTTTTGTTTCATCAATTCTGTGACACGTTGACCACGCTCTATCTGCTTGCGGGTACTTTCATCCAAGTCCGAAGCAAACTGTGCGAAAGCCGCTAATTCACGGTATTGCGCTAAATCTAAACGAGTTCCACCACCCAGTTTTTTGATAATCTTGGTTTGTGCAGCACCACCGACACGAGAAACCGATAAGCCAGCGTTTACGGCGGGACGAATGCCTGAGTTAAACAAATTACTTTCCAGGAATATCTGTCCGTCCGTAATTGAAATTACGTTAGTGGGTACGAATGCCGACACGTCACCACCTTGGGTTTCAATGATCGGTAAGGCGGTCAATGATCCAGTCTTGCCCTTCACCTTACCACCCGTCAGTTTTTCAACTTCAGCGGCATTGATCCGGGATGCCCTCTCCAGCAAACGTGAGTGTAAATAAAACACATCACCAGGATACGCTTCACGGCCTGGCGGACGCCGGAGCAGCAATGATACTTGACGATAAGCCCAGGCTTGTTTGGTCAAATCATCATAAATAATAAGTGCATCTTCACCGCGATCCCTAAAAAACTCGCCCATAGAGCAACCCGTATAAGGTGCAATAAATTGTAAAGCGGCGGATTCAGAAGCGGAAGCCACGACGATAATGGTGTGATCCATTGCACCATGTTCTTCGAGTTTTCTTACTACGTTTGCAATGGAAGATCGTTTTTGCCCAATCGCCACGTAGATACATTTAATGCCAGTACCTTTTTGGTTAATGATCGCATCAACAGCAATAGCAGTTTTTCCGGTCTGGCGGTCGCCGATAATCAATTCACGCTGACCCCGACCGATTGGAATCATCGCATCAATTGATTTCAATCCTGTTTGCACGGGTTGATCGACTGATTGCCGAGCAATAACGCCGGGAGCAATTTTTTCTATCGGCGATTTTTCTTTGGTCTTGATCGCACCCTTGCCATCAATGGGATTTCCCAAGGCATCAACAACACGACCCAATAAAGCTTCACCAACTGGAACTTCAAGAATTTTGCCAGTACATTTAACCGTGTCGCCTTCCGAGATGTGCTGATATGCACCCAGTACGACCGCGCCTACGGAATCTCTTTCCAAGTTAAGCGCCATACCAAAGGCATTACCTGGAAATTCCAGCATTTCGCCTTGCATGGCTTGGGATAGACCATGAATTCTCACGATGCCATCGGTCACACTAACAACAGTGCCTTCCGTGTGGGATTCTGCGCTCAGATCGAAGTTTTCGATCTTCTTTTTTATCAGATCACTGATTTCAGATGGATTTAATTGCATGTTCTATTTCTCACTCTTACTGTAGAGCCTTTTGCAGATTTTGGAGTTGACCCCTAACTGAACCATCAATAACTCGATCGCCTGCACGTACCAGGACACCGCCTATTAATGATTTATCCAGGGTCACATTCATGTGAACTTTTTTGCTTAATGTTTTTTCCAATGTGGCCGCAAATTTCTGTTGCGCTTCTTTGGTAAAAGCAAAAGCGGTTAATACTTGGACTGCAATATAACCTTCATCTTCAGCTTTTTGCTCTTCAAAAAGCCTAGCGATGTCGGGCAACAAGGCCAACCTATTATTTTGCACTAACAACTTCAGGAAATTGACACATTCATTGTCGATGTTTCCGTTGCTAATATCGAGTAACAGCGTTGTAAGTTTGTCTTTATTAACTTTTGGATTACCAACCAAGGCTGACATTTCTTTGCTGCCCATTACTGTCGACAGGAAAGCCAATTGTTCCGACCATTTTGAAGCAGCAGCAGTTTCTTTTGCCCGTTTGAATACGGCGGAAGCATACGGCCTAGCCAATGTTGCCAATTCGCTCATTATCCAGCCTTATAGACTTTTGGAGATTTTTTCAACAATCTCCTGGTGTTTTGTTTTGTCGATCTCAGCAACCAGAATCTGCTCTGCCGCACTTACAGCCAAAGCCGCAACTTCCTTACGTAAGGTTTCCTTGCTTTGTTGCACTTCCTGCTCAATCTGGGCTTTGGCTGCAAGAATCAAGCGGTCACCTTCTTTCTTTGCTGTATTTTTTGACTCTTCAACGATCTCATTGGCTTGCCTTTGTGCCAAACTAACTATGTCAGATGATTGATCTTTGGCGGTTTTTAAAAAGCCTTTGGCTTTTTTCTCAGCCAAAAGCATTTCTTCCTGACCTTTTTCAGCCGCAGCCAAACCGTCGGCTATTTTCTTTTTACGTTCTTCTAAGGAGTTAAATAATGGTGGCCATATGTACTTCATGGTAAACCATACCAGAAGTGCAAAGGTTATTATTTGACCAATCAGAGTAGCATTGATACTCACGATGCGTTCCTCTCGTAACTGTGTTATTTAAGTAGGTCGTTGATTAACCCGCTGCAGCGGCTTGAACAGCTGACAAGAAAGGGTTGGCGAACGTAAAGAACAACGCCAAACCAACACCGATCATAGTTACCGCATCCAATAAACCGGCAACAACAAACATCTTTACTTGCAACATAGGTACCATTTCAGGTTGACGAGCCGCTCCTTCCAAGAATTTTCCACCTAAAAGACCAAAGCCTATGGCAGTTCCCAATGCGCCCATACCCAAAACCAGACCGACTGCAATCGCGGTCATACCTTGTACATCAGCTATTAATTTAGCAATTTCCATGACAACTCCAAAACGTAGTGTTAAAAATAAGATAGTTAGTGATCAGTGGTCTTCGTGCGCCATACTCAGGTATACGATTGTTAATACCATGAATATAAATGCTTGAAGGGTAATAATTAAAATATGGAAGATAGCCCAAGGAAAGCTCAAAACAGGCTGAAGATAACACGGCAGCAAGGCTATAAGTATAAAAATCAACTCGCCAGCATAAAGATTTCCGAATAGCCGTAACGCCAATGAAATTGGCTTTGCAATCTCTTCAACCAGTTTCAATAGTAAGTTGAAGGGCAATAACCATGGCCCAAAGGGTTGAAACATAAGTTCTTTGGCAAAACCCCACGGGCCTTTTACTTTTATGCTGTAGAAAATAATTAAGCAGAACACCGAAATTGACATAGCAAAAGTGGCGTTCAAATCGGTGCTTGGTACTGATCGCAAATACGGGATACCCATCACTGCACCGACGGAAGGCAATAAATCGACAGGGAATAAATCCATGAAATTAAACAGGAAAACCCAACAAAAAATGGTCAGCGCGAGCGGAGCAATGACATTGCTATGCCCGTGAAAGCTGTCTTTCACTTGCCTATCAACAAATTCGATCAACATTTCGGCAAAATTTTGCACTAGACCCGGAACTTCGGCCGTTGCGTTTTCTGCCGCCTTCTTAAAGAACCAGACAAACAAGCCACCTAAAACTGCCGAAAAAAACAGGGTGTCAAGATGCAACGTCCAGAATCCCTCACCTACGCTAAGTGGTGTTAGATGGTGAATGATATAACCGGTTGCACCTTCGGTGGCGTGAGCTTCGGTTGCCATTATTCCTCTCAAAAAATATTCAGCGCATTAAAAGCGCAAACCAAAAAACCGATAAGGCAGTAACGTAGCCTGTCATCAACGGTAAAATTTCAATGTTCGGGATTTGAAAAATCAAAATGAACAGTCCGACTGTCAGCAACAGCTTCACTGATTCACTCACATAGAAAGACCTTACAATCTTTCTGGCTTCTTGCCCTGCCGATCCGGAAATTCGCAAAGCAAAATAAAGATTTGGAATGAATGCCGCCAACCCTCCGAGCGCCGACGACAAGGCTTTTTGCCATCCCCCAACAACAAAGCCAAAGCTAACTGCCGTGATTATCAACACTTGATAAATCAGGATTTTAGCGACAGTAGACGAAGCGCTAACTGCCACGTAAATCTCCAAACACTTAAGTCCGGGAATTATATCTGTCGGGACGGACTAAATCAAGGAGGATAAATAATGACCAAACATCTTAGGAATTTTGGACGTTATCAGCAATGACTTAACTTAGCGTTAAAATAACAATAGAATTTTGATTTTATTCACTTTTAAACTAAAAAGTAACAAAGAGCGTATCCTCTTATTTACCTACTTCATCAGTATTAATCTGCATCCCTTTAATCATCATCATCAGCTCGTTCCGCTGCCGTTTTAGTGGCTCTATCTCGGCTTCTAAGGTTGCAATATTTTCGGCCACCGTTCCTTTAGAATCGTTCATTTTCTTAAGCATCTGTAAACGATTTTCGATTTGCTTCTTGTGGTCTTTAATCTGATGCATCAAAGGCGTCAACACACCATTGCTCCACGCCGCAGCATCTGCATTTGCCTGTCTGAGTATATTCCTGGCTTTTGCAATCAACGTGCTATAAAGCCTGTTAATGACTACACTTTGCTCTGTCATGGTCGTCTTGGCGCTGACCCGGAAAGTCTCACCTTCTGCGAACACTTGCTCCAGCTCAAACTGATATTGCTTAATCGAGAACAGCTGAGGCTCTATCTCTTTAAAGCCATATTCGTCATGGAATTTTTTGTGGATAGCCTTTACCAAGCGACGGGTCTCGTTAGTAATATCGACTGAATCTTGGAGCAAATCGCGCAAATCATCAAACAATTTGCGGATATTCTGTTTCATGCCATAGGTCGTCAAGCTTTTCGACATATCATGCTTAGTGTTTCTAATGATTGCATCGATTCTTTCTTTGGAGAATGAATCGATCAGCATCCTGGCCTGAACATTAAATACTCGGCGACTGGCCTGAAAGTTTTCAATGTTAGACATGTACAGGTTTTGCCTATCGCGGGTTTCCGCCATCAACTTACCGGTCATATCCTGATTTTGAAAATCAATTTTCTTAAATTCCTCAAGCTGAGAGATTCCGTTTGACAAGGCAGATTCAGTCAAACTCAATGACTCATTTACCAAAAAGCCGATATCCCTGGTTACGGTTTCCATCAAAATATTGCGCCGCTGCTTGACAATATCATCTGCCAAATAGGCTTCTAAAGACGAAATTCTGCTCCTTTCCAGCAAGGCTTTATCGCCTTTGACTTTGGCAAGCAACGCTTGCTTAGCAGATATAGCAAATATAGCGTTCTCTTCGATTTTTAACGTTGTTGCAGAGGTTTTGACCTGAGATTTGATAGCGTCTTGATAACCCGTATCGCCAGCCAGATCATCCCACATGGCATCTATTTTGTTCATGACCACAGCCAAACCGCGTTTGCTGCCACCACGCGCATGACAAACATGATTACGCCACATTTCCATGTCACTCTTAGTTACGCCGGTATCCGCCGCAATGACGAACACGATGGCTTGAGCGCTGGGTAACATGCTTAAGGTAAGCTCAGGCTCAGCTCCCAGCGCATTCAAACCAGGCGTGTCGAGAATGGTCAAGCCTTCTTTTAGCAACGGATGGGGGAAACTGATTATCGCGTGCCGCCAACAGGGGACTTCGACTTTTTCCGGGTTTACAATGCCTTGCTCTGCCGCTTCGCGCTCATTCCATAAACCCAGCTTATCTGCTAGTTCGCGATCTACCATTTTGGTGGCGACTAGCGCCTTGAACGCTTCTTGCATTTGCGCTGGCGAGTTGCAATCCAGGTCAATTTGCTTCCATCTACCTGGTGTGCTTTTAAACTCGGCCATGGAAATATCTTCAAGCCTGCTTTCAATTTCTAACAAGCGAATATAGTCACCACCCTCTGCGTCATGGAACAGCTCGGTGGGTGACATGGTCGTACGCCCAGGCGAGGAAGGCAGTAACCTAAGCCCTGTTTCGGCAAAAAACAGGGCATTGATGAGCTCACTCTTACCTCGCGAAAATTCTGCAACAAATGCAAGCGTTATGCGGTCTTGTTGTAATCCACCCAGAACGTTCAAAATCGTGTTGTTACTGTGTGGATCATTAACATCGTAGCGAATACGCCATTGGTGATACAGCTCAATACCCTGTATCAACTTTTCTCGCCATAGCGAGTATTCGTGCATCTGCTCTTTAAATTCCATATTACTCATGGCAAGCCCTTGTTTACCGACATGGTTCTGTAAGTAAGGATAGTCAAAACATTAGATAAATTATTTCTCGGTAATTGTAGACTATATCCGTGGAACTGTTAGTTTTTGTAGTCTTCTTTTGTGAGCTTATTAACATTAAAGCCCATACTCGCGCCTATATTTCACTACCGCATCCAATTGACCACTTGCATGGGCTTCAATGTAGGCGATTATATTTTCCAGTGTAATAATTGATACAACAGGAATTTTATAGCATTCTGTTACTTCCTGAATAGCAGAAAGTCCACTTTGGGCTTTTTCCTGCCTGTCCAATGCAATCAAAACTCCTGCTGGCTCTGCGCCCGACCGCAAAATAATATCGACGGATTCCCTGACTGATGTACCCGCAGTAATCACATCATCGATTATCAACACCCTACCTTTAAGCGGAGAACCAACCAAATCGCCCCCTTCGCCATGATCTTTGGCTTCTTTACGATTAAACGCAAAAGGAATGTCGTCGGACGTTATTTGTGAATAGGCAATTGCTGTCGCACTAACTAAAGGTATCCCTTTATAAGCCGGACCATAGAGAATATCAGGCTTTATACCAGACTGCATAAGCGCCTGGGCATAAAATACGCCCAGCTTGCTTAACTTTGCGCCCGTGTTAAACAAGCCTGTATTGAAAAAATAAGGACTAATGCGTCCTGATTTTAATTGAAACTCACCGAACTTCAATACGCCACAATCAAGCGCGTAAGCAATAAATTCTTTTTGGTAATTGAGCATAACGGTTATCGTATATCTTAATGGTCATTACGATTATAACTTAGCTTTAGGTATTGGCCGTCTCTCACACAAACATATTAATCCGGCAATCGTCAGCTTAACGGCTGTCAAAATAGTGTATTTTATGAATTACCAAAAAGAAAAGAAAACAGTGCCTGATTTGCTAAATGCCATAACCGTTGGTATTTCATAAACACAACTTTATCATGCGTTATGAAACACTACAAACACCAGCCTGAGCCACATCAAATCATCCTGCCATCAGGAATCCCTTACATAATAGCCAATGAAGCGGCTGAACGGTTCAGTTACTACGGAATGCGCGCCATACTGGTTGTGTTTATGACGCAGTATATGGCCAACAGTATGGGTGAGCTGTCGGTCATTTCCGAACAAGAAGCGCAAGGCTATTTCCATTTATTTGTTTCGGCGGTTTATTTTACGCCCTTGCTGGGCGCCTTAGTTTCGGACGGTTTTTTAGGAAAATACCGTACCATCATTTTCTTGTCTTTGTTCTACTGCCTAGGGCACTTAGCCTTGTCTATCGACAATACGCTTATGGGCTTACTTTTCGGACAAAGCCTGATTGCCTTGGGCGCTGGCGGCATAAAACCGTGTGTTTCTGCTCATGTAGGCGACCAATTTGGAAAATATAACCAACACCTTTTAGGCAAAGTGTTTAGCTGGTTCTATTTTTCCATTAACTTTGGTGCTTTTGCCGCGATGTTGATTATTCCTTGGCTACTACATCATTACGGGGCAGCACTAGCATTTGGAGTTCCAGGCGTGTTGATGCTGATTGCCACCTTGATCTTCTGGTCTGGACGTTATCAATTCGTCCACATAAAACCTGCGGGGATCGGCTTTATAAAGGAAATGCTCAGCCAATACGGAAGGAGTACTTTGGCGAAACTAGCGTCTGTTTACGTGTTTATTGCCGTTTTTTGGGCGCTTTTCGAGCAAATCGGCTCATCATGGATTTTACAGGCACAAAAAATGGATCGCGTTATCTTGGGGATTGAGCTACTACCATCGCAAATTCAAGCGGCCAACCCTTTGCTTATCATGCTCCTAACACCGCTGTTTACCTATGTCATCTATCCATTTTTAAATACATTGTTTGCCCTTACAGCCACAAGAAAAATGGCCATTGGCCTGTTCATCACTGTGATCGCATTTACTATTGCCAGCATCATACAAATGCAACTGGATCATGGTAGCGTACCCAACATTGGTTGGCAGCTTATTGCCTACGTTGCACTCACTTCGGCGGAAGTCATGATCTCCATCACTTGCCTTGAATTCTCCTACTGTCAAGCACCTGACACCATGAAGTCATTTGTAATGGCTTTTTATTTTTTATCAATAGCCGCTGGTAATTTATTCACCAGCGCAGTCAATTTCTTTATTCACAACTCCGATGGCACCAGCAAACTTGCAGGTGCTAGTTATTTTTGGTTTTTTACTGCTTTAATGCTGGTTACAACAGTATTATTTGTACGGATAAGCGCACATTTCAAAGAAAACGCTGATTTCCCTCATGACCGCAACTGAGATATCTTCTATACTTCACAACTACAGAAAATT
This sequence comes from uncultured Gammaproteobacteria bacterium, assembly GCA_963804035.1. Taxonomy (GTDB): domain Bacteria; phylum Pseudomonadota; class Gammaproteobacteria; order Methylococcales; family Methylomonadaceae; genus Methyloglobulus. The sequence continues at coordinate 892,814 of CAWDOO010000004.1, read as the reverse complement.
TTCTAATACATTTAATGAGGCAGACAATGAAATTTACACTGTTAACCTTGGGGTTGCTTGTTTCCATGCAAATATCAGCGGGCGTTTATAAATGCACAGATTCAAAAGGCAACAAAACCTATCGGTCACTACCATGTGCTGAGGGCCAGGGGAAAGTCGAGCTTAATGTAAAAACTGGCGGTGCTACTGACCTTAATCAACAAGAAAGCCAACAAGCTTTGTCTAAGCAAGAGCAAGAGGCTAAAGACGCTCAAAAAAAATCTGAAGAGCAAGGTCTTATACAAAAACAGACACAGTTAAAACAAAGCGCCATGGATGAAAGCGCCAAAAACCAATTCCTTGTAAAAAATAATCCGAAAAAGTTCTCACCTTTTGCCATACCGCCTTATAAATTTGATGATCTGCCACCACTCGTCACCCCTTATCAGAGCAGACTTCCTGACATTGAAAGATTCAGGAGAGAAGCAGCGGAAAGAGCGCTAGCTACAAACCAGTGTGGCCGAGTTGAATCTGTGGAATTAAACGAAAAAAGCACTAAAGACGCAGTTGTAATTCTTGTTGATTGCAGCTCTGCGAAAAAATTCTATGTGACAGAACAGGAATTGGGCAGCAACTAAACAGCCATGACAACCGCCAAAACCATACTGATCACTGGTTGTTCCAGCGGAATTGGTTATGCTACAGCAATCGAATTAAAAAACCGTGGGCATAAGGTAATTGCCAGCGCGAGAAAAGCGGAAGATGTCGCTCGCTTACAGCAAAAAGGCTTTACCGCCGTTCAACTCGATTTAGCTGACAGCAAAAGTATCCTAAAAGCCGTCAAGAAAGCCCTAGAATTAACCGATAATAAAATTGACGTGCTATTCAATAATTCCGGTTTCGGTCAGCCGGGGGCGGTAGAAGACCTAAGCCGTGAAGTCCTAAAATTCCAATTTGAAACCAACGTGTTTGGTACGCATGAGTTGACCAATCTACTAATCCCCGCAATGCGTAAGCAAGGGCATGGCCGGATTATCTACAACAGTTCGGTTTTAGGGCTGGTTGCCATGACTTATCGTGGCGCTTATAACGCCAGCAAATTTGCGTTGGAAGGTTTGGCAGATACCTTACGTTTAGAACTGCGTGGCAGCAATATTTCTGTTTCGCTTATAGAACCTGGCCCGATATTAAGCAACTTCAGGCAAAATTCTTTTGCCCTTTATAAGAAAAATATAGCTACTGCCGACAGTTTTCATAGGGATACCTACAAAACCATGGAAGAACGCTTACAAAAGGAAGGGGCTGCTGTCCCTTTTACCTTACCTGCCAAAGCGGTCGCCGATAAAGTTGTCCATGCCGTAGAATCAAAATGTCCGAAAATACGCTATTACGTCACCTTCCCCACTTACCTGTTCGCATTTCTCAAACGTATACTGCCTGCATCTTGGCTGGATAATCTCCTCAGGAGAGTCTAATGCAATATCAGTGCGAAACATTTATCCAATGTCCCTATTGCGGTGAATCTTTGGATGTTTTAATAGATGATTCATCAGGCTCACAAAGCTATTACGAAGACTGCTCCGTATGCTGCGCACCTATTTTATTTTCACTAACGGAAAATGAATTTGGAAAAATTGATGTCGATGTTAAACGGGATGATGAATAAGAACTTTCGTCACTCTGTTCAGTTTTCATTAATACAACTTTAGTTAATATTTACCACTATATTTTTGGTTACTTTTAGGGTAAGTGAAATTTATCAAACCATGATAGAATCGTTTACGGTACAAAAATAATTGACCACAACAACGCTATACAACAAAAATGAGGATGAATCCAAATATGAAAACCTTAAAAACAATCGTACTTTCTTCCCTGATTGCAATGGCTATGGGAGCTTTTTCATCAGTCGCTCTGGCAGAAGCTGGTGAGGGCAGAATTTCATATTCACCAGCCGATGCTATTGATATGGTTCTGGGTGAAATCAAGAAAGCACAAGCAGCGGTCGCTGCAGGTGCTACAGGTGATGAAGTTTACAAGATCATCAAACAAGGCATGGATTACAGCAAAGAAGTCAACGCCAATGACGTGGTTGACAGAGAACGTGCACGCGCTAACGAAATATTGAAAAAAGCCAGAACCATGGCAAAAAACAACTCTATGAAAGGTATTGAAGAACACCTGACAAATGCTGCCAAAGCGTTCGCCGATTTGAAACCATTGATTTAATAAAACAAATCAAACCATGCCAGCACTCTTTTGAGGCTGGCGTGGTTGTTCGGTTTCTGCCGTTTGCATACTATAGGTCTTTTAATCAGCTAATCAACTTGCTGAAACAGGTTTCTCCCGTTTAAATCCCCAGCTATCGCTACAAACATTTCCTTTGGCTTTCTTAGCCTAACAAACACCCTAACAGTCTGTATTTTCTTGTACCTTTCGATAATAAGCCCAAACGAGAGTTCTTTGGTATTATTGGGCAGGAAGCTAGGTATAATAATACCAATCCCAATAAGTTCTCATTGAAACCTTCTCCAGAGGGAGAAGGCCAAGATGAGCGGATTCATATAGCAACTTATTGGGGTTGGTATAATAGCTCCTTGAAGTTGAATACGCCATGCATAGAGCTTGACGTTTATTTGAATCACCCAAGATTAAACCAACAATGTCTGCGGACAAATTGCCACAGACATTGTGTTTAACCTAAAAAATAGTCTTTAATTGCAGACTTTCTTACGATTGGCATTAAATCCTTTTGCCTTGGCATCGGCTTCACTCATGTATTCGCCCTCTTTAGTGTTGCCGTAAAATTTACTGCCTTCACAGTGGTAAATTTTGGATCGGGTGTTAACCCATACTTTACCCGACCCTGCTACTGGAGCTGGCACTACTGGTTGTGCAGCTGCAGTTGCTGCTGAGGGAGATGATTGATTTGTTTGTGCAGGAGCGGGTGACGCAGCAGGGGCTGACTGAACTGGAGCAGCCGATTTTGCATCAGGAAATTTTTTATCCGCATACCACTCTTGTAAGCCTTTATGTCCTCTGCAAGCACCTCTTTTTGATGCCCCTGTGTAAGATGTTCCATCTTTGCATATCCCAGTGGCAATGCCATCAGCTGGTACTAATACAGGAGCTGCGGCCGGTGCAGCAACAGGTGCGGCTTCGTTTGTGACTGGAGTTTGTTTATCTGCATACCACTCTTTGATGCCTTTATGGCCCCTACATGCGCCTCTTTTGGAAGCGCCCGTGTAAGCTGTGCCATCTTTACATAAACCAGTAGCAGTGCCTTCTGTCGTCGCTGTAGGTATAGCTGCGGCAGGTGCTGACGCAGCAGGTGCGGCTTCACTTGGCGCTGGGACTTGCTTGTCTGCGTACCATTCTTTGATACCTTTATGTCCTCTGCATGCGCCTCTTTTTGAAGCACCTGTATAAGCTGTACCATCTTTGCACAAACCGGTAGCCGTCCCACCGGCACTTGCCGCTGGCGTAGGTGCTGCAGCGACGGCTGCAGGTGCTGGGCTACTTGCCGTAGCATCTGATTTATCGCCAAACCACTCTTTAATGCCTTTATGCCCACGGCAAGCACCTTTCTTTGAAATCCCTGTATAAGAAGTTCCATCCTTGCATAAACCTGTTGCAACAGCCCCAGATTCAGCAAAAGCGCTGGTACAGAAAAAACAGATTACACTTACCACAAACAGCGATTGAATTTTCATTAGGTTTACCTCGTGGTTAATTAAAACCTTTGCGATTGTTAGATTTAGTATATGAAATGCACCATAGTGCAGGTAAATAGAGCAGATAATGACACTATGAAAGCTCGATTATAACCTTGATGAATAATTTTTATCCAATTCTAATACTAACAAAAAACACCAGTATACAACTGTGCCTAGTAACATTAGATTTAAGTTATGGCAATAAAACAGCTTCTCCGCTAACCTATAACAAATGCTGCCATTAATCAAATATTTCTGATTGATTTTAAAGAGTTATTTAACTTTAGCTTGCATAGTCTATGCTGCAAGTGTGATACATCATAAAATATTTTTGCATATAAATTCGTCGCTGAAAATGACATTATAAATTGACCGCAAGTTAAAATTTATTCATATGACCGCTCGTCCCAGATAACTATTAAGGTCATTTCAGTGGCTGATCGGAATAGGGCAATACATCATTCTTCTATATAGCAGGGATACAGCAAAATTCGATTTTAAGCCAATAATCACCCAATTCTGCAAGCCGCATCGAGGCCATTCCTCAAAATCCCATAAACTCAATTCGAGGCCGATATTGCAAATTAAGTCACGCTGAGTTTTTTGTGCTTCGCTTTACAAAGGCTCAAACAAAGCCGTAAGGTCGTCAGCCGTCAATTGCAAAGCTTCTTCTTTGGCTCCTTCGGTGTAAATGCTATCGGCTAGGGCGCGTTTGCGCTCTTGCATGGCGATCATTTTTTCTTCCACGGTATTTTCAGTGATAAGCTTGTAGACAAAAACTGGCTTGTCTTGTCCAATCCGGTGGGCGCGGTCAGCGGCTTGGGCTTCGACGGCGGGATTCCACCAGGGATCATAAATGATTACGGTATCGGCTTCAGTCAAATTCAGGCCGATACCGCCCGCTTTCAAGCTAATCAGGAACACATCGACCTCGCCGCTTTTGAACATTTCGATGGCCGCATCACGATCTTTGGTTTGTCCAGTCAGCTTGCTGTAAGCAATCATCCGCTTGTTCAATTCATCTTCGATCAGCGCAATCATGCGGGTAAACTGGGAAAACACCAGGATTTTCCGACCTTCTTCCAGCATTTCCGGCAACATTTCCATGAGCAGATCCAGCTTGGCGGATTCGTTGATTTTCTGTGCTTGCTCTAACGGCAATGTACGTGGGTCGCAACAGGTTTGTCGCAGTTTTAGTAGGGCATCCAGAATGGTGATGTGGCTACGCGACAGGCCACGTTCTGAAATCGCATCACGGACTTTTTTCTCCATCGTCAGACGGATGCTTTCGTACAGCGCGGCTTGTTTTTCATGCAGCGGTACAGATCGGATGATCTCGGTTTTGGGTGGTAATTCCGAAGCTACTTCCTGCTTGGTGCGTCGTAACATGAACGGTGCTACCCGACGTGACAAACGTAATTTTTGATCAGCGTTACCGAATGTTTCTATAGGTGTACGATAAAGTTTTTTAAAAGCAGCGGTATTTCCTAAAAAGCCAGGCATCAAAAAATCAAATTGCGCCCATAGCTCGCCAAGATGATTTTCCATTGGCGTACCCGTCAAGCACAAGCGATTGCTGGCTTTAACTTGGCGAACGATTTGCGCGCCTTTGGATTGAGGATTTTTGATAATTTGGGCTTCATCAAGGATCAAATAATGGTATTGATGTTCCAGTAGTGTTTCCTCGTCCCTCGGCAATAAGGGATAAGTGGTCATAATCAGATCGTAATCGCGGATTTTGTAGAACAATTGTTTGCGTTCTGTACCCTGTAAAATCAGCATATTAAGGTCGGGCGTAAAGCGTTCTGCTTCACGTCGCCAATTACTGAGTAGGCTAGTTGGGGCAATAATCAAACTGGGGTTTTTCATCCGGCCACTTTGCTTTTCCACTAATAGATGCGCCAGGGTTTGTACGGTTTTACCCAACCCCATATCGTCCGCAAGTATCCCTGCAAATGAATATTCGCGTAAAAATTGCAGCCAATTTAAGCCAATCTTTTGATATTCTCGCAATGTCGCCTGAAGGTTATGAGGTACAGGAACATCCATTATCCCTTTGAATTCAGTAAGTTTTTGTGCGAGCTTCCTTAATTCTTCGCCACCTTTGATAGAAAACAGGCCATAGCTATGTGCTTCCATTTCGGCAAGGCTGGCAGCATTGAAACGGGATATTTTTAGCGAACCGTTTTTGTCCAAGGTGCTGCCGCTAAATAATTCTAATAAAATCGCTAAAAACGGCTTTATTTTCTCACTCGGTATGGTCAAGTAGCGGTAATCACTGACCGGAATATTCAGTAATTCCGGGAGGTTGTGCAAGTCATAATTTTCCAGCACAGGCATTATCAGCGGCAATAACGGCATGGATTGCCCTGCAACTTCGATATTAAAACGCATCTCAAACCAGTCATTCTGGTTGTCGCTGATTTCAGCATCCCAGTTGTCTATGGCTTGAAAGTCCAGCAAAAAGCTGTCGCGAAATTCAATCAGCCAGCCGTCCTGTTCCAGTTCCGGCAAAACGGTTTCAAGAAAATATCCCCAACGCGTCGCGCTTTCCACAGACGACTTGGCATAACTGCCCAGGATGAGCTCTTTTCCCGTGGCCTCTAAGGTTGGCGCTGACGTAAAGCCCAATTCCGTTAATTGTGCAATGGCTGATTTTTCTGTTTCAAGTGAACGCTTGATACGCGCCAAGCCTTGGGCTGTTTTTATTACGCTATAGTCCCTGATTTCATGAGCGGGTAACAGCCAATCGCCATATTTGAAATTTAACTGCATGAAATGCACGTATTGCCTAGGATTGACCTGATCCCCAAACAACATGAGCCGGGGGATTGGGGCTAAATCCAAGAGTTCCGTCAAAGCAACTTTTTTTGGGGGTGGCAAGGGCAGTTCGGGATGTTCGACAGTCAAACGATAACTGAATTCATCGGCAACTTTTTCCGGCACAGGCGGCGCAGAAAGCAGATTTCTTAGTTGCTCTTGGCTAATACTGGCTGTCGTAAATGCACCAACTGTGCCTTCTTCAGGATCGAGATAATGTGGCGGCTCAATCAATATCGGCAACGCCGCTGGTTGGATAGCAAGATGTAGTTGGTAATCGCCTTTACTGGTCTGTTGCCAATCAAACTGCAAATCACGTGCAGCGCCCGGTTTGAGAGGCGGTATTTCTAAGTCCTGCCAGAACAATCGCCCTGTTTGTAATAATTTTGACAGGGCAATTGCCCCCATAGAACCTGAAACTAAGGGTTCGCCACCGATAGAATTATCCAAGGCAAGAATTATTTTGATGAGTTCGCTATCTTCTTGCCTAACGTAAGAATAATACGAGAAGCTGTAACGCAGATTTTGTAGGCTGGTTTTGCGGCCTTTGCTAAGGCCACCAAATTTTTTTTCTTTCGTTACAATAAGGTCAATCGTCAGTTCATTTTTGACCTTGGCTGGCTTCAAGATATAAGCAACAAATTCTTCCGAGCTGTCATTTTTTGGAACAGCTGACGGTTGCTGCATTTTGTCCAACCACAGAAAACAACTGGCTCCTGAATTTTTTTGCACTTCCTCAAGACCGCCACCCTGGTAAGTCAAACAGACTGCGACCACATGCTTACAATTATAGCCAATAGGGCAAGAGCAACTGCCTTCGATCTCGGCAGACCGATAATCAGGTCGCCAGACGATACGGATATTCTGCTTGTACGGGCTGCTGGCACTGCCTTCTACAGTGGCGTTCAATTGGGTAAATAGTGCGCCTTCACTGGTGACTTTGCACTGCTCCACCAAACCCGATTCGTAATATTGTTTGCCACGTTCATAAAAACTTGCGCCACATTCCTTGATGATATCGGAGCGGAGAAGTTTCTTTTCAATAGTCATAACGGGCGCAATAAGTTTGGAATAACCAATTATTGTACAATAGTTGGCAGTACAATGGCGGCTAGATAAACGCGGCTATTGGAGTTTATTAGGCAGACTTATCTGGAGGCAGGGAACTTATTGAAAACGTACATGACATTTTTCCTAGCTTTCGCAGTTTTTGCTTTGCCGCTAGCAAAAGCAGAGACTAAGCAATCCGCACAACCCCAAATACTTGCGCCAGGATACGGCGACCTAAGATTTACTGCACCCATACCAGGCACTTATAAGTTACCTATTCTGGGGCAGGCCAGCGACGGTAATGTGCTTGATAGCGAAGGCCGTGCAACAACCTTGCACAGGCTACTGAGCGATGTTAATCACCCAGGCAAAGTCGTTTTACTCAGCTTTATTTATGCAACGTGCAGTGATGTTAACGGCTGCCCATTGGCAACGGCGGTCTTTCATAAGATCAAAAACCGCCTAGAAAAAGAACCTGAATTAGCCAGTCATTTACGCTTGATTACCTTAAGTTTTAATCCAGAACATGATACGCCAGAGCAGATGAAGGCGTACGGCGCAACCTTACAAGGTAAAGACGTGGAATGGCATTTCTTGACCACTCGCTCCGAACAGGAATTGCTGCCGATACTGAAAGCTTATAAACAGACTGCCGAAAAAATTTATGATGCCAAGGGAAAATTTACCAATACATTCAGCCATAACCTGCGTGTTTACTTGATCGACCAAGACAAACAGCTACGCAATATCTATAACACAGAGCTGCTACACCCCGACACACTTATCAGCGACATCCTTACCTTGTTGCAACCAGATGCCAAACCAACACAACCCACCACAAGCAACCTTGATAAATCAGCTTTATACAGTGCCGGTGACAATAAGCTCTCGTACGAAAACAAGGTCTACCAAACCAGGTCGATTGCACTGACCCGTCGCATGGGTAAACCCGCCGATCTGCTTCTTACCGTAAAGCAAGCACCGCTAGGATTACCTCCCGTTCCTGTTCCAGGCAACAACCCCATTACAGCAGTAAAAATCAATTTGGGACGAAAGTTGTTTTACGACCGCCGCCTGTCCATCAACAATACGTTTTCGTGCGCCATGTGCCACATCCCGGAACAAGGCTTTACCAGCAATGAGATGGCAACCGCCGTTGGCGTTGAAGGGCGCACCGTCAGGCGCAATAGCCCGACCTTATATAACGTCGCTTATATGCAATCGCTCTTTCACGACAGCCGGGAAAATACATTAGAGCAACAAGTCTGGTCGCCATTATTGGCACATAATGAAATGGCTAATCCATCTATAGGCTATGTGATTGAAAAAATTAAGGACAGCCCTGATTACAATGTCCTATTTGAAAAGGCATTCGATAAACCGCCCGGCATGGAAACCATCGGCATGGCGATTGCCAGTTACGAACGTACGCTAAATTCGGCTAATTCGCCCTTTGACCGCTGGTATTACGGAAAAGATCAACAAGCGATGGATGCAAAAGCGCAGCGCGGATTTCAGTTGTTCAACGGTAAAGCGCAATGTGTTCAATGTCACATAGTTGGTACAGAATTCGCCCTATTTACCGACAATGGCATTCATAATATCGGCATCGGTTATGCTGATGCAATGAACAAGTCTACTATTCAAACGCAAAAAGTACAGGTATCGCCAGGCGTTTATGTTGATGTCGATACCAAGCTGGTTGAATCGGTTGCGGAAGCCAAAGCCAATGACCTAGGCCGTTACGAAGTCACCCAAAAGCCACAAGACAGGTGGAAATATAAAACTCCTTCCTTACGTAATGTCAGTTCGACAGCGCCTTATATGCACAATGGCAGTATTGCGTCGCTACGTGAAGTTGTTGAATTCTATAGTCGTGGCGGCATCCTTAACGACAATCTTGATCCCTTACTTAGGCCCTTACATCTTTCTGGCACAGAAATCGACGACCTCACGACATTTTTACAATCGTTATCAGGTGATAATACCGAAGAATTAATTTCTGATGCTTTTGCTGCGCCAGTGGGGGATAGCAAGTAATACAGCCTAGGCCATTGTGTGGGCATTTTTATATGTCTTAACTTATGACTGAATCTACCCTTGAGCTTCTCAAAAAAACAAGTACAAATTAACCCTACTTTTTAAAATTCATGATAACTTATTTCCTTGGGTCAAATCGTATTAGGAGATAAGTATGTTTAACCTTCTGAATAGTATCCGCTTCACTTTCCGGGCGAGTTTATTTTTAGCTATTGGAACTCTGGCTTTTCCATCCATTGGTTATCCTCAAAACAATCCTCGCTTCTCATCAGTTTTAGAACCAAATCAGAAAATCACTAAGGAACTTACATCTTTATTGACTGTACCGAATGGTATTAAAGGCATCTACGAATCAAACGGTAAAATCATCTATTTTGAAACCCGGCGCGGCCCTCGCACACCAAGGTATCTTCGTGTCGGTGATTCGACCACACCCGAATATGAAATCGATGTACGCTTTTTTGATGAGGATGGAAAACCGTTTTTAACCCAAATCGGCGGTGATGCCCCAATCGATCAGGCATGGGCAGAATCCGGTTCAAAACGCAAAGTGGATGCCGAAACAAAAGCCGATTTTGATTTGGCATTTAAGTCGCTTGAAGCGCTAAAAAAACTTAAATTTAACCAAAAACTTAAACAAGAACATCAAGCGATAATCAACTTGGCACCAATCGTCGAATCTGCTCAGGTCGTCGAGAAAATTGAGGGCGTGATGCCTCAACCAAGCGTACAAGCGCAAGTTGTAACCAATAACTACAGGCAACAGATTGCAATTCATCATAAAAAATGTTGTTTTGGCCTTGGCCGTCACAGCGCCACGATTGGAAGGTATATTTCCGCTACCGGCATTACGACCACTGCAGTTATTACCTGCAATCACGGAACATGCGCTAACCAAATGGCATTAAAATGCAGTTGGACGAGCGCCAGCCCCGGCAACCGAACTACCCGCCTAAACAACAACATCTCGTGTTCTACACCATATAACCCAACATCCGTATTCGGCCACAATTCGAATGACGATACCGATTTACAATATCGTGCAGTCAGGTACAACATATTACCCAGCAGAACAGGCGCAATGTGCAATGACAGCAGCGTTAATAATGAACCTACGCATTGTTATTGAAGAATCGGATGAACTTGAGATATATGTAAGTCCCTAAAAAACTTGAAGGAAGCCGAGAGTTTTATAATCTCGGCAGTAGCGTCAACGACAATCTCGATTGCTTAATCAAGCCGCTACAGCTATCCGACACGTAAACCGATTACCTCAAAGTATTTGGAATCGTTAACAGGAGATAATAGCTGCAGTGAATCTCGCTGCCTTGGCTGATAAAATGTTTTATTATTTGGGTTGTCTTGGCAAATTTACCAAACCTCATCAATGAAATATCTACTACTGGGTACAGCTGGGTGTCATTTATGTGAACTAGCAGAGCAATTGGTTAATGAACATTTAACTCCCGAAAAAGAATTTGAATTAGAGTTGATAGACATCGCTGAGCAAACCCAATGGCAACAGAATTTTGCGACACTGATTCCAGCATTACTAGAACCGAATTCACAACAATTTATTAATTGGCCGTTTAGCAAAACGGATGTCTTAACCTTTATTCAACAAACTATGACCGAACAATACCGAACTGAAAAAGACAGCATGGGCGAATTGCAAGTCCCTGCCAATGCCTTATATGCCGCGCAAACCCAGCGTGCCATTGATAATTTCCCCATTAGCGGCCTTGGCATGCCGCCCGCTTTTATCAAAACAGTCGCCCTTATCAAAAAAACTGCGGCCAAGGCCAATATGGCACTAGGCGAATTGGACGGCAACACGGGTAATCCTATTGTTAAAGCCGCCCAATGTATTCTGGATGGGCAACATCAAGACCAGTTTCCTATTGATGTGTTCCAAACCGGTTCTGGCACCAGTACCAATATGAATGTGAATGAGGTGATTGCGACGCTGGCCTCGCGGTCATCGGGGATTGCGGTCAGTGCGAACGATCATGTCAATATGGGTCAAAGCAGCAACGATGTGATCCCGACCGCAATCCATGTCAGTGCGGCGCTGGAATGCCATAGAGCATTATTGCCAGCCCTAACACATCTTGCAGAAACGATAGAAAGCAAAGCGCATTCCTTAGGTCATGTCACCAAAACCGGACGTACGCACCTGATGGATGCCATGCCTATACGATTCGATCAAGAATTGGGGGCTTGGGCGCTGCAAGTCCGAAATGGCATTGATAGGATTCGATCAACGCTACCTAGGGTTTATAAGCTTGCCCAGGGTGGCACAGCGGTCGGTACAGGAATCAACGCGCATCCTGAATTTGCCGAACGGTTTGCAACATTGTTGTCAGAAGAAACGAAACTGCCTTTTCAACCTAACACTTCATTTTTTGAAAGCCTAAGTTGCCAGGATGCGATAGTGGAATTATCGTCCCAATTAAAAGTGATTGCCGTCAGTTTGATGAAAATAGCCAACGACCTGCGCTGGATGAACAGCGGCCCACTGGCAGGATTAGGCGAGATAGAACTGTCCGCCTTACAGCCCGGAAGCAGCATCATGCCCGGCAAGGTCAATCCGGTTATCCCCGAAGCCGTGGCGATGGTTGCCGCACAAGTCATCGGCAACGACACCACCATCACCATTGCTGGGCAATCCGGTAGTTTTCAGTTGAATGTGATGCTGCCCGTGATTGCTTATAACATCCTGCAAAGCATCGAACTTATTGCCAACGTCAGCAATTTGCTGGCAGACAAAGCTATTTCCGGCTTCACGGTACGCGAAGATAACCTTCAAAAAGCGTTGGCAAAAAATCCTATTCTGGTGACCGCGCTCAACCCTATTATCGGTTACGCCAAAGCTGCTGAAATTGCCAAAGCCGCCTATAAACAAGACCGACCTATCATTGACGTTGCCGCCGAAATGACTGATCTTGATAGAACTGAACTTGAAAAACTGCTAGAACCTGGACATTTGACGCAAGGTGGAATAGGGCAATGAAACTGTGCTAGCGGTTAGGATAAGGGAGTAAGATCGAAACGCCACCAAACCTGCGCATTCACCCTTATTGATTCGGCAGACTTAGATATCGGTTTGGCAAGTTTATAGGCAAAAAAAAGCGCGCTTTCAACCAGGAGAGGAAGATAACGCGCTAGTGCTTTAAAAAAGCAATCTCAACCACGAGGAGCTAACGACACGTTTTACCATGTATGCAGTAATTAAAGCACTTATAATGCCAACTTTTTAAAATCGTAAATAAATTTAACTAAAGACATATAAATCATAATATTACGATTTTTTTCTGGTTTGGAGCAGATATCTGATACGCAGGATAAATACGTCAAAAATCATCAAGAAGTGACGATTTTTGTCTTAGCTTCTGAAATATGCGAGGTTATAGTTTGTTGCGTTAGCTTTTGGGAAAGCTGATTTATAAAGAATTAATAAAGCAGATACTCACCTCTTTTTTCTTCCCAAAGCCGTTCGTCGACAACTGTAAGAACATGTAAATCTGTAGCTATAGCATGTGGTTCATCCACCCATTCGCGCAGCAAGGGCGAACCGTTAATCACGTCTATTGCCAAACGGTCGAGTTCGTACTCGTAGGGAAAATCACGCCATAAGGGATATTCCGGCTGCTGTAACCGTAGCGCCTTGAATGCCAGGGCTTGCAAGCGCCAAGGTTGGAAAGCATTGTGGTCGTAACTGGCATCTTCTACATGGATTTGTACCCCGGAACAAAGCTGTCCGGCATATTTATGGAAAGTCGGTTCGAACCAACATTCGCGTAGGCGGCAACCTTTTAGCCATTGCTGGCGCTAATCCAAGCATGGTTTTTATCAAGGCACGGGCATCAATGTCCGGTGCGCCAAACAATTCCAACGGGCGGGTCGTGCCACGGCCTTCCGATAATGTTGTGCCTTCCAACATTACCGTTCCCGCGTAGCAGCGGGTCATCCACAAGTTGGGCGCATTGGGGCTGGGGTTGATCCAGGTGCGTTCACCTAGCGGCCAACCATAACCGGGTGCGGCATCAGGCTTCCAGCCTTGCATAGCAATAACTTGACAGTCCACATCCAGTTTTAAGATGCTGATAAACCAGTTCGCCAATTCTCCCATTGTCATGCCGTGGCGCATGGGCATCGCGCCAGCACCTACAAAGCTTTCCCAGCCTGGACGCAAGGTTAGTCCTTCTACGGGACGGCCAACAGGATTAGGACGGTCGAGTATCCAGACGGTTTTATTGTGCTTCGCCGCTGCTTCCAGCACATAACGTAAGGTCGTGATAAAGGTGTAAATACGGCAACCGAGATCTTGCAAATCCACCAGTAAGGCATCGAAGGTATCCATCATGGCATCAGTGGGGCGGCGCACCTCTCCGTACAAACTAAATACTGGAATGCCCAGGATGGGGTCGATAAAATCAGGCGATTCCATCATGTTGTCTTGTTTGTCGCCGCGTAGCCCATGTTGAGGGCCGAACGCCGCGCTAAGTTTAATATCTGGCAAACTTGCCAAGGCATCTAAAGAGTGCGCTAGATCGGCTGTGACTGAAGCCGGATGCGCCAGTAACGCGATCCTTTTTCCAGCCAACGGCTTACGTAAATCAGGCTCTTCAAGTAGTCGATCAATACCAAATTTCATGCAGTAGGAAAAGTCAGGCTAGGTTTAGGGACAGGGTAAAGCCGTTGCGATGGTGAAAATCAGGCTTACCAGATGGATGGAATAGCGCCCAATAAGAAAGTTCGCCAGCTTTCGTTTCCAACACGGCGGTAAGCCCTAGTCGATAGGGTTGATTGAGTGGATTATCGGGCAAATCAGCTTCGCTAATCACGGCGGTTAGCACCAATTGGTGGTCAGAACGGGCAAAATGGATGGCGGGTGCATGGTTAGCTTGCCATGTTTTCCTTGCCCGATAATCATCGAACGCATAAGCCGCCCATTGACTAGATGGCGAAAAATTAAACTCGTGATAAGGTGCTTCTTCCACAACCGCTATGAAGGCTTCAAAACAGGTGTGCTGCCACAATTCATCCGCTGCACTGGGTGGTTGCGGTTCAGGGATCAAGAGCTTATCAATGTCACCTTGCAATTCATACCGTAACGTAAGGTTGCCCTGTTGGTACTGCGCCTTCACGCCGATATACAATGCCTTGGTTGCAGCATCGGCGGTGTCTGGATGGTGAATGAGGCAGGATTTGGAGATCAAGTTATTATTTTTTTTTGTTAGGCAAGAAAGTTATTCTGTCGTTCCGGTAATTCACTACGCAATGATAGCGGTATTTAACAAGATTAATTACTCAATCCCAAACATCACATCGACAGTGACTGTAACTTCTTGTTCACCGACTTGGACAGGCGTGGACGCACCGTCTGCCATAGCAGCTTTCATCATCCGCATTTCGCCGTAAGGCATAGGTGCAGCAGGAATGTCGCTGCCTTCACTGATATGTAAAGGTGAACCCAAGGTTACGCTTGCCAATTTAGCGTATTGTTCAGCCTTGGTTTTTGCATCGGCATAAGCTTTTTCACGCGCATTCCCCAAGGCCGCTTTGGGATTATCGATCCCAAAATTAATGCCTTGTATGCGTGTCGAATTACCACCCGCTTTAACCGCAGAATCAATAATGTCACTAGCCTTGTTAATATCACGGATGCAAACAGCGACTTGATTGGACAGTTGATAGCCGATAATTTTATTGGCGGTATCGGGCGAATAGTTGGGGTAAAGCGAAACTGAGCGGGTTTGAATATCTTTATCCTCGACACCTTCATTTTTAACAGCCTTTATCAGCGCATCCATAGAGTTGGCTGCCTGAGTACGCGCCGCCTCCGCAGTTTTTGCCTGAACTTCGACCGATAAGGTCAAATCCGCTTTGTCGGGCGCAACAGAAACTTCACCTGTGCCGCTGACATGAATGGAGCGGGGGCGTTGGTTATCAAGGGTTTCGGCATTGGCATAGGACATCAGCAAGGTGTTCACCAAGACGAGTATTAAAAAAGTAGAACTTTGGCGGAAGCGATAATAAAACATAATTAACCTTATAAGTTTTTCAAACGATTGGCTTCAAAAGTAAGTCAATCGGATTAGCAAACATTAAATACAACAGTTATTTTACATGAATGTGGGCTTCATTTATTAAGTTGCAGTATCGCTACTGGTTAAAGAGGGCTCTTAAGCTATAGATTCGGCCTTGTGAAGTTTTAACTACCGTACGCCTTGAGCCTGTCGAAAGGCTGGCGTACTTCGACAAGCTCAGCACGAACAGTTTAAACATTAATTAGCCGAATCAATAAGCAGAGTAAGCTATTTCATTGTCCTATAGGTAATCCGGATTATTTCTGACAGAAAAGGATAGTTATTTTAGTTCTACAGAAAAACCTCTGCTTAACCGTATAATAGGGTGCTATTTCACGGCTAGTAAGGTGACAATCATGCAAATCATCCAGGAAGCGCTGACGTTTGACGACGTTTTGTTAGTACCCGCGCACTCAACTGTTTTACCGCACGAGGTAGATATCAAAACCCAGTTGACCCGTACTATTGCGCTTAATATACCCCTGGTTTCCGCGGCTATGGATACCGTTACTGAAGCTCGCTTGGCTATTGCGATGGCGCAAGTCGGCGGTATCGGTATCATTCACAAGAATATGACGGTAGACCAACAGGCCAGGGAAGTCCATATTGTCAAAAAATACGAAAGCGGTGTGATTAAGGATCCTATAACGGTTTCACCGGATGTGAGTATTCGGGATGTCATTAATCTGACCCGCGCCAAAAATATTTCTGGCGTACCTGTTGTTGATGGTGATGAATTAGTGGGTATTGTGACTAGCCGGGATTTGCGTTTTGAAACCCGTTTTGATGAACCTGTCACCAAAGTTATGACCCCTAAAGAAAGGTTGGTGACGGTAAAGGAAAACGCCAGTCAGGAAGAAGCCATCGCTTTGTTGCATAAGCACCGGATTGAAAAGATTCTGGTCGTGAATGAGGCTTTCCATTTGCGGGGATTGATTACCGTCAAAGATATTCAAAAAGCAAAAGATTACCCACAAGCCTGCAAAGACGAGCAAGAGCGCTTGCGTGTTGGCGCGGCGGTAGGTACAGGATTAGGCACGGAAGAACGCGTAGCTGCACTGGTTGCGGCAGGAGTGGACGTAATTATAGTAGATACTGCCCATGGACATTCCCAAGGCGTACTGGACAGGGTACATTGGATTAAGAATAATTATCCCAGTGTTCAGGTTATAGGCGGCAATATTTCTACTGCAGCGGCGGCTTTAGCCCTAGTTGAAGCGGGTGTTGATGGTGTAAAAGTCGGTATCGGCCCAGGTTCAATTTGTACGACACGTATTGTAGCTGGGGTGGGCGTGCCACAAATTACCGCTGTCAGTAATGTTGCGGCGGCTTTGAAAGGTACGGGTGTACCTTTGGTTGCCGACGGCGGTATCCGCTACTCGGGTGACGTTGCCAAAGCGTTGGCAGCGGGTGCCCATGCTGTCATGTTGGGTGGTCTTTTTGCTGGTACGGAAGAAGCGCCGGGCGAAGTTGAGTTGTTTCAAGGTCGTTCCTATAAGTCTTACCGTGGCATGGGTTCATTAGGGGCAATGTCGCAGTTACAAGGTTCCAGCGACAGGTATTTTCAGGAAGATGCCGAATCCGCTGAAAAGCTAGTGCCAGAAGGGATTGAAGGTCGAGTTCCCTACAAAGGCAGTCTACTTGCGGTTGTCCATCAATTGCTAGGAGGCATACGTGCCAGCATGGGTTACACCGGCGCACCGTCCATTCAAGCCTTGCATGAAAAAGCGCAGTTCGTACGTGTCACTAGTGCGGGCATCAGGGAAAGCCATGTGCATGACGTGACTATCACTAAGGAAGCGCCTAATTATCGGATAGATTAGCAGCTTATGTCTTCGGGCATTTCAAAGCAGTTCAAAAGGGAAGCTATTTTCATGGTTAGTTTTCCAATTATTTTAATTTTAATCGCTTTGATTGCTGGAATCTTTGGGCCAAAAATTAAACGTTATCTTGACGTTGATAATTGCCTTGATTCGGGCGGTTCGTATAATTACAAAAAAAATCAGTGTGAAATGGCGAAAAAGGAAAATCATTGAATCAACCATCAACTAACATCCATAGCCACAAAATCCTCATCTTAGATTTCGGCTCTCAATACACCCAATTAATCGCACGGCGTATTCGTGAAATCGGCGTTTACTGCGAAATCTACTCGTGCGAATGCACGGATGAAGAGGTTAAACAGTTTTTACCTAACGGTATTATCCTGTCTGGTGGCCCTGAAACCGTGACCAGCACCGATACACCCAGAGCGCCTACTTGTGTGTTTGAACTGGGCGTGCCCGTCTTAGGTATTTGCTATGGTATGCAAACGATGGCTGAACAACTAGGCGGCAAGGTCGAAACCTCCAGCCACAAGGAATTCGGCTACGCTCAAATCAGGGCGAGGGGACATTCCAAATTATTGTTAGGCATAGAAGACCATCTATCGTCCGAAGGTTTTGGCTTGCTGGATGTCTGGATGAGCCACGGTGATCGGGTTGTTGAGCTACCAGAAGGATTCAAGCTGATTGCAAGCTCCGATGGCGCACCCATTGCAGGTATTGCCAATGAAGAAAAAAACTTTTACGCCTTGCAATTTCATCCTGAAGTCACCCACACCAAACAAGGTACGCGCATTCTATCCAGATTTGTCCTTGAAATCTGTGGTTGCGAAGCCTTATGGACAGCCAGCAGCATTATTGACGATAGCATTCAAGCGGTACGCGCCAAGGTGGGCAACGACCACGTCATTCTGGGCCTATCGGGCGGCGTTGATTCCTCTGTCGTTGCAGCCTTACTGCATAAAGCGATTGCCGATCAGTTGACTTGCGTGTTTGTGGATACCGGATTGCTGCGCCTACATGAAGGCGACCAAGTTATGGCAACCTTTGCCGAACACATGGGCGTTAAGGTTATCCGAGTAAATGCCGAGCAACGTTATCTTGATGCCCTGAATGGCGTTGCTGATCCAGAACAAAAACGTAAGATCATTGGCAACCTGTTCGTTGAAATATTTGACGAGGAAGCCGGAAAGATAACCGATGCGAAATGGCTCGCGCAAGGCACCATTTACCCCGATGTGATTGAATCGGCAGGTTCCAAAAGCGGCAAAGCTCACCTCATCAAATCCCACCATAACGTGGGTGGCTTACCGGAAAATATGAAGTTAAAACTTGTCGAACCGTTGCGCGAGTTATTCAAAGACGAGGTGAGAAAAATCGGCCTGGAGTTAGGCTTACCTTCTGAAATGGTATTTCGCCACCCTTTCCCTGGGCCTGGTTTAGGAGTAAGAATTCTGGGTGAAGTCAAAAAACCCTATGCCGATTTGTTGCGTCAGGCGGATGCCATCTATATCGAAGAGCTGTATCGGCACGACCTTTATAACAAAGTGAGTCAGGCGTTTGCCGTGTTTTTACCCGTGAAGTCGGTAGGTGTCATGGGCGATGGTCGCCGTTATGATTACGTCATTGCCCTTCGCGCCGTAGAAACCATAGACTTCATGACCGCGCGTTGGGCACATCTGCCTTATGATTTCCTTGACCTGATGTCCCGTCGTATCATCAACGAAGTCGCTGGCATTTCCCGCGTCACTTACGACATTTCCGGCAAACCCCCTGCCACAATTGAATGGGAATAACAGAACAAGACGAAGCCTGGATGCGCCATGCCATACGACTGGCGCAACGGGCGGAATCTCTCGGTGAAGTCCCCGTCGGTGCGGTGTTGGTCAAAGACAACAAATGCCTTGCAGAAGGCTGGAACTCCCCCATAGCCAACCACGACGTGACTGCCCACGCGGAAATCATCACTTTGCGAGAAGCTGGCAAACGCATAGCTAATTATCGCCTCGTAAATACCACCCTATACGTAACCCTGGAACCCTGTGTCATGTGTATGGGCGCAATTGCCCATGCACGAATCATGCGCTTAGTATTCGGTGCTTACGATCCTAAACGAGGTGCAGTTTGTAATGCCCTAAGCCTTGCAGATGCCGATTTCTTAAACCATAAAATCATTTGGGAAGGCGGCGTGTTAGAAAGGAATTGCGCCGAATTGTTGAAAGATTTTTTTAAGATAAGGCGTTAATTGTGGACTGTCCATAGCAACCCCAGAAGAAGCTTGTTAGAGGCAGATCAGTTGATTCACATCCTGGTATGACCGACGATTTTTGTATTTAATGGCACACCATTTATTAATTCAACCGTCGCTTCTTCATTCGTTTTACCCATTATATTCTCACCTTGCAGCGTCATTGATTCTTTAGCATCAGAAGTGAGATAAGCTTTACCATCTTGGACGATAATTTTTGACCTACTATATTTATAGCTCTCTGCAATAGCCCATCCTTACTTGAGCATTGTTATGTATTCTTGCTTAGAGAGTTTTGTAGCTTCAGCACGTCCTTATATTAAATGAGACCTTTGCATGGGTAACAGAAACTCCGGCTGAATGGGTGAACACTCCACCGGCTAAAGCCGGTGGCTTCGGGTTACGGCTTAAAGCCGGATTTTATCGACCCAATGGGTCGATTACGCTACCGAAACCATCGTCGGCTTTATCCCCGGCTACTGGCCTTCAATTTATTTCTTCCATACAACATCATCCGTTTCACAGCAGGTCTACGCAAGCCAACACCATGTATGCGATATTTTGTTACCCATACCAAGGTGGGTATTTACAATCCAAAATCGTATAGCTTCAGCACTTGTAATCTGTCAGGCCATTATGCTAGACCTATCCCCTTATCCCTGTCGCCTAAAGGCGAGGGATTTACTGATCCCCTATCGGGGACTTTAAAAGCCACTTTTTTCGAATAGGCATGACCCCTAATAGGCAATACTCGGCTGAAATACGCATTTATCTCGCCATTTTTCATATAATCTTGGCCCTTTTCCGCCGTTTTGTGTGCATAGGGGATTTATCCTGTGCAAGCCATCATCTCTTCTTGGATGTCCACGCCGCGCTTGATGAAGTCGCCCTATGAAAATTTGACCCGTCCACCTGTATTCGATAATACTTTTACTATATACAGCGTGTATATATTTTTAACTAGAGTTTAGAGTTTCAGGAACTAAGAACGGGGTTATTTTAAAGAAAAAGAAAGAAAAAGTTGACATTGTCTCGGAAAAAAGGAATCGCGCTTTAATCAACTTTTTTCAATTAAAGCAAGGTGATTAAAGCGCGGTTTTCCGTAGGAAAAACTTTCTACGGAGGCCGGCATGACCACCCAGGGATACCGTTCTATTCCCGCTGCCCTTTTTCGCTGGACGACCTATTTGTGCGAAGCGCTGCCGACAAGGTCGATCCCGACTTTTCTGGAACTGCTGTTTGGTGCGCTATTGACCTCGACCGGTTTTGTGACCGACTCGTATTTGGCCTTGTCCATGCACCGGCATTGGGGGGGTTATTACAAGTGGCTGCAAACCGGTCGCTGGTCGTGGTTGGCGTTGGGGTTGCAGTTGACTCGGTTGGTGGCACTGGCTCACCCGATGCCAAAAGCCTTGTTGGTCATCGATGACACCGTGGTGTTGCGCAGTTCGACCAAGGCGCCTTCGGTGGCGATCCACCACCAGCACGGGCGCAAGTGCAACCGTCCAGACTATGTGCGCGGGCAATGCTGGGTCAGCTTGAGCACGGTGCTGACCCAGGGGCAACGGTCGGTGGCGATTCCGCTATTGAACCGGCTCACGCGTAAGCCGGGAAACACGAATAAGCTGGACATCGCCATGACCTTGTTGCGGGCAGTCCGGTCGGTTGTCCTGGATGCCATTGTGCTGCTGGACAGTTGGTATATGCGGCAGAAAGTCATTCGCCATGCCACAGGGCAAGGTTATGGCGTGATGGGGCAAGTGCGCAAAGACACCGCGCTCTATGCCTGTCCGGTATTGTCCGAACAACGGCAACGTGGTCGCCCCCGGCGCTATGGCGAAAAGTATACGGCCAACAGGTTGGTGGCGTTGCCTGAGCAAAGGACTGCCTTGAGCCTCTATGGCAAGCGACAAATTGTCCGTTATCGGAGTGCCGTGGTGATGGCACGGTTTTTGGGTGGCCAGAGGGTCAAAGCGGTTTGGGTGCAATTTGAAGACGGACAAGGCCACTTAAGTGGTACAAGGCTGCTGCTTAGCACACTGACGGAACTGAGTGCCGAGAGCATCCTTACCTTTTATGAAAAACGCTGGTGTTGTGAGTCGATGTTCAACCAGCTCAAACATGCCTGGGGCTTGCAGGAAACCTGGCAACAGACGCGACAGGTGTTGCATCGCTGGGTGCAAATGGTCACCTTGGCTTACGCCTTGCCCCAGTTACTGGCGTTGTTGCCGAAAGAGCACTTGACCGAATTATGCCAATGGATGCCATGGCGGACAACACAGCCCATTACGGCGGGCAGGATACGCTTGGGGTTGCACCGTATTTTATGGCAAGTTAGCATTCGGGACTGGTGGAACCTAAGTCCCGAATATTCAAGCCGCCAGATACGCCAATAGCTGTTACTCTGGCATGATTTAAAACGAGAGCCCTGGAATACAGCCTTATAAGGGCAAAAATAGAGAACGTGGTTGCAGTCTATTCAGGGATAGAAAGGCTGCTTTTACTCTAAACTCTAGTATTTTTAAGTGAGGTACATCATGGCTACCGGGTAAATTTTTGTAAACAACCGCACACAATCGGTCAGGTTACCTTCGGAAACCCGTTTTCCCGAAACTGTTAAAAAAGTGACGGTGCGGGTGGTGGGTCAAGATCGTGTGTTGTCCCCCGTCGAAAACACCTGGGACAGTTTCTTTCTGTCAGAAGAACGGGTCACAGATGATTTTATGGCGGAACGCGCTTCACAAGAGCAACCAGAGAGGGAAGCGTTCTAGTGCTGAAATTCATGTTGGACACCAACATAGCAATTTATGTGGTTAAACATCGCCCCGTTAGTGCGCTAGAAACTTTTAATCGCCATGCGGGACAACTATGCATCAGTTCCATTTCCCTCGCCGAACTGTTCCACGGGGCGGAAAAAAGCGCAAAGCCCGACCATAACTTGCGCCAGATTGAAGATTTTGTTTCCCGTTTGGAAGTTTTGGAATTCGGCAGCAAGGCATCTTCGCATTATGGCGACATCCGTAGCGACCTTGAACGAAAAGGAACAACGATAGGTGTCAACGACCTCCACATCGCGGGTCATGCGAGAAGTGAAGGGCTAACTCTAGTAACCAACAACCTGCGAGAATTTGAGCGTGTCGATGGATTACGGTTGGATAATTGGGTTTGACAAAATGAGTCAGGTGACGAATTGGTTTATCCCGGAACAGTTTTCTCCACTGACTGATCTCAACCCTTGGAACTCAGTGAAAAATTTCGGCAATAACCGCTAACGGGAAAAAAACAGTATCCAATGCAAAGCTAAAGGGGAGATCAACTAGCGGATAACGAGGCGGTGTTACTTTTATTCTCTTGAGGGCTGCATTATTTTCTGTCAATGCTGACCAATCAAGTCGCGTTCCACTATACACAAACATGCGCTGATTCAAAGGAAGATCAGTATCCAAGGTCTTGAATGTTGCACAGCCAGATAAGATAAGGCAGCACAGATAGGCAAAAATAATATTTTTGAACATTCTCGACCAATACGGGTTTGAGGAAAGAGGTTTAGCCAAATCTAGCCAGTTGCATTGAAAATTAATCAAACCGCCATATTTTGCCGGATTTCACTAATATTGAAAAACAAGCCATAGGTTTTTTAAGGGTTTGTGCTTTTATTTGGCGTAGGTTTCTCCGTCTCGATCCACCATTCTCAAGCACACTGATTCAACGACACCGCAACATCAGGGAACTCGGCCAGGATTTTTTTATCCTCGGTCACTAACTTTACCGAAAGTTGTCTAGCCAATGCGACAAACTCGCAATCATACGCCGAACAAGCGCCGCTGTCCGTCTGGCTTAAAACCGATAAAGATGGCACGGTAAATTCTCTATCCAGCATTAACGCCTCGGCTTCTTCTTGTATAATACCGATCCCAATGAGTTCTCATTGAATCCTTCTCCAGAGGGAGAAGGCCAGGATGAGGGGATTCATATAGCAGCTTATTGGGATTGGTATAACCAAGGTTTCTGCCAAAGCGACTTATTTCTTCCTGAGATAACGGGCAAGCACGTTGCGGAACTCGCAGCGCCAAAGCACAGGTGCAGCCCATTCTGGATCGCTTTGGTATAGCTGACTGGCTTGCTCTGAAAATTCGGGCGGTAACAATAAATAGCTGATGAAGTTGGTGTCCGCAATAATCATGGCGGCCGTCCGCTGTTGATCGCCTGGTCAATGTCGATGATAGAACCCAATTGATGACAATTTAGCCAAAATGGCCGATGCTGGGACGGAGAGGCTGATTGCTTCCCGGACAAATCCGCTGCCTGTTGGCTCAAATATTAACAAAAATTGTCACTTATGGTTGCTTTTGAGCATCACGATTCTTGTATAAAATAGTTTACCCAACACAAGCATTAAATCAAGTCATTGAAATTATTATAGTTAAATAATATATCCTTTATTTTTTAATCGCTGGCATTATAAATGCATATATCAATGTGAATGTAGCGGAATTACTTTCATTGTTTAACTCCTCGTAATAAACCTTGCTTTCGTATGAAGGCAGAGCGCATTGACTTCCCCCTCGGTTGAAATGCGCTTTTTTTTGCCTGTCGCTTTTGTAGCATTGACTCTAAAAATCGACATTTCCCCGTCATTGCCATTTAACGTATCGACCCAAATTCGTAATTTCTGACCTTCAGAATTGTCACTACAGCCCCCCGTTTAATCAATTATGCTTAACTTATCTCATCAAGATAGTCGAAATGGATTGCAGCGGTTAACTGAATCCGTTAACCGAACCATTCAGACTGGATAGAAACCACAATGTACAGTCTCATATTTGTAGTAGCATATTCAAATTACGCAAAGCTAAATCCGGGATCGCTTGCTGCTTGCTTAAAATTTTCTTAGTGCCTTTCTTCTCTTTCTGCTTTCCCTTCATTTTTCTGACACTTAGGATTCCAAAGAGTCGCATGATAAACGCCAGTGTCGATATCGTATAGACTTGATCCGACCACTTGACCCTTGTTATTGATTGCACTGGCATATGCTGTTGACGCACCCGGCAACGGTTTTAATTCAGTCATCGCGCCTTTCTGCCATAGGAATGCACGGCTTTCTCCACTGGCATCTGTGGAATAACCGATCACCTGCCCCTTATTGTTAATCGCAAGCGGATGGCTCCTCGGATGATTTGGAAATGGCCCACCCAATGTTCCCAAGTCGGTCATTACGCCTTTCTGCCACAGGAATGCATGGTTTTCTCCCTTGGCTGTTATGGAGTAGCCAGTCACCTGACCCTTATCATTGATGGCTACTGCACCAGAACCAAACTTCGGGTGTCCTGGAAGAAAACCTTGTTCAACTGGACTATTCTCCGATAAACCACCTAGCGTCCCCAAATCGGTCATCACACCACTTTGCCATAGGAACGCATGGCGTTCATTGGCTGCGGTTGTGAAAGTACCGACCACTTGGCCTCTATTGTTGATGGCTATTCTAGAACCCCTTGGGGACAAACCACCCCCAAACTCACCCAAGCTTCCCAAGTCGGTTAGTATTCCCTTCTCCCACAAGTACCCGTGATCCCAACCAAAGCCGACAATTTGGCCTCTTTCATTCATGGCCTCTGGATAGTCACTAAACGGTAGATTAGTAAAAACCCCTTTCTCCCAAATGGCTGCGCTTTTATCATCGATGATATTATAGATACCAAATAGTACTTGCCCCTTATTATTGATACTTTGGGGGTATAGTTCATTCACGATAGGATGTGAAAAGGGGAAAGGCCTAATATAAAGTCCAAATTTGGTGATTACACCATTGTCCCACACTCCGTTACCGAATAGTATTTGACCCTTATCGTTCAAATCAAATGGTATAAGTGTTCCCAAATCGGTCATCACGCCCTTCTTCCACACAAGCCCATGATTATTTTGATTGGTGTTACCTATGCGGTTACTGCCTATCACGAGACCCTTGTCATTGATTCCATAGGCGTGGGATGTTGTGCCACCCCCCGTCCCTAAGTCAATGATTGACAGAGCGGACATAACATTTGAAGCCCACAAAGTCCCTGCTATTATTGCCAGCACTGCATGTTTTCTGAGTTTAGCTTGCATATCCATAATTGTTTCGCCCACAAAAAATTAAATGTTAATTTATGCTTTAAAAACCTAGGCCAATAATTTATAAGCCATTGTCTTTACTGCTCCATAACGCGCCGACTATGTCGCCAGCGCCGGGCAAGTATTCTCTTACTTACCCATGCTGTCAAGGATTGGGTGATGCGGGTTGCTCAATTAGGTAGGTGTGAAGAATTAAAAGCCTCATGCATTCCGGCCATTTTCTCCAATGTCACCATTAGTGACAAACGAGCCATTGATTTTTAAGGATTTTGTCATTTTCTTCGACATGGGTTTTATAGGTATTGTCACAGATAATGTCATCGATAATGACAATTTTTTATGCATCTCGATCCACCATCCTCAAGCATACTGATTCAATGACACAGCAATATCAGGGAACTCGGCCAGGATTTTTTTATCCCCAGTCACTAGCTTTACCGAAAGCTGTCTAGCCAATGCGATAAATTCGCAATCATACGCCGAACAAGTGCTGCTGTCCGCAAGGCGTAATATCGATACAGAAGGCACGGTGAACTCCCTATCCAGCATTAACGCCTCGGCTTCTTCTTGAAGAACTAAGGCTTTTGCAAGGGTGATTAATTTCTTTCTGAGATAAAGGGCAAGCACGTTGCGGAATTCGCTGCGCCAAAGCACGGGTGCAGCCCATTCTGGATCGCTTTGATAAAGCTGGCTGGCTTTGTCGGAAAATTCGGTCGGCAACAATAAATAGCTGATGATGTTGGTGTCCGCAACAATCATAGTCGCCCGCTGTTGATCGCCTGGTCAATGTCTTGGGGTGTTATCTGGTTTGGCGTGATCGTGGCACGTAATTGTTCGATACGGCTTAACCGTTCTGTCGGAAATATTTTGTTTGGCAGCAAAACTTGTTCAAGGTAAACCAAAACTTCGCTATTGATGCTGCGCCGATGCAGTTCGGCTTTGAGCTTTAATTGCTCGTACAAGTCGTCTGGAATGTTTTTGATGGTTAGGGCTGGCATCGGTTAACACTCGTTTGTTCTGATAGGTTGTATTATGGTTGCATATTGCAATACTTGTCAAATGCCATGCCTACTTATTTCGCAGGTTCGAATAGAAATTGCATTTTCAGAGAAGGGAGTAAGTGGTGTCAATCAGTGCTGAAAGATGGATAAGGTTAAGTTTGCAACATCTTGAGTTTTTATGAAACCATATTGAAGTTCAGGAAGCTTTTCGCTATGTGGTCAGCTCCACTTTTCTGAAAGATAAAACACCGGACTTAAAGTCCGCCATGCATGGAAACACTAGTGCTGCAAGATGAGTATCGAAAAAAATCCTGTCGAATATTGCTAAATTTACCGAGGGCTGCTTTATAGGTTATCTGAATCCACTGGCTAAAGAGCCAGTGGTTGATCAGAAAATCACTTTTTTATGCCGTAGCAATTGGTGAACATAAAAAATGACACTTTCTTTGCTTATAGTTTGACACTAACTTGACAAAATGGACATTAATGGTGACATTCGACATCTGACACATGTCAAACATCCAAATTCGTAGCATCCAAGGCGTGTTTGACGATGAAGTCACGTCTGGGTTCTACTACGTCGCCCATTAGCGTAGTGAATATTTCATCGGCGGCAATGGCATCTTCGATCCGCACTTGTAGCAAACGGCGATTATTGGCATCTAGGGTGGTTGCCCACAGTTGTTCGGGGTTCATTTCTCCAAGACCTTTATATCTTTGAATATATTGACCTTTTTTCGTTTCTTTCATCATCCATTCGAAGGCTTGTTTAAAACTCCCGACCGGATGCTGTCTTTCGCCCATTTTTAAGTAGGCGGTTTCGGTAAACAAGTTTGCGGTATCTTCGGCAAATTTTGATAGTTTTTGGTAATCCTTGCTGTGGAAGAAAGACGCTGTCGCCACAAAAACTTTGGTGATGCCATGCTGTTTTTTATTTACGACGATTGTGAAATTATCACTGGTTTTATAATCCAGCTTAACCTCAAATTCGACTTTGTTGTCGTTATCCGTCAATCTTTTTTGTAAGCTGCTGACCCAAGTAGTCAATTTTTGCTGGTCTTGTTGATGTGCTTCGCTTACTGTTTCTAAATAGGTCAGTTGTTCTATGAACACCGCATCATAGCGCCTTGATAAGCGATTTATAATACTTACCACTTGGGTATAATCCATTGCAAGTTTTTCCAAGCCTTGCCCTTGTATGGGCGGCGTGGTTTCATCAGTGTACAACTGCGTTTTCTCTAAAGCTAACTGGATGAGGTATTCGTTTAGCTGGGCATCATCTTTGACGTAATGCTCTTGTTTGCCTTTTTTGACTTTATACAACGGCGGCTGCGCAATGTAGATGTAGCCTTTCTCAACAATTTCGGGTAATTGACGATAAAAAAATGTGAGCAATAAGGTCCTAATATGTGATCCATCAACGTCCGCATCGGTCATGATAATTATGCGGTGATAACGCAGTTTCTCGATATTGTATTCGTCTTTGCCAATACCACAGCCTAGTGCGGTAATTAATGTGCCTACTTCTTCTGATGATATCATTTTGTCGAAGCGGGCTTTTTCGACATTCAAGATTTTACCTTTCAACGGCAAAATTGCTTGGGTTCTGCGATCGCGTCCTTGTTTTGCAGAACCACCCGCAGAATCCCCTTCAACCAGGAATAATTCTGATAAGGCCGGGTCTTTTTCTTGGCAATCTGCCAACTTCCCTGGTAAGCCAGCGATGTCGAGCGTGGTCTTACGACGCGTCATTTCCCGTGCTTTACGTGCTGCTTCCCTAGCGCGCGCTGCATCTATGATTTTACCAACGATGAGTTTGGCAATCTGTGGTTTCTCCAATAAAAAATCCTGGAGCTTCTCGTTCATCGTGGATTCAACCAATGGTTTGACTTCGGAGGAAACCAGTTTATCTTTCGTTTGTGATGAGAACTTTGGATCTGGCACTTTTACTGAAAGCACTGCCGTCAAGCCTTCCCGTGCATCGTCTCCGGTTGTACTTACCTTTTCTTTCTTGGCTAATCCACTAGATTCGATGTACTGATTGACGGTTCGTGTCAATGCCCCCCTGAAACCCGCCAAATGCGTACCGCCATCACGTTGAGGTATATTGTTAGTGTAACAAAACACATTCTCTTGATAGGAATCGTTCCATTGCATGGCAACTTCAACAGTTACGCCTTCCTTTTCTGCGATAAAGTAGAAAACATCAGGAAATAACGGTGTTTTGTTTTTGTTGAGATGGGTGACAAAAGCGCTGATACCGCCTTCAAATTCAAATACGTCGCGCTTATCGGTATTTTCATCTTCTAAGATGATGCGAACGCCAGAGTTCAGAAAAGACAGTTCCCGTAAGCGTTTGGCGAGAATATCGTAATGAAATTCAATATTAGTAAAGGTTTCAGGGCTCGGTTTGAAATTGATTAATGTACCTGAACCTTGGGCTGCACCTACAGCTGCTAAGGGTGCAACAGGATTGCCCATTCGATAGGTTTGTTTGTAGAGTTGACCGTTTTTACGGATTTCCAAGTACAATTCTTCTGATAACGCATTCACTACGGAAATACCAACACCATGCAGTCCGCCTGAAACCTTGTAGGCGTTATCATCAAACTTCCCACCTGCATGTAGCACCGTCATAATAACTTCAGCAGCCGACCGCCCTTCCTCCTCATGAATATCAACAGGAATACCTCGTCCATCATCAGAAATACTTACAGAGCCATTAGAATGCAGGATGACTTTAACTTCCTTACACCAACCCGCTAACGCCTCATCAATGGAGTTATCAACAACCTCAAATACCATGTGATGTAAACCAGATCCATCATCAGTATCGCCAATATACATTCCGGGGCGCTTTCTTACGGCATCTAGACCTTTCAATACCTGGATACTTGAGCTGTCATATTGATTATTGTTTTTTAGATTTTCCTTTTTATCTTGATCTTTATCAATATTGCTATCGTCGATATCGCTCATGTTTTATTTCCTCTAATTACAATGATGTTCCACATGGAACATTTATACGGCTTATTTTTCCCTGTTCCACGTGGAACATTTTATAATCTTTTATATCGTTCAAATCGCCAAAATCATTAAGTTCCGTAGCTGTGATAAACACTTGACAGTTAATTTCACATAAAAAATCTAGTATTTTTGCTCGGTTATCTTTATCTAATTCGGCAGCAAAATCATCAATCAAGATACAACCAAAGCTATCACGCTCTCTAAACATCAATTCAACTTGTGCCAGCTTTAGGCAAATAACAAGCAGCTTTAATTGCCCCCTTGATACAACATCTTTTGCCAGCTTATTTTCAACCAATAAATGAAAATCACCCCGATGTGGGCCACTATGGGTAAAACCATAACGCATGTCTTTCTCTAAATCCTCTGTAAGTAGGTGTACAAGCTCCTTGGCTGTACACCAACCCGACACCAACCGTATTTCAACATCATTGAGTGCTAAAAACCTTGTTACTGTCGCATTAAAGACAGGTTTTAGTTTTTCCAGATATTTTTTTCGATATTCGTTGACTATTGTACCGTAATTGGCGAGCTCCTTATCCCATACATGGATCTGGGTAGTAGCTCTTGTTTTGAGCAAAGCATTGCGCTGTGCTAAAGCTTTTTTATATTTTCTCCATATCGGTAAAAAGTTATCTTCATGGTTAAAAACCCCCCAATCCAAAAATTCACGCCGAATTTGTGCACCTGCATCTAGGAGTTCAAAACTTTTAGGATGTATGATCTGTAACGGTAAACTATAAGCTAGATCTGAGCGTTTTTGGTTCGTTTGCTGGTTAATGCGTATTTCGACATCTTTCCCATCCATTTGAATGCCCAAATGAATGCTACTACATTTTCCCTGTAAGACTTGAGCTGAAACTATCAATTTGTCTTGTTCAAAACTGATAACAAGTTTAGTGGATGAGGTGCGGAATGATTTGGCGCGTCCTAACAGATAAATAGCTTCGATCAGTGCACTTTTTCCGCTGGCATTTTTGCCATAAACAAAATTAAGTTTTGACGAAGGAGCAATTGATTGCTCTCGGATATTTCTTACGTTATAAATATCCAGTCTTTGTAGACTCATACAAGATACTTAGAGACGCATTGGCATTACTATAAATTTATATTCACTTTTGTTGGGTTCATCTATAAAACAACTGCTCGCATTGCTTGCAATCGTCAAAATGGCTGTATCGGAATCCAAGTTGGACACGGCATCTAGCAAATACTGCGCGTTAAATGCAATAGATAGCGGTTCGCCTTTATAATCTATGCTGATTTCTTCTTCGGCTTCATCGTGTTCTGGGTTATGTGTGCTAATTTTGATATTGTCGGAAGCAATATCAAACGTCACGCCTTTAAATTTTTCATTGGCCAATACAGCGACACGTGTCAGCGTATCCTTTAACGCCAATTTTGGCAGGGCTATAGGCTCATAAAAAGATTGTTGAAAGACTTTGCCAAAATCGGGATATTTTGCATCCACCAGTTTGGCTGTAAAAATGAGATGACCAATGGAGATTTTTATATTATTACTAGAAAACATCACCGTTAGTTCGGTTTCTAAATTGTCCAGCAAACGATAAAGTTCCAAAACGCCTTTTCTGGGCAGAATAATCCTCGCCTCATACCCCGTTTCGTGATCCAACTTATCTTCAAAAATAGACAAACGATGACCATCTGATGCCACTAATTTCATCTTACTATTTGAAATATTAAGCATAAGTCCATTCAAATAATAACGGACATCCTGGTTTGCCATGCAAAAGATGGTTTTTTCCAAGGCCTTTTTAAATTTTCCGGCATTGATGGTGAACTGCTTATCCATGTCGGATTCAGCAAATTCAGGATAATGTTCAGCTGGCAAACAACTTAACGAAAATTTACTTCGATTCGATACTAATTTAACCTTATCATTTTGCTGTTCCAATTGGAGGTCTGCCCCATTTGGAAGTAAACGACAAAGATCCAGTAATTTCCTGGCAGGGACAGTTATAGAACCAGGGCTGGAATCTGTGATATTGACTTTGGCTACGATCTGAATTTCTAAGTCAGTTCCTGTCAAAGTTAAGAAATCATTGGAAACAACCATAAGCACATTGGCCAATACGGGCATGGTTTGTCTTTTTTCAATAACCCCCACAATTTGTTGTAGGGGTGTTAATAGGTTTTCTCTATTAATAATAAATTTCATAATCTTTTATTTTTTTAAACTACTACTATTATTAGTTTAGGCTAAAACTGTTGATAACCATTTATTTTTATTTATAATCAATATATTAACTTGTTTGTTCGTTTGTTTGTAAGGGGCTTTACTCATTGTGTGGTAAAAGTGGATAACTAACGATGTGCACTAAACCTACATCTTATCCACAACTTTTACCTGCTTAATGTGACAGAGTTCTCAACAAGTTAAAATAGTCTTCAGCAACCTTGCTTTCCGCTTCCTTAAGCTCATTAATCCGGTTACAAGCGCTAATTACGGTAGTATGATCCCTGCCACCAAATGCATCGCCTATGTCGGGGAAACTTAGCGACGTAAGTTCTCTCGCTAACGACATTGCTATTTGTCTTGGTCGGGTAACAGACTGGCGGCGACTTTTTGACAATAAATCGGCAATACGGATTTTATAATACTCGGCGACTGTTTTTTGGATATTGTTAATGTCAACCAACTTATCGCGCATCGAAATTAAATCGTGCAATGCTTCTTTCGTGAAGTTGATATCTATTTCTTGGCCCGTAAATTGGGAATTGGCGATGACGCGCCGTAACGCGCCTTCCAAGTCACGAACATTGGAAGGAATTCTTTTTGCGATAAACAAGGCGACATCCTGGTGCAGTTCTACATTTACCATGGCCGCTTTTTTCATCAAGATAGCCGCCCTAGTTTCCATATCGGGTGGTTCTATGGTTACTGGTAGGCCACTGCTAAACCTAGATTTTAACCGTTCGGCTAGATTTGCTATTTCCTTAGGGTATTTGTCTGAAGTTAAGACAACCTGATGTTTTTTTTCTAGTAACGTGTTGAAAGTATGGAAAAATTCCTCTTGAGAACGCTCTTTACCGGCGAAAAACTGGATATCGTCAATCAACAAAACATCCAAATTACGGTAATACTCTTTAAAGACGTTGATTGAATTTTGTTGTAGTGCTTTAACCATGTCCTGCACGAACTTTTCTGAATGCACGTAAACGATATTCAGCGAGGGTTTTTTGGCTAAAATAGCATTGCCTATTGCGTGCATTAAGTGAGTCTTACCCAGGCCTGAACTGCCATAGATAAGCAGGGGGTTATAGGCTCTGCCGACATTTTCGGATACTTGAAACGAAGCGGCTTTTGCTAATTGATTGGATTTACCTTCAACAAAATTATCGAAAGTAAATGCCTTATTGAGGTTACTTGGGCCAACTTTCTTAGTTTCTGTCCGTTTGACTATTTTTTTGGAGGTGGGCAATGAGGAGGCTCTAGAACCGATTTCCAGAACAAGGTCTAATGCTCCGTTTGAAAACTCATTGACAAGTTCTTCTATTTTTGCAAAAAAGCGCTCTTTTACCCAATCCATCACAAAGCGGTTAGGTGCCAGTAATTTTAATTGACCTTCGATTTCAATAGCCTGTAATGGCCTAATCCAAGTATTGAACTCAGAGCTGGAAATTTCGTTTTCCAGCTTGCTCAGACAGTTATCCCAGATGGAACTCATTGAAGTAGGTAAGGTATTGGTTTTATATGTTTGACAGAAGAGCCTTGTCGGGTACTATACAGGATAACCGCAGAAGCTCACAGAATTGACATACTGAAGCTTATATCTTATCATCCGTGGGCTTTTTTATCCGTTTTTATTGACGCTTACTTAACCAGGTTTTTTTAGAATGAAAAGAACATACCAACCCAGTAAAATTAAACGTGCCAGAACACACGGTTTTCGTGAAAGAATGGCATCAGTCGGTGGCCGTAAAGTCATAAAAGCAAGGCGTGCGAAGGGAAGAGTCAGACTGACTGTTGTGTGACAGAAATTGGCTACGGTTTTTCTACGAAGTTAAGATTAAAAAAAGCCGCAGAATTTAAAAAGGTTTTTACAAATCCGGTCAAGTCAACAGACCAGTATTTTACGCTTTTGGCCACACATAGCGATTTTGATCATCCCAGAGTTGGCTTGGCAATTGCCAAAAAAGTTATTAGGAAGGCAGTACACAGAAATGTGATTAAAAGAGCTGTCAGGGAAAGTTTTAGGTTACAACAGCAAAAGTTGGGTGGTATTGATATTGTCGTCTTGGCACGAAAAGATGCGTTGGGTGCGCCTTCGGATGCATTAAGAAAGTCATTGGAAAAACATTGGCTTAAATTGGTGTCAAAATGCGGTTCGTATTGATAGCATTATTGAAGTTTTATAAAACTTTTATTAGCCCTGTGCTTGGTAACAATTGCCGTTTCTATCCCAGTTGCTCAACGTATTCTATGGAAGCGATAAAGCTGCACGGCGTAGTTGCAGGTTCCTACCTAACGATCAGAAGATTATTGAAATGTCACCCCTTTCATGAAGGGGGCATTGATCCAGTTCCAGAAAAATTTGGTAATAATAAGAATGGATAATATACGATTTTTACTCGTCATCGCATTTGCAATGATTTCACTGATGTTGTGGCAAGAATGGCAAAAAGACTACGGTCCTAAACCACCAGCCATCGCGCAAATCGAAAATCCTGCTGTGGCGCAAGTAAAAGAAGACCTGCCGACTGCTGCCAACACTTCTGGACAAATACAACCCAGCATAGGCCAGCCTGAGCCAAATTCAGCTTTACCAGCTGCATCTACAACTCCAATAGTAACCGTCAAAACTGATGTGCTTGCCCTCGAGATTGATATGTTGGGCGGTACAATCCAAAATCTGGATTTACTTGCTTACCCGGTAGAAAAAGACAATACGTTTGTCAACTCGATTAGAAAAATGCTCGGACTTGGAGCTGCAGAAAAAAACCGCCAACCAGTCAGGTTATTTAATAGCAGTCCAGAAAAAATGTTTATTGCGCAAAGTGGCCTGATTGCGGGTAGCGGTTCTGCTGCTGCACCTGACCATCACACAGTCTATACGAGCCAAGCGAGCAGTTACGTACTTGCGGATGGACAAGACAGCCTTAGTATCCCGCTGACGTGGGCTGACAAGGATGGCTTGCTTGTTACCAAAACATTCCTATTCAAACGCGGCAGTTACGAGATTACGCTCAACCAAAACATCAAAAACAATACCGGAAAAGACTGGACGGGTAGGCAATACAGCCAATTATTACGAACACCGTTTAAAGAAAATTCAGGCAATATGCTGACCGCTGGTATGAGAGCTTATGACGGCGGCGTTGTATACACTGAAAAAGAAAAGTACAAAAAAATCGATTTTGACGACATGGTGGATGAAAACCTGGATGTAGCAACCCAAGGCGGTTGGGCAGCCATGATCCAGCATTATTTCGCCTCAGCATGGATTCCACCCGCAGACGTTGAGAACCACTTTTACACCAAACACTTAAAAGATGAGCGCTATGTGATTGGCTCGTATTCACCGTCTGTCACCGTCGCAAACAATACAGAAACCCAGTTCGTTTCCCGCTTGTTTTCTGGACCGAAAATTCAGCCCATCATGGAAAAAATTGCACCAGGACTTGAGCTGACTGTCGACTACAGCGTACTGACCTTCATTGGCAAACCAATTTACTGGTTGCTCAATAAAATTCACAGTTTTACCAATAACTGGGGTTTTGCGATTATTGGCGTGACCTTCTGTATTAAATTACTGATGTTCCCGTTGACCCAAGCCAGCTTCATCTCAATGGCACGGATGCGTAAAATACAACCGCGCTTAAAAGAATTACAGGAGCGATTTGCCGACGACAGGCCACGGTTCAATAAAGAAATGATGGATATGTACAAAAAGGAAAAGGTCAACCCATTGGGCGGTTGTTTACCTATCCTGTTCCAAATACCCGTATTCATGTCATTGTATTGGGTATTAAGTGAAACCGTTGAATTCCGGCAAGCCCCATTCATTTTGTGGATTCAAGATATGTCGGTTATGGATCCATTTTTGGTTTTGCCAGTAATTATGGGTATTACCATGAAAATACAACAAGGGCTTAATCCGCCGCCGATTGATCCTGTCCAAGCAAAGATATTGAAAATGTTCCCATTAGTTTTCACCGTTTTTTTCCTGTTCTTCCCAGCAGGTTTGGTCTTGTACTGGGTAGTTAACAATACCCTATCCATTATTCAGCAAACGTACATCACCAAAAAAATTAATGCACAGGCCTAGTGCTGCTATTGGACATTGAACACCACGACACCATTGCAGCCATAGCGACACCACCCGGTAACGGTGGTGTCGGCATTATTCGAATTTCAGGGAGATTAATCACTGAAATCGCCGCCCAGATTTTTAACAAAAAACTAACGCCTAGGACAGCGTTGTTCACATCTTTTCTGGATCAAGATAAGTTCATTATCGATTCCGGCATAGCCCTCTACTTTCCAGCTCCCGCTTCCTACACTGGCGAAGACGTGCTTGAGATCCAGGCACATGGCGGCTCAGTCGTCCTAAACATGCTGCTACGGCGAGTGCTGGCATTGGGGGCAAGATTAGCTAAGCCAGGTGAATTCACCGAACGTGCTTACCTCAACAACAAGCTCGATCTGGCTCAAGCCGAAGCCATAGCCGATTTAATTACCAGCAGTACAGAGCAATCCGTCCGTTCCGCACAACGCTCAATGCAAGGCATATTTTCCCAGCAGATTAACACGCTACTAACCGAACTTACCGAGCTTAGAATCTACATAGAAGCCGCCATTGATTTTGTCGATGAAGAAATTGATTTTTTAACGGACGGAGTCGTCGAAAACCGATTAATAAATCTTGTGCAAAGGTTAGAAAAAATTCAACAAACCGCCAAACAAGGCCGTTTATTACACGATGGCATGACGGTCGTACTGGCAGGCAAACCCAATGCCGGAAAATCAAGCCTGCTTAATGCCTTAGCCGGACACGAAGCCGCCATTGTCACCGACATCGCCGGAACCACGCGAGACGTTCTAAGGGAACGCATACAACTAGATGGTATGCCCTTGCACATTATTGACACAGCAGGTTTGAGGAAGAGTGGAAATATCGTAGAACAGGAAGGCGTTCGCCGGGCGGTAGAAGAAATCCGCAAGGCCGACAAAGTCCTGCACCTTATAGATGCCAGAGACACAGACCCCCAAACCTTATTGGATGACATTCCCGTAGGCTTGGATATTACAACCCTCTATAACAAAATAGATTTAGTAAATACTGCGCCGGAAATAAAAACCACAGAATTTGGTACACATATCTATCTCTCAGTAAAAACCGGCGCAGGTATGGACTTGCTTATCCAACACCTAAAACAAAGCGTTGGTTATAACGACTCAGCAGAAAACATCTTCATTGCCAGAACCCGCCACCTTGAAGCCCTAACAAAAAGCCATCAACTCATTCAAAACGCCCTACACCAACTACAAACCACCCAAGCCAGCGAACTCATCGCAGAAGATTTACGTTTAGCCCAACAAGCACTTGCAGAAATTACTGGGGAATTTACCTCAGATGATCTTTTGGGAAAGATATTTTCCAGCTTTTGTATAGGGAAATAAGTTTTATAATTCCAATATCCTCTTGGTTGAGCATTCTGATTTGCGGGTAGGCTATAGTTAGTTACACTATCACCTGAGCTTGGTGTTAACCAAGGCTTAAGGGGGCTTTTAATGCTTCTGTAACTGACTGTAATTTAAGCATATATTGTTGTCCTTTGTGGTTAGAAAAACGACATTTGATCCGGTGTTCTTCAATTTTCCTGCATTTTTTGCCATCAAAAATTTCAATCTTGTCAATTAGTGGTTTATTGAACTACTTTGTAAGGTAATGCTTCTATACAATAGCTAATATTGGTCTCCGTTTATTTTTATTTAAATCCTTTTATCGTACCTTCTCCCTAAGAGGAACAATGTAAGGACTTATGGGGATTGGTATAACTGACTGTTGTGATCTCAGCTTATTATTGAAAGGAATTTGTATTTATGCCTGGAATTCAGATACCAGACCAACAAGACGATAATTTTTCACTTTTTGCTAATCTCAAGGACGACATACCGGCGGGTATGGCGGTATTTTTGGTGTCGGTGCCGTTGTCGTTAGGGATTGCCCTAGCATCTGGTGCACCTTTATTTTCAGGGATGATAACCGGTATTGTTGGCGGCTTGGTGGTTGCGCCGCTTAGTGGCTCCGCTTTGGGTATTAGCGGGACGGCGGCGGGTCTTGCGCTTATCGTTCTGCCCACCATAGAAAAATTTGGGTTTGGTGGATTTTTATTGGCCGTCATTGTTGCGGGCTTGTTGCAAATAGTGATGGGCTTGGCGAAGGCTGGGGTAATTGCTTATTATTTCCCGTCTTCGGTTATCAATGGGATGTTGAGCGGGATAGGCATTATTATCTTCCTTAAGCAAATACCCCATGCGGTAGGTTATGACCGCGATTACGAAGGGGATTTTTCTTTTAGCCAGATAGACAACTATTCTTCGTTGACCGAACTGTTTCACATGCTGGATCAAGTCCAACCTAGTGCTATTTTGATTGCCTTAGCTTCGCTATTGGTATTGTTGTTGTGGGAACTGCCGTTCATGCAGAAACGACGTTTTTCTCATTTGCTGCCAGCGCCGTTAGTGGTGGTTGCCTTGGGTGTTTTGTTTAACGAAACTTTACGTAACGTGGCTCCCGGTTTTGCTTTGCAAGAAACGCATTTGGTGATGATTCCCCTCGTGCAGGATATGTCAGGGCTTATGCAGCAATTGCATTTTCCTGATTTTAGTCAGATCACAAACCACGAAATTTATTGGGCTGGGTTGACCTTGGCGGTGGTTGCTAGT
The DNA here is from genome assembly GCA_963804035.1 of uncultured Gammaproteobacteria bacterium. Classification (GTDB taxonomy): domain Bacteria; phylum Pseudomonadota; class Gammaproteobacteria; order Methylococcales; family Methylomonadaceae; genus Methyloglobulus. Next base: position 853,993 of record CAWDOO010000004.1, on the reverse strand, counting down.
TTGGAAACTTTATTATCTTTAGACGCTGTTGATAAGCTCGATCCTTATAAGAGAATTACACCTTCGAATCGGGAGTTGATTGCCCAAGGAATCGGCAATATCAGCTCAGGTTTATTGGGTGGTTTGCCGTTAACACAGGTTATCGTCCGCAGTTCCATTAACGTCCAGTCCGGTGCGAAAACTAAAGCAGCAAGTATTGTAAATGGTTTGCTCTTGGTATCGGCGGTATTTTTAATCCCAACCATTATCAATAAAATACCGCTGGCAAGTTTAGCGGCGATCTTATTGGTGGTTGGTTATAAGTTAGCTAAACCAGAGACATTCAAGACGCTATACCAATCAGGTTGGTATCATTTTATCCCTTTTTGTGCGACGGTCTTGGGTTTGGTTTTCACCAATATCCTGTTTGGTATCCTGATCGGCCTTACGATTGCCCTGTTTTCGATCTTGCTGGAAAACTATAAAAGCGCTTATTACTTTAAGGAAACCCAGATCGGCAATAAACATGTCATTCGATTGTCAGAGCATGTTTCTTTTTTGAACCGTGCCAATCTCCAGCAAACTTTGGAAGCCCTACCCGCGCATAGCGAGGTGGTTATTGACGCCACCCGGTCAAAATATATTGATTATGATGTCTATGAAATTATCCAGACCTTTAAAAGCGAGGCTCACCATAAACATATCAAGCTGATCCTTGAAAATGTCCGTGGTTTTGGTTCGCTGCCCTCCGTTGAGAATGTTCGTACCCAAACTTACGAATCGCAACAATCTTTAACCCCTAATAAGGTGCTGGCCTTGCTCAAGGAAGGCAACGAACGGTTTGTTTACAATCTAAAATCCAATCGCAACTTGTTGGAACAGGTCAACGACACTAGCGACGGGCAGTTTCCCATTGCGATTATCTTAAGCTGCATGGACTCACGCACTTCCGTTGAGTTGATATTCGATCTGGGTTTGGGCGATGTCTTTAGTGCCAGAATAGCGGGTAACATCGTCAATGACGACTTCCTGGGTAGCATGGAATTTGCTTGCAAGTTGGCAGGTTCAAAGCTCATCGTAGTGCTTGGCCATACCCATTGCGGGGCAATCAAGGGTGCTTGTGCCGATGCCAAGCTCGATCATTTGACAGGGCTATTAGCCAAAATCAAACCAGCGATTGCTTGTGTTAATGCAGTAACACCTTTAAATAACCAGATTGATAAGGACGAACTGATACAACAAGTGGCTGATAAAAATGTCCAGTTGACTGTTGAACAGATCAGGCAACAGAGCGGCTTGTTAGCCGCTATGGAGCAAGCAGGGGAGATTGCGATCATCGGGGGGATGTACGATATTGAAACGGGCAAGGTCAATTTTTTTGATGCTGGGCATGGTTCGACCAGCTCACCGTGAACGGAGTCAAGTACTTGCCGTTCGTCCTCGACTGCATGGATGCAGGAGGTAGGGCAACGCATGGAGCTGTTGCCGAGAGCTTGTCGACTGACTTAAGCAAAGCTTCTTTAAGCATCAAAAGCAACTACCATAATCCAATAATATCTCCTCGCAATTGAAAAATATGCGTGGATAATCAATACGAATCAGCATCTTAAGGGCGTATTCAACAAACACGGCAAGCGTGGTAAATCGGGCCAAGGCTGACCAAATTCGTGCTTTCGTGTTAGCCGAACAGCGCCATACGCTAATCGTCCACCAAACGACGGTCAAGAGCAAAATAAAATGTATTTCGTCCCAACTGGAAACGGTTATGGCTCCCGTTTTAGCCATTAAGTCGGCGGTAAACAAGCTTGAATTTAAAAATATAAAAAACGGCCAAAACACCCAATAAAGTGAAATGCCACCTAGCCAAGATGTCAGAAGGAAGCTGTCAAAAGGCTGTTGTTGCCAGTTTTGCTCAGGCGGCGGCGCAATGATGTAAAGCGCAACGAACACAGCAATCGCCATAAGTAAACATTCAATTGGGCTGGCTAATTGGATGTCATTAAAGAAAATAGGCAGGGAATAAAAAAACATAATCAGTTTTCGGTTTGAATGTAGGCTAAAAGCATTCCGCATAAGGGTTTATTAGCCAAGGTCTTAGGTATTCTTACACATAAATCAATAAAAATGGGTAAGTGAATATATGGAGAGGCATTGTTTGGTGACAGAGCTATAAAAAATGCCATCTAACAACTGCCCAGAATTTTCTTATATTTCAGCATGTTCCAACATTGGTACGACCCAAAACTGTATCTTCGCGCCACTAAATTCCTCCTGTAACCGCTTTAGTAAAAGTCCAGTCCCAACTTCATCGGTATGGATCTGAAAACTGATTTGTTTTTGCCGCCCACTGACTTGCTCCGCCAAGGACAAACCTTTGTTTTCATGATGATGCACATTAACGGGGAAACTTGTGAAGCCGTGTTCGGATTCCAGAGTCAACAGGCAATCGACCAGCATTTCTTCCAGGCTTGAAGGAGCGTTGAGTATAATTAGCCGGTCATTATTCTTCATACAACCTCCTTGGCTAACCCAAACCGTTTAAACAAGATAGGCAATAAGAATAAGGTCAGGAAGGTCGAGGATACCAATCCGCCAATCACTACGATAGCCAAAGGTCGCTGTATTTCCGAGCCGGGGCCGGTGGCAAATAGTAAGGGAATCAAACCGAAGGCAGCGATACTTGCGGTCATCATGACTGGGCGTAAGCGCCGACCAGAACCGATTACGACGACTTTAGCCATATCCATACCCGTTACTAAAAGCTGATTAAAATAGCTTACCATTACGACTCCATTCAAGACGGCGATGCCTAGTAGCGCGATAAACCCCACCGAAGCGGGTACGGATAAATATTCGCCTGATACCCATAAGGCAAACACACCGCCGATCATGGCTAAGGGTATATTAGAAAGCACCAACAATGCCTGCCGCATTGAACCGAAGGTTGAAAACAGCAGCAGGAATATCAGTCCTAAAGACACCGGAATCACGAGGGACAAAGTCGCCGCAGCACGTTGCTGGTTCTCGAACTGACCGCCAAAAGCAACGGTATAGCCCGTCGGTAATTTAACCTTATCGGCAACTGCTTTTTTGGCTTCATCGACAAAACCGACCAGATCCCGGTCTTCAACATTACTGCGAACGACACTAAACCGCTGTCCACGTTCGCGACTTATGGAAACCAAGCCTTCCGTTTTGTGGACTTTGGCAATAGCTGTTATCGGTACATGGTTGCCATTCGGCAAGGTCAATTGCAGATTTTCAAAGCTGGCTACGGTACTATCGCCGCGTACTATCAAAGGTGTACGTTTTATCCCTTCTTGTACAATGCCGAGATTTATCCCTTCAATTTGCGCTCTCAAGAGGTTTTCAATGGTGTCGCCATCAAGGCCAAGACGCCCTGCCGCAGACCTGTCTATGCTCACCTGTAGGAACTGCATTCCACTATTCTGTTTCACAAATACGTCACTAGAACCCTCGATATGCTTCAATATTTCAACGATTTCATTAGCTTTTTCATCTAGCACTGCAAGGTCAGAGCCAAACAGTTTAACCGCTAAATCCCCCCGCGTTCCAGTAAGCATTTCGGAAACCCGCATTTCGATTGGCTGCGTAAAGCCAAAAGATATACCCGGAAATTGTTCGATAACAGCGCGTATTTTCTCGATGAGGGCTTCCTTTGATGCCACTCTCCATGCATCTTTGGGTTTAAGCACTAAAAATGTATCGGTTTCGTTAAGCCCCATTGGATCAAGTCCTAGCTCATCAGATCCTACCCGTGCAACAACCGTGGTTATTTCTGGAATTTCCCTGAGCAATAATTTTTGTACTTGGCCATCTAATGCAACTGATTGATCTAACGTAATTGACGGCAGTTTTTCGACTTGTACGATAATATCTCCTTCGTCCATCGTAGGCATGAAGGTGCTGCCAATGCGAGTAAATACCAAAACAGTAATAATCAGCAGCCCACCTGCAATGATGAAAATCTTTTTGTTGTTGTCCAAGCACCATAATAATGCAGGTTGATAGAGACTTAATAGCTTACGGGGTAACCAAGGTTCCTCATGCGTGACTTCCTTGAGCAAAAACGAAGCCAGTACCGGAATGACACTAAGCGATAAAATCAGAGATCCACCCAGCGCAAACACGATGGTTAAGGCGACTGGCGTAAACAACTTGCCTTCCAATCCTTGCAAGGTCAGCAAGGGCAAAAACACGATGATGATGATAAGGATGCCTGATGTTACCGGAACGGCGACTTCGCGGGTTGCCCGATAAATCACATGCAAGCGCGGCAAGCGTTCGGCTTTTTCCTTATGCGCCAGATGGGTGATGATGTTTTCGACCACGACCACCGCCGCATCGACCAACATACCAATTGCTATCGCCAAACCGCCTAGGCTCATCAAGTTTGCCGACATGCCGGCAAACTTCATTAAAATGAAGGTCACCATCGCCGCCATCGGTAATGCCAAGGCGACTGTAAGCGCAGCGCGCAAGTCGCCCAAAAATAAGATGAGCAAGATCACGACCAGCACGATGGCTTCCATAAGTGCATGGAAGACTGTATCGACTGCCTTATCCACGAGATTACCACGATTATAAAATACCTTCACCTTCACCCCTTCAGGAAAACTGGGGGTCATTTCTGCCAGCTTTTCTTCGATACCGACGATAGTTTGTCGGGCATTCGCTCCACGTAAACTCAACACCAAGCCCGTCACCGCTTCACCTTTGCCGTCTTTACTCACTGCGCCGTAACGCGTCAGTGCGCCTATCGACACATCGGCCACATCGCCCACGGTTATCGACATCCCCTGATTGCTTTCGACCACGATCGCTTTTACATCGTCAAGGGTTTTGATGCGGCCTTCGGCGCGTACGATTAAGGCTTCTTCGCCCTCGGTCATGCGCCCTGCGCCGTCATTACGGTTATTTTTTTCTAACGCACTGATTAATTTGTCTATACCGATACCACGTGCCGCCAAACGAGCATTATCAGGCATTACGACAAAACTTCTGACCATACCGCCTAATGAGTTCACATCGGCTACACCCGGCACAGTCCTAAGTGCAGGGCGGATAACCCAATCGAGTAAATCGCGCTTTTCCATCAAGTTTAAGTTGTCGCCTTCGATGGAGAACATGAACATTTCCCCCAATGGTGTGGTCATCGGCGCAATACCACCGGAAACGCCAGACGGCAACTCACCCCAGAGCGTATTCAAACGTTCCGCAATCTGTTGTCGCGCCCAGTAAATATCGGTTCCTTCCTCAAAATCGACCGTGATGTCGGTCAAGGCATATTTGGCAATCGACCGCAGCATGGTTTGGTGGGAGATGCCCAGCAAATTAATTTCGATAGGCGCAGTAATTCGCGCTTCGACCTCTTCCGGGGTCATGCCGGGGGCTTTGACGATGATTTTTACTTGGGTGGGCGAGACTTCGGGGAACGCATCAATTGGTATATTCTTAAACGCATAATATCCACCGCCAGCCAGCAGGAACAAGGCTAACATCATGAGTATGCGCTGACTAAGCGCAAATCGTATTAAGCCCCCCATTATTCTTTGCTCCCCAAACCCAGCATTGTGGCTTTGAGCGCCGCCGCATTGTTGATGGCAATGTCCTCATTACCGGAAAAATTTCCGCTAATTACCGAGCCATCAGCTTGTTTGCCCAAAATGGTAACTTGGTTAACCTTGAAACCGTCTTTATCTCTGATAAAAACGTAGGTTTTGCCTTCATTATGGGCAATGGCAACATCAGGTAATTTATATGTGACGGCATCGCTTGCTTGCATGTGCTGTATATTCACTTTTTGCCCGACCCGTACTGATGAGGGGTTATTCCTGATAACTGCCCTAGCTAGGATGGTCTGATTTTCTGGATTTACGCTTTGCCCTAAGATATTTATTTCTGCCTCTGCCAAGCTATCCTCGACCTGAATTTTATCGCCGATTTTTACGTCGTCGATGTAGTCTTGCGGAATATTGATTTCCAGCCACAGTTCATCCAGATTGGCTACCCGATAAAGCGCTGACATAGGGTCTACATGCGTTCCTGAAACCGCCATGCGTTCGATTATCCTACCTGTTATGGGCGACCTAATGCTGATCTGGCTGGCTAAACGGCCTGTGTTATCGAGTTGTTTGACTTCGCTAGCGGTCATTCCGGCAATTTGCAGCAGTTGTTTTGTTTCATTGGCTTGAATCAATGCGGCGTTATACAGGCTATAAGACTCTTGTTCACTCCGGCCTGAAACGATACCTTCCTTGCGTAATTTTTTGTCCCGGTTGTAAGTTGCCGAGGCCAGTTTTAATGCGCCGACGGCTTTAAGGTAATTGCCTTGTAAGGTCAGCAAATCAGGACTGTTAATCAATCCTAAAACCTCGCCTTTAGCTACCTTATCGCCCACGGAAGCATTCATTTTTACGACTAATCCTGCTTGTGATGTGCTGACGATAAAATCATGTGAAGGCGGGACGACCACTTTTGCGGGGGCGGTAAATAATGGAACATGACTGGCAGTTTCCAACTTACCAATTTTTATGCCGAGATTATCAATCTGTTGTTGCGATAGCTGGATGAAATTACTGTCTGCCCAGGAAACAGGATTAAAAATAAACAAACCAAATGCTGAAACAAGCAGCAATCTTTTTAGATAACTACTCGAAGTCCCCTCTCCCTTCGGGAGAGGGCTGGAACGATCGGTATAACTGATAGATTGTATAGAATTTGTCCAGACATTCGCCTTCCATGGATGGATGAAGTGCGGCAACGGATGGGGAATCTGTGCCGCCGCCTTGAGGGAGAAGGAGGTTTTTTTATTTATCTTATTCATGGCAACACTCCTACCGCTTGGTTGTAAAGTGCAATATCGCGTTCCAGCATAATTGCCCGTTCCTTTGCGCTCAAAATGGCTTGTTGTGTCCTGGATTGTATTTTCAACAAATCCATCAAACTAATCTCGCCCACGGAAAAACTAAGTTCCATCATACGTAAATGCTCTTCGGCAACCCGCTTCAATTCATTGGTGATTTCCAGCTCGGCTTCGTTGACTTCCAGATTGTGTTCGGCTTCATGGTGTGCCAATTCCAAATCCCGGAAAAGTTGCTCGCGGTCGGCAATCAGCCTATTCAATTCTACATTCAGGGCGGCCACTTGAGGTTGCAGGTGTTCTTCACCTCCAAATGGAATGTTTACGCCGATATTAAAACTCTCGGTTTGGTTGCTTCGTGGATCATTGTTTTGAGTCCGGTCACTATTGACTCCGACCGTTAGGTTAGTTTGGCCTGAACCTACCAGTTTTAATGCCTTGATTTCGGCTTGTTTACGTTCGATTTCGCCATTTACGGCTACGAAAATAGGGTGGTTGAATTCAACTTTTTTTAAATTGACTAACTTCTCCTGGTAGGCGGCTGGTACTTTGGTGAGTTGAGTAATACTTGAATACCGTTTACGGGAATGCATCAGTTCCGCTTCAGCTTGGGTAATGGTTGAAAGTTTTTGCAACAATTCGGTTTGCGCCAACAAGACATCGGCACGAGGAAGGTCGCCTAATTCAACCCGCCTTTCAATTTTTGCCAACAATTGTTCAAATAAATTTACTTCTGCCCGCGCTTGCTCATAACGGACTCTTTGCAGTTCCATATCCCACAACGCGGCTCTGACCAATCCGGCAATGCGTAATTTAGTCGCGGTCGAATGCAGGTCGGCACTATTTTCAGCTTTAATGCCTTTTTCCTTTTCAGCATCCCGTTGACCCAAATTCCACAAGGGTACTTGCACTGTCGCATCGGCATAATGCACGGTTCCGCTGGTCATATTCTGATAACGTAGCCCCGCTTGTGATGCGCCTGCCGTCCAGCTTTCGCCACGTTGCTTGATGGCGATCGCCTCTTCTTCCAAGGATTTTAGCCAAGCCATATCCGGAAATTTCTCCATGGTCAAGTCAACCACTTTGGCTAAGGTCAGTGAGTTATCGACTTCAATGGGATCATTATGGGCAACTGTTGGCTTCGGTTCTGCCATCGCAACGGGTGCAATAAGCAAAACCGCTGTCAGTGCCTTTGTACAAAGGTTTAAAACAAACATATAAATAAGCTCGATGCGGAAAACCGCGTATTTTCAAATTGAAAATCAAACAAGTCCGTCATTTGGACTTAAAATGCAGCTTATTGAGCGGGAGGCGCGCGGGGGGAATGCGTAGCAGGAAGTCTTCGGAAACTGAACGACTGATGTTGTGGTGAAAAGTTGCTGTCGTTCTCAGGTAAAGCGGATATCTGAAATTGATCGGGCGGTAACAGGGCAAAACTATGGTCGGTGCTTTCGACAAACGTATCTTGTGGATTCTTGATACCTGCATCAACCACAACCAGCAAGCCTTCGGAATCCCAATCAGCATTGACATTTTGGCCAACCGAGGCATCCTGATTTGCTCGGTAGAATTCCAGTCCGGGGACATGCAAACCCTGATTGAAATTGTTATTACCCGTATGTGCATGTACCAATGGCGCAAAAAGTTGCAGCATTGCCAGTGCAATAATGAAAGATTGTCGGATAACAGGTAACATGGACAAATGTTATTCTATATAAACATAATTAACAACTTGAAACTTTTACTGATTTGCCCCATCTTAGCGTTTACATCTTAAGATTAAGTGGTTCAGTCCCCTCACGGAGAGGCGAGTCTTCCTAACTTAATGGCATTAACTTAAGTGTTGCCTGATTTAACTTTGAGGAATTTATGAAAATCCAAACCGGCGTTATCTTTACCGTATTACTTTCCCTGTTTTTAACCTTTGCAGGCTTATCCGATGCACAAGCCCGACGTTTTGGCGGTGGCAGTTCTTTTGGCGGCAGGTCTTCCTACAGCGCGCCTTACCAACGCTCGGCAGCACCAACACGTTCAGCCACACAGCAACAAGCGGGCAAACAATCGCCAGCAGCAGCGCGTCCAAGCTGGGCTAATCGTGGGCTGATGGGCATGTTGGGCGGTTTGGCTATCGGCGGCTTATTAGGCTCCATGTTTATGGGCGGTGGTTTTCATGGCCTTAACTTTATGGATATGCTGGTTTTTGGCGGCATTGCGTTTTTCCTTTACCGGATGTTTGCGGCGCGTAAGGCATCTGCACAACGTCCTGTCTTTGGGCAACCTAGCGGTCGAACTAGCAATGATAGCTATCAAGACACGACTTCCAACTACCAACAACACCCCGACCAATCGACACAAAACAGCTCGACAGGCTTTAATACCGACATTCTGTTTGATAAAAACAAAAAATCGGCTGATTTATCTGACCAAAGCGTTCAACAAGATGCAGGTTTTAACACTTACGTAATGCCCGAAGGTTTTGATGAACAAGGTTTCTTGGCTGGCGCAAAAATCGCCTATAAAAACTTGCAGAAAGCCTGGGATGAACGCGATTTGGCTGAAATCAGGGGCTTAACCACCGATAAGGTATTTGCTGAAATTCAAGACCAAATCAACGCCTCAACCGAAGAAAACCACACCGACATCCTGAAATTGGAAGCTGAAATCCTGGAAGTGCGCGAAATCGGCAACGAAATCGAAGCCGTCGTCCTGTTCGATACCGTCATGCGAGAAGACCGCGAAGCCCAAGCCGGACAAGTCAGGGAAGTCTGGCATTTTGTTAAGCCGAGTAATCCTTCACAAACTAAGTGGTTGCTGGATGGGATTCAGCAGTTGGCGGAATAGGTGCATTTGCTGTTTTAAATTAGCCCAATTCAGGTGTGATATATTTGCCTTACTTATTGATCTGAATTGGGTTATGTTCTTTGTTTTGGAATTAACAACCTGTCCAAATAAAAAATTAAGTTTTTATTTGGTGTCTAATTAATAGTTAGTCCGCCACGAATGGGCGTTAGTATTGATTTTAAAGTAAACTTTTGCAAAAACCCGCAAATAATGCTATTTAGTGTAGCGTCGCAAACGCGGTGTATAACGCGTTGATACACACGACGGTTGTGTCGCTACACCGTCCGGTAATTTGCGGGGTTTCGCGGCAATTTTGTGGGCCGAGTACCGTCCAGTCGCGTGGACTAACGATCGTTCGAGCGCACGCATGAACAGGGGCATCTATAAAATATGCGGCAAACAATTAAATCCAGGGCAATAATTGCTGCATTGGCTGTTGCTGCGGCGCTCAACTTTTTTAGTTAGACTCTTAGTGTGGAAACCAACAAATGCAGTGGTTTAAAGATTTATTAGAACTTCTTGCTCCAGGGTGGGTTGGCTCCATCATTGGTCTTGTTGGTATTGGTGCGGCTGCAGTAACCTATTTTCTTACAAGACAACGAACGCTACTTGCTTACAGATATACTGGCGAACGCTTGCTCGGGTTATCAGCAGATGGTCTCCCGTCGGACATAACAGTCCAGTATCGCGGTGAGAACATTCCACGACTTACACGTTCACTCGTTGTATTTTGGAACGCAGGTGAAAAGACACTGCTTTCTGATGACATCGTCCAATCCGACCCTTTGAGGCTAGTTATTCAAGACGGACGGGTTCTTTCTGCTACCGTGCTAAAACGATCAAGAGATGTGAATCAAGTTGAAGCGGTTATCGACCCAAATGTAACTACCGAGGTCGTGCTACGTTTCGCATTCCTAGATTCCAGCGATGGTGCCGTAGTCGAGATTCTGCATACGAGTGAGAACCGTCATGCCGATTTTGTCGGCACCGTGCGTGGTTTGCCGAAGGGAATTCAAGATCTCGGTCGAATTGCAGGAAGGCGCTTTATTCAGCGAGCTTTCCCTTTGGTAATTTCGCCGCGTAAGCTTGGGTGGCTTGGTTCTGGAATGGGCATTGTCATTGCCTTGGTTGGTCTGTTATGGCCGGATACCAACCTTGACGAAGCAGCTAATATCAATCTTCACAGAGGATTAATTTTAGCTGGTGTCGGGGCCTTTTACACGCTCCTTGGTATAACTCTCATCATTCTCACTAGACGTAGGTATCCTAAAGAGCTTCATGTCGACGAGTTGGGTTGAATGAACGCAAAAACCTAACCAACGGACTGAATAAGAAGGATGGGGGTCATATCTTTGGGCCAACTCATCTGGTCTAACAAGTCGGTCAAAGGGACGCGCCGCCCGTTGGCGGTTTTGGAGTTTGGTTTTTTTCAAGGTTTGGCGGCTTCGTTTGGCTTTCATTAGCGGCGCGCCCCTTACCGTAACGTTATACATCTACGAAACTAAACGGTGAAACCATTGGAAAATCCGCTTTCCAAACTTGCCCTTGACCATTGGTATCAAGTCATCATGGTTGTCGGTATCGTTGTTTTCCTTCTTACTGGCACAGGTCTGCTCAAGGCGTACCCCACAATCCCTACCTCCCTGATTTCTCTCGGCACGTTCTTCGTTGGTATTGGCGAGTGGGTTAACCACCCCCTGATAACGGCTATCGTTCCCTCCAGCTTCCACATGCCTGCCGGAAAAATCACCGGCCATCCCCGCAACCCCAAACTTATAGGCATCGCCTTTGATGTTGTTGGTATTGTTCTCATTGGCTTTGGCGGGTATAAATTCTGCGCTTAAATCACAACCGCATTTTGGGCAGTGCTTATACAAGGGTTCAAATTTCCAGCCTTCTGGAATGCCCACGTATAACCCGTCGCTCAAAGGGACGTTTTGCCCCAGTGCATTCTTTAACCTTTCTGCTTCATCGGTCATTTTCCATTCCTCTTGTCGTCATCGCAGGGCAAATCGCCCCTTAGCTTTGCGTTAATGGTTTTATGCAGAACGGCAAAAGTTCCCTGATATTTGCTCTTTTCGTGGCTTGTGCAGTAGCGTTTGTCTGGCGAACAAGTAATGGATTGCCCGCCTTGGTGGCTTCACACTTTGGCGCTTCCGGCATGGCTAACGGCTTTATGCCTCACGATTTTTACGTTCGTTTCATGATCGCCTTTGTCATTGGCCTGCCAACGCTTATGGTTTTCGTTACCTGGCATGTCCTTGGCAGTTCCAAGGCTCGTATCAATCTACCAAACCGGGAATACTGGTTAGCACCGGAGCGATATACCGAGACCATAGCTTTTTTGCGTGCAGGTCTCATATGGTTCGGTGTCCTGCTCGTCACGCTACTTTGCTACGTGCATTGGCTTGTTGTTGTCGCAAATAGTATTCAACCAGCACACTTGTCTGAACCCCAGTTTTTCGGTGGTTTGGTCGCTTTCTTTGTTGCATTGCTTATTTGGTTAAAGGTGCTTCTTGGCCATTTTCGCGCACGCGCCTAACCCGTCAATTCAACACGGACTTGCGCGATAAAGCCCCGCCAGCGGGTTAATTTAGATGTAATACCAATCCCAATAAGTTGCTATATGACTCCCCTCATCCTGGCCTTCTCCCTCTGGAGAAGGTTTCAATGAGAACTTATTGGGATTGGTATAATTTCGTATCTCAACCACAACCTACATTTATTCATCCACGGCTCTTGGCAAATATCGACACAATCCCAATACTGTGACAGTATCCGATGACGACCTGAAAAAGATGCAACTTGCCAATGGCGTGTGGTCTTTGACGTACAAAGACGGTCCTAGTCCCTGTAAGTCTTTTGAATCACTGGGCGCAAATTGGCAGTTTGTCTGCCGCCGAGCCTGGCCCTGGCAGTATCTTACCTATCCGTTGCCAGTTACCACGATGCTGCTTATAAAGTCCGCGCTTACCGCAACCAGAGGCTTCCCAACGGTCGGCATCCAACTGGATTAAGGTAACAGAACAACATAAATCCTGACGCGAATACTTGGATAATGAAAGCGTTTCAGTTGTAGAAGTAGAGCCTTGTGTACAGGCAAGCAAGGCGCAACAGGTAAGCATCAGTAAAGTGTTTTTCATGATATCCACAGGGTTTGCTAAAAAGCTCGTTGGGATAAGAAGTTAACCCCAACAATATTAGGCATAATATACTTTGTTGAGGGTAATCATGGTAACCGAATATCTAGGAGGGTATGTGGTCAGTTCTATCTACGCTGGAATCTTGGCAATGTTGATCGTTTGGTTATCGCTAAACGTCATTAAATTACGCAGGGCAAATAAAATTATTTTGGGTGATGGTGATGTGCCGCAGCTTCAAAATGCAATTCGAGCGCAAGGAAACGCAACCGAATACATTCCTATAGCGCTTATCTTGCTGTTACTGTTGGAACTGAGTGGAGCAAACGCCTGGTTTGTGCATATCGGCGGTATCGCTATTATTGTAGGCCGCGTGATACACGCGAAGGGGCTGCTGACCGAAAGTCTTCGTTACCGAGTGCTTGGTATGCAGGTTACCTTTTTTACAATCATCGGATTAGCGTCGGCCAACATTTTATATGCTGTGTACAAAATGTTTAGTACATGAGGTAAACAAAAGACTAAGGCACGGTGTGGAGAGTAAGTTTGCAGTTGTGTGCCTTCGGAAAAAAGGCAAGTGAACCTATTGTAGATAAAGTTGCCGTTTGCACTTAATCTGACAAATCCTATTAAAAACCAGTAACTTGTCAGATTAAGGATGAATTATTTTAAGCCCTATAGGTTATTTGCAAAATCCTTCAAATACGCCTTGAAGTCGTTTTTCAGCTCTTTATGCAGCAGCCCATACTCGACGTTTGCCACTAAAAAACCCAGCTTTGCGCCACAATCATAGCGTTTTCCTGCGAATTCAAAGGCCAATACTTGCTCGTCTTTCATTAAATCTGCAATGGCATCGGTCAACTGGATTTCACCGCCCGCGCCCCGACCGGTATTTTTTATTTTGTCAAAAATGCCAGGATTCAAGATGTAGCGACCTACGACAGCCAAGTTTGAAGGCGCGACATCCGGTTTTGGCTTTTCTACAATATGCTCGATATTCGCGTAAGAACCTTTGCTTTCGCCAGTCCTGACGATGCCGTATTTGTCGGTTTCCGAAGGGTCTACTCGTTCTACACCCAATATCGAGGATTGGGTTTGTGCATAAAGGTCAACCATTTGCTTCATGCAACCACGTTCACCGTCGTAAATCAAATCATCCGGCAAGATCACGGCGAATGGCTCGTCACCGACTGCAGGCAAGGCACAATAAACAGCATGGCCTAAGCCTAACGCTTCGGGCTGGCGGATAAATACGCATTTGATATGGGGCGGAATAATACTACGCAGCAAATTAAGGATTTCGGTTTTATTTCTGGCTTCGAGCTCCTTCTCCATCTCGTAAGCCTTATCGTAATGATCCATAATGGAATTTTTACTGCGCCCGGTAATAAAGATCATTGTGTCTATACCCGCAGCAATGGATTCTTCCACGGCATATTGCATCAGCGGCTTATCAACAATGGGCAGCATTTCCTTGGGAACGGCCTTGGTTGCCGGCAAAAAGCGTGTGCCTAAACCGGCAACGGGAAAAACTACCTTGGTAACTTTTTTGGTCATTGTATCTTCCTAAGTGACTAATAAATAATGGTTAGCTAATGATTTCGTTAGGTTTTTAGGTGTGATATCCCAAACAGAAAACCTATTTACCCGTGAGTTTTATTCTAGCATTACCGATGATAAACGCTTGGGTTTTTGTCAGCTTAAAATGGAATGATAGTTAGTTTTAAAGATTAAGTAAGCCCTTAACGGTTTCTCGGGAAAATACCCTATCCACCACGCAGCAGTTATGGCTGGACTTTCAACGACTAGCTTACTATCATGCCATTAGCACTTTTCGTGTGTGCCACGATAGCATTATTCACTGACAAACTTCCAAGAGGAAATTTTATGTTAGAAAATCAACAAGCAGCACCCATGTTTAGGTCTTTCAACCAAAACAATCAAGTCGTCAGCCTGGCTGATTTTGCGGGCAAAAAAAATGTCGTTTTGTATTTCTACCCTAAAGACGACACCCCAGGCTGCACCATAGAAGCCAATGATTTTACCGCGTTGGCAGGGGAATTTGCCGCGCTGGATACAGTCGTAATTGGTGTTAGCAAAGACACTTGCCAGAGTCACACCGATTTTATCGATAAATTTGGATTGAAAGTCGATTTATTGGCCGATACATCAGGTGAATTGTGTGAGCTTTACAACGTCTGGCGGGAACGCGAGAAAAATGGCGTGAAAAGCATGGCAATCTTGCGGTCAACGTTCATCATCGATAAACAGGGCAAATTGATTGATGTGGAGTATGGGGTCAACCATGAAGGCCATGCCCAGGCGGTGTTGGAAAAAATAAAATCTTTGTAAATTAGGGGAACGCCTTGCCATGCGTCCTGAGCTTGTCGAAGGACTTAGTCAGGACTTCCATTGTGGACATTAATATTAGCAAGTTACGTAAGTAAGGAAATTATGGCAGTCACAGGAATAAACCACATAAACATTGAAGTTACCGCAGAACAACTGCCCAAGGTTAAGGCGTTTTATGAGGATGTACTGGATTTGAAACTGGGTTTTCGCTCAATATCCAAACGCGATGGCGCATGGTTATATGCAGGCAGTACGCCCGTTATTCACTTGTCTGTTACCGAAGACTATATGAATGAATCCGACAAAATCCATTTTAACCACGTTGCCTTTGCGTGTACCGATTTGGCTGAATTTATGGCGGATTTTAGCAAGAAAAATATCCCACATACGCTAGAGCAGCGCTCTTTGGCGGATAGAGAAATGACCCAGATATTTTTATACGATCCCGTCGGCATCAAGATAGAACTCAATTTTGCGGGTGAAACATTGACGTAAAGAGGTTGATTCCGTTTAAGGTTCGACAAACTCAGGACGAACGGAATCAACCACACCGTTCGTCCTGAGCTTGTCGAAGGACTTATTCAGCGATTCCTTTTTAAATTACTACTATTAGGAGTATCAGCATGATACCTGAACAGACATTGAATTTAACGGGTAAAGTCGCCCTCATAAGCGGGGCGGCAGTTGGCATAGGCCGGGCGTGTGCCTTGACATTAGGCAGGGCCGGGGCTTTTGTCGGTATTAATTACCACAGCAGTAAGGACGCAGCCGAAACCCTGATGGAGACATTCGCCCTGCAAAATCTTAAGGGGATGCTGTTACCCGCCGATTTAACTGACGAAGACCAAGCCAATGCGGTCGTCGATAAGCTGGTTGCCGAAACCGGACGGTTGGATATTCTGGTGAATAACAGCGGTGGCCTTGTCAAACGCGCCAAAATTGAAGAAACCACCTTAGCCAATTGGCAAAAATCGCTGGATATAAACCTGACCAGCGCATTTTTGGTCACCAAACGCGCCATCCCGCACTTAAGAAATACCGGCAGCGGTCGTATCGTCAATTTGCTGTCCTTGTCTGTACAAACCGGCGGTGCCAACGGCGCAGGGGCTTACGCCGCACCCAAAGGCGGCCTGATGGTGTTTACCCACACCCTGGCGAAAGAACTCGCCCCACACGTCCGCACCAATTCCGTCATGCCTGGCACCGTGGAAACCCAGCACCACGAAATCCATTCCACGCCTGAAATGCTGGAAAACTACCGTAAACAAACTCCGTTAGGGCGCAACACGATGGCTGAGGAAGTTGCCAGTTCTGTACTGTTTCTGGTCAGCGATATGTCGTCGCATATTAATGGGGCGTTGATTGATATTAGTGGGGGGCGATTTTTGCGGTGATAGGGAATTATAACGACTTCTCGCCGGACGGCGGCATGTTGCCCCGTTCGTAGCGTTTCAGTCTAGTTCAGGAATGACCACACAAACAAAATGTATGTGACGGGGGTTCAAACCCCATCCCGCGTGGATGTTAAAACATGAATAGTTTTTCTCTAATCATGAAGAAGTATGAAGGCTTTCTAGGTAGGGTCGGATGGAAAGAGTACGCCCTCTTTTTTATGTTCAACTTCATTCTTAACTTTGTTTTTCTAGCGAATACCACTCTTGTCAATTTTTTTCACAGTATTGGTATTGGTGAATGGTGGGGTATCCACCTGATTGGAGCTATCTATGTACTGATTCTATTAATGTCAAATCTTATATGGTCTATTTGGCGAGCATATGAATTTGGTTGCGGTTTGTGGTTACTTGATGGTTTGTTAAAACTGCTCGGAGCGATTGGCATTATTGCCCTGATGGTGATTTTAATTAGCATATTTAATTTTATAGCACCATTATTAGCTGAATCTTTTTATAATTATTATTGATTTGTGTGGTCAAGTTTTTGTCATTAGCTCGTAGGCTGGGTTGATAAACCCAGCTATACAATATTGCTATCGGTCATGCTGGGTTTCGTTCCTCAACCCAGCCTACAAAAAACGCTATTTTTATAGCCAAGGATACTTTCCATGCACCAGGAAACGATAAATCAAATGACCTCCGAAATTTTGGCAACCTTGCAAAATACCGATGCTTTTGGTGCGTCTTGCGCACCCTACTTAACAACTCTGCTACCATAGCATTAACATAGCACAGCTACAGATGTAGGGTATAATTGCAATCAATTTAGTTATTATGTCACCGTGCATGGCCCAGTTTTTTGCAATACACCCTGAAAATCCACAGTTACGCTTAATCCATCGTGCCGTGGAGATTATCCAAAAGGGCGGGGTGATTGCTTATCCAACCGATTCATCTTACGCACTTGCTTGTCACATTGGAGACAAACAAGCGCTGGACAAAATACGCCGCATTCGGCAATTGGATGACAAACATGACTTTACCTTGATTTGTACGGATTTGACCCAGGTAAGCACGTTTACCAAGATTGGCAATAATGCCCACCGCTTGATTAAAGCCTTAACGCCTGGGCCATTCACCTTTATTCTGGATGCCACCCGTGAAGTACCACGGCGATTGCAACATCCCAATAAAAAAACCATTGGTATCCGCATTCCCGACCACCCCATTGCACAATTATTGGTCAAAGAACTGCAAGAACCTTTATTCAGCTCCTCATTGATATTGCCTGGAGACGATGAAGGCTTGACTGACCCTTACGAAATCCGGGAACGGCTGGAATATGAATTGGATCTGGTCATAGATGCCGGTGTTATACCTTACGAAGAAACCACGATCATCGCATTTACCGACCACGCCCCCGAAATTGTCAGGCAAGGCAAAGGCCAAGCCCCCATGTTGGATTAACAGGAATAACAATCATGATGGATGAATTAACGATGGTGCAACGGATTGCCGTCTGGATATTGCCAGTCATTTTTGCAATTACTGTGCATGAAGTGGCACACGGTTGGGTTGCAAAAAAGTACGGCGATAACACCGCTGCCGCGCAGGGGCGTTTAACCTTAAACCCCATCAAGCATATCGACTGGTTAGGCACCATCATTATTCCAGGGCTATTATTGCTTACAGGGACCGGATTTATTTTTGGCTGGGCCAAGCCCGTACCTGTCGATGCGCGTAATTTTAAAAAACCCCTTCATGACATGGCTATTGTCGCCTTAGCAGGGCCTATTTCAAATGTCCTTATGGCGATAGGTTGGGCTTTGCTCGCCCGTATTGGGGTAACGATAGGTGCAAGCGCAGAAAATGTTTCTTTACCGCTGATTTACACAGGCATTGCCGGTATTTCAATTAATCTGGTGTTAGCATTAATTAATTTGCTGCCCATACCACCTTTAGACGGTAGCCGAGTCCTGACAGGTATTTTGCCGCATCGCTTAGCTTGGCAATATAACCAGTTGGAACGGTACGGATTCATTATTTTGCTGATATTGCTTTACACGCAAGTCCTGAATGCCATACTCGCCTACCCCATGTATTTTGCCCAAAACCTGTTTTTTTCAATTGCTGGATTAAACTAAATCCAGGTGAGTATACGGTAAGCCATTGCCTTATTTGTTAGAATAATCCAATGAATATGCTTGAAAATCTTGTTGAACGATCTGTTGAACCCCAAGCCTACGCCATCGTAAATGGTGCGCCGTTCAACCAGTTACCGGAAGACTTATATATACCGCCGGATGCGCTGGAGGTGTTCCTTGAGTTATTTGAAGGGCCGCTGGATTTATTGCTGTACTTGATAAGGCGGCAAAATGTTGACATTATCAACATACCGATAGCGCAGATTACGCATCAGTACATTGCTTATATTCAAGTGATGGGGACTATGAAAATGGAATTGGCGGCAGAATACCTGGTGATGGCGGCGGTGCTGGCCGAAATAAAGTCCAGAATGTTACTGCCCAGGCAATCGGAGTCTGAAGACGAGGAAGAAGACCCAAGGGCGACCCTGATACGCAGATTACAGGAATACGAGTGCATTAAAAGCGTTGCCGAGGAAATCGACCTGATGCCACGGTTGGAACGCGATATTTTTGCCGCCGTCGTTGATGTCTCCAAATTGAATATCGAACAAGTACTGCCTGACATCCACTTAAATGAAATGCTGTTGGCATTCCAGGATGTCTTGAAACGGGTTGAGCAACTCAGCCATCATCACATCACTAAAGAGCCGTTATCTGTCCGTGAACGAATGTCAGCCATTTTGGAAAACCTTAAAGGAGCGGATAGTCTCCTTTTTTCGCAACTTTTCTCCAGAAAAGAAGGACGACAAGGTGTCGTCGTCTCGTTTCTGGCCATTCTCGAGCTCAGCAAAGAGCGTCTCATTGACATCTTCCAGTCCGAGCCCTTCAGTGAGCTGCGAATTAGATCCGCCGGCGCAGCCGCCCTTGGTGGAAATGGCGGAAATTGTGCAAGTAGCGCAAGCGGATCCGGTCATTGAGATCCTGGATGTCAACATGGAAATAAAACGCATCGTTGAAGCCATCATTTTTGCTGCTAACCGTCCAATGACGGTAAAGCAGATTCAACAAGTGTTCCCTGAAATAGAACAACCCGAACTTATTGAAATACTCGGCGCAATCGAGTCCATCACCGAAGATTACCGTGACCGACCCATCGAATTAAAGCACGTTGCCAGTGGTTATCGTTTTCAAGTACGGCAGGAGCTGTCCCGATGGGTATCGCGCTTGTTTGAGGAAAAACCGCCCCGTTATTCCCGTGCTTTGTTAGAGACTTTGGCAATCATCGCTTATCGCCAACCCGTAACCCGCGGTGAAATTGAAGACATACGGGGCGTGGGTGTCAGCAGCAGTATTATCCAAACGCTGTTGGAGCGCGACTGGATTAAGGTCGTCGCCCATAAGGAAGCGCCAGGCCGTCCGGGTTTATACGGCACGACCAAACAATTTCTGGATTACTTTAATGTTACCACTTTAAACGATCTACCGACTTTGCAAGAGATTCAAGACCTTGATTTGTCATTAGATAACTCGCAACACATCCTACAGGAAGAGAGTGAAGAACAAACCACCGACGAGCAAGACGAATTCGCCCAGGCGACCACCGACACCCTCGAAGAGTTCAACGAAACCACAGCCGTCTGAACGGGCGACTAACAGCGACACGAAGGATGCGGATCTGGGTGAACGCATCCAAAAAGTGCTTGCGCGTGGCGGTATTGGTTCTCGTAGAGAAATCGAACGCTGGATAGAAGAAGGTCGGTTGAAACTCAATGGTGCAACCGTTACCTTGGGTACGCGCATCAAAACGGGTGATTATTTACAGGTCAATGACCGCGTAGTAAATTGGGAGAAATTCACCATACAGCCCACCCGCGTTTTGCTGTACCACAAACCCACTGGAGAAGTCGTCACCCGCCGAGACCCCGAAGGCCGTCCGGTTGTGTTCACCCAATTGCCAAGTTTGGTTGCATCCAGATGGATTGCCGTAGGCCGTCTTGACATCAATACTTCTGGCTTATTGCTGGTCACTAACAATGGCGAACTGGCTAACCGTTTGATGCACCCCTCTACGCAAGTCGAACGCGAATATGCGGTACGGGTGTTGGGTGAAGTTCCTGAACCTGTCATCGAAAGGTTGAAGCAAGGCGTAGAATTAGAAGATGGCATCGCCAAATTTGACGATATCCGCTTTTATGCAGGAGAGGGGGCTAATAAGTGGTATTACGTAATTGTCAAAGAAGGGCGTAACCGATTGGTTAGGCGCTTGTGGGAATCGCAAAATGTCGTGGTCAGCCGCTTGATGCGGGTACGTTATGGGCCTGTGGTGTTGCCGGAACGGCTAAAGACCCATTCGTTCTATGAGTTGGATGCCAAGGAGCTTGAATTGCTTTTTGAATTTGCCGGCATCAAAGGGGAAGGAGCATTCCAGGATGCCAAATCCGATGTTAAAAGCCCAGCAGGTAAGGGCAAATAATGGACGTTATTCCACGTACATAAGCCCATAAAGCAGGGGACTCAGCAACCGACATCCTCATCTCCCAGAAGATAAACGTCTTCAATTAATGTCCTTTCACCTGGCGTTAACCAAATTCGTTCTATCTCAGGTTCAACATTACTCCGGTCAGCAGGCAAAACACGACGGTCATTGGTTTTACGCCGTTCAGCTGCGCTTTGTTTTGCTTCTGCTTTACTCTTGGGTGATCGACGTAATTTTTCGCGTAAATCAGTTACATTCAAGTTCATTTCGTAACGCCTCCACAAAGTTCTATCTTTACACTACATTTTAGTTGAAAAATACTCATTGCTTAATAACTCGCACTATTCTAATCGCGTTCATCAGACACCAATTGTTTAAAAAAGTGCCAAGCATATTTGCGTTAAAGTGAGTTCACCAAAGCCTTAAGTGCTTCTTCGCCGTGAGTAAACAAAGGCCAGCCATCGCCTACCAACACAGTTTTAATGTCCGGTAAATCAGCGATTCGCTTTACAGATTGCTTGGCCTGAACAGCATCGCTAAGTTTTGATTCCGGTAACAAACACAGTTCTCCACCAACATGAGAACGGATTAAATCACCGGTAATCAAGGTGTTTTGTTCCAAAACCAAGACTAGTTCACCCGGCGTTTTTGAGCCATTCACTTGATACGCAACTAGCCCAGGAACAATCTCCTCCTTATCGTGCAGCCAATGTTGGCAAGTGATTGGAAAACTCTCTTGCTCACGTGCTGGGCCGTAAATACTAGCGCCAGTTACCTTGGCAATATGAAAAGCATCACGGCAATGATCGCTATTGGTGATAACAATAAACTTCGCCCCGCCCAGTTGCCGCAAATGGTTTTGGTCATGCGCCGATAAAGGTAAAGGGTCGATCAATACATTTCCGCCAGTTCGCACCCAAAGCACGCTGTGAAAATCCAGGTTGCGCTCAGGGTTAAACTCCGACCAGCCAAACAAATCTTTCCTGTGTAATTGTTTCAAATCGTTAACTCCGCCTTGGCTGGTATAGTATATACATTATTGGCGATCATTCACCCTTGTGTGCAATATTACCAAAACCTTGCTATAACTTTTCTTTTATGCCCTTTTAGGACGAAGACATTGTATGGAAAAGAAAGTGAATGAAATATCGATGATAGGACGATACCCAGGCAAGGTTATTTTACTTTTTAAACCTGTTTTCTGATTGGCTGGTCTATGTCGAAGTCATAATAATAAGTAAGCAAAATCATGGTATAGTTTTTCTTTGAGGAGCTTGGGACTTCCCTTAATTTTTATTTGATTAGGTAATTCTGTGATAGACCTTTCGTACAACCGAAAAAACATACTTCACCGGAGCGTCCGCTGACAAAATCCTTGATGGATCCAAAAATTACCCCAACCGCCTTCAATATTGTTGGCATAGGCGCTTCTGCGGGCGGCTTAGAAGCCTTTGAGCAATTCTTCCGAAATATTTCCGTAAAAAGCGGCTTGGCTTTCGTGTTGGTTTCCCACCTTGATCCTGGCCATGCCAGCTTGCTTACCGAAATCTTGCAGCGTACGACGACCATGCCTGTTGTTGAGGCGCACGATCAGATGCCGGTGGAGCCTAATTGCGTGTATGTTATTCCGCCCAACCGCGACATGGTGATCTTCCAGGGTAAATTGCTCCTTAGCGTACCGAATGAGCCGCGCGGCCAGCGCATGCCGATAGATGCCTTCCTGCGCTCACTGGCTGAAGATAGCCAAGAAAACGCCATTGGTATCATTCTTTCCGGCACCGGCACTGACGGTACATTAGGGTTACGCGCCATTCTTGGTTCGGGCGGGCTGACTTTGGTACAAGAACCATGCACGGCCAAATATGACGGGATGCCTTACAGCGCTATACAGGCAGGTTACGCCACCCATGTTTTGCCGGTCGAAAAAATGCCTGAAATACTGCAGTCAGCACTTCACAATAAGGCCGACTGGATTAAAACACCCATTGCTCCCAAAACAGCCAATGGGATGAGTGGCATACTCATGCAATTGCGTACCCTCACCGGCCACGACTTCTCCCAATATAAGAAAAGTACCATCAGTCGGCGCATTGAACGCCGCATGTTACAACACAATATTGAAGATACCGAAGTTTATGCCCATTATCTTAAGGAAAGCCCGGCTGAGGCACTTACATTGTTCAAAGAATTGCTGATCAATGTCACCAACTTCTTCCGCGATGCCGAAGCTTTTGCCGAGCTGGAAAAGGATATACTGCCGCAATTGTGTAAAGACAAGCCGGATAATTATGTGTTTCGGGCTTGGATACCAGGTTGCGCTACTGGCGAAGAAGCATACTCGATTGCCATATTGTTACGTGAGCTGATGGATGAAACCCGCCGGGAATTCAAGGTTCAGATTTACAGCACCGATTTGGCTGAAGACGCGATTGCAATTGCCCGTGCCGGTACTTATCCGCCCAATATTGCCCAAGATGTCACTCCAGAACGGCTGCAACGATTTTTTGTCAAGGAAGACACAGGCTACCGGGTAAAAAAAGAAATCCGCGAGATGGTAGTGTTCGCCATCCAGAATGTGATTAATGACCCGCCTTTTACCAAGCTTGATTTGCTCAGTTGCCGAAACCTGCTGATCTATCTCGAGCCGGAATTGCAAAATCGGCTAATTCTGGCTTTTCACTATGCACTTAAGCCGGGTGGAGTGCTGTTCTTGTCTTCCTCCGAGAGCATCGGCAACCATACCGACTTATTCTCATCGCTTAACCGTAAGTGGAAATTCTATCGCGCCATCCATTCCAGCGCTTCAGCTCGCGCAATAGCGGCGCAAAGTTTGTCCTGGGCAGCAGAAAGTGATGCTAAGGCATCAGCTGGAATCAACGCTAAGCCCAAGCAAACCAACCTTGCTGAACTCACCAGTAAGGTACTGGTGCAATGCTTTGCGCCTGCCTCCGTGGTTACCGACCTCAAAGGCATCATCCTCTATGTGCATGGCGAAACGGGTAAATACCTGCGCCCGGCATCCGGGCAAGCCAGCCTAAGCATTATTGAAATGGCCCGTGAAGGTCTGGAACTGGAGCTGCGTTCCGCTATCAATGTGGCTGCCAACGAGGAAATGCCAACCCTCGGCCGGGAAATACAAGTCAAGACCAATGGCGGGTTTACCACAGTTGGCCTTAGTGTGCGGTTGCTACCGGATCCGGCTGGCGACCAAAATTTGTTATTGGTGAGTTTTCAGGATATCGTCAGCCTAACCACCGTCAAGACCGGACGTAAACGGGTCGCCAAACCAGCAGAACTCAGCCGCATCGAAGAATTAGAGCGCGATCTGGCTTATCAAAAAGAAAGCAATCAGGCCGCTATTGAAGAACAGCAAGCCTCTAACGAAGAGCTTAAGTCTACTAATGAGGAGCTCCAATCGGCTAATGAGGAGCTCCAATCCACCAATGAAGAGCTGGAAACCTCCAAAGAAGAATTGCAATCGGTGAATGAGGAGCTAATTACGGTCAATTCTGAACTGCACGCTAAAATCGAGCAATTGGCCAACATGCAGAACGACATGAAAAATTTGTTGGACAACATCAGCGTCGGTATCATATTCCTGGATCAACAGTTGATGATCCGCAGCTTTACCCGCGATGCGGTGCGTGTTTACCGCTTAGTCGCTTCGGATGTGGGAAGGCCTTTAAATGACATAAAATCTGTGGTCGCAGGGGATAACCTGCTGCCCGCCGCCCAGTCCGTGCTTGAGTCGTTGATCCCGTATGAACAGGAATTGGATCTTGGTAACGGAACTTGGATTCTGGCGCGTATCCAACCTTACCGCACCTTGGATAACATGATTGATGGTGTAGTGCTGATATTTACCGATATTACTGTACGCATCAAGGCAATAGCGACCCAAGATGCGCTTAAGCTGGCGCAAGGTATTGTCAGTACAATAACTGAACCGTTCATCGTGTTCGATGGCAATCTTAAAGTTATCTCGGCCAGTAACACCTTTTACCAGACGTTCCAGCTCACCCCGGAAGAAACGGTGGGACATGAAGTTTATGAGTTTGGTAGCCGGCAGTGGGACACTCCTGGCTTCCATGAATTTATGGAGGCTATTAAAATACACGGTAAAACTTTTGAAAAATATGAACTAGCGTATGACTTCCCCAGTATTGGCTACCGCAAAATGCTGCTCAATGCCCGTCGTATTGTTGGTAAGGTTGGTGAACCGGAGCTAATCCTGCTTTCCATTGACATAACATCATGAAGAATAGAAATGACAAACAAAAACTGCTTCTAAAACGGTTGCGGACAAAGGCCGAGGAGCTACTCGCCCACGCCGAACCAGCAAAACAGCCAACCTCAACGATTGTTGTCGACAAACTCCAGCACGAGCTGCAGGTACACCAAATAGAATTGGAAATGCAGAACGAGGAACTGCGACGTGCGCAGGTTGCCCTTGAAGCATCGCGCAACCATTTTATGGATCTCTACGATTTTGCCCCAGTGGGTTATGTCTCACTCAGCATGGAAGGCGTTATCAATGAAATCAACCTTACCGCGGCCAAGTTGCTGGGTGTTGAGCGTAAAAAAATCCTAAATCGGCATTTTGCTAAGTTTGTCAGCGATGAATATAAAGACCTCTGGTACCAGCATTTTATAAAAGCAAAGCGATCTTGCGGGATGAATCATGGTTGCGAATTGCCTTTCCATTTTGACGACGGTAAGACCTTATATTTCCATATTGCTTTCCTTCATATCGACAAAAACGATATGCAACCCGTAATGCACATCACGCTCACCGACGTTACCGAGCGCAAACAAATTGAAAAAGAACTCCGCATAGCTGCTGTAGCCTTTGAAACACAAGAAGGCATCCTTGTGACCGATGCGGACAAGTTCATCTTACGCGTAAACCAAGCATTTACCCGCATCACCGGCTTTACGGCCGAAGAAGTCATTGGCCAGAAACCATTCATTCTCCGTTCTGGACTGTATAAAGAGGAGTTCTATCAGGCTATGTGGGCAACTCTGGAAAGTGATCGTTACTGGCAGGGTGAAATATGGAACAAACGCAAGAACGGTGAGGTATACCCAGTATTTCAAACCATTTCCGCCGTCACTGATGAGGATGGGGTTATCACACATTACGTTGGTGTGTTCACGGACATCACCCAACGCAAACAGGCCGAAAAAGTGTTATATGAAGCCCGCGAGCGGCTGGAAAACCAGGTGGCCACCTCACAAGAGGAGCTAAATAAAAACAAGCTGGAAACTGAGGAAATCAATACCACGCTTAATTTTCTGCTCAAATACCGGGAATCGGATAAGTCCGATGCCAAAGATGCCCTCTCAAGCGAGGTTGAGAGCACCATCATGCCGTTCTTGAACAAATTGAAAGCGACGAGTGCCGGTCGTGTTCAAAGTACCCGCCTGATCGGCATTCTTGAAAGTAACCTCAAGCAGCTTGTGCAATCCTACGGACGCAATGCCGATCTTGCCGCCGCGTTCCATTTGTTAACCCCTGTTGAAGCACAAGTGGCAACATTGGTCAGGCAAGGGCTGTCGACCAAGGCTATCGCTGCAACCCTAAATAGCTCCACAGGAACCGTCTGTATCCACCGCAAGCGCATCCGCAAAAAATTAGGGCTGGACTCTAAAGCAACCAATCTACGTGGCCATTTACTGTCGTTGAATGAGTAAAGGAATCTCTGATTAAGTCAGGCGGAATGGTTAAAATTCATGCCGACGCAACCACAGGAGAGCCAAGCCAAGCAACACGATCCCGAGATAAGTTCGACTAGGGAGGCAACACTTGGCATTTTGGCAGGAAAGCCCATATCAGGGTCGATGCTAACAGTGAGTGGCCTCATCCCACACCTTAGGTAATAACAAGGTCAAAGACCACGACGGCATCAACGTCACGGGAAAAATCCTGATTTGGGATGGAATACGATGCAAATGAAGGCACTTTTTGCTGTTATAACCTAATTGTTAAATTATCTTTTACGTTGTTCACGGTTCCTTAACTAAAAAAGCCAAGTAAGTTTTTTAAATTCTAGGTCTTTGTACCTGACAAAAAATCAATAAACATTACAGCAGTAGTATTTTTGTCATTTCGACCAACGGGAGAAACTTAACAACAGTGGCTTAAGATTTCTCGCTCGCGTTCGAAATGACATCGAATATTTTTTGTCAGGTACAGGGATTCTAGAATTAGTTCTAACAATTCATACGTGGTAATACCAATCCCAATAAGTTCTCATTGATACCTTCCCCAGAGGGAGAAGGCCAGGATGAGGGGATTCATATAGCAACTTATTGGGATTGGTATTACAACCTAATTGCTAAGTTTTCTTTTACGTTGTTCACAAGTTCCTTAACTAAAAAAGCCAAGTAAATTTTTTAAATTCTAGGTCTTTGTACATGACAAAAAATCAATAAACATCACAACAGTAGTATTTTTGTCATTTCGACCAACGGGAGAAATCTTAACAACAGTGGCTTAAGATTTCTCACTCGCGTTCGAAATGACATCGAATATTTTTTGTCAGGTAAAGAGATTCTAGAATTAGTTCTAACAATTCATACGTGGTAACACGTACGAGTTTGCCCGTATTTTCAAAAACAACCAGTGTTGCTTACTATACAGTCGACATTTAAAAAGCATAGTTTGCTTGTAAGACCAAAAAAGCCAAACAAGACATCATTTCAGCGCATGAGGTGCAATATGCCTATAACCGTAGACAAAGTTGAAATCCTTGTAACTTACCCAGCCGATGTGGCTGATAACCTTGTTAGGAATAGCATTATGTCAATAAAACTAATGGTCATATATAAAATGGATATTTTTCCTATCCATTCCATACCCATTAATACCCCATTTTAAGTGGTTGCCCTTGCTGATCTTATGAACGACAATGACTGACATTAAACGTTATTCATATTTCGATGTTTTCTTGTCAATTAGAAAAGAGTGAATAGTCAATGGCGTTGAATTCCAAAGGTGTCTGGAAAAGTTTCCAAACAGAAAAGATATTACCTGATAGTCCACGCAGTATTTCTAACTGGAGAATACGATAATATGAACACTGTTGCATTAGTAGCAAATCAAGCTGGTATCAACAACGTACGCCCTTTTTTATTTAGGGAAGCGAAACCCGCATCCCCTAAAATTCAACTAAAAAACATCCCTTTTTTGTCAAGTGTCTCTAAAGAAGCCCTGGATGCACTTTTAGGAAAGGCCAAAACATTAAACTACTCCAAGCGGGCAGTTATCATTTCGGAAGGCGCTGACGCCAATGCGTTTTTTATCTTACTTTCCGGCAAAGTGCGGATATTTAGCGCTGATGATAAATGTAAGGAGATTACACTCAATGTGCAAGGCCCAGGCACCTGCTTTGGTGAAATAGCATTGTTAACGGGCGAAATGAGATCGGTTTCTGTAATGGCGTTGGAAGCTTCCTCCTGTGCGGTTATTTCTAAAGGGGATTTTATGAATTGGTTAGAGAACCATCCTGATGCCACATTATGTCTTTTGGGGTCATTATCGGAAAAAATCAGGCAGTTGACTGATAAAGTTAGACAGTTGGCCTTGTCAAATGTCTATGAGCGGACAATCCAAACGCTACAAGAAATGGCAGTTGCTGAGGGTAATGTCAATGTGATTTATAGCAAACCCACCCAGCAGGAATTGGCTTCATTGGTGGGGGCATCAAGAGAAATGGTAGGCAAAATTATGCATGACCTTATCAAGGGCGGTTATGTGGAAATTATAAAGAACGGCATGGTTATACATAAAAGATTACCCTCTTCCTGGTAAGGCAGAGTGGTCTGGGTGCAAACATAATCGCCCTGGGGATATAACCCAAGGCGATACATTGGCTTAGTCATTTTTTGTTGGTTAAATTAAACAAAACAACAGCTGGTGTCGCTAACTAGAATGGATATTTTCCCTATCCATTTTATACCCATTAGTACCTCATTCTCAGTGATTGTCTAACCAAGATTTCTCGTTAGAATTAACGCGTAGTTGTGAAAGAGTATTTTTTCATGGGGTCGGCGGAAGCGAGTGGTTTATGGTGTTTAGATTGCTTTATAAATACTTTATTGGGCGGCTGCAGCTTAAGGTTTCAGGTGGCAAAGCGCTGCGTTTTATTCACATTGGCTTAACGTCGTGCTTCGAAAAGTTGATCGGCTTTAATCCATTTAATTTTGGGGCTAAACATGAGCAAATCCAATAAAAAATTTAACCATGAAAGCTTTTCCAAGCCCAAAAATACTGACAAAGCCATTTGGTATCCAGATCGGGATGCGAGTGTTGCCAAAATTGTTTATCAGAAAGCAAAAGAAAAGAGTTTTGCTCCGGGTCACGAATTGGATGACTGGATTGAGGCGGATTAGTCCCCTCATCCAACCTTTTCACGAAGAGTTGAAGATCTATCCGCTACTTATGTAAGAAGTAAGTTTAACTTTAATTTCAGGAGAATGTCATGAATGACAAAGATACGAAAAAAAGCACCGAAGTAGCACCCACATCGTCAAAAGGCGGTATGGTTTCGTTCGATGAGTTCGATAATTTTTTTGACGATTTTCTTACACGCCGATGGCCTCGCTTAGTAGACTGGAATTTTCCTTCGATGGGACTGGAGAAAGGTTTTCCTAAGGTTGATATTATCGACCATGAGAATGAAATAGAAGTCCAGGCCGCCTTGCCGGGTGTTAAAAAAGAAGACCTGGATGTAACCATCAATAATCAGACAATTACTATCCGTACGTCCACTAAAGAAGAAAAAAAGGAAGAAGGTAAATATTTTCGCCGCGAAATCACCCGAGGGGAATACCAGCGTACGCTGTCCTTGCCCGATTATGTTGATTATGACAATGCCAAAGCGGTCTTTAAAGATGGCATCTTAAAAGTGACGATCCCTAAAACGGCAAAAGCCAAACGTAAAAATATCGAAATCAAATAGTTTGAATTTATTTTACGTTTAATGGCATAAGTAGTCATCCATACCTTGAATATGAAAAGCCGATTAGCGCTGCAAAAAAACCGGCAATTCGTTCAGAAAAAAAGCGAGTTATATCAAGATATGTTATTAACCCGAAATAGCCGAGATATTATTTAGGGGAGCTCTGAATAAGTCCTTCGAGAGGCTCAGGACGAACGGTAAGATATTGATTCCGTTCGTGGTGAGCTTGTCTAACCACGAATGGAATCAACTTATTCAGAGCTTCCTTAGATGAATAGACCAAATTAAGCCGAGTTTTACCTGTTCGGCATATTCTGAGGGGAGAGCAACACTATGAAAATTCAGATGATTAGTTTAACCGTCGCCTTAGCGATTGCCCTGGGTATGCAAACTTATACGATATACCAATTAAATGACAGGATTAGCCAGCTAAGTGAATTGATCGGTCGCGCAGACAATCCTCAAATGGAAATGTCCAACCTTCCGACGCTAAACCCGGAAAAACCGGGTTGCGATAATAGCCTCCTACAGAACCACATCGAATCTTTATGAAGGATATAGCCTATTCGAAGTGAGCTGGAACAGGTTTTTATTGATTCGTTTTTGTATGGCTGCACAGAAGGTTAACCGTTAATCCGCATTTTTTAACGAGGTAATTATGAGCACCAACCACATAGCCATTAATGCCCAGCAAAATACTGGCATTGAAAAAGTCGTCAAAAGAACCGCCTATCACCAGGCAGGTCACGCTGCGGCTATTTATCTTGGCAATAAGCAAAAACAATTACCCGCTGTGCATTTTCAAATCATCATCAAACCACAGGCAAGCCTTGG
This sequence comes from uncultured Gammaproteobacteria bacterium, assembly GCA_963804035.1. GTDB lineage: Bacteria > Pseudomonadota > Gammaproteobacteria > Methylococcales > Methylomonadaceae > Methyloglobulus. The sequence continues at coordinate 823,044 of CAWDOO010000004.1, read as the reverse complement.
GCAGCAATTAGATCGATTTACGGGTATGTATAACAAATACACGGTAAAAGTTGAAGGAGGCCGGTTAATTCAAAGTTTGCCAGAGTCATTTGCCGAGGCGACACAGGACTTTTCCTGGTATCAACAAGCAGAATATCGGTGCGCTTTTGAAGCAGATGTTATGAATTTGTTGGCCGGATCGCTGGCCGAGGCAAAATATGTGGCATTGCGTGATGATGAGGTCTTCACTGCCAATTTAGTTAATCTGGGTGCGCTCCATTTCTATGGTGGCAGTTCTGATCTTGAGGTTATCACTAAATACATGGAGTGCTTTATGCCCGATAAGGTAGAGCGCGACCAAAAACTGGCCGAACTATTTTTATCGGCGTTCAACTTTATCAACAAACGCTCAAACTGGCTTGCTGTCTCAGCCCTAGCAGAATTTATCATGGCTGAATCCAATAGTGTAATTAACTGCGATGATGTTATTTCCTTGCTTAAATCCCGCTTGGCGGCTTGAAATAGTTGAAGGATTAACGCTTAAGTACGATTTTATAAGTAAATTTAATCGCAGCAGCTACGCAGTTTGGGGAAAAAACTTAACCCTGTCTCTAATTTATTACATCGACTTTCACTAGAATGTGTAGTTTGTTTTGCCCTGATTGGCGGTTATAGCCAAACGTTGAGTTGTTGTTGCTTTGCCCGCTTTCATCAACGCCCCCTAAATCCACCCATTCGCCCAGATTTACCCTGATAGAGGTATTAGCCTCCTGAGTCTGGAACTGGCCTTGGGCATTGATATTATCCGACCAGGGGGACACGTCTAGAAGCACGTCTTTACCCACTAACCTTGGGGTAACTTCAAAGCCAGTCGTAGCTTCAACCAATTGGGTTGATCGGTTCTCATAAGGATTGCCATAACCGTCGCGATAAGTTTGATAACTGGTTATCGAAACCACGTTACCTGCCTTAATATGGGCTGGCACGCCATCCATCGTCCTTATAGTTTGGGTGTTTTGGCGATTATTCTGACCTTCGGATTGATTGTAATAACCCTCCACACGCCCTCTGGGATTACTGGGATCATGCAGTGGTATATTGATGTCGAAACCGATGCCGGCATTAAGTTGTTCGGCAGTGGTATTCCTGCTTTGGATAACGGTAATCAACAGGTTATTCACCGGATTATCCAGCTTGCGGATAAGGTTGGTGATGGTTTGCAAGCGTTCAGGTGTGGTCTTTACGATCAGCGAATCACCATTTGCGACGATCTGGTCGGTGTTTTCCAGCAAAGGCATGAGTAGGGGCTGGATTTCGGATGCGGGTTGATTGTTGACGGAAATGACTTCGATGACGGATTCCGCTAATGCTATGGGGGAAGTCAAAACAAGTAAAAATAACAACATCCATACTTCTTTTCTCAAAGTACACCTCTAATCATTGCGGCAAATGGCACCAGTTTGAGTTATAAACTCCGATAAAGCATCAAATACTGTTCCGCGCTGTGCCGCCAGGAAAAATCTTTGTGCATAGCATTGGTCTGGATTTTCACCCAGCTCTTTTGGTCGGCATAAAGGATCATGGCCCGTTTGACAGTTTCCAACAGCGAACTGGCACTGGCTTCGTTAAAGACAAACCCTGTGGCCGTTTTGTTAGCAATAGTTTCTGGAAGGGCATCTACAACCGTATCAGCTAACCCACCTGTTTTTCTGACAATCGGCAATGTGCCGTAACGTTGGCTATACATCTGGTTTAGTCCGCACGGCTCAAACCGCGACGGCATGAGGAAAACATCTGAACCCGCTTCTATCAAATGCGCCAAGGATTCATCGTAGCCCAAGGTGACCGCCAACTTATCAGGATAAATATGCGCCAGATTTTGCAAGCGCTGCTCAAAAGTTTTATCGCCCGCGCCTAACAACACAAACTGCAGGGGCATAGACATCAAATCGGGTAGGCAGTCGATAATCAAGTCAATGCCTTTTTGTTCTACCAAGCGACCAATCAAGCCAAACAAAGGAATATGGTCGTTAACTGGTAATGAAAATCTACGCTGCAATTCAGACTTATTGTATTGTTTTTCTGGTAGCGATGCGGCGCTGTAATGATGGGTAATTAGGGGATCAATTTCAGGATTCCAAAGATCTATATCAATACCGTTGATAATGCCGCTTAGATAATCTTTTCTATGTTTAAGCAGTCCCTCTAAACCATAACCAAACGTGGGTGTCTGAATTTCCAGTGCGTAAGTTGGACTGACCGTTGTGATATGGTCAGCATAAATCAATCCCCCTTTGATAAAGGACAGCATATTATGAAATTCCAACCCTTCTGGGTTCCACAACTGACCAGGTAAGTTTAATCCTTGAATGCTTTCAGCAGGGAATAAACCTTGATAGGCCATATTGTGGATAGTGAACACGCTGGCTGGCTTAGTCGTCTCAAGCGATAAAAAAGCAGGCACTAAACCGCTTTGCCAATCATTACAATGGACAATATCGGGTTGCCAATCAAGATGCGCCCTGTTCATAGCCACTTCAACGGCAATACGGCAAAATAGCGCGAAGCGGTCGGCATTATCAGGCCAAGGTTCCCCTAGCTCATTTAAATACGGATTGCCTGGACGATGATAGAAATCAGGAAAATCAACCAACCAGACGGTAACATGACTGTCCGGCATTTGCGTTTCAAGGAGATTGACTTCACGGTTATCGACGCGTAACGAACATAAAAACCGAATGTCCTTATCGGTCTTAATATCTTGATATTTCGGTAGTATCAAATGTACGTCTTGCCCCAATTCAGCCAGCGCTTTGGGCAGGCTGCCCGAAACATCGGCTAGCCCCCCCGTTTTTATCAGGGGGTGTACTTCGCTGGTAACAAATAATATTTTTTTCATAGATGATTCTTGGCGATCATTTAGCTAGGAGGCTGGAGGGATGGCTACTATTTTCGGATTCCAAATTTATTAAGGTTTCAAGATTATTGCTCCCAATGGGGGCAATGAAACACAAATTGAATTTTCTTGATTCATCCAAGGAACCGGTTCTGATAGTACTGCGCCATTGCCAAAATTACTACCGTCGTAATATTTGGAGTCGGAATTGAATATCTCCGTGTAAACGCCCGCTTTAGGTACGCCGATGCGGTAACTTTCCCTGGCAACTGGCGTAAAATTAAGCACAATACATAAATCCTCATGCTCACCTTTACGTCGATAACTGATGATGGATTGCTGGACATCATGGCAATCAATCCATTCAAAACCGTGGTGATCGAAATCAAGATGATGCAATGCCGGATGCGCCCTGTACAGGTGATTCAAATCTTTAACCAACGTTTGGATGCCATGATGATGTGGATAATCCAGTACGTACCAATCCAACGCTTTGTTGAAATTCCATTCAGTTCCTTGGCCGAACTCGCAGCCCATAAACAGCAGTTTCTTGCCGGGATAGGTATACATAAAAGTATACAAAAGCCGTAAGTTTGCGAAACGTTGCCATTCATCACCGGGCATTTTACTCAGCAGAGAACCTTTGCCGTGCACAACTTCATCATGCGAAAAAGGCAAGGTAAAATTTTCTGTAAACGCATAAAGCATACCAAAAGTAAGCTGGTCATGATGGTACTTGCGGTGTATGGGTTCCTGGCTCATATAAGCCAGCACGTCGTGCATCCAGCCCATATTCCATTTCATGGAAAAGCCCAAGCCGCCAGTCCATGTTGGTCGAGTGACTTGCGGCCAAGACGTAGATTCTTCCGCCATAATCACCGTGCCAGGATGCTGGTCATGCGTGACGGCATTCAGTTCCCTTAAGAAATCAATCGCTTCCAGATTTTCGTTTCCGCCATAGCGGTTAGGTATCCAATCCCCTGCTTCACGCGAATAATCCAGGTACAACATCGATGCGACCGCATCGACCCGCAAACCGTCGAGATGGAACTCTTCCAGCCAAAATATGGCGCTCGCCAACAAAAAGTTTTTGACCTCGTTACGGCCATAGTTGTAGATCAACGTCCCCCAGTCGCGGTGTTCGCCTTTGCGCGGATCGTCATGTTCATAGAGGGCGCTGCCGTCGAAGCGGGCAAGGCCAAACGCATCTTTGGGAAAGTGTGCTGGCACCCAGTCCAGGATGACACCGATGTTGTTCTGATGGCAAGTGTCGATAAAATAGCGAAAATCATCAGGTGAACCAAAGCGGCTAGTTGGTGCAAAATAACCCGTAGTTTGGTAACCCCAAGAGGCATCCAATGGGTGCTCGGTAATGGGTAGCAATTCGATATGGGTAAAGCCAAGTTGTTTTACGTACTCGACCAATTGGTCTGCTAAATCGCGGTAATTGAGAAAGTTTCCTAGCTTATCCCTTCGCCACGAAGCCAAATGGACTTCGTAGATGGACATGGGAGCATGTAACCAATTGCGGTTAGTTCGATCGGCAAGCCATTGATGATCAAACCATTCATAACTATTTTCATTAACCACGATGGACGAAGTATTGGGGCGAAATTCAAACTGTTGTCCATACGGGTCTGTTTTCAGCAACACTTCATTGCTGAAACGGTTAAGTATTTCAAATTTATAAAGACAACCTTCCTTTAATCCCGGAATAAACAATTCCCAGAGTCCGCCCCCGCCCAAGCTGCGCATCGGGTGGCAGCGGCCATCCCAATGGTTGAAGTCGCCCACGGCGCTAACGCGCCCGGCACTGGGTGCCCAAACCGTAAACAAGACCCCTTCGATTTCGTCTGTACAATGGAGATGCCCGCCCAGTTTTTGGTAGACATGCCAGTGTTTGCCTTCGCCGAACAGGTGTTGGTCAAATTCGGGCAATTGCACCGGAAAGTCGTAAGGGTCGTAATCTAGGTGTGCGTTACCGCTTTTGTCTGTCCAGGACAGCCGGTAATGTTTGGGCAATGCTTCCTTGCCGACATTGAGTTCAAAAAAATCCGTGCCCGTAATGCGTTGGAACGCTGCATTATTGTGGTTGAGCGCAACTGTTTCTGCGTAAGGCATATAAACTTTAATATGATCTTGACCATCTTTTAGATGACGACCCAAAACCGAAAAAGGATCATGATGCCTAGCTTCGGAAATTTTTACGGATTCAGAGTCAAGTAAAGGTGTTTTTTTGGTTTTTTGAACATTGGTTTCGAGGCTGTTGGTCTTTAGGCTTTTTTTAGGATCTAATTCAGGGCTACTTTCTATTGCTGTGCCAGGTTGAAGTGTTGCTAACTCTGTGCTTTTTTTAGCATCAGAGTCAAGTGGGTTATTAGATTGCTTTTTCACTTAAAAGAGCCTCAGTGTAGTAGAATGTTCATCAAGTTAAGTTTACCAAAATTAATCCAGAGTCGTTAGTCAATTCCATAACCACAGATTTAAGCCTGGTTACAGGTTTTGTTGATAAAAGACTAGATCAGGCAATGCAGAAAAAAGAATACGAAATAAAACCAGGCAACAGTTATCCTTTGGGTTGCAAACACAATGGCGGTGGCGCTAACTTTTCAATCTTTAGCCGCTATGCTACCGATGTAGAATTATTGCTATTTGAGACGACGAAAGATAACAAACCTTTTCGCACAATCACTTTGCAAAAGGACATAAACCGAACGTTTTTCTACTGGCATGTATATATTGTCGGGTTACCGGTGGGCTCTTGGTACACCTGGCGCATAGATGGCTCAAACTTAACCCACGAAAATGGTTTTAGCTTTGACAAAGAAAAACAACTCATCGACCCTTGGCCCGTGCAGTAAGCCAGAAAAGATGGAGCCGTAAAGATGCCTGTATACCTGGCGATAATGGCCTTAACGCTATGCGTTGCTGCGTCACACTTGATGAATATGACTGGGAGGGTGACATTCCGCTTCGTATCAGTAGCGAAAAATCCATAATTTACGAATTGCATGTGGGGGGCTTCACCCAGCACGTATCATCAAAGGTAAGCAATCCAGGTACATTTTCAGGTTTGATTGAAAAAATTCCTTATCTCCAACAATTGGGCATTACCCATGTTGAGCTATTGCCCGTCATGGCTTTCGACGAGCAGGATGTGCCTCGTAATACTGCGGGTCTTGGACTGAAAAACTACTGGGGGTACAGCACGCATAGTTTTTTTAGCCCACATCCCGGTTATTGTGTGACACCGGAACAAGGAACCCACATACAGGAATTTCGGGACTTGGTAAAAGCACTGCATCAAGCAGGAATGGGCATTATCATGGATGTCGTCTTTAACCATACCTCAGAATCCGGCGCACAAGGCCCTATTATCAATTTTAAAGGTATAGGCGGTAAGATTTTCTATCACCATGATAAATTTGATAAAAGTATTTTTCTTGACTATACCGGTTGCGGCAACACGGTAAATGCCAACCATCCCCTAGTCAGTCATTTTATTATCAGTTGCCTAGAATACTGGGTAACAGAAATGCATGTCGATGGTTTTCGTTTTGATTTAGCCAGCGCAATGACACGGGGAGAAAGCGGTGAAGTACTTCAGGATCCGCCAGTACTGTGGGGGATTGAACTTTCCGAACGCTTATTGAAAACAAAACTGATTGCCGAAGCGTGGGATGCAGCAGGGTTATACCAAGTGGGAAGTTTTCCTGGATACCGATGGGGCGAATGGAACGGACGGTATCGGGATATTATGCGTCGATTTGTGCGTGGCGATAGTGGTCTGATCTCGGAGGTTGCAACCAGACTCTGTGGCAGTAGTGATTTATATGAGCATCAAGGTCGATTACCTATCAGCAGCATTAACTTCGTAACCTGTCATGACGGCTTCACTTTACATGATCTATTCAGTTATAACGAAAAACATAATATTGCCAATGGTGAAAACAATCAGGATGGATGCAATGAAAATTACAGCTTCAATTGTGGGATTGAAGGGAAAACTAAAAACCCGAATATTTTGCAACTACGCAGAAGGCAAGCTAAAAATGTTTTCGCTATTTTACTGCTGAGCCAGGGCGTTCCTATGCTGTTAGCTGGCGATGAGTTTTTAAATAGCCAGAATGGGAATAATAACGCTTATTGCCAGGACAATGAATTAGCTTGGTTGGACTGGGGCATGGCCGTGCAAAATGCCGATATGCTGCGTTTTGTCCAACAGATGATAGCTTTGCGTAAAAGGCATCCGTCAATTATGCGCCGACGGTTTTTGACAGGTAAACCCGTTGAAGGAAAGGCCTTAACTGACATTTCCTGGCACGGTATCCAACCTAACGATCCAAAATGGAATGACCCTGAAGCCAGGATATTAGCTTTTACCCTGGCTGGATGTGATATCCATGAACCTGATTTGCATGTAGTGATGAATATGGCTGATGAAAATGCCACGGTAGAACTGCCTGTAATCAGCGGTAAAAAATGGTGTCTAGCTTTAGATACGTCATTGCCCTCATTACAGGATATTTTGTCTCCCCAAGACCAAAAGCCAATTAATAGCCCGCTGTATTCAGTAAATAACAAGACTGTAGTGGTTTTTGAAAATGTTAATGCCTGATTTAGTCGAAGCTTAATAAAGACAAGATATTAACGGCTTGGCAAGCTCACTTAAAAGGGTGGTTTTTTTAATGAAATGCACGGTTGGCCAACGATGACGAATATTTTTAATGCCTAAAGTTTGGCGGTGATTTCTCTTGCAATAACAATTGACAAGGGTTAGAGTTAAAGCCAAATTTTGGGTAATTGAATGATATTTTCGCCGTCAAGACCTGTTTCCAAGCCCATGCTCTCGTCCCAGGAAATATTAGAAATCAGCCAGGAAATCAGCAGGCGTTATACCCCTGTTGCTATAGCCAAGCTGGCACAGCCCAATACCCCAGAATTCAGGCTTTCTCCAACAGAGATGCTTCAGATAAGCGAAGAAATCAGCCAAAAATATGCTTTACAATCGTTTACCGACACCCCCCAGCTTGTTCTGTTGCCCGTTGACCCGCATCATCTCCATGCCTATTGGAGTCCTGACCAAGAAAAGATAACCTCAGTGTCGAAAGACGACCCAAATGAAATAGTTTTACGTATTTACCCGCAGTCGCACGAAAACACCAAGAATCCTCCAGTAAAATCATGGTTCGATGTTGTGATCGACAACTCCCAGACACAACAAAAAGTGCCTTTGCCAGCGCAAGTCAATGCAAATGCGTATTCGGCGACTATCGGCAAACGCTTTCCAGATGACCGCATAGCCGCATTCTCAACGTCCAAGGTTGTTCACGTCCCCAAAAGCAACAGGGCTTCATATCAATGTCGCGAAGGTATGGGATTGTCAGACACCATGCCGCCAGCACCCTTCGCCAACCAGGAAAAATCACATTCCACGAATAAAAATGTCTCTGGACAAGCCAATTAGTAATTCGTAACAATGGAAAATGGATTTTTAAGCCTCATTTTGCATGCACACCTTCCCTATGTGCGGCATCCGGAACATGAAAGTTTTTTTGAAGAGAATTGGCTGTTCGAAGCCATAACCGAATGTTATTTGCCATTGATTGGTGTCTTGGATCGGTTGCATGAAGAAAAAGTGGATTATCGCCTGACACTTTCGCTGTCACCACCGCTTATTACCATGCTCCGCGATGAGCTATTGAAAACACGCTACCTGAAACATCTGCATAGGCTAGTGGAGCTGGCTGAAAAGGAAATCTTCAGGGCACGTAAATTACCGGAATATCAAAAACTGGCGCGCTTATATCGGCGCTTTTTCCTGAATACCCTCGACACTTACCAAAACCAATATCATTGCGACTTATTGTCAGCCTTCAAAAAACATCATAGCGCTGGTAATCTTGAATTGATAACGTCGGCTGCGACCCATGGTTTTTTACCGTTGCTCAGTGTTAGCGAAACCGCAGTCCGCAACCAGATCAACATCGGTATTGAAACGTTTAAATCGAATTTGGGATATGCCCCGTCCGGTTTTTGGCTACCCGAATGCGCCTATTATCCTGGCCTGGAAACAACGCTTGGTAAAGCTGGCATTAAGTATTTTTTTGTCGATACCCACGGCATCATGAATGCAAGCGAGCCACCCCGTTATGGTGTCTATGCCCCGCTGGATTGCGGTAATGGCGTAGCCGCATTCGGACGGGATCCTCATTCATCCAAACAAGTTTGGAGTTCCCAGGAAGGTTATCCTGGCGACTTCGATTACCGCGAATATTACAGTGACATTGGTTTCGATCTTGATCTTGAATATATCGCCCCTTACATTCTTGATAGCAAAACCCGTATCAATACCGGAATTAAATACCACCGCGTAACGGGCGCAAATCTACCAAAAGAAATTTACCAACCGAAAAAAGCCCTTGCGAAAGCCAAGCAACATGCCCAGGATTTCATCAATAAACGGCAACAACAAATTGACAGCTTGAGCGCCACTATGGATAGGCCGCCGATAATCGTAGCACCTTACGATGCTGAACTCTTCGGTCATTGGTGGTTTGAAGGGCCGCATTGGTTGGAACAAGTATTACGATTGGCAAGTGAAGACACCAATGGCGTGCAGACTATTAGTTGCAGTGAGTATTTAAATTTACATTCATCCCACCAGCTTGCAACGCCGTCCGCATCAACCTGGGGCGACCAGGGTTATTCCAGTTACTGGATTAATGAGGAAAATGACTGGATTTATCCTTTTCTCCATAAGGCCGAGCAAGACATGGAAAAGCTGGCCTTTGATCTTAAAGGTTTGGTGGTCAACCCATTACAGCAGCGGGCTTTGAACCAGGCAGCACGGTCTATATTGCTGGCACAAGCATCGGATTGGCCTTTTATAATGAAATCAGGGACAACCAGCGAATATGCCAGAAAACGTATCACCGACCATCTTGCCAGGTTTAACTATTTACACGAATCAATTCGGAAAAACAGCATCAACGAACGCTACCTGCTCGCCCTGGAAACCATGGACAACATTTTTCCGGACATTAATTTCAGGGATTTTAACCCTTAAACAGCAACTTTCAAATGGAAAGATGGCATCGAAGCGCTTAACGGACTGAACTTTCGCCAAATTACAAAAGTCTAAGTGTTTGAGCGATAAAAACAAAGATTCATGCATCAAGTACAAATGCCCGAGGTGCGGCAATCTGTCGTGCATCCACAAGGCTTGGGTAAATCGCTAGACTTTGATGGGTTTTTGTAGAGCGTAGTGCCGCATTTTTTGCATTTTGCCTAATCCATTTGACGTATTAGTGACCAAAGCAAAGTTTTTTACGTTAAGCTGCATATTTCGAGTATCTTATCGACTCGCATTACACTCAAAACATTTTTTAATACACGAGGTGACTATGTTACATTTCAAATCAAAAAAAATTACATTGCCATTATATTTTTGCATGCTATTAGCGCTTCTGTCTCCTGTACTCGCCCAGGCAGAGCTGGGTGGTAGTGGGGGTAAAGCCGCACGTGATGCAGCGGAACAAAGGGCTGCGAGAGCAGAAAAGATTGAGAAAAGAAAACAAGAGGCTGAAGCTAAAAAGGCGGCTGAGGGTGAGCAGGGAAAACCCGCCGAAGCCCAAACACCGACAGATAGCCAACAGGAAAAACCGGCTGCTCAGTAATCAGGTTACTGGCTAGAACCATAAGGCGGATAGTATTATCGTATTCCGCCTTATTAGGGGACAGTAGAAACATACGGCGCAATACCCTTTGGTTATTGCGGCTTAGGGTCTTATATTTTCGTTTATGCGACCTGTAGAGTACATGCTTCGATGAAGCTTTTTCCCAGAAGAGTCGGGTTCACCTTCTTGTAGATTTCCGAGCCACCCCACGACCTTTGGATTGCTATGCAACCAAGGCGTGCGAGATTGGCAAGTGCAAGCTGCACTTCCTCGGACGGCTCAGGCAGACTATCATCTTTCCCGTCGTCCTTTCCGACGGCGACTTCACTTGGCAAGTTTCCGACCTCAACGCCGTCGTGGCACATTTCTTCGTACGGTAGCGAGTAGATCTTCTGGAGGATGATTGCCTCCAATGTGTTGAGTTGTTCTAGGGTCGAAATGTACGCACGCTGCAGACTCACGCGACTGCTACCGTTTGCGCCATTTACGAGCAGACGTGCCCAAAGGTCTTGCAGATAGTCATCGTCCTCGAGAGATGCGGCTTCGAGAAGCGGAATCGCTAGCTTCAGTGGAATTACTCGGGTGGGCTGGGACAAGCCTGTCTCCTTCAGCAGTTGCTCTGCGCGTTGCATGAGCCTGACTTGGCGCTCCCAGCGCATGTACTTGAGTTTGTCCTCGAATATCCCCATCCCTTGCTCTATGGAGCCTGCAACATATTGGGAGATAAATCCGCCAAACGTTGCCCCCGCATCGATAGCTTTTCCGGTCACCTTGGCGACCTCTTGAACGGCTTTCGCAGTTTCAGAAACCGGGTCTTCGCTACTCATCCGTATTCCAAGAATCTAACGTAAGTTATACGACATTGAATGTCGTATAAAAAATCGAATTTGTCGTATAAGCCTCATAACTTAACCCAATAGGTTGTTTTATTTGAAAGAAGTATAGATCAAAAGATCATAGCCAACGAAGAAATACGACAAGATCAAGTAGGCAGCTTTATTAATTGGTATGATACGACTTGATGACAATGATCCAATGTATACAAACTGTTTTCCTCAAAATAACTGGCAAACCGCATGGCTAACATCCAGCTCCTTTATGTGGAAAACGTTATTTCCCGTAAAAAAATGACAGCTCAACAAAAGCTGTCTTTTTTGGTGCGTGTGGAAAATCTTGGCTTTAACAAACAGGTTGAAATTGTCTGGGCGGGTGAAGATGGCGTGTGGCATAAGTTGGCGGCACGTTTTCACAGTAAACAAGGCGAATACCAGGAACTCTGGTTTGCCGAATTTAAACAGACACTCACCGCAAAGAAAGCCTTGCCGGGAACAGTCCAGTTTAGCCTTCGTTACCGAGTTGCACGTATAGATTACTGGGACAACAATCAGGGCTGGAATTTTGTTAGCGAGGCTGATTCCGGCATTAAAGTGGCTGGAGATAATCCGGTTTTAAATATCGGTTTTGCGGATCGTTTATCCGATGCACAGAAGTCGATCCCGATTACCGTTGCGGTCAATCAGGCCTTCGCCGCAAAAAAAATCAACATCTACTGGACGACAGATAATTGGCGACATTCTTATAAAGCTCCCTGTTTCTTTAAGAAAGACCATTGGCAAAAATCGGCGGGCAGCGCTGCAGCTAACCCCAATCAATTCGGCATTCAAATCTGGACGGGTCGCCTTAAAGTCGGCGATGCTTTCCGATTGCAGTATTGCATTGCCTGCGAAGGCAAGGATCAAACCCTATGGGATAACAATGGCGGCCATAATTACGTTATCAGCCGTAAGCCGCTCGCTGTGATGATCCTAAATCTGCACTGTTACCAGGAAGATAACCAGGACTTCAAGTTATCCCAGATTGCCAAGGCAATCAACGAACGGGAAGCCGATATTGTCTGCTTACAGGAAGTGGCGGAACATTGGAATAACGGCGAGGGTGATTGGGAAAGCAATTCGGCAAAGATCATCAATGACCGCTTGCGTAAGCCTTATCATATTTATACCGACTGGTCGCACCTGGGTTTTGACAAATATCGGGAAGGTGTGGCGATCTTGAGCCGTTTCCCCCTTGCCGAACAGGAATCCCGTTACGTTTCTGAAAGCCATGATGCTTACAGCATCCATTCCCGAAAAGTGGTGATGGCGCAAATCCAGTTGCCATACTTAGGGTTAATCAATTTATTTTCCGCGCATTTAAGCTGGATTGAAGACGGGTTCAAAGTGCAGTTCAACCGCTTGAGTGAATGGGCGGAAAGCAAGCAGAATGATCAGGTGAAAGCGACTTTATTGTGCGGAGATTTTAATATTGCTGCGGGTTCGGAAGGTTACAGTTTGGTGGTTGATGCCCACCAGTACGACGACCAATTTTTAGCCGCCAACTCGCCGGGCGTATTTGATAAAATCTTTAAGGTAAACGACCCGCACTGGCAAGATTACCTTGCCGATGATTACCGGATTGATTTTATTTTTATGCATAAAGCCAGCGAGCTGATGGTGAAATCGGGAGCTGTGCTGTTTACCGATGAAGATTATGGTAGGGTTTCTGATCATTGCGGTTATTTGATGAGTTTTGAACCCAAACAATGAGGTTTGAGTATTTTGTAGCTGTTTAACCTGGTTTGTCATTCCGAGCGAAGCGAGGAATCTTAAGGGATACCCATTTTTCAGCGCTTAAAAGATTTCTCCCGATGGTCGAAATGACTGTAAGATCAATTTTTTGCGAAAAAACGCTAAATACTTAGAGTTTTTATGTAATTTAATTGTAAAAAGTGTGGGTATAACCTTTGAACAGGTAGCCTAACAATGATTTAAAAATGCAGTTTAGTTTGAGGTTGATTAATGCAGTTTGCGGAACATTTTGCCACACCTGTCCATGGACACCTGGGGGGTTCATTCCAACGGGTCAATGACTTTAATGATAAATTTTATGTCCGCTGGGGGAAAATAGACTTTGATGTTTGGTTTGGTGTCCAGGCCAATGTAAAAGTCATACTGAAAGTCTATCGGGATCATGGCATCCAGGAAAATTACATTGTCGATACCGATGCCCACGACATTCATTGGGATCGGCATAAACGCAGTACGCGGGATTTTTATATCCACCCATTTTCTAAAAACTTTGGGCAGATCAATTGCATCAAGTTTTCTTTTATTGTGCATGTCGATGAACACTCCATTCCTTCCGAAAAAGAATATATTTTTATGGATTGGTATCAGATCCAGGATGACCATCCACAGCACCGGAATATCAACCACGACTGGTCAACACCAAACAGCTACCGGACTTATGAGTTGAATCCTGGTGAGTTACAGGCTGATGCGGATTGGTATAACCATCACTTCGATTCATTACAGTTAGTTCCCAAGTTTACCAAAGGACAGTTGCACCACCCGTATCATCCGAAACGCTATATCCATGACCTGATCGACAAGGTTATACGCAGCAAAGGGGAAAATCCTGACCGTTTTTGCACCATTAAGGTCAGCGTAGACTGCATCGACGATGGTGAATTCATCAACCATTTGATTCATGCGCGGGATCAAGGAGTCTGGGTTCAGTGTATAGTCGATTGGCGCAAGATGACGCTGACCAATAGTGAAAGTTATGCCCGTTTGAAACGTTCCAGAATCGAATTAATTGGCGTGTTCTGCAGTCCACAGCATCATCTAATTGAAGTTGAGCCGGATATGCATACCAAATTCATTATTTTTAATGATGAGGACTGTATATTAGGGTCATTCAACATCACCTTCGACCGATGGTGGGCAAACTGGGAATCGGGGATGACGTTCCATTCCAAAGGCGTGTGCCGCCTGCTCGATAATATCTTCCAAAGCCAGCGTGGGGGCGTGATCCAGCGTTACGGCATTGACCCGTTAAGCCCGTTCAATCTGCTTTACACCTTTGGTAGGCATTACATGAGTAACGGACAATATTACCGTCCGCACCATGCCATCCTAGCGGAAATCAACCGTGCTAAGCATTCAATCAAGGTCTCGTTATTCTTGATAGGGGAGTTGTTGGGAGACCATCATGATAGCGTAGTGAATGCCTTGATTAATGCAAAGCATCGTGGCGTGTACGTCCATATCTTGTTTAATGGGCATCTAGCCAGGCAGGGAAGAATCGGTGTGGAACGATCCATGCACGATGAACTCAATCGACCCTTATTACCGGCAGTGCAGCGACTAAAAAATGCAGGTATTGCGGTCGGGCTGGTGTATGGTCAAGACGATCACCCCGTGCCTTATTCTCCCATCCACTCCAAGTATTGCATTATCGACGACTATATCGTGCTTGAGGGAAGTTTCAATTGGTATAACACCTCTGTGTTTTCCCATGATCTCCTAGTGGTGGCAGCTAATCATGAAGTAGCTAAGCCTTATCTTTTTGAGTTTGACCAGATTCAACATTCTTTCAGAGTCTACTATTGATGTAAGTGTCTGCTCGCTGGTTGGGTAGGTGATAGCCGTAACCCAACAGTCGCAGATTTCATTTATTTCTGTTCGTATGATGCCAAGTATCGGTTGGCGCTTTTCCACCAGACGGCTAAATTGGGTCGAAAACAGGAATAATTACACTAAATGGGTTGGACTAAGTTTCAAAATAATACCTCCCAGGGGCGGCAGAGTCAGGTTCACAGAGTGTGGTAAATTCATCCAGGGTATTGGTTCGGAAAGCACATTATCATTAGTAATATCACTGCCGGCATAATTATTTGAATCCGAGCTAAAAAGTTCTTGATAATTGCCGGCCACGGGTACACCAATTCGGTAATTTTCCCTAACCACAGGCGTAAAATTGAGGACGATGATCAACTCCTGATCTTTACCTTTGCGACGGTAGCTAATCACTGATTGTTCATAATCGTGGCAGTCTATCCATTCAAAGCCATGATGGTCAAAGTCAAAATGGTGAAGCGCTGGATATTCCCTATAAAGGCGATTTAAATCTTTTATTAACGATTGAATGCCTTGGTGAAGCGGATATTCCAGCACGTACCAGTCAAGGGACTGATTAAAATCCCATTGCGTACCCTGCCCGAATTCAATGCCCATAAACAGCAGTTTCTTGCCCGGATAAGTGAACATCATGGTATAAAGCAGGCGCAAATTGGCGAACCGCTGCCATTCATCACCCGGCATTTTGTTGAGCATTGACCCCTTACCGTGAACCACTTCATCGTGTGAAAAAGGCAGGGTAAAGTTTTCCGTAAAGGCGTAAAGCATCCCAAATGTGAGCTGATCATGGTGAAATCGTCGATGTACTGGATCTTCCTTCATATAAACCAGAATGTCATTCATCCAGCCCATATTCCATTTCATTGAGAAGCCCAAGCCGCCAGCCCATGTTGGTCGGGTGACTTGCGGCCAAGAAGTTGATTCTTCAGCCATGATGACCGTGCCAGGATGCTGCTCATGGGTGACCGTGTTCAACTCCCTGAAGAAGTCGATGGCTTCCAGGTTTTCGTTTCCGCCATACTTGTTTGGTATCCAATCCCCATCTTCCCGTGAATAATCCAAGTACAACATCGACGCGACCGCATCGACCCTCAAACCGTCGAGATGGAACTCTTCCAGCCAAAATATGGCGCTCGCCAACAAAAAGTTTTTGACCTCGTTACGGCCATAGTTGTAGATCAACGTCCCCCAGTCGCGGTGTTCGCCTTTGCGCGGATCGTCATGTTCATAGAGGGCGCTGCCGTCGAAGCGGGCAAGGCCAAACGCATCTTTGGGAAAGTGTGCTGGCACCCAGTCCAGGATGACACCGATGTTGTTCTGATGGCAAGTGTCGACAAAATAGCGAAAATCATCAGGTGAACCAAAGCGGCTAGTTGGTGCAAAATAACCCGTAGTTTGGTAACCCCAAGAGGCATCCAATGGGTGCTCGGTAATGGGAAGCAATTCGATATGGGTAAAGCCCATCTGTTTTACGTAGTCAACAAGTTCAACAGCAAGTACGCGATAATTGAGAAAATTACCCAAACTGTCGCGCTTCCACGAGCCTAAATGTACTTCATAAATTGACATGGGTTCATGCAGCCAATCATAACGAGTACGTTGGGTCATCCACTGTTTGTCCTGCCATGGATAGCTGTTTTCCTTGATGACAATGGATGAGGTATTAGGGCGAAGTTCAAACTGTTGTCCGTATGGGTCTGTTTTCAGCAACACTTCATTGCTGAAACGGTTAAGTATTTCAAACTTATAAAGGCAACCTTCCTTTAATCCCGGAACAAACAACTCCCAGAGTCCGCCCCCGCCCAGGCTGCGCATGGGGTGGCAGCGGCCATCCCAATGGTTGAAGTCGCCCACGACGCTAACGCGCCCGGCACTGGGCGCCCAAACCGTAAACAAGACCCCTTCGATTTCGTCTGCACAATGGAGATGCCCGCCCAGTTTTTGGTAGACGTGCCAATGTTTGCCTTCGCCGAACAGGTGTTGGTCAAATTCGGGCAATTGCACCGGAAAGTCGTAAGGGTCATAATCAAGGTGGGCGTTACCGCTTTTGTCTGTCCAGGACAGCTGGTAATGTTTGGGCAAGGCTTCCTTGCCGACATTGAGTTCAAAAAAATCCGTGCCTGTAATGCGCTGGAATACTGCATTATTGTGGTTGAGTGCAATCGTCTCTGCGTACGGCAGGTAGACTGTAATGTGTGTTTGGTCGTCTTTAAGGTGCCTGCCTAAGACTGAAAAGGGGTCATGGTGTCTAGCGTCGGAAATCTTTACGGATTCCGCGTCCAGTGCGCTTGTAGTTAGTTTTTTCACCTTTTATACCCCTCAGTGTAGTAAAATTAATCCCAGAACATAGTACCAAAAAAAACAGTAGCTTTGCGTCTATTCAACCTGGAGATAAACAATGTCAGAACTTCATATTAGTCATCTTACCAGAAACACCATTGCACTCATTTTAGCGGGTGGTCGGGGGGCGAGGTTGAAGAATATGACCGATTGGCGAGCCAAACCGGCAGTGCCTTTCGGTGGCAAGTTTCGAATCGTTGATTTTCCTCTATCTAACTGCATAAATTCCGGCATCCGCAAGATAGGCATTCTAACCCAATATAAAGCCCACTCTTTAATTCTTCACATCCAACAGGGCTGGGGATTTTTGCGCGGTGAATTCGGCGAGTATGTCGAGCTATTTCCCGCCCAACAACGAATTGATGAAGATTCCTGGTATAAAGGTACGGCTGACGCGATCTTTCAAAATATTGACATCCTGAGAACTCGGCATCCCAAACACATTTTGGTATTGGCTGGAGATCATATATACAAAATGGATTATGCAGCTATGCTGGCCGACCATGTTAAAAAAAATGCTGATTTAACAATAGGTTGCATAGAGGTTTCCTTGAAAGAAGCCACTGCATTTGGCGTGATGGATGTCGATGAAAACCGACGCGTCAGGGCTTTTGTGGAAAAACCGGCCAATCCGCCAGTCATGCCAGGCCGAAAGGATACCGCGTTAGCCTCTATGGGGATTTATATCTTTAACGCAGATTTTCTTTATGAGCAATTGATAAAAGACGCGGACACCAAGGGTTCCAGCCACGATTTCGGTAAGGATATTATCCCTGCAGTTATCGACAAATATCTGGTCAATGCTTATCCCTTCCTGGATTTGCAAACAGGTGGCCAAAGTTACTGGCGGGATGTGGGTACCATTGATGGCTACTGGTCAGCCAATATGGAATTGATCGGTGTTAATCCTGAGCTTAATTTATATGATAAAACTTGGCCTATCTGGACTTACCAAGAACAAAATCCACCCGCGAAATTCGTTTTTGATGATGAGGATCGGCGTGGACAAGCAGTAGACTCAATGGTTTCAGGGGGGTGCGTTATTTCCGGCGCTACAGTTCGCCATTCCCTGTTGTTTTCAAATGTCAGGGTAAATTCTTTTTCTTCAGTGCAAGATAGCGTTGTGCTACCTGATACCACAATCGGCCGTAATTGCCGCATCACCAAAGCGATCATTGAAAAGGGCTGCGAAGTTCCTGAAGGTACAGTGATTGGTGAAAACCGGGCAGAAGATGAGAAAAAATATCATGTCAGTGCGGGTGGCGTAGTGCTGGTAACACCTGACATGTTAGGGCAAAAATTGCGTTACGTTAGATAAACGTAATGGAAAAAACAAAATTGA
This sequence comes from uncultured Gammaproteobacteria bacterium, assembly GCA_963804035.1. Classification (GTDB taxonomy): domain Bacteria; phylum Pseudomonadota; class Gammaproteobacteria; order Methylococcales; family Methylomonadaceae; genus Methyloglobulus. Next base: position 804,348 of record CAWDOO010000004.1, on the reverse strand, counting down.
AGTTAGTCTTGTGCTGGCATATGCACCAGCCCGAATATCGTGATCTAGTAACAGGCAAATTTGAACTCCCTTGGACTTATCTGCATGTAATTAAAGATTATGTAGATATGGCTGGGCATCTGGAAGCCGTGCCTCAAGCCAAAGCGGTGGTCAATTTTGCGCCAATTTTGCTGGAACAAATTGAAGAATATGCCAAGCAGGTCTCCGCGTATTTGCATGACCGCAAAACAATTACCGACCCCTTGCTGGCGGCGCTGGTTGACCCAAGCGTACCCAAGGATCCCGAAGATCGTTTGAAGTTAGTGAAAGACTGTTTACGGATAAATCGGGAAAGACAAGTCGACCGCTACCCCGCTTATAAAAAACTGGTCAAAATGGCCGACTGGCTGGAACAAAACTACGACGCTTTGGATTATGTAAGTTCGCATTTCATAAGTGATATTCTGGTTTGGTATCACCTAGCCTGGATGGGAGAAACCATAAAACTAACAGATGACAGGATAAAATACTTGATTGAAAAAGGGAGTGACTACACACTCCATGACCGAGTTGAAATTCTAGGCATTATTAGTGAACAGCTTTCTAACGTTATTTACCGCTATAAAGCTTTGGCGAAAAGAGGGCAAATTGAGCTTTCGGTTACGCCGTATGCCCACCCAATCATGCCGCTGTTACTGGACTTGAATTCTACCCATGAGGCCATGCCAACGGCTCCATTGCCTGACTTAACAACTTATCCAGGTGGCGAAGAAAGAATTCTGTGGCATTTGGAAAAAGGCACAGAAACCTTTAAACGGTTTTTTGGCTTTAAGCCCGAAGGATGCTGGCCTTCAGAAGGCAGCATAAGTGAAAAAACCCTAGAAATACTCGGCAACTTCGGCTTTAAATGGACTGCCAGTGGTGGCTCCGTTCTGCACAATAGCCTGAATATGTCAGAGAATGAAAAACCATTAAGCTTACATCATCCCTTTCAGCTAAAAAAAACCAGTATTCCGTGCTTTTTCAGGGACGACGGCTTATCCGATCTAATAGGTTTCGAATATTCAAAATGGCATGCAGATGACGCCGTAGGTGATTTAATTAAGCATCTGGAGACTATCGCCGCCGATGAACTAGAAGGCTCTGTGGTTTCTATCATCATGGATGGTGAAAATGCCTGGGAATATTTCCCCGATAACGGATATTATTTCTTGAGTGCTTTATATCATCGTTTGGCATTACATCCAGCAATTGAGCTTACTACATTCTCCGAATGCTTGAAAAATAAAGTAAAAATCCAACCTTTGAACAGCCTGGTAGCAGGCAGTTGGGTATATGGGACATTTTCGACCTGGATAGGCGATACCGATAAGAATCGCGGCTGGGATATGTTGGGCGATGCGAAACGGGCTTATGATAAAGCTGTGTCAGCGGCAAACCTGACCGAAAAACAAATCAGGGAAGCCGAATTACAACTGGCTATTTGTGAGGGTTCTGACTGGTTTTGGTGGTTTGGCGATTATAATCCTGGCGAGGCCGTAAGTAATTTCGAAAAACAGTTTCGCTTAAATTTGGCAAACCTCTATCACTTATTAGGGGAAGATGCCCCGGCTTATTTGGCGTTGTCTTTTACACAAGGTTTTGGTGCGCCCGCAATGGGTGGGGCTATGCGCCTCGGGACAAAAGAATAATATTTGAAAATAATCACTGAATTGGAATTAAGGATGTCTGCTATTTTAAATAAACGTCGTGCTGGCATCCTTCTGCACATAAGCTCACTTCCTGGCTCAGGCGCAATGGGTGATTTAGGTCAGGAAGCTTATCATTTCATAAAATTCTTGCATGATACTGGGATTACTGTCTGGCAAACGCTGCCTCTGGGCATTACCCACGCAGACCATTCGCCTTATCAATGTCTTTCTGCCCATGCTTGTAATCCTGAATTAATAAATATTGATTGGTTATGTAAGCAAGGATGGCTGAAATTATCTGAAATTTACACAGAATCAAAGTCCGCCATCGAATACCCTAAAAGTTTTTTACTGACAAAGGCATTTCATAACTTTTTGGAGCGTGCCGATGAAGGGGATAAGAAAGATTTTGCCGCTTTTTGTCGTGCCAAATCCCTCTGGCTCGATGATTTTGCCTTATTTATGGCACTTAGGCATGAGTTCCAACAACAATGTTGGAATCAATGGCCTGAGCAGTTTAAGAATCGGGAAGAAAAAGCCCTCAAGGAAGCTCGTAGGCGACTAAAAACGCCCATCGACTCTATAAAGTTCCAGCAATATGTATTTTTTAGGCAGTGGCTTGAGCTAAAAGCTTTTGCAGAAGAGAATGGGGTATTAATGTTCGGTGATATACCTATCTTCGTATCTTACGATAGTGCCGATGTATGGGCTAACCGCAACGTGTTTAAGCTGGATGATAACGGCGAAATGCTGTTTGTTGCTGGCGTTCCGCCTGACTATTTTTCCGCAACCGGACAACGTTGGGGTAACCCGCACTTTAATTGGGATTACTTAGAAAAAACTGGTTTTCATTGGTGGCTTGATCGTTTGCATACTCAGCTGGAATTGTTCGACATCCTTCGTATTGACCATTTCCGTGGTTTAGAAGCAGCCTGGGAAATTCCAGCATACGAAGATACCGCAATCAATGGGCAATGGGTCAAAGCACCTGGGAAAGCGTTGCTGAACGCTATCAACATAGCGTTAGGCGACATCCCCTTAGTGGCAGAAGACTTAGGTATCATTACTCCCGAAGTTGAGGAGCTCAGAGATGAATTTAATTTACCGGGCATGAAGATTCTGCAATTCGCCTTTGGCGATGGCCCGGACAATCCCTATCTACCCGGCAACTATGTCTCAAATTGTGTTGCTTACACAGGAACCCATGATAATGACACGACATTAGGCTGGTCGGAAAATCTCAGCGATGATGATAAACGTAAAATTTATGATTACTTGGGCAATCCACAGACTTCAATACCTTGTGCCTTGATCCATGCAGCCTTGGGTTCCGTTGCTAATCTTGCTGTCATTCCTATGCAAGATATTCTGGAATTAGGATCAGAACACAGAATGAACACCCCCGGTACAACGACCGGCAATTGGATGTGGCGTTTTCACTGGGATCAGGTCACGCCAGAACGAACAGAAAGGCTTAAACATCTGGTTAAATTGTTTAATCGGTAAGCATGTTAGCCATTTTAACAGTTCAGCTAGGTAGTGTTCGAGCTGAATCAATCGCGATAAGTTTGCTTGTTACACCGGCTTTTCGTTATCATCGTCACTTAATGTAAACGCTGAAAAACAACAAAAGGATATCTATGAAAACCCCCGTTCACATAGCGGTCACTGGTGCAGCAGGCAACATTAGTTATTCTTTGCTGTTTCGTTTGGCAGCAGGCGCGTTGTTAGGCCAGGATCAACCCATAATCCTGCACTTATTGGAAATCACACCTGCGTTGAATGCCCTGCAAGGCGTGGTTATGGAGCTGAATGATTGCGCTAATCCTTTGCTACATAAAGTTGTGACAACAGACGATCCTTATGTCGCATTTAAAAATGTCGATTATGCTTTTTTGGTCGGTGCACGGCCAAGAGGCCAAGGCATGGAACGTAAGGATTTGCTAACAGTTAATGCGGAAATATTTTCAGCGCAAGGCAAGGCACTCAACGAAGTGGCTAACAGAAGTGTTAAAGTCCTGGTGACAGGCAATCCTGCCAATACCAATGCGCTTATCGCGTTACGAAATGCACCTGATTTAAAACCGGAAAATTTTTCCTCAATGTCCAGGCTCGACCACAATCGTGCCTTGAGCCAATTGGCGGAAAAATGTGGTGTACTCACAAAAGATGTAAAAAATGTGATTATCTGGGGCAACCATTCCGCCACCCAATACCCTGACCTCCATCATGCCGAAGTCAAAGGCGCGGATGCCTTATCATTAGTGGATTACGACTGGTTTAAAAATGACTTCATCCCCAAAGTGCAGCAGAGAGGTACGGAAGTTATCAATGCCCGCGGCCAATCCAGTGCCGCATCGGCGGCAAATGCAGCGGTAGATCAAATGCGGGACTGGGCTTTGGGAACGGCCGAAGGCACTTGGGTTAGCATGGGCTTACTATCAGACGGTAGTTATGGTATCGAACAGGGTCTAGTTTACTCATTCCCCGTAACTGTAAAAAACGGCGAAATCTCTGTGGTAAAAGGTTTGGATATCAACGAATTTAGCCTACAAAAAATGCAAGCGACAGAAGCTGAATTAAAAGAAGAGCGGGCAATCGTCAGACATTTGCTTTAACTTACTTCTGTAGTTGTTGGCTTCGATTGCCCTGAGTCTATATGTAAAACAATTCGCTACTTTGTTCGATTCTTAATAATATCCTCAACCACCGCTGGATCAGCGAGGGTCGAGGTGTCGCCTAAGTTATCCAACTCATTGGCGGCAACCTTACGCAGAATTCGGCGCATGATTTTACCGGAACGGGTTTTGGGTAAACCCGGTGCCCATTGGATGACATCGGGTGTGGCTATCGGGCCGATTTCTTTTCTGACCAGCTTGATAAGTTCTGACCTAAGTTGTTCTGTTGCCGGTATCCCAGCATTTAAGGTGACGTAAGCGTAGATGCCCTGACCTTTTATGTCGTGTGGGTAGCCCACTACGGCAGCCTCGGCAACATTTTCGTGCAAAACTAACGCGCTTTCAACTTCTGCTGTGCCCAGCCTATGGCCGGATACATTGATGACATCATCCACCCGTCCGGTAATCCAGTAATAACCATCTTCATCACGCCGTGCGCCGTCGCCAGCAAAATAATAGCCGGGATAAGCTTTAAAATAGGTGTCGACAAAACGTTGGTGATCGCCATAAATTGTCCGTGCCTGACCCGGCCAGGGTTTGCTTATAACCAAAATTCCAGTAGCCTCGCCTGTCATGACCTTACCCTCGCCGTCCACAATATCTGGCTGGACTCCAAAGAAAGGCAACGTGGCGGAACCCGGTTTCAACGGGGTAACGCCCGGTAAGGGTGTGATCAAAATGCCGCCAGTTTCGGTCTGCCACCAAGTGTCCATAATCGGGCATCTGCTGTCGCCAACGACGTGATAGTACCATTCCCAAGCTTCGGGATTGATTGGCTCGCCGACACTACCGAGAATCCTCAGACTACTTCGGTTAGTGCGCTTAACAAAATCATCGCCTTGCGCCATCAAGGCACGAATCGCAGTGGGTGCGGTATAGAAAATATTGACTTGATGTTTGTCGATGACTTGCCAAAATCGGTCTGCTTCTGGATAGGTGGGAATGCCCTCGAACAGGATGGTGGTCGCGCCATTGCATAAGGGACCGTAGATCATGTAGGTATGCCCGGTAACCCAGCCTATATCGGCGGTACACCAGTAAATATCACCGTCATGATAGTCGAATACGTATTTATGCGTGATTGCCGCAAACAGAAGATAACCGCCCGTGGTGTGCAAAACGCCTTTGGGTTGCCCTGTTGAACCGGAGGTGTAAAGGATGAACAAGGGATCTTCGGCATCCATTTCTTCTGGTGGGCAAACTTCGGAAGCCGCCGACATCGCTTCGTGATACCAAACATTTCGGCTTTCATCCCAAGCTACAGGATTAGCCGTATTTTTAATGACGATAGCCTTATTTACACCTGGGCAATGCGCTATTGCCTGATCGACATTCGCTTTGATGGGGACGACCTTACCACCGCGATAACCCTCATCGGCACACACCACCACCTTACAATCGGCATCCAGGATGCGGTCTTTCAACGCTTCGGCAGAAAAGCCGCCAAATACCACAGAATGCACAGCGCCTATGCGGGCACACGCTAGCATGACGGTTGCCGCTTCGGCAATCATAGGCAAATAAATACAAACGCGGTCGCCTTTTTTTACGCCCTGGGCTTTCAGTACATTAGCAAACTTACAGACCTGCCGGTGTAATTCCTTGTAGGTGATTTTTTTGTGATGTTGTGGATTATCGCCTTCCCAGATAATCGCAACCTGGTCTCCACGTTGGGCAAGATGCCGATCCAGGCAATTGACGCTAACATTCAGCTTACCCCCCTCAAACCATCGGATATAGCCTTTGGGATAATCAAAATCCATAACCGTATGCCAGGGTTGGCTCCAGTCCAGAAACTTTTCAGCCTGTTCTGTCCAGAATTGTTCCGGCTCTTCTATCGAGCGGCGATAGAGGGCTTGATAGTCAGCTTGATTGATGTGGGCGGATGCTGCTACTTCTGGTTTGACGGCGTAGACTTTGGCTTCAGACATATAGTTACTCAGTTTTTAGCTTATTGTTTTAAGCTTAACCCGTAGTTTGGGTTGAGCGGTAGCGAAGCCCAACATTAATGGCTTCGATATGTGTTGGGCTTCATTGCATTCAGCCCAACCTACGGTCCTGTTGAGACAGAAAAACCACATTTAGGACATTCGACAGTTTTCAATATGTACAGCGATAATACAACCGAATATTCAAATATATTTCTACAAGCTTCACATAAAAGCAATCTTCGTTCATTTTGCTTTATTGCTCCGGTTAACTTTTTTATAGCAGCTCCATCACTTGGTGCTTTTGATCTAATATGAGGTTTTTCATAACAAACTTGTAAAATTGATTTTATCTTTTGGTTAGCATCATCAATTTTTTTCTTTAATCTATCACGTAATTCAACTTTAGCGTTTACAGCATCTGGGTTAGACAGCCACTTCTTATTCTTAATGTCTTCAATAATTAATTTTGTTAATTCATCCTCTGAAATCTGATAGTTAATTTTCGACAAATCAATCTCTATTGCATATAGACCCAAGTCCCTGATTATTTTCTTTTTTTCGGCATTAGAAAAATGAGTAACTGCTATTTCTATTAAAATAGATACTTGAGAAGATGTATAAGCAATTATATCTGGACGAATATCCCCAAGCCTTTTCTCTAAAACGACATTAATAAAATTTCTCCTGGTCTTGGTAGTAACATTAATTTTTTCTGTATGTTCAATACCAACATCATCTTCCATGGACATTGATAGCTCAAGCAATGGAAATATTGCATTTTTATTCTTTTCTAATATCTGCTTTGCCATTAAATGAATTGATGTTTCAAATGCCGACTTACATTCCTCTGTATTTGATAAAGGGTCATGTGAAAAATAATGGATTCTTTTTGTACCTTTATTGGCTTGTAACTTTCCTGAGCAAGCCGGACAAAAACAGCCACATTTAAGTCCCGACATGACATCAGATACATGCACAAGTACCCCATCCTTTAACCCGAATGGGATTTTTATAGTTAAATCAGTATTCATAGATCTTTTTTTACCTTAAGCAGAAATTGTACAATACAAACGCAAAGCATCAGGTTGCCAATTTGTAATTGCCCAATCCAACAATTCATTCACGGCAACACCATAAAGCCCATCAGGCGGATTTTGTTTGAGTAAAACCAGCAAGTCAAAAAGCGTAATATTGGGCGATTTGGTATCCACCGCCGTGGCTAGGGTTTGCTTGCTGAGTTTATAGCCGTGTTGATCGACAATAACCGGAACGTGCATGTAAGTAGGTGTAGGAAAACTCAATAGTTGCTGAAGATAGATTTGCTTGGGCGATTCTTCGAGCAAATCGAAACCACGTACGATGTGGTTAACGCCTTGCAAATAATCATCAACTACCACGGCGAATTGGTAAGCGATTATCCCGTCTTTACGCTTTAAGATGAAGTCGCCGTGTTGCTCTGCCAGATTATGGCTAATCAAGCCCTGCAATTCATCCTGGAAGGACAAGGTACACGGCTCGGTTTTAAGCCGGATGGCGTGGGGGGTATCGGAGGGTATGGATTTGTTTCGGCAGATGCCGGGATAAATGTTGCTTTTGTTTTCAGGGGTATCGCCAGGAAACATCTCAACCAATGATTTCCTACTACAGTTACAACGATAGGTGAGCTGATTTTGCGCCAGCTTTTCTAAAAAATAGTGGTAATCGTCTAGATGTTGGCTTTGGTAGTAAACACTACTATCCCAGTGCAGCCCGAAGGTTTCCAGGCATTTTAAAATTGCGGTGGCTGAGCCATTTCTATTGCGTGGTGTATCAAGATCATCAACCCTGAGCAGCCACTTACCTTGATGGTGTCGGGCGTGAACATAGCTGGCAAGCGCAGTAAACAGCGAACCTAAGTGTAGCGGCCCGGTCGGTGAGGGGGCAAACCGTCCGATGTAAGCATCATGATTGACACTTTGCAGGGGCAGGATCGCCATTAGGCTAAGCGATTCAGCCCCTTCTCCCTTGAGGGAGAAGGTTAGGATGTGGGGAATTAAAACAATTGATTTTAATCTCCTCACCCCAACCCTCTCGGCAACTGCTCCTGCGTTGCCCTACTAACCTACATCCATGTAGGAATCCGGCAGGAGAGGGAGTTTTGTTTCTTAACTTAATGGCAGTGAGGGGCAGGATAGGTATTAACCCATTTGTTTTTCACGAATTTCATCGAGCGTTTTACAGTCGATACACAAGGTCGCCGTCGGTCTGGCTTCCAAACGACGTACCCCTATTTCAATGCCGCAAGACTCACAAAAGCCATAACTACCAGACTCGATCTCTTTAAGCGCTTCATCAATTTTTTTGATCAGCTTGCGCTCACGGTCACGAGCCCTTAATTCCAGGCTGAATTCAGATTCTTGTGTGGCACGGTCATTTGGGTCTGGGAAGTTGGCGGCATCGTCCTGCATGTGATGGACGGTGCGATCTACTTCTTTCATCAATTCGACTTTCCAGTTATTTAGAATGGTCTCAAAATGTTTCAATTGAGCCTCATTCATGTATTCTTCGCCTTCTTTTTCTACATAAGGCTTAAAACTGAAAGGCGACATACCCGCGTTGGGATTATCGGACATCCAAGAACTCCTAATTGGCAAACTAAATAAACCGCGCATTTTTAGCAGAATAGTAGGCAGTTAGCAAGAATTATTGCTATGATTTTAGACAATAAAATCAAACCTGACCTTATGACGAGTCGATTAGCAAAACGAACAGCCGATATTACGCCCTTCTACGTCATGGAATTACTCCGCCGCGCAAAGAAATTGGAAAGCCAGGGGCGTGATATTATCCACATGGAAATCGGCGAACCAGATTTTTCCACTCCAAAAACCATTGTTGATGCCGGTATCAAGCAACTCCAAACTGGTGATATTAAATATACGTCCGCCGCTGGGTTGCCAGAATTACGTCAAAAAATCGCGGATTTTTACCAAGCTCGTTATGCAGTAACCATAGATAAAGAACGCATATTCGTAACACCTGGCGCTTCTGGGTCGTTTTTGCTGGCACTTGGTGTTAGCGTGAACCCAGGCGATGAAATCTTGATGGCCGACCCATGTTATCCCTGCAACAGCAATTTTGTCAGGTTGTTTGAAGGTAAAGCTCTTGCCCTGCCTGTTGATGCTACGACTAACTATCAATTAACCTCAAAATTGATAATGCAAAATTGGTCTCAATCGACAAAAGGCGCGTTGATTGCATCGCCTTCAAATCCGACCGGTACGCTAATCGAAGCGGAAGTATTTAAGCAGTGTATTGAGTTGGTTAATGACAAAGGCGGTTGTTTTTATTCGGATGAAATTTATCATGGCCTGGTTTACGGCAAGAATCCGCCAACGGCGCTTGAATACAGCAACAATACCTTTGTAATCAACAGTTTTTCCAAATATTTTGGAATGACTGGCTGGCGGGCCGGCTGGCTTATCGTCCCTGATGATTTCGTGGATGCCACTGAAAAGCTGGCGCAAAATATTTTTATTGCCACCCCAACGCTTTCCCAGTACGCAGCTCTGGCGGCATTTGATTGCCCCACTCTTGAGGAACTGGAAACAAGACGGGCTGAATTTGCCAACAGACGGGATTTTCTATATGGCGCGCTGGTAAATTTAGGTTTTGAAATTCCTGTTAAACCGGATGGTGCATTCTATATCTATGCCAATTGCGCGAAATTCACTAACGACAGTTATCAATTTGCACTCGACCTTTTAGAAGCGGAAGGCGTTGCGATAACACCAGGAAAGGATTTTGGCAGCAATAAAGCCGATCAACATTTACGTTTTGCTTATACCACCACGATTGATCGCATGTCTGTTGCGATGCAACGCTTAGAAAAATTTATCAACCGGATTTAATCACAAGGAGCCAAAATGGCAATTAAGCAAATTTCAGTAACAGAATTGAAATCAAAAATTCAGGATAAGCAGCAATTCATCCTGTTGGACGTAAGAGAGCCGAATGAATTTGAATTTTCCCATATTGACGGTAGCGTACTGATTCCGCTAAACCAAATCCCGCAAAGGTTACGAGAAATTGATATGGAACAGGAAGTTGTGTTGATCTGCCATCACGGTATGCGTAGTATGCAAGCCGCCAACTTCCTTGCCCAGGTTGGTTTCAGGAAGATCAGCAATTTGGTGGGTGGTATTGATGCGTGGTCGATTGAATGTGATAGTTCGGTGGCAAGGTATTAAGGCGCTTCTAAAAATATCCTCTCCCAGAAGAAGAGGGTTAGGGCGTAATAATTAAAAACCAACCCTTATACCCGCCATAACCTGATGGTCACCGACTTCATAAAGTCGGCTTGATAATCCGCTTGGGCTTTGAAGTTCAGCATCGGTACCGCCGAAATAGCGGTATTTCAAATCAAAGCTGATTCGGTCATCCAACTTGTAATTAACTCCAGCACCCGCTTGCCAAGCAAAATCCAGGTCATTTTCACCACTGCCATACTGGGTTTTTATTCGCATGTGATAACCACCCAAGCCAGCCGTAATAAAAGGCGTTAAGGCGGTACTGTTTTTGAAGTCGAAATAGCCATTTAACAGAAATGCCATGCGTTCCCGCTCGCCTTTTAACGTTGGGTATGAAGGCGATGAACCGTGACTGTGCCTAGTAACAGGCTGGATACTATAAGAAAAATGTTCCTTACCATTATCATTGGACTGATACAGCACTTCTCCTTCAAGGCGAAATTGATCTGCAATCTGGTAGCCTACTGCTACGCTGCCAGCAAAGCCTGGATCATAATCCTGTTTAAAGTTAGATTTGAAGTTGAAGCAATAAGAAGGCGATGCTCCCGAAATAGTACAGCCAGTACCCGATCCGTCAACTGAATCAGACGGCGCAAATGCCGCACCGGCATTAAACTGCACATAGGCTTTGTGTTCAGTCGCATAGGCTGAGCCAACAGCACCAAGACCTGCTAGCATAAAAGCGGAACACCTTAGTTTTTGTAAAATAGACATCATATCGTTCCCAAAAGTTGGATTGGTTGGTTTTTTTACACCAGCAGTGTAATGGGTTTAAAAACCAATCCTTATGCCAGCCATGACCTGATGGTCGCCGACTTCATAAAGTCGGCTTGTTGTAAATACTCCGCTTGGGCTTAAACTTTGAAGCTCAGCATCGGCTCCACCAAAATAACGGTACTTCAAGTCAAAGCTGATCCTGTCATCCAGTTTGTAATTAACACCAGCACCCGCTTGCCAGGCAAAATCCAGGTCATTTTCAACACTGCTGCGCTCCCCTTTTAATCGCAAATGGTAACCTCCCATACCAGCCGTGATATAAGGTGTAAAGGCCGTGCTATTTTTGAAGTCGTAATAGCCATTTAACAGGAATGCCGTGCGTTCCCTTTCACCTTTCAATGGGAATGAAAACGAAGGAACATTCCCGGATTCTATTCCGGAAAAAGAATAATTTAATTTATTCATGTCATTAGACTGATAGTTGCCTTCTACTTCAATACGAAGCTGATCGGCAATACGATAGCCTAACGCCACACTACCAGCAAAACCGGGTTCATAAGACTGCTTGACAGTTTCAGTAATATTGCTGCCACAACCAAAACCGTTTGGCGTACCAATACAACCATTAAAAGGACCGAATGTTTGTGAATCAGAAGACGAAAATGCCGCCCCGCCGTTAAACTGCACATAAGCTTTGTGTTCTTCAGCTATGGCTGTGGCGGAAACAAGAAAGCCTGTAAGCACCAAGGTGTGAGATTTTAATAATGAAGACATAATATTTCTCCGGAAAGTTAGATTTTTTTATATTTGCACTAAACAATCTGGGGTTTCTTCGGTCGATTGTCGCCATGCTGCGACCTTATAAATCAAGCGGTTTGGCCTTCAATCTGACGATTGAATTGACATGTAAAAATCCAAAATATGTTCAGCGTAGCTATATTTGCATTTGAATCTGAATGCAGGATGAATGGTAGGCAATATTCCCTCAAAACCTGTTCAATTACTATTGAGTAATTTTTCATTATCGACTGGGCTTTCCTGGCTACCTAGCCACACCGCTTTACTGTCTATTGCCTATCCATTAATTTAGACCTTCATAAAAAAACCAGAAATGAGACAATCAACCCGAGGGCTATAACGTTAAAATCATACAATCGTGATGAATGGCGGCTAAAAAATTCGCAAAAGGAATGAAAATTTTGTGATAGTAAAAAATAAACATTTTGAACAGATTGGCTGGGTAGGTTTTATTCTTATTATCAGTGCGTATTTGTTCGTGACGATCAAGCTGGTTGCAGTCAGCTCTGCAACCTATCACCTGATGAATTTAAGCGGTGCTTTGTGTATGATCGCTAATGCTAAGCACAATAAAGCCAAGCCATTGTTTTGGCTTAATATTGTTTGGTCTTTGGTGGCTATTGTTGGGCTGTTGCAACTCATTATCTTTAGGGCTACATAACAATTATAGATAATGGAGCAATGTTGGCTTTCCGGTATTACCCTGTATGTGTGTTTGATATTTGACCGATTGAAATGGAAATAAAACAAATTACTGCCATTCAATCAGATTGATAGCCAAGCCTGGAATAAGCTGGTCGGGGACGATTATCCGTTTATGCGTCAAGAGTTTTTGTCGGTATTGGAGGAAAGTGGCTGCGTATCTCAAAAGACGGGTTGGCAGCCCCAGCATCTGCTGGTTATGGAGAATGAGGAATTGCTCGCCGCAATGCCCTTGTACCTTAAAGTACATTCCCGTGGCGAGTATGTATTTGATAATCAATGGGCTTATGCTTATGAACAAAACGGTGAAAGTTATTATCCTAAGTTGCTAAATGCTATTCCTTTTACGCCCTGTCAGGGGTTGCGTATAGCGATCAAGGAACAAGTCGATCAACTACAAGTGATTGGATTGTTGGTTGATTTCATCAAAACCAAGTCTGAACAAGAGAGCATTTCCTCATGGCATTGCTTGTTTCCGGTCGGCGACCAATTGGAAACACTGAGAAAGCTGGGTATGGCGGTTCGTGAAGGTGTGCAATTCCAGTGGCTTAATAAAGGTTATCGGACGTTCGACGATTTTCTTAGTACCTTAAACGCAAGTAAACGCAAAATGCTAAAGCGCGAACGGCGTAAGGTTTCTGAGCAAGGCATAGCTTTGGTTCAGCTATCAGGCAAGGATGTCAGCGAATACCAATGGCAGGTATTTTATGATTTCTATCAGATGACCTATCTAAAGCATGGTATGCCGCCTTATTTGAATCTAGCTTTTTTTCTGGGGTGCGCCGCGACGATAGGCGACAAACTGCTATTGGTGTTTGCACAGAAAGACGGTGCTTATGTCGGTGCAGCGCTTAGTTTTGTGGGCGGCGATACCTTATATGGGCGCTATTGGGGCTGTCTTGAAGAATATAATGTCTTACATTTTGAAGCATGTTATTACCAGGGCTTGGATTATTGCATCGCCAACGGATTGCAGCGTTTTGATTCAGGTGCGCAAGGTGAGCATAAAATTGCCCGTGGCTTTGAGCCGGTTACGACTTATTCCGCACATTGGTTTCAAGATGAACGCTTTGCCAGGGCCATCGCGCAGTTTTTGGACAGGGAAAAAACTGCGGTGCGGTTTTATAAGGATGATGCGGCAAACTATTTACCGTTCAAAAAATAAGTGACTTTGCTAGCTTGAAAAATGAATGCCCAGCTACGGGCTTGCTCTATAATGGCTACTATACTTAACTAAAGGTCTTAAGGAGGAATAGTGGCTGATTACAAAAAATACGAATGCTCGGTTTGTGGGCATATTTATGATGAAGCGGTAGGCGACCCCGATTCTGGTCTTGCCCCAGGAACTATATGGTCAGATATTCCCGACGATTGGCGTTGCCCGGAATGCGGCGTTGAAAAAAGTGATTTTGAGTTAATGGATTAATAAGCTCGATCTAAAAATTATAATTATAATGGGAGGGCAGCATGAATATTGTCATCGTTGGCTCAGGTATTGCGGGCGTAACCTTTGCTGAAAAATACCGCGCGTTATCCTCTGATGCCGACATCGTCCTGGTGACCAGCGAACATGACGGCTACTACTCCAGGCCACTGCTATCCCGTGGTTTTACCAAAGTTGATATTGAACAATCTATCATCCTGAAAACGTTCGCCAAGCTGCGCGAGAATGGAATTGATGTGATTGCTGGCTCGGAAGTGACGGCGATTGACCGCCAAGCGCAGACAATTTCCATTGACGGCCCAGGACAGGAAAAATCCTTGTCTTACGATAAGTTGGTCTTGGCGCAGGGATCGGCAGCATTCGTGCCGCCACCTTTTCGGCCTTTTGAAAAGCTGTTTTTCAGCTTGAACAGCCTGACTGACCTGAAAGCCATGCGAAAATTCCGCCAGCCGTTTTTAAACCAGAATAAGCATCCACATTGGGCGATTGTTGGTGGTGGGTTGATCGGTTGCGAAGTCGCTTCAGATTTAGCGGTTGCTGGTGATAAGGTGACTGTTTACCATGCAATGGATCGTTTGATGGAACGGCAATTAGCAGTAGAAGATTCGGCTTTTTTGCTTAAGGTGCTGCAAGATTCCGGCGTTGAAGTGTTGTTGGAGCAAGCCGTACAAAGTTTTGCCGACGAAGGCGGAAAAGTGTGTGTGATAACGGAAGGGACTGCTGAGTTTGATGCATTGATTGTCGCCTGCGGCTTTAAGCCACGTACCGAGTTGGCGCAACAGGCTGGCCTTGATGTCGGTAGGGGCATAAAAGTGAATACCCGCTTACAGACGAACGATGAAAGCATTTTTGCCTTGGGAGATGCGGCTGAACTGCCGGATGGCAAGCTCTACGCCTACATCCTGCCCATCCGAAGCCAAGCTCTGTGGCTGGCGAATTATCTGGCTGGACAAGAGCAAGCCGCTTGGTCACCAGCACCGTTTTCTACCAAGGCTAAGGTGCATGGGTTTGAGGCGGGGCATCCTTATAACCTCTAGTTAGCCTTTAAACACTATGATCGAGTCGTGCTACTGGAAGGAAGACTTACTTAATCATGCCAAGCGACTAAGGTCAGTGGAAAAGCCAAATCGTTGGAGCGAAAAGCTTGTGGTTAATTTCGAGAAGGAAATAATCGTTTCATTCTTTTGCATTAGAAAACTCTTCGAGGCGCATAAGGTATCGAGCAAACCCAGGGAGTTCAAAGCAGAAGTATATTCATATGCACCAACTGGCAAGAAGATTACAAAGCTGAATCAGCACTCAATAGATGAAGTTTATGACCTCGCCAATGAGAAAAAAGTACATAAAAAAATCGTATTTTTAGCTAATCAGCTAATACATAGCTGCACGATTTTTGCGTACAGAAATGAAGATAGAAACTGGGGTGGTGTTTATGCGTGTTCTGATTTCGAAAGAAACAAAACAATTTACAGAATTCCAATTGAGGAAATAGTTTCAATATTTATGATTATAGGTAATGACTATCCTTCGCCCTTTTCTATGCAATGGAATGAGGAAGAGGGAGACTATGATGTCAAAAGCTAAAAGTGCGTAGGATGCGGTAAGCGCAGTGAACCGCATCAATCGCGAGACACGAACGATGCGGTTCGTACCTCACCGTATCCTACTGCCCTCAATTTATAACAATGCCCGAACACCGTTATCCTGACCCCGAAATCGCCGCCGTCTACCGTGCCATTTACGAACGCCGCGATGTTCGCCATTTTTTACCCGATCCTATTGACCCTCAAATTTTCAGCTGCTTGCTGAATGCCGCGCACCATGGGCCCAGTGTCGGCTTTATGCAGCCGTGGCGGTTTATCCGAATCAGTAATTCCAATTTACGTAAGGACATCCACGATCTGGTCGAACGGGAAAGAATCCTTACTGCTAAAGCCTTAAACGAACGCGAAGACGAATTCATGAAACTGAAGGTAGAAGGAATTCTGGACTGCGCGGAAGTGCTGGTTGCAGCCTTATGCGAACGGCGCGAGGATTTTATCTTTGGCCGCCGTACCTTACCAGAAATGGATTTAGCTTCCTTATCATGCGCCATCCAAAATATGTGGCTCGCGGCCAGGGCTGAAGGCCTGGGCATGGGATGGGTTTCCCTGTTTGAACCGCAAGCCTTGAAAACACAATTAAATATGCCCGAAGATAGCCAACCCGTCGCTATCTTATGTCTGGGGCATGTAGAAAAATTTTACGATAAGCCCATGCTGGAGCAGGAACAGTGGGCGGAGCGTAAGAATATCCATGATCTACTCTTTGAAAACACCTGGAGCAGTCCGTGCCGTTAGATTTCACAATTAATCCGGTTTCATTGCAATTAGAGCCTGAGTTACAAACAAAAATCGACCAAAAAACCAAACCGCTAGGCGCGTTAGGGCAATTAGAAAACCTCGCGTTGCAAGTCGGTTTGATCCAAAATACCCTAGAACCTAAGTTAACTAAGCCGACAATTCTCATTTTTGCGGGTGACCACGGCATAGTTGAATCCGGTGTGAGCGCCTATCCACAATCCGTTACAGCACAAATGGTCGCAAATTTTTTGGCGGGTGGTGCTGCAATCAGCGTTTTTGCGAGGCAGCATCAATTGGAGTTGTTGGTGGTTGATGCTGGGGTTAATACTGACTTAGCCGCTCATCCCAAATTGATTGATGCAAAAATAACCAAGGGGACGAAAAACTTTCTCCACGATTCCGCCATGTCTGCAAGTCAGTGCCATAAGGCCATACAAACTGGCGCAGAACTGGTTTTGCAACAGCATAAGAGTGGTTGCAATTGTATTGGTTTTGGTGAAATGGGCATAGGTAATACCTCGTCCGCCGCGTTGCTCACGCATTGCCTATCTGACCTAACTTTAACGCAATGTGTTGGCCGTGGAACGGGGCTGGATGATAGCCAATTACAAAACAAATACGCAGTGTTACAGCAGGCCTTACATTTGCATAAAGACATTTCTGAGCCGTTGGGCGTGTTGTCTACCTTCGGTGGTTTTGAAATTGCCATGATGGTGGGAGCGTATCTCAAAGCGGCCGAATTAGGGATGCTGATTATGGTCGATGGTTTTATTGCCAGTGCTGCGTTGTTAGTCGCGTATAAACTTAAGCCGCATGTGCTGGATTATTGCATGTTCAGCCACGTATCTTCAGAGCAAGGCCATCAAGCATTATTGGCTTATCTAAATGCAAAGCCGCTTTTGAGTATGGAATTACGCTTAGGTGAAGGTTCTGGTATTGCGGTTACTTTTCCCTTAATCCAGTCGGCGGTGTTGTTCTTAAACGAAATGGCGACGTTTGCGGATGCCGGGGTTGATCGGCAAACGAGCGATTAGCAATGCCCCACCTAAAATTATTTTTCTTAGCCCTTAGTTTTTATACCCGACTACCTGTACCGAAAGGGCAGGACTATAGCCAGTTACCGCAAGCCAGTATGTATCTGCCGCTGGTCGGCTGGCTGGCAGGAGGGATAACGGGATTAAGTTTTTATGTGGCAAATCTGTTGTGGGCACAAACAATCGCAGTGATTCTGGCTTTAATTGCAGGAATTTTACTTACTGGTGCATTCCATGAAGACGGCTTTGCGGATGTTTGCGATGGCTTTGGTGGAGGTTACGACAAGCAACGTATCCTTGATATCATGAAAGATTCCCAGATTGGCGCGTATGGCGCACTTGGATTAGTGTTGTTGATGTCCTTAAAAATTAGCTTGCTTAGTACAATAGCTGTACCGTATGTGCCGTTGATATTGCTGGCAGGGCACTCAATAAGTCGTATTCAACCGCTGTTATTAATGCGGAAGTACGATTACGCAAGAAGCGGTAGCACCAAAGGTGGTGCGGCAGCTTATAAACCCACTACGCAAGAATTGCTTATTGCCGGGACTATCTCCTTAATACCTTTGTTGCTGCTACCGTTGTTGTGCAGCTTAGCTATTCCATTAATACTATTGGTTAACTGGCAATTGGGTCGCTATTTCTACCGTCATATCGGTGGATATACAGGCGATTGCCTGGGAACTAGCCAGCAAATAGCGGAAACTGTTTTTTATCTCGCCGTTAGCGCACTGTGGACATTTACCTAATTCGCCATACCAAGACAAAAACTGCGGCTGGGCTATGTTATGGCCAAAGCAATGTCGAGTTAGCCGATAGTTTCGTAGCTGAGGTGAGGGGCATACACGAAAAATTGCCCGATTTATCGGCTGATTGCTTGATATTCAGCAGTCCGCTAACACGCTGCTTACAGCTAGCGCGAACGTTTGGTAAGCCAATTGAAACGGATGAGTTATTGCTAGAAGTTAATTTTGGTGATTGGGAAAACCAACGCTTTGACGATATTGATGCTGGCTTATTGAAAAATTGGTCAGAAAATTTTGTTACGATATCCCCACCAAATGGTGAAAATTTCAGTGAGTTATGCCAGCGTGTGGGTCGTTTTTGGGATAAGCTGCTGGCAAACAAACCAGCAGAGCAAGTTTTACTCATCACCCATGCTGGGGTCATTCGCGCCCTGTTTGCCCATGTCTTACAACTGCCACCAGCCAACGCCTTCAAGTTTCGTGTGGATGTCGGTTCGGTACATAAGCTGCAATATATCAATAATTATACTTACGTCCATTACATCAACCATTAAATGCAACTGCGTAAGTGCGTTGTTACAAACATTACAGACAAAATCATGAAAACTTTGTTTATTGGCGGCATCAAAAGTGGCAAATCTCGCCTTGCGGAAACCTATATTCTAGGGCAAGCGGAACAAAAGCCATACTATCTCGCAACCACCGAATTTATTGACGAAGAAATGCGCGAACGTATAGCAATTCATCAGCAGCGTCGGCAAGACGGATTTATTACAATCGAAGAACCTGTCAATTTGTTGAATGCCTTAAAAAATTGCCCTGGCCTCGTGCTAATCGAATGCGTGTCTATGTGGTTGAACAATATGCTTTATCATCAACATTCCGAGGAGGAGATTTTGCAGGAATTGACAGATGTGATGAGACTATCTTCAGATATGGTATTTGTTCACAATGAAGTAGGGTTGACCGTAATTGCTGATAATCCGCTTGCTAGAAAATATGTTGATCTATCCGGCAAAGCCGGACAGCTTTTGGGAGCACACTGTGATCAAGTTTTTTTTTGTTGTGCGGGGCAATCATTGCAGTTAAAGTGAAAAGTAGAAATGATTACTAATTTTATGATAATGTTGATATAAATTGGCTTATAGGCTAAGTTTTCTGTTGTTGTATTTTTTACCAAATGCTATGCGCTGGGTGGCCGTACTATTAAATTTTAGGGAAAACAAAGATTTTAGTTAAGCTTAAAAAAACTGCACTACAGCTTAAACGCTTACTTAATTTAGTTAAATTGTGAAGAGGATTACATCGTGCATTATACAAAAACATTCGCTGCGGCTTTATTAACTGCCGCACTTCTTGGCGGTTGTAACCTGAACCCCATACCCATCACCGACGATGAGCGGATGGCGACGATGGTGCAAGACCAGTCGGAAATGTACGAAAAACAAGAGCCCATCACACGGCCGCTGACCCTCTACGATGCCCTGGCCCGCGCGCTAAAATACAACTACGACCATCGGCTGACCATGATGGAAGCCGTGCTCCAGGACACCCAGCTTGAAGTCGCCACCCTCAACATGCTGCCTAAACTGACCGCCAACGCGGGTTACCAGTTTAGGGAAAAGAAATTGGGTTCATCAAGCGAGGATTACTTTACCGGCCAAAACGCCCTAGGCAACAACGCCCGGTATTCCGTTTCCCAGGATGCCAGCCGTGGCATCGCAGACCTCACCTTCGCCTGGAACGTCTTGGATTTCGGCGTCAGTTACTTCCAAGCCAAACAACAGGCCGACCGCATCCTTATCGCCCAGGAACGTCGCCGCAAGGTCGTCAACAACCTTATCAAGGAAGTCCTCCAAGCCTATTGGAGCACCAACATCGCCGACCGCCTGCTGCCGGGCCTTGAACCCGTCTTGGCGGAAGCCGAACGCGCGCTGGTGGTAAGCAGGACTATTGAAGGCGACCGCCTGCAACCGGTAGTCAGCGTTTTGGAATATCAACGCAGTTTACTGCGCATTATTGACCAACTTAAAAAACTCAAGGGCGACTTGCTGGTCGCCAAACCCAAGCTGGCCGGGTTGATCAACGCCCCCGCACATTCCAACTTTGTCTTGGCGCAACCCGAAATAACCCCTGAGCCGCCAGAACTTAAAAACAGCGTTGCCGAACTCGAAAGCCTGGGCTTGTTCTATCGCGGCGACCTAAGGGAAGAAATCTACCAGGAGCGCATCAGCCGCGCCGATGTTTGGAAGGAAATGCTCAAAATATTGCCCGGGCTCACCATCCCTATCGGCCTGAACTTTGACTCCAACTCATTCCTGATCAACAACTTCTGGCTGGAAGCGGGGGCGCGGACGACCATAAACCTAGTGAACCTGATTGCCGCCCCCAAAATATGGAAATCGGCGGAAACCCAGGTCGAAGTCGCCATGACCCGCCGCAAAGCGCTCAGCGTCGCTGCCGTAGTGCAGATCAATGTCGGTTACCAACAGTACCTCAAGGCCTTGGACAGCTACAAAAATGCCAAGGAACTGAACAAGATTGACGAAAGCATTTCCACCGTCATGGCCAACAATGCGGCCAACGATGCCGGTTCCGAATTGGAGCGCATCCATGCCTCTACCGCGGCCTTGGCCTCCCAACTCGAAAAGGAACAAAGTTTGGCGGATGTCTATGGCGCCATGGGCAATATCTACGCCTCAATTGGCCTCGACCCGGCTACCGGTGGCATAGAGCACGTCACTGTCCGCGCGTTGGCGGTGCAGTTGGAGAAAACCCTGGACAGCTGGTATAAGGGCTATTTGCCTAAGCTGCCTCCAATGGCTAAGGCTAGATTGGTATTTAGGCCAATAAAAAACAGCAAGTAAGGTAAGTTTTCCGTCATAATAATAGTCGGTTGAAATCACTACGAATTTGGTGCTCCCATGAAAAAAAAACCTTATGCAGTAGAAGGTAAAAAACGAGTAGCCTCCCCAAGTTCCATGCGTTTGGCTTTGGAAAATCGATTGCTGTTTGACGGTGCTGTTGTTGCGACAGCCGCGCAGGCAATGGATGATAAGGCCGCTCAGGATCAGCCCCAAGTCCAGGATCAGGACACCAGTAGTGACCCTAATGTAGATTCCGCGCCCGATTTTACCACCCATGCTGATAACCATTCGGCATTGGGTGGTTTATCGAATGACATGGTCAACCGTGACTTGCAACACTTGGCGACAACGCTACCTGCATCGGCAGGCGACAGGGATGCGACAACTTTATTGGTTATCGATTCACGAGCCAATGGAATCCAAGAAATACTCAAAAACCCACCGTTACATACTGATGTCCGGGTCATTGATGCAAGCCGAGACGGCTACGAGCAAATCAAAGAAATACTGCATGATCGAGGCGATACCTCCCAATTGCATATACAGTCCGCAGAGCTAGACGGTAAGCAATGCTTAGGTAGTAGTAGATTGTTAGGCAATCTAAACACCAGTGATACCGAAACCTTGATTGACTGGGGCGATGATATATCTGCCAATACCAGTATTAACTTTCATGGTGGACAAGCATTTGATGGGAAATCTTGGTTGAACCAGGTGCAAACTTTGACTGGCGGACAAGTACGTTGGTCTGATAAAGATGTAGTCGATTCCAAACAAGCAATTTCAACAGGTGGCTCGCAAGATTCAAAAACAACAACCGATGCCGAAAAAGAAAAAACCGCATTGGGTGCATCAACAGCCGAAATAAAAGAGGTTAAATCACTAGTATTCATCGACACGAGTGTCAAAGACTACCACGCTTTGCTTAAAGATATCGACCCCAATTCTACCGTTATCCTGCTTGACCCCACAAAAGATGGGGTTCAGCAAATGGTTAACGTTGTTTCCAAGTACGACAGTATTGATGCCATCCACATCATATCCCATGGCGGTACAGGGCAATTAAAATTAGGGTCGGCTGTTCTCAATCAGGCCAGTATTCAAGACATGTACGCTGATGAATTGACAAGTATGAGTGGGCATCTTTCCGCTAATGCAGACATTTTAATATATGGTTGTAACTTCGGCCAAGGTGACATCGGCATCCAGGTGTCAAATCAACTAGCCGCTCTGACAGGCGCGGACATCGCAGATTCAACCAACGATACCGGTGCTGCTGTACTGGGTGGTGATTGGATATTAGAAAATCAAATCGGCATGATCGAGGCGCTAACGATCAATGCGCCCGAATGGGATGGTCTGTTGACCACCACCACAACATTAGACTGGCAATTAGTTGGCAACCATACCCTTGGTGCCACAGGCACCACATATACTTTTGGGGGGCTTACAAATGCAGTTACGATAAAAACAACGGGTACAGGGTCGATAGTAAACGATTATACGGCTAATTATACTGGCGGAACGAATGACCCGACCTTGGCTTTTTCAGCTAGTACAACAAGTACCACATCAGGGCAAACCACTGAGATAAATTTCAACTCTAGTGCTTTTCCTTTGGGAGTATTAAACACCCAGTTCGATCTACGCAATATCGATGCTAAAACAGGCTCTGGTGCCTGGGATGATCGAGTAATTCTTCAAGCTTTTGACATAAACGGTGTCCAGTTAAGCGGGACAAATATTACTGCAACGCCAAGACAAACAACGGGACAGACCTATTCGATTTCTACGCTTACAAATAGCGTACAACTTGATGGAAATACTAGCTCTTCAACAAATTTTAATTTACCTTCAGATAGTGTAAATATATCTATTACTTCGACATCAGGTACGGCCATTGGCAAGGTGACCATCTTATATGTTTCGGGGACTAGCGGTACTTCGACAGGTGTCGTGGGGCTTAGCGACATCGGTATAACTTACGACAAAGCACCGCTTGCCAACGCCGATACCGGTGCTGTTGCTGAAGATGCTACCTTACCCAAAACAGCAGCAAATGGAGTTATACAAGGGACGACGGGTGGGAGCGTTGCCGACAGCGATCCGGATGATGCCACCAACACATTGGTGGTATCAGGTGTAAAAGCTGGAACGGGAACAGTAACTCAAGGTGTAGGGGTAGGCAGTTCAATCTTGGGTACATATGGGCATTTAACGCTCACCAGTGATGGAAGTTATTCATACATTGCTGATAATGCGAATAGTTTGGCTGCGGGGGCAACTGCAACTGATACGTTCACGTACACTGTGAAAGACCCAACAGGAGTAGTTTCAAATACCACAACCTTGACCATTACTTTGACCGGTACAAACGATCCGCCGACCCTCACCGGCGACCTCAGCGCCACCGTGCTAGAGGGCGGCACTTACGTCCTCACCGCCGCCGACCTGGGCTTCACCGACCCCGACAACGTCGCCGCGGCCGAGACCTTCACGGTCAGCGCCCTGGCCAACGGCACCGTGCTGGTCAACGGCGTGGCCGCCACCAGCTTCACCGGCACCCAACTGGCGGCAGGCCAAGTCAGTTTCCAGCACAACGGCTCCGAGACCACCAGCGCCTCGTTCCTGGTCAATGTCGAAGACGGCAACCAGGACGGCAGCGTGCCGGCCAACAGCACCTTCAACTTCAGCGTCACCCCGGTCAACGACCCGCCGGCGCTGACCGGCGACCTCAGCGCCACCGTGCTAGAGGGCGGCACTTACGTCCTCACCGCCGCCGACCTGGGCTTCACCGACCCCGACAACGTCGCCGCGGCCGAGACCTTCACGGTCAGCGCCCTGGCCAACGGCACCGTGCTGGTCAACGGCGTGGCCGCCACCAGCTTCACCGGCACCCAACTGGCGGCAGGCCAAGTCAGTTTCCAGCACAACGGCTCCGAGACCACCAGCGCCTCGTTCCTGGTCAATGTCGAAGACGGCAACCAGGACGGCAGCGTGCCGGCCAACAGCACCTTCAACTTCAGCGTCACCCCGGTCAACGACCCGCCGGCGCTGACCGGCGACCTCAGCGCCACCGTGCTAGAGGGCGGCACTTACGTCCTCACCGCCGCCGACCTGGGCTTCACCGACCCCGACAACGTCGCCGCGGCCGAGACCTTCACGGTCAGCGCCCTGGCCAACGGCACCGTGCTGGTCAACGGCGTGGCCGCCACCAGCTTCACCGGCACCCAACTGGCGGCAGGCCAAGTCAGTTTCCAGCACAACGGCTCCGAGACCACCAGCGCCTCGTTCCTGGTCAATGTCGAAGACGGCAACCAGGACGGCAGCGTGCCGGTGAACAGCACCTTCAACTTCAGCGTCACCCCGGTCAACGACCCGCCGGCGCTGACCGGCGACCTCAGCGCCACCGTGCTAGAGGGCGGCACTTACGTCCTCACCGCCGCCGACCTGGGCTTCACCGACCCCGACAACGTCGCCGCGGCCGAGACCTTCACGGTCAGCGCCCTGGCCAACGGCACCGTGCTGGTCAACGGCGTGGCCGCCACCAGCTTCACCGGCACCCAACTGGCGGCAGGCCAAGTCAGTTTCCAGCACAACGGCTCCGAGACCACCAGCGCCTCGTTCCTGGTCAATGTCGAAGACGGCAACCAGGACGGCAGCGTGCCGGCCAACAGCACCTTCAACTTCAGCGTCACCCCGGTCAACGACCCGCCGGCGCTGACCGGCGACCTCAGCGCCACCGTGCTAGAGGGCGGCACTTACGTCCTCACCGCCGCCGACCTGGGCTTCACCGACCCCGACAACGTCGCCGCGGCCGAGACCTTCACGGTCAGCGCCCTGGCCAACGGCACCGTGCTGGTCAACGGCGTGGCCGCCACCAGCTTCACCGGCACCCAACTGGCGGCAGGCCAAGTCAGTTTCCAGCACAACGGCTCCGAGACCACCAGCGCCTCGTTCCTGGTCAATGTCGAAGACGGCAACCAGGACGGCAGCGTGCCGGCCAACAGCACCTTCAACTTCAGCGTCACCCCGGTCAACGACCCGCCGGCGCTGACCGGCGACCTCAGCGCCACCGTGCTAGAGGGCGGCACTTACGTCCTCACCGCCGCCGACCTGGGCTTCACCGACCCCGACAACGTCGCCGCGGCCGAGACCTTCACGGTCAGCGCCCTGGCCAACGGCACCGTGCTGGTCAACGGCGTGGCCGCCACCAGCTTCACCGGCACCCAACTGGCGGCAGGCCAAGTCAGTTTCCAGCACAACGGCTCCGAGACCACCAGCGCCTCGTTCCTGGTCAACGTCGAGGACGGCAACCAGGACGGCAGCGTGCCGGCCAACAGCACCTTCAACTTCAGCGTCACCCCGGTCAACGACCCGCCGGCGCTGACCGGCGACCTCAGCGCCACCGTGCTAGAGGGCGGCACTTACGTCCTCACCGCCGCCGACCTGGGCTTCACCGACCCCGACAACGTCGCCGCGGCCGAGACCTTCACGGTCAGCGCCCTGGCCAACGGCACCGTGCTGGTCAACGGCGTGGCCGCCACCAGCTTCACCGGCACCCAACTGGCGGCAGGCCAAGTCAGTTTCCAGCACAACGGCTCCGAGACCACCAGCGCCTCGTTCCTGGTCAATGTCGAAGACGGCAACCAGGACGGCAGCGTGCCGGCCAACAGCACCTTCAACTTCAGCGTCACCCCGGTCAACGACCCGCCGGCGCTGACCGGCGACCTCAGCGCCACCGTGCTAGAGGGCGGCACTTACGTCCTCACCGCCGCCGACCTGGGCTTCACCGACCCCGACAACGTCGCCGCGGCCGAGACCTTCACGGTCAGCGCCCTGGCCAACGGCACCGTGCTGGTCAACGGCGTGGCCGCCACCAGCTTCACCGGCACCCAACTGGCGGCAGGCCAAGTCAGTTTCCAGCACAACGGCTCCGAGACCACCAGCGCCTCGTTCCTGGTCAATGTCGAAGACGGCAACCAGGACGGCAGCGTGCCGGTGAACAGCACCTTCAACTTCAGCGTCACCCCGGTCAACGACCCGCCAGTGGCGGTTGATGATGGTACTATATTGATGCCATTGCCTATCGTGGAAGATACACTTACCTCACTCGATTTAATGGGCAACGATACCGATCCGGATATCGGTGACACCTTAAGTGTTCAGTCGATCAATGGCATCTCACTTATCCCAGGTACCGCACAAACTATTTCTGTCCCAAATGGTACTGTCAAAGTAAGCAATACAGGTGTTATCAATTTCACGCCAACCTCGAACTACAATGGTCTAGTGACCTTTGATTATATAGTTAAAGATTCGAGTGGCTTGACTGACACTGGTACCGTACACCTAAATGTTACATCCGTTAATGACGTAGTAACTTACGGGAACTTAAATGATAATTCTGCCAACGTACCTAACACAGATGCACAAGTATATGAAAAAGATTTGCCGTCTGGTAGTACACCAAGTGGCACAGGTGAGCAAGTAAATGGCAGTTTTACACTTGGGCCAATCGCTAGCTTAACATCGTTTACACTTGGCGGTGCCACAACAACAGCTATCACAGCCGCGCAATTATTAGCCAGCGGTACTTCACCTATTACACGAATTGGTGCATTTGGAACGCTCGTCATTAATGGGTATAACCCAGCAACAAGCGTTGTGAACTATAGCTATACTTTGACAACCCGTGCTAATCATACCGTTGCCATTAAAAATGAGGTTTATGGCATCTCAACAATCGATGTGGAAGGTGATATTAATAATTCGAACTCTTTACGTATTAATATTGTGGACGATTTGCCAATTGCCGTAGCTGATGTGGATGAAGTCATTAACTTTGCAGGTAGCCCAGGCAGCACGTCCTCTGGTAATGTTGTGACTGGTATAGGCGGCACAGACCCAAATAACGCAGATGGCAATGCCGATAAAGTAGGCGCAGATACCAACGTATCCCCAGTTACAGGCGTGGTAGCTGGTACTGGAACTGTTACAACAGGCGTTGGGGTAGGTGGTGCGGTTGTGAGTGTTAATGGTTATGGCTCACTCACACTAAATAATAACGGTAGCTATACCTATTTGCCAAACTATTCAAATAGTGTAGTAGCTGCGCTTGGTCCTGGCCAAACCGTCAACGATACTTATACTTACCAAATCACCGATGGTGATGGCGATACTGCAAATACAACGCTTACCATTACAATTGTTGGTGTACCTGCTGTGGTTGGCTTGAATGATGGTAATGTTGTAGGCACTGACGGCAGTGTGCTGGAATCTGATTTAGCGGCCGGCACCAATGCGGCGGGTAATGGTGAAGTGCTTAATGGAAGTTTCCAACTAGTTTCACCCACCAATGGAGTAACCTCACTCACCATTGCCGGCATTACTATTACGCAAGCAGAACTTTTAGCCTTAGCTACAACGAATAAAGTAATTACCACCACAAATGGTATGTTAACACTCAATAGCTATAGCTATGATACGCCAAATGGTACAGGTACTGTTGGTTACCAATATACTCTAATTGCTCCACCAACATCTGCAGTTGCAGTAACAGATAATTTTTCAGTCTCGTTGCAAGATGGCGTAGCTGTAAGTACTCCCCTTAAAACCTTGGCTATCGCTATTATTGACGATGCCCCGATTGCTTCGCCTGACAACGCATCTGTTACAGAAGACGGTGCAAATCCTATCGTAGGCAATGTATTTGGTAATGATAAAATTGGTGCAGATGGTGTGTCCGCAAGCCCTATTGGGCCAGTAACGAGCATTACTAACAGCATGTCTGTTAGCGGCACAGTAAACGGCACTACGCCTCTAATTGGGCTTTATGGTAGCCTTACAATAGGTACTGATGGTGCTTATACTTATACGATCGATAACGTAAATGCCGCTGTAAATTCGCTTAAGCCAGGCCAAACGCTAACTGAGACTTATAATTATCAAATTACCGATAATGATGGTGATGTCTCAATAAGCTCGCTAACCATTACCATTAATGGTGTCAACGACATACCGGTGGCCACGCCCGGCAGCACCGCCACGCCGACCGAAGACGGCCCGCCCGTGGCCGTGCCCCTGGCCGGCACCGACGTAGACGGCACGACCGCCGCAGTGACCATCACCGCCAGCCGAGCCCGGCGCAAGGCACGCTCACCTACGACAATGACGGCAACCCCGCCACCGCGCCAGTCGCCGTACCCCTGAACGCCCCGCTGACCCCGGCCCAAGCCGCGACCGTCACCTTTACCCCGACACCGAACTACTTTGGCCCCGTCGACCCGGTCAGCTTCACCGTGACCGACAACAGCGGTGCCGTGTCCGCCCCTGCGGACGTGACCATACCCGCCATCGCCAACATCAACGACATACCGGTGGCCACGCCCGGCAGCACCGCCACGCCGACCGAAGACGGCCCGCCCGTGGCCGTGCCCCTGGCCGGCACCGACGTAGACGGCACGACCGCCGCAGTGACCATCACCGCCGGCCCGAGCCCGGCGCAAGGCACGCTCACCTACGACAATGACGGCAACCCCGCCACCGCGCCAGTCGCCGTACCCCTGAACGCCCCGCTGACCCCGGCCCAAGCCGCGACCGTCACCTTTACCCCGACACCGAACTACTTTCGGCCCCGTCGACCCGGTCAGCTTCACCGTGACCGACAACAGCGGTGCCGTGTCCGCCCCTGCGGACGTGACCATACCCGCCATCGCCAACATCAACGACATACCGGTGGCCACGCCCGGCAGCACCGCCACGCCGACCGAAGACGGCCCGCCCGTGGCCGTGCCCCTGGCCGGCACCGACGTAGACGGCACGACCGCCGCAGTGACCATCACCGCCGGCCCGAGCCCGGCGCAAGGCACGCTCACCTACGACAATGACGGCAACCCCGCCACCGCGCCAGTCGCCGTACCCCTGAACGCCCCGCTGACCCCGGCCCAAGCCGCGACCGTCACCTTTACCCCGACACCGAACTACTTTGGCCCCGTCGACCCGGTCAGCTTCACCGTGACCGACAACAGCGGTGCCGTGTCCGCCCCTGCGGACGTGACCATACCCGCCATCGCCAACATCGACGACATACCGGTGGCCACGCCCGGCAGCACCGCCACGCCGACCGAAGACGGCCCGCCCGTGGCCGTGCCCCTGGCCGGCACCGACGTAGACGGCACGACCGCCGCAGTGACCATCACCGCCGGCCCGAGCCCGGCGCAAGGCACGCTCACCTACGACAATGACGGCAACCCCGCCACCGCGCCAGTCGCCGTACCCCTGAACGCCCCGCTGACCCCGGCCAAGCCGCGACCGTCACCTTTACCCCGACACCGAACTACTTTGGCCCCGTCGACCCGGTCAGCTTCACCGTGACCGACAACAGCGGTGCCGTGTCCGCCCCTGCGGACGTGACCATACCCGCCATCGCCAACATCAACGACATACCGGTGGCCACGCCCGGCAGCACCGCCACGCCGACCGAAGACGGCCCGCCCGTGGCCGTGCCCCTGGCCGGCACCGACGTAGACGGCACGACCGCCGCAGTGACCATCACCGCCGGCCCGAGCCCGGCGCAAGGCACGCTCACCTACGACAATGACGGCAACCCCGCCACCGCGCCAGTCGCCGTACCCCTGAACGCCCCGCTGACCCCGGCCCAAGCCGCGACCGTCACCTTTACCCCGACACCGAACTACTTTGGCCCCGTCGACCCGGTCAGCTTCACCGTGACCGACAACAGCGGTGCCGTGTCCGCCCCTGCGGACGTGACCATACCTGCCATCGCCAACATCAACGACACACCGGTGGCCAAAAATGATGGCCCTATCACCGTTAAACCGAACACTCTGGTAACGGGAAACGTTGTCATCGGTACAGGTGGCGGGCATGCTGATATTGATATAGACGGTGACCGTCTGACAGTTACCCAATACCTTATAGACACAAATGGTGACGGTATTCCTGAAACTATCGCCGTGCCTCCCAATGGCAATGGCACAGCAGTGTTGGCCAATGCTGCAGGCCAACCTATCGGCACGTTGACCATTTACAGCACAGGTGTGTTTAACTTTACCCCAGATCGGGCGTATGACGGTCCGATCC
The DNA here is from genome assembly GCA_963804035.1 of uncultured Gammaproteobacteria bacterium. Lineage (GTDB taxonomy): Bacteria > Pseudomonadota > Gammaproteobacteria > Methylococcales > Methylomonadaceae > Methyloglobulus. Next base: position 774,025 of record CAWDOO010000004.1, on the reverse strand, counting down.
CCAGTGCAACCTATACGATCAGCGATGGTAAAACCACAGATACCGCCGTGTTGAGTTTTGCGACATTACCTAACACTCCGCCGATAGCCGTTGATGATGGTCTTATACCGACTTCGCCTAACACACTAGCCATAGGCAACGTTCTTGGCAACGATGAGGATGCCAACGGCGATAACCTGACTGTTACCGAATTTACTATTTTAGGGGTCGGCACGTTTATTGCTGGCGCTACTGCTAAAATACCTGGTGTTGGCACTTTAGTAATTAATCGTAATGGAAGCTTTTCGTTCAAGCCTAATGTTGGTTATACTGGTTCGATACCTAATGTCGTCTATACCGTCAGTGACGGCACAGCCACAGATACTGCAGTATTGCGCTTCAGTCCAGTGCCTGATAACAGCAGAGACAATATCGGTGCTTTGATTATGCTGGCCAATCCCACACCGCCATTATTTCCGGCAGATTCGGGTGGGTACTACTCATTATCACAATTCAGGGAGTTTGACCCTACTTGGAGCAGTGATGAAGCCTATGGGCCATCGTATCTCAGTCTTTACGGAAACCTGCAAGAGTGTGATCTTTATCTGACCGCTGCTATGCGCAACCAAGTGGTACTGGAGCAGCAAGACTATTCATTTTCAGTTCCTCCCAATACCTTTTGCCATTGCAACCCCAATGAAGATCTACAATATAAAGCTACACAAATGGACGGTTCACCGTTACCCAGTTGGTTACATTTTGATGATAAGCAGCTAAAGTTTACGGGAGTGCCGCCGAAAGGAGCGATGAATACCGAGGTTTTGATTACGGCTAAGGATCGTTACGGTAACGAAGCGTATGCTAACTTTAAAATTACAGTTAACAAAGACAATGCTGATAATGGTTCAAGCCATAAGTTGAAGATAAGATCGGATCGTCATGTCCACGCTAATTTCGTTTCGGGTCAGCACATAGCCTCGGCAGGAAGGCCAGGATTTGGTGAGCAGTTGGGCAACTCAGGAAAAATGGGACGGCTTTTGGAAAGCAGGGCATTATTGGATTTGCTCCAAAATTTATGAAGACTATTTGAATTCAAGGGTGATAAGTAGTTTGCGTTATTCAAAAAATAGCGGCACTACTTTTTACCGTCGCTTATTTTTACCCAATTTCTCATTCAACTCGAACTAAGTGACTCCGGTCGTCATCCAGTAAGCAAGATAGGATTAGTATTCCCTTAATACTTAGCTGGTGGTATTCACCAAACGATCCCAACAATTCTGAATAACCAAAGCCTATATACAATAATCGCCAACAACTTTGATTCAATAAATATACCTTGACTGTGAAACTGGAAAAGACCTTCGATAGCTGGTATAAAGGTCTTCATGCCAAATTAGTCAATACGATCAAAGCGTAAGTGATGCCTAAAACAATAACTTAATGAATAAAAACCTTATCTTCACATTTTTTCTTTTATGTGCATTTCTGTCTGTTCCAAGCCTTGCCGAGACTGAATTATCCCCTGAGACTTTGGACAAGCAAGATGAAGCTGCCAAAGTTGAAAACCAAGCCATCGAAGAAAACAATACCCAAATAGATGCAAGCTCTGAGCAACTTTTACGGGCACAAATAAAAGCGCGGGAGAGTACCCAAATTTCCAGTGAAATGGCTGGTCGTATCACTCAACTTAAAATACGTGATGGAGAACGATTCAAGGCTGGACAGATTTTAGTTGGCTTTGACTGCTCTTTGGAAGAAGCGCAGTTGTCCAAAGCCAAAGCAACACTGGAAAAAAAGCGGAAGACTTACGAAGTCAACCAAAAACTAGAAAAGCTTAATTCAATTAGCACCTTAGAGCTTTCTGTTTCCAAGGCGGAAGAAGACGAAGCGAAAGCAGATGTTCGGGTGACTGAAGCCATGCTTGGACGGTGCGTTATTAAGGCACCCTTTTCAGGTAAGGTGGTTGAGGTGACAGCAAGAGCTTATCAATCGGTACGTGAAGGCGATCCGCTGTTGGAAATCATCAACGAAAAAGACCTTGAAGTTGAATTTATTGCCCCGTCACGGTCATTGCCACAGCTTAAGTTAGGCAATACCTTTAAGGTAACGTTGGATGAAACTGCCAAAAGCTACAAGGCAAGCATAATAAGGCTTGGCGGACGAGTGGATCCAGTCAGCCAAACGATCAAAGTGTATGGCCGTATTACGGACAGTTCAGCCGAATTGCTGCCCGGTATGAGCGGTGCTATAGAGCTAACCCCTGGCAAGTGAGTGATCGATTAAATAATCAGCTAATCAGGCTTACGCTCCTACTGCAACTGGAGCGTAGGGCAAGGCAAGCGCCCGGCAAAGAATTGCCTTATGTGTTGGTTAACGAGACCTCAGAACTGATACCTTATCGCCAAGCAGTGCTTTGGCGAAAAGACCATGCCAAGATAGAAACGGTTTCTGGCGTTGCCAAGCCGGAACAAAATAGCCCTTATGCACTGTGGCTTACGGCTGTATTAAAGCACATCGGTAGCACAGAAAATGCACACCAAATCAAACCATTAACCAAAAATGAGCTGCCGTCAGAGCTTGCCAAAGACTGGGCTGAATGGTTGCCGGAACATGGGCTTTGGATGCCATTACCTGCACCTTCTGGTGGAAAATATGTGTTGGCTTTATTTCGGGAAGATGCCTGGAATGAAGCAGAAATCCATCTTCTATCCTACCTTGCAGAAGCATACGGCCACGCCTTTTCGCTGATTGAAGCGGCCAGCCCTAAAATACCTTGGCAAGATCGCCTTAAGGTTCGCAAAAACCAATTAGTTATCGGTAGTTTACTGTTGCTTGCTTTATTTTTCCCCATCCGACAATCTGTATTGGCCGAAGCCGAAGTTGTTGCCCGACAACCCAAACTGGTTCGTGCGCCCCTTGAAGGCGTTGTGGAAACTTTTTACGTTCTACCTAACGAGGCTGTCAAAGTTGGTCAAAAACTGTTCTCGCTTGATAGGACAGAATTGCGTAGTCGCCTTGAAGTTGCCAAAGAAAAGCGTGATATTGCCCAAACAGAATATCTACAGACCACCCAGCAAGCTATGCTAGACCCAACGGTGAAACATGAGCTGGCGGGGTTAAAAAGCAAATGGCAACAGGAATCGGAAGAAGTCGAATATGTCCGTACTTTGCTGCAACGTTCTGATGTTAATTCAACACTAGAAGGCGTAACCGTATTTGATGACCCTAATGATTGGCTGGGACGTCCTGTTACGCAAGGTGAAAAAATTCTTGCCGTAGCCGATCCTAAATCGGTAGAGCTCGAAATTCGATTGCCCATGGAAGACTTGATCGTTTTAGAACCCGGCTCCGAAGTCTTGTTCTTTTCCAATATCACACCCCATAAACCGTTGGATGCCAAGCTCAATTATTTCAGCTACCGCGCTACACCAACCCCCGCCGATGTTATGGCTTATCGGCTTAAAGCTACCTTTTCAGAACAAGAAGAGTTGCCGCGACTGGGTTATCATGGCACAGCAAAATTGTACGGCACTCGCAGACCTTTTATTTTGTGGTTATTGCGAAAACCAATCTTAACGATGCGCTTATGGCTGACCTGGTAGCCAGTGCTCCTCAGGAAAAAGCCAAGGAATGGTTAACGCTTCGTGAAGACATAGCCTTGTTGCAAGGCCCACGTGCATACGACGGCTCGCCAACTTGGACATTGTACGATCCTGCTGTACATCGATATTATCGAATCGGCTGGCTAGAATTCGAGTGCTTGCATCGTTGGAACATGGGCGATGCCGAACACATCGCAGTAAGCATTCAAAATGAAACGCCAATTTCTGTCGATAAAACTGATATAGAACAATTTGCAGAGTTCCTGACTAAACACCAATTGGCCAAGCCTAAAGGTAAAGAATCCAGTAGCCGTTTTGCCTATATTCGTTACGCGTCAAAGCCAGGATTCTGGACTTGGTTATTGCATAATTATCTGTTTATGCGCATACCTTTATTGAAACCTGACCGTTTTTTGCAAAAAATTTTACCTCTAATAGATCTTTTTTTTCACCGCCGTTTTATCGTATTGCTGTTTTTAGGAGTCTGCCTTGCGCTTTACTTGGTTGCACAACAGTGGAGCCAATTTAGTCATAGCTTTTTATATTCGTTCACGCCCGAAGGTATATTGGCAACAGTAGGTATGATGTCCCTGTCCAAAGTGGTGCATGAATTAGGCCACGCTTTTGCCGCCAGTCACTTTGGTTGCCGAGTGCCTGCAATGGGCATGGCCTTGTTGTTAGGTATGCCTGTATTATGGACGGATGTTACCGATGCTTGGCGATTGCCTCGGCGTAGTGATAGACTTACTATTGATGCAGCCGGCATGATTGCCGAGTTATCATTAGCTGTGCTGGCGACTATTTTATGGACGGTACTTCCCGATGGCCCATTGCGTAGCGGCAGCTATTTGTTGGCAAGTAGTGCATGGATCATAACACTAGGTATCAACTTGAACCCGTTCATGCGTTTTGACGGCTATTACCTAATTTCCGATGCTTTCGATATACCTAACATGCAAGACCGTTCCTTTACTTTGGCTCGTTGGCAGCTTAGGGAAAACCTGTTTGGGTTTGGTATAGAACCGCCAGAAAGTTTCCCAAAGAAACGCCAACAGCTTCTTAACCTCTATGCCTACAGTATCTGGATATACCGCTTAATTCTGTTTACAGGTATTGCCTGGGCGGTCTATTACTTTTTCTTTAAAGCCTTGGGATTAGCCTTATTTGCCGTGGAAATTGGTTGGTTTGTTATTCTACCCATTACCAAAGAGATTGCGGTCTGGCGAAAAATGATTGCTGAACGAGGCACGCCTGTTCGTCCGCGCCCCGCGTGGCTGGTTCCGCTAGTCTTGTTAGCGCTGTTATTCGTCCCCTGGCAGTCACATCTTTTTGTTCCTGGGTTATTTAAGGCAGAATCCGAATACACCTTTTACTGCATTGAACCTGCACAGGTTCAGGAGATTTTGGTAAAAGAAGGTGATTCCGTGGCAGCCAATCAAACTCTCGTTAAATTAGCTTCCCCGGATTTAGATTATAAGATAGCCGCTTCACGGCTTAAATTAGATGAATTGACACAAAGGTTGGCATCACAAAGCCTAGAATTGAAGTTGGCACGTAATAATCCTAAGGAGTATGAAGAGCTTCAGTCAACACGCGCAGAACTGGCAGGATATAGAGAAGTGAAGGAAAAGCTAACGGTAAGGGCGACCTTTGCCGGGCGTGTCCGTGATTTGTCTGATGTGCTCCGTCCAGGTGAGTGGTTAGCCAAAGATGAACCTTTGGGCATCGTCGAAAGCCCAACAGGTTCCATTTTAGCTTATGTGGAAGAAGCCGATTTAGCAAAGCTAAAAACAGGCGGTGAAGGGCGATTTTATCCAGAAGGCGGTGATTTATCCCCTTGGTCTGTTAAAATCACAAGCATAGACAGCACTGGCACCCGTGAACTAAAGGTAGAAGAACTCGCGTCCAAATACGGTGGCGGAATTGCCGTAAGGCCAGATAAAGAGAAAGAACAGCATTTAATTCCAGAGCAAGGAATTTATAGGATTGTTATGCAAACAGAAATGCCTGAATTGCCCCAAAGCAGTACGATTCGTGGCAGATTATCTTTAGCAACTGTTGCAGAAAGTATTGCGGGTAAGTTAGTGCGCTTGTCCATAATAATGTTGGTTAAAGAAAGCGGTTGGTAGAGACGGTGTTATTGCTTAAAGTCTGGTTTTACTGAACGGTTAAGTTCTTATAGAGCAAGTTTGAGGTCGGCTTAAAACGTATACCGCTTTTGTCTCGTCTTTTTGCGCCTTGACATAAGCTCTCTGATACTGGAGGGAAAGCGAACGGCAAATCATGTCATTACTACATTTACGAAGTATTCTCCCAGCATTTTAAATTGCCAATGCATTATGATGTTTTTAATGGTGATGCGGATGGTATTTGTGCGCTTATCCAACTCCGTCTCGATCAGCCGCGTAATTCAACACGGATAACGGGCAGTAAACGCGACATACAATTATTGGATAAAGTATCCGTCAATTCTGGTGACAGCCTGTCAGTATTGGATATTTCCTTTGAAAAAAATTGCCGTCGTGTTGTAGAGTTTTTAACTGCTGGAGCGACTATTTTTTATGTCGATCACCATTTTTCTGGAGAAATTCCCAATCATCCAGGATTGCAAACAATCATCGACACCGATAGTGCTGCTTGCACCAGTTTGTTGGTCAACCAGTATTTGCAGGGTAAATACCCTTTATGGGCAGTGACTGCAGCTTTTGGCGATAACCTTGATGCCAGCGCAATAAAACTAGCTTCTACTTTGGATGTGTACGGTTCTGAGATAGAAAAGCTCAAGGATTTAGGAGTTTACATCAACTATAACAGCTATGGTAGCAGTGTGGCTGACCTGCATTTTGCGCCGGATGTGTTATATCTAGAAATGGTGCGTTATGCGTCACCTTTTGATTTCATATCAGATAATCATAGCGTTTTTGAGAAGTTGGAGTATGGCTATAAGGAGGATATGACGAACGCAGAAAAAATCAGGCCAGAATATCAAAGCGATGCGGTTGCAGTGTTTATTTTGCCTGACCTAGCCTGGGCTCGACGGGTAAGTGGTGTTTTTGGCAATCATTTAGCTAATAACAATCCTGCAAAAGCCCATGCAGTGCTTACATATAACAAAGATGGAGGTTATCTAATTAGCGTAAGAGCGCCATTAAACAATAAAGTAGGTGCTGATGTATTTTGTTCAGGGTTTATAACAGGTGGCGGACGAAAATCAGCGGCGGGGATTAATCACCTGCCGAAAGATCGGCTAAATGTGTTTATTGATAAGTTTAATGCGTTTTATGGATCAATAAGTACGCTGAACGGAAAAACTCGCCAAAGCCAGTAAAGCTTGTTTGTATTCACTGTTTGGGAGAACCTCCAACGCAGCCATAGCTTTTTGGGCTTCCTCGTTAGCGCGTTGCTCAGTGTATTCTATCGCTTTACTGCTTTTTACGATGGCATAAACTTCATTGAATGCCTCACGATTGCCATTTTTTATGGCATCAATCATCACATTTGCTTCTGATGGACTGCTATTTTTGATGGCGTAAATCAAGGGTAAAGTGGGCTTGCCTTCGGCGAGGTCGTCGCCAAGGTTTTTACCTAGTTCCTCTTTAGTGGCTTTGTAGTCCAAGGCATCGTCGATTAATTGGAAGGCAATGCCTAGATGTTGACCATATTGGGACAGTTTTTCTTCAACTTCGGCATTTGCATTGGATACTACCGCCGCTAATCTTGTCGCGGCGCTGAACAAAATAGCGGTTTTTCTGGAAATGACTTCCAGATATTTTTCTTCTGTTGTTTCAGGATTATTGCAGTTAAGTAGTTGTAATACTTCACCTTCGGCAATGGCGGTGGTGGTCTTGGAAAGGATTTCCATGACGCGCATGATGTTGGTGCGTACCATCATCTCGAATGCGCTTGAATACAAGTAGTCACCTACCAGTACACTGGCAGCATTGCCCCAGACCGCATTGGCAGATTGTTGGCCGCGTCGCAGGTCTGACTCATCTACCACGTCGTCGTGCAGCAGTGTCGCCGTGTGGATAAATTCAATTACCGCTGCCAGCACCAGATGATTATGATTAATCTGGCCTAATCCCTTGGCGGCAAGCAACAAAAGCATGGGGCGCAAGCGTTTGCCGCCATTGTTGACGATATAATGCCCCATTTGATTGATGAGCAGTACGTCTGAGCTGAGCTGATTGATAATCAGTGAATCGACAGCCTTGGCTTCGTCAGCAGTCAATCGTTTGATGGACTCAAAGTCGATAGCATCTGGTGCGATAGTATGTAAAATAGAAGACATTATTTAGTAAAGTAAGCAAGCCGAAGTGCAACAACAACTGCAAAAAATAAAACACGGCATTATAACTGAATACAAGCTGAATAACCCAACCTAAATAATTAGTATAATTAATGGCCGCGATGACTTATTTGTTGAAATGCTTCCCTATAGTTAGCTTAAAGTAATGGAATATTGATTTGACGTGAGGCGATTTTAAAAATACAATTGCAGGTTAATCTTAGTAAGTTAATGCTTTATGGAGTTGTGACCGATGTATGCGGTAATTCAAACAGGTGGTAAACAGTACCGCGTTCAGGAAGGTACGTACTTAAAGGTAGAAAAGCTTGAGCTTGGTGCCGGTGATAGCATTGAGTTCGATAAGGTTCTCATGTTTCAGTCAGATGATGCTGTAAAAGTCGGTCTGCCTTATCTAGAAGGCGCTAAAGTTACGGCGACTGTGTTGTCTCAAGGGCGGCACGACAAAATCAAGATCATTAAATTCAGAAGGCGGAAGCACCATATGAAACAGATGGGGCATCGTCAGTACTATACGGAAATCCAGATTACTGGTATTTCCGCTTAAAAGCAGGGGTTAAAAATGGCTCATAAAAAAGCTGGAGGTAGTACCCGTAACGGACGCGACTCCAATGCAAAAAGATTAGGCGTTAAGCGTTTTGGTGGTGAAAGCGTGATCGCTGGCAATATTATTGTCCGCCAACGAGGCACTCATTTTCATCCTGGAATTAACATGGGCTGTGGTAAAGACCATACTTTGTTCGCAACCGCTGATGGGAAAGTCGTATTTGAAGTAAAAGGTCCAAAAAGCCGCAAATTTGTTAGTATTGTAGCTGCATAGGACATCCTCTGTTGCATTGATGGCAACAGATTCAGTTTGCAAAAAGCTCCGCTCATCAAGTGACGGGGCTTTTTTTGTTTTAGCGGGTTGAGAGACCACACTGTGAATTATGAAGTTTGTTGATGAAGTAGTTGTTCGCGTAGAGGCCGGAGATGGCGGCAATGGTGCCATCGGTTTCCGCCGCGAAAAATATATTCCTATGGGTGGCCCCGATGGTGGCGATGGCGGAGATGGCGGTAGCGTATACCTAGTTTCCGTTGAGAACGTGAATACCTTGGCTGATTTTCGCTTTCATACCGTACATAGGGCAGAGCGCGGACAAAACGGAATGGGCCGTAACTGTACCGGCAGAAAAGGCGAGGATTGTTATGTGCCTGTACCCCTTGGTACATTGGTATCTGATGCCGATACGGGTGAATTAATCGGTGATTTGACTAAAGTTGGGCAAACTTTGCTGGTAGCTAAGGGCGGATTTCACGGTTTGGGCAATACCCGCTTCAAAAGCAGTATCAATCGTGCGCCCCAGAAAGCGAGCAAAGGCTCGGAAGGCGAACACCGGATGCTCAACCTGGAGCTTACTTTGATCGCCGATGTTGGCCTGTTGGGTATGCCTAATGCCGGAAAATCCAGTTTGATAAGGGCGGTTTCGTCCGCGACACCCAAGGTTGCCGATTATCCTTTCACCACCTTGCATCCTAATCTGGGTGTAGTAAGGATAGACGAACAGCGTAGTTTCGTTATTGCCGACATTCCGGGCGTAATCGAAGGTGCGGCAGAAGGTGCAGGATTAGGGTTGCAATTCCTTAAGCATTTATCTCGGACGGGGTTATTGCTCCATTTGATTGATGTGAAACCTTACGAAAGTATGGATACACCCGTGCAGTCTGCGAAAAAAATTATCCGTGAGTTGGAAAAATGGAGCGATGAATTAGTCAGTAAGCCACGCTGGCTTATCCTCAACAAAATAGACCGATTGCAAGATGATGAAATTGAATCGAGCTGTAAAGCAATTATTAAAGACTTAAAATGGAAGGGTCCGGTATTTAAAATTTCGGCCATCAATGGTAATGGCACAAAAGAGTTAATGTTTGCCATTATGAATTTTTTGGAAGAACAACGACGGAAAGACAGTGAGTCGAGCTGATTTCGTAAATGTAAAACGGGTCGTCATCAAAATTGGTAGTTCTTTGCTTACAAAAGGTGGGCAAGGACTTGATAAAGTAGCGATTGCCGCCTGGGTTGGCCAGATGGTTGGCTTAAAACATCGGTCAGTTGATGTGGTGTTGGTATCATCCGGTTCAGTTGCCGAAGGCATGAGCCGCTTAGGTTTGAAAGCCCGGCCAAAAACCCTGCACGAATTACAAGCCGCCGCCGCAGTGGGGCAAATGGGGCTGGTGCGGGTATTCGATGATAATTTCCAGCAGCACGGACTCCATTCAGCGCAGGTCTTACTTACCCATGACGACCTGACAGACAGGCAGCGTTATCTCAACGCCCGTAGCACCTTGCTGACCTTGCTCAAGTTTGGTGTGGTTCCGGTCATTAACGAAAACGATACCGTCGCCACGGAGGAAATTCGTTTCGGCGATAATGACACCTTGGCGGCTTTGGTCGCTAATCTGGTTGAGGCAGATTTACTTATCATCCTGACTGACCAAAAAGGCTTATATACTGGCGACCCTGGCGTATATCCCGATGCGGAATTGATTCCGAAAATCAGCGTCAACGACAACCGACTTGAAAAAATGGCAGGTGAAAGCCGTAGCGGCCTAGGACGTGGCGGCATGTACACTAAGGTACGGGCCGCGCGACTGGCATCCCGATCAGGCGCTGCAACCGTGATTGCCCCCGGAGTACTTGATAATGTTATTACCCAAGTTATCTCGGGAGAAGAAATTGGCACATATTTCCTGCCGGATATAGAACCTTTAGTTGCCAGAAAGCGATGGTTAGCTGGACAGTTGCAGATTAAAGGTAAGTTAGTGTTGGATGTTGGCGCAGTCAAGGTGCTGAAAAGCGATGGTAAAAGCCTGTTAGCCGTGGGTGTAAAATCCGTAGCCGGTCGGTTTGAGCGAGGTGAGTTGGTGTCCTGTGTCGATGAAAGTGGCGTGGAAATAGCCCGAGGCCTTATCAATTATGGCAAATCCGATGCTGAACTAATCGCAGGTAAAAGCAGCATCGAATTTGAGAAAATTCTAGGCTACGCTGACGATTCAGAAATGATCCATAGGGATAATATGGTGTTGATGTAGCTCACTTTTATTATGTTTGGGTTTTACGTTAACCTTTATGTGTGTGTTAAAAAAGTTAATCCTTTAAAGTCCCCGATAGGGGATCAGTAAATCCCTCGCCTTTAGGCGACAGGGATAAGGGGATAGGTCTAGCATAATGGCCTGACAGATTACAAGTGCTGAAGCTATACGATTTTGGATTGTAAATACCCACCTTGGTATGGGTAACAAAATATCGCATACATGGTGTTGGCTTGCGTAGACCTGCTGTGAAACGGATGATGTTGTATGGAAGAAATAAATTGAAGGCCAGTAGCCGGGGATAAAGCCGACGATGGTTTCGGTAGCGTAATCGACCCATTGGGTCGATAAAATCCGGCTTTAAGCCGTAACCCGAAGCCACCGGCTTTAGCCGGTGGAGTGTTCACATAGTCTTAACTGAAACATCTCCTTTATTTTTTTGCTTAAAAAAATATAATCGGGTAATCAAAATCTGCGCTTTTGTATGCATCACCTTGTAGACATGAGAACACTTTTTACATTTCTGTTTATACTTTTGGCCAGTGGCTGTAAACCGGAATCTTACCCATCCGGGACTGAGAGAAATCCACCGGAATTACATGAGCAGTATTTTCTTACTGAAGATGGCTCATATCTTCCATTGCATCGCTGGTTGCCCAAAGCAGGCGCAACGCGAGCTGTCATTATCGGTGTGCATGGATTTAATGATTACGGCTATTTCTTTCATCGACCTGCCGAATATTTCAGTGGCCAAGGTATCGCATGTTTTGCTTACGACCAACGCGGATTTGGTGCTTCGCCGCAACGAGGTTATTGGGCAGGAGCTGAAACTTACACCAAGGATTTACAAAGTTTTGTTCGTCTAATAAGGAAACAATACCCAGGGTTACCCATTTATTTGTTGGGGGAAAGCATGGGTGGTGCGGTGGTTATTGCAGCAATTAGGGATGCCAGTATGCCGAAGGTAGAAGGGGTTATATTAGCTGCACCCGCCGTATGGCCTAGGAAAATCATGCCTTGGTATCAAACTGGCTTACTCTGGTTTCTGGCACATACAGTGCCTTGGCTGGGGTTAAGCGGCGAAAGCATGGCAGTTAAATTGTCGGATAACCGTGAGATGGTACGGGCTTTGGACAAAGATCCTCTTGTGTTAAGAAAAACACGCGTGGAATCCATGTATGGCCTGACAGATTTGATGGATTTGGCCTTCTATAATGCAAGTTTTGTCGGCGGCAATATTTTGTTGCTCTATGGAGAAAAAGACAACATTATGCCGAAAGAAGCCATATATCTTTTTCTGCAACGGTTATTTTCTGACGACACAAAGGGAAAAACTGTCGGATTTTATCCTGATGGCTACCATATGTTGCTACGTGATCTACAAGCACCATTATTATGGCGGGATATTACGGTCTGGATTAATACCCACGGTTCTGGAAAACTTCCTTCCGGAGCGGATGAAAGGGCTAAAAAGCAGTTGCTTATGCCGTTATTATCTTGGAAGCATGGAAATAGTAATTAAAGAACCGGAAGTTTTCTGTGATAGTGCATATCAAGTTGTCAACCCTTATGGATCAGGCTTATATTTCTAATAATTCAAATAAGATAATTTTTTCGGGCAAAAAAAAGGCCGCAACTCGAAGAGTTGCGGCCTTTTTTACGAAATTTATACAATTTAAGCCAAGGCTTTAACTTTCGCACTTAACCGGCTTTTTCCGCGCGCCGCCTTGTTTTTATGGATAAGACCTTTGTTGACGGCTGAATCGATAATAGGCTGGGCGGTGTTAAAGGCAGCTTGAGCTTTTTCTTTGTCGCCTGCTTTAACGGCGGCAAGTACTTTCTTAATGAAAGTACGCAGATTGCTGCGTTGTCCTGCGTTGCGAACACGGCTCTTTTCGGCTTGTTTCGCGCGTTTTTTAGCTTGTGCTGTATTAGCCATAGTATCTATTTCTTTACAAAGTGAGTTATCTGACCGCTTATTATCTTTAATAATGCTATCATTGTCAACATTTACGTGCTACGCAAATAGGATAAGTAGTGGGCAAACGGCTTTTTAAGGCGACCGTTATAGTCAGTAGTATGACATTGATTTCCCGGCTTTTGGGATTTGTAAGGGATATGTTGATTGCCCGGCTTTTTGGGGTGGATTTGGCAACCGACGCTTTTTTTGTGGCGTTCAAAATCCCTAACCTTTTACGCCGTCTCTTTACAGAGGGGGCGTTTGCCCATGCTCTTGTGCCGGTTATGGCTAACCACCATGGAGAACGGCTCGCCTTAAAGCAATTCATCGGCAAGACGGTTGGTACGTTAGCGGCATGGACACTGCTGATTACACTGTCAGCAATGGTTTTAGCTCCCTTAATCATCCTGGTATTGGCACCCGGTTTTGCTTGGCAGGGTTCGCAATACGAATTGGCGGTGACCTTATTGCGGATTATGTTGCCATTTGGATTATGTATTGTATTGGTGGCTTTTGCGGGTGCAATACTTAATGCTCATGAGCGCTATGCCATTCCGGCACTAACACCGATAATCCTTAATATTAGCATGATTGCCACAGCCTTGTGGCTTGCGCCTTTGATGAATATTTCGATTATGGCTTTGGCCTGGGGCGTGTTTGCGGCGGGTATTGTGCAGATTTTGTTTCAATTGCCCAGCTTGATACGTTTGGGCTTGCTCCCCAAGTTAACGGTTAAGTTTAAAGACCCCGATGTTAGTTTGGTAATTAAAAGGTTGCTGCCGGCTATATTCAGTGCTTCAGTCACTCAGATCAATTTACTTTTGGACACTTTGGTCGCTTCGTTTCTGGTCAGTGGTAGCGTGTCTTGGTTGTATTATTCTGACCGTTTGGTCGAATTCCCTTTGGGAATTTTAGGGGTGGGATTGGCAACGGTAATCCTGCCTAACCTTACCAACCATCATGCTATAAACGATACGACCGCTTTTTCGTCGACATTGGATTGGGGATTACGTTTGGTGTTGCTGGTGGGAATGCCTGCCACTATCGGCTTGTTTGTGCTGGCGGAACCGATGTTATCAACTTTGTTCCAATATAACGAATTCACCATCAATGATGTCCATAAAGCGGGGCAGAGTTTAAAGGCTTATTCGGTAGGTTTGCTGGGTTACCTTTTTATCAAGATTCTAGTTCCCGGTTTTACTTCACGTCATGACCTGAAAACGCCCGTTCGCTATGGCATGATTGCGATGATAACTAGCCTGGCGCTAAATGTATTGGTCATTCCGCTGGCTCATGCAGGGCTTGCATTGGCGACATCATTAGGTGCATTGCTTAACGCGGCATTGCTGTTGAAAAGATTAGTGCAAGATAAAGCTTATCAACCTAGAAACGGCTGGTTGCTGTTTTTGGGTCGCGTTACTTTAGCAAGCACAGTGATGACGGCTTGCCTGTGTTATTTTGTCGAGGATGGCTGGTGGGATCAATGGCATTCCGTCGACAGAATAAGCAATTTGCTCAAGTGGATAAGCATCGGCTGCATCGTGTATGTGCTGACATTAACACTTTCTGGCCTGAGACTAAGGCATTTGACAGGCACAAGTGATAAAATCGCCAGCTTTTGATTCTATCAGTTATTCATGCGTTTAATTAGAGGAATACCACACCTCCCGGTCTTTAAAAATGGCTGTGTCCTAACCATTGGGAATTTTGACGGCGTACATTTGGGCCACAAGGCTGTAATAGAAAAATTGGCTGAACGCGGCAACATATTAGGTTTGCCTGTCGTCATAATGATTTTTGAGCCACAACCTCTGGAATATTTTTTAGGAGATAAAGCTCCGCCACGTTTGACGCGCTTACGGGAGAAAGTCGCGCAGTTTGCGAAACTGCCCGTTGATGATTTAGTCATAGTGCGATTTAATAAACAACTGGCTAACTATGATGCCGGACAGTTTATTGATGAGGTATTGGTCAAACGCCTGAATGTCAAATATCTGGTGATTGGTGATGATTTTCGTTTTGGTAAAGCTAGGCAAGGCGATTTTGCCATGCTTAAAGCCAAAAGTGATGTACACGGTTTTAAGGTGCAAGATACCGGTTCCTTACAAGTTGATGGCCTACGGGTCAGCAGCACCTTGATTAGAAATGCCCTAGCTACAGGCGATTTGGAAAAGGCTGAAGCCATGTTGGGCTATCGCTATTCAATTTGTGGGCGAGTTATCCACGGTGATAAGCGCGGCAGGACGATAGGTTACCCAACTGCCAATATCAGGATAGCTATAAATAATCTTCCATTCAGCGGAGTCTTTGCCGTTACCATGACAGGTATAGATGATTTGAGAATCGAAGGTGTAGCCAATGTCGGAGTTCGTCCCACCATTGACGGCAGTAATAAGGTCGTATTGGAAACTCACTTGTTCGACTTTAATAGGGACATCTACGGCTATAAGGTGACAGTGCATTTTAAACAAAAAATCAGGGCGGAGCGGCGATTTCAGACCGTGGACGAACTCAAAGAACAGATAGTAGATGATGTGGTCGAGGCCAAAAAGATTTTTGCCGCACAAACAATAGAAGACGATGGATTATGACTTTGGATTATAAAAGCACACTCAATTTGCCCAACACCGCGTTCCCTATGAAGGGCAATCTGGCACAGCGTGAGCCGGAACGCTTAAAACGTTGGCAAGAAGGCGATCTGTATCAAGCAATCAGGGCAGTGACTCAAGGCCGTCCAAAATTCATTTTGCACGATGGCCCCCCTTACGCCAATGGTGAAATCCATATTGGCCATGCGGTCAATAAAGTCCTGAAAGACATCATTATTAAATCCAAAACCTTAAGCGGATTCGATGCGCCTTATGTGCCGGGTTGGGATTGCCACGGATTGCCCATTGAGCTCCAGGTGGAAAAGAAGATAGGTAAAGCGGGCGCAAAAGTTGCGCCGGACGTGTTTCGTAAAGCTTGCCGTGAATATGCGGCCAAGCAGGTTGGTATCCAAAAAGAAGCCTTCATTCGGCTGGGCATTTTGGGTGATTGGGATAAACCCTATCTAACCATGGATTTTGCCTTTGAGGCCAATACAGTTCGGACTTTGGGCAGCATCGCCCAAAAGGGACATATCGCCAAAGGTGCAAAGCCCGTGCATTGGTGTACGGACTGCGGTTCTGCCTTGGCGGAAGCCGAGGTGGAATATGAAGACAAGCATTCACCCGCGATAGATGTACGTTTTCAGGTCATTGATGAAGCCAGTTTTATGGCAGCTTGCCATCATGTGCCGGAACATGAGGGCGAGGGCGAGTTGTCGGTCGTCATCTGGACAACCACGCCATGGACATTACCCGCCAATCAAGCCGTCGCCTTGAATGCCGATCTTGAATATGCCGTGGTGCAGTGTGAAAAAGACGGTCGCAAAGAACGCTTGGTATTAGCCGAAGCCTTGCTTAAAGATGCCATGTTGCGATATGAAATTACCGATTATCGCGTTATTGCCTATTGCAAAGGTGCAGCGCTTGAGCATCAGAAACTACAGCATCCGTTCTACGATAGGCAAGTGCCAATTATTCTGGGCGACCATGTGACGACGGAAGCTGGTACTGGTGCAGTCCATACTGCTCCAGGCCACGGACAGGATGACTATGTGGTCGGCTTAAAGTACAACCTGCCGGTTGATAACCCCGTCGGCGGCGACGGTGTGTTTTTGCCTAGCACCGAGCTGTTTGCTGGTGAGCATGTGTTCAGTGCCAACGCGCATGTTTTGGAAGTATTGGAAGCTAAAGGTAACTTGCTTCATCATCATGCAATTCTGCACAGCTACCCCCATTGCTGGCGACATAAAACCCCGATTATTTTCAGGGCAACGCCACAATGGTTTATTTCGATGGAACAGAAGGTCTTGCGTGACCAAGCACTGAGCGAAATCAAGCGCGTCGAATGGATTCCGGATTGGGGTCAGGCACGGATTGAAAGTATGTTGGAAGGCCGCCCGGATTGGTGTATTTCCAGGCAACGTACTTGGGGCGTACCTATTACGTTTTTTGTCGATAAAGAAACCGGTGACTTGCATCCCCGTACCGGTGAGTTAATCGAACAAGTCGCCAAACTCATCGAACAAAAAGGTATAGATGCCTGGTTTGAAATGGATACCACTGAATTGTTGGGTGCAGAAGCCGACCGTTACCAGAAAATGACGGATACCTTAGATGTCTGGTTTGATTCGGGTGTAACCCATGCCTGCGTGCTTGATAAACACGAGCAATTGCAGTTTCCGGCGGATTTATATCTGGAAGGTTCTGACCAGCATCGTGGCTGGTTTCAATCTTCTTTGTTGACTTCGGTCGCAAAAAACGGCGTTGCTCCCTATAAAGCGGTGTTGACGCATGGCTTTACCGTGGATGCCGAAGGCAAGAAAATGTCCAAATCTAAGGGCAATGTCGTCGCGCCGCAATCCGTCATGAAGGATTTGGGTGCGGATGTGTTGCGCTTATGGGTGGCATCTACGGATTATCGTGGCGAAATGTCGGTTTCAAACGAAATACTTAGCCGAACTTCCGATGGCTACCGTCGTTTGCGAAATACCGCTCGGTTCTTGTTATCCAATTTAAATGATTTTGATCCAGACCAGGATCTTGTTGCCACAGAAGATTTATTGGCGCTGGATCGTTGGATGTTGGACAGGGCTTATCTCTTGCAGGAAGAAGTCATAGCCGCTTACGATGCCTACCAATTCCAGCAAATTTTCCAGAAAATTCATCATTTTTGCGTGATAGACCTGGGCGGCTTTTATTTGGATATTATCAAAGACCGGCAATATACCGCTAAAACTGACGGCTTGGCGCGTCGTTCAACCCAAACTGCCATGTATCATGTGTTGGAAGCCCTGACGCGTTGGCTTGCGCCTATCATTAGCTATACCGCCGATGAAATCTGGTCGTACATGCCCGGAAAGCGTAGTGAATCCGTATTTTTGGAAGCGTGGTATGAAGGTTTGGTTGAGCTTGATGCAACTTCGCCGATGAATCGTGAGTTTTGGCAACAACTCATGGCGATAAGGTCAGCAGTCAGCAAGGAGCTTGAAAAAAGCAGAACCAAAGGCGACATCGGGTCATCATTAAACGCAGAGGTTGAGCTGTATTGCAATGGCGAATTTTTTGATGTCTTAAACCGATTAGGAAATGAACTGCATTTTATTTTTATCACGTCTAATGCATCGGTCATAGCCGAGCAGTTTAGTCCAGCTGATGCCATCCAAACTGAAATAGAAGGTGTTAAATTGAAAGTTATTGTGTCAGAACACCCTAAATGCGTCCGCTGCTGGCATCAACATTATGATGTGGGCGAACATAAGCAACATCCCGAATTATGCGGCAGGTGCGTTGAAAATGTGGACGGCAATGGCGAGCAGCGCCGCTATGCGTGAGGTCGGCATGTTGAAATGGTTATGGCTGTCATTGTTAGCAATAATTCTGGATCAAGTGAGCAAGCTGGTCGTTGACAACACTATGCAGCTTTATGAATCCATCCCGCTCATACCTTATTTTAACTTGACCTATGTGCATAACACCGGTGCTGCTTTCAGTTTTCTAAGTGAAGCAGGCGGTTGGCAGCGGTGGTTTTTTGCGATCTTGGCGCTGGTCATCAGTGCGGTTTTATCCGTGTGGTTAGCGAGGTTACAAAAGCATGAAACCTTGCTCGCCGTAGCGCTGTCTTTAGTGCTAGGCGGGGCAATCGGCAATCTGATCGACCGCTTGGCTTACGGCTACGTCATCGACTTCTTGGATGTCTATTACAACACGTGGCACTGGCCTGCATTTAATATCGCCGATTCAGCGATTACGTTGGGCGTGATGCTGATGCTTGCAGAATCTTTTGGTTTGGGTGGCCACAAGCCATCTGATGGCGATTAAACATCTCTGCTAACCTGACTCGGATCCGGTCTTAGCTTTCACAAAATATCCCAACTCGTTTGATACGTTGGACGCTTTTATGTCATTGGCATGAGTCAAACAATTTCGTCCGCGTGCCTTGGATATGTAGAGTGCTTGGTCTGCGGAAAAGATTAATTGTGTTTTATCAGTAATATCGCCTGATAACGTAGACACACCAAAGCTGGCAGTAATAGGCTTTTCTACCCAATGCTGGGTTTCTATGGCTTTACGAAGTTTCTCGGCCAGTAACATGGCGCTAAGCTGGTTTGTATTCGGTAAAATAACAGCAAATTCCTCACCGCCATAACGCGTTACAAAGTCTACTTTCCGTGAATGAGTTTTCAGGATTTCGGCTACCTTTCGCAAGTATTTGTCCCCAATTGGATGTCCGAAAGTATCGTTGATACTTTTGAAGTGATCCAGATCAATGAATAGTAGCGAGAGCGGTGTCCTCATTCGTTCTGCAAGTGCAATCTGATCACTAAGTTTTTCTTGAAATGCACGGAAATTCTTCAGTCCAGTCAATTCATCCGTGGTGGCTAACGTTTCAAGTCGGGTATTTGCCTGTAAAAGTTCAGTTTGCTTGACATCTAAAGCTTTGCCGGTTTCCTCCAGAGATGCATTGACCTTGTTTATTAAGCTTGTAGCAACCTCAGCAGCCTTCTTCAATCGTATGATGTGGTCTTCGTATTCATTGTGCCGATTTATAGGCATCAAGATGCAATCATTGAAGGTTTGTTTGTTACGTTCTTGGCGTATCGCATTGATAAGCATAAGTACCTCGCGACCGCTTTTAGATTGCAACGAAAGATAGATTTCATCCCTCTTGCCGTGGAGTTTTAGGAGCGGCAATAAGTCGGTCTGAAAATAAAGGCGACTTGCAATTGGTAGAAGCAATTCAACGTTTTCCCCCTGTAGCTCTTTTAATTCATATCCGAGCATTTTCAGAAGAGTAGCGTTGACCATGTTTATTTTTCCGTCATCCGTAAACGACAGAAAGCCGCATGGTGCGGTATTTAGCAGATAATCCATTTGAGCTCCTAAATTTTCGTAACGCCGCTTAAGTTAAGGTGGGCAGTGTTAGGTGTCCATTATGATAATCTAAATAGCATTAGTTGGCTTTGGTATGAGTGAATAGATTGGTGCGCTACGGCAAATTGAAGCATAAAAAATCTAGCTCACTTTTTCGACATCAAAAACTGTTCCCCGAATGCCGGTAACTTTGACTTTGGTGTTAATGTCGCAGTCTTCACCATGAACCGTCCAAATGGAATCGTCCACTTTCATCTTACCTTGGCCGTTTACTATCGGCGCATGCAAGGAAAAAACCCTGCCGATGTATTGTGCGCCACGTTTGTTGAGTAATGGTTGGTCGGTTTCGACGGGATATTTTTTGACGTAAAGCCGCCATGCCGTTACTGCGATAACTGAAAATATCGAAAAAATAAATACCTGTATATTTAAGCTTACTAACGGAAACAGCCAGACTATCAAGCCTGTAATAAGTCCAGATACAGCCAACCACATGAAGAAAAACCCTGGGGTGAGCATTTCCAGGATAAGGAATGCAAACGCCAGTACCCACCAATACCAGAACACAAACTCAGCCATGGTTTAACCCTTTTTTGTCATTGCTTCTTTTGCCAGCTCGGTAATGCCGCCCAATGCCCCAATAATGTTACTGGCTTCCAGGGGCATAAAAATAATTTTGCTATTGCCCGCCGAGGCTATGTCTTTTAACGACTCAATGTATTTTTGTGCCACAAAATAATTCACTGCTTGAATATTACCTTTGGCGATGGCTTCAGACACCATCATAGTCGCTCTTGCTTCTGCTTGCGCCAACCGTTCGCGGGCATCGGCATCACGGTAAGCGGCTTCTTTACGACCTTCGGCTTCTAAAATAGTTGCTTGTTGTGCTCCTTCTGCACGAAGAATTTCAGACTGCCTGAGGCCTTCGGCTTCCAAAATCGAGGCACGTTTCAAGCGCTCGGCCTTCATTTGCCGTCCCATAGCTTCGACTAAATCTTTTGGAGGCGATATGTCCTTGATTTCAATGCGGGTAATTTTAATGCCCCAGGGCGCGGTAGCTTCGTCGACCACAGATAATAGACGGGCATTAATCTCATCGCGCTTGGACAGCAACTCATCCAAGTCCATAGAACCCATGACTGTACGGATATTGGTCATGGTAAGGTTTAAGATAGCGGCATCGAGATTTCTAACCTCATACGCTGCTTTGGGTGTGTCCATCACCTGATAGAACACGACACCATCAACGGTAACCATCGCATTGTCTTTGGTTATGATTTCCTGTGACGGCACATTCATGACCTGTTCCATCATAATCATTTTTGCGCCGATTCGGTCAATGACCGGCATGATTATATTCAACCCTGGCGTTAAGGTTTTGGTGTACCGTCCAAAACGCTCAACGGTAAATTCCATGCCTTGGGTCACCGATTTGACGCTCATAATCACCAGTACAACAGCAAATACCAGTAACGTTAAAAAAACCACACCTGCACTCATAAAGCCCCCTGATTGTTTAGTCTAAAACTCTTTAAAGCAGATACATAGGTAGATATTGCTCTTCTGGACGTTGATGTAATAGATTTTAGCAGTCATCATGAATGTTGGCCGGATAAAAGTAAATTTTCAGCCCCTGCAAACTTACCGAAACCAGATATATGGTGGGTTTTTTCAGTTTTCTTCTAAAAATTATGTGTTATGTTGCATTGAAAGGCCTAGCTACAGGATAATGCGGCTCAAATTTGTATAATGTTTTTCAGGAAAAAAAATGGTACTACACGCGATTAATCTAGGTCTTTTGACATTGCTTTTTTTTGTCGTTGGAATGATCAAGCCAAAGTGGGCTTTATTTTTTATGGAAAAACCCAGTCGTTGGCTTATCACTATCATTACAACGATTTGTTTTATGGTTGTTATGACTATGTATGGTGAAGGCCAAAGACAGGCGAAAATCATAGAAAAACATAAGAAACCGGCTGCTGCCAGTATCACTAACGTGCCTGTGCCGAATCCCGAAGCGGCTCCCGTTCCTGTCCCTGCTGATGCGCCAAAAGCACCAGTAAAGAAAAAATAAGGTACAGCTACCTAAGGGCTGCCATATTAAGCATTAGGCAAAAAATGAACCGCCAGCCAGATTGTTTTTTTATCTGGCTGTGTCCATTCAACCCGGTGACGAGTAGATGCCGGGATGAATACATAGTCACCTGCTTGCATAGTGAATGTGCTACCGTCCTCGTAGCCCAGTATGGCTTCGCCTTGAAGCAATAAAACCCATTCATCACTAGTTGGTTCATACCATTCGCCTGTTGGTGTGTTGTGGCCATGTGAGATAATCCGCTCAATTTTAAA
The DNA here is from genome assembly GCA_963804035.1 of uncultured Gammaproteobacteria bacterium. Lineage (GTDB taxonomy): Bacteria > Pseudomonadota > Gammaproteobacteria > Methylococcales > Methylomonadaceae > Methyloglobulus. The sequence goes on along the minus strand of CAWDOO010000004.1, from coordinate 751,798 downwards.
GTTTTTCCGTAGAAGCAAGTTTTCAAAAAGTTCTTCGGGTATGATTGCAGGAATGTTTTCAAATATATTGGCTTTAGCTGGCTTCATAAGTTTGAGGAATAATCAAAAATTCATTGCATCATAATTTGAATGCCAAAACTACCTAACCTTTCAAACAAAGTTGTGGCGATCATTGGCGGAGGCCCCGCTGGATTGATGGCTGCGGAAATCATCAGTCAATCAGGAATCAATGTTAACGTTTATGATTCCATGGCATCAGTAGGCCGTAAATTTCTGATGGCCGGCAAAGGTGGGCTAAACATTACGCATTCCGATCCCTATGATGTGTTCTTGTCCCGTTATGGTTCACATCGTGATGATATCAAGCCAATACTTGATCGTTTTGATGCAGAAGCTTTAAGGACGTGGGTGCATAATTTGGGTATTAGAACTTTTATTGGTTCATCAGGGCGTATTTTTCCCGCTGAGATGAAAGCCGCGCCTTTATTGAGAGCTTGGCTGCACCGATTGCGGCAAAGCGGTGTGACATTTCATGTGCGCCATGAATGGTTAGGTTGGAGTGAATCTAAGCCACAAGCCCTTCGCTTTATGTCGCCTCAAGGGGAAAAGGAAATTCATGCTGATGCAGTTGTGTTGGCTTTAGGCGGCGGCAGTTGGCCTCAACTCGGTTCAACTGGGGCATGGGTAGAATTGTTGGTTAAACAAGGAGTGCAAGTTGCGCCTTTGAGGCCTGCCAATTGTGGTTTTGATGTAGCCTGGAGCGAATATTTCCGCAGTCGATTTGCAGGACAACCTTTGAAATCGGTTCTTGCCATTTTTGATGGTTTTCACCAACAGGGTGATTGCACAATAACATCAACAGGGATTGAAGGCGGCTTGATTTACGCATTATCCGGGCAGTTGCGTGATGAGATTGCCATAAAAGGAACCGCAACCTTAACTTTTGATTTATCACCAGGAAATTCATTGGAAAAGTTGGTTAAAAAGTTTTCTGAACCGCGCACCAAACAGTCGATGGCAAACCATCTTCGTAAACGGTTAGGTATTGAGGGAGTAAAAGCCGGATTATTGCATGAAGTATTAGCCGCCGAAGATTTTAATGAACCCATCAAACTTTGTTCAACTATAAAAGCCTTACCTATCAACCTGATAGCGACCAGGCCAATTGCCGAAGCTATTAGCAGTGCGGGCGGCATTAGTTTTAGGGCAGTTGACGAGCATTTGATGCTACGCACTCATCCCAACGTATTTTGCGCAGGTGAAATGTTGGATTGGGAAGCGCCGACTGGCGGCTATTTGTTGGCCGCGAGTTTTGCCAGTGGCCGGGTTGCCGGAGAAGGTGTGTTGGGATTGTTTTCTTCACAAACAACTTGAAAAATAATCGGAGAACTAATACGGTTGTAATAATTGCCCATTAAGCTGGCAAAGTAACGCTTACAATCAACTTAATTCTAAGATTTGCGTTTTATTTACCAAGTAATTTGTTGATTTCTTGACCAAAAATGAATGAATGCGATAATAACAACGATTATTTTGAGTAACCTCCGAATCCGCCAGAACCAATGATAGAAAATTTGTCCCCCCAACAATCATGGGAATTGCTTCAGCAAAATCCGGCTACTGTAATGGTCGATGTGCGTACATATATGGAACACGCTTATGTTGGGCATCCCATTGGTGCAATCCATATTCCCTGGAAAGAAGCCCCGAATTGGGAGCTTAATCCCAATTTTGTAGAAGATTTCAAAAAGCGAGTGACGGATGTGAATACCCCCATTTTGCTGCTATGCCGAAGCGGACAGCGCTCATTAAGTGCCGCTGAAGCATTGGAAGCGGTTGGCTATCAGAGGCTCATCAATATTGTTGACGGTTTTGAAGGTTCTTTGGATGCCAACAAGCACCGCAATAACCTGGGTGGCTGGCGCTATTGCGGCTTACCTTGGGAACAAAGCTAATCAAACTTTTTGTGTTACAATGTATTGTTATTAAATGAGTTACGGCAATTAGCCCCGTCTTATCTAACTTATCCACGATTTAATCTATTAGGCCGGACAATTTGATTGTCTGGCAGCCCTTTATTCAACCAAAAGCACACCAAAGTGATTGAGAATCTAAGAAATATTGCCATTATTGCCCACGTAGACCACGGTAAAACCACGCTGGTTGACAAATTATTACAACAATCCGGTACGTTTGCCGCTCATGCCAAAGTGACCGAGCGTATGATGGATTCCAACGATATTGAAAAAGAACGCGGAATTACCATTCTGGCAAAAAATACCGCCTTGGATTGGAACGGTTACCATATCAATATTGTTGATACCCCCGGCCATGCTGATTTTGGCGGCGAAGTCGAACGGGTTTTGTCGATGGTAGATTCGGTATTACTACTGGTTGATGCCGTTGATGGGCCAATGCCGCAAACCCGTTTTGTCACCCAAAAAGCCTTTGCTTTAGGTTTAAAACCCATCGTCGTTATCAATAAAATTGACCGTCCTGGTGCGAGACCTGATTGGGTGGTCGATCAAACCTTTGATTTATTTGACCGCCTGGGCGCAACTGACGAACAACTCGATTTTCCTATCGTTTATGCGTCGGCAATAAATGGTTATGCCGGATTGGAACACACCATAACTGAAGGTGATATGACCCCACTATTTGAAACGATAGTCGCGAAAGTCAATCCGCCGCCCGTTGATATGGATGGCCCTTTCAAAATGCAGGTTTCTAGTCTGGATTACAACACGTACGTCGGCGTTATTGGCATTGGTCGTATCCAGCGCGGCAGCATCAAACCCAACCAACAATTGACTATTGTTAATCGTGAAGGGGTTGAGCGAAAAGGCCGCATGTTGCAAATTTACGGTTTCCATGGCCTGGAACGTGTAGAAGTTGCAGAAGCCCGTGCTGGCGATATTATCGCCTTTGCAGGCATTGAAAAATTGGAAATTTCTGACACCCTGTGTCATCCTGATGCGGTAGAAATCATGCCACCGTTAATGGTGGATGAGCCAACAGTGACCATGACGTTTCAAGTCAATAACTCACCGTTTGCCGGGAAAGAAGGTAAATATGTCACGACTCGGCAAATCCGCGACCGACTCGAAAAAGAGTTGCAACATAACGTCGCCCTAAAAGTAGAAGACACGGGAGACCCTGATAAATTTAAAGTATCAGGACGAGGCGAATTGCATTTGTCGGTCCTGATCGAGAACATGCGCCGCGAAGGTTTTGAAATGGGCGTATCGCGCCCAGAAGTTATCATTAAAGAAATCGACGGCAAGAAGTGCGAACCCTTTGAGATGGTCACTATTGAAGTGGAGGAGATCCATCAAGGTACGATCATGGAAAAACTGGGTGAGCGTAAAGGCGACCTAACCAATATGGTGCCAGATGGCAAAGGCCGAATTCGGCTTGAATACATGATGCCCTCACGTGGTCTAATCGGTTTCCAAACCGAATTTATGACGGCAACATCAGGCTCTGGTTTGCTTTACCACGTCTTCGACCATTACGGCCCGATGAAAGCCGGTGAAGTGGGCAATCGTCAACGTGGCGTGATGATTTCAATGGTGGCAGGCAAAGCCGTAACGTATTCATTGCATCCCTTACAAGAACGTGGCGAATTGTTGCTAGTTAATGCCGATGAAGTCTATGAAGGAATGTTAGTGGGCTTACATTCCCGCAGTAATGATTTATGCGTTAACCCTTGCAAACCCAAGCAATTAACCAACGTACGTGCGTCGGGCACTGATGAAAGTCTAGTGTTAGCACGGATTCAAAAAATGACATTGGAGCAGGCGCTAGAGTTTATAGCAGAAGATGAGCTGGTAGAAGTAACACCTAAATCTATACGTTTGCGCAAGAAATTGTTGACTGAAAATGAGAGGAAGAGAGCCTCTAAAAGTTAAAGTTTTCAGGGGCGGGCTGTGTCCTAAAGCTAGGCTGGATAGCTTTATTTAAAGCATAAAAAAACCCCTTTGCATTGCACGAAGGGGTGTCATCGTCTGCTTGGTTAGCTGTTGGGGTCAATCCTTGGCGGCTTCCCGTTGAAAAAACGTCATCCGTCTTCACTTTTGACGACGATAATATTATCTCAATAAATTCGCCAAAAAAATGTAGGCAAAAACCTAGCTTGATGTAAGTAAAAGATTACTTGTATGATGGCAACTGTTTTTAGTGACTTAAAGAAGTGAAATTTATGATCTAAGAGTAAGCTAAATAATTGTATTTTAGCGATATAACAATCTGGTACTTGTACTACAATAAGCAAAGATATTAAACTCTAAACCCTCACCAAATCCCAGAAAATGGATCAGCGCATTGCCCAGGTCGAGCGAAATACCCTCGAAACGCAAATCAAAGTCAATATTAACCTCGATGGCACTGGAAAATCCTCGTTTGATACGGGTGTTCCTTTCCTTGAGCACATGCTCGACCAGATTGCCAGGCATGGATTGATTGATATTGAAGTCGTTGCAAAAGGCGATTTGGAAATTGACGCCCACCATACGGTAGAAGATGTTGGTATAACTTTGGGGCAAGCTTTCGCCAAAGCGGTGGGTGACAAAAAAGGACTTGTTCGTTACGGTCATGCTTATATCCCTTTGGATGAAGCCTTATCCAGGGTTGTCGTGGATTTTTCTGGTCGCCCAGGCTTAGTGTATGACGTTAAGTTTCCACGCTCCACGATTGGCAGTTTCGATGTCGATTTATTTCGAGAATTTTTTCAAGGCTTTGTCAATCATGCAGGTATTACCCTGCACATCGACAACCTGAAAGGAACTAACGCCCATCATGTTGCTGAAACCATTTTTAAGGCGATGGGGCGTGCCTTAAGGATGGCTGCTGCACTTGATCCCAGGATGGCAGGCATGATGCCGTCAACCAAAGGTAGCCTCTGATTTCTAGCCCTTTCTGATTCTTTTCTAAAATGTCTTCAGTCGCTGTTATTGATTACGGTATGGGTAATCTCCATTCCATTGCAAAAGCTTTGCAACATGCCTCGCCTGAATGCGACGTGCATGTTACTTCATCAGCAGAAGCTATCCAGAATGCCGATAGGGTTGTATTTCCTGGTGTCGGGGCGATAGGCGATTGTATGCAAGCACTTAACCAATCGGGCTTATCAAAAGTCATTACAGAAGTCGCCAAGACCAAGCCATTTTTAGGGATTTGCTTAGGGATGCAAGCTCTGTTGACCGATAACGAAGAGAGCGGTCACACCCAAACATTGGGCATTATTCCTGGGCATGTCGTCCGCTTTGCGGAATCCCTGAAAGACTATGACGGCAATATACTGAAAATACCTCACATGGGCTGGAATCAAGTACATCAAGTACCCCATCCATTATGGAAAAACATAGCGCAGGACAGTCGATTTTATTTTGTCCACAGTTACTATGCCAAACCTGATAGCACTTCTGTAGTTGCTGGAACAGCTGAATATCCGGCTGCTTTTGCCTGCGCACTCGCCCAACAAAACATTTTTGCCGTACAATTCCACCCCGAAAAAAGCCAGGCGGTGGGTTTGCAGTTGCTGAAAAATTTTTTGCATTGGGATGGACGCTTTGATTAACCACTATTCGACTAAACTATTTGCTGTTGAGGACTTACTTGTATGTTGTTAATACCCGCAATTGATCTTAAAGGAGGCAAGTGTGTCCGTTTACGCCAGGGTCGCATGGATGATGACACGGTTTTTTCCGATGATCCGGTCGCTGTTGCTGGTCGCTGGGTAACAGCAGGTGCCAAACGCATTCATTTGGTCGATTTGGATGGCGCATTCGCCGGAAAACCGCGCAATGCCGATGTCATTCATGCCATTGTGGAAGCGTATCCCAACGTACCCGTGCAGATTGGCGGCGGTATCCGTGACGAAGAAACCATACAGGCATACCTGAATGCTGGAGTCGAATACGTCATTATTGGCACCAAAGCAGTTAACACACCGCATTTTGTCAAAGAAATGGCGATAGAATATCCGCGTCGCATCATCGTCGGGCTCGATGCCAAAGATGGCAAAGTGGCAATCGATGGTTGGTCAAAACTTTCACGCCACGATGTCATTGACATGGCGCAGCACTTCGAGGAAGACGGCGTTGAAGCCATTATCTACACTGACATTTCCAGGGATGGCATGATGCAGGGGGTCAACGTAGAAGCCACGGCAAAATTGGCTAGGGCTATACGTATCCCAGTCATTGCTTCCGGCGGTATTACTTCACTAGAAGACATTAAAGCTTTGGGAGCAGTTGCAGGTGACGGCATTATGGGTGCAATCACTGGCAGGGCTATTTACGAAGGAACACTTGATTTTGCCGAAGCCTCAAAACTGGCTGAATCGTTTGGTTTATGAGCTTGGCAAAACGCATCATACCTTGCTTGGACGTTGACAATGGCCGCGTCGTCAAAGGCGTAAAGTTTGTTGATATTCGCGATGCCGGCGATCCGGTCGAAATCGCTAGACGTTATGATAGGGAAGGGGCGGATGAAATTACCTTCCTCGATATTACCGCAACCCACGATAACCGTGAAACCATGGCTCATGTCGTTGAGCAAGTCGCCAGTGAAGTGTTTATCCCCTTGACGGTGGGTGGTGGCATTCGTACGTTAGAAGACATTCGCCGAATGTTGAATGCGGGTGCCGATAAAGTCGGCATTAACAGTGCTGCCGTGTTTAATCCTGAGTTTGTCCGCGAAGCGGCTGAACGTTTTGGCTCTCAGTGCATTGTCGTCGCCATTGATGCCAAAAAAGTAAGTCAGCAGTGTGAAGTAGATCGGTGGGAAATTTTTACCCATGGCGGTCGTAAGGCTACAGGTATTGATGCAGTTGAATGGGCGCTTAAGATGGTTCAATATGGCGCAGGTGAAATCCTCTTGACCAGCATGGACAGGGATGGAACGCGTATAGGTTTCGACCTACCCTTAACCCGAGCCATTAGCGAAGCGGTTTCAGTCCCTGTAATTGCATCGGGAGGTGTCGGCAACCTGGAGCACTTGGCAGACGGCATCATTGAAGGCAAGGCCGATGCGGTGTTAGCGGCCAGCATCTTTCATTTTGCCGAATACACCATTCAGCAAGCTAAAGGGCGCATGGCTGAGCGTGGAATTGAGGTTCGCTTATGAGCAGCACCCAATGGCTGGATGAAATAAGCTGGACAGACGAGGGCTTAATACCTGTTATCGCACAAGATGCTGAAACAGGTAAAATCCTTATGTTCGCATGGATGAATCGGGAATCTTTAGCTTTGACTGTAAGTGAAGGCTATGCCGTATATTGGTCTAGGTCGCGCAATAAACTCTGGCATAAAGGTGAGGAATCAGGGCATCGTCAAAAAATTGCGGGTATTTTCCTGGATTGCGATGAAGATGTTCTTGTGTTGTTGGTCGAACAAATTGGCGGCATCGCTTGTCATACTGGTCGGGAAAGTTGTTTTTACCGGCAATTATTGGATGACAAATGGCTAATAGTTTCGCCCGTCTTAAAAGATCCAAACACGATTTACAAAAAACATGAGTGATATATTGCGGCAATTAGCAGAAGTGCTGGAACAGCGAAAACTGGAATCAACAGATAAGTCTTATGTGGCCAGCCTTTACGCAAAAGGCCTTGACACCATCCTAAAAAAAATTGGCGAGGAAGCTGCCGAAACTATCATTGCCGGTAAAGGTGGTGATAAACAACAGATTATTTACGAAACCGCAGATCTTTGGTTTCATTGCATGGTACTGCTTGCCAGCCAAGGGCTTGGTCCGGATGATGTGTTAAGCGAGTTGCAACGGCGTTTTGGCCTATCTGGCCTGGATGAAAAATCGCAGCGTAAAGACTAGGTAAATAGTATATTGTGCATTCATAGTTAATGTTAGGGGAGCTGCAATGGGCATCAGTGTTACAAAATTGTTGATCGTGTTGGCTATTATTATCGTTATTTTTGGGACTAAACGCCTTAAAAATGTGGGCGCTGATCTGGGTGGGGCAATCAAAAATTTTCGTTCCGCCATGCGGGATGAGGAAGAAAAAGATACCGCCAACGAAGAAGATAAGCCCATAGACGGCGAAGTCACCTCCAAAAAAGAAGATAAGGTTTGAGATGTTTGAAGTAGGCTTTTCTGAGATTTGCATGGTCGCCCTGGTGGCCTTGTTGGTCATAGGGCCTGAAAAATTGCCCAAGGTCGCTCGGATGGCTGGTTTTTGGGTGGCGAAATCAAAACGAATGCTGGCTTCCGTCAAACAAGAGATCAGCGAAGAATTTCAAGCGGAAGAACTGCGCCAATCGCTTAAAAACCAAACTGGGGTCAACGAGTTTAAACAATTGCTTGATGATACCTCCAATGATCTTCGTGCCATTAAGGAGTCGATCCGTCAAAAGCCTGAAACTAAAAGCCTGACACAAAAAAACATTGATCAGGATGAGCAAGGATAATTCCGAAGAAGGCTTCGAGCAACCCGAACAGTCTTTTATCAGCCACCTGATAGAACTACGCAACCGCTTGATGTACTCCATTTTATGGGTACTTATTGTATTGATAATCTTGCTGGTTGCAACCGACCCTAACCATATTTACAGCTTGGTGGCTGATCCATTGCTCAAGCACATGCCTCAAAATAGCACTATGATTGCTATTGATGTGGCATCGCCTTTTTTCACCCCAATCAAGCTTACGCTCGTTGCTGCTGTATTTTTATCCGTACCTTTCATCCTGTATCAATTCTGGGCATTTGTCGCGCCTGGCCTCTATAAGCATGAGCGCCGTCTGATACTGCCGCTGTTGATTACCAGTACGTTATTATTCTATTTGGGCGTGGCGTTCGCATATTTTGTCGTTTTCCCTTCGGTGTTTTTTTTCTTGACCACTGCGGCACCCGTCGGAGTTGCAGTCATGACGGACATCACCAAGTACCTCGACTTCGCATTGACCATGTTCTTTGCTTTCGGCGTTTGCTTCGAGGTACCCATAGTCACTATTGTTATGGTTTGGACTGGTTTAATAACCCCTACTACGCTTTCAGAACAACGTCCTTATGTCATTTTAGGGGCATTTATCATTGGCATGTTCCTAACCCCGCCCGATGCCATTTCTCAGACAATGTTGGCTATCCCCATGTGGCTGCTTTTTGAGATTGGTTTGTTATTTTCCAGATTGTATACCCCTAGGGGCGATGCCGAAATTGACATTCAGCAAAATACGATTGAAAAAAAAGAAGACTAGGAAGCTTTTTTAGTTCATCAACATTGCAATCTGGCTGACGAGGCCAGAAAAGCCCTTAAGTAAATATCTCAAAGTATTGCCAACACAGTAATTGTGACGAAGTTAACAAAAAACTTGACTTTTATTATTGTTCTATAATTGGAAACAATTCGTTTAATATTTGGCGTATTGTCTCAAAAAATTATATGCCTATACTAAAGACATACGATATATCGGCTTATTAACCAGCCAGATACTGAATAACCTGTTTTTTAATCTACTGGAATTTATAAATGACTAAATTAAATAAAGACATTTTGATTGGCCTGCTATTTATCACGGGGATATGGAGCTTTATATCTGCCCAGTTCATATTCTCAACCGTGCTATTTGCAGTTGCTGCAATTTACAGCAACATGGTGAGCATACCAACTAAAAAAGTTTAACTTTTTTCTACTGTGTGTCGTACCTACAAGCAGATCCCCCTCATTGCTCTGCTTGATTCCCCCCCTCCCTTTGCGGTAACGCAAAGGGAGGCTTTTTTTGCTCTTCATTTTCAATTGGCGAAGCACATGTAACAAGGGATTGTTTCCATAAGACATCTTCAACTTCACATTGCGGTACATATCCTGTAACCGCATATTTTAAAACCGCCCTAACACGTTCAAAATCTTCATTTTTTGTCGCTTTTTCAAGCGTTGTAAGCAAACTTTCCAGTTCCGCCCAAGAGATTACCTGTTCTTCAGCACGCATGATTCGTTTATGTGCGGTTTCGGAAACATTGTCGCCTATCAAAAGCTCCTCAAAAAGCTTCTCTCCGGGTCGCAGGCCAATAAAACTGATTTCTATCTCCCCGTCTGGATGGCGGCTGTCTTTAACTTCTAGCCCACTTAAATGTATCATGCGTTTGGCCAGATCTAAAATGCGAATGGGCGCTCCCATATCCAGAACAAACACATCTCCACCTAAACCCATGCCACCTGCTTGAATCACCAGTTGCGCCGCTTCGGGTATAGTCATAAAGTAACGGATGACTCTTTCATCTGTTACTGTGACCTGCCCGCCCCGGGCGATCTGCTCCCTAAACAATGGCACAATAGAACCGGAAGAGTCCAGGACATTGCCAAACCTTACCATAGTAAAGCGAGTCTGATGGTTTTCAACATTTAGGGTGAGTGCTTGCAGGATCAATTCGGCAAAACGCTTGGTAGCGCCCATGGTGTTAGTGGGTCTTACCGCCTTGTCAGTTGAAATTAGCACAAATGTTTCAACGTTGGCGTTAATGGCGGCTTTTGCGGTATTTAAAGTCCCAAAGATATTGTTCCAGACTGCTTCGCCCGGATTTTTCTCAACCATCGGTACATGCTTATAAGCCGCAGTATGATAAATTGTTTGCACCGAGAAGGTCTTACACACTTTTTCAATTCTCGATATGTTCGTGACAGAACCGAGTACTGAAATAATTTCAATTTCTTGGACGGAGCTAAGTTTGGCGGATAGGAGAAGCAATTCCTTTTCAATCTCATAAAGGGCGTATTCACATAACTCGAAAAGAACTAACGACTTAGGTCGCAATTGGATGATTTGACGACATAACTCAGACCCTATCGATCCTCCCGCTCCGGTCACCATGACAACCCTGTCTGTAATAGTGGCAGATAATAACGAGTTGTCCGGCGGTACAGAATCCCTTCCCAAAAGATCTCCAATATCAATTTCTTGAAGTGCGTCAACCTTAACTTTGCCTTGTGCAATTTCGGATAATCCGGGCATTGACATGACATGCACTGCGTAAGGCTCCAGTAAGCGGATGATTTCACTCTTTCTCGACCGTGATGCCGAAGGTATAGCCAATAGCACGTCTACAAGTTTATGCCGTTCAATCAAATAACTTAATGAACTTAGTGGATAAATACGCAAGCCATTGACTTTTTGACGGTGTAGTAAGGCATCGTCATCAATAAATGCCACAGGCTTAAATTCACTGCCATGATCTAACGCCGCAGCCAATTGGACACCAGCACTGCCAGCACCGTAAATAGCGACATTCTTTTTATTATTTCTTTCATTACGCTTAGCGCCGCTCAAATTAATGTACGTTTCAGCCATCCACCAGCGCACAAAAAATCGGCTGCTGGCGACAAGCACCATAATGTTGAGCCAATTTAGAGGTGTGACTGTGCGAGGGATTCCCCTAATTCCAGATTGATACAGAATTAAAGCAAATATAAGGGCATAAAGCGTGCATGCCTGAATAATTGTCCATAGCGCCCTGATTTCTATATAGCGTATGATGGCTCGATATAAACCCAGCTTTAAAAAAATTGGTACAGCTAAGACAGGTGCAGCTAAAAATAGATACCAGATCTCGCCTTTGGGCAGATAAAACACTCCCAATCGTAAGGAAAACGCAGCCCAAAAAGCCAACACTGCAAAAAAAGTATCTGCACCGATTAGTATGATGGCTTTTGTACGCCGAGAAAGACTGATGAACCAGTGTGCTAATTGCAACCTCATTAAACTAACTCTTTATCTTTAGTAGTTGCCAAGCCATATCTTCGATAAAGCAATATCCGTTTTGATATTTTCAATGAGAAACCCCCTCACCACGCATCACTTTGAGAAGGGTTAACCAGATAACATAAAGGTCAAAGCCAAAAGACTTTCTTTGCATATACTCTACATCAAATTTTACTTTTTGCGGTATTGGTAATTCGTCCCTTCCGTTGACCTGCGCCCATCCTGTCAATCCCGGCAACAAATGGTGAATGCCACATTGGCTTCTTAGCGCAATAAGGTCATCCTGATTAAACAAAGCAGGCCTCGGGCCAACAAAACTCATGTCACCTTTAATGATGCTCCAAAGCTGAGGCAATTCGTCAAGACTGGATTTGCGTAAAAAAAAACCAACTGATGTTAGGTACTTATCAGGTTCGGATAAAAGATGGGTCGCTAACGACGGTGTATTTATCCGCATAGTACGAAACTTGGGCATTTTGAAAATCTTGTTACCTCGACCGACACGATCTGACCAGTAAAAAATCGGCCCATTTGAAGTTAGCGCCACTATTACAGCTACCACTAACAGAGGGAAGAGCAAACACAGTAGTAGAAGTAATGCCAACCAAAAATCAAAAAACCGCTTCATTGTTCAGTAAAATCAACTCAAATCCAGTGCATGCAACTTTAACCCTTCCGTCACTGACGATACGGGAGGTTTCCAGCCCAAAACCGTCCGTGCCTTGGTGATATCAACCTGCAAACTACCATACAATTTTCGTGCAACTGCTTGTTTGCACAGCAATGATGCGCCAAGCTCAAGCCATTGCTGTGGGATTGCCAACAACCATAAGTTTACTCTCAGCGCCGCCGCGCAAGCATGCAGAAGTTCTGGGGTTGATACATCAACACCATCAGCCACTAAAAAGGTTTGATTAGCCGCCGCAGGATGATGTAAACACATAATAATGAAGCTGACCAAGTTCTGTACCGCCACCAAGCTACGCTCGTTGTTTATGGCGCCAAGTGGTAGAGGCAAGTGTAGCTTAGCAATACATCTGATTACATTAAGCATATTAGCAAAATTACCAGGTGCATTGATACCATACACTAATGGTGGGCGAATAATGACCACTTCCATATTGGTTTTCTTTGCTAGCATGCGCAACCCTTGCTCAGCCTCAAATTTAGACAAAGCATAAGGTTCTTGTGGATTGGGCATATCCTCTTCGGTAAATGGCCTTTCGTTCCCGTTTCCGTTTACACCTATCGAGCTAATAAAGATAAAGCGACGTACACCTGCGGCGGCTGCTTGTCTTGCCAAATTTAATGTACCATCCACATTTACCCGTCGAAAAGCAGTCAATGGGTCAGCTTCTACATCACCTATTACATGGACGCGTGCAGCAAGATGTACTATGGAATCCACTCCTGTAAGCGCTGTGCACCAATCTGTCATACCATCAATTTCAGCAATCAAGGCAGCTTCAATATTCTCAGCCCACATATTCACAGAACGAGATGCCACTCGAATAGATTTTCCTTGGCCAACTAATTCGGTACAGAGATATTTGCCAACGAAACCACTGGCACCTGTGACTAATATTTTTAAGCTTGAATTCATTAATAACAGCGAAATCTGATAAAAGAGCTACATTACTGTTTGTTGTTGAACTATTATACTACTACCTTAATTTCAAGCTTGACCAAAGGTAAGTTGCATAGAAATTCAATAATTAACAATCACACAATTTACAAAGCAAAACCAAACAGCTTAGTCGTTTAATTTATTGATGTTAAGGCCGCGCTTAAAGGGATCAACAATTAACTATGTATTTCAATGGATGGCTTAGCCTATGGTTAAGCACTGTTGCCAGGCTATTCTAACTGTGGTTTCCCTGTGTTTTCTGTAGATTCAAAATAGGAATTAAATCTACTAGCCTATTTATTTGATAATCAGCTAATTTTGAGTTTGTCTGTGAATTAACATTATAAAGACAGGTTACGCCTACGCCAGCACTTCTTGCGGCCTTTATGTCTGATTGCTTGTCGCCTAACATTATTGAATCTGCCAGAGACAAATGGTGTTTTTCGCTAGCTTTAAGTAACATTCCAGGATTTGGTTTTCTGTCATATGAATCGATACGGTATTTACCTACCCCCTTATCTGGATGGTAAGGACAAAAAAACACGTCCGTAATAGTTACGCCTTCATTTTCAAACCGTTCACACATCCACTTAGTCAACTGCTTAAAAATATCTTCAGTATAATAACCTCTTCCGATACCCGCCTGATTAGTTATTATAATCAACTCATACCCTAACGACATTGCTGAACGACAAAGTTCAAATATACCTTCTATAAAGTCAAAATTATCTTTATCACATACGTAACCATAGTTGTAGTTAATTACTCCATCACGATCCAAAAATAATGCTCGCTTTAAATGCAATTAAACACCTTTGGAAACTGGATTTGTGCACGTTTATAATCTTCGGGTACACCAATATCAATGAAATAACCATGCGAAACAAATGTAGATATTTTCATCGTACCTACACTTTTGCTAAGGTAGTCGAGCTCTAGAGAGAATGGCTTATTCTCCGTGAAAGAATCGAGAGCATTTCGTGGTAGGACATAACAGCCTGCATTAATTAAACCTTCGCCCATAATCCCTTTTTCGGAAAAACTACTTACGTAGCCTTTTGCATCGACTTCAATTCGGCCATATCTTCTCGTATCGGGTACTTGGCGCACGACCATTATTGGGCAGTTTACTTGTTGCCAACGTTGCTTAACCTTTAAAGCATCAAGTTCAATGTAAGTGTCGCCGTTGAAAATAAAAATGTAATCTTCAGCGCATTGTAGTAGACCTTTACGGATGCCCCCCCCCGTACCTAGGGGACTTTGTTCAACTACGTAAACCAAATCAAGCCCTAAAAATTTATCACCAAAATAATCGATAATTTTATTTGCCAGGTAGCCCACAGAGATTATTATTTTGGTAAAACCTTTTGCAGCCATATCGACCAAAAGATATTCAAGGAATGGTTTGCCTGCTATAGGAGCCATAGGTTTGGGCAAATCCGGAACTTCCTGTTTTAAGCGGGTACCGAGGCCACCTGCCAAAATAATCGCTTCCATAATTATGCTTTTGGTTTAAAGAGGGATTTTTCCACAAGTCCACAAAGAATGTGCCCTAAAACGAGATGGCCTTCTTGAATTTTTGGTGTCTCTGATGAAGGAATTTCCAAGAGATAATCGCACAAATCTAACATGGGGCCAACACGGTTACCTGTGAAGCCAATGCATATCAATCCTCTGCTTCGTGCTTCCTCAAAAGCCAATAGGATATTGGATGACTCACCTGAAGTTGAATAACCTATAAATACATCACCTTTGTTACCATGCCCCTGAATTTGGCGAGCGAACAATTTTTCATAGCCGTAATCATTGCTAATAGCTGTAAGGATTGAAGTGTCTGTTGTTAAGGCAATTGCTGATAAACTAGGACGGTCAAAGGCAAACCGACTCATAAACTCTCCTGCAATGTGTTGAGCATCTGCGGCACTACCTCCATTGCCGGCAAGCAAAATTTTCCCCTTATTTTGTAGGCAATCAATACAAGCCATAGCTGATGCAGCTACCTTATCAAGCAATTTTTCGTCAGCCAACATCACCGACATAATTCTCTGGCTTTCAGCGATTTGGTTGGAAATATAATCTTTCATTTATCCTCCAGGCCTGGGTTCCGTGTTTAGTGAAGTGACAATTGCTCACTTGTCCTTCGAAATGTTGTAACGCCCTTATTACATCCATTCGCTTGTCCGGTGGCACAAAAAACATCATAAATCCTCCACCTCCTGCACCTGACACCTTACCGGCAAGCGCACCCGCCCGTATCGCCGCCCCATAAATTTCTTCAATATGGGAATTAGATACTGTTTTGGCTGAACGTTTTTTATTTTCCCAACCCTGGAGCATGGAGCCAACAATTCCACTAAAATCCCCTTTAAGCAAGCATTCTTTCATGATCAATGCTTCTTGTTTGATGCCATGCATAGCATCTACCGAGCCGGCTTTCACATTGTCGCTTTGGTCAGCTATGATTTTTGCTGATTCGCGCGAAACGCCCGTATAAAATAATACCAACGAAGCTTCAAGCTCACAGATAATCCAGTTTTTAATGCGTAACGGATTAATTATTGTCCGATCGTCTGCATAAAACTCCATGAAATTAAAGCCGCCAAAAGTTGCTGAGTACTGATCTTGTCGCCCACCTTGTAAGCCGCAATCAACCCGTTCAACTTGATAAGCAAGATGGGCGAGCATGTAATCATCTAACGGCAAATTAAGCAGTTCAGCAAATGCCCGAATCATAACAACGACAAGCGTTGAAGAAGATCCTAAACCAGAACCAGCAGGAGCATCGCAAAATGTGCTTAGTTCCATTGGGATAGGCTTTCCGTTATTGTAAGTATTAATTAAACGATTATATACCGCCTTGTGCAAATCAAGCTTGCCATTCATTTTTAGTGGTTCGGTTATGGCTTTAATTGTTTCTGACTGTTGGTCAGTAGCAGAAAACCGGATATAAGGTTCATCCAAAGTTTTGATAACTGCATAAGCATATCGGTCTATGGTTGCATTAAGAACATAACCACCGTGTAAGTCGGCATAGGGTGAGACATCCGTCCCTCCTCCTGCTAGCCCCAAACGTAATGGGGCACGGGCGCGAACAATCATTGTTGCTTCCCTTAACGAGTCAAAAAGCCTTGGCCTGTTTTGACGCGATCTCGCCAATACTCAAGCAAGTCACTCATAGTTTGCTCAAATGGTATCACAGGCTCCCATCCAGTGACTGCTTTAAATTTGGCAGTATTTGGCACTTGCAAGTCAGCGTCGATAGGACGAAGACGCTCAGAATCTGTTTCGACTTTGATGTCTTTTATGGTTGACATTGATAGCAAGGTTTTCAACATGTCGGCGATAGTGCATGTATAGGTGCCGCCAATGTTATAGTAAGCTGCGGGGATTGGATTCACAGTCACCAGGAGATAATAGGCGCGAACAGCATCACGGACATCTGCAAAAGTACGAAGCGAATCCAGATTACCAGTTTTTACGACAGCGGGAATCAACCCCGCTTCAATCATAGCAATTTGCTTTGCAAACGTTGATTCAGCAAAGACATCGCCCCGACGCGGCCCAGTGTGCGTGAACATGCGGGTTGTCATGACCGTCATGTTGTAAGCCTCCGCATAATAACGACCGATTAAATCTGTACCCACTTTCGAAATTGCATACGGAGAAGCGGGGTGGAAAGTACATTCCTCATCAATAGGAAGTTTCTCTTTTGGCACACGCCCAAAAACCTCAGACGATGCGCAAACATGTGTTACCGCATTGATGTCATTCTTTCTCAAAGCCTCTAAAACGTTAGCCGTACCCTGCACGTTAGTTTCCAGGGTGTCTAAGGGTGAATCAAAACTTGTCTTAGGATAACTTTGCGCCGCCAAATGAAATACGAAATCTGGTTTTGCCTTACGGACAGCCTCGTGAATCGATAAGTAATCCCGTAGATCGCCATATAGCAAATGTACGCGATCATCTGCATTGATGCGGGGCAACAAGTGCGAAATGTTGTCTAGTGGGCTGCGCCAACGACATAGGCCATAGATCTCCCAATCAGTTTTTTCCAACAGGTAATCGGTCAAGTGCGAGCCAACCATACCTGTGATACCAGTAATGAATACACGTTTAGCCATGCTTATCTTCCTTTTTCGAATTGAATTCAATTTTTGTAGCTTCACGCAGCGTATTTGGCGGATGCCCGAGAAGTGATAATAAAATTGGCGATGCCATTTTAATCACTTTTGGCCTATTCTTAAAAAAGTCGGCCTCTGGCTCGGTCACGCGAAACCGCAAACTCGGTAATCCCAAATCCCGTAATATTTCTGCGAACTCTGTTCGAGCCAACACTTCTGACCCGCCAAAATTTATGATGTTTTGTGGGAATTCATCCCAACGCTGCGCCAAGGCAATAGCTCCTTTCACCACATCATCCCGATAAATGACAGCTCGATAGAATGGATGAAATATCTCAGCTACCTCACCAGTTTGGCTGCATGCAGTTAAATACTTAGTAAATTTATCTTCGCGAGAAAAAACGTAAGAGAGGCGAATAGTCTTAAAAAGCGGATTTCCTAAAAAGCGCTTTTCCACTTCGCGCTTCATTTCGGCATATTCACCCGCTGGATTACAGTTTTCTTGTTCGTTAAACTCATCCCCCCTTTCTCCATAAACCGTATCGCTGGAGAAAAAAATTACTCGCCCACCTTGCATCATAACCTTAGAGATAAACTCTGATGTACCTGTCACATTTACCGCCCAAGCACGATCATGTTCATTGGCACAAATATCAGGTGCAGAGATAGCCGCTGTCACCAGTACCACAGTCGCTGTGTCAATAATACCATAGTCGAATTTATCAGGCTCATCCAGGCGTAAGGGTAGCAAGCCATCAGCACCTATAGTCGAGGTTCCATATGGCAAACCAACCATTTTAATATTGGCGTACAATGATCTTCCGAGATAGCCCGACGCGCCGATGATGATTATTTTGTTTTGTTTATTCATTTATTATGGTTCCTGGACTTCTAGCTGTACGGTAGACATTATCAGCCCTTTTTAAGTAGGCTAGCAGCATAATTGTCTGCCCGAAAAATTGGGTCACCACGATATCAAAACTGAAAATAGAGAAAGGGAATCGAGCTATTTCGCTGCATGAAGAGACTGAGCAGCCAGATTTGGACACCTACAGAAATTGAAAAAGGTAGCAAAGCGACCTTATTTTCTATCCATTGCTCAAACCATCGACCGCGATCAAGTAGGCAATACAACAAAGATAATCCCGTTAAGACAATGAGTTCTGTCGGAATTTCTGCAAGATCGTATGCACCTGGATGCAACAGGTCGGCAATTATCCTGGTGGTTTGGTGCCAGTCGTTTGCACGGAACGGAATCCAGCCGATGAAGACAAGAAGCGTTGTGAGCATCCACGCGAAAGCGTTACCCAGGCTGTGTTGCATCCAACCGCGAACGGTGGCGGGCCCTAAATCAAGCCACAAACGATGCGCCGATAACAGACAGCCATGAAACAGCCCCCACATCAGGAAGTTCCAGCTCGCGCCATGCCAAAGGCCACCCAGCCCCATGACAATAATGTAGTTGCGGTGGGTGTTAATCACGCCCTTGCGATTTCCTCCCAATGGAATGTAGAGATAATCACGTAACCAAGTTGAAAGGGAAATGTGCCACTTACGCCAGAATTCACTAATGTCACGGGCCAAATAAGGCCGTTCGAAATTCGGTGGAAATTTGAATCCTAGCAGACGTGCACAACCCCGAGCAATATCGGTGTAACCGGCAAAATCAAAATATATCTGCATGCCGAAAGCGAAAACACCAATCAGTGCCGCGATCTGTTCTGTTGCGGCAGTTTGCCCGAAATAGGCGTTAGCGTAGACCGCGAAGACATCTGCGAACACGCATTTCTTGATCAATCCCTTGATGATCTGCATGATCGCCCATTTGAAATCTGCCTCGTTAATACACCATTTCGGGCCTACTTGCGGAAAGAAATCATGGGGTCTGATGATGGGGCCAGCGACGAGATGCGGAAAAAAGGAGATGAACAGTGCAAAATCGAGCAGGTTTCGTTGCGCCGGCAGATGTTTGCGATACACGTCCACGTTATAAGCGACTCCTTCAAAAGCGTAGAAACTTACGCCGACCGGCAGGATAATATTGAGCACTAGCGAACCTAAATCTAGACCAAACAGGTGGGCAAAAGATTCAACGAAAAAGTTGAAATACTTGAAAAAGCCAAGTACCGTTAGATTCGCGGAGAGCGAGAGGATCAGCCAAATACGACGACGGTTGCCTTGTGCCGATTCTATCGCGATGCCTGAAAAATAATTGAAAACAGTCGACCCAGCCAACAGGATCAAAAACTTGGGATTCCAGAACCCATAGAAAACGAAGCTTACAAGAACCAAAAAGCCGCGTCCGCTCCGTGCGTCAAGGCTACCGTAGACAGCGAGAACCGCAGAAAAAAAAACCCAATATTGAAGTGTGTCAAAAAGCATAGTGAGTGTCAGTCCTTAAGCTGGGCGATAACGGATTTGGCCAAGTTGCGACTGAACACATCTCTTCCCGTAGCATTCATGTGCAAGTTATCAAAGAAGAATTCAGGCTTTTCCAGCGGCAGGGAAACCGCTGTGTCCAATAGGGTGATCATTCCTTTTCGCTCCAGTAATTTGAGGGATCCCTCGGCTTCTGCAGGTTTGTTCAACGCTGCATGGTAAGGTCCACGTGGGATCAGAAACGCACCGACCGTCACCGCCGTCGACGTATATTTTTGGGCGATTTGGCCAAACCATTTGTACCGATAAGCAAACGCACGCTCCGTCGGTTGTGGTTTGCCTTCCCTGTACAATCGAAAGTACGCGTCGAGACTGCTCCGGCTGTTGGCGCTTAAGCGAGCAAGCACATAGTCGGCTGAGAACGGTGTTCCAATAGGGGGAAGTGTTTCCGCGTGTCCCTGGTAAGCCGCGATCCATGACGGATATCCAGCTCGCCACTGGGACGCTTTCTTCGCACGTTTAATTGGTGCCTTGATGAACCCAATTACGTCGCTCTTGAACGATGCAGATGGGAATGCCACTGCATTGGTTGCGTTCATAATTTCTTTCGGCGCGGTGAACGATTGCGGATAAGTAAAGATATCCCCCCAATTTAAGAGCGGTGCAACGTATGCAGTGTCGAGTGAGCGGTTTGCAACGTCCTCATAGGTATCATCATCGCGCAGGGTGTTTGCCATCATAAAAATTGCATGGTAGCTGTTACGCTGCGAGACGAGGTCGCGCAGAACATAGTACCAAACGCGCGGAGTGGTTCCTGGTAAACCAAGTCCAATGAAATGAAATCCCTGTGGAGTGCCGATTTCATTCGCGATACCTGCCGAAAAACCTTCGCCGATACGAGAGTCGCCGAGTATTAGAACGTTTTTCTTTCCAGGCGCATAGTTTGCTTTTTGTATGCTGCGTGCCAGCAATGTCATGCCTGCGGTTGACTGGGGCTCAAGAAGCGGCAGGTAAACACCCCGGAACACAAGTTGATCCAGGATCAACGGAAGTGCGATCATCATAATACCTAGAACGGCGATATGTCGGACGCTGAGAAAATGAGGCTGATTGTGGTTGGTCATTTACCAAAATTTTCGTACATTTAATTTAGGTTCGTAGCTCTCGAGACGACTAGGCCACGTGGAGCATCGTAATAGTTTTTCTTAATGTCGAACCGGTAAATATTTCACACCTATCAACACTAGAATCGTTTAACAAAAATATTATGGACTATACAAAAAAAGGATGGTTTCTACCTCAGAAGAATTGGTATGAATGCAAAAATTCATTTTGTTGTAGAAAAGATTTAAGGCTTATTATGTTGGCATTCCTTGGATTAACTGACGTTTCTGCAATGCTGGGTTTACTAAATAAATTTTATTAGCAGATGGTCGTGCTTTGCCAATTTGAAAAACCAGTACTTTTTTTGCTTTATCAATAATAACGGGTACTTGTTGATCGTCAATGACTACGATTATTCCTTTTCGAGGTGTTGAGCCTTCATATTGCATCCACATATAGTTGTTTAGATTGATGCCAGAGCGCACTATCGAGATAAAGTTTTCTGTAGCGAATTTGTTGATTTCTAGTGCGTTAGATAAACTCGACATGCCCCAAGATTCTGGATTAAATATTGACCCTGAAACAGTAAATTTTCTAGCAATGCTTACCCTATCAAGTTGTCCTGCCTCTTGCCGATTCGGCTCAAATTCGAAAAAGAAACGCTGTCTGATGAATTCTTTGGATGGCGAAACCATCGATACGCCAGGAAAGTTATTTTCAATCGAAAGTAGATTTACTATAGTTGTTGGAATGTCTACAAGCTCGACTTGTTTGTCGCTAATCTGCAAATGATCCTTGGATAAGAGAGGCTTAAGTAGAACAAGTGGGTTTGCATTCCCTAAATACATTGGGAAGTAGGCGCTTTCAGATTTTTTTGGTAATCCATAGGTGTGGGCGATGCCATGGTCGCCATGGATCAGAATGACAGATTTGTCGTAAATCCCAAGGTTACGGATAGATTCGAGCATATCTGCAAGTGCAAAGATTGAACAGCGGGCTTGGTGATAGACAGCGTTGGCATCTTCACGCGCTTCCGTTTGTTTGCAGTCTTTGTTGGTTGTCCATGGGCCGTGTGGTGTAAGCAGATGAATAAACTTATAAATCGGCTTTGGCTGAGTCGGCTTAGCATGACTACCAAACTCTCTAATGAAGCTCATTGCTTGATTGGCTCTGCTTGTTAGATTTTCAGTGAAGAAACGTGTCAAAAACCAATTTCCATTGCGGTATATGTGTTTTTTAGCCGCCCAAGGAAACGACTTGACCAAAGAAATGTCGGTAATTTGCGCTAACCAATATGCAGGTCGATTTTCAGGTAAAATCGTGTTGGCATAAAAACTGTAGTCTTTGGAATTAGGCATACCACTTCCAGTATCAGCCAGTATGTCAAGGCGATAGCCTTTCGAGTGCAATGCTGACAAGAGCGGGGGGGTGACAGAAGTACCCGTGTTGGAATCATCAGAAAAGTTGACCCTAGCAAAATACTTGCTTATGTTTTCCGTGCCATCGAAATGTCTTCCCGATAAAATTGATGGTACTGAAAGGTAAGTTACCTCGGAGGAAGATAAAGCATCTGGGTAAAATGTAAAGCCATCAAATTTTGCTTTTAGGCTTGGATTCTCGTTTATTATCTTCAGAAATAAAGTGCCTTGGAAACCATCCAGGAGGATGTGTATGACGTTTTGTTCCGAAGATAGTTCGTAAAACTCCCGCCAATAGACATTTTTTGCATTTGTAGTCTCAGTTTTAGCGTGGCCTAAAGAGCCAATGACTAACGTTGCTGTTATAGCTAAGTTTCCGGCAATAAAAAAGAAGGCAATGGAGTCACGATCAGCGGATATTTTTCGATTTGCAACAAATACCAAAAGGGCAAGAAAACCATATACAATAAAATCATAATGATTTGTACCTGATGAAAAAATATCAGTATCCGCGCCAATGACCTTGCCGTTATATTGGTGAAAGTTGTAATTGAAGAAAATAACAAGACATAGAAATATGGCCAAGCAAAAAAGGACTTCTGTCCATTTTTTACTCAAAAAGCCAATTGCAATTGTGAAAACTGAGCCAAAAATTAGAGAAAATAATAAAAAAAATCCAATTACGGCAAAGGCCGAAATATCATAACTAGATTTTGATGCGAAATAGGTGCTGATTGGAATTATTAAGGTTGGGTACAGAGTTAATAGAAACAAGGATTTTTTATCAAAACAATTGTTAATCCAATTAACCGCCTTAAAATTCTCTCTTCCATATTCTGGTTTTAATGGATCTCGCGCTGAGATATAGCGATGATAAGCAGACCGGGCTAGTGAATAGAGGTTTGTGGTCAGCCAGTAAAGACAGACAGCCGCAGGTACTTGGTATATGAGTAAAGCTAATACAGTGCAGACAATAAGAAATTGTTTTTTGCTTTCCGGTGTTGACTCTACTCTAATGTAAGAGTCAAAAAGTGAAACAATAATAACCAGAATAGGTAATAAGTTAACAGAAGCAATCGAAAATCGAACCATTGCATCCGGCAAGGATAGGTCTTTCACCAAGAAGAAAGATTGTTCTTTCAATGGGCCGTAATTTGAAAGCACTAATAAAGCAGCTATCAAAAAGGGTAATTGTATTAGCAACGGTAAAATAGATACCATCGACTTAATCGGATGATAATTGTGAGCGTTGTAAATCTCATCGATGCGCTCGAATCGCTCTCTACCAGTGTAAGATTCCCGAACTTTCCTTATCAAAGGCTCCATTGCATCATGTGCTGCTTTACTTTTTTGTTCTAATTTACTAACCAATTTAGCAATTGGCATCAATACTGTTGAAAAACAAACGCTTAGCAATATGATTGCGAAACCGTAATCTCCAGTGATTGAGTGAAGTGTCTCTAGTAAAAATTTAAAACACGCGATTAACGGCCAAATTGTCTTTTCCAAAGCTTCCATATTGAGTGCTAACGTGATCGCTGAATTAAACTATGGGTATATAAAACTTCATTAAATAGGCGACAAGTAGTAAATTTTACGATCACCGCCTTTGATAAGTTCAGAGTCATTTATCTGGAAGTGCTTGCTTATTGCTTGTTCAAAGTTTTCATGGGTGAGTTCTTGGTACTGATTAACCCTGTTTCGAACGAGAATTTGGGACATTGCATCACTAATCCCAACAAATTCTATAATAACCTCCGTACCCAAACTATGAAGCCACTCAATGTATTCCACCATAGGAATATTTGCAGAGATTACCATGTGGTGGATCAATGCAAGGCAAATCACCAGATCTGGACGGCCGCGTTCTTCGAGCGATTTGCGTTCGCGCCCTCGCCAACCTTGACTCGGCGAGACATTACTGAGATTCATAACTAACGGCAAAATATTGCCATCAGGGTTCTTCTTTTCGCGACGGTAAAGACGTTCGATGGCATTGAAATCGCCATCAAGAGATATGACGTAGTCTGAGTGCTTTGCACAGAGGCGTGAAAAATTTCCTGTATTGCAGCCCAAGTCCCATACCAATTTTCGCCTTTTTGCGCTCGCATATTTTTCTACAAATTTCTCTTTTGCCGAAAGTGATGTATCACTGTAACTATGGTCAACTTCATAAGAACCCCAGCTAGTGCGAAAATTAGGAAGCTTAAGTTGCTTAATTATACGAGAAAGACCTTGTATTGTGCCAAGGATCATTGCATCCGAATGGTTTACCCCTTTGGTTTTTTGTACTTCTCGACCTGAGTTTTCGGTTAATTTCTTTGCTTCATTAAGTTCTAGGCGAGCAGAGCGATCCTGAAACTTGGAGTGCAGATAAACATTGCTAAACACACCTTTACGGAAGCGGGAAAATCCGGCCAATATTTGATTGGCCAATGCGGGATCAATACCCTCTAGGTTACTCCTGAGAAGATAGCGAAAATCGATATTCTTGTATGCTTGCAACATCAAAGGGAAAAGAAACATCATGCAAAATTGCCGATAACCCGTCCATGGATCTCCTTTGTTATATGGCTCAAAAGAGGGTATATCGATAAAGACAGGACGGGCACCTACCCACTGGATATTGTATGAAGAAGAATCCTTGAGCACCCAGCCTTCAGAAAAAGCCCGTTCTAAAATCTCAAGATGCAAAAGTGCGGCATCCTTAAGCATACCGAATGACCATTCGTACGGATAACTTACGAAGGGAATGCGATCATGAATCAGTGCCGCTGGCCAGCTTCCAGGAATATCCTCGACTTTAGCCAGTTCAGTTCTGATTACCTTTTTATCGGCAACAAGCGACTTAAACAATGATGAATCAGCTAAAGCGTACCAATGGCTGAGTGCCTGGTCGCTGATCCCCCTTATAATTATTTGCCCGTTGTCATAAACACGATTATTTCTGTCACGAAAAGAACCAGGATCTGCTTTCATAAGGTGTGCTTTTTTATTTAGTGGTTTGAATAAATTACTTATTACTTATATTATTGTTTCTTCTTGCCACCTTTTAAGAAATCAATAATCTTATAAAAGTATTTTCGTACCGTGTACCCGACAGCTGCAAACAGCCCAATAATGGCGCTGGTTAATACACTGCCAGAACCCGGGTCGATATAAGCATACACTGGTGTGGCGAAGGTAAAAATCCATAACACAGTAACTATAATAAAACTTCGGTTCATCTTCTTTTCCACTTAGTACTTAAAAAACCTGAGATTATAACAAAAAATCGCTTACAAACTACTTAAGAAAATGCTTGCAAATTATTAAGCAAACTCTGAATAAGTCCTTCAACAGGCTCAGGACGAACAGTAATATGTTGTTCCGTTTGTGGGGGCTTGATGAATAGAAGCAACTTAATATAGAAATTCCTTAAATAAAAGGAATTCCGAACTTGGAATCTCGATGCTAGTTATCCACATTGTAATTGGCATAAAAAGTTAGCATAATGGATGGATGATCTCCATTACCTTCCCAACCGTATTGTGATGCGACAATCTATACAGTTAATCCGACCATCATTACCCCGCGTTGAGCCTGTTCGGCCAGCACTGTTAAGCATCCAAACTATCTGGGCTTTATCGAAAGGGTGGTGGTAAAGCTCAGTGCAAACTGTTGGATTTGTAAGGTGCAATCTGCATGGTCGAGCATTCCTTGTAAGGTATGAGCTCTAGACACCAAGCACTTAGGTCTACATTGATTTGTACATTACAAGCATCAATCCGAAAACAACCTTCGATTGTGATACGGATGAAACAGGTTTTCTGGCAACAATGTCAATTTGACCTCTATAAAACTTTCTGCCTAGTTTGAAAAAACACTCCGGAACTTAACTTACTGGTCGGATTTGCGAATATATGCTTTCTCCGACAGTAGGTGATGCCCGTCCGTTATCTTCCTAACAAGTAGACGGTGAGTAAGACAAGCAGGGAAAACCAGTTTTGCTCGCTTCGTACGATTCCAATAGTACTAAGTTTTTTAAAAACGATAGTTGTCGTTTGAATGCAAAGTTAGGCGGCAACATTTACCTTAGTAATGTATATCACTCTAGCTGCGGCGACAGTCACCGGCGGCATTGTCGTTAATGGCTTATGGTTAAGCCCGCAAACGTTTACAGACAAGATTGTGTCACTACTCATAAGCATTTCACCAGTCAATAGGAAAGAATCGGCTTGATACACATCAACACCTGTGATTTCTCTGTTATTAACTAATAATTGGATGCGGAAAGGGGTATCAGATGGTGATCCGTAAACGCGTACTAGGACAACAATGCTGTTATGCTCGCCGGTTAGGTTCTGCAGCCTTATGCTACCTGTATGGGTTGTAAGAACCAAATAGCGTAAATCAGTGTTGCTATCGAGAATCCATTCGTTGTTGGGGAAACACTGCGATATTTCTTCTGGTTCTGCAGTCTGGATATCGGGTACGAGATCATGAGCTAGGTCGAGTATTTTGGTCAGCGTTGGTGGGTAGCCAATGACAACGCCTTTACGTTCGCCGTTGGTGTAGAGTAGTTGGTCTGGCTGCTTGGCAGCGTGGTTGGCATCGCCGTATTTACGCATAACGGCTGTGATTGAGCCACCGAACAGGTCAGCCACAGCGATCTCATATTCCTGCGAGCCAGGATCAGGTAAACTATCAAGACGGTCAGCCAAACTCTGAGCCATATTTGCCACTTCTGCCAGGGTAGGAAAACAATAACCCATCGCAGTGTCAGTCGCAGTCAATAATTCACATGCCTTATCTAAACGCGCTAAGAGCTCGTTTTCAATCATGCTCGACGTGGATTTCGAATTACGTGTGGCAGAAAGAATAG
Source organism: uncultured Gammaproteobacteria bacterium (assembly GCA_963804035.1). Classification (GTDB taxonomy): domain Bacteria; phylum Pseudomonadota; class Gammaproteobacteria; order Methylococcales; family Methylomonadaceae; genus Methyloglobulus. Next base: position 724,573 of record CAWDOO010000004.1, on the reverse strand, counting down.
TATTGTCGAACTCCGACATACCAATCAGCGAGTTGATGCTTAAGTTTTCGACAGTACCTTCACTCCTCAATATTTGTAGAATTTCAGGCAACGGCATTTTCTGATTTTCGATCATGCCAAATAGGGTTTCTGGACGACTGCCAGGATAAGGTTCCGCGATTGTATTTAATATCCCTTGTCTATGTAATTCAGTTTCGATTGGTCGATATGTATTAGGCCGATTAGTGGGGAATTTATAAAAACAGAAATGTCGTCGGCAAGGTTCATTTTGTAGAATCATCAAGCCGTCTGGCGCAGTCACCCGCTGCAGTTCTTTGAGTACCGATTGCCATTTGAGCGTGTGATGCAAAGCTGATGCAATATATACAATATCGAATGCCCCATCAGGAAAAGGTAAGTCATGAAAGTCTATCGCTACCTTTCGGACTTGTTCGGTGTCGAGTCCATTCAGTTGGGCTTGCCGAGCCCCCAAAGCCAGTGTTTGTACTGAAATATCAGATAGCGTTACATTCCAGCCGTACTGTTGTGCCAAAAGATAGCCAGTAACATGAGCATATGATGCTACTTCGAGAAAGCGTACTGACTTATTATTCGAATTCGTCAGATAACGCTTGAGAAAACGTACCGGTTTACTTTCGAAGTTGGGTAGATATTGCTTTGCATAGTTCACAATTTCGCGCATGTGCTCATGACTGACTTGCACGATTGACGGATCTGATGTGGCGCTATGCCACAGCACCTCTTATTAAGCCTGGGTCAAGACCTTCATTATTCACTACGCTTTCTTTAGCGTTTAACTCACTCATCATTTCACCTCAAAAATTATTTGTCCACCACCAAGATGTCCCAGTTTTTCAGAGGCATAGATTTTGGCGATAACATCCGAAAATCCTGCTGCTTTTATCACATCAAACAAATCCCAGCCAAAATCCGTAAACACAAGCGCTCCATCAGGTGAAACGGGATTGCCATGGTATGACGGCGGGAAAATATGCTCCAGTTGACCATTCACTATTTTTGCGCGAATGATCGACTCATCATTATTGGCATGGAAGGGAATTGTAGCAAGCATTAGCCCGCCATTTTTTAATACGCGCGCGCACTCTGCAAAAGCCTTGGCCGGATTTGGGACATGTTCGAACACATCGTTGCTCACGATTAGATCGAGCGTACGATCTTTAAAGCTGAGGTTTTCTACATCTTCATGACGAATGCCCTTGATTATTGAGCCGCCTTCATATTCGTAGCCAAGATATTCACTACCGACGATAGTGTGGTTTTTAAAAGTGGCTGTAGCCCAATTATAAATGGGCGTGACTTGCTCCATAAAATAAATATGTTTCTTAGTGCTTCCATCTAACCTTTGCTTAACAAGTGTGGCAATCAAGCGTTGCCGATTGTTCATTCTACACAGTGGGCACTCTAACCTTTCCCGCCAATTAGGAATCCAACTATTTCCTTGCCGCTGGCCTCCAGATTGCATATCCACAAAAAATGAAACTTTTTTGTTACACGGGATACATAAACCCTCCACTGCAAAAGCTTCTGTCTTTGATGACTCGATTAGCGACTTTTCGACGCCCTAATTTGCTTGAGTGATTTATTTTCCAAAACCAAATTGAATTCTTCACGATTCTTAACAGATGCAATTGGGGCTAACTCATTCGGTTGTTTTTTAATTTCTTTCAGAACTATCTCGGGCTCCGAAAAAAGCGAGAGCGGATACAAACTACGGTTCGTGGTTATTGAGATGTCGGCAAGGATATCATGCAAAATCTTCCAAGCGGCTTCTGCCCCCCAAGCACTTTCCGCAAATTTCAAGCCATTATGGCTAATTCGATTCCAAAGTGCTTCGTTTTCGTATATTTTCACCACCTTATCAGCAAACTCCTCGGCACCATCGGCAATCAAAATGTTTTCGCCATCCGTCAGAGACATCCCTTCTGCAGCCATTGTTGTGGCGACAACAGGCAGGCCAACAGCCATCGCAGTGCCAATTTTTCCTTTGATGCCTGCCCCAAAACGCAGTGGTGCAACCGAAACACGCATTTTGTCCAGTAGAGGTGTAAGGTCTTCGACAAAACCAGTGCTAATTACGTCCTCACAGGTCAAGGCTTGGATCTCCGATGGAGGTTTGCTACCGACCGCATAGAAACACACCCCTGGCAAACGTGTACGTAACAATGGCATGATTTCTAATACAAAATACTGCACTGCATCCACGTTTGGTGTGTGTTGATAGCCGCCAACAAAAACAATATCTTTACGGTCAGAAAAAGCTTTATTGGTCCCTGGCACATCCATAATTAAAGGGAATACATGGAGTTTGACACTGGGCAATTCAGGCTGAAGGAGTTCCAACTCTGCTGTGCTATGTACAATTGAAGCGTCCACTGCACGGATAGCTTTATGCTCGCGCTGTTTCATTTCGTCTGCTGCTTTTTGTTTAGTCTTATCCGATTGAAGCTCAGCTTCCCGCGACATTCGTAGAAAATGCAAATCTACAGTGTGAAAAAGTACTTTGGCCTTGGGGCAAAGCTTGCGAATAGTTTTCAAATGGCGTTCGACCACACCAGGACGGAACAAGAACGCTAAGTCATAGCGATCACCGCAATCTTTCAAGTGCCGCTCAACGTTTGTTACATATGGAGCATACAATACTTCTATTCCAACACGTTGCAGTGCCGTGGTATATTCTGGCATGTAAAGAAAATTGTCTTCAGGAATGAATGTCACCTGAAAATCCATCTCCCTAAGAAGCAACAGCAAGTTGAATAGAGTGATCGAGCCAGCATCCTGATTGGGCGTGGGAGTGCAGTGGTCAATTACCAAAGCACGCCGGGTGGCACGACGATCTTTGGCATCGTCAATATCTTCGCCCGCTCTCTGGTGGGTTTGTAGGCGATTTTTCCAGCGGGTATAAAGTTTTTTGGAGTTTTCGATTTGGTAGGCTTTGGTTCCTTGCGAGGTGTCTGTACCCGATGTAATGCCTTCGTAATGAATTACAGTGGACATTGGTTGATAGATCACACGATAACCTTTGTCCCGTATTCTTAGTGCAAGGTCAGAGTCTTCACAATACGCGGGCAGGTAGTGTTCGTCAAAACCACCGAGTTCACTGAACAGGGACTTTGGCATCATGATGGATGCGCCCGAGCAATAATCGACCTCTCGCGCATAGTTGTAAATGGGTTGCTGGGAATCTTGGAAACGGCCAAAGTTCCAAGCACTTCCATCCTGCCAGATAATGCCACCCGCTTCCTGTAGTCGCCCATCAGGATAAATGAGCTTAGAACCAACCAATCCAGTTCCGGGAAGCTGTTGAAATGTTAACGTTAATGCATCGAGCCAGTCAGATGTGACTTGCGTATCATTATTCAGAAAGCACAAGTATTCGCCAATGGCTGCATTTGCCCCAGCGTTGCAAGAACGAATAAAGCCTTGATTTTGTTTGTTATGCAACAATCGTATGCCCTTAACATACGATAGAGTTTGCGCGGAGTCATCCAGCGAACAATCATTAATTACAATGATTTCAAATGCGGATTGGGGTAGATTGTCTTTTATTGATGATAGGCAGTGCAATGTATAGTCGATCTGACCGTAAACGGGAATGATAATGGAAACCAGTGGATTTTGTGATGCAGGAATATCAATAGTTTTTGCAAAATCAATCGGGTTAAAAATTTCCTTTTTAACGGCTTGTGTTTCTACCGGCAGAGCCAATACGGGTATTGTTGACGTATCACTGCCGCTTGCCAATAACATGTTTGGGAAATATTTAGCTACGGTATTTCTATGGGCTGCTTTTGTTTGATAGCTTAAAGGGAGTGATTGATAAAAGCGTTTTGCCCAACGTGCGCCTTCTTTAATGTAACGCGTTGTTTGTTGTTTGGGTTTAGTTAGCCAACGCCGTGTTTCACGGATGGGTAAAGTGATTTGCCAAGAAGTGCTTCGCGTAATAGCCAAAAATCGACTACGCTCTTCCTTAAGCTCTGCATCCAACCGCAATGCCCATTCTCCCCTTCGAACCGTCTCGTCAGATAGGTTGTCGATCTGCCCGTTGCGTTCGGCCAGGGTTTGGGTGAGGTTGTCGATCTGCCCGTTGCGTTCGGCCAGGGTTTGGGTGAGGTTGTCGATCTGCCCGTTGCGTTCGGCCAGGGTTTGGGTGAGGTTGTCGATCTGCCCGTTGCGTTCGGCCAGGGTTTGGGTGAGGTTGTCGATCTGCCCGTTGCGTTCGGCCACTGTTTGATCCAATGTTTGCGCCCACTTCGCAAAACCAACATAGTGTTTAACCAAATCCAGCTTGTCGGGATAAACGACTGACATCTCAATATTTGGTAAATCAATCTGATGTTTTCCACAGATTGCTACAAAGTAAACCGGTTCTGCCAAATGTCCAGCATTTGGCTTCAAGTCACTGCCATCATCATGCCAGGCACGGAAAGAACCTTGTCCGCCTTTAAGAGGCTGGATGACCGAACCCATCAATATACGTTGGCCGAAATAATGGATGGCCGAGAATTGAGTTTTCAATAATTTATCAAATTCTTTGAAATCAAGCTCTTTTACATGAAATTCATTATGTTCGCCGCTCTCTTCAGAATAAACAGGTCGGTTGGGAGAAGATATCACAAGCAACCCATCAGGCCGCAAAACTCGCCTAAGCTCTGAGAGCATTTCTGCCTGCTCAGCCAAATGTTCGATAGTTTCAAAAGAAACCACTACGTCATATGAGGCATCAGCAAAAGCAAGCGCAGTCGCGCTGCCTTGGCAAAATGTAAGATTGGGTTTTGTATATGTAGCTAAAGCATGTTGAATAGCCTCATCCGAAATATCAACTCCAACAACTGAACGCGCCACAGTAGCCATAAATGAAGAACCATAGCCTTCACCACATGCCACATCCAGGACATCTTTTTCTTTTACGATGTCTATTACTACCGCATATCGGTGATAATGCTCAAGACGGATTTTGCCTTGTTCGGTTGGGATAAAACGCTCACCGGTAAATTTCATTGGTAATATCCAAAAGTCTTATTTTTCTGCAAAAACAACAACGCGATGACCACGAACGAATTGTTCGTAATCATTTGGTTCAGGGCTGTAAAAATTAACTGTTTTAAAACCGAATTGCTTGAGCAGAAACTCAACCGCCTGTCTCGACGGAACTAACGCCAGATCTGTCAAACCGCCCTCGGAACTATGCGAATAGTCAATGCAAAGACCGAACATTCCATTTAGCTCACGTTGCCACATATAGCTACCATCCTCGATAGAACCGGAAAGATTGTATGGCAACACCTGCGTTTCAATGCAAATTGCTTTTTTTGCCAATAACGCCAATTTTCTTAAAATCTGAATAGGATTCTCAACGTGATAAAGCAAGCCAAAGCACAGCACAAAATCTGCATTCTTATCATCTGCCCAATCTTCGAGGGATGAGTTGGTGAAAATAATATCAAGATGTCCAAGGAGCGTTGCTATTTGTTTTGCCTTAGCTAAGGATTCTAAGTTTTTATCGATCCCTAAAACACTATCAAAGTATTCTCTAAGTACAAAAGAGAAAAACCCTTCATGACAAGAAATATCCAAAGCAGATGTGTGCTCATTACTTAATGCACCTAAATAACGCCGAAGAGCTTTTTCCCGGGTCAAGTGAACCTGCTTAGTGTTTTCAGGTAAATAGCTTTCGGTTTTTGTTCCATCTGGTAGGGTAAACTCATAAAACCATTTTTGTCGTTTAACACTATCTAGTTCATTCATTTCTGCCTTCTTTGAGTATGTTTAAGCAAATTGCTTTCATTGAAATGCCTACTAATCCTTGGCAAACTGAGCTCGCATGAACCTTCACAATTAGCGCTTCGTGCATCCAATGGTGCTGAACATGGGTTTCTTGTGTTCCTTCAGCCAACGCCACAGTCACACTGTAATCTCCGGTAGGTAATATGGGCAAACGAAACTCAAACCTTGCGACTAATTCGTTTCCCGTATCAACCACAGGTGCGTTGAATTGGTAGCTAAGATAAGTGTTATCTGCGAAAACAACTTGCCCCAACCTGTCTTTGAACTGAAAGCCAACTATAGGGCTAAGTAACTGATCTTGAGCTTTGCAACGAATTTCGAGGATTACGTCCTCGCCACCAACGACCCACGATAATGGGATGCCTTTACTATCCCGTAGGACTACTGATGAAATAATTGCCGAACCAATACCAAAGCTTGGTTTTTCTGGGTCGAATTGGAATATTTCAATATCGTTGCGCAAAGTAGAGCCATTAATTAATACTTCGCGAACATCTCTGTATTCGGCATCTGTATGGGTTTCAAACGATACAGGAAGGGCAGGTTTGTCTATTTTGCTTTCACCTTGGCTAGATTCATAAAGTGTCTCAAGATACAGCTCGGTGACTTGCTTTGGTGTACCTGACGCTTTTATTTGACCGCCACTTAATAAAATTGCCGAGTTGCAAAAATTAACCACAGCCCCCGTATCATGGCTAACAAACAACACGGTTCCGGTTGTCATAAAATTTCGCAAATAACGCATGCACTTTTGGGTGAAAAACGCGTCGCCCACTGCCAGTGCTTCGTCAATCACCAATATATCTGCATCCACATGTGCAATAACAGAAAAGGCGACCCGCACCACCATCCCACTGGAATAGGTTTTTACGGGTTGCTCGATAAAATCGCCAATGTCCGCAAAAGCGACGATGTCATCAAAACGCGCGTCGATTTCGCCTTTGTTCAAACCTAACACCGAAGCATTCATGTAGATATTCTCACGCCCAGTAAATTCTGGGTTAAATCCTGAACCTAATTCCAACAATGCGGCAATACGGCCATTGGTTTGTATACTGCCGCCGGAAGGGTTCAGTGTTCCGCATATCATTTGCAACAAGGTCGATTTGCCACTGCCATTGCGGCCAATAATGCCGATGGTTTCCCCTTTTTTGACTTCGAAAGATACACCTTTAAGCGCCCAGAAACCGCGAAAATATTGTTTGGTAGGCCGCCTCAAAAAGCGTTGCAGCCGTGGCAATAAAAATTGTTTGAGCCTGTCATTTGGCTTGTCGTAAATTTGGTAGCATTTGCTAAGGTTCTCAACTTTAATGGCGAATTCATCAGATGACATCTGCAAATCCCTTTCTAGTCTTTTGGAACCAAGCATAGCCAAGCCAAGCGGTTATGATGGCCGCAAGGGTGTAACAACCCAGGCCAGTCCAATTTGGTAAATGCCCCCAGACTAGGACATCACGCGCTTGCTCAATGATAAAGGTGAGTGGATTGGCCAAGATGTACGGACGAAACTCTTCTGGCACTGCGGTAATTGGGTAAAAAACAGGGGAAAGGAACATCAATACTGTAGTGACCAGGCCGATGGTTTGGGATACGTCACGTATAAACACCCCCAAGGAAGCGAGTATCCACGACAGACCAAGCGTGAGGATAACAAGCGGCAGCATTACCAGTGGAAAGAAAACCACTGTCCAGTGCAAGTAGCCGTTAAAAAGTGAGAAAGCTGTTAGCAGAACAACAAGACTAATGAGGCTGTGGAAGAGCGCTGAACCCATCGCAATCACAGTAAGAATTTCGATCGGGAACACAACCTTTTTAACGTAATTGACGTTGGAAATAATTAATCCGGGAGCGCGGTTGATTACCTCGCTAAACAGGCTCAACACGATCATGCCAACAAACAGCAACACGGCAAATTGCGTCTTGCTGTCGTCACCACCAACCCCTCCCCATCGGGAATTAAAGATCTCAGAGAAAACAAAGGTATATACCATCAACATAAATACAGGGTTGAAGAATGACCAGGCCAGACCCATAATTGAGCCCTTGTAGCGTCCTACTACTTCGCGCTTAGTCATTTGCAGAATAAGTTGGCGGTTGCGCAAAAGACTCTTAACCAATGCCACGAGGGATGTGGGCTGGGCAGAGTGGGGGTTAATCGTTGATGGAGGGGTCATAAAAAGTGTTTAGCTATGCAATGGGTTAGTTTCATGATCTTTTGCGGATAAAGTGAGTTCATCTGGGATGAACCTGAAGCCCATATCTTAAGGCTTCATCTAGCAATGCTTACAAGAAGGGTCATGTTGGTAATTGCAACGTATTTCAAAGTAGCCCAGAGTAATCTTATTTACAACTCGAAAAGTAGCAAATAAACATACCAGCTTTTGGATTGGTACATTTTCCTTGGTCAGCTAATACACCGAGGAACATTAGGAAATCCTTAACAAAGCCAAAATTTTTATTTTTACTGCCATTAATGAAAAAACCATGTTGGGCAAATAAATTTGAGTAATTAATCTCATGTTGATTGCATAACTTATTACGCTGGGGGTATTAAGCCTAGAGATATTGGTTTTTTGAGAGCTAAACTGATAAGGCCAAATTTTTCAGTCAACCCATTACAGATGGTGGTGGCTAATTAATCATGGCATTAAATTGCGGTATCAATGCTACAAAAGTCATAATAAAGCAAAAATTATACCTACTTACTGACATTCAAGCAAAGAAAATGAGGTTATGTAGAGTTCAAAATCCTTCTGAGACAAGCGAAGTGAGATTGGATTTATGAGTACGTTTTTTCTGGGTAGCCATAAGTTTCAGCAGCTTTGCGTGTGTAAAAATCAAAATGCAGCTTCAAATGAGCTATTAGGCTAATTTACTCTTTAAAATTAGGGCATCGAATATTATTGTGCTGAAGCTCTGTTTGGCTGAGGCTGGTTTCACTGTTGTTCTGTACGCTCAGGGGCTTTAAAAATAAGGCATCTCTACTAGCGCACTGATTTGGCCGGAAAATATAGTGCCGTTAAGCCTTAAGTCATTTTGACCTTGTAAGCTTCATTGTTTAGAATGATGATTATGTTCTACAGTTTTATTTTCAAAGTTCAATGCTATAGGAAATCTAATGGGGATGTAGGTTGGTAAAATGCAATTAAGGTATCATTTGCTTCAAACGTTGCAAATTTAGGGGAATAAAACTCAAATATGGACTCAGACTGCAAAGGCACGTCAGCAATAATTCACAAATATTCAATCAACTCTTTTTTGCAACAATCTAAACAATTCAATCCCGTTTTACCTAAAATTGCCGTCCTGCTCTGCACTTATAACGGACAGAATTACCTTGCCCAACAATTAGATTCCCTTGCAGCACAAGATTACCCGAACTGGCAAGTTTGGGTCTCAGATGATGGTTCGGAAGACAATACTCTTATAATTCTTGAGACATATCGACAGATGTGGGGGAGTGACCGGATTTCCATACTTCCCGGCCCAGCCAAGGGTTCGACTGCAAATTTTCTTTCGTTAACTTGCAATGAGAATATTCAGGCAGACTACTATGCGTATTCTGATCAGGATGATATTTGGGAAAATGACAAGTTAAATCGGGCTGTCAATTGGTTGATGACGATTCCAAAGGATATGCCGGCTCTTTATTGTTCACGCACTCGTCTTGTCGATGCAGTAAATCAAGAACTGGGTTTTTCACCTTTTTTTAAAAAGCAGCCAAGCTTTGCTAATGCATTGGCACAGAATATAGCGGGAGGCAATACCATGGTTTTTAATGATGCCGCATGCAAATTGTTGCGTGGAATTGGCAAAGATATAGACGTGGTTATCCACGACTGGTGGGTCTACATGGTAGTTAGTGGCTGCGGCGGGGAGGTTTTTTATGATGATTATCCATCGTTACGTTATCGTCAACACAGTGATAATTTGGTTGGCATGAATTCAAGTTGGTTCGCAAGAATGATACGTATTCGCATGGTATTAAATGGAAATTTCAGGAGCTGGAATGATCGTAATATTCTTGCATTGCAGCAATTGCGTCATAAATTTACTCCGGAAAATAAGTGCGTCTTTGATCAATTTACTAGCGCCAGAAATAGCTCACTATTTTATCGTTTGACTGGATTAATTCAATCTGGCATCTATCGTCAGACGTTACTAGGTAATCTTGGGCTTGTTTTTGCTGCTATTTTTAAGAAGATCTAGTTTTTAGTAAATTCTGGAAATTTGCTTTATATATCACCATCATTTTGGAATATCCTGGCTCAGTAAAACAAAGCTATCCTAGCTACTGGAGAGTATTTATTTATTTCGCGTTTAAATGCCAAGTAATAAAATCCACTTCACTTTCTGTTAAGAAAGGATTCATTGGTAAACTAATGACATCTCGCGCTGCTGTTTCGGCAACTAGAAAAGAGCCAGTTTTATGGTTCAAATATTCAAAACATTCCTGTAAGTGTAGCGGCTTCGGATAATGGATAGCTGTTGGAACACCCACTTTTTGAAGCTTTTCTTGCAAAGCATTTCGGTGCGGAGTAAGAAGTGTATATTGCGCCCAAACGCTGGTACGGTCGGTTTTTATTTCCGGTAAGGTAAATTCCCCTCTATTTGATATTTTGTGGTTGTAGGATTCCGCCACCTGCTGTCTTAGTTGAATTTCTTTTTTGTAATGTTTTATTTTTGCTAATAAAACTGCGGCTTGTAGGGTATCTAGTCGTCCCCCTATGCCGATATATTTGTGATGATAACGTTCTCCTTGGCCATGTACTCGAAGCATGTGCATTTTTTCCGCTAATGTGTCGTCATTAGTAAATACTGCGCCGCCATCGCCATAACACCCTAATGGTTTGGCCGGAAAAAAACTGGTGCAGCTTATATCACCCAATGCGCTGTCGGCTTTACCTCTGTAAGTTGCGCCAAAGCTTTGTGCGCCATCAATAATAACCTTGAGTTGATGTTTATCGGCGATAGCCTTGATTTCATCCAGGTCTGACGGTTGCCCATAGAGTGAAACAGGCATGATGGCTTTGGTTTTTTGGGTAATGGCAGCTTCAATTATGCTTGGGTCGATGTTATAGGTGTCTTGCTGTATGTCCACAAACACAGGCGTGGCCTTCATCAATGCAATAGTTTCGGCCGTAGCTATGAAGGTGAATGGTGTGGTGATGATTTCGTCGCCGGGCTGTATATCAAGTGCCATCATGGCGAGTAATAACGCATCCGTACCACTCGAACAAACGATTGCATGTTTGGCTTCGGTAAACGCTTCAAGCTCCCGTTCCAGTAAATCACACTCTTCGCCCATGATGTAGTTTGATTTGTTGAGAACCGCTTGTATAGCAGTGTCAATGTCGTTTTTGTAAAGCTGGTATTGGTACTGAAGGTTTGCGAAATCTATTTTCATTTAATAATGGAAAGACGTATTTGTTGGTCGATGATTTTTAGGGGTGTCAACAATTCCATTAAGTGGTCGCGAAGACATGCCGTTGAAGTTTTTTCAAGTATTTGCAATTTCTAACAAATACTCACCATAGGCAGTTTTTGCCAATACTTGGGCTCGATTAATCAATTCCTCTCTATTCAACCAGCCCTGGCTATAGGCAATTTCTTCCAGACAAGCAATTTTGAAACCTTGCCGATGCTCTACTGTTTGTACAAATTGACCTGCTTCTATCAGGCTATCGTGGGTTCCAGTATCCAGCCAAGCAAAGCCCCGGCCCAAAATTTCGACATTCAATTGTTGTTGTTGAAGATAAACATCATTAATTGCGGTTATTTCGAGCTCGCCACGGGCAGAGGGTTTTATTTTTTTGGCAATACCGACCACTTGATTGTCGTAAAAATAAAGCCCAGTTACAGCATAATTTGATTTAGGGTGGGCAGGTTTTTCTTCGATGGAAATTGCCCTGTTGTTTTCGTCAAACTCAACCACGCCAAAGCGTTCGGCATCCTTGACCTTGTAGCCAAAAACAGTGGCGCCACTAGTCCGGCTCATCGCGTTTTTTAAATTATCAGAAAAATGTTGTCCAAAAAAGATGTTGTCGCCCAATACCAGGCAACTATTGCTGTCTCCTATAAACAGCTCACCAATCAGGAAGGCTTGGGCAAGTCCTTCAGGCTTGGGTTGAACTGCATATTCGATTTTTGCGCCATAATCCGAACCATCACCCAACAAATTTTTAAAACTGAGCTGGTCTTCGGGTGTGGTGATAATCAAAATTTCCCGGATACCTGCCAACATCAGCACGGACAAGGGGTAATAAATCATTGGCTTATCGTAAACCGGCAACAATTGCTTGGATACTGCCTTGGTGATGGGGTGTAGCCTTGTGCCAGCGCCTCCCGCAAGAATTATGCCTTTCCAATTCATTCGCCCTCTCCTAATCCTAATCTTTCTCTACGGTAACTACCGTCCTGGACATGACGACACCAATCCATGTTGTCGAGATACCATTGCACGGTTTTTTTCAAGCCAGTTTCGAAAGTTTCTTTAGGTATCCACCCCAGTTCGTCGGCTATTTTTCCGGCATTAATCGCATAACGCAGGTCGTGACCTGGGCGGTCTTTTACAAACGTGATCAAATCCTGGTAATTAGTGATACCGTTGGGTTTCATTGGGTGCAATTCTTCAAGGATATTACAGATAGTCCTGACCACTGCAATATTTTCTTTTTCATTATGCCCGCCGATATTGTAAGTTTCTCCTATCTTACCCGTTTCTACGACAGTAAGCAGCGCCCTGGCGTGATCGTCTACAAACAGCCAATCACGGATTTGTTTTCCATCTCCGTAAACGGGTAACGGTTTGCCATCAAGCGCGTTGAGTATGACCAGCGGAATTAGCTTCTCAGGGAAATGATAAGGCCCATAGTTGTTGGAACAGTTCGTGACTACAACTGGAAACTTATAAGTCCTGTGCCAGGCGCGTACGATGTGATCGGAACTGGCCTTGGATGCCGAATACGGTGAGCTGGGCGAATACGGCGTAGTCTCGGTGAACAAAGAATCGTCATTCGGCAAATCACCATAGACTTCATCTGTGGAAATATGATGGAAGCGGAACTGGGCTTTTTTATCGTCAGCCAATGCCTGCCAATAATTACGCGCCGCTTCGACCAGGATATAAGTGCCAACAATATTGGTTTCTATAAAAGCCGCTGGGCCGTCAATCGAGCGGTCGACATGGGATTCTGCGGCCAAGTGCATAATGGCATCGGGTTGGTGTTGTTGCAGGACTGCATTAACTTTTGCTGCATCGCAAATATCGACTTGCTCAAAACGATAACGTGGATCGTTTTCGACTGACTTGAGTGATTCTAAATTGCCTGCATAGGTCAGCTTATCGAGATTGACGACACTATGTTCTGTATTTTCTATTACATGCCGAATAAGCGCAGAACCAATAAACCCTGCGCCACCGGTGATTAATATTTTCATGTTTTGATTTGTCTCGCTTACTGATTAAACTGACGGCAACCGACTACTTGATGCATTAAAAGGCAGTAAAAATTAAGCCATTAGCTTAATTCTTGCATACAAAGCCATAGCGCATTATCCCATGACGGTAAGGTTAGACCAAAATGTTGTTCCAGGCGATCATTCGATAACCGTGAATTGGTCGGACGTTTTGCAGGTAGTGGATAGTCAGTGGTTGGTATTGGATGGATAGTCCGGTTTTTTAATTCCACTTTTCCTTGTTCGCGGACGATATCGACAATCTTTTGGGCAAAACCATGCCAGGATGTTTCGCCGGATGAAGTTAAGTGATAGACATCGGAATGAAAGCAATTGGTCTGTCGCTCAAGTATTGACTGCCGTATTATGTGCGCTGTGGATTCCGCGATTAGACGAGCCCATGTTGGAGAGCCGATTTGGTCAGCAACAATCTTGAGCTCTTCCCGCTCTATTGCAAGACGGAGGATGGTTTTTAGGAAATTATTGCCCCGGCTGGCATATACCCATGATGTCCGCAGGATCAGGTAATCGCCTTCTACTGCCTGTATCGCTTTTTCACCGGCTAATTTACTTTGTCCGTAAACATTGATCGGGTTGGTGGTATCGTCTTCTGTATATTCTGTATATTCTGTATATAATGTGTTTTTGCCGCCATCAAACACGTAATCGGTCGAATAATGTACAAGCAATGCGCCGATTTTTTTTGTTTCTTCAGCCAGAACTCCAGGTGCTTCGGCATTAATCAAAAACGCCAGCTCTTGTTCTGATTCAGCTTTATCGACCGCCGTGTAAGCCGCCGGATTGACGATGACATCGGGCTGGTGTTGCTGGATGATGGCTCGTAAGGCGTTTAAATCGGCAAGATTGGCCTGGCTGCGAGTGACGGCAATAACTTCCCCAAGTGGCATCAATGTCCTTTCCAATTCCCAACCCACCTGCCCCGTACTGCCTGTCAATAGAATTTTCATGCAAACACCTCAGCTTCACTCAATAAGCTACCTATTTTGTCCTTATTGGACAAAATAGGTTCGCCCACCAAAGGCCATTGAACGCCAATGGCTGAATCATTCCAAAGGATACTGCGCTCATACTCAGGGGCATAATAATCAGTTGTTTTATAAAGAAATTCAGCGGATTCGCTGGTGACGAGAAAGCCATGGGCAAAACCTTCCGGTATCCACAACTGGCGTTTGTTTTCACCTGAAAGCAGCACGCCTACCCATTGGCCAAATGTCGGTGAATGTTTACGAATATCGACAGCTACATCAAAGACTTCGCCAGCGACCACCCGCACCAATTTACCTTGTGGTTGTTGGATTTGGTAATGTAGTCCGCGTAACACGCCTTTAGCGGATTTCGAATGGTTATCCTGCACGAAATTTGCCTTGATACCCGTCAGCTCGGCAAAACTACGGGTATTAAAGCTCTCGTAAAAAAAACCCCGTTCATCGCCGAAAACTTTGGGTTCTATGATTAGCACATCAGGAATGGTAGTAGTTTGTATAAGCATATGTAGGTTTGTTTGTGTAGCCTTTATTTATTGATATTAAAGTGAAAAAAGGTCACTTGGGTATTAAAATCCAATATTCTGCAACTATCATGGCGACAGTTTTTTTTAAAAAACAATAGGTTATATTGGCAGCCAAATTAATACCGATCTATTTGTGATCAACTATCCAGTAATTTACTTTTTTGCACACGATCTCTTGAACCCTGCTGAATGTTCCTTACTCTATACTTTAGGCATTAGCCTACCATGTACGCCCTGTTTTTCGAATCGTTTAAGATGGATTGATGCAAAACCCTACCTCTTTTGATCAGCAAATTTTCAGCGGCTTTTCTGTCCGAGATAGTGAACAGATTGAGCACGCCTTGTTAATAATAGCTAAAATTCCTGAACCCACACCTTATCAACGACCCAAAGGCACTGATGTTGCTTCCATTTTAATGGATTTTAAGGTGGATGTGGAAACGATACTCGCGGCGATATTGAGTGATCCCCGACTTGAAGAATTGAAACCTAAACCCGACATTGCGAAACAATTCGGTAAAACCGTGGCGGCGTTGGTTAAAGACATCAACTGGCTGAACAGGCTGAGTGTGTATTCCATCGAAATGGCCGAACAGCCGAATCAGGCAGAAACATTGCGCCGGATGCTGTTGTCCATGACGCAGGATGTACGTGCCGTACTGATAAAGCTGGCTTACCGGATCAAGCGCCTACGTATCTTACCTAAAGAAGCTTACGAAGTCCGTCATTTTATTGCCCAGGAAACCCTGGACATTTATGCGCCGATTGCCAATCGGCTTGGCATACACCAGTTTAAATGGGAATTGGAGGATATGGCGTTCCGTTACCTGGAACCCCAAATATATCTCAAGATAGCCAAATCCCTTGCCGCCAAGCGCGATCAGCGGGAAGCGTGTATTGATAATTTTATCGAACTCCTGCAACAACGCCTAAACAATGAGTCTATCCGTTCCGAAATTTATGGCCGTCCCAAACATATTTACAGCATTTGGAAAAAAATGCAGCGTAAACAGTTGGATATCGACGAATTGTATGATTTATTGGCGGTGCGGGTTATCGTCGACAACCTGACTGCCTGTTACGCCGTGTTGGGTATCGTGCATAGCACTTGGCAATACGTACCCAAGGAATTTGACGATTACATTGCTAATCCTAAAGAAAATGGCTATCAATCCCTGCATACCGTTATCCTCGACCCCCAGGGCAACCGTATTGAAGTGCAAATCCGCACGAAAGAAATGCACGAATTTGCCGAATTGGGCGTTGCCGCGCACTGGTCTTACAAGGAAGGGGGCAAACATAACGTGGCGATGGACAAAAGCATTGCTTCCTTGCGTAAGTTGCTTGCAGAAAAAGATGGCGATGAAAGCCTGGACGATGACTTTCATAGTGAACTATTCCGCGACCGAGTGTATGTATTAACGCCGACTGGTAAGTTACTTGATCTCGTTAAAGGCGCAACGCCACTGGATTTCGCTTACGCCATCCATACCGAAATCGGCCACAGTTGCCGTGGCGCAAAAGTCAATGGTCGCATTTGCCCTTTGACTTACGCCCTGAAGTCTGGAGAACAAGTCGAAATCCTGACCACCAAAGATATCCGCCCCAACCGTAACTGGATAGACCCTAATTTGGGGTATTTGAAATCTTCACACGCGATCGGCAAAGTTAAAAGTTGGTTTAAACATCAACAACGGGATGAAAATATTGCGACGGGTAAAGCCATCCTGGACAAAGAAACCCAGCGCTTGGGCTTAAAAGGGGTTAGTCTCAAAGAACTAGCCCAACATTTCAAGCTGGCAGATACCGATGCCTTGCTCGAAGCGATAGGCCGCAATGACATTAACAGTCGGCAACTGGCGGCATTTTTTAAAATACCCGAACTGGAGCTGCAGAATCCGCTGCCCGTCAAGAAAAAGCCGGAAACAAAATCCGTCGTAACCGTCGAAGGCATCGACAATGTTCTGACCACTTTCGCGCATTGTTGCACTCCCGTATTGGGCGATGACATCATCGGTTACATCTCGCACCATAGGGGTATCACGGTACACCGTAAAGATTGCGGCAATGTCCTGAATATCAGCCCAGAAAAACATGGCCAACTAATTCCGGTGTTCTGGGGAGCTTTACAGGCTAGCCATTCAGTGCCGATTGTTATCCGCGCTTACAATGCCCGGCATTTATTGAACAACGTCACCCAAGTGTTGACCCAAGCCAATATCCATATCTCTAATGCCGCGCTTGAGACCAATCCTGATTTTTCCGCCGTCCTAAACCTGACGATACAAATTGAGAATACTCGGCAACTAAGTTTACTGCTAAATAAAATCAGTCAACTGCCTAATATTGTTGATGTAAAGCGCAAAACGTAGGGGCAACCACCCTACCCATAGGCAATCCCGTGTGATTATCAGGGGGATAGGCAAAATATCTGTCACCTACAAAAGCCAAGTAGTTGTAAGGCATAGATTTTTCTTAGCTTAAATCTGGCCACAATACTTCAACTGATTATTTTAGGTTCAAGGTAAAATCATAATTACCTTACCTTACCTTACCTTACCTTACCTTACCTTACCTTACCTTACCTTACCTTACCTTACCTTACCTTACCTTACCTTACCTTACCTTACCTTATGGCTAATACTAACTTTGGATTCGCACATGTCTCAAATTAACCCAAAACGCTTAATCCTAGTTGATGGTTCTTCGTTTTTGTTCCGCGCTTATCATGCTATACCACCGCTGACCAGTCCGAAAGGCTTACCTACCAATGCTATCCACGGTGTCACCAATATGCTGCGTAAGCTCATAGCCGACTATCACAGCGACTATATCACCGTGGTTTTCGATGCGCCCGGCAAAACTTTTCGAAATGACCTCTACGACCAATACAAAGCACACAGGCCGCCGATGCCGGACGATTTGAGGGTACAGATTGAGCCTTTGCACCAAATTATACGGGCTATGGGTTTGCCCTTGATTATCGAATCTGGCATCGAAGCCGACGATGTCATGGGTGTATTGGCGAAACAAGCGGAACAGCAGGGCTATGAAATCATCATCTCCACAGGCGATAAAGACATGGCACAAATGGTCAATGAACACATTATCCTCGAAAACACCATGTCCAATACCCGCATGGATATTCAAGGTGTTATCGACAAATTTGGGGTCAAGCCGGATCAGATCATTGACTATCTGGCCTTAGTAGGAGATAGCGTGGATAATATTCCTGGCGTTCCTAACTGCGGCCCGAAAACTGCCGCAAAATGGCTGGCACAATACGGAAACTTGGATAATCTTATTGCTCATGCTGACGAAATAGGCGGCAAAATCGGTGATAACTTACGTGCCAGTTTGGATCATCTACCGTTGTCTAAACAACTGACGACGATTGTATGCGACCTGGCATTGCCTTACACAATTGAAGATTGTCACCAGCAACCTGCCAATACCAGGGAATTAATTCGATTGCTGACTGAACTCGGTTTTACGACTTGGTTGAAGCTACTGGCGAATACTGCCGACCCTACCCAAGCTGTACCCGAAACCACTAACGAAAAACCCGCCATCGTTGAATCCAGTTATGAAACCATACTAACTGATACTCAGTTAGAGCAGTGGCTGAAGCAACTTGAAGCGGCTGAAATCTTCGCCTTTGACACCGAGACCACCAGCATCGACTACAGCAAGGCGCAAATTGTAGGCGTATCGTTTGCAGTAGAAGCAGGGAAAGCGGCTTATTTACCGTTGGCGCACACTTATCCTGGCGCACCGGAGCAATTGGATCGCACCGAAACGCTGGCAAAACTTAAGCCCTTGCTGGAAAACCCTGACCAACACAAACTCGGTCAACATCTCAAATATGATGCCCACGTCCTCGCCAACCATGGCATAACCCTCAGAGGCATTACCCATGACACGATGCTGGAATCGTACGTCTTAAACAGCACCGCCACCAAACACAATATGGATGACATCGCCAAAACGTATCTGGGCGTTAACACCATCCACTATGAAGACGTGGCGGGTAAGGGTGCAAAACAAATCCCGTTCCAAGAAGTGGCTATTGAGCAAGCCACACCTTATGCGGCGGAAGATGCGGACATTACCTTACGAATCCACCAAACCCTGCTACCAAAACTGCAACAAATACCCAGTTTGTATGCCTTGTATATGGAGATGGAGATTCCCCTGATTCCTGTGCTTGAGCGTATCGAGAGCAATGGCGTATTTATAGACAGTGCCATGCTGGCGCAGCAAAGCCTGGAGCTTGCCAGTAAAGTGATCTCAATAGAACAACATGCCCACAATTCAGCGGGAAGGGCTTTCAACTTGGGTTCGCCAAAACAAATTCAAGAGATTCTGTTCGACCAACAAAAATTGCCAGTATTAAAAAAAACCCCGACAGGGCAGCCCTCAACCGACGAATCAGTGCTACAAGATTTAGCGGTAGATTACGAATTGCCACGATTGATCCTGGAATATCGGGGACTGAGCAAACTCAAATCCACCTATACCGATAAGCTCCCGCAACAAACCAATGATAAGACTGGGCGGGTGCATACCTCGTACCATCAAGCCGTGGCCGCAACTGGACGGTTATCTTCTACTGACCCTAACCTGCAAAACATCCCGATCAAAAGTGAAGAAGGCCGTAAAATCCGGCAAGCCTTCATTGCCCCAACGGGATATAAGATCTTAGCCGCCGATTATTCCCAAATCGAATTACGTATCATGGCGCACTTGTCAGCAGATACTGGTTTATTGGCTGCTTTCAACGAAGGCCTGGATGTCCATCGTGCGACTGCGGCGGAAGTGTTCGGTGTCACGCCAGAGCAAGTGACTAACGATCTGCGCCGTTCTGCCAAAGCCATCAATTTCGGCCTGATCTATGGCATGTCGTCATTTGGTCTGGCAAAACAATTGGGCTTATCCCGCAGCCAGGCACAATCTTATATCGACCTGTATTTTGCCCGTTATCCGGGCGTAAAAAATTATATGGACTCCATCCGCGAACTAGCACGAGAGCAAGGTTATGTGGAAACTTTATTTGGTCGGCGCTTATACTTACCCGAAATAAAATCTAAGAACGCCGCCATGCGTCAATACGCAGAGCGCACTGCCATCAATGCGCCGATGCAAGGCACCGCTGCCGACATTATCAAACGCGCCATGATAACGACCGACCAATGGCTAAGCAAAGAACGAGCCGATGCCCTTATGATAATGCAGGTGCATGATGAGCTGGTGTTTGAAATCGCGGAAGATAAGGTAAGCAACTACACCGACACCATCAGGACACTGATGTGTTCAGCCGCCAAACTCACCGTTCCATTGATTGTAGATGTGGGGGTAGGCAATAATTGGGATGAGGCGCATTAAAATATATTTAATGCTTGGAACTTTTTTTGAATACCCTTGGTCACACATTAGAACGTCCGCAATGGTCGTTTAATCAGCCTCCTTTCCCCTTGTTTATAGGCTGATTCTTCCCTTGGAGTCCCAAAGCCTACCTCTTCAGGCTTTGGGGCTTTCTTTTATCCAGGCTAAAACTTAATAATCACTCCTGAAAAAACACACCATGGCATTGTCTCGGGTGTTTGACCGATAAGCGTCGTAAAAATTGGTATTTCACATGCCCCTTTATTCTTAGTCAAATATCTCATGCAGTGCGGTGTTAAACATCGTGTAATTTTTCTTTCAATCAAGTTGAGAAGAGGTCATTTCTAAAAATTCTTTGTCATTTTGGCAGCTAACCTGAATATCACATAAAAAAGGCGGACAAGTCCTATAGAGTTCGATAAAATTCAGTTGCTTACATTGAATTTGAACAAGGACTTGCCCGTGACAAACTGTACCGCAACCAAAATAGAATTTCCAGCCTTAAAACGTCGAAGAATTGAAGCTCAACTCAGTGGCGGAGCTATCACCAGTGACGGCGGTGTGCTGCTGTTGAGGAGCATTGACCAGCGTTTAAAACTAACCGAGCAGGTTGCTGCCCAGATCGCCGACCCCAGGGATCCGGACAAGATCCAACATCAAGTAGTCGACTTAGTACGGCAACGGGTTTATGGGTTGGCGTGCGGTTACGAAGACTTAAATGACCACGATACCCTGCGCAACGACATTGCCTTCCAGACCGCGGTCGAAAAAGATCAGGTCCTGGGTAGCCGTTCCACTTTATGCCGGTTTGAACAACAGGCGGATCGGGCGCTCATGTGGCGGATTCATGAACAGATGGTGGAACAGTTTATCGCGTCTTTTGAGGCACCGCCGGCGTCATTAATCCTGGACTTTGACGCCACCGACGATCCGGTGCACGGTCAGCAGGAAGGCCGGTTTTTTCATGGTTACTACCGGCGTTATTGTTTCCTGCCGCTCTATGTCTTTTGTGGCGACCAGTGCCTGGTCAGTTATCTGCGTCCCAGCAACATTGACGGTGCCAAACACAGCTGGGCGATCTTGGCTCTGCTCGTTAAACGCTTACGCTGTGCTTGGCCAGACGTTTCGATTACCTTACGCGGGGACAGCGGCTTTTGCCGGCATAAAATGCTGGGCTGGTGCGAGCGCAACGGTGTCAACTATATTGTTGGCTTGGCCAAAAACCCACGCATCAACCGGTTAAGCCAGCCCTGGGCAGATCAGGCCAAAAGTCAATTTGAAGCCCAGCAACAAACGCAACGCCTGTTTACCGAACTACACTACCAAGCAGGATCATGGAAGCGCCAACGCCGGGTGATCCTCAAAGCCGAACACATGAGCCAAGGCAGCAATCCACGCTATGTGGTGACCAATTTAACGGGTGACCCGCAACACCTTTACGAAAAAGTGTATTGCGCCCGGGGCGAGATGGAAAACCGGATCAAAGAACAACAGTTGGATTTGTTTGCCGACCGCACCAGTTGCAGCCTGTGGTGGCCGAATCAATTTCGCTTGTTGCTATCGACGCTCGCTTATACGTTAATGGCGGCCATTCGCAGGGTAGCCCTACGCAATACCGAACTGGCACACGCCACTTGCGGCACAATTCGGCTGAAACTCTTTAAGGTCGGAGCGGTGGTGATCCGGAACACCCGGCGGGTGAAACTATTGCTTAGCAGCAGTTATCCTTATCAAGTGTTATTTCTATCGGTCTGCCAAAAACTATGCCCTGAATAATCCTAAAGTGTGCTGTTCCCGGCACGTTAAAGAATGGGGTAAGGGGAAGCTGTGCCTGAAAAAAAGCAAATGCCATTCATTACAGACCTATAGCCTCAATTTTGGAACAATACATACTCAATTCTATCTTCGGCAACTTTCTAACAGAAGTTTTCCTGTAATCATGAGATAAGCGGGCTAATGACAAAAACAATTCAAAAAATATTTGTTCTTATCTTGTTTTGAATTTGTTCTTGTGCTAACTTATATAAAAACAAATAGAAAACAAAATGAAATTAAATTTGACACGAAAACAGCAAGAAATCTTTGATTTCTTAATCCAGAATCAGGGTAGTTTCCGACATCCACCTACGTTGGAAGAGCTTTGCATTGGCATTGGGGTGAAATCCCGTGGTTCATTACATGCACATATCAAAGCATTGATTGATGCTAAATTAATCGAAGCACCAGAGCGCAAACAACGCGGCATCCGGTTAACCGATTATGCCAAACAATTAATTGGCGGTACAGAAAATGGTTCAGATAACAGGGGCAGATTGCCATTTGTTGGTGCAATTGCGGCAGGAAGGCCGATAGAAGCGGTAGAAACTATTTCTTATATGGCTATTCCAGACCAGTTGCGGACGCAAAACCCCTGTTATGTCCTGAAAATTAAGGGTGATTCTATGGTCGAAGAAGGTATTTTTGATGGTGATTGGGTAATTATTGAACAACGCAGCTATGCCCGTAACGGTGAAATTGTTGTGGCGTTAATCAATAAATCCGAGGCGACCTTGAAATTCATCGAGCAATATCCCCACGAAACCTTACTTATCCCCGCCAATGCCAGAATGGAAGCCATGCATTACAAGCCTGAGCAGGTGGAAATCCAAGGTGTGTTGGTAGGGCAAATGCGTAGTTATTTTAATCAGTACTAGGAGTAATCTCATGATAAATAAAAATGTACATATGCGTGATCAAGTAACTAATCGTATCCAAATAATTATGGAGGAAGGCCGTTTTTCCTTAATGCAACAATTGGAAGAATTATCAATTGCCGTATTGCTGGTGGCGGTTTTTGTAGTTGGCGTTGGAATATAGGCTTTAATCATTGGTCATCTGTCGGATATTGATGGATTATCTTGTGGTATGAGCGTTTAATTAATGGCTTAGAAAGCTCTACATCAGTTTTTTGACAGGCTAAAGTAGAATTGTAACTGGCTTGTCCCGATTGATTTGGGCTTATGGGAATAGGTGAAAACGGTTTGCTTAGAGGGGGTAAGGGCGAAACGGTTAAAATTGTTTTGCCTACCTAGAGATTTTGGCCTCAGATTTTATAGCCAGACTAACCTGCTAGGTATTTTTACCAATTTTCTTTTTTTGATAGGTTCTGTAAACTAGCCTTATAGCAAAGAATTCTGGCTTAATTGAAAAAGTAGAAGGAATTGTATAGCTAATAGAAAAGGGTTTATTACCCTTGTAAACCTAACAAAAGCGAAGGAATAATATCATTATGAAAGTTTTAGTTACAGGTGGCGCCGGATATATAGGTTCTGTTTTAGTCCGACAGTTATTAAAAAAAGGTCATGCCGTAAGGGCATTTGATTCATTAAAATTCGGTGGCGATGCATTATACGATGTAATGCTACATCCAGAGTTCGAGTTTATGAAAGGTGATGTCCGTAATGCAGAAGATGTTGCTAAAGCTCTTAAGGGTATTGATGCAGTGGCGCATCTTGCATCCATCGTTGGCGACCCAGCTTGTAAAAAATACAGTGACGAGGCAAATGAAACCAACTGGGACGGCAGTGTTGCCTTGTTTGATGCGGCAGAAAAAGCGGGTGTAAAAAGATTTGTATTTGCCAGCACCTGTAGCAATTATGGAAAAATGCCTGACCCTGACTCTTTTGTTGTTGAAACATCGGAGTTGAATCCCATTTCCTTGTACGCAGAATTGAAAGTAAAGTTTGAAAAATATTTGCTGGAAGAAAACAAAAACAGCAAGATTTGTAGTACTGCGTTGCGTTTTAGCACGGTATATGGCTTTTCTCCACGTATCCGTTTTGATTTGACCGTAAATGAATTTACCCGGAATGCCACAGTTAAAGGGGAGCAGGAAATCTGGGGTCAGCAGTTCTGGCGGCCTTATTGCCATGTGGATGATTTGGCAAGATCAGTGGTTTTGGTATTAGAAAGCCCTGAAGAAAAAGTTCGTGCCAACGTTTTTAATGTGGGCAGCACAGAAGAGAATTACAATAAGGGTATGATTATTAAAGAAGTTTGCAAAATAGTTCCTAATGTAAAAGTAAATTATGTGGAAAGCAATGAAGACCCTCGTGATTACCGGGTTAATTTCGACAAAATAAAAAATGAACTAGGTTTTACCATCACTAAAACAGTTCCAGACGGGATTAAGGAAATTTATACTTTATTGAACACAGGCATCGTTACCGATTCCTTTGGGCAGAAATTTAGGAATATCTAAATTTTTTCAAAAATATAATTTAAGGGGCGTTTTGTTAACGCCCTTTTTTTTGCAATAGTTTTTGCTTAGTTAAAGAACGAATATTCCTGAGTGTGAGTGCGCTTCAACATTGCGGATTATAAACAGTGAGAGCATCTTGTATAAAGTATAGGGTTGCTTTATAAATAAATGCTCATATAGTTGTGCGACTTAAACACTTTATGGGTACTTCATGCAGCATTTTCGACTTTCTATTCTGATTTCAGTTCTTTGTCTATCCGCAGCATTTTGGTGGGGGGGTATGATTGGGGTATTTATTGCCATCATCCTGGGAATTCTTGAGGTTAGCTTATCTTTCGACAATGCGGTTGTGAATGCGTCCGTTTTGAAGCGGATGAATGCACGTTGGCAGCATTATTTTTTGACCTGGGGCATTTTGATTGCTGTATTTGGTATGCGGTTGGTATTTCCGGTATTGATCGTTTCCGTTGCTACCAGTCTTGATTTTATAAGCGTTGCCCAAATGGCATTAGAAGATCCTGCAACTTATTCACAACACCTTATTAATGTTCATGTGCAAATTTCAGCGTTCGGCGGCATGTTTTTGTTGATGGTGTTTTTCTCTTTTATCTTGGATGATGCCAAAGAATTGCACTGGCTTGGACGAATTGAGGAGCGCGTGTCAGCCCTGGGCAAACTCAAAGCCATTGAAATTATTTTGGCGTTGGGTGTGTTACTAATTACTCAGAAGTGGTTGCCACCAGAAATTCGCCTGGATGCTCTGGCGGCAGGGATTTCAGGTTTAATTATGTTTGTTATCGTCGATAGCCTTGCCGCATTATTTGAAGACGAGGAACAAGGAGAGCAGGCTTCCGGTGTCGTAAAAAAAGCGGGGCTTATGAGTTTTATTTATCTTGAGGTTCTAGATGCATCATTCTCATTCGATGGTGTTATTGGTGCTTTTGCAATTACGCAAGATGTAGTTATTATAATGCTTGGACTTGCTATTGGTGCCATGTTTGTCAGAAGTTTGACGGTTTACCTAGTCAACAAAGGAACATTGGATGATTACGTGTTTTTAGAGCATGGCGCCCATTATGCCATTGGCGTTTTGGCAGGCATCATGCTAATCAGTATGCGCTACCATATCAGCGAAGTGGTAACGGGGATGGTCGGAGCCGTGTTGATAGCACTTTCGGTACTTTCATCGATTCGTTATAACAAAGCGGAACAGCGAAAACCTAAAGGAATAAGTTAAGCATCATAAAATCAAGATGTTGACATGCTAGTTGAGGATATATTCCACAATGCTTTAACTTCTATAAAGTCCCAATTGTTAAGGACGGTGCTCATTGTTTTGGCAATGAGCATAGGCGTGACTTCAGTCACTGTATTGATTGCATTAAGCGAAAGCGCACGAACCTATATTGTTAATGAGTTTGAAGCATTAGGTACGCATCTGGTTATCGTTTTGCCTGGGCGCACGGAAACGACGGGTGGGTCGCCACCGTTATTCGGTGAAACACCAAGGGATTTGACGTTAGAAGATGCGGAGTCGTTAACACATAGCCCCTATATAGCGGCAGTGGCGCCGCTTACGATAGGTTTGGCACCGGTTACTTTTGGCGGGCTTGAACGGGAAACCAATGTATTTGGTTCCACGCATGAATTGATGCAAGTGCGGCATCTATCGATGGCGCAAGGCAGTTTTTTGCCGAATACAAAAGACGAAAATGCCTTATCGATCTGTGTGATCGGTCAAACAATTCGCAAGGAATTATTTGCCAATATGCCAGCGCTAGGGCAGTGGCTGCGTATCAATGACCGGCGCTATCGAGTTATTGGTGTTCTGGCTTCGGAGGGTGAATCCGTAGGGGTCGATTTTGATGAAATGGTCATTATCCCCGTTGCTTCCGCCCAAGCTTTGTTCGATACCAGTTCCTTGTTCCGGATTTTAATTGAAGCTAAGTCCAGGGAGGTAATGATAAAGGCGGTTGATGAGGTTAAAAAAATTATTAAGCTTCGTCATGAAGGCGAGGAAGATGTAACCATTATCACGCAAGATAGTGTTGTCAGCGCATTCAATAAAATATTGACTGCGCTGACAATTGCGGTGGCCTCTATTGGCGGAATTAGCCTCGTTGTGGCGGGTGTGCTGGTTATGAATGTTATGTTAGTTAGCGTTACCCAACGAACAGCAGAGATTGGTTTACTCAAAGCATTAGGCGCATCACAGATTCAGGTGCAATGGCTTTTTTTAGCTGAAGCGATTTTGCTATCGTTAGTTGGCGCAATGGCTGGTTTGTTTCTCGGGCAATTGGTTATCTCAGGCATACGGGCAGTTTATCCGAATTTTCCAGTTGAGCTTCCGGACTGGGGTTTAATTTCTGCGTTAGTTGTTTCCATTCTGACTGGCCTGCTATTCGGTGTTTTGCCTGCACGAAAAGCGGCAAGACTCGATCCTATTTCAGCATTGGCAAAAAGGTAGTCATGAGTTTTTTTGACATATTGCTCTTATCAATACGAACAATCACCGCTTATAAATTGCGGTCCGCACTGACGTCACTAGGCTTAATCATCGGCATCGCGGCGGTAATCATCTTGACATCGTTAGGACGTGGCCTGCACAGTTTTGTGATAGCCGAATTTACCCAGTTTGGGACAAATATTATCGGTGTACATCCGGGAAAAAAAACGACTTTTGGGCTTTCTGGAGCCACAATAAGTACGGTACGCCCGTTATCCATGGCTGATGCATCAAGCTTGAGCAAATTGGGTGGTATAGTTGCCGTTGTGCCAGTGGTGCAGGGAAATGCAAGGGTTGAGACAGATAATAAGCAACGACGCACAAATATCATCGGTGCTGGTGAAGGTGTTCCTCAAGTGTGGAAAATTCGTCCAGCAGTTGGTCAGTTCCTGCCAGCAGGTGAAGACACAAACCCTCGGGCTTTTGCGGTTTTGGGAGTTAAATTGGCTGTAGAGTTATTTGGCCAAATCAATCCGTTGGGTAAGCGTGTGAGAATTGGCGCTGACCGTTATCGCGTGATCGGCGTGATGGAAAAAAAAGGGCAAATGCTGGGTTTTGATATGGATGACACAGTATACATTCCGGCAGCAAAGGCGCTTGAAATGTTTAATCGAGAGGGGTTGATGGAAATCAACTTGTTATATCGTGAGAACATTTCCGTTACAACCGTCCAAAAAAGCATTAAACAGTTGTTAATAGCGCGACACGGCAGAGAAGATTTTAACTTGATTACCCAAAATCAAATGCTAGAAAGCATGGATTCGATTTTGAATATATTAACAATGGCTGTGGCGGCTCTCGGCGGAATCTCACTTTTGGTGGGTTCGGTTGGAATCATTACAATCATGACCATAGCCGTATCTGAAAGAGTCTCTGAGATAGGCTTATTAAGAGCGATAGGCGCGGAAAGAAAAATAATATTTAAGTTGTTTTTGTTTGAAGCGCTTACAATAAGTGCGGTTGGTGGGCTTATTGGAGTTATAGCTGGAATAGGAATAGTCCTGCTAATCAGTAGGCTGGTGCCTGCTCTTCCGACAGAATTGGCTTGGATCTATATTGTGGGCGCTTTTTGCTTTTCATTTGCTATGGGTATGATTTCAGGAGTGATACCGGCAATTAAAGCGGCTCGGTTGGAGCCATTACAAGCATTATCCTCAGAATAACGATTTTTGACTCACTAAGAAAAAACTGAACTATGAAGGCGAATGTCCAGTTGACAGAACCAAGCAAACCTGTAGAATAGTCGGACTCAGCGTAACGGAAGTTATGCGCTCTTTAACAAGATGGCCAAAATAATGAGTGTGGGTACGCGTGTTGGCGCCCTGTGTCTAGAGACACAGGTTGGCACACAAGGTACTCCGTTAATTCAAACGGCGGAATATTTTTCGTTGACCAAAAAAGATTAGGCACCCCATCTTAAAAAGGGTGCGCATGAAATTGAACTGAAGAGTTTGATCATGGCTCAGATTGAACGCTGGCGGTATGCTTAACACATGCAAGTCGGACGGCAGCGGGCCTTCGGGGCGCCGGCGAGTGGCGGACGGGTGAGTAACGCGTAGGAATCTGCCCTGTAGTGGGGGACAACGTGGGGAAACCCACGCTAATACCGCATACGCCCTTAGGGGGAAAGCGGGGGACCGTAAGGCCTCGCGCTATAGGATGAGCCTGCGTTGGATTAGCTTGTTGGTAGGGTAAAGGCCTACCAAGGCGACGATCCATAGCTGGTCTGAGAGGACGATCAGCCACACTGGGACTGAGACACGGCCCAGACTCCTACGGGAGGCAGCAGTGGGGAATA
This sequence comes from uncultured Gammaproteobacteria bacterium, assembly GCA_963804035.1. Classification (GTDB taxonomy): domain Bacteria; phylum Pseudomonadota; class Gammaproteobacteria; order Methylococcales; family Methylomonadaceae; genus Methyloglobulus. The sequence goes on along the minus strand of CAWDOO010000004.1, from coordinate 695,850 downwards.
TTGGACAATGGGCGCAAGCCTGATCCAGCAATACCGCGTGTGTGAAGAAGGCCTGAGGGTTGTAAAGCACTTTCAATTGGGAGGAAAAAGGCAGGCTTAATACGGCTGCCCTTGACATTACCTTTAGAAGAAGCACCGGCTAACTCCGTGCCAGCAGCCGCGGTAATACGGAGGGTGCGAGCGTTAATCGGAATTACTGGGCGTAAAGCGTGCGTAGGCGGCCTGTTAAGTCAGATGTGAAAGCCCTGGGCTCAACCTGGGAACGGCATTTGAAACTGGCGGGCTAGAGTTAGGTAGAGGGGAGTGGAATTCCGGGTGTAGCGGTGAAATGCGTAGATATCCGGAGGAACACCAGTGGCGAAGGCGGCTCCCTGGACCCAAACTGACGCTGAGGCACGAAAGCGTGGGTAGCAAACAGGATTAGATACCCTGGTAGTCCACGCCGTAAACGATGTCGACTAGCCGTTGGGCCCTTATGGGGTTTAGTGGCGCAGCTAACGCATTAAGTCGACCGCCTGGGGAGTACGGCCGCAAGGTTAAAACTCAAATGAATTGACGGGGGCCGGCACAAGCGGTGGAGCATGTGGTTTAATTCGATGCAACGCGAAGAACCTTACCTACCCTTGACATCCAGAGAATCTGTTAGAGATAGTGGAGTGCCTTCGGGAACTCTGAGACAGGTGCTGCATGGCTGTCGTCAGCTCGTGTCGTGAGATGTTGGGTTAAGTCCCGTAACGAGCGCAACCCTTGCCCTTAGTTGCCAGCGGGTCATGCCGGGAACTCTAGGGGGACTGCCGGTGATAAACCGGAGGAAGGTGGGGACGACGTCAAGTCATCATGGCCCTTATGGGTAGGGCTACACACGTGCTACAATGGCCGGTACAGAGGGCTGCGAACTTGCAAAAGTAAGCCAATCCCACAAAGCCGGTCCCAGTCCGGATCGGAGTCTGCAACTCGACTCCGTGAAGTCGGAATCGCTAGTAATCGCGAATCAGAATGTCGCGGTGAATACGTTCCCGGGCCTTGTACACACCGCCCGTCACACCATGGGAGTGGGTTGCAAAAGAAGTAGGTAGTCTAACCGCAAGGAGGGCGCTTACCACTTTGTGATTCATGACTGGGGTGAAGTCGTAACAAGGTAGCCCTAGGGGAACCTGGGGCTGGATCACCTCCTTACAAAGACGGCAGGGGCCGCACACGTGCCCACACTCATTATTTTGGCCGAAGCGACATGAGCCTAGGGCCTGTAGCTCAGTTGGTTAGAGCGCACCCCTGATAAGGGTGAGGTCGGAGGTTCAAATCCTCCCAGGCCCACCACGCCGCATAGCACTTGCAATCTTCGGCACGAACGCGTGTCGGTTATCGCAGCTATGCAAACGCACGGTGAAGGCTAGGGAACTCAGCAGTGACACTGGGGCCATAGCTCAGCTGGGAGAGCGCCTGCCTTGCACGCAGGAGGTCAGGAGTTCGATCCTCCTTGGCTTCACCACCAATCCTATAGCGTCTTGACGCATTAAAGCCAGCAACACAGCGCACCGGATGCCCAAGCGGCATCCTTTCAGGAAGCCAATGCCCTTCCCGCGTTGATTGTCAACTTTAAGCCGCCTCATCCCAAGACCTTATAGGATTGCTGGGCAAAACCCAACAATAGCTCTTTAACAACATGGAAATCTGTACAAAAAACCCGTAGGGCGACCTGCGTGTTTAAAAGTGCGCCCGAATGGATGGCGGCCAAATTGCGTTTGACTTAAGCGCAGGCTGGCCTCCAGGCATAAGGGCGTGCACTCAAGCAAAAAGCGATAGCGTCAAGCTGGCGTATGGCCACAACAAGGCATGTGGCCGCCTTCCTCCTCTTTCCCTAAGGGCAAGCCCTTATCGGAAGGCCAACGGAAGGCGGCCAAGACAGGCCCATTGGGGTTATATGGTCAAGTGAACAAGCGCATACGGTGGATGCCTAGGCAGTAAGAGGCGACGAAGGACGTTGTAGCATGCGATAAGCCGCGGGGAGCCTGCAAACTGGCCCTGATCCGCGGATTTCCGAATGGGGAAACCCGGCCAGCATAAGCTGGTCATCCTGGGGTGAATACATAGCCCCAGAGAAGCGAACCCGGAGAACTGAAACATCTAAGTACCCGGAGGAAAAGAAATCAACCGAGATTCCCTTAGTAGCGGCGAGCGAACGGGGACTAGCCCTTAAGCTAGGATAAAGTTAGTGGAACGGTCTGGAAAGTCCGGCGATACAGGGTGATAGCCCCGTACACGAAAACTTTACCTTAGTGAAAACGAGTAGGACGGGGCACGTGAAACCTTGTCTGAACATGGGGGGACCATCCTCCAAGGCTAAATACTCCTTACTGACCGATAGTGAACCAGTACCGTGAGGGAAAGGCGAAAAGAACCGCGGAGAGCGGAGTGAAATAGACCCTGAAACCGTATGCGTACAAGCAGTGGGAGCGGACTTGTTCCGTGACTGCGTACCTTTTGTATAATGGGTCAGCGAGTTAATCTCAGTGGCAAGCTTAACCGAATAGGGGAGGCGTAGCGAAAGCGAGTCTGAACAGGGCGTTCAGTCGCTGGGATTAGACCCGAAACTGGGCGATCTATCCATGGCCAGGCTGAAGGTTGGGTAATACTAACTGGAGGGCCGAACCCACGTCTGTTGAAAAATACGGGGATGAGCTGTGGATAGGAGTGAAAGGCTAATCAAGCCCAGAGATAGCTGGTTCTCCTCGAAAGCTATTTAGGTAGCGCCTCGTGTATAACTGTCGGGGGTAGAGCACTGTTTCGGCTAGGGGGTCGTCTAGACTTACCAACCCGATGCAAACTCCGAATACCGACAAGTTCCAGCACGGGAGACACACGGCGGGTGATAAGGTCCGTCGTGGAAAGGGAAACAGCCCAGACCGTCAGCTAAGGTCCCAAAATCTATGCTCAGTGGGAAACGATGTGGGAAGGCACAGACAGCCAGGAGGTTGGCTTAGAAGCAGCCATCCTTTAAAGAAAGCGTAATAGCTCACTGGTCGAGTCGGCCTGCGCGGAAGATTTACCGGGGCTAAGCATAGTACCGAAGCTACGGGTTCGTCCTATGGGCGAGCGGTAGAGGAGCGTTCCGTACGCCTGCGAAGGTGCATTGAGAAGTGTGCTGGAGGTATCGGAAGTGCGAATGCTGACATGAGTAACGATAATGCGGGTGAAAAACCCGCACGCCGAAAACCCAAGGGTTCCTGCGCAACGCTAATCGACGCAGGGTTAGTCGGTACCTAAGGCGAGGCCGAGAGGCGTAGTCGATGGAGAACAGGTTAATATTCCTGTACCGGTGGTGACTGCGATGGGGTGACGGAGAAGGCTATATCGGCCGGCGGTTGGAAGTGCCGGTTTAAGCGTGTAGGGAGGCCCCTTAGGCAAATCCGGGGGGCCAATCCTGAGGCGTGACGACGGATTTTAGCTTCGGCTAAGATGAAGTGATAGATGCCATGCTTCCAAGAAAAACCTCTAAGCACCAGGTTACCAGTGGCCGTACCGTAAACCGACACAGGTGGGTGGGATGAGAATTCTAAGGCGCTTGAGAGAACTCGGCTGAAGGAACTAGGCAAAATGATACCGTAACTTCGGGAGAAGGTATGCCCCTGGTAGGTGAAGCGGCTTGCCCGTGGAGCCGGAGGGGGTTGCAAAAAATTGGTGGCTGCGACTGTTTAGCAAAAACATAGCACTCTGCGAACTCGAAAGAGGAAGTATAGGGTGTGACGCCTGCCCGGTGCTGGAAGGTTAATTGATGGGGTCATCTTCGGAGAAGCTCTTGATCGAAGCCCCAGTAAACGGCGGCCGTAACTATAACGGTCCTAAGGTAGCGAAATTCCTTGTCGGGTAAGTTCCGACCTGCACGAATGGCGTAACGATGGCCACACTGTCTCCAGCCGAGACTCAGTGAAATTGAAATTGCGGTGAAGATGCCGTATACCCGTGGCTAGACGGAAAGACCCCGTGAACCTTTACTATAGCTTGACACTGGACTTTGAACCGATTTGTGTAGGATAGGTGGGAGGCTTTGAAGCGTGGACGCCAGTCCATGTGGAGCCGACCTTGAAATACCACCCTGGTTTGTTCGGAGTTCTAACCTCGGCCCGTTATCCGGGCTAGGGACAGTGTCTGGTGGGTAGTTTGACTGGGGCGGTCTCCTCCTAAAGAGTAACGGAGGAGCACGAAGGTACCCTCAGCCTGGTCGGAAATCAGGCGATGAGTGCAATGGCATAAGGGTGCTTGACTGCGAGACGTACAAGTCGAGCAGGTACGAAAGTAGGTCATAGTGATCCGGTGGTTCTGTATGGAAGGGCCATCGCTCAACGGATAAAAGGTACTCCGGGGATAACAGGCTGATACCGCCCAAGAGTTCATATCGACGGCGGTGTTTGGCACCTCGATGTCGGCTCATCACATCCTGGGGCTGAAGCAGGTCCCAAGGGTATGGCTGTTCGCCATTTAAAGTGGTACGCGAGCTGGGTTCAGAACGTCGTGAGACAGTTCGGTCCCTATCTGCCATGGGCGTTTGAGGTTTGAGGGAAGCTGCTCCTAGTACGAGAGGACCGGAGTGGACGCACCGCTGGTGTTCCAGTTGTCGTGCCAACGGCATTGCTGGGTAGCTACGTGCGGACAGGATAACCGCTGAAAGCATCTAAGCGGGAAGCCCCTCCCAAGATGAGACCTCACTGGGGCTTGAAGCCCCCTGAAGGGCCGTCGGAGACTACGACGTTGATAGGCACGGTGTGGAAGCGCAGCAATGCGTGTAGCTAACGTGTACTAATTGCCCGTGAGGCTTGACCATATAACACCCAATAGGCTTGGTGTGTGACAAAAGCCGGACAAGCGCAAGCGCAAGGTGGGCGGCCGGAAGGCCCGAACCCAGGCGTAACCTGTCCGGGCGCAGTTGGCGGTGCCGAAGCGAGAGGACAAAAGGCGTACAGATTTCCATGGGTGCAGCAAAGGGGCAAGGCAAACTGCCCGACCTGAGCTGCCCGAAGGCGGTGGGGGGAAGCCCCCACCACACCAGTTTGCTTGGTGACCATAGCGAGCGTGAACCACCCGATCCCATCCCGAACTCGGAAGTGAAACCGCTTAGCGCCGATGATAGTGTGGCAGTTTGCCATGCGAAAGTAGGGAATTGCCAAGCGCCAAAAACCAAGCCCCGGGACGGCCACGCCGCCCCGGGGTTTTTTTTGCCCACGGGGGACGGATGCCGGGGCCGACGGCGGCTGGCCATCGGCGGGGACTTTGCCCGACCGAATGCCGGGCCACCCGCACCCAGCCACCCCGTTCAACCCATGGGCCTCTTCGCTTTTATGCGGCAATGAAATGCGCCGTTCCACATCAAGCTATGTGCTCGGCACTTACCATGGTGTATCAGGCCGCTATGTTCAGGAATATCTGGAAGTGTTTCGCTATCGGCTAATCCGGCGCTTCTGGGAAAACCAAATCCCCAATCGCTTGCTGAAACTGTGTGCCATGCACCCACCGGTTTTTCTACAACCTGTGGCTTGTTAATAGCCATGTTTGTGTTTTTATGAACGCCAACACTTCATCCGTTACAGTTTAGGAAATATCTTTATTTAGAGATCACTTGTCGCCACTAATACAAATTCTGTTTTCGAAGTGTTCATCGTTAAACCCCCGCAAGAAACCCAGCAGCTTCAATTCCTGCAATAGCACAACGCTCATCCTGCTCGGATGAATCACCACTAATACCGACTGAACCGATAATCGAATTGCCTTTATCCCGAATTAGCACTCCTCCCGGAACCGGCATAATTTTTCCGTCCGCAAGCCCTATCAAGGCATTCATAAAATCTGGGCGATGTTCCGCAACCGCTGCCAAACTCCGCGAGGAAATTCCCATATTGACTGCCCCCCAGGCTTTTGCCGTGGCAATTTGTTGCCTAATCACCGTCGCACCGTCTTCTCGTTGCAAGGCTTTGAGGTGTCCTGAAGCATCCAAAACCACTACTGTCAGTGGTGCCATGTTTAGTATCCTGGCTTTTTGTGTGGCTGCATTGATTATTTTGTTAGCTTTTTCAAGTGTAAGTTGTGTCATTGATGGATCTCTATTTTTGCTGTAATTCTAATAATTTCACTAAATGTGGCCATATCTTATCGGCAATAATGGCTTGAGCATTCTCATTGGGATGGAGGCCATCCTGCTGCATCAATTGTTTCGCCAATGCGACATCTTCAAGGATAAAAGGAACATAAGGCACGTCCAGTTCTTTGGATAGTTGCGGATAAACATTGTAAAACATCTCAGTGTAGCGTTTGCCATAATTGGGCGGAATTCTCATGCTGAGGAGTAACACTTTAGCCCCCGACTCCTGGGCGCGGCGTGCGATTTCGGCAAGGTTATTTTTCAGTACGGCTGGCGACAAGCCACGCATACCATCATTAGCCCCCAACTCGATAATGACCACTTTGGGCTTATGCCGCGATAATACATCGTTAATCCGAGCTAATCCGCCCGCGCTGGTGTCGCCGCTAATGCTTTCATTGTTGACGTTGTAATTGCTATGTTTTTCTTGCAACTTGTCCTGAACCAATGCCACCCAGCCCTGTCCCACTTCAATACCGTAAGCCGCGCTGATACTGTCGCCCAATACAACAATTGATTTCGCTGTTGCGGACAGGGATACTAATAAAATGACTACTGCAACTAACAACTTAAGCATGATGCGAACCCAACATTCAAGAAATATCATTGTAACTGAAAACTTGGGCAAGTCGGTGAAGACTTCCAATGGTATGCTGCATATCTTGTCAGACATTAACTTGCAGGTGGTATCCGGCGAGAGCATAGCCATAGTCGGGGAATCCGGTTCTGGAAAATCGACCTTGATTAGTTTGCTCGCAGGGTTGGATACACCAACAACTGGGACAATCTATCTCGATAGCAAATCATTGACGAGCATGGATGAAGACGGCAAGGCGGCAATGCGTAACCGACTGGTTGGGTTTGTGTTCCAGTCATTCCAATTACTGCTAGGACTTACCGCACTGGAAAATGTGATGTTGCCGTTGGAGTTAAGGGGCGATAAAAACGCAAAGAATGCAGCCATTACTTTATTGGAAAGAGTAGGCTTGTCAGAACGATTAACGCATACACCGAGGCAGCTTTCCGGTGGTGAACAACAGCGAGTAGCGTTGGCTCGAGCTTTTGTATCGAAGCCTACGGTATTATTTGCCGATGAACCTACCGGAAATTTGGACAGCAAAACTGGGATAAAAATCATAGAGTTATTGTTTGAGTTAAATCTTGAAAACAACGCAACACTAATTTTAGTGACCCACGACCAAGCCTTGGCAAATCGCTGTCAACGTATCATTAGATTGGATGCGGGGAGGGTAGTATGAAGCAGTTTGGCCTATCCCTACGTTTGTTATGGAGGGATAGCCGCTCAGGTGAATTGACCATCCTGTTCCTGGCTTTGCTTATTGCGGTGACCAGTTCAACTGCGATCACCTTGTTTTCAGACCGCTTGGAACGCACAATGACCGACCAAACTGCCGAATTCCTGGCAGCTGATATGGTCATTACCAGCCATGCCACCATCCCTGAACCTTGGCTGGAAAAAGCGAAACAATTGAAGTTAGAGCAGGCACAAACTGCAGAATTTTCGAGTGTTTTGATTGAGCATGATGAACTTTTGCTTGTTGGGATTAAAGCGGTCAGCGCCAGTTATCCCTTAAGGGGTTTTTTGAAAACCACCGCATCGGATTTTTCAGCCGAAACTATCGAACATCAGGGGCCAGAACCTGGAGTTACTTGGGTGGAAAAACGGGTTTTATCTGCGCTTAAACTCAACCTAGGCGATCCAATAACTGTCGGCGAAAAAAAGCTGGTGATTGGCAAAATCATCACTTATGAGCCAGATAAGCAAGGCGATATTTATAGCCTTTCCCCGCGCGTAATGATTAATAAGCAGGATTTGCAGGAAACTGGAGTCATCCAACCGGGCAGCCACGTCCATTATTTTTTTCAGTTTAGCGGAGAGCCGTCACAACTGGCTGAATTTAAAAACTGGGTTAAACCCCAGTTGAATCTTGCTCAACGCATCTTGGACATCCATGAAGACCGCCCGGAATTGGGTTCGGCATTGAACCGCGCCGAAAGGTATTTGGGTTTGTCCAGTATTGTAGTCATCATTATTTCCGGTGTTGCTATCGCCATGGCTACACGCCGTTACACCGAACGGCATTTGGATGCGACCGCTATTTTGCGCTGCCTGGGATGCAAGCAAAGCGATGTACTCTGGTTATTTGTTCGTCAATTTCTTGTTTTTGGACTACTGACCAGTGCATTAGGTTGCGTATCGGGTTGGTTTGTGCAGGAAATGCTGTTTGCTTTGTTAAGGGATTTACTGCCTCAAACCATAGCTAATCCAGGATTGCTGGCGGTTTTCTTTGGCTTGATGACGGGTATGACGGTGTTGATAGGTTTCGCCTTGCCGCCCTTACTTCGCCTTAAACGGGTTTCCCCAGCTAGGGTGTTCCGCCGCGACTTAGAACCCTTGCCTAGCAGCGCATGGCTAGTTTACGGTTTGGCTTTTGGCATTGTGGGAGCTCTCATCTGGCGATACACGGAAGACCTCAACATGACGTTGACCATTTTCTCTGCTGGGTTGGTGTTATTGCTAATACTTGGTTTGTTGGTTCACCTAATCTTGAAATTGGCCCGTAGCTCTTTACCGAACCAAAGTCTGAATTGGCGTTTCGGCCTACAAGGTTTATTAAGGAATAGCCAAGCTACAATAAGCCAAATTCTCGCTTTTACGATTACCTTGGTAGCGATGGCGTTGAGTTTTACCGTACGCACCGATTTGATCGAAAATTGGCATAAACAATTACCAGAACATGCTCCCAACCATTTCGCCCTCAATATTTTTCCTGAGCAATTACCCGCATTGCAAGCAGATTTCAAAGCGCAAGGCATAACAGGTAGCCAATTTTACCCGGTTATCAGGGGGCGACTGACGGAGATTAATGAAGTGCAAGTGCAGAAAATTGTCACCAAAGATTCACAAGGTGAAAGCGCGACGCACAGGGAACTCAGCTTGACCTGGACGGAAAGCCTGCCCGAAGATAACAAAATCATTGCGGGAATCTGGCGGTCGCCAGAAAAAAAACCAGAGGTTTCCGTTGAGCAAAAATTAGCGGATAGCCTGAAAATAAAACTTGGAGACCGTTTACTATTTATCGTAGGTGGCCAGCAATTGACGGCAACCGTCAGTAGCATAAGGTCACTCCAATGGGACACAATGAAGCCTAACTTCTATATGATTTTCTCACCGGGTACTTTAGAATCGTTTCCTGCTACTTATATCACCAGCTTTTATCTCCCAAACAATAATAAGAATTACCTGAATCAATTGGTGAAAAAATTTCCCGCAGTAACGATTTTAGAAGTCGATTTAATATTAAAGCAGTTTAAAACCATATTGACACAATTGACCCAAGCCATAAATTATCTGCTGTATTTCGCACTGATGGCGGGCTTTACTGTGCTGTTTTCGGCAATTTACGCTACGTTGGACAACCGAATCTACGAAAGCGCATTACTGCGTACATTCGGTGCCAACCGTGCCTTGCTGCGTTCATCTCATATTATAGAGTTTACTTTGTTGGGCTTGGTTTCAGGTATTTTGGCAGTGATTATCTCGGAATCAATGCTTTTTGTGCTATATGCCAAAGCATTGAATATGGAATACCATCCTGCCTTATATCTATGGATAGCCTTACCGTTTATCGGCGCAGCAGCAGTAGGCATCGCAGGTTTCTGGGGTGTGCGCCGTGTCGTCAATATCCCACCACTGACGGTTTTAAGGGATTCCTAATCTGCTTCATTTATGTTGGTAGTAACATTCAGCCGCCATTCATAGAGGATTGGTTAGACTAATTTTAAAGTCCCCGATAGGGGATCAGTAAATCCCTCGCCTTTAGGCGACAGGGATAAGGGGATAGGTCTAGCATAATGGCCTGACAGATTACAAGTGCTGAAGCTATACGATTTTGGATTGTAAATACCCACCTTGGTATGGGTAACAAAATATCGCATACATGGTGTTGGCTTGCGTAGACCTGCTGTGAAACGGATGATGTTGTATGGAAGAAATAAATTGAAGGCCAGTAGCCGGGGATAAAGCCGACGATGGTTTCGGTAGCGTAATCGACCCATTGGGTCGATAAAATCCGGCTTTAAGCCGTAACCCGAAGCCACCGGCTTTAGCCGGTGGAGTGTTCACCATTAGAAAACAACTTAACAAGAGGTAGGAAAAAATGAAAACAGTTAAAGTCAGTATGGTTATTGCAAGCGCCCTAATACTATCGGCGTGCTACAGTCAGGGAGGGTATACCCCTACCGTTGATACTTACAATAATCCCAATGCTTATCGTATCAATCAAGATATGGAGGAGTGTAGGCAGTTAGCCCAACATTCAGCTGGCGGCAGCACGGCTAAAGAGACAGCCATAGGTGCTGGAGTTGGTGGTTTGGTTGGGGCTGCAGGAGGTGCTGTTGTTGGCGCATTCACCGGAAATCCGGCGGCTGGTGCTGCCATAGGGGCGGCGGCTGGTGGTTTTGGCGGCGCAGCCAAGCAAGGATTTACAGCTGAAGACAGGTTTCGTAATGCCTATAACCAATGCATGAGCGGTCGTGGGCATAACGTCATCAGATGATCTTCGAAAAGCTTTATTGACAAGACAACTTCAGGACTACGGTAAAACTATGTGAAGGCGGATTCAACTCCGAAGTTCAATCCTAGTTATCATGCGGGCTTTGGCAACGTATCAGCAAAAAAGACCGCATGGGGCGTTCTGTAATCCAGGGTTTTCCGGGGACGGTGGTTGAGTTGTTTCATCACGTCGTCAACGTCCTTGTCCGTTATGTTCTCAAAACTGCTGCCTCTTGTGCCCTGTGGGAATTGATAAAGTATGGCCTGATCAAGCCATTGATGTTTTCGTTCAGGACGCGCTCCCATGAGCTGTAAGGATGGGCAAAGTAAACGTCCGCAGCCAGCGCCGCCTTGATTTTTTCATGCCCGGCAAACTCTTTGCCGTTGTTTGCGGTGATGGTCAACGTCTTCTCCAAATAAGGCCCTAGCAGGGGTATGGTGGCCGCTGTCACGATGTCAGCGATTAAGGTTAGTTTGCAAACCCGGTCAACTAGCGTGACCAATGCCCCTTGATGGTTTTTTCAGATGACAGTACCAATCTCCCAGTCACCCAGGCGGGTAAGCTCACTGACTATCAGTGGCCGGCCATCAATACTGATACGGTTCCTGATCTGCCCAATCTTGTCCTTGGACCCGTATTGCTTGCGCTTCTTGCCGCTGTGCCGAAGATGCTTGTACAGCGTGCCGCCCTTCAACTTGTCGATCCAGATATGTTGATACCCACAGGGCATAAATAGATCCGCCCATGGCTAATCGCTATGCCTTGTTCTTGTTTTAGCCAGCCTGAAATCTGTTCAGGACTCCAGTTGATGCCGAGCTTAGCCTCAATCAAAGCAATAACTGCCAAGGTCATTTTCAACGGCTTCACCGCCAGTTTCCTCCGGGTGTCGGCCTTGCGTTGCGCTTGTTTGGGTCGGTAGACCCGCTTGCCGGTATTCCGTTGCAATTCGCGGCATATCGTACTGGGCGACACATCGGCCAACCCCGCTATGTCTTTTTGGTTCTTCCCGGCTTTCTTTAATATCCCGATCTGGTATCTTAGGCCTTGTGTTAGCTGATTTTAGTCTTTCAAGTGCTTTCTCGTCTTTGGTCGGATTGAAAAAGCTTGTGGCTATATCAGCTAACCTTATTCATATACTATTAGGGGCGATTGCACTTCGGAGTTGAGTCCGCCCGAAGTAACCTCTGAACAAATTGATTTCATTCATGGCTAACAAACTAACTACTGACAAAACCTCTAATATACAATTCGTCCTAAGCCAATCGAAAGGGCTTGATTTGGGATTCAGGAAGAAGATTATTAGCCCAGTAAGAGATAAATAATGCGGGGTTTGTTCTGGTTTAGAAACGATTTGCGATTGCATGACAATCCAGCACTCTGGCATTTGGCAAATCAGTGCGATGAGTTGTTGTGCGTTTATGTGATTGACCAGCGGTGGTATGACTGGACTAAATTTCAAAGCAAACCGCTGGGGGCGATTAGATGGCGCTTTATTTGTGAATCGTTATGGGATTTGCAAAATAACTTAAGCCCGAAAGGTCACACGTTGTTAATCCAGTCCGGTAGGCCGGATCAGGTTATCGGTGAATTGATTGGTAAATTAAACATTGATGCTATTGGTGTAACTCCTTTACCTGCCGTTTATGAAAAAAAATATCTAAGCCTATTACAAACCCTGTTTCCCAATAAACGTTGTGTTATCGAAGAGAGCTTCACATTGCTTCGACAAGATCAGTTGCCCTTTCTCGTAGATAATTTGCCCGACAGCTTTACCGAATTTCGAAAGGCTGTGGAACATATCCCGACGGCGCATTCCCTTAAAGCGCCTAGCAGTTTACCGACCCAAATAAGGTTTGATTTTAGTGGAGAAAAACTGGTTAGTGAGCAAACAATCGACGAGGCAATGCTGTCCTTTATAGGTGGTGAAACTGCTGGTTTACGGCAATTAAACTACTACTTTCAAGAGACAGGGTTAATCAGCGATTACAAAAATACCCGCAATGAACTTGATGGCTGGAATTTTTCGTCCAAGCTGTCGCCCTGGCTTGCTCAAGGCTGCATATCGCCGCGCAGAGTCTTGACTGAGTTGCGGGGCTATGAACGACAAGTGGGATCGAATGAATCAACCTACTGGTTATATTTTGAATTACTCTGGCGCGAATATTTTCAATGGCTACTGTATAAATACGGCAGCCGACTGTTTCAATTACGGGGGACACGGAATATTAATCCGTTGCTAACATTTTATCCGGAAGCTTTTATGGCTTGGAAAAACGGCAATACCGAATCAGATTTCGTAAATGCCTTCATGCGGCAGCTAAAAATGGTCGGCTGGATGTTAAACCGTGGTCGGCAAATCGTTGCCAGCTACTTGGTCAATGAGCTTGGGGTGGATTGGCGGTTTGGCGCGGCCTGGTTTGAAGAGCTATTAATCGATTATGACCCGGCAAGTAATTGGGGTAATTGGCAATACTTAGCCGGAGTCGGTAGTGATCCTCGAGGTAAGAGAAAATTCGATATTAACAAGCAACAAAGGCAGTACGATCCGGAGTTCATTTTCATAAAAAAATATCTGGGATGATATTTTTTCAATCCTCAATGTCCCTACTTTTAGGAATCATTAAACGATTGAACTGTCGTTTTTTATACCAAACCGCCACACGAAAGCCCAACAACAAAACAACCAGTAGAGTATAAAAAACGGGTTGCAGCAAATTGCCTTTAAGTTGCCAGAAATAATGAATAATCACTGCGATTGATGCGGGGTAAATAAAACGATGTAGTTTTTTCCATGACTTACCCATCATTTTTTTTGCTGAATCAGGTGAAGTAATGGCTAACAAAAAGATCACGATATAGGCTAAAAGTCCAAACCAGATATACGAACTTTCGACAATATCGGCAACGATAATTGACCATACGAGTGCTTGGTCAATACAGAGATAAGCCAGTAAATGCAGCGTGGCATAAAAAAACGAATACAACCCAAACAATTGACGATAATACGACATTCCACGCCATTTAGTGATTTTTTGAATGGGTGTTATTGCAAGGGTTATACACAAAAAACGTAATGACCAGTCACCCAGGCGTATATGTAATGCTTGAATGGGATTGGCACCCAAGTTATCGAACAAAATATCGATTAAAATCAAAAATAGAGGGATTAAAGAAGCCGTAATGCAAAGATTCCGCAGTTTAAGGAAACTCTGTATCAGTTGTTCCCAGTCGACGTTCGACAAACAAGTCTTCAACGATTTTAACGATTTATTATTAGAACAAAGCCCATAGAAAGACTTATTTAGAGATTCCCTAATAATTTGCAGTAACATTAGAAAAAGTGCACCAAGTCCATATCTTGGTACATTGAGGCAACTTGTTCACCGTAACCGTTGAATAATTCTGTTTGCCTTCGCGGTGTAAAAAAACGGCTACCTATCTGTCTTTCGCTGAATTGGCTCCAGCGCGGATGCGGTACTGATGGGTTGACATTGGCATAAAAGCCATACTCGTTAGGCGCATATTTATTCCAGGTCGTTATCGGTGCATTTTTTAATAATTCGATTTTGACGATGGCTTTGATACTTTTGAATCCGTACTTCCAGGGCACGACCAACCGCAGTGGGGCACCATTTTGTTTCGGCAAACTATTGCCATACATTCCAACCGCTAAAATGGTCAATGGATGAACGGCTTCATCAATACGTAGCCCTTCAACATAAGGCCATTCCAACATGGTATTGTGCATGACTTCAGGTTGGTGAACTGACGTGAATTTCACAAATTTTGCGCTCGACAAGGGCTTTACCCGTTTCAAAAGGCTGGCAAGCGGAAAGCCTACCCATGGCACGACCATTGACCATCCCTCGACGCAGCGAAGACGGTAGACAAACTCTTGCAGGGGTTGCTGGCTCAACAGGTCATCGATATGAAGAGTTACCGATTTCTCAACCTCCCCTGTAATTTCAACAGACCAGGGATCAATTTTCAGGCTCTGAGCCAAATGGGTTGAGTCTTCTTTATTGAAAGTGAATTCATAGTAGTTTGTATAATTCTTGACCAGATCAATGGATGTAGGGATTTCAGTATTGGCAAGAAAATTCGTTTTGGGCAAATCTTTCCAGTCCGGTTCACCAGCGGCAAATGCTGATGAAAATGTTGATCCGGCAACTGCGGAAGCAAATAGAGCTTTGATTATTTTTCGCCGCTGATTGAATATCAGCGGATCTGTAATTTCACGGAAGGGAATATCTTTTTTGGTTTTAATAATCATGCTTAACCTAAAGAGTTAACGGACACCATCAGAACAAATAGTGTTCGCTACGACAAGCTTTAGCGAATTCACCTTTCAACTTCTCAAATGTTAAGTTTGGTAAAGAAAGGCTATAAATAGCATTAGAATCAATTATCGAAAACCCCGGAATTTTCCTTTGATAACTTCTAAAGTTTGTTAAGTCGCACATTCCCTTTAATGCCCCATCATTGTTTTAACTTATCGGATAATCGATTAATTTCTTTTTCCGCATTGACCTGATAGGTGATGTCGTACTGAACCCCAAGGTAATAAAGCACCCTATCTTTGCTATCCAACAAAGGTGTTACTTTAAGGTGGTTATGGAATAAGGTGCCGTCTTTTTTGTAGTTCCGTAAAGTCACTTCAGCCACTTCATGGTTTTTCATCGCTTCTTTTATTTTATATCGGGCTTCTTGCTCCCTGTCCTCCCCCTGAAGAAAGCGGCAGTTTTTGCCGATGATTTCGTCTTGGCTATACCCGGTTAAACGTTCGAACGACTTATTGGCATAAATAATTGGGCAATCGTCCAAGTCTGGATCGGCTAGTGTTACGCCATTCACGCATTCATCCAAAATGGCGGTGAGGACTTGCGGGATAATTCCGGTATCTTTTTTAACTATGAATGGCATAACTGGTCTCCAGTAGTCTAACTACGATGCAAGTTGAGCTTGCTGGGTCATGATTAGGTCTCTAATCTTTTCAACCGTATTTTCAGCGCCATCTTCAATGGCAACACGGATTAATTTTTCAAATGGCCGCATAAAAATCTCAATTTCAAGAAGGTCAAACCTAAAAATCAACCTTGCTTGTGCACCACTTTCTTCATCCTCAATCAGGTAAGTTTGCTTATAGGGCATACCTAAGCCTTGGATAACAAATAGCGAATACGGACTGTATTCGGTTATTTCAAAAATTGATTCAATCAATGAATCATTGTCTTCACGCACCTGCCTACCTTTGGCGCCGATAAAAATCGTATCACCATCCAAGGATTCCAGTTCTATGACTTCGGGAGCCCATTTTTGATAATTAAGAAAAAGGTTTTCAGCGAGGAAACTAAATACTTCTTTGGAGGTTGCCTTGATGGCAATACTCGCTTCACCAGAGACTTGTTTTGAGGTTCCGAACGATAGCATCACTTTCATCCAATTAATCTACATTTTGATGATTTCGAATATTAACTTAACAGTATATTTTTGGTTGACAATATATTTCTTGAAAATGCTTTAATATCTCAGGCCGGTAGTTGTGTCAATCGATTTACTGCGGATCATTCTTTGGAATGGTTATCGATAAATTTTGAACTGATGGGATTTGATCAGATACAGCCCCCGTTAAAAAAAATTGATCCACTTGAATGTTGATAAAGAGAACAATATGCTAAACAGCATCCACAATAGTTACTGTCTAAACCGAAATATTTCTGATTGATTGGGAGATGATTAATGCATTTTCTATGCCCTGAAAATTGTTTTAAGCTGAGGAGTCATTGCAGGCAACGCGAGCGAAAACAATTAATGATGTAATGAACGATCAGCTCTCTTTTGGGTCTGGTAATTTGTATGGCTGTATTACGGCTAGCAATAAGTTTTACAAGGTTTTTACTTTTCCCTACTAATCGGAATTTACCAAAATGCAAAACGAAACAGCTAACATGATTCCCAGTCAACTGTTTTTTGGGTTGGCGATTCTTGCTTTCATGGTTTTGCTGGTCATGGAAAAGCTTAAGCCTTACCGACGCTTTACCAATAAAGTTGATAAAGCATCGATTGTCACCAATACCACTGCATTTCTGTTCAACAACGTCATCCTGACCGCATTACGAGCCACTTCCCTGTTTTTCGTGGCGCAACAATTTTCGTCACTGGGTCTTCTCAGCGGTATGGGTAGAGACAATCCCTTTAAATGGATATTAGCCTTTTTACTGTATGACTTAGCTATACTAGAGTTTAGAGTAAAAGCAGCCTTTCTATCCCTGAATAGACTGCAACCACGTTCTCTATTTTTGCCCTTATAAGGCTGTATTCCAGGGCTCTCGTTTTAAATCATGCCAGAGTAACAGCTATTGGCGTATCTGGCGGCTTGAATATTCGGGACTTAGGGTTCCACCAGTCCCGAATGCTAACTTGCCATAAAATACGGTGCAACCCCAAGCGTATCCTGCCCGCCGTAATGGGCTGTGTTGTCCGCCATGGCATCCATTGGCATAATTCGGTCAAGTGCTCTTTCGGCAACAACGCCAGTAACTGGGGCAAGGCGTAAGCCAAGGTGACCATTTGCACCCAGCGATGCAACACCTGTCGCGTCTGTTGCCAGGTTTCCTGCAAGCCCCAGGCATGTTTGAGCTGGTTGAACATCGACTCACAACACCAGCGTTTTTCATAAAAGGTAAGGATGCTCTCGGCACTCAGTTCCGTCAGTGTGCTAAGCAGCAGCCTTGTACCACTTAAGTGGCCTTGTCCGTCTTCAAATTGCACCCAAACCGCTTTGACCCTCTGGCCACCCAAAAACCGTGCCATCACCACGGCACTCCGATAACGGACAATTTGTCGCTTGCCATAGAGGCTCAAGGCAGTCCTTTGCTCAGGCAACGCCACCAACCTGTTGGCCGTATACTTTTCGCCATAGCGCCGGGGGCGACCACGTTGCCGTTGTTCGGACAATACCGGACAGGCATAGAGCGCGGTGTCTTTGCGCACTTGCCCCATCACGCCATAACCTTGCCCTGTGGCATGGCGAATGACTTTCTGCCGCATATACCAACTGTCCAGCAGCACAATGGCATCCAGGACAACCGACCGGACTGCCCGCAACAAGGTCATGGCGATGTCCAGCTTATTCGTGTTTCCCGGCTTACGCGTGAGCCGGTTCAATAGCGGAATCGCCACCGACCGTTGCCCCTGGGTCAGCACCGTGCTCAAGCTGACCCAGCATTGCCCGCGCACATAGTCTGGACGGTTGCACTTGCGCCCGTGCTGGTGGTGGATCGCCACCGAAGGCGCCTTGGTCGAACTGCGCAACACCACGGTGTCATCGATGACCAACAAGGCTTTTGGCATCGGGTGAGCCAGTGCCACCAACCGAGTCAACTGCAACCCCAACGCCAACCACGACCAGCGACCGGTTTGCAGCCACTTGTAATAACCCCCCCAATGCCGGTGCATGGACAAGGCCAAATACGAGTCGGTCACAAAACCGGTCGAGGTCAATAGCGCACCAAACAGCAGTTCCAGAAAAGTCGGGATCGACCTTGTCGGCAGCGCTTCGCACAAATAGGTCGTCCAGCGAAAAAGGGCAGCAGGAATCGAGCGGTATCGCTGGGGGGTCATGGTGGCCTCCGTAGAAAGTATTTCCTACGGAAAACCGCGCTTTAATCACCTTGCTTTAATTGAAAAAAGTTGATTAAAGCGCGGTTCTTTTTCCGAGACAATGTCAACTTTTTCTTTCTTTTTCTTTAAAATAACCCCGTTCTTAGTTCCTGAAACTCTAAACTCTAGTTAGCTATATATACTTGGCATGTGGCCAGCCATAAATATGAGTTTCTGTGGCGCTTCCATAAGGTGCATCACAGCGACAAAAGTTTTAATGCTTCCACTGGGTTTCGATTTCACGTTTTTGACCTGTTTCTTGAAATTCCCTATAAGTGTCTTTTTGTTATTCTGATAGGTGTTGATGCTTACCTGGTATTAGCGATTGAAACCATCCAGTTGTTTTTTATTTTCTTTCATCACGCTAACATTACGTTCGAGAGAGAAAAACAGTTGTCTGAATATATCATTACGCCATCCCTGCATCGAACCCATCATTCTACCCTTCGTAGCGAACACGACAGTAACTATGGCATCGTCCTGGCGTTTTGGGATAAGTTGTTTGGCACCGAAAAGAACTTGTCCCCGAGAAAATCGGGTTGGGCATCGTAGTCGCTGAAAACTTTACCCAACTTTTTTTCCTGGCTTTTATTACAGAAAGGAGTATTAAAAAAATATTGCACATAATTCCTAAAGGCCGGAAAACATGATTGACCTTCGGGGTTGAATCCGCCCAGAGTTAAATCCAGAAAAATCCCCAAGTATTTTAAATAAAATTGGTGCAGTTAAAGCTGTTATTGCACTAGTTTGTTGCGTAAATTTTTTAAGGGTTGATTAATTTGTAAATTTTCTCCACACAATATGTTGCTGAATCCACTTTAAGCTTCATAACTCCTTGCTATACAAGCCTATATTTGTGCGTTCTAACACTTTCCAATTTTTGATCTATTGGCATGTTTTATGCCGGTACTCTTTATATGTGTAACGATTCAGCACTTACACAAAAGAGGTTTAGGTTAGACTTAATTAATCCTCAGGGCATTTTGATCATTTAAGTTAACTACCCAACTTGAAATCAAATTAGGTATAGCTAATCGACTTTCGCCGAGGGTTGATGCTGATCTTGAAAGGCACGTTTCCTTGGCAAATAATTCTGATACCAACAACTTTTCATCATTACTTAATAAAACTGAAGTAGGCTGAATACACAACTTTCCACTTCTTGGTTGAATTTTGAGGGCAAGCCCATGTTAAATGAATTGATTGAAAAAACTAAGATAATTTTATCTAGCAGCCATAGGCCAATTTATTGGCCGGGGGAATTGACAGGTGAATTGGTTACGCTTGCCTTATTGTTATGTTTTGTCACACTGTCGAACTTAGAGCTTCGCTTTCCCAAGCTAGCCTATACACCCCGGCAAAAAAAGCTTTCCTATGAAACCAATATAAGCCTTTTTGTTTTAAACAGTATCGTAATCACGGTGTTTTCGATTTCGACGTTATTGGCAGTCGCAGAACGTCACTCAGGTAGTGGATTGCTGAGTGACCTATCAAGTCCGGCACTAAAGGCCTTAGTCTCATTGTTGGCGATTGATTTGATGCTATACCTATGGCACCAAGCCTGCCATCGGTTGGAGTTTTTATGGCTGTTCCACCGTGTCCATCACAGTGATTCCTCGATGAATGTTTCGACGACATTTCGCTTACATTTTGTAGAGATTTTTGCCACAACCTGCTTAAAGGTATTATTGATTGTAACGCTTGGAATTGACAAGCCGCTGGTGCTAATAGCTGAAACTTTTATCCTTCTTTGTACAATGTTTCAACATACCAATACCCGTTTTAAATATGAATGCATTCTGGGTTGCATAATGATTGTTCCTTCCCTGCACAGGCTTCATCACTCTTCAGAACGGAGCGACTACGACCACAACTACGGTACTGTATTTTCCTTCTGGGACAGGCTATTGGGTACGTTGTCAGTAGCCGAACCTGAAAGGATAGGTCTCAAGAACTGCCCGCCAGAGAATGTGCTCAACCTGTTAAAATTTGGTTTTGGATGGAAAGTACCGATACCCCCCAACTTCGACTTGATGGTAGCAGAGGCCGCTTTTTACAAAGCTGAAAAGCGCAATTTCTGTCCGGGTGACGAGCTACGAGACTGGCTGGATGCAAAATCAGAGATTTTAAGGGGGAAAGAAAACAACCCTCAACATAATCGTTTTGGATAAAAAGACGACGCGTTAGTAATTTTTCGCATTAGCAAGCGAATTCAGTTCTTGGTCGCTGTTAAAGCCAAAATAAAAATACACCAAATGGATTAGCAAGCAGCGTTAACTGCAACTTCAGACACTCGACCTGATTATAAAAATGTGTTGTTGGAAATTTATTCTGGCTGCTAAAACACGATCCCCTATTGCATAATCTCAACAAAGTTTGTATTTCAATTCCTAGCCATTTGATGGTCAAGCTATTGAAGGAGATATTTCCGGTTTGATTTTTAAAGTCCCCGATAGGGGATCAGTAAATCCCTCGCCTTTAGGCGACAGGGATAAGGGGATAGGTCTAGCATAATGGCCTGACAGATTACAAGTGCTGAAGCTATACGATTTTGGATTGTAAATACCCACCTTGGTATGGGTAACAAAATATCGCATACATGGTGTTGGCTTGCGTAGACCTGCTGTGAAACGGATGATGTTGTATGGAAGAAATAAATTGAAGGCCAGTAGCCGGGGATAAAGCCGACGATGGTTTCGGTAGCGTAATCGACCCATTGGGTCGATAAAATCCGGCTTTAAGCCGTAACCCGAAGCCACCGGCTTTAGCCGGTGGAGTGTTCACATTACAGAGCCCTGTTAGATAATCCTTTTGGTTGTTAAACGATTTTACGGTTTAGTCAATCACTCATTACCCAATCCTCGCGCATGCACAACAATCAGTTCACGATTTCTTTTTGACTAAGCATTAATGGCTGATACGCTGCAATTGTAAAAAAGAATAAATGAACAGATCATGTATAACCAAAAAACAGGAGTTTTAATGAACATCTTAACAACACACAATTTTATGAAAATAGCCATTGCTCTAAGTATTGCTTTTCTAGCAAACTTCAGTCAAAACGTTGTCGCAAGCGAACATGAGGCCGCTTGTAAAGAGCACATCCAAGGCAAAATAGCCTGGGATCCGGGTTCCAACTACACAAGTGCTTCAAAATGGGATGAAAAAAACTTAGACTACCTTTGTAAGGGAACGAAAGATCCTAAAGCACCTGGTGACTGCTTTCACCATGTCATGAACGGTCATGTCAGTTACGGCGACAGCGATAAATGGGAGTATAAAAATGCTTTGGAATTGTGTAAGGGCAGCTATAATGCCGATAGCACTGTTAACTGCTTTAAAGGAAAAATTGCCGACAAGGTAAAATGGGAAGATGCCATTGCACAATGCCAAGCGAAGAAGCCGTTAGAAAATGTGGCTGAATAATCTTGTCCACCCAATAACAGTATTCTTAGAAATTTAACAACAAATGGAAGTATATATTACGAAGAAAATTGGATGCATTAAAATTCCAATAAAAAAACCAATATGATAAATGGAGCAAGGGAAAACTTACTTTTGGTTTTCTTCGATCAAGCTATCGATGACTCTCAAACCAACCCCATCATTTGCGGTTGGTTTGAGCTTTTTAATAGATTTAATTTTTGGCTGATTAATAGCATTTTTATTTTTTGTAACCGACCAGTTCTACATAACCCAAGCCCGAAATTACCCTGCCTACTTTAGTACCGGTAACTTTGACGGCACCCTCCCAATAGCGGTAACTGACATTGAGTTCTTGATCCTTTATTAAAGGAACAATTTCTAGTTCAAGAGATTGGCTTGGAACTGACAAGTGCCAACGGGACGGATACGTTATTTTAGAGTGTGGGCTTTTCCAGCTATTGAGCGTTTTAATGGCGACATCCTGGTCTTTCAGGGATAATTTGGTGTTGTCTGCCCTTACGTAAGCGCCGGAACTGTTGCCATCCCGTTGGCCGTCTTTACGGCGTAATTGATAAAACATTAATTCCGTATTATCAGACAATTGTAAGGCAAACCAATGCCAGCCGCTTTGTTCATTCGACAAGGCACTGGTACTCCACTCCCGATCCATCCAACTTGTGCCGGTAACAGAAAATTGTTTACCACCAACACTGACCGTACCTTCAGTCTCTAAGCGAGGATAAGAATAATAATAAGAGGCATTGCCCGGTTCGGGGCTTTTCTGGCTTAAACCTTGATCGCCTTGCAGAACCAAACCTTTTGATGAGGTTAATAACAGGTCAACAGCAAAGTCGTTGCTTTTAGCGTGTAACCGGAGAGGAAAATCTTCCTCGCCTTCCGTCTTTGCCGACCAGTCATAAAGCCATACCTGATAGTAATTATTGGAGGCGCCAGCCAGATCGTTTCCTGCCCGGCTAAACCGTTCATCAGTATAAAAGCGATTCGTCTCAACATCTGTCAAAGTCAAATGCGCCATATACATTTGATTGGTTCGCCAAGCCGACTTTGATTCCGGTAAGCCAGGCTTCAAGGCAGAACGAAAAAACGTCAGCTGGTAACCGAATCGCCACCCTTGTTTATTGTTGAGGTTTCCAGTGAAATACCACCATTCAGAGCGGAATTGATTGTGCGGGCCGTGGTCGCGTGGAAACGAAAACTCTTGCGGCTTAAACGCCCGCGCAAACCCTTTTCCCTCTTTGGATAGTTCAGCACTGAAAGAGTCGTTATTTTTTGCGAATGTTGAGTTGAAATGGCTATCCACAACAGCACGGGTATCCGTTGGATACAGAAAAGATTGTCGCCAAACAAGACCGAGTAATATTAGGAATAAAATCGCAACCACCCATTTGGATTTCATTCTGTACGCATCGCTTCTGCCGGTTGAGTCTGCGCCATTTTTAGCGCAGGGAAAACACCAGCCAGCAATGCCGCAATAAAGGCTAAAGCCAAGCCTTGATAAAGAACCCCCGAATCAAAATAAAATGCCATCGTCCAGCCGAATGACCGTTGGTAAACCACAAAAATTAAGACATAAGCGACGATAAAGCCGACCGGAATAGCCAATAATCCGGCAACTAGCCCCATCAGACCAGTTTCGCTGATTATTAACACGGTTAACTGGCGGGAAGTGATACCAATAGCCCGTAAAATGCCTAACTGGCGTGTCCGCTCAAACTGTAACGCCATCAAAGCGCTGAACACTCCGACAAATGCAATCGCTGCCGACAGCCAACGCAACGTTTCGGTAATGGTAAAAGTCTGTTCAAACAGTTCCATGGAGGCTTTATAAATATCCTGATTGGATTTAACGGATTGCTGCGCCGTCAACAATTGACTAATGCGACTTTCCAGTTGTTTTAAATCAGCACCTATATTGGCATAAACTCCAATACCGGAGTATCCCAAATCGGGCCAATAGCGCAGGTAATTCTGCCTGCTCATGACCAAATGTCCCTGGTCACCACTATACTCTGCACTAATGCCGATAACCTCAAATCCTAGCGTGCCTTGATCGGTTTTCAATAGAATTTTTTGGCCTATTTTAATGGTACGATGATAAGCATAAGGCTCGGTTACGATGATCGTTCGCTGACTTTCGAGCCTGTGCCAAAGATCATCTGGCACTTTATGTTTGAAAATAAAGCCCTGTTTGGATTTTGCATTCAACTCAAATACCGATGTTTTAGTGAGTTGATCATCGGCAATTAGCTGGGTATGTAATGCGCTACTCAACATTTGTACGCCATCAAGTTGGGCTATTTTTTCTTTCAACCGATGATCTGTCAGGGCTCTTCCGACACTCATTTTGTCATCGGGCAATGCGACATAAAGATCGGCTGGCAAGGTAGAATGCAACCACTGTGCGACAGTCTGGCGAATACTGCCGATCATCAAATCCATGCCGATTGTCGCAGACACCGCAATCATCAATGCGGCTATGGCAATGCCCGTCCTACTGATTTCGGCCGAGACCATACGCACGGGCAATCGGCCCAAAATCCCCAAAAAACGTCCGAATAGTCCTTCAATACCTTTCATCAACAACAAAGTAAGCACAGGGGTCAGCAAACCAAATCCAAACAGGATAAGGAAAATGCTGGCTAAACCCAAATTGATACTTTTTCCAGAAAACAACGCCATAGCCAAGCCGCCAACTATCAATAAACAACTTATTAATCCCACCACTTTCATTAGCTGGCGACTGCCCGATTCCAGTTGCGATCTGGCCAGTACTTTAACCGGTGACAAGCGCGTCGCTTCGAAGGCTGGCGGCAAAACGGCCAGAAAAGTAGCGCCAAGTCCTAACAACATGCCCTTGCCGAGCTGTAAAGGGGTAACCATTAAGGAGGCCGCATCGATACGAAAATAAATGGCGTTAATCGTTCCCGAAATCAAAATCAGCAAGCCTTGTCCCAACACTATGCCCAATGCGATACCGATTAATGTGCCGATTAATGCCAATAAAAAAGTTTCGCTAATAACTAACTTAAAAATCTGCTGACGGGTTACCCCCAATAATCGTAAGCAGCCGATTAAACGCCGCCGTTGCATGACCAAAAAAGTCATCGTGTTATAGATTAAAAACATGCCCACCAACAGTGAAAGCAGACCTAAGGCTTTTAAGTTGATGGAAAATGCCCGGGTCATTTCCCGCATGGATTGCTCTTGGCTATCTAAGGATACCATTAGGGCATTGCCTGGCAAAACCGACTGTATAGCAGATACGATTTTGGATACCTCGTTAGCTAACAGTACTTCGATAGAACTCAGTCGGCCAAATAAACCCAGTACCTCCTGTGCTGTGGCAATGTCGGTAATAATCAGTTTTGGCAACACCTGTTCTGAAATGGTGTTGGTACTTGGTAGTAAACCAATGATCTTTAACTGCCGCTCGCCTTGACCTGTAACTACAAATAATGGGCCGTTAATAGTCAGATGTAGGCGCTGTGCTGTTTTTTCACTGATTAAAACACTATTGGGTTCAGTTAATAACCGGATTAAAAGATCTGGCGAAAAATTCTCTTTTTGCCCATTTTTCCAACCCGAATGAAACGACTTTTCAATGAACGGATCGATGCCGACTAACTTGAAACTATCTTCCTTATTCTGCGTCAGCTTTACATACCCGGTTACCAACGGTGATAAATTGGTCATACCTTGCTTTACCCTTAATTGGGAATAAAGCTTTTCATCCAGCCCTCCATCACTGGCAACAATGCGATGTGTTGCAGTCCCGGAAATAGCCTTACTCGTTTGATTAAATGAGTTAAGCGAGCTTTCCATCGCTAAATCAATAGCAATGACAACGGCTACGCCCAGCGCGATGCCTAAGATCGCCAGCGCCAGTTGCCAGGGATGTTGCCATAAAAAATTTCGGCTGGATCGCTGAAGAATAGTATTCATTCGAGATGCAAACATTTATTTCGGATGGAGAATACCCGATCCGCCTTACCAATAACTTCCTGACTATGCGTCGCCATAATTAGGGTTTTACCCGCTTTCTTGACCAGAATATCCAGCAATTCCAAAACCTGTCCTGCGGTATCCAGATCGAGGTTGCCGGTGGGTTCATCAGCAAGGATCACATCGGGGTCATGAATCAATGCGCGGGCTATCGCAACCCGTTGTTGTTCACCGCCGGACAACCGGTCTGGATAACTGTCCAGTCGATCGGATAACTTTAACTTATCCAGTAATTCAGCGACATCATCACGATCCTTGCGGGTCAAGCGCTTGATTAATTCCAGGGGCAACAGCAGATTTTCGGCAACCGTCAAGGTGGGGATCAAATTATAGGATTGGAATACAAAGCCAATATGATGACGGCGAAACAATGTGCGGTCTTGTTCGGAAAGTGCCGTTATATCGGTGCCATTAATGATAATCTTGCCGCTATCGGGCGGATCAATTCCGCTGATTAGGTTTAAAAAAGTAGATTTGCCCGAACCGCTTCGACCGAGTAAAACAATAAATTCGCCCCGGCTAACCTGCATCTGTAAGCCACTGAAAATGACGTGTTGCTGGTCTGACTCCTGATAACTTTTACTGAGCTGTTGAATTGAGAGGGCTGATAGCTTATCCATAAAGATTGTTAAAACGGTTATTATAAATTGCCAGTATCCATTTTTTGAAACTTATCCTCTGCTTGCTTGCGGATAGCCAGTTGCTGTTCTGTCGATTGCTTTTGCCAATGTGTAAACATGTAAGCCAAGCGTTGGTTGCCTTGAAGTTTGTCTTTATGCCGTGCCAGAAAATCCCAATATAAAGTATTAAAGGGGCAGGCTTTTTCGCCTAGGGTTTGTAAGGGATCATACTGGCAATGTTGGCAAAAGTTACTCATTCTATTGATATATTTTCCGCTCGCCGCGTAAGGTTTGCTGGCCATGATGCCGCCGTCCGCGAACAAGGCCATGCCCAGCGTATTGGGTAATTCGACCCATTCATAAGCATCCGAATAGACCAGCAAGTACCACTCGCAGACTTCAACCGGATTAATCCCAGCCAGCAAGGCGAAATTGCCGGTAATCATCAGCCTTTGGATATGATGGGAATAAGCGTGGTCGCGGGTATGGCGAACCGCTTCTGCTACGCAAAACAAGCTGGTTTGTGCCGTCCAGAAAAAATTCGGCAATGGCCGTTTCGCATCTAAAAAATTAAGTTGTTGATACTCCGGCATGTGCAGCCAGTAAATGCCGCGGACATATTCCCGCCAGCCCAGGATTTGGCGAATGAATCCTTCGACGGCATTGAGCGGGGCTTTGCCGGTGCGGTAGGCAGTTTCAACCAGTGAACATATCTCCAGTGGAAGCAACAAACCGGCATTCAGATAAGAGGAAATCAATGAATGGTATAAATAAGGTTCACCGGCGACCATCGCATCTTGGTAGTCGCCAAACTTAGGGAGTGTTTCGTCGATGAAATGTTCTAGTTCTTTCAGTGCTTGCGATCGTGTTACAGCGAAATGGAACGGTTCCAGTATGCCAAAATGACCGTGAAAATGTTCACTCACCAGTTTTAAGACCTCTAAGGTAATTGAGGATCTTTTATGGCTAAGGCGTTTCGGGGAAGCCATGCCTTTTAACGGTGGTTTTCGGTTTTCTTTATCGAAATTCCACTTGCCTCCGGTAGGTTTGCCATCAGGTTCCATCAATACATGATATTTCTTTCGCATCTCGCGGTAAAAAAACTCCATTCGCAGTTGTTTCTTACCCTGTGCCCATCGTTTGAAGCCGTCTATTTGACATAGAAACCGGGTATCGGTGCGAATATCGACGGCGATGCCAAATTTATCAGGCCACGACTTAAAAATTTGCAAAAGCCGGTATTCACCCGGTTCAGTCACAATGATTCTATCCGCTTTGATTTCGGAAAGCGCCCGGCCGACTTCACCTTCCAGGCTACTGGTATTACTTGGATCGTCGAGTTTGACATATCGGACCACAAAACCTTGCAGTACTAAATCTTCAGCAAAATGGCGCATCGCCGAGAACAGGAAGGCGATCTTTTTTTGGTGATGCCTGACATACGTTGCTTCTTCCTGTACTTCACAAAGCAACACTAAATCCCTTTCTTTATCCAGGCTTTGAAGGGAAGATATCGATTCAGATAATTGATCACCGAGAATAAGGCATAAAGCGGGCATTCACGACCTCATTTTGGGCCGGACACTCGACAAGCCGCCATCCACTGCCAACACTTGGCCCGTGATCCAGTCATTTGCCGGATCGAGAAAAAAAACAATCGCCCGTGCAACATCTTCCGGCTTACCTAGCCTGAATATCACATAAAAAAGGCGGACAAGTCCTTGTTCAAATTCAATGTAAGCAACTGAAT
This sequence comes from uncultured Gammaproteobacteria bacterium, assembly GCA_963804035.1. Taxonomy (GTDB): domain Bacteria; phylum Pseudomonadota; class Gammaproteobacteria; order Methylococcales; family Methylomonadaceae; genus Methyloglobulus. The sequence goes on along the minus strand of CAWDOO010000004.1, from coordinate 667,662 downwards.
TTTATCGAACTCTATAGGACTTGTCCGCCTTTTTTATGTGATATTCAGGCTAGGCTGTGCCTGTGCTTTTTCAATTAGCCGGCAACTGGGAAGGCAACCCAGCACGGTTGCGATTATTGAGAAAAAAGTTCTGGGGGCTGGCTTAAGCTCAAGGCATAGCGCCATAGTGCGGTCTGCAAATGCATCAGTTATGGCTGCCAGAATGGCAAAAATAGCGACCCAGCAATGGAAAACATTAAACAGGCTTTGGGGCGTTGATATTCCCTTTGAACAGCCAGGAGCAATCTGGATTGCCAATAACTCTCATACAAATGGCATCAATCAATGGCAACGGCTTAAGGATTCAATGCAAAACGAAGGTATCGCCTTGCAGATGATTTCCAGAAAAGAGGTAACTGATCTATGCAATGATGCTATTAGGGTTGATCCTGATGAAATTTACTTTCATGAGCCGGATGTTTTACAACTGGACTCTTCAGAGATTTTGAATGCGTTACAAAATGCTGCCAAGGTAAACCAGGTTGAGGTGATGGAACATTGCCAGGTTAACGATTTTGAGCGTGACAGCAAAGGTAAAATTGTTGCCCTGCACACAAATCAGGGGAAGATAGGTTGCGATAATATCGTTAACGCGACAGGTGGCTGGAGCTCTGATTTGTTTGCCGCTATTGGCATTCATATCCCGGTGGCACTTGAGCCCGTTTTTGCGGCAAATTTTTTAGTCAGTTCCCAAGAGATTCCCGGGGCTTTGCCGATCATTGCCGATTTTGTTAACCGGGCTTATTTTCGACGCTGGCGAGGCAGTATTTTGCACATGCACCAACCCCGATCCCGCTCAGGCAATGCTATTGCAAGATCATTTAGCAAAGCCATGATGAATCCAGAGGGAGCCAATGTTATTTACGATGCCTCAAGTTTTAGCGTTAACCATCAACAGTTGGAGAATTATTTAAAGAAAGTTGAAAATCGGTTTCCCAAACTTGGCAAAGCGGTTTATGCGGGCGGCTATCAATCCTTTTTTGATATTACGCCAGACCTTAAGTTTATTCTGGGCAAGGATAGTAGTGTGGTCAACTTGTTTCACTGCTTGGGCGCTGGTCAGGCTTTAAAGTACGCACCGGTGTTTGGCGAATTAATTGCCGACCTAGTCACCAAAGGAGCCACTCAATATCCGGATATTGACATCAGTGAGTTTTCTTTGGCTCGGTTTTACGATAAACCGATAACTGAATTTTGGGAGACCGATACGGATAACAGTTATTCCCTATAGGCAGTTTTACAAACATGTTGTAGTTAAGATGCCGTAAATTTTTCATTCTTTCCAGAATCAAAAATAGACCTATTTAGTAAGCATTCAAAAAACAGCGGCTTCTTGAGTTTATATAGCCTGTATGTAGTTTATAGACATCAAATAAAAATTAAAAAGCCCGAACCGCACGCACTTTCAACTTACTGTACTTGTTGTAGCGATCCTGGTCACCGGTTCGGAAACCTTGAATCCAAGCGCTGTTAACATCCTGTTCCGTTGCACTCCAATAATCATCGTTGGAAAAACCGCCAATTAATTTTCTATTTGTAAATAACAACAATAATTCCGCACTGGTGGGTAAGCGCCAACCGGAACCATTCGCTTCGACCGCTGCAACAGCTTCGCTCCAAATCATCGTCCCTATTTCATCCGTCGTCTTTGCGACCAAGCCATGCACACCCGTGTCATCGACAAAAAATACTATGCCACTGTTAAGTATTTTATCGCCCAGTGCGTAGCTGGCTTGCTCATGGTTAGCACTGGTCGGACTTTCCTGATTCACGGTAACATCAGCTACAGATGAAATGCTAATGAACATACATGTTGCTAATAAAAGCCCTGTCAAAAATTGATTACGTCGTTTCATTGATAGCTACCTTGCATTAAATTGTTCAAATGAAAAGGAACGAGAATTTGTCAAAATCACTAAGCTAGATAATGTTCTTCGTCTTGTTTGCAGTATGCCGGATAAATTCAAAAAAAATAGTGGTAGGGCAATTTATGTTTAACATTACCGATAAGCTATGGCGTTTCAAGGTTTGGAATACTCAGTCAGCTACTCCTTGGTACTAAGCCAAGATCGTTCACTATTTTTTGCTTAGATTAATTAATGCAGTAGGTTGGTCTTAATACCAATTAAGCAAAAAGCGGCTTATGTAGGATTAACGAAAGAATTAGGACTAAGAATCATATGAACCCAATGTTTGTTAAAGTAGTTAGTATGTTAAAGGCCAATAGGCATTCAGAACCTTCGATCAATGTGTCTGAAGAGTCTATCAGTACAGCAGCTTTCCCTGGGGCTGAAGAACCGGAGCAAATCCACAAAGGTAAAAGACGGCTAAAGGAAAACTACACAAACCACTGGGATATGGATTATTTGTCGAGACAAGATATCGATAAACTATATCAAGAAAAATAAAATTCCTGATGCCTGAATGCATTCTTAGGCAATTTGAAAACCAGCTAGGTCGGATGTTACTGTGCTTTTGGTTTAGAAAAATACGCTAAACACTATCTGAAAGGATTCGCCTTTCGCATCTACGGCGCTTTCATCTCCATACCGTTCCGAGCGGCCTTTTGGATACCGCATGATAACTAGGGTTGCACTTAGGAGTTGAATTCTAGAATTGATTTAATCTATTGTTGCTATATAAACAATAGATTATATACTCTACCTTGTTTACTCTATAGTGATCACCAAGCCGATAAAAATCCGGCTGCATCCACACGTAGAACAGGAGAATATTCATGTTAAAAATAAAATTACCGAGTGTCGTGTTGTTAGCACTAGCCTTTTCCCAGATTGGTTATTCCGAAGAAAACCCTGCGCCATCAAAAAGCCCTGCGGATCAACAAACCCTGTCGAACCAATTCTGGTGGCCTAAAAGGCTTGATTTAGCCCCCCTTCGACAACACTCGGCTACGTCCAGCCCGATGGACAGCAAGTTTGATTACGCTAAAGAGTTTAAGAAACTCGATCTTAAGGCGGTGAAGGCCGACATCGAGAAGTTGATGACAACCTCCCAAGATTGGTGGCCTGCAGATTACGGGCACTATGGACCGTTTTTTATTCGTATGGCTTGGCACAGTGCGGGCACCTACCGTATGGGCGATGGGCGAGGTGGCGCTGGCGGTGGTCAGCAGCGATTCGAACCGCTAAACAGTTGGCCCGATAACGCAAACCTGGATAAGGCGCGGCGTTTGCTTTGGCCGATCAAAAGCAAGTACGGAAGCAAACTTTCTTGGGCCGACTTGATGGTACTGGCGGGCAATGTCGCTTTGGAATCGATGGGCTTCAAAACGTTCGGTTTTGCCGGCGGACGGACAGACGATTGGGAGGCCGATTTAGTCTATTGGGGGCCTGAGAAAAAATGGCTCGCTGACGAGCGCTACAAAGGTGAACGTAAGCTAGACAACCCCCTTGCAGCGGTACAGATGGGGCTTATTTACGTGAACCCTGAAGGGCCAAACGGCAACCCTGATCCACTGGCGGCTGCGAAGGATATTAGAGAAACGTTTGGCCGGATGGCGATGAATGACGAAGAAACGCTGGCACTGATCGCTGGCGGACATACCTTTGGTAAAACCCATGGCAATGGTGACCCCGCTAAGTGTGTAGGCCCTGAGCCTGCGGCTGCCGGGATTGAAGAACAGGGAATTGGCTGGAAAAATAAATGCGGCAAGGGAAATGGTGCCGACACGATTACGAGTGGCTTGGAAGGCGCTTGGACTATGAACCCAGCGCAATGGACTCACCAATATTTAAGTAACCTGTTTACTTATGAGTGGGTTAAAACCAAGAGTCCGGCAGGCGCAACACAATGGATTCCTAAGGATAACGCAGCTTCGAATTCAGTTCCTGATGCACACGATAAAGCTAAGCGGCATGCGCCGATTATGCTTACGACGGATATAGCCCTGAAAGCTGACCCGAGCTACGAAAAAATTGCAAAACGTTTCCTGGAGAATCCTAAGGAATTTGAGCTCGCCTTTGCTAAGGCTTGGTTCAAGCTCACCCACAGGGACATGGGGTCTCGGGCACGCTACCTTGGATCGGAAGTACCTAAAGACGATCTCATTTGGCAAGACCCCATTCCTGCAGTGAATCACAAGCTGATTGACACAAGGGATAGTGAAAATCTTAAGCATAGAATTTTGGATTCAGGTCTGACAGTGCCGGAACTGGTTCGAACTGCCTGGGCATCAGCCGCCTCTTTCCGAGGTACTGATTTGCGGGGTGGCGCAAATGGCGCCCGTGTCCGTCTAGCACCCCAAAAAGACTGGCCAGTTAATAATCCTGAGGAACTAACAAAAGTGCTTACACGTTTAGAGGCTATTCAAAATGACTTTAAGCGTGCCCAGTCGAAAGGGGCCAAAGCAAAAAAGGTGTCACTGGCAGACCTGATAGTGTTAGGTGGCACTGCCGCAGTTGAGCAGGCTGCTAAGACAGCAGGATACCCAGTGAAAGTCCCCTTTACACCAGGGCGTATGGATGCATCACTCGAGCAAACCGATGTGAGTTCGTTTGCTGTACTTGAGCCAAAAGCAGATGCGTTCCGAAACTACTACGGTGAAGGCAATATGCTGTCACCAACGGAGATGCTGGTTGATCGAGCCAACATGCTAACACTTACCATTCCTGAAATGACGGTTCTGGTTGGTGGTATGCGTGTTTTAGATGCTAATGCAGGAGAATCCAAGCAGGGTGTTTTTACCAGCAAACCAGGGGTATTGAGCAATGACTTTTTCGTAAACTTGCTCGACATGTCTACAAAGTGGCAGAAATCAACCAAGTCGGAAGGGGTTTACGAAGGCGTTGAACGGAAGACAGGTGAAGTAAAATGGACCGCTACCCCGGTCGACCTGATTTTCGGGTCTCACTCTGAACTCCGGGCCATTGCTGAAGTTTACGCTGCTGAAGACGGCAAACAGAAATTTGTGAATGACTTTGGTAATGCCTGGAACAAGGTGATGATGCTCGACCGCTTCGACCTAAAATAACCTTGTGAAAGATTAAAAGATCCTGGAAAAAGCCTTGTTACTTTGATGGTTACAGGGCTTTTTTCAGTTGAGGGATTTAAAAAAGTGAAGAAAGTGCTCGACTACAGAGAAGAATAACATGCGAACGATCGCTTTGAATAAATTAGCAAGGATGAAGTGAAGGACGGCATTGAGTCCAAGCCGTGTCAAAACGTAAGATCCCCATGAGAATCCTGTAAAATAAACCCAAAGCAACTCTTGTTGAATAGTGGGTTAAATGAAGCGGTTCATTGAAAGCGATGACCGGTTGCAAGGTACATTATTTCCCGAGTATTTGGAGGTTTACGTTGCCGAGGACAACCCCGTCCTTGTCGTCGATGTGTTCGTCGAACACCTTGACCTTGGCAAGCTGCACTTTACGGGGCTGAGCCAGCCATCACTGGCAGACCATCCTTTAGCTCCCCTCAAGTTATACATCTACGGTTACCTTAACCGGATCGGGTCTAGCCGCCGTTTGGAGAAAGAGACCCAACGCAACGTCGAATTAATGTGGTTGTTGGGTCGGCTAACGTCAGACTTTAAAGTCCCCGATAGGGGATCAGTAAATCCCTCGCCTTTAGGCGACAGGGATAAGGGGATAGGTCTAGCATAATGGCCTGACAGATTACAAGTGCTGAAGCTATACGATTTTGGATTGTAAATACCCACCTTGGTATGGGTAACAAAATATCGCATACATGGTGTTGGCTTGCGTAGACCTGCTGTGAAACGGATGATGTTGTATGGAAGAAATAAATTGAAGGCCAGTAGCCGGGGATAAAGCCGACGATGGTTTCGGTAGCGTAATCGACCCATTGGGTCGATAAAATCCGGCTTTAAGCCGTAACCCGAAGCCACCGGCTTTAGCCGGTGGAGTGTTCACAACGATTGCCCGTTTCCGTAAAGCTTCCGCTCCTGCTCACGCCCCTTACCGGCATCCATGCAGGCAAAGACAATGGCAAGGCGATCCGCAAGGTCTGTAGCCAGTTCGTGCTAATGTGCCGCCAACTCAACCTGTTTTCCGAGGCAATGGTCGCCATTGACATCAGCAAGTTCAATGCCGTCAACAACCGTGACCGCAACTATACAGCCAATAAGATCAAACGCCGTCGAGAACAGATTGAAACCAGCATTGACAGGTATTTAGCCGTTCTGGAAACGGCCGACCTGCAAGAGCCCGACCTTACCCAAGCCCGCGACATACTCGACTAAGGCCAATGGATGGTTTAACAAGGATCACTTTGTATACCATCCCGAACAAAACGAATACAGTTGCCCGGCAGGGGGGAACTGGCGTTTCACAAGAATTGAAGCCAATTTAATCGTACACCGCTATTGGAGCTCAGCCTGCCAACAGCGTGTGCTCAAGGCAAAATGTACTCCTAGCCAAAACCGCCGCATCGGTCGTTGGGAACACGAAGATGTACTGGAAGCCATGCAGAAACGCTTGGACAAATCACCCGAGGCCATGTGGGTACGCCGACAAACCGTTGAACATCCTTTTGGCAATCTAAAATCTTGGATGGGGTATACGCATTTCCTCACCAAGATCCTTGGCCGGGTCAGTGCTGAAATGAGCTTGTATGTGTTGGTGTAAGCCCATCATCTTGCGTTTTTTCACCCTACTGAGCAACGAAACTGTATCTATAGGAAAAAACCATCACTCGTGAAAATAAATTTATGGCGCCATTAATAAGAGAATTGCGCTAAAAATCGCATTTCCAAGAGTAAATCAAACAAACCTGCACAAAACCGGCAATACTCCGTACGTTTTGACACGGGGCCTGGGTCAAATGTTGCCTTTGTTAGACATTGAATATTAAAATAGTGACCGACTGCTTTGTAGGGCGAAAATTCATAATGTATCTCACCAATATCACTTGGTTAAATATCATAAAAATCTAAACTAAAATTGAACTTCGAGCTTAGGCTAGAGCAATATGCGAATTATATTTCTCAGAATCCTTGTTGCTTGGGTTTTGTTTTGTTTTAATGTCAATGCTTTCTCCTAAACCTAATGACTACAATATTATCCGGGAAATATTTATGCTTGAAACTTCGTTGTCTATAGTCGTCGCATTCGCGGCCTATATTTTTTATACAATTGCTGGCGATGAGATTCGCGCCAATCGGGCAATAAAACAAACCGGCAAAAAGCTATCGACCGAAACCAAACTCAAAAACGAAAAAGCGCTAAACGTTCAACTGACAAAGACAGCGCCAAAACCGAAAACAAGTCCTAAGAAAACCAAGGCAGTTCAATCTGAAAAGCCTGCAGACCCTATAACCATCACATCCAAAGCTATTTTGGCCTATCTAACCACAAACGGCCCTGTTACGGTTACCAAGTTGGCCAAAGAACTTCAAACGGACAAAGCGACCGTAATGTTAGCGGTTGACAAGCTCATCAAAGAAAAATCAGCCCTATCTATTAAAAGGGGTGGGCACCCCGCCATCACATCCAGTACAATTTAATTACTATAGCCTCATATAATTGATCGGTGGGTAAATTAATACCAAAACTAGGATGGGCAGCAGGAAGTGGCTTAATGATGGTTATAACCCGGTTCGCTGATTTCACCAAATGTGGCAGGGCTTCAATTTCGCGGGAGATAATCGCGTACTACACGTACTATCTGTTACTGAGAGCCATTTTTATCAAATGGTACGCCTAGGTAGATTTGTCCTTCGTAACTGTGTACGTAACTACAATCAAGTTTGCGCGCATTCTAAAGTATGTGGTACGCCTAGATCCTCAAGATTATTGGGGCAGATATCTATATTCAGCTTTGCACTCGTCTTCGAATTTGCAAGTAGGCTGGCTTGGAAACCGGAAGAAATGAACGTTTATGTTGTCCCCATTGATTTGAATCCTTGATTAAAGTTTGACTCAAAAGGGAGTAGTCATAGACAATAGCCTGTTTAGATTCGGATTATTTATTCTTTGCCAAATATGAGTGAAAGTGGTCGCTCCCAAAACAGTCTGGTTCTAGTCCGAGGGCTATCGTTTTCAAGGGGCGACAATAAAATCTTCAAAGATGTGTTCATGGACTTTGAGCGCGGAAAAATTACCGCCATCATGGGGCCTAGTGGAACTGGCAAGACAACCTTATTGAAACTGATTGGCGGGCAATTGCGTCCGGCACAAGGCACTGTTACGGTGGATGGGAGCAATGTCCATCGTTTGCGCAGATCCGAGCTGTTTGTGTTACGCAAGCGCATGGGCATGTTATTTCAAAGCGGTGCGTTGCTGACGGATATGAACGTTTATGATAACGTTGCTTTTCCATTGCGCGAACATACGCATCTTTCTGAATCGATGATCCGCACGCTAGTATTGATGAAATTACAAGCAGTTGGCTTGCGCGGCGCAAGAAACTTGATGCCGAATGAGCTGTCCGGCGGTATGGCAAGACGCGTCGCATTAGCAAGAGCTATCGCATTAGACCCGCTGATGATTATGTATGATGAGCCGTTTACTGGTCAGGATCCCATCTCTAAAGGCGTGTTGGTTCATCTTATCAAGTCATTAAACCAAACCTTGGGCTTGACCACGATCATCGTATCTCATGATGTACATGAAACCTCTGCGATTGCCGATTACATTTATGTGGTTTCGGATGGCAAAGTGATCGGTGAAGGCACTCCTACAGAAATAAAACAATCATCATCAGAGTGGGTCCAGCAATTTATGGACGGTTCGGCCGATGGCCCCGTACATTTTCATTATCCTGCCAAAGACTTACAGGACGATTTGATGTCTTCTGGAAAACGCTATTAGGTTTGCTGCTTAAACATGATGGACTTTATTCAAACTTTAGGTAGGAATACCCGTAGCAGCTTTACCAAGCTGGGACGTGCGACTTTTTTCCTTTTGCATACGATCACTGGGACTACCGGCATACTGATTCGTCCACGGCTACTGCTTAACCAGCTCTATTCAGTCGGCGTATTATCTTTTTTGATTATTTCTATTTCCGGTTTGTTTGTAGGCATGGTCTTGGGTTTACAGGGTTTTTACATCTTGTCTGATTTTGGTGCCGAGGAAACCTTGGGTGTTATGGTTGCCGCCTCTTTGGTGCGCGAATTAGGCCCTGTCGTTTCCGCCTTGTTGTTTGCTGGACGCGCGGGCTCGGCCTTGACTGCTGAAATCGGCTTGATGAAAGCCACCGAACAATTATCCGGCATGGAAATGATGGCTGTTGATCCCATCAAAAGAATCATCTCACCACGCTTCCTGGCGGGCTTGATCTCTATGCCTTTATTGGCCGCACTATTTAGTGCCATTGGCATTATTGGCGGTCAGATTGTGGGTTCCGGCTTGCTTGGTGTTGACGAAGGCGCTTATTGGTCGCAAATGCAAGCAAAACTGGATTTTCAGGACGACATTATTAATGGTGTCATAAAGAGCCTTGTGTTTGGTTTCGTGACCAGTTGGATTGCCTTATTTGAAGGCTATGACGCCATTCCAACATCCGAAGGTGTTAGTCGTGCAACCACCCGCACCGTAGTAAATTCCGCTTTCAGTATCTTAGGTCTGGATTTTGTCTTGACCGCTCTCATGTTTGGAGATGATTAACAATGCAGCACAGCAATACTCAGGACACACTGGTCGGGCTTTTTGTCGCGGCTGGTATTGCCGGACTATTTTTTCTCGCCTTACAAGTTAGCAACTTAAGCTCTTTTACAGAGCAAAAAGGCTACACGGTTACTGCGCGGTTTGAGAATTCCGGCGGACTAAAAATTAAATCTCCGGTCTCTGCGGCGGGCGTTAAAATCGGTCAGGTCAGCGACATCAGTTTTGATCCAAAAACTTACGAGTCTGTGGTTAAAATGCGGATAAACGCCCAGTACAACAGCATTCCCGACGATACGACAGCCAGCATTTTTACCGCCGGATTGTTGGGTGAGCAATATGTCAGCCTTGAACCGGGCGGTTCAGGTGATTTCTTAAAGGAAGACGGCAAGATAGAAATTACCCAATCAGCAATCATATTGGAAAAAGCCATCGGCCAATTTTTGTTTAAGTCGGCAGAAGAAAAAAAATGAGCAAACTGACCATTGTTAAGGAGGGTGCGGGGCATTTTATCGTCGATGGCGACCTGACTTTTTCTGCTATGGACAAAAAAACCGTCAGTTCCTTTGCATTTTTAGCCGCTACCAAACAAGTTATCATGGATTTGGGTGGTGTTGGCAATGCCGACAGCGCAGGACTCGCCTTAATGATTGAATGGATAAAATATACTCGCAGTAAAAGAGTACAATTACGCTTTAGAAATATTCCAGAACAGCTCCTGAACTTAGCTAAGTTGAGTGGCCTTGATAAGACAAGCTATTTTATTTCAGCCAAATCTGGTCAAGATGCAACAGAATAAGCCTGCGTAGACAATCACGACAATAAGACACTATGGATAAATTAATCATCACTGGCGGTAAACAACTCTGTGGCGAACTTCGTATTTCTGGAGCCAAGAATGCAGCGCTGCCAATTTTAGCTGCAACCTTGCTTTCAGAATCACCTGTTAGTGTCGGAAACATACCCCATTTGCACGACATCACCACAACCATGGAGCTATTAGGGCGTATGGGCGTACAGTTGATGGTTGATGAAAAAATGAATATCGAGGTGAACAGCAGCACTATCAACAGTTATGAAGCCCCTTATGAGCTGGTCAGGACTATGCGGGCATCCATCCTGGTATTGGGGCCGTTGTTGGCGCGGTTTGGTGAAGCGCACGTGTCCTTGCCCGGTGGTTGTGCTATCGGCACACGCCCTGTGGATGTCCATATCAATGGCCTCCTCAAAATGGGTGCAGATATTACCGTTGAAGGCGGTTATATTCATGCCAAAGCCAAGAGACTAAAAGGCTGCCGTTTAGTCCTTAATCTAGTTACTGTCACCGGTACAGAAAACTTAATGATGGCGGCAGTTTTAGCCGAAGGCACGACCATCATGGAAAACGCGGCGAAAGAGCCGGAAGTCACTGATCTGGCGCATTTTCTGAACAAGATGGGCGCAAAAATTTCTGGCATCGGCACGGATGTTTTAGTGATTGAAGGTGTTGAAAAACTCGGTTTGGAATCAATCCATTATGATATTCTTCCTGACAGGATAGAAACGGGTACTTATCTGGTTGCAGCCGCAATCACTGGCGGTAAAGTTAAGCTTAAAAACACCCGTCCCGATATTTTGGATGCTGTGCTGGATAAGCTAATCGAAGCAGGTGCCGAAATTACCACAGGCGATGATTGGATTGCCCTCGACATGCACGGTAATAGACCCAAAGCCGTGTCTTTACGAACGGCACCCTATCCCGCTTTTCCAACCGACATGCAAGCTCAATTCATTGCCATGAACGCAATTGCAAACGGCGTGGGTATTATTACGGAGACGATTTTTGAAAACCGTTTTATGCACGTTCAAGAACTACAACGTATGGGCGCTGATATTAAGTTGGAATCGAACACCGCTATCTGTACAGGCATCAAAAAACTGACTGCCGCACCCGTTATGGCGACAGATTTAAGGGCTTCTGCCAGCCTTGTCATCGCTGCACTCGCCGCTGAAGGCAGTACCCGTGTAGATCGTATTTATCATATTGATCGTGGCTATGACCACATTGAAGAAAAATTGTCGCAATTAGGTGCGATCATAAGACGCGTTCCGAATTAGAGCTTTGCCATGCTAACCATAGCTGTATCCAAAGGCAGGATCTACGAAGAAGCCTTACCTTTTTTGGAAGAGGCTGGTATCACGCCGATTGATGATCCCCTTACCTCCCGCAAACTGATCCTGTCAACGACGAGGGATGATGTCCAGCTCGTCATTATCCGTGCTACCGACGTACCTACCTTTGTCGAGTACGGTGCTGCTGATATGGGCATTGCAGGAAAAGACATCCTATTGGAGCATGGTGCCGAAAGCCTTTATGAACCCTTGGATCTGGGGATTGCCAAATGCCGATTAATGACGGCAGCCCACAAGGATGCACCTTTACCTAAGGGTCGGCTTCGGGTCGCTACCAAATACGTCAAAATCGCACAACGCTATTATGCCAATTTAGGCATACAGGCTGAAATCATTAAGCTGTACGGCTCCATGGAACTTGCACCGTTGGTTGGCCTTGCCGATTGCATCGTCGATCTTGTCGATACTGGCAATACCCTACGAGCAAATAATCTTGAACCACGAGAATTAATAATGAACATTAGTTCCCGCCTTGTGGTCAATAAAGCCGCCATGAAAATGAAAAATCAGACCATAGCCACTTTGCTGGAACAATTTGAACTTACCCTGGCTAAAAGATAAACCATGTCAGAGCTTACGATTACCGAACTTGATGCCGCATCCCCCGATTTTGCAGGGCAATTACAAAATTTGCTGGCATGGAATGAAACGGAAGATTTTGATATTCATCGGCAAGTTCTGGACATTATTGTCGATGTACGTAGCAATGGTGACAAAGCCGTTATTACTTACACCAACCGCTTCGATAATCGCCGAATTAGCAATTCATCCGAACTGGAGCTGACCCAAGCTAGTCTCAAATCAGCATTTGCCGCAATCTCGGCAGACCAAGCCGCAGCCTTACAAAGCGCAGCAGATAGGATTCGTGCTTATGCCGAACACCAAAAAATACAATCTTGGGATTATACGGAAGCTGACGGAACGGTTCTTGGGCAAAAAATTACCCCGTTGGATCGCGTAGGGCTTTATGTGCCAGGCGGCAAAGCCGCTTATCCTTCTTCCGTTTTGATGAACGCCATCCCGGCTAAGGTCGCCGGTGTTGGTGAACTGATTATGGTGGTTCCCACGCCTAAAGGCGAAAGTAATCAATTGGTATTGGCGGCAGCCTATTTGGCGGATGTCGATAGAATTTTTACCATCGGCGGCGCACAAGCCGTCGCCGCACTTGCGTACGGCACAGAAACCATCCCAGCCGTTGCAAAAATTGTTCGGTCCCGGCAACATCTATGTGGCAACTGCCAAAAAACTGGTTTTTGGACAGGTGGGTATCGACATGATTGCCGGCCCTTCGGAAATCCTGATTATCTGTGATGGCAAGACTAACCCAGACTGGATTGCCATGGACTTGTTTTCACAAGCTGAACACGATGAAAATGCCCAGGCAATTTTAATAAGTGATGACAAAGCTTATCTTAAAGCCGTCAAGCAAAGCATCAATAACTTGCTGCCGACTATGGAACGCGCTGACATTATAAGGGCTTCGTTGACAACCCGTGGCGCACTGATTAAGGTTAACGACTTGCTGCAGGCCGCCGAAGTTGCCAATATCATAGCCCCAGAGCATTTGGAGCTTTCGGTAGAAAATCCAGAAGCCTTGAATCAACACATCCGCCATGCAGGCGCTATTTTCATGGGGCGTTATACGGCTGAGGCCTTGGGTGATTACTGTGCAGGGCCAAACCATGTCCTGCCCACATCCAGCACAGCACGGTATTCTTCGCCTTTAGGAGTCTACGACTTCCAGAAACGCACCAGCTTGATTAATTGTTCTAAAGTGGGTGCAAAAGAATTGGGGAAAACCGCTTCTGTACTCGCAAGGGGCGAGAGTCTAACCGCCCATGCGCGTTCTGCCGAATATAGGATTTAGGTGAAAGGCGAAATAAAATAAATGGAATACAAAAAACGCAGAATTTACACCTTGGGCCTTTTGCCTTGAATCAATCCATTTTTCGCAAAGAAGTATTGGCAATGTCCGCCTATAAGGTTGCTAATGCGAGCGGCTTTATTAAGCTGGATGCGATGGAAAATCCTTATAACTGGCCGGAAGACATCACACAAAGCTGGCTGGAAACGCTGAAAACCTGCGAATTGAACCGTTATCCCGATCCTGAAGCAAAACAGCTGACGCAAACAATTAGGGAACAAAACAACATTCCATCGGCTTATGCCGTGTTGCTGGGCAACGGTTCCGATGAGCTTATTCAAATTCTGTTAATGGCCTTGCCACCAACTGCTAGCGTGCTTGCCCCGCAGCCCAGTTTTGTCATGTACCAGCAAATCAGCCAGTCGCTGGGATTGAACTTTGTCAATGTCCCTTTGTTGCCCGATACCTTTGAGCTGGATTTGCCGGCCATGCTGGCAGCGATTGCAACACACCAGCCTGCTATTATTTTTTTGGCTTATCCTAACAATCCTACTAGCAACCTTTTTAGTTCCCAGGCAATACGGCAAATAATTGCAGCCGCCAACGGACTAGTGGTCATAGATGAAGCCTACGCGCCCTTTGCCAATGCCAGTTTCATGGATAAATTGGCGCAATACGAAAACCTGCTGATTATGCGTACCGTTTCCAAATTGGGTTTGGCAGGCTTAAGGCTAGGTTACTTGGTTGGTGCGCCAGCTATCATTGAGCAGCTCAATAAAATCCGGTTGCCGTATAACATCAACATCTTAACCCAAGCCACCGCTCACTTTGCGCTAACCCATCACGCGCTGTTTGATGAACAAACCCAAAAAATCTGTGCAGAACGTACAAACGTCTACGAACAACTCCGTAAATTGGATGGTATTACCGCTTACCCCAGTGCCGCAAATTTTATCCTGTTCAAAACACCTAAAAATAAGGCAACTGACATCTTCACAGCCATCAAACAACAAGGTGTGTTAATAAAAAACATGAGTCCTCAAGGTGGATTATTGGCTGATTGCTTACGTGTAACCATTGGCAAACCCGAAGAAAACCAAGCATTTTTGACAGCCTTAAAAGTCAGTTTGGAAAAACTTGGGTAATCCCCATATTCTTATTCTTACTAGCGGCAAATACTAACAACAACAGCTGGTAAAAACAGTTAAAATACCTGTATGAACTACCCTATTAAGAAATTGGTTGATAACGCTACCATGCAAACATCCTATAAAACCGATGATCTGAGAATTTGCGAGATCAAAGAAGTCATTGCACCCGATCAAGTTCATGATGAAGTGCCGCTAAGTGAAATAGCCGCACTAACGACACTCAAAGCAAGGCACGATATACATAACATTTTAAATGGTAGAGATGATCGCTTACTGGTCGTGGTAGGCCCATGTTCAATTCACGACACTCAGGCTGCAATAGACTACGGCAAGCTGCTAAAAGCCGTCAAAGATGACTTAAAGGACGATCTTCTGATTGTCATGCGGGTTTATTTTGAGAAGCCACGAACAACTGTAGGCTGGAAAGGGTTGATTAATGATCCTGATATAAATTCCAGCTTCAATATCAATAAAGGCTTGCGTATCGCCAGGCAATTGTTACTGGATTTAAATAACATCGGTATGCCGGCGGCGACGGAATACCTGGATTTAATCACGCCGCAGTATATTTCTGACCTGATTGCGTGGGGTGCTATTGGTGCTCGTACCACAGAAAGCCAAGGGCATCGGGAGTTGGCCTCAGGCGTTTCCTGCCCAATTGGCTTTAAAAACTCCACCGACGGCACTATCAAGATTGCCATTGACGCGATAGGTGCGGCAATGAGTCCTCATCATTTTCTGTCGTTGACCAAAGCCGGACATTCGGCGATTTTTTCCACAACGGGGAATGAAGATGTACACATCATTTTAAGGGGCGGTAATGGACAACCTAATTATGATGCTGTCAACGTTGAGCAAGTGGCAGAAGGGTTGATAAAGGCCGATCTAAAACCGAATATCATGATCGACTTCAGTCATGCCAACAGTTTAAAGCAATGCCATAGGCAAATTATCGTCGGTGAAGATGTCGCTGGGCAAATAGCCAGCGGAGATCATAGAATCATGGGCGTCATGATAGAAAGCCATCTTAAAGCTGGTCGACAAGACGTTATCGATGGTCAACCTTTAACTTATGGGCAAAGCATTACCGATGCGTGTTTAAGTTGGGAAGACACCTTGCCGCTGCTAAAAAGTCTGGCTGAGGCGGTGAAAAAACGCCGGGGTATAGTTTTATGATCGTTTATGTCAATGGCGAAAGCCACGAAATACCTGACAATAACCGGGTTGCCGATGTTATCGACAATATGGGGTTGACTGGCAAACGGATTGCCGTGGAATTAAATAAGGAAATATTGCCTTTCGACCAATATCCAAACCAGTTGTTACATGATGGCGACCACATCGAAATTGTCCATGCTATCGGCGGCGGGCAGGATGACAGCTTTACTGTAGCAGGCAAAGCATACCGTTCACGGTTGTTAGTAGGCACCGGAAAATATAAGGATATGGAAGAAACCCGGCTCGCTATCGAAGCAAGCGGGGCAGAAATCGTTACCGTGGCGATACGCCGTACCAATATCGGCCAAAATCCGGGTGAGCCTAATTTGCTGGATGTGATCCCGCCGGATAAGTACACCATCCTGCCCAACACTGCCGGTTGTTATACTGCCGAAGATGCGGTCAGGACTTGCCGCCTAGCGCGTGAACTGCTCGGCGGCCACAATCTGGTAAAGCTGGAAGTGCTTGCCGACCAGAAGACCTTGTTCCCCGACGTTGCCCAAACCTATATTGCCGCTGAACTGCTGGTTAAAGACGGTTTTGATGTCATGGTTTACACCAATGATGATCCCATTGCCGCCAAACGGCTGGAAGATATTGGCTGCGTGGCGGTTATGCCTCTGGCAGCACCGATTGGATCAGGTTTGGGTATCCGTAATCCTTACAATATTCTGACCATCGTTGAAAATGCCAGTGTGCCTATCCTGGTCGATGCCGGGGTTGGCACGGCTTCCGATGCGGCGATTGCAATGGAGCTAGGCTGTGCAGGCGTGCTGATGAACACCGCCATTGCCGAAGCCAAAAATCCTATATTAATGGCTTCTGCGATGAGAAAAGGCATAGAAGCTGGACGGGAAGCATTTCTGGCTGGGCGTATGCCACGTAAGCGATTTGCTTCGGCTTCGTCGCCGATTGATGGGTTGTTTTTTTGAAGGACATAAAATACATTGCAAGATGTGCCGAAGAATGAGGGCAACTTATGTGTTTATTTTTCTTCGATAAGGTTTGCATACCAAGTATTGCCGCTGAATTCTCCTTCCACATTAAATTTCTTGCCGGAAGTCACGTTGATATTTCCCTGTCCTACTCCATCAAACGTGACCGGGTTGTCGTTTTCGTCAAGAAATTCAGCAGTTACAGCAAGTTGATAGCTATAGCGACCTTGTTTCGGAACTGTCACGAGCAAGTCGGCATTCGGATGTATTGCGCTAACTGTTATAGTTCCGACGTTTCGATCGTCGATTACCACCGTCACTTGTTCACTAACTTGCCTATCACCCAATTCGTCAAATATGCGAAAGTCCATAGAACTGGATGTATCAAGTAAATCAACTGGTTGGGAATGGGAGGTTCTCTCATCGTTGCCGATAAAGATTGCCAATCCCGCGAACAGTGTTCCGACCATTACGCACGCGATTCGTGTACTATTACCAATATGGGGTATGTTGATCTCTTTAGCTTGAAATCCACCACCAAGCATCCCAATAAGAATAAGTAATCCACCGAGAATGAAACAAGCGATTTCTATAGTCATTAGATTCTCCGTAATTGCGACACATGGATTCGGTTAATTAAGTGGAGTCAACTCTAAGGTAATATGAAAATTAAATCTGTGAACTATTTCTCTTTAAAAATGTGAAATAGTTCACAAGGCCTAAGACGAATTAAATGTAGCCGAGTAGGGTGCATTCCATGCACCAAAATAAGGTTAGGTGACGTAGCTGATTGAACGATTATAATACTACCAATCAAAATCAAGACCTCATGGTGCATAAAATGCACCCTACCTTATGTACTTAATGTCCGAACAATCCCCAACCCGAAAAATCCGCAGCTTCATCCTTCGTCAAGGCCGTCTAACCCAAGGCCAACAATTTGCTTTGGATAGCTTTTGGGACAAATACTGTCTCGACCCAAAAGAAGTGCTGGATGCACACAACATTTTTGGTCGTGTTGCGCCTTTATGCGTCGAAATCGGTTTTGGTAATGGTGAATGTCTGGCTAAGTTAGCCGCAGCTTATCCCGATAAGGACTATATCGGTATAGAGGTGCACCGCCCGGGTGTCGGCCATTTGCTCATACAGCTGGAACAGCAAGGCCTACAAAATGTCAGAATCTATTGTCATGATGCCGTAGAAATTTTGACTAATAACTTGGCTGACGACAGCTTATCCGCAGCCCACTTGTTTTTCCCCGATCCTTGGCACAAAAGAAAACATCATAAACGACGTATTGTTCAGGCGAGCTTTTTAAATTTATTAGCAAGTAAGTTGCAATCCTGTGGCTATTTTCACGCCGCGACCGATTGGGAAAATTACGCTGAACACATGCTGGAAGTGTTGTCGGCAGATGACCGGTTTACTAATACTAGCCCTGCTAACAACCATTGCGAAAGACCGTCTTACCGACCGCTAACAAAATTTGAGCAACGCGGCTTACGCCTGGGTCACGGCGTTTGGGATTTGATCTTCAAAAGAAACTGAAGTGTAACAGGATGATCTGAAAAGTACGTTTGGCAGAGCAGAGACGGCGTTTGCAACGGTTTACCTAACATTACTGAGCTTCACTAATATTGAACAATTCGATTAAGCTTAGGGATGAGAATAAATTATTGCCGTTAACTTAACAAAGAAAATACCCTCTCCAGTAGGAGGAGAGGGTTGGAGCGAGGAGACTAAAAAATTATTTCTGCATCTCTTTTCTGAACATGGTATCCAGATTTTGGTTGGTTTGTTGTGAATATTGCTCAGTTCGGTCTTGAACCGGCGAAATGGCAGCAACTGGTCGCGGCGCTGGTGCTACATAAGGTTCTATTTTTGGGTTATCAACCAACCGGAACACCTGGCCATAAGTGTTTTTCTTGTCAAAATCATCCCAAACATATCGAGGTTGGATGATAGGTTTGGTTGGTAGCGGTGCAGTCACTAGGTCAGTTACACCTGTCATGATTCGTCCAGTGGCATTTAAAGCGCCGCTGATTACGCCGCCAATTACGCCGTAAACGATGTTGTTGTCAGGATCAAAATTATTGTTGTAGTTGTAGCTATTGTCGTAGTTATAATTAACCTGATTGATGATGTTTTTGGGCAATTCAAGCGGGCCTGTAAATATATTAGTGAAACCATTCAACGCCTTATCGCCCACTTGACTACGGTATCTGGCATTTTCCATCTGCTTTTGTTGTTGGCGCTGCTGGCGTTCCAGCAACCGTTCGTTTTGTAACTGCTGCTGGTAATAATCATTTACCGCAAATGCGGGGATTTGTGCCAGCAACAAGGTCAAGAACAGCGTGACGATTGTGATTTGTCTGAATGGGGTCATGTTGAATCCTGTAAATCAGTTTTATTTAGGATCAGTATAGCAGAGCTTTTATTATTTACCTTTTCAAAGCTTTGGCAAACGCATTCGCCATAGAGCTTTGGGGCTGAGCTTGCTGCTTAGGGTTTTTGACAGGATTTTGCGCCTTTTGTTCAGGCTTTGGTTTGAGTTCATCAGGTGAGATGTCTGATTTCATGGACAAAGAGATACGTTGCCGTGCAGGATCAATTTCAAGCACCCGGACGGTGACAAAATCCCCCGTTTTAACGGCATCCCTGGGATCTTTGACAAAGCTATCGGAAAGGTGTGAAATATGCACCAAACCGTCCTGATGTACGCCAATATCTACAAATGCACCGAAGTTGGCGACATTTGTCACCACGCCATTCAACCTCATTCCGGGTTCAAGGTCAGTTATTTTTTCCACACCGGATTTGAATTCGACACTTTTGAATTCTGGTCTTGGATCGCGCCCTGGTTTTTCCAGTTCTTTTAAAATATCCGTAACGGTCGGTAAGCCGAAGTTTTCATTGGTATATTTGGCTGGATCAAGGTTGCGGATTAGTTGGGACTGCCCGATCAGGTCGCGTATTGACTTCCCCGTATCATTTAAAATGGCTTCAACTACCGGATAAGCCTCTGGATGAACCGACGATGCATCCAAAGGATTGTCGCCATTCATTATGCGCAGGAATCCTGCCGCTTGTTCGTATGCCTTATCACCCAGGCGCGGTACTTTTTTGAGTTGTTTACGGTCTGAAAATGCACCATTTTCATTACGGAAAGCGACGATATTCTCGCTTAGGGTAGCCGATAAGCCCGATACTTGCTTGAGCAAGGCGACGGATGCCGTGTTGACATCCACGCCCACGGCATTCACGCAGTCTTCCACGACATTATCCAGGCCACGGGCCAACTGGGCTTGGTTGACATCGTGTTGGTACTGCCCAACCCCAATGGCTTTTGGGTCTATTTTAACCAATTCCGCCAGCGGGTCTTGCAAGCGTCTGGCAATGGATACCGCCCCACGTATCGAAACATCCAGGTCGGGAAATTCTTTCGCCGCCAGTTCTGATGCCGAATAAACCGAAGCGCCGGCTTCCGAGACGGTGATTTTCCTGAAGTTAAGGTCTTTGTGCTTTTTCATCACATCGGCGACCAGTTGGTCGGTTTCCCTGGATGCTGTGCCATTGCCAATACTGACTAGATCGACATTGTGCTGCTGGATTAGCTTGGCTAAGGTTGCTATTGATGCATCCCATTGATTTTTAGGCTGATGCGGATAAATGGTGTCGTAAGCCAATAATTTTCCGGTGGCATCAACAATGGCGACTTTAACGCCCGTACGAATGCCAGGATCTAGCCCCATCGTCGCTTTTGCACCAGCCGGTGCAGCTAACAGTAAGTCCTTTAAGTTACTGGAAAACACCTTAATGGCTTCCAGTTCGGCGGCTTCTCGCAAACGCAGCTTTAAGTCCAGGTCTATCCGTGTGAATAATTTGATTTTCCAGGCATATCGCGCTGTTTCAGCCAACCAGGCTTCGGCAGGCTGGCGGGTGTCGGTAATCGAGAGCCGTTTTGCAACTAACTGGGTACAGTAGTCATGCCCGATTTGTTCGTCTTGCTCCGGCGACAGGTTAAGCGACAAGATATTTTCATTGCGACCTCGAAATAACGCCAATGCGCGGTGCGAAGGTATTTTGTTTATGCCTTCTTTGTAATCGAAATAATCTTTGAATTTAATGCCTTCCTGCTCTTTTCCTGAAACGACAGTGGCATGTATCAAGCCTTTATGCCAGACGTGTTCCCTGAGTTCGGCCAATAATTCCGCATCTTCAGACAGCCGTTCCATAATGATTTGCCTTGCGCCTTCCAGTGCGGCGGCTGCATCCTTAACGCCAAGTTCGGCATTGATATAACTGGCGGCGATTTGTTCTGGAACAGCAGTCCGGTTTTCCAAAATGGCATCAGCCAAAGGTTCAAGACCTGCTTCCCGTGCTATCTGGGCTTTGGTGCGCCGTTTGGGTTTGTAAGGCAAGTACAAGTCTTCCAACAGCGTTTTGGTGTCAGCGGCGAGGATGGCGGCCTCAAGTTCTGGCGTGAGCTTTTCTTGGGAACGGATACTAGCCAGGATTGAGTCTCGGCGGTCATTGAGTTCACGCAGGTAGCCTAACCTTTCTTCCAAGTTACGCAGCTGCGTGTCATCCAGTCCACCCGTAACTTCTTTTCGGTAACGGGCAATAAACGGTACGGTAGAGCCTTCATCCAGCAACTGAACCGCAGCTTGCACCTGCTTGGTGTTGACCGATAATTCTTCAGCGATACGTTGTATTACATCCATTTTTTAATCAATTCGGTTGGTAAAGGGGCATTGTAGCAATATGTAATGAGATAAAAAGCCTTTTCGTGTAAGCTTTCTTCAACTTGTTGCCTTGTCTTGACTTGGCCAGATGACAAGTAACACTGCTGTATTTGCAAAATACCATAGGACGATATGAAAGCAAGAGATAGGCGGCACGGATTAGTCGTAGTCAATACGGGCGAAGGTAAAGGTAAGTCGTCCAGCGCATTGGGTATGGTGTTCCGGGCGGCGGGCTGGGGCATGAAGGTGTGCGTCATCCAGTACATAAAAGGCCAATGGCAAACGGGAGAACAAAAAGCCGCCACGCATTTCGACAATATCGAATGGCATGCTTTGGGTGATGGTTTTACCTGGGACACCAAAAATCCAGAACAAGACATTCTTACCAGCAGGGGAATATGGGAATTCAGCAAACAGAAAATACTATCAGAAGAATTTGATGTGGTTCTGCTGGATGAAATCAATTATTGCTGCGGCTATAACTGGTTAAGCGGACAAGAAATTGCGGATTTTATTCTTAATCATAAGCCACGTTGGTTGCATTTGATTTTAACGGGGCGGAATGCACCGCCAGAAGTCAATGCAGTTGCCGATACGGTCACTGAAATGACCAAAATCAAGCATGCGTATGAGCAAGGCATTTTGGCAGAACAAGGTATTGAATTTTGATCTTTTAAAGGCTGTTAGCTATCTAAATTTTTGCCCCGGTTTGGCTTAGCAAAATTTTTTTGCAGAACCTTGACTCAAATCAACGACTTTAAGCAACCCATGCCGTAACATAATTGCCGATGCTTGGTAATTCGCATAGAATCAACCAGTGCCATCAAACATTGCAAACACTTAACATTAGAGGTGAACCATGTCAGAAGATAACGAACCGAAAGAAAAAATGTCGGAATCCGCAAAATTAGCGATAGCTGTCGTAGGTGCAATCCTGGTGGGATTTGCATTGGTTGGCCTTAACAAGCAGCAGTCGACCGAACAAAAAGAATCCTCCGCTATGGTGAGAAACTATTTTAACTTGCAGACCATGGCGACTGAGGCTTGTCCCAAAGCCATCAAGGAAGCTACGGGGGAGCAAGTTTATTTCCCATCTGAGACAGTCAGCGATAAAGATAGCTATATCACCCTGAAGTGGGTAGGTGAAAATAAAGGTGGATTTAAAAAAGCCTCCTGCACCATAAAATCGGTTATGGGCGGCATTTCCGAACTGATTATTGATGACAAAGCGGTTATTCAGAGAAAATCTAAATAATTTCAGCGCTTGATTTTCCTTCAATGATCGATAATTAAGGAGCATACCACAAAGTCTTTTAAGTGCTTACCCCGCCCATTTTGGGGCGGTGGGGCTTTTCTTGTAGCACTCAGCAGTTTGTTCATATTGACTTGCAATCAAACGCAGGTACAACGCTAAAGGGAGTGTTGAGAGATCGGCATTCCCAAATTAGCACATGACACATTACACGGAAAAGCAAAGTCAGTTCAACAAGAGCTTTCACTTAGGCCAGATGATTTTGGTCAACGCTTTGCCAGTCAGTATCGCAGACTTAACAAATAAATTATTCTTATGACAAAACCATTATTGACAGGAGTTTTAAAAACGTGGAAAGAAGATCGGGGTTTTGGTTTTATCACCCCCGATAATGGTGGCAGGGACGTATTTATACATATCTCTGCACTCGGGGGGACAGCGCGTCGTCCCATACCTGGGGATACCATCCATTATCAAGTCGCCAGGGATAAGCAAGGCAAATTTAGGGCGATCAATGCCAGCATAGAAGGTGTTAACACGCAGTATTCCAAGGCAAACAGCCCAAATAAAGCTAAGACTAGGTTGATATGGGTTATAGCGGTCGCACTGGGTTTGTTGGTCATAGCTGCGGCAGCGGTATTTATGTATTTTCGATCACGTGGGTTGGCTTAAAATATCCAAAATTTGGATAATCGCCAGTTTTTTGTAAAACAAACACGCATTCATGGGCAAAATAGGCAAGGATCACCGTCAATGACGGATTCACAAAAATGGCTAGTTCTGGCATTGATCGCGTTGGGCGGTTGGCTGGTTTATCTGTTGTCGCCTGTGTTAATGCCGTTTGTGTTTTCCGCAATCCTTGCTTATTTGGGCGATCCACTTACCGATAGGCTTGAAGCCTATCGCTTATCCAGAACCCAATCTGTGCTTGTCGTATTCTCGGTCATGTCGCTCGTTCTGGTACTGGTGTTGTTTCTGTTGATACCACAACTAGAAGTCCAGATTGCAAATTTTTTGGCTAGCTTACCTGCTTATGCCGAAAAAATTAATAGTGTCCTGTTGCCTTGGCTAGAACAGCGGTTTGGCATAACACTAAAACCTGTCGAGATAAACGAACTCGTCAATATCGTTAAAAGCCATTGGCAAAAAGCCGGGGGTATTGCCGCTACCACGATGAGTTCACTTTCCCATTCCGGTGGTGTAATCGTTGGTTTCTTGATGAACTTGGTGCTAATTCCCGTCGTTACCTTCTATTTACTGCGGGACTGGGACATTCTAGTTGCTAAAATTTATGGCTTATTGCCACGAAGGGTTACGGCCACCACGGCCAAACTTGCCGGGGAAGTTGACACCGTTTTATCCGCCTTCCTTCGCGGGCAGTTCTACGTTATGCTCGCTTTGGGCTGTATTTATAGCGTTGGGCTTTGGATTGTAGGTTTGGATTTAGCGCTGTTAATCGGAATGCTCGCAGGATTGGTCAGTTTTGTCCCTTACCTTGGCGCTATTGTTGGCATCGTGGTCGCTTGTACTGCCGCGTTGGTCCAATTTCATGAATTAACCCAGTTGCTTCCTGTCGCCGTAGTTTTTTTGATAGGCCAGTCTTTAGAAGGTACGGTACTAACACCAAAACTGGTAGGCGACAAAATTGGCTTACATCCTGTCGCCGTGATTTTCTCGGTAATGGCGGGCGGTCAGCTATTCGGCTTCTTGGGGATTTTGCTTGCCTTGCCGATCGCTTCGATCATCATGGTGTTCCTGCGCCATGTCCATGATATTTACCGGGATAGCGAGTTTTATGGGAAGGGTTAAAAAACTTCGATATGGTATAGGTAGGTTAAAGTTAAAAAGCGATTCCCAATTTTTATATAATTATCATATATGATAATACTTATTATATATAATAAATTATTGAGCTTATACGAAGATGTACCCAATTGACTGGAACGAAAAAGCGAAGCGCTTATTAAAATCAGAGCTTATCCGAAGAGGCATCGGCTCTGAAGATTTAGTTGCCTTACTCGAAAATATCGGTGTCGAAGAAACTAAAGCCAGTATTGACAGCAAAATAAGCCGCGGCACTTTCAGTGCCGCTTTCCTCATTCAATGCCTTAACGCAATGGGTATCAGATCATTTGTACCCGAAGTTGATGCCCAGATGATAGTTTCGGAACCCATCGTGTTGTATAAGACTAAAAAAACCAAAGCCAAGGCGAAATCATGAAACCAGTCAGATTTATTGATTTATTTGCAGGTATTGGCGGCCTTCGGCTTGGTTTTGAAGAAGCATTTAAAAATGCAGGTTTAAAGACAGAGTGTGTAATGACTTCTGAGATTAAACCTCATGCGTTAAAAGTTTTGGAAGCTAATTTTTCACATGATTATTTTGTTGGCGATATTTCCAAAGTGAAGAACGAAAAGATTCCAGATTTTGATTTTCTGCTCGGCGGATTCCCTTGCCAACCTTTCAGTACGGGTGGAAAACGTTTAGGATTTGTCGATACAAGAGGCACTTTGTTTTTTGAAATTGAACGGATATTAGCTGAAAAAAAACCTTACGGATTTATTCTCGAAAATGTTGAAGGCCTAGTAAAACACGACCTTGAAAACAAGAAAGACGAGGAAGGCAGGACGCTTAGGGTTATCTTAGATAAGTTACAATTGCTTGGATATAAAGTCAGTTGGAAAATCCTGAACGCCGCCGATTTCGGCTTGCCTCAAGAAAGGAAACGCATCTTTATCGTTGGGGCATTAAGTGAACAAGTTGGTCTATCCGATTTCCCGGTAAAGAAAAATCAAATTAAAAACATATTGGAAAAAGGCTTGCCGCCAATGAAAAGCAAGTTTGCTGATTTGCTTTTAACCCATTTTTCTATCGAACAATTACACGGTAAATCAATTAAAGACAAACGCGGTGGTGAAGACAATATCCATAGCTGGGATATTGAATTCAAAGGCAGCGTTACGAAAGAACAAACACAGATATTGAATAAACTGTTTAAGGAAAGAAGGAAAAAACAATGGTGCGCTGAAATTGGAATTGATTGGATGGACGGTATTCCATTGACGCTTGAGCAAATAAAAGCCTTTCACGATTCACCCAATTTAAAAGCAATATTGGATGATTTGGTGGAGAAAAAATACCTAAGATTTGAACATCCCAAAAGTTTGGTAACCGAACACACGTTGTTCGGCACCAAAACGTATCGCGTAGGAAACAAAAAACTTAAACCTGGCTACAATATTGTTTCGGGTAAATTAAGTTATGAGATAAATAAAGTGATGGATCCAAATGGAATTGCCCCAACACTTGTTGCAACTGATATGGCGCGATTAGTCGTCCCTGATGGAAATGGCTTAAGAAGAATGACGCTACGGGAAGGTTTGCGGCTTTTCGGTTATCCCGAATGGATCAAAATGCCTGTTACTGACGATGAAGGCTTTGATTTGCTAGGAAATACCGTTGCAGTAAATGTTGTTGCCGCCGTTGCCGGAAGGCTGGCAACGGTTTATTGCTCTGATTTGGTAGAACCTAAAAGAAATAAGTATAAGTATGTAGCCTTGTTGCCGTGTAGCCAAATCGAAGGATCCAATTCTAACGGCACTCAATTTCGTAAACCTCATAGGCAATACGCTTAAGCAGATTTCCGTTTTTCAATTGAAATAACATTAAAAACCCAAATTATTCAGAAATAAATTCAATAAACTCTTTTGTAAAACCATAGAGACTTGGATTGAGGCTCGCCCCATGGAATTTGTTGAAGGGAATAAGCCCGTAACTATTAAGGTCATTTGTAATTATATCCAGTAATCGGTCACTTGATTTGGGAGGATATTCAAAATATTCATCCCATACATTGCTCGCATTGCTCCAATTCACAAAAGAATCCTTTCGCTGGCGTTTGTTAAGTTCAGCAATATATTGATCGGTATAAGAAAAAAAATGTAGGACTTTAATATGTAGCGGGGTCATTTGATCAACAATTCTCAAAAATATCATTTTCTTACTTTCATCTAGCTCTTTGTGAAGAACGCTATTTTTTATAGCCACATTAAGTGCCTTAAGTTTTTCTTCATGATGTGTTCGTATTGCTATATTTGATGCTTCCAGGCAAATGGAAATAAACTCAGGGTTATTTGAAAGTTTTTCCAGAGTCAAGCCATCTACTTTCACACATAGATCGTCAATTGTTTTGGCGAGTGTTTTTATCCACACCTCTTTTCTTTTTTCGATTGGCACAGAAAAAACTGTTTGAAACAGTTCGACTAACGGACCGCCTAAAACTGGAATTACACTAATAATTGCCTTAGCGGTTGTGTGGGCGTGATCTGTATGATCTTTTTTTGGAAACTCTTCCATATTCTTGATGTATTTTGGATAAATAGAGTAAATAAATAATCGTATGGCTTCTAATTAGCCATTTGTTGATAAATAACCTGCGGCTTACCAACTGATTCAACCAACTCACCCAGCGGAAACGCAGTTTCTCCAGAATTTTCCAAATACCTAAGCGCAGCGTTTTCATGTTCCGCCGGAACAACTACGATCATCCCCACACCGCAGTTAAACGTCGTCAGAATATCGGTTTGAGAGACGTTGCCTTGTTGTTGCAGCCATTGGAATATGGGTGGGAATTCCCAGGCAGCAAGGTTAATCTGTGCGGAAATACCTTCGGGCAATACCCTTGGCAAGTTTTCCGTGATACCGCCGCCGGTGATGTGGGCTAAGGCATGCACAGGCACTTGATCTAACAGCAACAATAAGGATTTAACATAAATTTTGGTGGGTTTAAGCAATACACTGCCTAAAGTGCTGCCTTCAAACGGGTCGGTCAATGAGGCTTTACTGTGTTCCAGTATTTTTCGAATTAACGAATAGCCGTTGGAATGCGGCCCTGAAGAGGCAATGCCAATCAATTTGTCGCCAACTTTAACGTTGCTGCCGTCGATTATTTTGTTTTTTTCGACAATGCCCACACAAAAACCAGCCAGATCGTACTCGCCATCGGCATACATACCCGGCATTTCGGCTGTTTCCCCCCAACTAGCGCAGCACCAGCCAGTTCGCAGCCTTTGCCGATGCCTTCTATAACGGCGGCGGCGGTATCGACATCCAACTTGCCGGTGGCAAAATAATCCAGGAAAAATAACGGTTCTGCGCCTTGTACGATGATATCGTTAACGCACATCGCCACTAAATCAATGCCCACTGTATTGTGGATACCGGATTCAATCGCTAACTTTAGCTTAGTACCTACGCCGTCCGTACCGGATACCAGTATGGGATTTTGGTAGCGGTCTAAAGGCAGTTCAAATAGTGAGCCAAAGCCGCCCAATCCTGCCAATACGCCTGGTGTGCGGGTTCTGGCTGCAATTGGTTTAATGCGTTCAACTAATGCGCTTCCGGCGGCTATATCAACACCGGCACTTTTGTAATTCAGGCTGTCTTTATTTTGTTCGCTCAATGTAGGTTCTCTTGCTAAAATTGCTCTTGCTGGTATTGTACAAGACAACATTAAACAAAAAGAAAAATAATCAAAGCAGCTTTGCCTTACATTTTTAGGCAGCACTTATCATCAATAATAGACACACAACGGGGATAGATGATGAAAATACACGCGATGTTTAAACTCTTAACACTGCTTGCTGCAACTGTGTGCAGTGTTGATGCTTTTGCTTACTCAGACGATAAAGATAAAGAGATTTGCAGAAATCCAAAAGTCCAGGAATTTACCCTTCCAGAATATTCAGGGACAGAAAAAAAGGAAGCCGCAGCAGAGGCTGAGTTTAGTTTTGTCGTGTCAGGTTGGTCAGACCCAAAAAAAATAAAATTATTTACTAAAGACCAAGCCATTCCATTTACTGTGGAAAGTAACTCTACCTTTCATAGGGTTAAGTCGAAATTACCAGCAGCATTAACCGGAAAAGTTACCCGTATTAATGTCCGTATTCCTGCGGTTTTAGGTTGTTACACGACGATGGGTTGGTTGGTTAAGGTGGCTGACAACGCTAAGGCGACCGAAACAGTCGCTCCCAATAGCACTAATCCGGATACATCAAAGACCCAAGATGGCGATGCGATTGCATCCCCTAGTAATAGTCCAAAACCAGCGGAAACAGTTGCCCCCGCAGGTACAGCAGATGTTGCTCCTTCCCCTCAAACCGAAGCCACGCCACCAGCGAATGCAACACAAGCGCCAAAAAAAGAAAACATTCAGGATGTGCAGAATTAGTGCCGCTACGTTGAGCTGTACCGCTAGGAATATCTGAAAATTTTTTTGTATACTAATAGAATTACTGGATTCCGGCAGGGAATTACGGAATCCAGTAACCGCCCGATGGCACGGTGCTGAAACTAGTTAAATTTCCTGGTTGTTATTTGAATCGCCTAATCCTGATTTTATCCTTTTGGAGAAGGCGCAATATGGGTCTTAACTGCATTAATAAGCCGAATATCCACATACAAAATACGCCCTGGGGTCACCGAGAGTAATTGCCTTAGCCACTCGACAATATTGCCAGTGCCTACTGTGGCAGCCAATGCGGTCTTCTGGGCAGCAAAATGGCTAATCTCACCTACATGACTGTGATCTTTATGCCAAATTAATTGAAAAGCCGAGGGAAAGGCACGAAATTGTAATCCTTTCAGCAAGGTGGTCAAATACAAACCCGTGCCGACTTGTAGCGTCAACATGGGCGGCCTCCCCAGAATACCCAGCCTCATAACGTTGAGATTAGCGTTTCAAAGGAGTTCTGCATAATGTAATTACTGATTGGGGATGAGTTTGCCCTGCGAAGAGTAATTATTACAGCTCAGTACAGTATTTTGTCAGTTTTCTTATTCCAAATGTCAAAAGGTATCCGCGCATTAGGCAGATTTATATGGAGCATTGGGATGCGTCGGTGTTGAGATAATAGATTGATTTCATCATAGATAAAGCTGTCGTCAAAGCTGGCATTAGCTGCGTCATGGCGGTTACACGCATAATAAACCTTATCTAGTCTGGCCCAGTAGATGGCACCCAAACACATCGGACAAGGTTCGCAACTGGTATAGAGTACGCAGCCGGTAAGCTGAGAATCATTAAAGTGCTTACAAGCCGCCCTAATCGCCATAATTTCAGCATGTGCAGTAGGGTCGATTGCACTGGTAACCTTATTTGCGCTTGCTGCAATCACGCAATTGTCTTTGACGATGAGTGCGCCAAAGGTGCCGCCCTCGCCGCTATCCACATTATCCGCCGCCAATTGCAGTGCTTGTTGAAGAAAGGTTTCGTGCATTCGCGCTTGCTCTATAAACCCAACGGGTTGTTGGGATCAATGCCTTCCATAAAGGGTAAGCGCCGGTCTTGGTTAGTCAATTGGTAGATTTTGCCTAGCCAGTTATTGAACACGGCTTTTGCGGTATCGCGCCAAGTGTTGTCGAGATGTTCCAAAATCAGATGTTCAGGAAACTTTTCAAATCCACTGCCAATTTGTTTGGCTTGTTTGACGTGTTGTTCATAAGCCAAAAGTTCTTGCTGAACGATGGCGTTAAAATAATTTTCCGGAAAGGGTGGATAGTCCTCCAATTCTCCGTGGTAAAAGCGTAATACTTCGCGCTTGTATTCTTTCAGTAGGCTGATGTCATCGTATTCTGGATGACCTTGGAAAAATACGGTGCGAAAACCATCCGGGCTGACGGCTAAGTGTACCCCAGCATGTTTGCTGGAGACCAACACTTTAAGCCCATGTGTTTCCATCTCGCTTTGAAAGATTTCGTTGAAGCGGGAGTGGGGCACATCAAAACGCGTATTGATTTCCGCCACCAAAGGATGCGTCCGGTTGAAAGTTTTGTGTGCGTAAACGCCCCAGCGCTTCTTGCCTATAGGAGTGCGCTTAATACCATAGCTGTACTCAATTAAGGCATGGGTTGCAAGGCAGGAGCAAATCACTGAGGTTACATTTTGAGTGGCCCAGGAAAAAACTTCAGTTAATGGTTGCCAAAAATCTTCTTCAGCCAGTTTTGTGCCGACTACGTTTGCACCGCTAATGATTAATCCGTCCAGGCCATCCTGCTTAATTTGCTCGAAGGATTCATAATATTTGTCGATATGGGCTTGCGCCTCTGGGCTTCTGGCCAAGCCTTCAATGGTAAAGAGATGTACATGGAATTGTACGATTTGGTTACAAGCCCCCAGAAGCCTTAGAAATTGCCTTTCCGTCGCTTCCAGTGCTGCATCCGGCATCATATTAAGCAAACCGATATGCATTTCCCGTATATCCTGATTGCTGGCGCGTATCGGGTCTAATATTTCCTCACCTTCTTCCTGCAAGCGGCGGAAGGTTGGTAAGTCTGTGTGTGCGACTAAGGGCATATTCGATGTTCGTTAAGAGGAATGCCTAGTGGCTTAATGCTTGGGCAACAAGCCGAATGAAATCATCTTCATTGCTAACTTGGGCGGCATCATTGGCATCTATCGTGTAACCGTACTGGTCGGCAATAGCTTGGTAGCGTGGTGTTCTTGATTTGAAGAGTTCAGGGAATACCCAGCTTACAAACTCGTCAGGAGGAATATGGGTTGTCGTCGCATAGTTTTTTAAACCCATAAATTCAGCGAGCTTATCCTCGAGAAATGCTTCCCGATAGTAAAGTGGTTTGGGGTCTGTTTTGGCGCGTTCAATGATGGTTTGCTCTAGCACTGGTGGTATTTTAATATAGATGATGAGCGTATGCTGAGCCAGCGTTTCCAACACATCTTGGCTGTCCAGTTCGCACACACTGCCTCCGGCATCATTGATAAAGTGCCTGTAACCATAAATGTCTTCGGCTTTATCAATAAATTCAGGTACATCCTTCATTGCAGCGACTTCTGCCTGATGATGCAGTTTCTGCCTGCGCATGAATTCCTGTAGCGATAAACCGTTTAATTCAGGGTTGCCCAGTTTGCCGAGAAAGCTCGATACCGGTGCAAGATTATCAACGGTGATTTTATTGCTTATATGGATGGAATCGGAAAGCAGCAGGTTACGCAGAAAAGGCACACACATGGCTTCTCGTTTGATGTTATCTAAGATAGGCTCTTCCAGATACTTGGTGCCTATCCGGTAATCACCAGAGTAGTGAAACCATTTGGCTTTAGGAAGTTTATTTGCAAGCGTTGTCTTCCCGGCACCAGACATCGCCAGCAAGGTAATGCGTTTAGACGGCCAGTCCAAGAATTCCTTGGCACTCATTTTCATATCTTGTCCCTAAGTTAATCCAGATAATCTTCAATGTCCAAGTCTTCAGGATTAGGTCTGTGTTCATCCGGGTCAGAATAACCCAGATCGTCACTTTCAATATCATCGAAGGGTGCGCTCCAGTCTTCAGGGTCTTCAATGTAATCAAAGGTTGAGCCGTACCAACTTTCCTGATCGTACTCACCAATGTCGCCATTCAGGTACTGGACTTCAATTGAATCGCTGTCATCATCAACACTGATGACCTTAAATTTCAGGTTGTTTTCTAAGTCTTTGTACCAACTGCCAATGATGGGGTCTGCTATGGTTGTCATGATAATTACCTCAATGTTTTAAGGCAGGCTGTAACAGAGGGTATGAATAGATAGCGGTTAGAAACAATAACAGCATTCTCTGATTTTTATGGTCGGGGATAGATTTCCTTTCACCCTTTCATACCCGCCTTGCCTGTTATTTGCAAAGCTGATTAATGTTCTTGTCCGTAATAGTTATAGAGGATGTGCCGCTTTCTTGCAAGGGTTTGCTGTGCTACGATGCTGGCCTGTTTTAATGTTAAAGCGAGCGGACATGACCATGCAGGAAATATTGATTGGTGGACAAAATGGTATCAAGGTTTTTATGGATGCTGCAATGGGTAACCGGCACGGTATGATATCCGGGGCAACAGGCACGGGTAAAACCATCACCTTACAAATACTGGCAGAAGGTTTCTCAAAAATTGGTGTTCCGGTTTTTCTTGCTGATATTAAAGGTGATTTATCCGGCATTACGACGGCTGGAAAACCCCACGAAAAAATTACCGAGCGGATTAAACAAATTGATATTAGCGATTATCACCAACATGGTAGTCCGTCGGTATTTTGGGATATTTTTGCTAAAACTGGACATCCTGTACGCGCCACGATTTCGGATATGGGGCCTTTGTTGCTGAGTAATTTGCTGGAACTGAACGATACGCAAACCGGCGTACTCTACAGTTGCTTTAAGATTGCCGACGACAATGGCATGTTACTACTGGATTTGAAAGACTTGCGCGCCTTGCTGACTTGGGTGGGTAACCAAGAGAAAGAATTGCAAGTTGAGTATGGCAATATCGCCGCTGCTAGCATAGGTGCGATTCAGCGGCAACTGCTGGTGCTGGAAGAACAAGGTGCGGAAAATTTCTTTGGTGAACCTGCGCTGCAGCTGGAAGATTTTTTTAAAACGGATCTTTCCGGTAACGGTGTTATCAATATTCTTGATGCTACTGATCTGGTTAGCAAGTCGCCACGCTTATATGCCACATTTCTTTTGTGGCTTTTGTCCGAGCTGTTTGAAAACTTGCCAGAAGTTGGCGATGCTGACCGTCCCAAATTAGTCCTGTTTTTTGATGAAGCCCATCTTCTTTTCGACCAAGCACCTAAATCGCTGCTGGATAAAATCGAACAAATTGTCCGGCTAATCCGCTCCAAGGGCGTTGGTGTCTACTTTATTAGCCAAAGTCCGCTTGATGTGCCGGAAGACGTTTTGGGACAATTGGGGCTAAAAATACAACATGCCTTAAGGGCTTATACTCCGAAAGACCAACAGGTTGTTAAAAGTGTTGCAGGGACATTCCGTGCAAATCCCAATATTGATACCGAAACTGCGATACAGGAATTAAAAACTGGGGAAGCGTTGGTTTCCGTGCTGAATAAGGATGGAAGCCCAGCACAAGTCGAGCGTATTTTGATTCGTCCGCCCGAATCCCAAATCGGGCCAATAACCGAAGAGCTGCGGGCAGAAATCATGAAGCGATCCCCTTTTCATGGCCGTTATGACCAGGAAATTGATAGAGAGTCTGCTTACGAAATGCTCAAGCAAAAAACAGAACAGCAGAATCAGGAAAAATTAGACGAGCAAGAAGAGAAGAATGAAAAAAAGGCTGCATCAAGTAGTGGTCGCCAACGCCAAACCGTGGCCGAGGCATTAATTAAGAACGCAGCGCGTAGTATAGGCACTTCCGTAGGGCGCCAAATTGTACGTGGCATAATGGGGTCGTTATTAGGTCGACGGTAATGTCGATTGATTTTCAATTTAAGTAAGCATTTATCCTGAAAACAAGGAGAAAAAAAGTTGCATCGTTTGTAAAAAAAATTAAAATTATGCCCGATTTGATTAATGGAAATTGCGAAATTTCTTTGGTTGGATCATTAGCGATACTGAAAAATAAATCATGTATTGCTTTTCAAGACATGAAAATTTTAGCGTCCGGGTTGATGCCTTTTTGAGGTTGAGGTCATTGATTTGATTAATCTAGGCCTTTTCTCATAATTGGTACCAATACGGATATTCATTTTGAGAAAGGGGATAACTATGAAAAATATAACACTTACAGTCGCAAGTTATTTGATGATGTTGAGCGTGAATGTCTTTGCTGATCCGCATTACGATGAGGCAATTAAACATGCTACAACTGCTGCACAAGCTGGTGACGCTGCGAAGATAGTAGAACATACTCTTCCTGCTTTGGAACATACCATGTCTGGCGCTTTGAACGCAAAAGGGCTAACAAAATCGCATACGGATGAAGCGGTTAAAGCGTTAGAAAAAGCGCTCGATTTGGCCAGAAATAAGAAGGCTGAAGATGCCACCGCCTCTTTGCAAGCGGCGATAGAGCACCTAAAAGCAGCAAACAAGTCATAATATCTCTTTAAGGTTATAAGAAACGGGTCGTAAACACTCGTTTCTTATTTCCCCAAGAACATCTGTAAAGCTGTCCAATTCACAAGCATGTTTGTCCCAACAGCTAAAAATCACTAAAGATTAGTTTAAAAAGCCTCGTCGGCTATTTTAATTCAGTAAAGTAGGGAACAAAATAACATCCAACCAGTCCCAGTGTAGGCAATATATTTTATGTATTGCAATTTGTTGTTCATGAAAATCTTTACCGTCTGTGTTGGTAACCTTTTAGAATCAGCGCATAACAAGCAAAACATGATTCAAAGGTTATAATAACAATACGGGCATTCATTAACTGAGAGGGGATAATTATGAAAAAGTTAACAGTCGTATTCGCAAGCGTTTTATTGTTCTTAAGCATGAGTGTTTTTGCCGAGCCGCATCTGGATCAGGCTATTGAGCATGCCACAGCAGCGGTTGAGCATGGCAAAATGGGTCATGCCTCGGTTCTCGTAGAACATGCTACTCCTGCGCTGGAACATGCAATGGCCGGTGCTTTAGTCGCAAGAGGCGTGGCAAAATCGCACACGGATAATGCGATAACCGATTTGGAACAGGCGATCAAGCACGGCAAAGAAGGGGATGCCCATGCGGGTGTTGCCACAACCTACGCGGAAACCGCCCTGGAACATCTGAAAGCCGCTAATAAATAAGCTGTATCTTTACAGAAAAACGGGCGTTGAAAACGCCCGTTTTTTTTTGCTTTTCTACCGCATTTTCCTGCTTAACTGTACTCTGTTAATTACAGAGCCTTGTCCTATTCTGTAGCCGCCCTGATGTGATAACATCGACAAGTAAGCAAATCAAACCGGATAAGGAGAACCCAAAAATGAATGAAAACCCACTTAAAACAATGCCAGAAACTGACTTTTTTTCTTCAGATTTTCTGCTAGGAAATGTTGGTGCGCCCTTTATTATCGGTGCAGCGGTCGGTTTTTTTGCTAAAAAAATGCTCAAAGTAGCTCTTTTTATCGGCGGCGCAGCGATTGTGTTGATGTTCGTCGGCGAGTATTACAATATCATTAATATTAGTGATGTTCAGTTACAAAGCGCCGCTGAAACCGTGGCCAAAGGAGCCAAAGATTCCGGTAGCTTTTTGGTTGATCGCCTTACCCGAATTACCAGCAAAGGCGTTAGTGCTGTCGGTGGATTTTTTATGGGTTTTAAGTTTGGATGACAAATAAAAAGAAACTTTTACATTTCATCGGGACTGACTTGTCCAATTTTGGATGCACAATATTCAAAGAAGCATGGCTTTATCTGATGATTTTTTCCCATTTGCTAAGGTTAAGTGAGGTTTCTTTCGCTTGAAATTTAGCAAATAACGCCCCATGTTGGTAGTAATGTAAAAACTACCCTTTGAGAGGTAAATCATGCGAATGGACAAATTGACTAGCAAATTCCAAGCGGCCTTAGCCGATGCCCAAAGTTTGGCGCTGGGTAAAGACCACCAGTTCATTGAGCCGGTGCATCTGATGATTGCCTTGCTAGATCAAGAAGGCGGCAGCATTAAGCCTTTGCTGTCGCAAATAGGAGCAAACACATCTGCTTTAAAAAGTGAGTTGACCAAAGAACTCGCGCGTATTGCGACAGTGTCGGGTTCCGGTGGCGATGTACAAATTTCCAGCGGCTTGGCAAGATTGCTTAATCTTACCGACAAACTGGCGCAAAAACGCAACGACCAGTTCATTTCCAGTGAGCTGTTCTTATTAGCGGCGTTAGAAGAAAAAGGGTTTTTGCAGGATTTATTCAATAAATCAGGTATCAACAAGCAAGCCGTTGAAAAGGCTATCGATGCCATGCGCGGCGGTC
Source organism: uncultured Gammaproteobacteria bacterium (assembly GCA_963804035.1). Classification (GTDB taxonomy): domain Bacteria; phylum Pseudomonadota; class Gammaproteobacteria; order Methylococcales; family Methylomonadaceae; genus Methyloglobulus. The sequence continues at coordinate 630,971 of CAWDOO010000004.1, read as the reverse complement.
AAGCGGTAGATGATCCCAATGCCGAAGACCAACGTCAAGCCTTAAAAAAATACACTGTCGACCTGACTGAGCGCGCGGAAGCAGGCAAGCTAGATCCCGTCATTGGCAGGGATGATGAAATCCGTCGTACCATTCAGGTATTGCAACGTCGTACCAAAAATAATCCGGTACTCATCGGCGAGCCGGGCGTGGGTAAAACCGCGATTGTAGAAGGTCTTGCTCAACGCATCGTTAATGGCGAAGTACCGGAAGGCATGAAACATAAAAAAGTGTTAGCGCTGGATATGGCGGCATTAATTGCAGGGGCAAAATTCCGTGGCGAGTTTGAAGAACGCCTGAAAGCCGTGCTGAATGATCTCGCCAAACAAGAAGGTCAGGTCATCTTATTTATTGATGAGCTGCATACCATGGTCGGCGCAGGTAAAGCAGAAGGCGCAATGGACGCGGGAAATATGCTTAAACCCGCCTTAGCACGCGGTGAGTTGCATTGCGTAGGCGCAACTACACTGGACGAGTACCGTAAATACGTCGAAAAAGATGCGGCATTGGAACGCCGTTTCCAGAAAGTCCTGGTCGATCAGCCTTCGGTAGAAGATACCATTGCTATTTTGCGCGGCTTAAAGGAAAAATATGAAGTGCATCATGGCGTAGATATTACAGACCCTGCGATTGTTGCGGCAGCGACTTTATCTTACCGTTATATTGCCGATCGGCAATTGCCCGATAAGGCGATCGATTTAATCGACGAAGCGGCCAGCCGAATCCGTATGGAAATGGATTCCAAACCGGAGGAAATGGATAAACTGTACCGCCGTTTGATTCAATTGAAAATCGAACAGGTAGCGCTTAAAAAAGAATCCGATGCCGCTTCCAAGAAGCGTCTGGTCATGTTGGAAGAAGATATTAACGACCTGGAAAAAGAATATTCTGATTTGGAAGAAATCTGGAAGTCCGAAAAAGCTTCCTTGCAGGGTTCAGCATCTATCAAGGAAAAGCTTGAACACGCCAGGACTGAATTGGAAGCCGCCAGCCGTGCTAATGACTTAGCGCGTATGTCAGAATTGCAATATGGGATTATCCCTGCCTTGGAAAAGCAATTGCAATCGGATGAACCAGCGGAAGAGCAAAAGATGACTTTATTGCGCAATAAGGTCACCGAAGAAGAAATTGCTGAAGTTGTGTCGAAATGGACAGGCATCCCGGTATCCAAAATGTTGGAAGGTGAACGGGAAAAACTATTACACATGGAAGAAGCGCTTAGCAAACGGGTCGTTGGGCAGGAGGAAGCGCTAAAAGCCGTCAGTAATGCCATCCGCCGATCAAGGGCCGGATTGTCTGACCCAAACCGTCCCAATGGTTCCTTCCTATTTTTGGGGCCGACTGGGGTTGGTAAAACCGAGTTGTGCAAAACCCTGGCGGAGTTTCTGTTCGACACACCCGATGCGATGGTGCGGATTGATATGTCCGAATTCATGGAAAAGCATTCGGTCGCCCGTTTAATTGGCGCGCCTCCCGGCTACGTCGGTTATGAAGAAGGCGGTTATCTGACCGAACTGGTCAGGCGCAAGCCTTATTCTGTGATCCTCATGGATGAGATTGAAAAGGCGCATCCCGATGTCTTTAACATCTTGTTGCAAGTACTAGATGATGGCCGCTTGACCGATGGACAAGGTCGGACGGTGGATTTCAGGAATACCGTCATCGTGATGACTTCAAACTTGGGATCTGACGTCATCCAAGAAATGGCGGGGGAAGAAAATTACGCAGCAATGAAATCAGCGGTGATGGAAATCGTTGGCACACGTTTCCGTCCTGAGTTCATCAACCGGATAGATGAAGCTGTCGTGTTTCATCCGTTAGGTCGAGCGCAGATCCGGACGATTTCCAAGATTCAAATCGAACATTTACATAAACGCTTGCAAGACCGCGAAATAGGTTTCGATATTTCCGATGAAGCCTTGGATTTATTAGGTGAAGCAGGTTTTGACCCAGTTTACGGGGCAAGGCCGATGAAACGGGCGATCCAGCAGCAACTGGAAAACCCGTTGGCACAGGAAATTCTTGCCGGTAATTTTCTGGCGGGCGATGTCATCAAGGTGACAGTTGAAAATGATGCCTTGAAGTTTATTAAAAGCTGAAATAATAAATGATCCCCACAACTAATTGCCTTTTGCCTTTAACGGGCCAATCGCGCCGGGGATTTCTCAAAAAACTGTTCAATCGCTGCGTATTGATAGCTACGTTGCCTTACATCAAGGCAGCAAAGGCCCAAGTAACTGCGAAGCTCGTTCCAATCCTAAGTGGTACGGAATTTGACCTGACAATTGCCCATACGCTAGTCAATATCAGCGGCACAGAAAAGTACGCTACGACCATCAACGGTACTGTTCCAGGGCCTACTTTGCATTGGCGGGAAGGTGATACCGTCACGTTAAGGGTTAAAAATCTGCTTTCCGAAGAAACCTCCTTGCACTGGCATGGCATTATTTTGCCTTACCAGATGGATGGTGCGCCGAAAATCAGCTTCAATGGTATCGCGCCAGGGGAGACTTTTACTTACCGTTTCAAGGTGCAGCAGTCCGGCACGTACTGGTATCACTCGCATTCTGAGATGCAGGAGCAAACGGGATTGTATGGCGCTATCGTTATTGATCCGGCGAAACCTGAATCTATCCAATCTGATCGTGATTATGTGGTGTTAATGTCCGACTGGACGGATGAAGACCCCATGGCGGTATTTGCCAAGCTTAAAAAAGAAAGCTCCTATTACAATTTTAACCAACCCACGGTTGTTGATTTTTTCCGCGATGTCGCTAATGAAGGAATTGGCTCAGCATTTGAAAAGCGGCATATGTGGAATATGATGAGGATGAACAGAACCGATTTGTCGGACATTTCGGCATATACTTATACTTACCTTATCAACGGACACTCCAGCACGGATAACTGGTTAGGCTTATTCAATTCGGGCGAGAAAATTCGGCTGCGGTTTATCAATGCCTCGGCGCAATCGTTTTTCGATGTCCGTATTCCTGGGCTTAAAATATCGGTAGTCGCGGCGGACGGGCAAAATATTGATCCGGTAGAGGTCGATGAGTTCCGCATCGGTTTGGCGGAGACGTATGATGTGATCGTAACGCCAGAGGAAAACGCGTATACCATTTTCGCACAGTCTATGGACTGCACGGGCTATGTTCGCGGCACATTGGCAACGCAATCGGGTTTATCTGCGGCTGTACCTGAGTTAGACAAAGCAGAGCCGCTCACGATGGAAGATATGATGGGGGTGATGGATCATGTAATGGCGGGAATGGATCATAGCAATATGACTCCAGAGCAAATGAGCCAGATGGGACACAGTATGCACGATATGGCTGGCATGAGTACTGTCAAAACTGTCAGTAAGAAGAGTATCCAAGTCCACCACGCCAGCACGGAGTTTGGTGCCAGTGTAGACATGCGGGTTGATACGCCACGTACTAATTTGGACGATCCCGGCGTTGGCTTAAGGAATAATGGCAGACGAGTTTTAGCTTATGCCGATTTACATACGGTGGGCGGAACGCTTGATGCCAGACCGCCAACGCGGGAAATTGAACTTCATTTGACTGGCAATATGCAGCGTTATACCTGGTCATTTGACGGTATGGAATATAACCAGGCCAAGCCGATTCATTTCCGGTATGGCGAACGCTTGCGGGTAATTCTGGTTAATGACACTATGATGGCGCATCCGATCCATTTGCATGGTATGTGGAGCGAGTTAGAAACCCCCGAAGGTGAATTTCAGGTACGTAAACACACAATCGTGGTGCAACCTGCACAGCGTGTTACCTTTCTGGTCACTGCCGATGCCTTAGGCCGTTGGCCTTGGCATTGCCATTTGTTCTACCACATGCATGCAGGTATGTTTAGGGAAGTGGTGGTGTCTTGAATTTTTTACTTAAGGAATATCTGGGCGATGTATTTATTCCGTTCATGGTTCGATCAGCTCGCCACTTATGCCCTTTGGGTACGGAACGGAATATACACATTGCCGTTCGACCCGAACCCTTCAACTATGCTCAGGAGAGCTTTGTCGAAGGACTCAATAAGACATTCCTTAATAATGTTTTTGTGAAGATTGCCTTCGTATTGCTTTTCACTGTGTCTGCAAATACTTGGGCAGAAATGCCTGAATCAAACAACATGGACATGATGCCAGACCATGACCGCCAAAGCATGGGTCATTCCAAAATGATGCACGACGATACTATTGGCACTGAAAAGCCCTCTCCAGAGGGAGAGGTTTGGGTGAGGGGAAATAAACATAGCAAAATGCTATTTGAAAATCGCGATCCCCATGCCTACACCGATGGTCACGATTACAGTGACTTATCGAAACCAGTAATGGGGGATTCAGACTATCTAGGTTCATTTATTGTTGATCGTTTGGAAGCCGTTAACGTACGGGATGATTTTTCCATGATTTACGACTGGCAGGCTTGGTACGGGCAGGATTACGATAAGCTAGTCGTTAGGGCGGAAGGTGAAATCGACCAAGGTACATTCAAGAACAATCGTAATGAAGCCCTCTGGGGACACGCCCTAACCGCGTTCTGGGATACGCAACTTGGTGTGCGTATTGATAGCGGCCTGGGAGCTGACCGAGTCTGGGGGGCTTTTGGCGTACAGGGCTTTGCGCCGTATTGGATTTATATTGAAGCGACCGCTTATGTAGGTGAAGAAGGCCGCACCGCCTTTCGTCTCGAAACAGAATATGATGTGCTTATCACCCAAAAATTGATACTTCAACCCCGCGTCGAAGTGAATTTTTATAGCCAAAGTGATCCATCTCGTTTGGTTAGCAGTGGTTTATCTAATATAGAGGCAGGTTTGCGTTTGCGTTATGAAATCAAACGGGAATTTGCGCCTTATGTTGGCATAGAATGGGCAAGCAGCTTCGGATCTGCGGCTGATATAATCCAATCCCAAGGCAAACAAGCAGAAGAAACTCGGTTTGTTGCAGGGGTGCATTTTTGGTTTTAATTGGATTCAAAAACCCACCCTCTCTCCCTGGGGATGCCTATATGGATTTAGATAAGTAGGCAACACAGAAGCATTGAAGCATTTGCCGAGGGCTGTGGTGAGGAGCATTAATTAAAATTCTCATCCAGACCTTCTCCCATAGGGATAAGGTGATTATTTTTGAAATAGCAACTCAATAAAAACCGATTACAATGCTTACCAATGAAGAAAGTAGGCAACATTATGCACACAGAAACCCTAAACCGTTTACGCCACGACCATAACTTCTCCGTCATCAACAAAAAAGGCGAACGCAGGACGCGCTTGGTCTTAGTGCTTACCTTGTTGACCATGATCCTGGAAATCAGCACGGGTATGGTGTTCGGCTCGATGGCATTACTGGCCGATGGCTGGCATATGGGGACGCACGTCGCCGCTTTTATGATTGCCTTATACGCGTACCGCTATTCCAGAAAGCATGCCCACGACCAGACCTTTGCGTTCAGCAGCGGCAAAGTCGGCGTATTGGGCGGCTTTGCCAGTTCTGTTGCCCTGGGTGTGGTTGCACTAATGATGGCGGTTGAATCTGGGGAACGGCTTCTTACGCCACGCATTATCCAATTCGATCATGCTCTGATGGTTGCTGGTTTCGGCCTATTTATCAATTTTGTTTGTGCTTTATTACTTAAAAATTCGCATCAACACGGGCATTCACACGATCACTATCATGAACATCATCACGACCATAACCTTAAGGCTGCTTATTTCCATGTATTAGCCGATGCGTTAACCTCCGTACTTGCGATAATCGCCTTATTTTCCGGCAAATATTACGGCTGGAACTGGCTTGATCCGGTCATGGGCATAGTAGGTGCGCTGATTATCTCGCAATGGTCATTTTCATTGCTGAAGGAAACCAGCCCAGTCTTGCTTGACGAAAGTATTGCCTTGAAACACAAAACGGCGATAAAAGACATCATCGAAAACGATGCCGATAACCGGATCGCCGATTTGCATGTCTGGCGCGTTGGGCCAGACCATTTTGCGGCGATTATCTCGGTGGTTTCGCACCATCCTAAAGCACCGGATTATTACAAAAGCTTACTAATGCAGTCTCAAACCTTCAAGCAACATAATGACAAGCTTAGGCTTGCCCATATTACCGTGGAAGTACACCAGTGTCAGCCGGGTGCGGATTGCGGGGGATAGGCTGGTTTTTGTCACTCAATCCGAAGCTACAACCCAGAATAAAGATTATCCAATAATTGTTTTCCACTAACAAAGTTAGCAACCGCATATTTCTCGCTTAGCATTCGACCCATACGACAGAAGAATCGTTGATAAGGCCATGCGGTCAGGTAATGTTTAACAGCGGTATGATTTTTAACGATGTTGATAATTTTCTCCGCATTACCTGGGATTTTTAATGCGCTGTCCTTAACTGGCTTGGCAGTCGCGGCATTTTTCTGGAAAAATACCGTGATGTTGGCGCCATCAGCAGAAACCTTATGTTCCACTTCGGTAAAACCGACTTTTTCGCCCAATTTACGTAAGCTGGCTAGATTAAAATTGAAAATATGGGCTTCGTGGAATGTGCTTTTGGGAGACTGGCATATCGCCTCAATCGTCGGCACTTCCACCACTAGAATGCCTTGGGGCTTGAGCAAGGTATGTAGCTTAGTCAAAACATCGCAGGGATTTTCAGTATGTTCAAGTACATGCCAGATCGTGATTAGCTCGAAAGATTCGGCAGGTTGTTGGATATCCTGAATAAAACCGACCTGAACATTCAAGCCGTACTCTTGCCTGGAAAACTCGGCATAGCCTTTATTAGGCTCTATCCCGCTAACATCATGCCCCAGTGATTTAAGCAAATAAGCGAATTCGCCACCGCCCGTTCCGACATCCAGGATTTTTTTAGGCTGGCTTATCCAGTTGCCCAATAGTTTACGTCGGTACAAAGCGACTTTTCCCGCACGTAGGATATGTTTTGGTTTGGGGGTGAACGTACCTTTATACTCGACCCTATAATCGTCTTCGTAATAACTGCGGGGATTATGTGGTAAAGGATCTGCCCATACCAGCCCACAATCATTACAAATCACTGTCCTAAGCGGTTTGCCACTGCGGCTATGGTTGGCAAGTACGACGACATCTGTTCCGTCACATACATTGCAAGGAGTTGAACTCATTTCCTGATGGTTTTGTTGCATTAACTATTCTCTGAAGTGAAGTTTTTAGCGGTCTGCGTTATTGGAAGTCTTTGCCTGAGTAAAGTAACACATGCAGTCTGCGCTACTTAATTAAGGGAGTTTTGAACAATATTAATAGGCATGGCTAAAAATGATAACTCAACTCTGCCCTGATATGGTCATCTTGCCGCAAAAAAAAGGCGAAATCATTTTTATCGACACCGGAGAAAAAGCGCGCTTCAAGTGTTAGTTTTAAACTCTCACCCAAACGGCGACTGGCTTCTACATTGTAAAATTTGGTGTGACTCGTGCGGTCAAACGTGATGCTCGCCAAAATTTCCGTGCTTTGCACATCATTAAAACCAAAACGTAATCCGGTCATTATGTCATCTTGAAAAAATGTCTGACCATTTCTGCCTCTGCTGTCGTAAAGATATTCTGTTAATAATCCTATATCCAAACCACTTTCGAATATATTATAAAAACTGTATTCCAGACCGCCAGTACCGGCTACAAATGTTTTACCTTGCCCTGCACGGACAATGGTTTCTAGCTTCCACAGCCAATTACCTTTAGTGTACTGGACATCCAGCCCAGTTTGATGGATGTTCTCATAGAAAGGGACGGTTTGCTTTAAGTTTCCTAATGGATCGAATTCTGGCACGATGGTAGGGGTACGGTTGGTGCCATAAAAATAGGATAAGCCCATATCCCATTCAGCTATCGCTTTAGACCAGCGGAAAGCGTACGCGAGATGCTTTTCGATGCCCTGTTTTTCAAAACGCGCAGCGCCCTGATTTAACATCGGAAAATTTAGGCGGCCTTCAGGGCCAGCAAACGTCCGTTCCCGAAAGCCCGGCAACAGGAATAAATCAACGGCCCCCCAATCTCTAATCAACGCCAAATTTATCATGGGTTGACCCAGTTTATCTTCCGTATCAAAATTTTCTACGAGGTCAGTCTGGTTGATTATATCAACTAAATGTTGGGACTCAGCCACACCCCAAAATACTTTGCGGATCCCTGTCCGTAATTCCCAAGTGTCCTCTGCTTTCAACCAGGTCAATTCACGGATATCGAAATGGGTACGACGGTTATCATGTTGGGATAAGCGGAAAAAAGGCACGAATGTCAGGCTCTGTTTGCCATCGTCCCATTCATGAACCAGTTGCGGCTGTATGGCAGCAGATAAATAATGGCTATGTTGCTGGGGGAATAAGGGGTTTTGAAAAAAACCTAAACTTTCTATGCCTAAGTAACCTGACAATTCCAATGCGGGAATCGCATAACTGTTCAGCAAAAGCAACGTGCCAATACAAATCCTGGCAATTTGTGTCACGTTTTATCTAATGTGCCCGCTGTAAAGTATTTTGGTCAAAATCGCGGTCGGTAAGGCCAATCTTGAATTGGTAATTTTCCCAAGTCAATGCCGTACTTTTGCCATTTTGGTGATTTACCATAAGCATCTCGCTGGCGCGCCAGTATCTGTTTAGGTATTGTTGATGATTTTTAAAGGTAAGTGTTTTCAACAAGGCGTTTTTGCGGTCATAATAATCAATCTTTAAGCTGATATAACGGTCTTTATCAATCCAAAGTATTTCCCGTGTATAGCCTGATTCCTCATATTTGGGCGTTGCTTCAATAATAAAGCAGCCGATACCTTCTACAGTTTCATCTTTAAGGTATTTGTAACTGTACTTAGGTACTTCAAAAGACGTTAAGTCTTCGAAGGCATACTCGCTACCCAAAAATGGCCCGGATTTATTGCTGGAAGAAATGCGTTTTACCCGTTTTAAAGCGGGTAAATACAGCCATTGGTCATCAGGAATCAGGGCATGGGTAAAGCTTAAAAATGCGGTGCCTTTTACATCGGGAGGACTGTCAAAAGTGATTAAGCTTTTATCACCATCATCGACTAATTCGAGAGTTTGTATCTCTAGAACGCGGATGCTTTCTTCACCTTGGCGATTTTTTAGGATCATTTTCATATCCGCTTTGGAATCGCCAAAGCCGGTATCTCGTTTGTCTGCCTCCTGGATAATTTCCAGTCCGCGTTGTTCGGGAGTTTTGGAATAAGACACATTGGAAAATAAAGCTAGGAATAAAAACACTGTACTTTTATTCATTTTTTCGCCACTCGTGTTTTTAAAAGTCCGGAACAGCATGACGGCGCAAGGTTGTGGAAGAAGAAAAGCTCATCAACAAAGGGGGTAATAGGAATAATTCTAGCAGCATTGCAGCAGTAATGGTTATCGCTGTTAGCTGCCCCATATCACCATTGATATTAAAATGTGACAGGCTCAACACCATAAAACCTGCCACTAACACAACCGAGGTAATGCCCATCGCCACCCCAATGGTTGAAAATGTGTAACGCACGGCAGACACGCTATCCATGCCTTTTACTTGTGTAGCTTGCTGATATTTGCTGAGGAAATGGATAGTATCATCGACCACTATGCCCAATGTCATGCTTGCCACAACTGATAAACCCATGTTGACTTGCCCATTCAGCAGTCCCCAGATCCCGAAGGCAATCCCGACCGGTAACAGATTGGGAATCATGCTGAGCATACCCAATTTAACTGAGCGAAAGGCGGCAATCAACATTAGCGAAATTGACAGTAATGCCAGAGTTGTCCCGACTAACATACTTCTAATACTGCGTTCGCCAATATGTGCAAACATCAAAATTGGACTCGCCACTTCCGTTTGAATTTCCGGCATATTCGTTATTAGCCATTCCTTAGCGCGGCTCTCAACTGCAAGCATACTATTGGACGACATCACTTTCATTAGTGCGGTCACTCGGAGTGACGACTTATCAATATTAATCTGGTCATTTAAATCCAGCCCATAAGGCAGGGACATTTCATAAAACAACAAGTATTGGGCGGTCAAGTCCCGTAATTCTGGCAAGCGATACCATTGCGGGTTGCCGCCATGCATATTTTCGTTCAGACGCTTAAAGATATTAGTTATCGTATTTACATGCACTATTTCGGGTTGTTTGGCTAACCAATCCGAAAAACGCTGTATTTTATTTAAAAATTCAGGTTCGCTAACTCCACCATGCTGGCCAGAATGGAGAGAAAACTCGATATTGTAAAGGCCCCCCATATTTTCATTAATAAAGTCGGTGTTTTGCCTGAAATCGATTGTTTCATCAAAATACTTCACAAACTCATCATTAAGCTCGTTGAAGGGGATGCAAGCCAGTAAAGTAATAGCCATTAAGCCATTTATTATCAGCAAGTTATTGCGTTTGGCGATGACGAAATTAGCCAGCTTATCCATAAAAATAAGCTGCGGGTCAGGTTTGACTTTAACACGTATAGGCAATAACACCATCAGCGCGGGTAAAAAAGTTACCGCCAACACCCAAGCGGTGGCGGTGCCGATAGAAACAAGATTGCCCAAATCACTGAACGGCGGCACATCGCTTGAATTCATACCGGCAAAACCGATAGCTGTCGTCAGGCTGGTGATGAACATAGGCTTAAAATTGACCTCCAAACTTTCTTGTATGGCCTGTTTTTTGTTATGACCCAAACGCATTGATTGCAATAGGGTAACCATAATATGTATGCAATCGGCAACAGCCATGGTCAGGATAATCGTCGGCGCGACGGCTGATGTCGGATTCAAATCCCAACCCAGCCAGCCTACTACTCCTAAAGCACCGATAACTGAAAGCCCCAATAGCATCACTACGGCAACGGTAGCCGAGATTGATCTAAGGCACAATAACAAAACCAGTAATATGATGCCTAGCATTAGCGGTATCAGCGTTTTATTATCATTCATTACGCTTTCAAAAAAGGCGTTATTTAGCATCATACCGCCTGACAAATACACTTTAATGTCTGGATAACTGCTTTCAATTTCCCGCGCAAGTTGCCTGGCTTGAATGGCTACATCCAATGATTCAGACTCGGATGTTTTCGGTAGCTGTACGGTAACGTTTACACCCGTCACATGGCCAGTTTTAGAAATCAGATAATCGGCCAGTTCAGGATCGTGTAAAACAGTATTTTTAATTTGCTCCCGTTCTGCAATGCTCAGTGTTTGAGGGCTTGTGATCAGATTACTAACAATTAAATCATCCTGTTTGGCTACGATATTCTGAAAATTGCTGATCGAATCGACGCGATTGGAATACGGCAACTGCCACGCTTTTTTTGTAAGTTCGACAACGGCTTGTAGCGCATGGTTAGTAAAAACCGTTCCCTCATCGGGGGCGATTACAAACATTATGTTGTCAGATTTGTTATAGGTTTTTTGAATGGCTTCTAATGCCAACAACTGTGGATTGTCCTGTCCAAAATAAACTTGGTAGTTGTTATTAAACCCCAAGTGTTTCATCCCTGCCGCCATCGTCAAGGTGATACTCAAGGTAAATAGCAATACCCACCAAGGATGTAAAATCACAAAATTCGATAATACTGTAATCCCTTGGTTATTTTTCATGACTTATCCCTTAAGTCCCATCAGTAACAAACCAGTCACATGTTCAGCAATAACTTCAGGTACTTCATGCTCAGGCTTCCAGCCAAATAAATGCCTCCGTAAGGGTAGCAATTCAAGCTGATGCTTAACCAGGCTGACGATGGACATAGCAGTTAAATGGGTATCGCGTCCTGGTGCCAGTTCTGCGGATAAGTGCAACAAAAACTCGAATTGCTTTTTAAACACCGATTGTGCCAACAAGCGCATCCTTTCAGGGTTGGCATCCAGGATTTCACGCTGTATAAGTCGATGAAAATCACGGTCTTGTACCAAGAATTCAGTCGTTATTCGAATAAAATCTGACAGCTTTTGTTCTGCCGAACCTGGCCTGTCCCACAATTCGGTAAAGATCTGTTCTTTGTCAGAAAAGGCAAAAAGAACGGCTTCTTGATATAAGCTTTGCTTGTCAGGAAAATGATGATAAATCGTTGCCACGCTTATCCCTATTTCCTTAGCTAACTGGCGCATGGATAATCCGGCAAAGCCTTTTTCGGCAAACAACAAAATTGCTTTGGCAAGAATAGGTTCTTTCAAATTCATATTTAAATTTCTAACGAACGTTCGGTCAAAATTCTAGTATCAATAATCTGGTTTGCAAGTCGCTTTTAAAACCTTTCTTATCTTTTTATACTGTAAAATCGTTTATTTTTCCTTGGCTCTGATGTTAAACAACCTAGAACGTATTGCCTTAACGCCTGGCGAACCCGCTGGCATTGGGCCAGACCTCTGTATCACTCTGGCGCAATCCGATTTGCCATGCCAATTGATTGCGGTAGCTAGCCCAGGCTTACTGCAAGAACGTGCCAAGCGTTTAGGTTTGCCTTTAAGGATAGTCGAATTCAATGGTGATGCACCCATAGAAGCAAGCAAAGCCGGTCAACTGACAGTTATGCCCGTCGAACTAGTCACTCCAGTTAGCATAGGTCAGCTAAACACAGCCAATAGCCGTTATGTATTAAAGACCATCACCAAGGCTACTCAGGGCTGTGTGAAAGGTTTATTTAATGCGATGGTAACCGCACCTGTGCATAAAGGCGTTATTAATGATGCTGGAATTGCGTTCACTGGCCATACCGAATTTATCGCTGATATTACCGGCGGAAATCCGGTGATGATGCTGGCAACGCCAGGCTTACGGGTTGCCTTGGTGACTATTCACTTGCCCCTGTCTGAAGTCCCGCGAACGATTACGCATACAAGGTTGAGGCAAGTAATCCGAACACTGGATCATGATCTTCGCACTCGATTTTCTATCAATAACCCAAGGATACTGGTTTGTGGATTGAATCCACACGCAGGTGAAAACGGCTATTTAGGTAGGGAAGAAATTGACATTATCGAACCCGTGCTGAATGGCTTACGTAAGCAAGGCTTGAGTCTTGACGGGCCACTGCCTGCAGACACGTTATTCACACCCAAATATCTTGATAAGGCTGATGCCGTCTTAGCCATGTACCACGACCAAGGTTTGCCTGTCCTCAAGCACATGGGTTTTGGGCGCGCCGCGAATATCACCTTAGGTTTGCCCATTATTCGTACCTCTGTTGATCATGGAACCGCCCTGGATTTGGCTGGTTCGGGAGTGGCCGATTCGGGCAGTTTGCGTTACGCCCTAGAAACCGCACTAATGATGACCAATACCCATGCCTAATACGACACATACTCCACGCAAGCGATTTGGTCAGAATTTTCTGCATGATTACTCTGTAATTGCCAACATTCTTGCCAGCTTGCAAATAAGGCCAGGTGAACACTGGGTTGAAATAGGCCCGGGTCAGGGTGCTTTAACTGCGCCTTTGCTGGAAAAAAACATCACCCTAGATGTGGTGGAATTGGACAGGGATTTGGTGAGATTGCTAAAGGATAAATTCAAAGATAACTTGATGGAAAATAGGCGTTTAACCATTCACAGTGCCGATGCCCTGAAATTTGATTTTTCCGCACTCGCTAAACCAGAAGAAAAACTACGCATCATCGGTAATTTGCCTTACAACATTTCCACGCCCTTGTTATTCCACCTGCTGGAAAATGCCAGTTGCATTGCGGACATGCAGTTTATGCTACAAAAAGAAGTGGTTGATCGGATTTGTGCGGTTCCAGGTAGTAAAAAATATGGTAGGCTAAGTGTGATGATGCAGTATTACTGCATGACGGAGTGTTTGTTTGAGGTTTTTCCCGAAAGCTTCGATCCAGCCCCGAAAGTGATGTCAGCCGTCATAAAATTAATTCCCCATCCTAAGCCGCCCGTGGTGGTCAATGATCTGGCGGTATTCAAACAAGTCGTTACCCAAGCGTTTTCACAACGCCGAAAAACCTTGAGAAACTCGCTTAAAAAGCTGATAAGTGAAGATTGCTTTGTTAGTTTAGGTATTGATCCAGTTGCGAGGGCGGAAACAATTTCCTTGCTTGAGTTTGCCAATTTAAGTAATTGGTTAGCGGAAAATGACGATTGATAAATTATGCCGGATAGGTTGAGGGTGAGGTCTTAATCCCAACAAACCGTGCCACATAATGTTGGAATTTATATCCCACCCACAACCTACAAATATCCAATTTGCCATAATACTGGAGCAAATAGCTGTCGATTTATAAGCTTAATTCTTAAAAGCAGACCTGCGTCACAAACTTTAGCTAAGCCCTTAATATTATGCTAATTAACGTGTGTTAAGCTTTTAGCCTAAACACATTAGGGGCATTAAGTCGATGAAAATACGCATTTTAAAAAATACTTTTGGTTTGGTGACTACTTTATGTGCAGCGTTAGCAGTTAATTTTACAGTGAATGCGGCGGATGCTCTTATTAAGGAAAAACCGCACAATATCTACCATGTCATCAAAGACAAAACCTTGGCTCAAGCGACCGATCAAATTGCAAACCGTAGCGGTATAAGCTTTAAAATCAGCGCGGCCAACCAAATGGACAGAGTCAACACAAAATTAGCCGCCGACGATTGGAATATCGCGCTAGGGCAATTGCTGCAAGGTTATAACTACACCACAGTTTTAGCTAATGGTTCTATCAAGACCGTTATCATTACCGGCCATAATGGCAGTGGGCAAACTAACGCGACTGATGTGGTGGTTATCCGGCCTGACGCAACCAATAACCTGCCCGGGATTTACAAAAATTTCAAGTCCGGTTCGGTAATGTCGGTTAACCTGCCTTTGGCAAAACTTAACGCGACGCCAGTCGGTAACAAGTTGACCCTGGATTTGCCTATTGGCCAATATGAAATTAACCATGACAATTTTGTCAAACACGAAGATGGTACTTCAACCTGGATGGGTTATCTGGATGCGGAAGGTAAAGGTTATCGTGTCTATTTATCTCAGGGTGAGGCTGGACTCATGGGCAACGTCTATACTCCAGACGGCATCTACAACATCGAAACAATAGATGGGCAAACCCTACTGGTTGACTTGGAAGGCGCGGGCTTGCAGACAGCAGGTTACGAAAACGACCAAGTCAACCCTGAGGTTATGTCGCCAGCGGTTTTTAATTTTCCCACCACTAACGAGCGACCTTCCATTGCCAATACAGCGGCTGCAAGTATAGTTTCAGGCAAGTTAACTGCAACCGCCAAAACGACTGCGAAAAGCGCCACATCTGGGCCGATAGTCGATTTAATGGTTATTTACACCACCGCCAAACAAACAGCTACTTATGCCAAGCAACGTGCTAGATTTTTGGTTGATACCGCCAATCAGGCTTACAAGGATTCAAAAATCAATATGCGCTTGCGTTTGGTGCATACTCGGGCAAGCAAATACATAGAAAATAATGATAATGACCGCGCGCTCGATGACCTGGCAAATGACAGGGGCGCATTTTACGGAACAGCAGCCTTACGCACTAAATACGGTGCGGATTTAGTCATGTTATTACGGCCTTTGTACGCAAGAACTGCTGGCGGGTGCGGAGTGGCTTATGTCGGGTTCGCTAACGGCAGGGGAACTGATGCGAAAAACGGGTACGGTGTAATAGGTAACGGCTACTCAAAAGATGCTCTGGCCGGCTATTATTGCGATACCAGCACCTTTGCACACGAAATTGGACATAGTTTTGGCAATGTTCATGATCGTGAATACAGTAATTTCCCCGGTAAGTTCGCTTACTCCTACGCTTGGGGTATTGAGGGTAGTTTCGGCACGATCATGAGCTACAAATCGCCCAGCTTGATGCTATTTTCAACGCCTGTATTGCCTACACAATGCGCTGGGGTACCGTGCGGTTATGCAGAAGGCAGCTACCGATCATCGGATCAATCCAGAACAATAAATTATACCGCGCCTTTCGTAGCCAACTTTAAACCTAAAACAATTATAACGCCAATTATTCAGTAAATTACATTGCTCACGCGGGATGGGGCAAACGCGTCTCGTCCCGTTTCAAGTAATTTGATAGCCCCCTGCTTGGCGGTCATGACGTGATGCCAATCTCATTCAATGCCCTCCTTATTTCGGCCAACAAGAATTATCGTTAGCATTGTTTTATTGCTTGTTCAAGCAGCAACAGAATATTTCAATAGCTATCCTAGTGGTTAATCCTTATAATAAGCCCATGAATAGAAGAAAATCAGCCATTTACGTTTGGTGATTCTTCAATTCAATCCTTGCGTGTTGATCGGTACTTTCAGAAATTCCAAGCGTTTCCCCCTTCTCTGCCTGGTATGGTTAGCAATCAAACACTAATTGATTTATTTATGCCGATGGCATGAGGAAGTAATATGGCAACAGGTACAGTAAAGTGGTTTAACGAAGCAAAAGGTTTTGGCTTTATATCACCCAGTGATGGCAGCCCAGATGTATTTGTACATTTTTCTGCGATTTCCAGCCAAGGCAGCTTTCGTACGCTTGCTGAAGGCCAAGCGGTAACTTACGATTTAGAGACCGGTCCAAAAGGCCCACAGGCGAGCAACGTAGCTCCTGCTTAGCGTTTTTTCATTTGAGTCTATTCAAAAGGCTTTATTGTATTTTGCTAAGAATACCCAACTCTCCCATTATGAATTAGGACATGACACTTGAAACGATTATTTGTAGGCAACTTGCCTAGTGATGCCACAGAAGAAACAGTAACAACCTTATTTGCCCAATACGGCAAAGTTCGCTCCATACAACTTGTTGCCGATATTTTCAGCGGCAAGTGCAGAGGTTTCGGTTTTATCGGCATGGAAGGCCATGAAGCCCGGGCTGCTATTGCTGGCTTGGACGGAAACTTGTACTGCGGTAAACCTTTGAAAGTGAAATTTGAAGACGTTAGTGCAGCAAGAGGCGGAAGGCGTTAAGCAACTAATGCCAACGTTAGCACCTTCTCCCTTGGGGGAGAAGGTGAGGTTGAGCGTGATTTAGCTCCTAAAACTTAACAGCATTGATTAAGCAACCCTATCCCCAGGCTCTTGCCCAGCAAAAAAAGCGGCAATGTTATCCAGGACGCGATTACCCATCGCAACACGGGTTTCTTCTGTAGCACTTCCCAAATGCGGTAATAAGGCCACATTTTCGAGTTCCAAAAAACCCGGATCAATATTTGGCTCACCTTCGTAGACATCCAATCCCGCCCCAGCAATCCAGCGTTCTTTCAATGCCCTGATTAAAGCTTTGCTATCGACCACATCGCCTCTCGCGGTGTTGATAAGGTGCGCCGTTGGCTGCATGAGTTTCAGGCGTTGTTCGTTAATCAAGTGTTTGGTGGCTTCGCCGCCGGGGCAATGTAAGGATACAAAATTCGCCTCCGTCAATAATTCTTCAACGGTCTCACATTGCGTTGCCTGTAGCGCATCAATTATTTCCCGCGACGGCGGATAAGGGTCGGTAAACAGGATTTTCATGCCGAAACCATGGTGTGCTTTTTTCGCCATCGCTTGGGCAATACGGCCAAAGCCGATTAGGCCTAGCGTTTTACCCGTCACTTTCTGCCCCATCATATGGGTCGGCCCCAACCTTTCCACTTCCTGTTACGAACCAGCCTGTCGCCTTCCGAAGCCCGTCGCGCCGACATCAACAGCAACAACATCGCAATATCCGCCGTGCAATCGGTCAGTACGTGTGGTGTATTGGTGACAACCAAGCCTTCCTTTTTTGCGGCTTTGATGTCGATATTGTTATAACCGACGCCAA
The DNA here is from genome assembly GCA_963804035.1 of uncultured Gammaproteobacteria bacterium. GTDB lineage: Bacteria > Pseudomonadota > Gammaproteobacteria > Methylococcales > Methylomonadaceae > Methyloglobulus. The sequence continues at coordinate 613,146 of CAWDOO010000004.1, read as the reverse complement.
AATTGCCAATGATTTTGGCACGTTTGTTGGGGATGCCCAAAATATCGGCTGTGAGCGGATCGGTCACTGTTGGCAGTAATGCATCGGCGGTTTGCAAAGCGATCTTAAGCTCGTCCGCCGTCATAGGAATGTCAGATTCGTTTAACTGCACATCATACAATTCTTGCAACCGAGCTTCGACGGGGGCAGGCCATTTACGGGTAACGATAATTTTGGGTTTGTTCATGGTTTGGCTATTTTGTTTAACGATAGTTAATGTTAAACGTTTTAGCGGGTTTTTGGGTATTTTTTAAGTGTCACTACCCCATAATAGTAAGGGCTACACTCTGGACTATAAAGACTTCCATGATAATCTAAAATTATAGCTGTTTATGGCTAGACTTTATTTACGACATGGCTTGCTCGTCAGTATAAGGCTTGCCAATAAATAGAATGGCTGGGTGTATTGGCACCGCTGGCCGCCCGGCGTTAACAATATGAAACATTAAAATTAGGAGAATTGAATGTGGTTTGTGTATCTTTCGCTCGCCCTGCAAGTTCTATTCGGAATACATGTGGTCAAGACCGGACGGCCCTTTGTTTGGCTTTTGGTAATCATTCTTTTTTCGGTATTTGGTTGTTTAGGTTACGTCATTATTGAGTTGATACCTGAATGGTTGGCATCGCCTAGCGGTCAGAGATTTAAAAAGGCTGTCGGCAAAACGATTGATCCGGAAAAAAACCTAAAAGCGGCGCAAAAGGCATGTGAAAAGGTTGATACCTTACAAAACCAGATTAATCTGGCGGAACAATATTTCCAGCTCCAACATTACCAAGAAGCGCGTGACATCTATGCCCGTTCCTTAACTGGTGTTTATGCCGAAGACCCGCAAGTCTTAATGGGTATGGCCAAAGCCGAATTTGGCCTGAACAATGCTGGCGCGACCCTTAGATTTTTAGATAAACTAAAAACGGCAAATCCCACCTTCAAATCACCCGAAGGGCATTTGTTGTACGCACGTGCCCTGGAAGCTGCTGGCCGCACCCCAGAAGCCATCGAAGAATTTAAAACCTTGATCGGTTATTACCCAACCCCGGAACCATCTTGCCGATTGGCACAGGTTTATAAAGCACAAGGCGAAAAAACCTTGGCTAATGAATTATTCCAGGGTGTTATTAAGCGAAGTGCTACCGCTGGTAAGCATTTTAATGAAGTCAATAAAGAGTGGGTTAAGCTTGCCAAGCGTGAGGTTGGTGGCAAGTGAAATGTTTGAATGCTTAGCTAGTGGGCTTGCAGAGCTGTAGCGCTTATACGCTTAGGATAAAGCCCAATATTAAGGCTTCGTTTTCATTTAGGTTGGGCTATTTCCTATTGTGATGGTTCAGAATATTTAGCTCTAAGCAATTCGATAAAGCAATCAATATTGTCAACAAGCTTTTTCATAACAAGCGGCAAGTACTCTAACAACAACTCAAAATTAATATTATTCTCAGAATACTTATGATAATTTTTAAGGTACGAAATTATCTCGTTTTTCGATTCTAAAGTTATTTTATTAAAAGGGTCATTTTTATAATAGAGATGATAATCTGAAAGATGTATTAGCTTGCAACCAATAGAGTAAATGACTTTCTCCCAACCGCCTAAGTGGTTTGCCAACTCAAGCATATCCTTGTCAGTTAATATCATTTCTTTATTTTTATGATTTATCTTCTTCCATTTCTCACCATTTACCGACTTTTCAATGAGTGCTAAGCCTATATCTAGAGGTGTCTCAGGAAGCCAAAGATATGACAGACGGATTAATGTATCGAGTTCTTGGCGTAGCAAGCCTATAGCAACACCATAAAATTTCCTTTCAAACAACAGAGCAAAAGCTTCTGAATTTTCAGATGATCGAGTTTTTGCTTGAGCCAAGAACTCATCTACTATATCGATTTTATTGACCGTAATAATCTCCATAAGTCCGTATGCTGGGTTGATAAACCCGGGTATTACTGGTTGTGCTGGGTTTCGTTTCTCAACGCAACCTACCTCGCCACCAATCTCACGTATGCCGCGCCGAAAACGAGAATCACAGGAAGCAAGTGGCATCTGGGTCGCCTTTTCTTTGGATACTTTCTTTTGACGAAGCAAAAGAAAGTATCTCATCCGCCGGTGCAAGAATCGGTTTCAAAACAACCGTCGCGTTAGCGACATAATAATTAAAAACCACATCCCTGTGTCCTGTGGATTCCGGCAATCCATGCCGGAATGACGATTTCTAGCAAAATGGAATGTTTATTCAATTCATGGCTCGATAAGCTAACCACGAACGAAATCAACTAACATTATTTCGCCGTCGCCCGATAATACTCAATCGCCGCTGCAACACCACTACCCGCCTTAATATCAAAACCGTTATCCAGCAACGCCATTTCCACGCCGGCAATCGCACCCAGCATGGAAACATCGTTCATGTCGCCAACATGGCCAATACGGAAGGCTTTGCCTGCCAATTCCGACAAGCCAGCACCAAGTGAAATATTGTATTTGCTAAATGCGGTGCTGATGACGTGACGGGCATCTTTATCCTCCGGAACAATAATCGCTGTCACGGTATTAGATTCAAACCCAGGTTGGGCGCATTGTTTCAATCCCCAAGCGGCAACCGCTTTGCGGGTGCCTTCTGCCAAGCGGTGATGACGGGCGTATATGTTTTCCAGGCCTTCTTCCAGCAATAAATCCAGCGCCTTGCGTAAACCGTAGAGCAATGGCAGGTTTGGGGTATAAGGCGTGTAGCCGTCCTTGTTGGAATTCATTTGGTCGCGCAAATCCAGGAAACAGCAGGGATAAGTCGATGCTTCGGTGGCTTTTAAGGCTTTTTGGCTGAATGCCAAAAACGCACCGCCAGCTGGCAGCATAAAGCCTTTTTGTGAGCCGCTGATCGCACCGTCCACGCCCCATTCGTCCATACGGAAATCCAAGCTGGCAATGGAACTAACGCCATCGACAAACATTAACGCCGGATGCTTTGCTGCATCCATCGCTTTACGGACACCGGCGATGTCACTGGTGACACCCGTAGCAGTTTCATTGTGTGTGGCTAAGACGGCTTTGATTTCGTGGTCTGTATCTTCCTTTAAACGGGCTTCCAGTTTATCTAGCGGAATGCCTTTGCCCCAGGTTTCTTGATGTACTTCGACATCAAAACCTAAGCGTTTCGCCATCTCTGCCCATAAATGGCTGAATTGGCCGAAACGATAAATCAAAACTTTATCCCCAGGATTTAAGCAGTTGGTTAAGGCAATTTCCCAACCTGCTGTTCCGGTCGCAGGAAAGATAAATGCTTGTCCGGTTTCAGTACGGAAGATTTTTTTCAAATCCTGTAATAAGGGTGTCAGCAATTTGGGGAAGATTGGAGAACGATGGTCTTCCATCGCAATGTGCATTGCATTTAAAACTTCATTGGGTACGTTGGTAGGCCGGGATATACAGGTGATTACGACCAGCCATGGTTTTGCCTCTAAGTAGTTGTTGAATAAGTTTGCTATTTTACAGGCAACAAAAGACAGGTTTTTTTGTTACTGCCGCCTTCTAATGCCGATAATGATGACATAGCCGAAAATAATCGGCAATCACTCGCACGTTAAAAATTGACTTTACTTGCACTAAACGTAAAATGGCGGGTTGATTTTGATATGGGTTAAATTGGTGATAGCTCAAGCTATCCTTACATTAAGCCACCATTATAAATAGGAATGTTTAATGAGTCATACCTTATACACAGCGTCAGTACAGCGCGTTCAACGCTGTGAGTTAGCGGTTCCGGGATCAAGTCCTGAAATGTTTGAGAAAGCGTTGAAAAGCGGCACAGATTTCATATTTCTTGATCTGGAAGATGCCGTCGCTCCTGACGATAAGCTGCAAGCCCGGAAAAATGTCATCGAGGCCATCAACGATATTGACTGGAAAAGCCATGGCATCACGGTTTCTGTCCGTATCAACGGCTTGGACACCCAGTATATGGTGCGCGATGTCGTCGATCTGGTCGAAAAAGCTGGCTCGAAAATAGACACAATACTTATCCCTAAAGTGGGGGTTTATGCCGATGTGTATATGGTCGAAGCCATGCTTAACCAATTGGAAATGCAGCAAGGCTTAAAAAACAAAATCGGTATCGAAGCCCTGATTGAAACCGCGCTGGGTATGGCGAACGTTGAAGACATCGCCCGCAATGGCGCTTTCGGACGACTTGAAGCGCTGCATTTTGGTGTCGCCGATTACGCCGCCAGCAATCGCGCGCGGACTACTAACATCGGTGGCTTAAATCCTGATTATCCTGGTGACCAATGGCATTCAGCTATAAGCCGTATGACAGTAGCTTGTCGTGCCTTTGGGTTGCGACCTATTGATGGGCCTTTTGGCGATTTTAAAGACCCAGACGGCTTTAAGGCCGCAGCAAGAAGAGCGGCCGCATTGGGCTGTGAAGGTAAGTGGGCGATCCATCCCTCGCAAATAGAATTGGCTAATGAAGTATTCACCCCACCTGCTGCTGAAGTCGAAAAGGCCAAGCGTATCCTAAAAGCATTACAAGAAGCAGCCGCGCAAGGTAAAGGCGCTGCTGCTTTGGATGGTCGGCTAATTGATGCCGCCTCCGAAAAAATGGCGAATAATGTCGTAAGAGCAGCCGAAGCCATCGCTGCAAAAACCAAATAATCACAGAAACACGAGGAAGATGCCGTGGATATTCATGAGTATCAAGCAAAAGAATTATTAAGCGGCTACGGCGTTAAAATTGCCGAAGGTGGTTTAGCATATAGCCCAGAAGATGCTGTGCAACGCGCACGGGATATTGGCGGACACGTCTGGGCGGTAAAGGCACAAATTCATTCGGGTGCACGCGGTAAAGCCGGAGGCATTAAAATCTGTAAAACGCATGATGAAGTTTCTGCTGCCGCAGAGGAGCTGCTTGGTAAACGGTTGGTCACACATCAAACCGGTTTAGCTGGCAAAGTATGCTCAAGGCTGTATGTTGAAGCCGGAACAGAAATCGCGAAAGAATTGTATTTTTGCTTCTTGGTTGACCGTAGCTCAGAACGTATCGTGATGGTTGGTTCTGCCCAAGGCGGCATGGATATTGAAGAACTGGCGGCAACAAACCCCGATGCCATCACTAAAATCTACATCGAACCTGCTGTGGGCATCCAAGATTATCAAGCCCGTCAAATGGCATTTGCCTTAGGGTTAGATTCCGAAATTATGAGTCATGCAGTCAAAACGATCAGGGGTTGCTACCGCGCGTTGCGTGAACTCGATGTCAGTATGCTCGAGATTAATCCTCTGGTCGTTACTGCAAATAACGAGTTGATCGCATTGGATGCAAAGATGAGTTTTGACGACAACGCCTTGTTTCGTCAACCAAAAATTGCCGAATTACGTGACAAAACCCAGGAAGATCCACGGGAAATGGCAGCAGCAGATCGTGGCTTAAGTTACGTCGGACTCGATGGCGACATCGGTTGTATGATTAACGGTGCCGGATTGGCGATGGCAACAATGGACATGATTAAGCTCGCAGGTGGCGAACCGGCCAACTTTTTGGACGTGGGCGGTGGTGCATCCGCAGAACGCACGGAAAAGGCGTTTCGCTTAGTTTTAGCGGATGAAAATGTCAAAGCCATGCTGGTCAATATTTTTGCAGGTATCAACCGCTGCGATTGGATAGCAGAGGGTGTCGTTCATGCGGTGCAGAAACTTGATATGAAAATTCCGCTCATCGTTCGCTTATCTGGCACCAATGTCGCGGAAGGCCGTCGCATAATCGCGGAAAGCGGCTTACCCATTATTACCGCAGACACATTGGCGGAAGCAGCTGAAAAAGCTGTGCAAGCACGTAACGAAGCCGTTGCGAAAGGGGGATGTTAAGTGGCTATTTTAATCAACGAAAACACACGTATTATCGTCCAGGGCTTTACCGGCAAAATCGGCACTTTCCATGCCGAGGATATGATGAAGTACGGCTCTAAAGTCGTCGGTGGCGTGACACCTGGCAAAGGTGGACAGAAACACTTAGGTTTACCTGTATTTAATACTGTCAAGGAGGCCGTACAGTCTACCCAAGCCGATGCGAGCATCATCTTCGTACCACCCGCGTTTGCGGCTGATTCCATCATGGAAGCAGCTGATGCCGGGATTAAGTATTGTGTAGCCATTACCGATGGTATCCCAACGCAAGACATGATGACGGTCAAAAATTTCCTGCGCCGTTTTCCAGACGATAAGCGCATGATCTTAACGGGCCGAATTGTGCCGGTACGATTAGCCCTGGACGATCTATGTTAGGCATCATGCCTGGACATATTTACATGCAGGGTAATGTCGGTATCGTAGGTCGTTCTGGTACTTTAGGTTATGAAGCCGCCGCGCAAATGAAAGCCTTAGGGATTGGTGTTAGCACCTCTGTAGGCATAGGCGGCGACCCCATCAACGGCAGCGCACACCAGGTCATTCTGGCTAAATTCGAGAAAGATCCAGAAACCAAGGTTATCATGATGATTGGTGAAATCGGTGGGCCACAAGAAGTCGAAGCCGGAATTTACGCGAAAGCTAATATGACCAAGCCCGTTGTAGCTTATATAGCTGGCTTAACCGCCCCCGAAGGCCGCCGTATGGGTCATGCTGGCGCGATCATTTCATCCGCCAGTGAAGGCGCAGCCGAAAAAGTCGCCATGCTGAAAGATTTGGGCATTATCATCTGCCCTACCCCGGCAGCAATGGGAGCAACAGTGGCAGAAGTGTTGGCGAAGTTATAAATTGAGTGGTCTAAATGATGACTGTTTTGATTTCAACGAAAGTTGAGCTGATTTTAGTTGGTTTTTTGGTAGGTTAAGTTGTTGTTAACCTATATATCGTTCGGCATCACGGTTGCAAACTGACTTCCCAAGATAGAATAAGCCATCCAAATAGCGATAACGATATAGACCAAACGCGGAAACCATTCTGCTAAGGCATCGTCTTGTATGCTGATGGTTTCTGATTCCAAGCGAGTAAAGTGTAAAAGACCGCTGGCGAGCTTGCCGCTTTGTTCGCTGCTGTTCACAATTTGCAACATGGTGCCATTAATTATCGGCACCTTTGCCAGCGTATCGGTGACACTGGCTCCAGTAGCAAGCGTTGATAGTGCTTGGCTAAAGCTTTCTCTCAAACTGCTATTTTTAATAGTAGCAACGGCTTTCGGCAAGGCGACCCCAAAAGCTATGCCGCCTTCCAACATCATACCCAGGATGAAAAAAAAATCATTAAGTTGACGTTTTGTAAGCCATTTGGCAACCATAGGAATTCGCAACTGTAAGCGATGCCAAGCGGTCTCAGCACCCAAGCCGCTTAAAATTGTAGGCAATCGGATCAACAAAAATATGCCAAACCCTATGACAATAAGTCGTCCTAAGCTCGATTGTAAATAGCCGAATCCGCTGATTTTCGAGGCGACAAGGTTAGGTAAGGGTTGCACGAATAGGGCGATAATCAGCACTAAAGCCGGAAAATACAAACGCGATTTTACTTTTTTAACGCGGCTGCTAAGCTCCGTATAATAATTGGCGAGTTGGCCGTAAACCTCAGCCAGATTGCCACTGGACTCACCGGCATGAATCAACGTTTTATGGGTGTCGTTAAAAATACCCGCCCTAAAACCCGCTTCTGAAATAGGTCGTCCGGCGTGTAATTGTTGCTGCATGATTGCTAGGGATTTTTTTAGCCGATCATCTGATTTGATCAAAATATCAATCGCTTGTACGGCTGGCAAGCCAGATTTTTCCATGCGTTCGAGTTGTCTGAATAATAGGGCGAGTTCTTCCGAGCTTAAGGGTCGATTTATTTTGGCCATAATGATAACGCTGACAAATCGATAAAAAGTAATATGAGTTAGGTGAGAATTTGCTTATTCAACTATGTATCTCAAGATTTCAAGCCCTATTTCAAGCAAGGTAGAGATATTTTGAGCCATACTATTTGTTTGTTTCCACAAGCGCTTTCAAATTTGCTAGGCCTTGCTCAAACTGTCCGCCGACCATTTTGTCGCAGTTCATGATGAGGCTCATAACTTTACCCATAAAGTTGTTGGTTCCGGTCATAGTCCAAGTTACGGTGGTTTGATCTCCTTCGGGATTGAAGTTAAATTCCGCTATGTTGGTGGCTCTCATTGGTTTTAGGAATTCTAATTTGAATTGGATGAAATGGTTGGGGCGGCTTTCGATGATAGTCATGCTGCCAACGCCGACTTTATTGTTGCCAGCCCAGTTCATTTTGGCATCGGCACCTTCTGTTGGCCCTTCAAAAGAGTTTTTAGTGTTGGGATCAAGTCTTGCCCAGGGCGACCACGCATCCCAGTTGTGCAGGTTATTGACGTGCGGGAATATGGAGGCAGGCGATGCTAATATCGTACCTATTCGGGAAATGCTAAATTCGTTCGGCTGCAATGCGGCGACAATAAGAAACAGGATAATGGCGATTATGAGTACTATGAGGATTAGTTGTAGCATAAGATATTTCCTCCTAAGATTAGCGTAAAAAGAATAATTCTATAAATCAACTATAGCGTAAATCGGCATGACATGGGGTTAGTTTCAAAAAGTATATTATCAGTGATATATATTTTGTACGTTAATACTCCGTGTTACATTCAGATATTTTAGATAATCCCCGCCGGCTTCAATATTATGTTCAAGTAAGGGCAAAACATAACCATCAACATAATTCATATCGCTCATCTCTCAGGGGTGGATGAGAGTTAAATTTAAAAGTTCGTAGCTTCACTGAGGATATTATATTGTTGAGATATGCTTGGCGAATGATAAAATCTCGCTCATTAATCAATTATCGAGAAGCAAATGAGCAATGTATTCAGTTTTACCGGCACGGTAGGCCGTGATGCGGAAGTTAGATATACACCATCTGGATTGGCAGTACTGAGTGTGACAGTCGCCAACAATATCGGCTTTGGGGACAAGCAGCAGACTTTATGGATTCGCGTAGCGTTGTTTGGTAAACGCGCCGAAGGTAACTTACAAAACTACCTAAAAAAAGGTCAACAGGTGTTTGTATCCGGCGAGTTGACCCAGAATGAATACAAAGCCAATGACGGCACCATGAAATCCAGCTTGGAGCTTAACGCTAATATTATTGACTTGCTTGGCAAAAGGAACGAATCCAGCCAGCCTCAGCACGCTTATCAAGCATCAGAAAAACAGCAATTGACACCACAAAGCAGCAGTCACGATAACTTTGACGCACCTTACGACGACGATATTCCGTTCTGATTGGCCTTAGCTGCCGGATGACAACCTGAGTTTTGATGTGTCTTTTGGTCGAAGAGGCTCTAACAACTTAGCTTCAAGTTCAAAATCAAATCGGATGCGGCTTGCCACCGCTTTTGCCTCCTTTTTATTCCTGAAAGGCCCCGCCACGACTTGGTAAGCATTATTGGCTTGGACTTTTCGTGCAGGTATGGGTGGGCCTTGGTGGTTTAGCATGGCGGCCAATTGCTGTGCTTCATTCTCGTTTTTAAACGTTGCGACCAACATTGCCCAATCGCTATCTCCCAGCGTTTCGGCGATGGGTTGGCCGTAAAGCCTACCAGGATGGGCTAACTGCACCGCCTTTTTCGAAAGCTCAGCTACGTCAGGGCTGTTTGCTAATACCGGAGTAGGTATGCCGTCTGCTCGTTGAATTACCCGATCAACCTTATCCCAATCTACTGTGGCATTGTGTTGTTTGGCGATTCTACGTAACTCTTTTGAGACCTGCTTTTTCAACTGGGGCTTATTTGAATTCCATTTTTCCAAGGGTTCATTGGCTTCAAGATACAGCATGTCGTCATGCCATGCCGATAGATAGGGATCGTGAATAATCCGCACGGGTGTTCCAACTGAAGTTTTCTTAAATAAAACTTCAATATCCTCAGGATACATCTGCACACAGCCGTGGCTAATCTGCATCCCGATACCAAAAGGCTTGTTGGTGCCGTGGATTAGATAGCTGCCAATAGCCAAACGCATGGCATAAAGTCCCAAAGGATTATCAGGGCCTGAGCGTACCACGCTGGGTAAATAATGACCTTTTGCCGCATGTTCACGGTGTATGGAAGGTGGCACATGCCAATCGGGATTAGGCGTTTTGACCGCAACACTGGTCATGCCCATTGGGGTATTCCAACCGTCTCGACCTATTCCGACGGGATAAGTGAAGACTTTGTCGCGCTGTTTTTTTGGGTAATAAAACATCCGCATATTGGCAACATTCAACACAATGCCTTTGTGTGGAGCATCGGGCAGAATGAATTGTAAAGGGAGTAGAACCCGGCTGTTCGCTCTTGGTGTCCAGGCTGGAATCCCGGCATTAGCGGCGGTAATATCGTTGTAACCTAAACCATAATTCCGTGCTATATCGGGTAAGGTGTCATTTTCGCGGGACTCAACTGCTGCTATCTCACCAATCAGAGCTTGGTCGCCGGACAACTGAAATTCATGCTTATCTATGTCAGATTGCAGTTGTACGATTGGCGCATTGGCAACCGAGCGGGTACTATAAGGGAAGTAGCCGGACAAGGTTTGGCAACCACTTAAAAAAACACCCACTGTAAATAAGCTGATGAATAAACTTAGTTTTTTAATTCTCAACATACCGTATTCAATTCTATCGTTAACCTGCTTTTTTTGAGCAAAGAAAGTTATTAAAAATTCCTCGCATTGCCAATTAAAGCGTATTGCATCAATACGATCAAGTGTAGTATATCCATGATTAAGAAAGCATTAAGGTTTTTAGATGTTTTCTTGAAAGCTTTTTAAATCCAAATTTAAGATAAGAGCCAATGGATAAATGTAAATGGGCGCTACATAGTGCAAATGAAGAACACTACCATGACCACGAGTGGGGTGTACCCGTCCATGACGACGGCTTACTGTTCGAGTTTTTGGTGCTAGAAGGTGCACAAGCTGGACTAAGTTGGTCTACTATTCTAAATAAACGTGAAGGTTACCGGAAAGCTTTTGATAATTTTGCAGTGGAAAAAGTAGCGCGTTATGACGAAGAAAAGATAAACCAATTATTGCAAAACCCAGAAGTGATCCGCAACAAACTGAAAATCAATTCTGCAATCACAAATGCACGGGCTTTTATCAAAGTCCAGGAAGAGTTTGGCAGTTTTAATCATTATATTTGGCGATTTGTAGACGGCAAGCCCATCCAAAATAGTTGGCAACATCACCATGAACTCCCTGCTTCCACTTACTTGTCCGACCTAGTGAGCCGGGATTTAAAAAAAAGAGGGTTTAAATTCGTCGGCAGCGTTATTTGCTATGCCCATATGCAGGCAACAGGGATGGTAAATGACCATACGGTGGATTGTTTTAGGTATGAACAGGTTAAGCGATTGGCGAAAATTTAAGCTCATCCCTAAATTATTGGGTCGTATGTATTGATCAAGTTAGATGTTACATCTCACCTGAACAGGCAAATTGCAATATTTGTACGGATAAATAGAACATAAATTTCTTTTATGTTTTTTAATGGTGTAAGAGAAAGAATAGGTTCAATCAAGTATGCAATTAATCTCCACTAATAAAATGGTATTCCCTCAAGAACACAAGAAACTTTATTCCTCAATACCCAACTCTTTTACTTTACGGGTCAACGTATTCCGCCCATAGCCCAATAATAGGGCCGCTTCATGTCGCCGTCCCCGAGTGAAGTCTAAGGCGGCTTTGATTAATATAGTTTCCACGATAGGGATGGTTTGTTTGGCGACATCGCTGTGGTTGGACGCACCGGATTGGGCGCGTTTGATCAATTGTTGGTCTATCCAGTTCCTGAGTGATGACTCCCAATCGGTTGCAGCTCCTTCTGTATCTAACGTTGTATTGAGTAATTCAGGTGGAAGATCGTCAAGTTGTACTTCCCGCCCAGATGCCATTACGGTCAACCAACGGCAACTGTTCTCCAACTGCCTGACGTTCCCAGGCCATTCTAAGGTACTTAAAAACCCCTCTGCCTCCGATGTCAGCAATTTAACTTCCGTGTTAAGTTCCTGCGCGGCTTGGGTCAAAAAATGACGCAGTAGTAAGGGAATGTCTTGTTTTCGTTCCCGTAAGGCTGGAATATGGATGCGAATTACGTTTAAACGGTGAAACAAATCTTCCCGAAAACGGCCTTGCTCAACCAGTACTTCAAGATTCTGATGGGTTGCGGCAATAATACGGACATCTACTTTTACTGAGGTATGTCCACCGACCGGATAAAACTCGCCGTCTGAAAGTACCCTGAGTAATCGGGTTTGCAATTCTGCAGGCATGTCACCGATTTCATCTAAAAATAAAGTACCGCCATTGGCTTGTTCAAACCGACCGGAACGACGCGCTTGTGCACCCGTAAAAGAGCCTTTCTCGTGACCAAACAACTCCGATTCCATTAGGTCTTTTGGAATGGCTGCCATATTCAAGGCAATAAAAGGCTTTTTGGCTCTAGGGCTGTGCCGGTGCAAGGCTTTGGCAACCAATTCTTTTCCCGTTCCTGATTCGCCATTGATAAGCACGGTGATGTGTGACCTGGCCAACCGTCCGATGGCGCGAAATACTTCCTGCATAGCAGGTGCTGCACCGATAATTTCTGGCGTTGTGGCAAGCGTAGCGGGTTCTTTTGGGTCTTCCAGTTTATGCCTCCGACCATGCTGAACGGCGCGATGGGCAAGGTCAACAACTTCTTTTATGTCAAAGGGTTTAGGCAGGTATTCAAAAGCGCCACCATGAAAGGCTGAAACCGCACTTTCTAGGTCAGAATGCGCCGTCATGACAATAACTGGAAGATTAGGGTGGCTTACCTGAATTTTATCCAGTAGTTGTAAACCATCCATACCTGGCATCCGTATGTCTGTAATTAAGGCATCTGGAGTATCACCTTCCAAGGCATTCAATAAGTCTTGGGCGGCAGCAAAGTTTCGAGTGCTAATGTCGGCTTTTTGCAATGCTTTTTCAACCACCCAACGAATAGACTTGTCATCGTCAATAATCCAGACTGTTTCAGGTTTACTCATTGCCAACTCCCCTTGTTACTTAAATCGGTAAAATAATCGAAAAAACCGTATTGCCCGGCTCACTATGGCATTCGATTAAACCGTGATGTTGGTTAATCAAGGACTGAGCGATAGACAAACCCAGGCCTGTGCCATCTGCTCGTCCGGTAATCATGGGATAAAAAATCCGTTCCATGAGGTCAGGATCAATGCCCGAACCATTGTCGATAATCTCCACTTTCACCGCCAGTTTATGGTGCTGCCGACCTATGGCCTGGTTTCTTTGAATCCTAGTCTTTAGGGTAATCGCGCCGATACCATCCATTGCCTGCACCGCATTTTTGACGATATTCAACACCGCCTGTATCAACAAATTCCGATCTGCGCGAATATCAGGAATGCTGGGGTCATAATCGCAAATAATCCTCACGCTGCCCGACGTTTCAGCATCCACCAGTTGCCTGACCCGTTCTAACACCTCGTGAACATTAATCACTTTGAAGTCAGGTGGCTTATTCGGGCCTAGCAATTTGTCCATCAAACCTTGCAGACGATCAGATTCAGCAATGATGATCTGGGTATATTCTTTTAATTCAGGATCAGTCAACTCCATGTTTAACAACTGAGCTGCGCCGCGCAGACCGCCCAAGGGATTTTTTATCTCATGTGCGAGCCCTCTTACCAGTAATCGCGCTGTATTTTGTTGGCTTAACAATTGTTCTTCCTTAGAAATACGCAAATGATTATCCACCCGCTGCAACTCCACCAGAATTTCGCTGACTCGGTCATCGACGAGCAAGGGCGTAGCACACAAATTGACAGTAAAGCTCTGTCCCATACGATCCAAGATAAGCTCCCTATCAACTAAAGGTTCAGCCATTGTTAGGCATTGTTGTAGGTTGATTATCAAGGCTGGATCGGAAAACTTGAATAATTCCATCGCATTCACGCCGACCAAGTGACGGGTACTATCCGCAAGCAGGATTTCCCCTGCCATATTCACATAAACGAGTATTAATTCGTTATTAAATAATAGGGTAGCGGTATTTAGGTGATCCAGTATGCGTTTAAACATGGTTTTTATTAAGGACGTTGCATGGAGTGGTTGCTAAAACTATGCTTTGCTGTATCTAGTAAAATAAAGCAATTTACAGGCCAAGTTTTAAAGGTGGTATTTACATTGTGATGGCGTTACAAAATTACTGTAACCTACAGATATTAAAAATATATATTTATATTAATTGATAATCGTGCTTTAGCTATCAATAAAGACGTTAGCTTCTGGATTATGAATGCGCACCATTATAGTGCGATTTTAGGGGTGATGTGGATAAATTAATGTTGCTTGAATAAGCGTCAGAATTAACGCCTGTTAACTCTGACGGTTAGAGATTTCAATCGTGCTAATGTTTTTCTCAGGTTGTTAAATAACCAGCTTCACGCTTTGAGAAACGCATTTTTGGTGCGTCCACTCCAATATGTAAAGTGGGCCCATTGTCCAGACAAATATCTGCCTAGTTTAAGATAGAGACCTGTTCACATTACAGCTGGATGGCGCTGTCCCAATTCTTCAGTTGAGGCGAATGTTTCCTGCTTATCACTGAATTTATCCACAATTTTTGCGCCACCGCCCGTGGCTGTCCGGTACACCGTGTTGGGTGTGGCGTAGCCCAGTGATTGATGCAACCTTTCTTCATTATAAAACTGGAAATAGTCGGTCAGGCCTAACAGTAAATCCGGCATGTTGGCGTATTTCTGCAAATACACATCCTCATATTTCACTGTCCGCCACAGCCGTTCGACAAAAATATTGTCCAATGCCCGTCCATGCTGATGGCAATGCCGTTGTCAAGCAGCACCCCCGTGAAGCTGTCACTGGTGATCTGCGAGCCTTGGTCGGTATTGAACACTTCCGGCACACCGTAGGCCTTGATGGCTTCTTCCAGGCAATCCACACAGAACCCGGCATCTATCGTGTTCGACAACCGCCAACCCAATACCTTGCGGCTATACCAATCGATAATGGCGACCAGGTAGACAAAGCCGTGCAGCAGCCGGATGTAGGTGATGTCGGTGCTCCAGACCTGGTTGGGGCGGACGACCTCGACACCCCTGAGCAAATAAGGGTAAACCTTGTGCTGCGGATGCGGCTTGCTGGTGTTGCCGGGCGACATGCCTGCCAAGCCCAGTTTTTGCATCAAGCGCCGTACCCGCTTGCGGTTCACGGCATACCCACAGCCACATAAATAGAGGGTCATGCGCCGAGAGCCGAAAAAGGGGTGCCGGGTGTATTCTTCATCCACGAGTGACAACAAAATACACTCAAGGCCGTCTCTTTGTCCTGACGGCGCTTTAATTGCGCGTAGACGACCGAACGGGTCACGGCAAGCAACTGACATTGCCTGGACACCGTCAGTACGTCGCCTAGGCCTATCCAACCCTGGCGTTGTGCTATGGGTTGAACCCAGACTTTTTTTTAAGCCAATCCAGTTCCATGTTGAGCTGCCCGATCTTGGCGTACAGACGGTCTGGGTCACCCTGTGCGTCGGCTGGCTTCGGGCCGCGCTTGCCTTCAAACAGGCTGCCCGCATTTTCCAGTAACTCTCGTTTCCATTGGTTGACTTGGGTCGGATGGACACCGTACTCTTGGGCGATCTCATTGATCGTCTTAACACCCTTGACCGCCGCCAGCGCTACCTTCGCCTTCTGTGTACCGGTAAATGTTTTCCGTTTGCTTTCGCTCATTGCGTTCCACTATTTTCCTTAACAGGCTATAGCTTAAACTACTGTCCGGATTTTGGGGTCCACTTTACTGCGACCATGTTTCATCACTTTGCGTTGTTCGTGAGTACCTTATAAGTGACCGGAAAACCACATCGGAAATCTTGTTGTGGCGATCCAGGTTCACCTCCAGGTTTACAGGAACAATCGCCGATACTGATTAGCTTATTGTTGCTGGTTTCCATAGATTTTAGAAATTGCTTTGTTATTCTTCCACACCAGGTTTTAGCTTGGCTTTCTTTAAGTGAATCGCCAAATATCATCTCTTTTATGATTTTGCCATCGGTTTTTTGCTTTGCCTTTTTCTCGCTGTATGCTTTTTTTTGCTCAGACTGCTTTTTTGCAAAGGCTTTTCTTTTAACTTCTTCTAGTTTTTTCTTTTTGTTGGCTGTGATTTTAGATTTTTCCGCATCGGCTGTAGCGGTGGATTCTTGCGTAGATACCACAATAGATGTGCTTTCAGTCTTGGGGGCTTCTGTGGGCAGCTCTGTTTTTTTGTCAGGTATTGTTGGGTTAGCTTCCACTGTTTCGGCTTTGACCTCCATCCAAGCGCCATGCAATTCCGCTTTAGGCCCAGACAACTTCGAGGGTATGTCAAAAGAATCTACCCGAAATTTTTCCACTGTTGCCCTATCCAAATGAGCCTTACCTTTATCCCCAGCGTATATGAAAATCTGATAGTCACTGACAGCTTCGAAGCCAAGTTCTTTCAGATGCGGTTCTACAAATTCCAACGCGCGAACCTGTATTTCAGAAAGGGACTTTTTATAGTTACCTTCAGTAAACAGTATTCCGCTATCTTGTTCGACAACAGCCCCAATAGGTATGGCTACCACGTCAAGATACACGTCCCTCATATAACTGTATTCATGCTTTATGCCGGTGCCTTCGACAAAAACTTTGGCGTATGCGTAACGTTCCTCGGTAGGTTCTGCATACGCCAGGAGTGGGGATGCTAAGATCAGCAATATGCACCAGGGAAGCCAAGCCTTAGTTTTTCTAATCAGTTGCGAAACCATTGGTTTCGCCTCTAGTTTTTTTTCCATACCGTTTATATCCAATGATGGGATGTTGCCGAAATTTCTCATAAATAAGTGCAAGGGGTTAATGAGTAGTTATTATCTTGAACTCCAATGCCTGTATCGAGGCAGATAGGCACCTTAAATTGATGCCGCCAATGATTATTTGGTTATGGAGATTATAGCGTTGGCACGGTAAGTTGTGTCAAACAGAGTTATTTTATTAGTTGAATTTGAAAATCCGTCCATTTGTATGCCCGTTTTACCTAAACAAGTGGTTAAAGGTCTTTTGCGCTTTGATCTAGTAATTCAACTGGAAATATTCGTTAGCCGTACAAGCAAAAATTTTAACTCTTCTTCCAACGAATTATCCGGCATTGCTAAATCGGCGCGACGATACCAGTAACGTGTGTTAGAAAAATCGCCTTCAATGCGATGCAAATAGCCATGAATTTGGCACGATATGGGGTCAGAATAATTCTGTATGAGATGATGGGCGGAATCCCATTCGTGATTTTGGATGAGTTGTAATGCTTTCTGGTGAATAGTCTTCATGATTGCGTAAAACATAAAAAAACCCCGCAAGCCAATGGCTTGCGGGGTTTAGGTCTTCTAGCTACCGTTACAAGCTGTAATACAAATCGTATTCGACTGGATGCGTGCTCATGCGTAAGCGGGTGACTTCGGCCATTTTAAGGTCAATGTAACCATCAATCGCATCATTGGTGAATACGCCGCCACGGGTTAAGAAGTCACGGTCTTTGTCCAGCGCATCAAGCGCTTGGTCGAAGGCGTGGCAGACTTGTGGTATTGCTTTTTCTTCTTCGGGTGGTAAGTCATACAAATCCTTATCCATCGCTTCACCTGGGTGGATTTTGTTTTGGATACCGTCCAAACCTGCCATCATCATCGCTGCAAACGCCAGATAAGGGTTGGCAGTAGAATCAGGGAAGCGGACTTCAATCCGGCGGCCTTTTGGATTGTTAACAAAAGGAATGCGGATGGAAGCGGAACGATTACGTGCGGAATAAGCCAACATCACTGGAGCTTCGAAGCCAGGAACTAGACGTTTGTAGCTGTTTGTGGAGGCATTGGTGAATGCATTCAACGCCTTAGCATGTTTAATGATGCCGCCTATATAAAACAGGGCGGTTTCAGAGAGGCCACCGTACAAATCACCGCTAAATAAGTTTACGCCGCCTTTAGCGAGTGATTGATGTACGTGCATACCGCTGCCGTTATCACCCACCAAAGGTTTAGGCATAAAAGTCGCAGTTTTACCATAAGCGTGGGCAATGTTGGCAACGACATATTTTAGCCCCAGCACTTCATCAGCCTTTTTTACCAAGGTATTAAATTTTACGCCAATTTCACATTGTCCGGCAGTTGCCACTTCATGATGATGCACTTCAGTGACTTGGCCCATTTCTTCTAAGGTGGAACACATGGCAGAACGCATGTCTTGAAGAGAGTCAACTGGAGGTACGGGAAAATATCCGCCTTTAATACCAGGACGGTGACCGATGTTGCCGTCGGCATAGACTTTTTCGGAATTCCAGCCCGCTTCTTCTGAGTCTACTTTGTAGAAAGAACCGCTCATATCGGTACCCCAGCGCACATCGTCGAATATAAAGAATTCGTTTTCAGGGCCAAAGAACGCGGTGTCTGCGATGCCGGTCGATTTTAAATAAGCTTCTGCACGTTTTGCGATAGAGCGAGGATCGCGTTCGTAACCTTGCATGTTTTTGGGTTCGATAATATCGCAACGCAAGATTAAAGTTTTATCGTCATAAAAAGGGTCTAACACGGCTGTCGATGCTTCTGGCATCAAAATCATGTCGGATTCGTTGATGTGTTTCCAGCCTGCAATGGAAGATCCATCGAACATTTTGCCCTCTTCGAAGGTATCCTCATCAATGCAATGAGCAGGAAAAGTAACATGTTGCTCCTTACCGCGGGTATCGCAAAAACGAAAATCGACGTACTTTACGTCGTTTTCTTTAATCATTTTTAGTACGTTTGCTGCTGACATTTCTTTTTTCTCCTGAGATGTTGGTGTTCTTTAGATTTAAGCCAAACCGAGTAACGATACCATTTTTTTTATTGGGTTTGCCACTAAAAATAACACGCCTCTAATATTGCCGCCGGGGGTTTTTAAATGGGTTCTTAAAAACCCCAAAAAGGTGCGTTATTTGTAAAAAATGCACAACAATAGGGCGTTAAATTTAAGGACTTGTTGCGTAAACCCAATAAATTCGCTTTTTTGCAACTGGCATATTATGTGCTACATTTACTTATGACAATTACACAAGTAATTGAAAGTTTCTTAGAAATAATTAAATGAGGATCTACCATGAACAATAAGTCTAATAACCTCGGTCTAAAAAAGCCGTTAGTTTTAGCAATAACCGCATTCTGTGCAATAAATACGGCACAAGCCAAAAGTCTAACTGAAGCCAGTACCCTGCTGGAAACCGTCGGCGACCCTAACGAAAGCAGCTTTATGAAAAGCAACAACCTTAAAATCGGTGGCTGGGCTAATGCTGGTATTACATATAATGCCGCAGCACCTGATAACGGATTTAACGGCCCAGTGACTTTCGGTGACCGGGAAGGTGAATTTCAATTAAACCAATTAAATCTTTTTGTACAAAAATCGGTAGCAACCGAAGGCGACTCCTTTGATATTGGTGGTCGTTTCGATGTCATGTTTGGTACCGATTCGATTTTTACCCAAGCGTATGGTGTTCCTGCTTTCGATGTTAATTCAGGTGCCCCATTGAACAGAAGCCACTGGGATTTAAATCTTCTAGGCGCTAATGACAACCGCTTTTACGATCTTGCCCTTCCGCAAGCCTACTTAGAGGTCTATGTGCCAATTGGTAACGGCCTTAATGTTAAGGCAGGACATTTTTATACGCCGATCGGTTACGAAACAGTCCCTGCGCCCGATAATTTTTTCTACACTCATGCTTATACCATGCAATATGGCGAACCGTTTACTCACACGGGTATTATGGCAAATTACGCAGTTGACGAGTAACTGGTCTGTGATGGGCGGTGCGGTAACAGGAAGTGCCACTGGTGGTTGGGATGGCGGTTGGGACAAGCAATTGGGCAACTGGTCGGGCTTGATGGGGGCAACCTGGACGAGCACCGACAAAAACTACTTCTGTTGAATGTCAGCGGCACTTATGGTGGCACTTCGGAGCAAAGCTGCTAATGACTGGGCAATGTATAGTATTGTTGCAAAACATAATATTACGGAAAAAATGCACTTGATGCTGCAACATGATCACGGATTTGCTGATGGTGTTATTGGCGTGCCTACGGCATTGCCGATGCAGAATGGTATGGTGTAAATACCCATTTAACTTATGATGTCATGGATAATTTGGCCGCAGGTGTACGTGGAGAATGGTTCCGCGATCAAAATGGATTTCGTGTTTGTTCGCCAGGACGCGTTGCTGCGGCAACAAGCGGTGATGGAACAAGTTACGCTATAGGCGGACAAGTGAATAACAGTACTTGTAACTATGGAGGCGGTGCGAGTTACTATGCAGTTACGGCAGGTGTTAACTGGAAGCCATTGAAATGGCTTAATATACGACCAAATGTCCGATATGATTGGGTAGATGGGACGGATGTCAATACTGGTGGTCAATATCGTCCGTTGGGCAACAATAAGCAAGATCAATTCTTGTTCTCAACCGATATGAACATAACATTCTAGAACTTTCACAGACATAAATTCTTCCTTTTGTAAATGAATGCGCCTTCGGGCGCATTTTTTTTGTTTACGTTTTGTCTTTGGGCTTTAAATCCCATGACATAAACTGATGGTGGGCATTTTGTAGCCCAAGGCGCAGAAACTGTAGATATTGAACACAAACAACTGGAGTTTATAAAAAAGAATTGCAGCGTTTGTTTTATGAATTGAGTGCCTTGATAAATTATTTGCACCAATACAAATCAACGGCAGCCAATATGCACCATTAGTGTGCATTTTAATCAAATTGGATATTGCCAAACGTATTAATCTTAAGGTTTATTAGCTTCTCCAAATTGGCACAGTCTGTGCTTTAACTAAATCAAGTGAATCCCTTTTACATGCAAAAGGTTCCTCCTCCCCACAGGAGAGGAATTCCAGGTTCTCTTGGTTGTTAACTTGATTAAGGAGTAAATATGAAACTGATAACCGCAATTGTTAAGCCTTTTAAACTCGATGATGTCCGCGAGGCACTGTCTGAACTGGGGGTTTCCGGTGTGACAGTCACTGAAGTCAAAGGCTTTGGCCGTCAAAAAGGGCATACCGAGCTATATCGCGGTGCCGAGTATGTCGTTGATTTTCTGCCCAAGGCTAAGGTTGAGGTCGCCGTCACAGAAACTTTAGTAGATCAGGCAGTGGTGGCGATCAGCAAGGCCGCCAATACCGGAAAAATTGGCGACGGCAAAATTTTTGTAACTAATTTAGAACAGGTTGTCCGGATACGTACCGGAGAAACTGGCGAAGAAGCTCTATAGGGGGAATGAGATGAATAAAAGAAATTCGGGTTTATTAAGCATGGGCTGGTTATTACTTTTACTGGGGTTTTCGTGCGTCGCATCTGCGGAAGAGGTAGCGGCAGCAATTACGCCAACCGTCAATAAAGGCGATACTGCATGGATGATTGTTGCGACTGTATTAGTGATATTGATGGTGATCCCAGGCCTGGCATTATTTTACGGCGGTATGGTACGTGCCAAAAATATGCTGTCAGTCCTGATGCAAGTTTTTATTATTTTCTCAATGATGGCAATTTTGTGGGCGATTTATGGTTACAGTGTTGCCTTTACCGAAGGTAATGCCTTCTTTGGCGGTTTTAGCAAGATGTTCCTGCTTGGCATCACGCCGGATTCCATGGCGGCGACGTTCAGTAAAGGCGTATATGTTCCCGAATATATCTATGTGGCTTTTCAGTTGACTTTCGCAGCCATTACACCGGCCTTGATTGTCGGCGCATTTGCCGAGCGGGTTAAGTTTTCGGCAGTACTATTGTTTATGCTGATCTGGTTTACCTTTTCTTACCTGCCGATGGCACACATGGTGTGGTACTGGACAGGCCCTGATGCGTATACCGATGCCAAAGCAGCAGAAGCTGCTGGTGCAACGGCAGGATTTTTGTTCCAAAAAGGTGCATTGGATTTTGCGGGCGGTACGGTTGTACATATCAATGCCGGTATCGCGGGGTTGGTAGGCTGTTTGATGATAGGCAAACGCATTGGTTTCGACAAAGAATCATTGGCTCCGCATAGCGTAACCATGACCATGATCGGTGCATCATTATTGTGGGTAGGCTGGTTTGGTTTTAACGTCGGCTCTAACCTTGAGGCTAATGGTTTAGCGGCTTTGGTGTTCGTTAATACACTACTTGCTAGTGCTGCGGCAACCTTGTCGTGGATGTTTGCAGAATGGTTAATGCGCGGTAAACCTAGCATGTTAGGTGGTGCTTCCGGTGCTATCGCTGGTCTGGTTGCAATTACTCCAGCTTGTGGCTGGGCTGGGCCGATGGGCGCTATTGGCCTTGGGTTTGTCGTTGGTGCAATCTGCTTCTGGGGCGTTACCGGGCTCAAAAGTAAGCTGGGTTATGACGATTCCCTGGATGCGTTCGGTGTACATGGCATAGGTGGTATTATCGGCGCTATTGGCACCGGAGTTGTTGCTAGTCCAAGTTTGGGCGGAACGGGCGTTTGGGATTATGTCGCAAATGGCGTTGCAGAGTTCAACATGGCTACGCAAGTGACCAGCCAATTATGGGGTGTTGGGGTGTGTATCGTCTGGTCTGGTGTGGTTTCTTTTGTCGCTTTTAAAATCGTGGACTTGTTGATCGGGCTACGGGTGTCTGAAGAAGTCGAACGCGAAGGCTTGGATATTTGTGAACATGGCGAGTCGGCTTATCACAATTAATTTTAATTAGATTGTAAGCATGGTTGGGCTGAGCAAAAGCGAAGCCCAACTCCACCCCAACCATATCCAGGCTACGATTTTTGTTGGTATCATTGCATTCAACCCAACTCGGCTAATAGCAGAATGCCGATTTAAAAATCAGATAGCACTTTTCTCTGCTGATTCAGCAAATAAGCACCCCAGATCATGCTAATTACCATAAAGCACGAACCTAATGCGAAGCTGGCTTTAGCAATACGGTTACTGTAATCCACCCAATTTAAAATCGTTAAAAGGTTGCCCCAATCATGGGACTCTTCGCTCATTCCCATAATTAAAGGTAGGCCGCGATATTTCGCATCGGCGATGTAAGGAGAAATGTCGATAAAACTTTGACCGCACCACCACAACATGATGGATGAACCAAATGGATTTTGTCTCTGTACCAAAAATACCATGCCCAATAACAAAGGTAACAAAACTTGAAATAAACTGCCGCCCAATATCGTCATAAAGTGGCCGAATGGCCTGAAAAATACATGCCCGAATTCATGGAAGGGTAAATTGATGTTGTGCATAAAAGAACTGCCGATCGCTTCCCAATCAAGCCCGTTGATCAAAAAACGCCAGCCCCATACCAGGAATAATACATAAGCGACGCAGCGGCTCCAGAAAGTAACATGATCTACTGAATTAGGCGTATAGACCATAATGTCCAAAAACCGGGACAAAGGGCTTTTAAACAAGTCGCTCTCTACATCTCCCTCTTCAATAATGCGAATGGTCTTGTTGACCTGACTTGAATCTGTTTCATTTGCGTCCAGTCGCCATTTGGCATAGACGATACCGCAGGCTGGGCAAAGCCCTTCCATCACGTATCGATCTTCTTCAGTACGAACGTAACTGCATTTTTGGCATTTTGGGTATTGATTCAACATCGGACACTGCCACCGGCAAATAAGTTGTAAGGTAATTCCATTGTATGCTGAGTTCAGGCTACACAACGCTTAAAGGACTCCTTGCCTCCGAAACGGTATCGCAAAGTGCTGGTGAATCCAGCCCAACGTAACACTAAAAATCCAGACGAATCTCACGACAGTCTGTTTGTGTTTTGAAAAAGCGCATTCAATTAGGAAGTTTAGACTATCAAGGAAATCAGTACAGCTTAACGGGTGAAAAAGAGGGCTCGAATTCCTCGATTCCGCTATATCCATAAGGACTACCTGCCAATTAAACCCGTTGGTGTGAACTTTTGAACCCCAATAAATAATGCTCAATGTTATGTTGGGTATCATTGCATTCAGCTCAACCTACCGTGCTGTGCTACTTGGCTAACGAGCTAAGGTTTAGTTAGCGAAGTTTCGTTGGAAGAGTTGAGTTAGGTATTTTTGTTAAAATCAATAGACTCTGACCCTATTGATTTAAGTGGTGGACTGGTCGCCAACAAACTGAGCGGGACGTCCGTCCGGGAACTCCACTCGCGCCCATATGCCTGAGTTCTGAACGTATGCAAGTACATCTTCGGCTGATGACTCAGCCAGCAACTAAATGATTTGCCTTATCCGTAGAGCGGTCAGCCACGTCCACATGCTAAGCGAACTAGCTGCGCGCGTAATCGCAACGTAGCACACCTGACACATCGCTAATCACATCGCCACAATGCTGTCACGAACGCATCGTCCACTTCGAAGTCCAATGCGGCGTTTGAAGAGGCGCATAATCTTCTGCACACGTCACCGCTCGAAGACAGAAACTCGATTCGTCGGGTAGTTGGGCGCTAATGTTTGAAAGACTCGATATCTCGGAAGTCGTGTCTTCCGCTTTCGCTACAAGAGTCTCCTAACTGCACCGCGCCATGTTCAATAGCTAAAACGAAGCTCAAAATGCTGCATTCATATCTCAGGGTGTCTCCCTTGGCCGTCTATAGCCATAATTTTCTTGGCGCGTCATGGCAAAGTCGGCCTATGTGTCTACATGCTACAGTCCTTCTTGGCCGAAAGCTGGCTTCAAACACTCCGCCGAGAACATGCCTAACAGGCTACGGCATCTGCTTTTTGAAACCAGCTGTAATCCATCCGAAGCGTTTTTACTAGGGAAGTAGCTCCGCACGCTTTGCCTAGTTCCTCAACTGTTCTCTCGTTTGCCTGCCAACGTAAGGCTACAAGGAAAAGTGCTGCACAGGCCTTCCCTCGAATGGCAGAATACTCTACTAGTTCGGTAACCAACGGTGCATAGGTAAGTCCAAAAGGTCTTATCGGGCTTCCTCTCTCATGGAAACCGCCTAACGTAAGTTATACATCATAAAATGTCGTATAACTATTATGGCTTGTCGTATAATCTTCATAAAATTACCCAATTCATTGTTTTGCATAAGTAAGATATAGAAAAACCGGACGTTCTATTATTACAATTACGTCAATTGCACCTATTAACTATTCATCATAATTAGTCTACCAAAACTAGGCTTTAATCCACGCGGCATAATCAGTATAGCCTTTTTCATCCCCGCCATAAAAAGTTGCACTATCAGGTGTATTTAAAGGTAGATTATTGGCGAATCGGTAAGGCAAATCAGGGTTGGCGATAAACAATTTGCCGAAAGCAACCAGGTCGGCACGGTCTTCTGCAATTGCGGCATTAGCCAACTCTAAGTCATAGCCGTTATTGGCCATGTAATAGCCTTTGAAACACTTCCTTAATTCCACATAATCAAGCTGACGCTCGCCAGTCATCATATCGCCTTCCAGAATATGCAGGTAAGCCAATGGAAAGTCGGAAAGTGCTTTGGCAACCGCATTGAAAGTTTGCTGCGGATTGCTGTCTTTCATATCGTTAAACGAATTTTCCGGTGATAGGCGCACACCCACACGGTCTTTACCCCAAACGGCCACGACTTGTTCGGTGACTTCAAGCAATAACCGCAGTCGGTTGTTGATGTCACCGCCGTACTGGTCTTGCCGTTGATTGGTGCTGTCCCTGATGAATTGGTCGAGCAAATAACCGTTCGCCGCATGAATTTCGACACCGTCAAAACCCGCGCGTTTGGCGTTTTGTGCGGCGCTGACATAATCGGCAATAATTCCGGGTATTTCATCCGTCGTAAGGGCGCGGGGCATTTGAAAATCTTCCAGGCCTGTATAAGTAAAAATTTGCCCAGTAGGTTTAAGGGCGGAAGGTGCAACAGGTAACTCGCCGTTGATTTGTAATGAGGTATGGGAAATCCTGCCTACATGCCAAAGTTGGCAAAAGATTTTTCCGCCTTCTTTATGCACGGCTGCTGTCACTTTTTTCCAACCGTCAACCTGTGCATCGGAATGGATTCCTGGTGTACCTGGATAACCCAAACCTTGTGGAGAAATTTGGCTGCCTTCGGAAATAATCAACCCCGCGCTGGCGCGTTGCCGGTAATATTCAACATTCATGGCCTGGGGGACATTGCCTTCTGCCGCTCGGTTGCGCGTTAATGGTGCCATTATGATTCGATTAGAAAGTTCGAGATCGCCGAATTTGATGGGTGAAAACAGATTGGTTTTTGTTGATGACAAAATTAAGTACTCCAAAAAAATTACCTGATTATCAAGATGCGTCCGCTAAAAAGAACTGATCCCCTATTCCAAGGGGAGAGGGCTAGGGTGAGGAGCTCAATAAGGCTTTTTGCTTTTTAGATCCCCTCATCCCAACCTTCTCCCTTCGGGAGAAGGGGTTACCCAGCGTTTGGCTGAAGCATCTTACTAATTAGGAAAAATTAAGTAAAACAATAATGCCGTACGTTGCTGAAAATAGAGTGCATACCGCCATGATTTAAAACATCTTTTAAGCAAAAATGAAATTATTTTTTCCGCTCCGCTTTAAGTAAAGAATACGCCATACCTGCCAATAGCAACACGCCAAGCACCAGCCCACCCCATAACAGCCAGATTTTATAATCCGGCGGGGATACCCAAGTGCCAACAGGCGCTGTAACTTGTGTGCTTTGCGTAGCCGCGTTGGGTTTCAAGAACGCCACTGGTAAGGTGTTTATGCGTCGCGCATCGTACTCAGGCAGCATGGTAGTGATTGGAATGGTGTTGACGATGTTAGGGTTGCCGCCCACGTGCAAAGTAAATGGGGCTTTCCCGCGTGCATTCCACACTACGGTACTTGGCAACCAACCTAAGCTTAATGTGGGATTTTCTGCGCCTATGCCGCCGCCAGATTGGTTAAATTGCAGCCGCCAAAAACGGGCATCAATCGGCTGGCATAGGATTTCAGGTGGATAAGGCTTACCATCGGCAAGGCTGCGTAGCGATGTGCTGGTGATGGTTTTCCAAGGCTCGTTTGTGGCGTTACGAACCAAAAAGGTAACGTTGGTGACCGTGTTTGCTTGCGGTAGCTTTACTTTTAAGCGACTCGTAGGAAAATGCCCAAACGATTCAAAGTCAATGTTCACTAGCCCTGTTTTATCTTGATTTTCTCGACCTATAAAACGCGGCTCTTGCCATAAAGGTTGTGGTGCAACGGTTTGCAAGACATCATAATTTGCTCGCACTTGGGTGAGCGTAATGGTGCCAGTGTCTGCTGCATCAAAAGGGCGAATCTGTAAATAGCGCGCGTTATTTGAATCATCCCAATTGTTATTGAGCTTGATGTTATGTTGAGAAATTGTGTGATCTAATTGAGCCTGCTCGTCAATGCCGTTTTGATCTCTTGCGGTTTTGAGCTGTTCAAACGGTTGCTGTTCAGTTCCGCTACTGGGTAAGGTGTTTAAAAGCGTTGCATCGCCTGCAATAGTCCAGTCTTTAAGGTCTGCACTGCTTAACACTTGAATATTATGCAGCGTGTTTTCGCCACCCTGCCAATCGACTAAAAGCTCGCTTATCGGTGGGTGCTTAACGCCAAGGTCAATCAAAAAAACCGTACTTGCGGTATGTTTCACATCGCTAGAAGTCAGGTTAATTGTGGTCTTTTCTGCGCTTTTTTCTAATTGAAGCTGAAGCTCATTTGGGTTTTGCAGGGCATTTATTTTGATGGGTGAAAACTGTAACGGGATCGTTTCTTTGTGCGTATTTGTTTCTGGGTGCAGCGTATCATAAGGCACTAAGGCGTAAGGCACTTGCTCGCCGACTGCGTTGGTAATGGCAAGGTCTTGCAGAGTGCTGCTGCGTGTAGCTTGGTACACCTCAATCGGCAAGTCGCTTCGGTAAAACGGCTTGGCGGTACTTAGCCCACCTTGCTCATCCACTTTTTCTTGAAAGCGAAAATCGGCGGCAAGCACTGGTTGCGCTAACAAGCTGCCGCTTAAGATAAACAATATTGTACGGGACAATTTCATGCCGACACCTCTTCTGTAGCGTTGGTTTTGACGGGTGGCAAGGGCGCAAAATAACCCATCACCAGCAACATCAGTCCTGCGCCTATGAATGACACAATGCGTTCTACTGAGCCATGCTGTGCTAAATCGAGCAAGAATATTTTAGCAACGACTAAGCCCATTAGCGCTGCCCCCATAATCCATAGCTTACGTTGTAGGCGTTTGTGGGCAATCACCATGAGAATAAATGCAGTAATCCCCCACAACAAGGTAAAAGACATTTGTACGGTTGAATTGCTAAATATTGATGTCCATTCAAATGGTGTACCTGCCCAGTGATGCAAGGTGCGTAGCAACATACCGTTGAGCAACGCAAAGCCCATCATGCTTGCCAATATGGGCTTAATTTCATGCAGTTTGTTGAAAGCTTCACCAACGGCACGTTGCCAAACAAGTAGCAAGAGGACCACGGCGGCGAGCGTTATATCTAGCGGGTTTAGCAATGGAATGTAGGGCAATGGCGCGGCGTTGCCGCTGGAATGCAACGACATGATTAGAAACCAAGCCACTAAAAATACCGCCAATGGAGTACAGCCAATCCAAAGCCAAGTGCGCTTGGTGTCAGTTTCCTGCTTTATACGTTGCCACCGCGTAACAGCGCCCATGATTATCATAGGCACAATTGCCCAACCAATTTCTTGCCATACATTAGATTCGCTCACAGATTGACCAAGCTGATATCGCCATTCAATTACGCCTACAATTGCCATTAACCATAGCAACGGTGCGCGTAACAAGGCATGTTTTGGCAACACATCCCGTGTTAATATCCACATATAAACGGCAAAAGCTAGCGGCCATATGAAGTAGCCATAATGAGCAAATGGGTGGACATTATCAAAACCATTAATCATTAATGCAATTACCATGACAGGCAACAACAGCCCTGCCAAAGCTGCCAGTTTCGGCCATTTAAAATAACGCGAAGCAAAAGGCAGTAGCTCACTGGTTATAGCAACAAATGCAAGCCCAGTGTGTACAAACAAGTTTCTGGGCATAAACTCATCAATTGCCGTTAAGCCAGATGCCACCCACCATAACCAGCCCCATAAGGCTAATAAGGTGGTTAAAACGCCAAACTGGTCTGGGCGATATTTATTCCACAATGCACCACAAGCCCAGCCAGATAGCGCGATAAAACCCACGCCTAAGAACATATTTTGGGTAGCAACGCCTGTATGCCCAGTTAAGCCCCAGCCTTGCATAAAAGCACCTGCGCCGAGTAACTGTAGCGCCAAGCCTGACAGGGTAGGAAAGGTGTGATTTTGTTTTAAGCCTACCCACAACAAACCTACACCTTCTACCGCCCAAGCCGCCGAAGTCCAACGTCCATCTAAAGCGAGCGGCAAGGTAAGTGTAATAAAGCCTATGCCCAAAGCCAAAAAGCATTCACCCAAAAATTTGAGCGTGTCGCGTTTACGGGTAAGCACCCACGAAGCTAAAGCGATGTAAAACATACCCAGTACCAGCGCACTATAAGCCAAGCCAAAGTGCGAATCGCGCAGCAACGCGTATTGCAAACTAAAGCCCACCAACGGAGTGCCAAATACTAACGTTGCATCGACATAATCACTGGCTTTGGTCGCTTGCCGATGTGCAAATAGCACGGCAATTGCGGTGAACAGCAAAAAATGAATAATTAAGAAAGGTTCAGTCGTGGCAAAATGTTCGGGTTGATAGCTTTTGGCGCCCCATATACTGCCAATAATAAAAGTAAAGACAAAGCCCAATACATTTAGGCCACGCCAGCTTTTGTGGAACGCAATAAACGCAATGGCACTATTAAGCACCAAGTAATAACTAAACAAACCAACGTGGCTACCATGACCCGTAGAGGTAAAAACAGGAGCCAAAAAGCCGCCAGTAAAGCCTAGGATAGCTAGCGGCAACGCTGATTGCTTAACGGCAATAAATGCCAACAAAAACGCCACCACAATCAGCAAGCCAAAAGCCGCACCTGAAGGAATCAACTGATATAACTTGAACGCGGCAAATATCGTAAGGTACATGACACCGATGCCGCCACCCTGCAATGCCCATGAATATTCGGCACGTTGGTCACGCAAGCGCCACCCTATTACCAGCAAGCCTACGCCCAGTAAAGCAACCGCCGTCAAGCGTAATTCAATAGGGATAAAGTTTTTATCAACAGCCAACTTAAGCAAAAAGGCAACGCCAATAAACAAAATAACAATACCAGAACGCACCAAAGTATTCCCGCCAAACAGCCAGTCTTTAGCCGCCGAAATTCCCCGTTCAATAAAGCCGGGGTCTTCTTCTGGTAAGTCCCAGTAATTTGTAGGTGCAGGCTGAGCATGGGTTTTTTCATGGCTGGCTACAACTGGGGCGCTAGCTGATGATTTTTGAATGACCCCATCATCAACATCCTTGGCTACAAATTTAGCTTTCGTCTCACTAGGTACTGCTGATGAAAGGCCAGTAGTTATATTGGCTGCCATAGCCACTGGTGGTATAGGCGGTGAGGCTTGCTGAGGTAGCCTGTCCAAGCGTTGTCTAAACGACTCTAACTGTATTCTTAACTGTTTAATTTCTTGTTCAAGCTCATCAATGCGGGTGCTTTTGCTGCTCGATGAAAACAATGCGAAAAAGGCAGAAATACCCCCAATACAAGCAGCCAAACTCACTAGCCCCAGTATGACAAAATGCAATTCCATGGATTTTCCCGGTAGAGATTTAATTCAAGCTGATGTTTCTGTAACTAACTCATTTTACATAAAAAGTATTCCTGATTATAAAGATACTTCAGCAGCAACGACATACCGGCAGGGATTGCCGGTATCCAGGATACATGGATGTAGTGTTTGTTGCCTTCCTTGGCTACTGGGTTCCTGCAATCCCTGCCGGAACGACGGAATATTGGTTTTAGCTGAAGCAGCTTTATAATCAGGAAAATATTTGTCCTAATTATTTTAGATAGCATCGACAACGCATCACTAAGATTCTTGTGAATCAATCGGCACAAAGTCCGAAACAACAAACGTAGGAGAAGCTTACCCGCTAAGTGACCTTTTTATCTACATCGTCGTAAGCTATTCAACAAATAGGGATGCACTCAGCCGTGTTAATTAAAAAGCATAAAATAAAGGAAGCTCTGAATAAGCCCTTCGACAGACTCACCACGAATGTTAAGGTGTTGATTCCGTTCGTGGTGAGCTTGTCGAACCATGAATGGAATCAACTTATTCAAAGCTTCCTAAAGTATAGTTGATTTGATTGCCCTTTCTCTTCACTTAACATTACCTGAGAATAGAGTTTGTAAAAGTGGGTATTCGTAAAACCGTGTGGAACTCGCAATTTTGGTCTTAATAAATGACAAATCTACACCCACAACTGTATAGCTGAACCTAGATGGTAGGGCAAAACTCCTGATCGCACCCGATAACGTGCGCCCAAACAACATCGTCAAATCACAATTACTGCTTGATTTAATTGATAAACATGGCTACGCTTAACCAATAAAGCCCCAATACTGGGCTAAATTATCACTTAGCACCATATGGTTATCAACAAGAGGATAACCAAAGCACACCGCCAATTGCCGTACATAACGGTTAAAACCGTTCTAATGCGGCTTTAACAGGCCACCTAATTCTAATAAGCAACAAAGGCTAAGGTACTGCATGAACGCAATCGAAGAAATTGAAAAACTGGCAAAGCTGCGCGACCGGGGTGTACTTACCGAAGAAGAATTTCAAGAGTTTAAGCCTATGCCTTGTCTTCGGAAATAACGTCTAGGATGGATAAGCGCAGCGCATCCATCCTACTACTACTTAATTTTTATTCATACAATGGAGCAGGATAATGGCATTCTTGGCTAAATTTGAACGAAATTTTCTATTTGGATTAACAAGATCATTGGCACTATGTTTTATCTTTTTAACACTTGCTGCTCTTATTATTAGCGGATTGATTATCGGTGTTTCTCAATTAACCAAAGAAGATATTTCAGTTGAACCAAGAGAAGTAATTGATAACCTAAAGCCAATATCAGCAAACGAAACAATACAACCAGATACTCAACAGCAAGAAAATTTGGTTGCACCCCAATCGCCAAACCTTCCATCAGGCTTGAAAATTCCTTTTGTCCTGCAAAAGCATTTTAGTAGTCCTGATAACTTGCGAACATTAAACAATTGGCTAGAGGAGCTGCCAGAAGATCAACGGCAACCATTTTTAGATGAAATGGCTGAAGCAGTAACGGAAGCCGAGAAAGTACAAATTGAACCAATAGATGCCATTAATGCATATCACAAGCTTAAGATGGAAAAGCTTCAGGCAATAGATATTGCAAAAGAGAAACAAAAGCAAACTTGGCTTTGGTATGCGGGTGCTGTTGGATTAGGAGTTATCATAATCGCATTGTTCAGCCTTATTCTTGTTTTACTGGCAATCGAGCGCAATACAAGGAGTGCTGTCGAATGAACAAAAAACAATTTGGCGTGTTGTTAACAATCCTTTTATTGGTATCATGCAACAGTAAAAAAACAGAAAAACCTGCTGATAGATTTCCTGGCTTTGTACAGATTGGCTCGGATAATGAGGCGACGAGCTTATACTTGGATATAAAATCAATTAAAAAAGAGGACAGTGGTACACTTCTTTTTAAGATGCTTCGCATAATCAATACGGGTTACGCTATTCAGGATGCAAAAACCAATTGCCGTGACGCTTTTCTAGGGTTAGCAGGTGTCAAATTCACCAACGATGGTGTGAGTGACAATGAATATCCTGGAGACACCGATGTTATTGTATTCAGCGAAAATAAACCAATTTTTGCGATTGTAAAAAGGGTTTGCAAAGAAGCAGGTGTAAGTTTAATCGAAGTTCAAGAAGCAACAAATGAAGTTGAGGAATCTCAGACGCCAGTATTTGCCGATAAGATTGAATCGCCTAATGAAACAGCCGCACCAAACGAACAACCTCTCCCAGTAGCAGAATCAACAAGCGCCACAAAAGAGCAAACATCCGCAGAAAAAGATGCGCTGATCGAACTGCCTTGCGATACCCTATGGAAAAAGCGAAATCAAATTTTCCATGACAAAGGCTATTGCTTCACGAAAGATACGGGCAAAAATATTTTCGATAACGAAGGCTGCAAATACGAGAAAGCATCGGAAATACCTCTGTCGGAATCTGAAAAAGAACATGTCAGGATGCTCCGTGAGATAGAAGAAAATAAGGGCTGTGTTAAAAGAACCGAAGTAACCTTGGGTGATAGTGCCGCAAAAAATGAAAATCAACCAACAACCACATCATCGACTTTAATTCGATACGATTCCCCTGCAACCCCCTTAGTTATCCAAATGCTTGAATCGGCACGGGACACTGAAAAGTTGTTTGCCGCCAAAAGTGGCCTAGACGGACTAGGGAAACCCACCAAAGGCGATAGGAAAGCAGCAAGGAAACTTAATGATTCGGCTATTGCGTTAATAAAAGAATCAAAAGATCAAGAAGCCTTGCCAATTCTGGAGGAAGCCCATAAAACCGACCCGTCAGATATAGAAATCACCAATAATCTTGCCAGCACTTATAGCAGGATTCCTGCTACAGAAAACTTTGATCCAAATGACAAAACGAAAGCGATGCTCGTAGAAACAATGTTGCTTAAAAGTGATCGGGCTATCGCTTGGGCTAATTTAGGCCGCGCTTTTGCAAATGAAAGCAATGAGAAAGCTGCGACAAATTGTTATATTAATTTCTTTCGTTTCGCTGAAAATAAAGATAAAGCATTAAGCCGTCTTCAAAGCGGAATCAACGAAACCCACCCTGTGCTGGGCAAGGCTATGTTGAATGCATATAGCTATGTTAAAGCAAGCGTTGAAGCTACAAATAATAGCGAATAGCCCGTATGGAGCAAACCTCGTACGGTGGGTTGTAGGGCGGGTCGAGACCCGCGCTACAACCCGTAAGATGGTTTCGCGCCAGTAAACCGTGATTAACAGGGAGCATGGAGAAGGAATGCTATGAAAGTTTTTGGGGATTGGTATCATTTGCACACGGGGCTATCACCGTAACAACTGCACCAATTCTCTGGCTGTGGTAATCCTGGTGCTGCCATGCGATTTGAGAATCAACAAATCATTTTTATCGCCTGTTATCAGATAATCCGCACCCGCTACTTGAGCCACTGCCAACAAAAAATCGTCTTCGGGATCGGGGGAGAGCGTCACCGAGGGTAGTGGGTCACACATGACAGCCAAGCGACGAATATCATTGATCATTCGCCCAATCTCGCTAGGTTTAAGTTTCGCCAGAAAAAAGGCCGGCGAGAAACCCGATTCAACTCTTCCAATTGCTGTTCGGCAGAAGCCAAGTCAAATCGTCCATGCCGCCATGCTTCATAAAGCTGGTCTGGCGGCGTTCCCCGTGTTATCAAGGCTGAAAGTAAGATGTTGGTATCGAGAACAACGCGCATCACAACCCTTTAGGGAGTTGAATTACGCATCTCGGCGCGAACATCACGGACGGCCTCGTCAATCATCGCCTCCATCATTTCAACGGAAACATCCTGATTGCGGTCTTTAATGGCTTGCGCCGTGCGATCCAACATTCGCCAACGCACTGCGTCCTCGACAAATTTAGATAGATCGCCTTTTTTCATACCTTGGGCACCCAAAAATCCACGTAATGAAAGGTCGGTTTCAGGTGAAACCTTGATTGTCCAACGAACTGCCTCACTCATTGTTTATCCTCCTAGACATATAAACGCTTATACGCAATATATCACTTCTTACATCGTTGTCCAAACTGACCCGTAAAAAACAAACGACCATCAATGCCTTGAACCGCTTCAAAGAAGGAGTACACGGAAGCGTAACGCTAGTGGAGCGGTGTGCGACGACCCCCGCGTAGCCGTAGGGGCCGGGCGTGTTGACGGAGTTGGAGCGTGAGCGGAAGCGTAACACGGTAAGTTGGGTTAACTGTTGTAGGTTGAGGGTGAGGAACGAACCCCAACATATCGAAGCCCCAAGTGTTGGGGTTCGCACACTCTCCCCAACCTACTTTCATCACTCCAACCATGCTTTATTTATCATTTAAACCCTTGTCTTCTCCAACGATTAAAATGACTGCCACCTCGTACGGCGGGTTGGCGGGTCTCTGCCCACCTTACATGATTATAATTACATGGTTAATTATGCCAAAATTGTCTTAACAAGCCGTAAACCATTATCGATCAATCAAACGGATTTGTTAAAATCCCCGCCATGCCAAACTATATCCGCACCTACATTCCAGGCGGCACTTATTTTTTCACCGTCAATTTGCTGGAACGGCGGAGGAGATTGCTGGTTGAAAATATCGAGCCGTTACGCAACGCTTTCCGTACCGTTAAACAACAACGCCCTTTCCAAATTGAAGCGATTGTTATCCTTCCTGACCATTTACACTGTTTGTGGACATTACCGCCGGATGACTGTGATTTTTCAACCCGTTGGCGTTAGATTAAATCGGCTTTTTCAAAGGCTATTGAACCCGGAGAACGAATTTCAACGAGAAGGCAGGTAAAGTCCTAACGCGGTATATGGCAACGCCGTTTCTGGAAGCATGCCATCCGAGATCAATCTCGATTTTGATCGGCATCTTGATTATATCCATTACAATCCTGTCAAACATGGCTTGGTTGAACGGGTTTCCGAATGGCCTTATTCGAGTTTTCATCGATTTGTACTGTTGGGATATTATCCGTTAAGTTGGGCTGCAACACTTGAGTTAGGTGATTTGGATTGGGATTGATGGTTTCAATCTAAAGGCGGGTCTCGACCCGCCCTACAGGTATCCAACAAATCTTCAAGCTTATCAACCATTGCGGTAGCTTAGAGATTTGCCACCAGCCAATCGGTCAACTTCACGCTATCCATTTTACTGGCCGCCAACTCCAAGATGACGTTGGCGGCATCAATTGGGTCTGCCATCAAGTCAAGCCCATTCAAGCCAAGGAAAAGTACGCCGACACCGAATCCGACGCGCATGTTGCTATCAATAAATGGGTGGTTCTTGACAATACCTGACATGTAAGCCGCCGCTAAACCAGGTAATGTTGTGGCTTCGGCGTAATAAAAAAACTGTTTTGGTTTTGCCAAGGCGGAATGCAACAAGCCACTATCACGTATGCCGTCACTGCCGCCGTATTTTTGGAGTAGGCGGCTGTGGATCAGCAAGGTTTCTTCCAATTCAATCCAAATTGGCTCGATCATTTAGACAAGATTTCAAAGGTAAGGTCGTATTTCTCAAGTGTGCGTTCAAAGCGTTCCATCTTCTGGGCGACGGATAGTTTGTTTTCTGCTGCACTGGCGACTTCTTCCCAATATTCCAGTTGTTTAGGGACGGAACGATGGGCTTTTTTTGCGGCGGCTTTCGCCCTTTCAAGAAAAGTGTCCGATACTTGGATTGTAGCCATGATGTTTACCTATAAAATATGATAATACGTAACATTATATGGCTTTATGTTATGTTTTCAAAAGGAAAAAGACACTTGTTGTTTGACCCAGTAAGCAGAATTAGCCTGTCTGGAATAGCAAGAATCCATCCCCATTGGCATTCGGGGCTATTTTGCCGATCTGGACAGGGCAATCGACAACTGGCACAAAGAGGTATTTAACTATTTCGACCGTAGGGTCACCAATGCTTACAACGAATCCGCCAACAATCACATCAAGCCAGATGCAAGGCAAGGCCGTGGTTATAGTTTTGAAGTGCCGAGGGCAAAGGTGCTGTTAACAATCGCCAAGCACAAGTTAAAGAAGAAATCGTTTAAAGTCCCCGATAGGGGATCAGTAAATCCCTCGCCTTTAGGCGACAGGGATAAGGGGATAGGTCTAGCATAATGGCCTGACAGATTACAAGTGCTGAAGCTATACGATTTTGGATTGTAAATACCCACCTTGGTATGGGTAACAAAATATCGCATACATGGTGTTGGCTTGCGTAGACC
This sequence comes from uncultured Gammaproteobacteria bacterium, assembly GCA_963804035.1. Classification (GTDB taxonomy): domain Bacteria; phylum Pseudomonadota; class Gammaproteobacteria; order Methylococcales; family Methylomonadaceae; genus Methyloglobulus. Next base: position 576,092 of record CAWDOO010000004.1, on the reverse strand, counting down.
TGCTGTGAAACGGATGATGTTGTATGGAAGAAATAAATTGAAGGCCAGTAGCCGGGGATAAAGCCGACGATGGTTTCGGTAGCGTAATCGACCCATTGGGTCGATAAAATCCGGCTTTAAGCCGTAACCCGAAGCCACCGGCTTTAGCCGGTGGAGTGTTCACATCGGGAATCCGTGAAAATATCTTGGGCTATGGCTTGCCAAATAGTGATGAAAGTAACAAATGTACTGAACTATTTAAGCAAGAATTTTTTAATTTTGGGGGCATAATTCCACACGGTGCTGAAAAATGATATTTTTGGATTTTCCACACGGTTTTACGAAACCCGTAAAAATTTAGCTACCCTATCACCTATAAAAAACAGGTTTTTTTGGTATTTGAATGCCGTTTACTCGTTGTATGTTGATAAATAATGTGTATGATTGCAGCCTAAGCAATACATAACGTCAAGCCACAAATAATTGAGATAAATCATGAAACTAATAACAGCAATTATTAAACCATTCAAGATGGATGATGTGCGGGAAGCCTTGTCTGAAATTGGCGTGGCAGGTGTGACTGCCACCGAAGTCAAAGGCTTTGGTCGGCAGAAAGGCCACACCGAGTTGTACCGTGGCGCAGAGTATGTGGTCGATTTTTTACCTAAAGTTAAGCTAGAAATCGCCGTAAGCGATGATGTGGTGGATAAGGCAGTGGAAACCATTGTAAATGCCGCCAATACCGGCAAGATTGGTGACGGTAAAATATTTGTGACAAGCCTGGATCAGGTGATACGTATAAGGACTGGCGAAACGGGAGAAGATGCCATCTAAGCGGCGCTTAAAGATACACGATGAAAACTAAAAATAATTATAAATACTTAGCCTTTACTTTACTTTTGGCTCCTGGGCTGGTTTCAGCGGCTGAATTAAATCAGGCGAATACGGCCTGGATACTGACATCCACCGCCTTGGTGCTGTTCATGACTATTCCTGGCTTATCGCTATTTTATGCAGGCTTGGTCAGGAGCAAAAACGTGCTATCGGTGTTGATGCAGTGTTTTGCGATTACCTGTGTAATATCCATACTTTGGTTGGCTGGCGCTTACAGCCTGATTTTCTCGGATGGCGGCGAGCTGCAAAAATATATGGGTGGGATGTCAAAAGCATTTTTGCCGGATATTAGTACCACATCCTTGACGGGCGATATTCCTGAAACGGTTTATTTCATGTTCCAAATGACCTTCGCCATCATCACGCCAGCCTTGATAGTCGGCGCATTTGCCGAGCGGATGAAGTTTTCGGCGATGTTATGGTTTAGCGGTTTATGGTTATGTTTGGTTTATGTGCCGATTTGCCACTGGATCTGGGGTAGCGGCTGGTTAGCCTCCTTGGGCGTAATGGATTTTGCTGGCGGCATCGTCATCCATATCAATGCTGGTGTTGCGGCTTTAGTTTCAGCTTTGGTTATCGGCAAACGCAAAGGTTTTCCGACTACCGCCATGCCGCCGCACAATATGACGATGGTCGTAACTGGCGCGGGAATGTTGTGGGTTGGCTGGTTCGGCTTTAATGCGGGTAGCGCATTGACCTCAGATGGCCGCGCGGGGATGGCGATGTTGGTCACCCATATTGGTGCAGCGGCGGGTTCATTAACCTGGATGACAATCGAATGGGTACGTTACGGTAAACCCAGCGTTTTAGGTATCGTAACGGGCATGGTAGCAGGCTTGGGTACAATTACCCCAGCATCCGGTTTTGTCGGCCCAGCTGGCGCATTAGCTATTGGCATAACCGCTGGCATCGTGTGTTTTTACGCTACCCAATTTGTCAAACGCAAGCTAATCATCGACGATTCCTTGGACGTTTTCCCTGTACATGGCATCGGTGGGATTACCGGATCGTTGCTAACTGGCGTATTTGCCGACATCAGATTGGGTGGTATCGGGCTTGCTGATGGTGTTACGATTAGCCATCAAGTTGGTGTTCAAGCCTTAGCGATATTAACAACTATCGCATGGAGCGGAATGTTCAGTTACCTTATCCTTAAGGTTTTAGACAATTTTATTGGTTTACGTGTGACCTCTGATGAAGAGGTTCAAGGACTGGATCAGGTCTTACATGAAGAAACTGGTTACTTGGATATTTAAGGCCAGCCAGCAGTTTCGGTCTAAATTTAGCTTGGGGTGGCGATCAATAGTTGATCGCTTCTCCGAGCTATTAGGTAAAGGTCGTTCAGGCTTAACTGGGATCAGCCCATTTAGCAAAGATAAAGGGGCTGATGAACAGAACTCATCAGTTAGGGTTAATTCTGGCCTTATCGCAGAACTCAACCAGAAATACCTCAAGTTACCAGAACCTTTCGCCAGCTTCCTTAAGCCACTTATCATTACCGTCAGCATAATTACTGCTTATGCTTTACTAGGTTTCTATATAGTACCAGCGGTTTTAAAATCAAAAATACCCAGCATCATTCAGGAGGAAACTGGCAGGAAAGCCTCAGTTGCCAACATTGAATTCAACCCGTTTGCGCTTATCGCCAGTATCCAGGGTTTTAAAATATTGGAAAAAAACGGTAAGCCGTTTGTAGATTTCGACAATTTTAACCTTGATATAAATGTCTTACAATCCATCAAACAACTGGCTTTGGTGATTGATGAGATCTCCCTAAACAAACCCGCAGTTCATCTTGCCAAGCTAAAAGACGGCAAATTTAATTTTGAAGATATGGCGAAACCTAAGAAGAAGGAAGAGCCAAAGAAACCGGATGATAGCAAGCTGTTCCCGCTCAATATCGTCAAGTTGTCGATAAATGAAGGGAAGCTATTTTGGGACGACAAACATTTCGCCAAACCCGTATCAGAAGAAATAACCCCGATTAACCTCAATGTAAGCAATTTAAGCACTGAGGCAAAAGCAAATGCCAAACTGGATTTCAACTTGGCACTTAAGTCCGGTGGGAAACTGGACTGGAAGGCAAGCGTCGGCGTTAACCCGATTTTTTCCGAAGGCGGAATAAAGCTGGATAAGGTGCAGTTGCAGAAAATACTGGGTTTGGCCTTGTCTGAGACTGCCGCTTTCGATTTGCAAGGCCATGAGTTATTCAATATTGATTACAAGATAGGGCAAGATAAAAAAAACCTGACAGTCACCATCAAAAAAAGCCGGTTTGAACTGCGCGATTTTCAGTTTGCAGATAAAAGCGGCGACAAAAACCTGCTGAAAACACCTGCTTTTTCCGTTGAAACCGATGCCACTATCACTGTCGCGAACAAAAACCTGGATGTCGTGGTTAACAAAGCCAAGCTGGATAGCCGTGACCTGCAATTTTCCAATCAGGCATCCGATCCAATATCTGTTTCCATCCCTAATTTCAGTCATGAAACAGATGTGGCAGTTAACCAAACCAAGGATGGACTTAAAGTCTCTGCGAACAAAGCCACTATAGCAATCAAGAATCTTTTGTTAAATGGTCTTAACCAGCAAAAGGTCGAAGTCAAAATTCCTGATTTAACCTTGGAAACAAGTTATCAATTGGATTTAACCCAGAAAACTAAGGATATTCATGTCAGCCACGGCAAATTTGAATTTCACGATTTGCATCTGGCTGAAAAAGGAGAAAACGCAACCTTGGTCAAAATTCCGGCCTTTGGTCTTAGCGATATGGATGTCGATTTAAAAAATAGGGAAGTCAAGATAGCGTTAATTTCATCGAAAAATGCCGAATTTCAAGCTTGGCTCAATCCCGACGGCTCACTCAATTATCAAAAACTGATTCCAACACCGGAAGGCAAAAAAGTCGAAGTTACACGGCCTGATTACGCCACCGCTAAAACTGTTGATTTCAAGGAAGATGTGAAAACTGCCGCCACAGTAACTACTGCGGCTGCTCAGCCGGTTTTACCCGAAAAAGATTGGCTTTTAAATATCAATACCTTAGAGTTAAATAATTACGCAGTAAATTTTGAGGATAGGACGCTCAAAAAACCCGTAAAAATGACGGCTAAGCCGATTAATCTCAAAGTCAGCAACATCACCAATAAACCCGAAGCGAAACTGCCTTTTCAACTTGATATTGGTGTAAACAAAACCGGTTCTATAAAACTTAAAGGCGATACTGTAATTTCGCCACTTGCGGCAAAAATAGATCTCGATATAAAAAATATTGACCTGGACACTTTCCAACCTTATGTCGATAAATTTGCGCGGCTGGATGTGTTGGATGGTAAATTCAACATCGCTGGCAAGCTTGCTGTCCAGCAGCCGAAAGATAAACCTTTGGATGTAAAATTTAAAGGCAGCACGGGAATTGCCAACTTGTTGACCCGCGACCACATCCAAAGCAAGGATTTTGTCAAATGGGATAACCTAACATTCAAAGACTTAGATGTCGATTTATTGGCAAACCGTTATAGCGCTGCGCTATTATTAATCGAAAAACCTTATGCCAAAGTCACCATCAGAAAAGATAAAACGATCAACTTTTCTGACATCATGATTCCTGAAAAGGATGCCGCAGGTAAGTCAGTAAAACCCGTTAAATCGGTCAAAGTGGCGCGTGGTAAAGCGACACAAAGCAGTAAGCCGATTTTCAAATTAGCTAAGGTCAAAATAGTTGATGGCTCATCAGATTTTGCCGACCTTTCATTAATTCTACCGTTTGCAGCACAAATCAAAAGCTTGGACGGCGGTGCGAATGGTATTTCGTCTGACCAAAAATCCACCATCAAGGTCGATCTAAAAGGTAACGCCTACGACCTTGCGCCCGTGGACATCAAGGGCGAAATCAGCCCTTATCAGGGCAACTTCGATGTGGATCTCAAATTTGATGGGATGCCCATGCCGTTAGTGACCCCTTATATGGTGCAGTTTGCTGGATATAAGATTGAGAAAGGTAAGCTGACGATGGGCTTGCATTACCAGGTGGAGAAAGGCCAGTTGAAAGCATCGAATAATATCTTGATCGACCAGCTTGAATTAGGCGAAAAAGTTGATAACCCCGATGCCGTATCGCTGCCGCTTGGTTTGGCAATCGCATTGTTGAAAGATTCCGATGGCAAAATAAAGCTGGACGTACCGTTGACTGGTAGCCTAGAGGATCCCCAATTTAGCATAGGTGCGATTGTCGTTGATGCGTTGGTTAATGTACTGACCAAAATAGTCACTTCGCCATTTAATGCCATTGCATCTTTGGTAGGTAGTGATGAAGATTTAAGCACTGTCAGTTTTGCGCCCGGTAAAGATGCACTGGACGCAAAGGAAACAGGCAAATTGGATGGCGTCGCCAAAGCATTGAAAGAAAAACCTGTACTGAATATCGAAGTGAAAGGCGCGGCTTTTGAAGAACAGGATTGGCCTATTCTGCGTGAAGAAGCCTTATTAGATCAGCTTAAAAAAATCAAAGCCTTAGAATTGAGCGAGGATGCAGGCAAAAAAGTCCGTGCTGAATATGTGGAATTGACCGAAGACGACTACAACGATTTATTGGCGGATGCGTTCATCAAACAATTTCCAAGCCTAGGCAAGAAAAACCTATTAGGTACGCCAAAATTGATTGGTTCAGACGGCGATTTTTTTAAGGTTGCTAAACAAAAGATGTCAGAAATCATCAAGCCAGACCCAAAACGTCTCAAAGACCTTGCGTCCGAACGCTCACAAGCCATCGCAAAATACATTGTTCAAAAAGGGGGCATACCTAACGAGCGCGTCTTTATCCTGGATTCGGCAATTGATCCTAAGCGGGAAGGTAAGAATATTGTCAGTGCCTTATCGTTGAAAACTAATTGATTTTTTAATAGGCAATAAAAAAAATTCGCAATTAAGCCTGTCAACAAAAGTCGTTAGCGACCTAAAGCTTAGATTTACCATCCCTCAATATTCGATACTAACAACTTATACCAATCCCAATGAGAACTTATTGGGATTGGTATAATTTACATTTAGGTGTGTCGAAACAAGAAAATCTTTTCCAATTTGACGATAAGGGCTTCCGTCAAAAGAAATTTTTCTGGACGCTTGCTAAAACTCAACTGCTTTTTTCGCCATGATTCTCTACTTTAGAAATCTCTGAAAAGTCCTTCGTCAAGCTCAGGATGAACGGAAAGGTATTAATTCTGTGCGTGTTGAGCATGTCAAGCCATGAATGGAATCAACTTGTTCGGAGCTTCTTTTACATATACCACGAATTCTAATTACAGTGAGTGGCTACACAAAATTTGTAAATGCCACCATGAATAAAGATCATTTAACAGTGCTGATTCGATGGGGTAAAGTTTTCAATGAATCGTTTTAACGGGGAGTCATTTATGAAAGTCCTGGCAAAATTTACAGCCGTTTTTTTGCTGTTTTCAGTGAATATTACGGCGTATGCAGAAGTAAACTTCGACATCGTAGCCAATCTCGATAATGGACCTGGCAATGTGACCGTGACGGATAACCGGCGGATCATCATGAGTATGCACCAGTTTTATCAGCCAAAATACACGGTGGTTGAGTATAAGGGTAAGGTGTTGGTGCCTTTTCCTAATAAGGAATTAGCGGATGTGGACTCCAAAGCGGTTTTGAAACTCGATTCTGTGCTGGGCATAAGGTCTGCCAATGGCATCGTCTGGATGCTGGATAACGGGATGCGTAGCGGGGTAACGCCAAAGCTGGTGGGATGGGATATCAAGGCCGATAAGCTGCATCAGGTCATATTGTTACCTACCCCGATTGCGCCAAAGGATGAATTTGTAAACGATTTTGCCGTCGATACCCGACGTAATCATATTTTTATCAGCGATCCGGCGGGTGGTGCAAATGCTGCGCTAATTGTCGTCAATCTGGCTATAGGAAAGGCGCGGCGTGTACTGGAAGGACATGCTAGCGTGATTGCTGAAAATGTCGATCTGGTGATTGATAAGATTCCAGTTCAGGTTAAAGATAAATCTGGGAAACTGATTCGTCCGCATATCGGGGTCAACCCGATTACCGAAGACCTCAACAACGAATGGGTTTACTTCGGCTCTATGCACGGACTTAGTCTATACCGGATTAAGGCCGACGATCTTGTGGACGAAAAACTGGATGCCAAAATTTTGGCAAGTCGCGTTGAACGCTACAGCGATAAGCCGATTTCAGACGGCATTACGATAGACAAGGACAACAACATTTATCTGGGCGAATTAGCGGCCAACGCCATCGGCGTTATTTCGGCAGACAGAAAATATAAGCGACTAGCGGAGAACTCCAATCTGTCTTGGGTGGATTCATTTTGTTTTGGTGCTGCTGGACAGTTGTATGCAGTTGTCAACCGGCTGCATCAGTCAGCTACGCTGAATGGTGGGGTGTTGAAAGCAAAGCCGCCGTTTTATTTAATACAGGTAAAAGCATTGGCGGCGGGGTTGGCTGGTCGTTAATAAACCTTATAAACCATCAATATCCCGCCCTATCGCCATGATTTTATCTCGTAACCACTGATGGGCTGGGTCTTTGTCGTGTAAAGGATGCCAGATCATGACCAAATCGTAAGCCGGAAGCTGGATAGGTACGGGGAATATTTCCAGCGGCACGAATTTTGTAAACCGTTTAGCCAGTTTATACGGCAAGGACAGGATCATGTCAGTTTGGGCGACAATCAACGGCGCGGACAGGAAGTTGGGGACGATCAGCTTGATCCGCCGCTCCAGCCCCATTTCCTGCAAGTGTTGGTCGATGATCCCAGCCGGAGTGCCTTTCCAGGAGATGAGCATGTGCGGAACGGCGATGTAGTCTTCCAGTGAGGGCGCAGTGCGAATGATGGGATGGTTTTGCCTGACCACACAGACCATTTCATCATCAAACAAAGTTTGGCAACGCAAATGGGAGGGAGGATTTAAGACCGATCCGAAACCCAATACGACATCAAGGCTACCATTTTCCAATTGCGTGACCGGAAATGAAGCCTCTGTGCGCTTGACATGAAGGTCAACACTGGGCGCAATCTGGTCAATAGCCCCCGTTAACGCTGGTATTATCAAGAATTCCAGATAATCGGTGGCGGCTAAGACAAAACGCCTCTGGCTGGTGCTGGCTTCAAATTCCAAAGGCGGCTGAATGAGTTGCTCCATCTCGGACAACAATGCCCTGACTGGCGCAATCAAAGCCAGCGCACGTTCCGTCGGTTTCATGCCGGTGGGCGTTTTCACCAGTAGCGGATCATCCAATTGTTGACGCAGCCTATGCAAGATATGGCTCATCGCTGATTGGGTGACGAACATCTGTTCCGCAGCACGGGTAACGTTCAATTCCCGCATCAGCACGTCAAATGCTACCAATAAATTCAAATCGAAGGTTCTTAGATTGGACATCAGGTTTTTTCCCTATGTTGATTTCCCCTCACCCAACCCTCTCCCTCTGGAGAGGGCTTTACACTAATGTATCGACGACAATGATTCGACAACATGACATTAAACACTAAGGTACTTTGACTATGAATTGCGTCAATGGCTACATGAAACTTATACATTTAACAAAGCCTCTGTTTCAACCTATTGTATCGCTCAAGCGTGTCATAGACACTCACTATTCTGGATAAGGATACCCCTCTTATCCAATGTTATCTTTGGGAGAAACAATATGTCAGCAAGTCTTTCAACTCAAACGTTTAAACCGTATACCGGAGAAAAAGCTCGGATCAGCCGCGCTTATGATTATCTTATCTTGGTATTGGCACTATTCTTGTTTATTGGTTCCTTCCATCTCCATTTTGCGCTCACGGTCGGCGACTGGGATTTCTGGGTGGACTGGAAAGACAGGCAATGGTGGCCGCTGGTCACGCCGCTGATGGGCATTACCTTTCCGGCGGCGGTGCAAGCCGTCTTATGGGGAAAATTTCGTCTACCAGTGGGTGCTACGTTGTGTGTCGCAGCCTTATCGATAGGCAGCTGGATAGCCCGAATCTTCGCTTATCACTATTGGAATTATTTTCCCATCAATATGGTGCTGCCTTCTACCATGCTGCCGAGTGCGCTAGTCCTGGATGCTATCCTGATGTTAAGCAACAGCTTGACGATTACCGCAATATTCGGGGGTTCCATGTTTGCACTGCTGTTCTACCCTGCTAACTGGCCGATCTTCGCCATGTTTCATGTGCCTGTTGAAGCTGGCAATGGTCAGTTGACTTTGGCGGACTTGTTCGGCTTCCAATACATTCGTACCGGGATGCCAGAATATCTAAGGATTATCGAGCGCGGGACATTACGGACTTACGGCCAAATTGCGACACCTTTGTCTGCATTCTGTTCGGCCTTGTTATGCACGCTGATGTATACCTTATGGTGGTATATCGGCAAGTGGTTTGCAACGACGCGTTACCTTAGCAAAATCTAAAGAAAGATAACCATATGAAAACGATATTAATAAAAGATTCTTATGAGAATAATCGAAGGATTCAACACGTGCTAAATCAAACCACTACCGTCCGTCCTGAGCCTGTCGAAGCACATCACCAGAAACTCCTAAAGTGCTTGTTATTACTGGGACTCATCTTCTCGGTGTACATGATTACCATGCAACCCGTCATGGCACACGGCGAAAAAGCCTTAGAACCATTTATCCGAATGCGTACGATCCAGTGGTATGACGTGCAATGGTCCAAGCAAAAATTCAATGTCAACGAAGAAATCAACATTAGCGGCAAATTTCATGTGGCTGAGGATTGGCCTGCCAGCGTACCCAAACCGGAAGCGGCCTTTTTGAACATATCGACACCGGTCCGGTTCTGATCCGAACTGAGCGCTATTTGAACGGCAAACCCTACATGAATTCGGTGCCATTGCAGCCCGGCGGTGATTACGACTTTAAGGTTGTGCTGAAAGGACGTTTGCCTGGGCATTACCACATCCACCCCTTCTTTAACCTGAAAGATACGGGTCAAGTGATGGGGCCTGGTGTATGGCTGGATATTGCCGGGGATGCGGCGGATTTTACTAATGACATCCAAACCATCAACGGCGCTTTGGTCAATATGGAGACCTACGGCTTGGGCAACGGCATCTTCTGGCACAGTTTCTGGGCTGTACTGGCAACAGCTTGGCTGCTCTGGTGGGTTCGCCGGCCTTTATTTATTGCCCGTTACCGAATGTTGCAAGCAGGAATGGAAGATGAGCTGATTACCTCGTTCGACAGAAAAATCGGTAAATCAATCCTGATCGGTGTGCCTTTGCTGGTGATTGCAGCTTACTCAATGACAGCGAGCAAATATCCTAAAGCGATTCCCTTGCAGGCATCGCTAGACCAAATTCTGCCGCTCCCTGCCCAGGTAAATGCCGGAGTGGTTGATGTCGAAACCGTAAAGGCCGAATACCGTGTACCGGAGAGGACCATGACTTTTACCCTAAAAATCAAGAATGGCAGCGATAAACCGATTCAAATCGGCGAGTTTTCTACCGGCAATGTTCGTTTTTTCAACAAGGATGTGCCAAAACCGGAGCTAGTCAGTTCAGAAAGCATGACCTCTTCTGAAGGCTTAAGCGTGGGCAATGCCGCCCCTATCGAACCCGGCGAACAGCGCACTATGACGATTGTCGCCAAAGATGCGTTATGGGAATCCGAACGGCTGGACGGGCTGATTAACGATGCCGACAGCCGAATTGGTGGTTTGTTGTTTTTCTACGACGGTACAGGTGAGCGTTATATCTCAAGCCTGACTGCCGCAGTGATCCCCAAATTCAATTAACTCACAATCGCAAGAGGATAAAATCATGGCTACAACACGCGAACACACGGCAGTATTAGTAGAAGACAAGAAAATGCCGCCCTGGTATTTGAAAGATTTATCCCGGTATTTGGCAGGCTTTGCCATACTGACCGTCATTTATATGGGGCTACGTATCTACCAAGGCGCATTTGCCGTTTCAACTGGCCTGGATTCCACCGAACCGGTATTTGAAATCTACTGGATGCGGCTGTTTTACATTGAATTAGTGGTTATTGCCCTTTTCGCAACCGGGGCATGGGGGTATTTATGGTTTTCCAGGGATAAAAACCTGGACACGCTTGAACCCAAGGAGGAAATCCGCCGTTATTTTGCCCTAACCATGTGGATTAGTATCTACACTTTTGCCGTCTATTGGGCGGGCAGTTATTTCGCCGAGCAGGATAATTCCTGGCATCAAGTCGCTATCCGCGATACGCCGTTCACCGCTAATCACATCATCGAGTTTTATTTCAATTTTCCGCTTTATATCATTTTGGGCGGTTGCGCCTGGTTATATGCCAGAACACGGTTGCCGCTGTATGCCAAGGGAATTTCCTTACCGTTAACGTTGGCGGTAGTCGGGCCGTTCATGATCCTGGTTAGCGTGGGATTTAATGAATGGGGGCATACCTTCTGGTTCAGGGAAGAATTTTTCGCCGCGCCGATACATTGGGGGTTTGTGATTGGCGTGTGGTTTGCGTTGGGGGTAGGGGGCATTCTATTGCAGGGCACAACCCGTATGATTGAGTTGCTGGATGGAATTGAAGATGCGCCGTAATATATTTCTGGAACAACGGTATTTTTAATGCAGGTTACATATACATAACGCTAGTTAGGCTCTAAGTAGCTCGGCAAGTAGTTTCGATGAACGCAGTGGAAATCGAGAACAAATAAAATCTGCGATGCCTCGATTTAGTAACTCTTCATCTAGCCTGAATATCACATAAAAAAGGCGGACAAGTCCTATAGAGTTCGATAAAATTCAGTTGCTTACATTGAATTTGAACAAGGACTTGCCCATGACAAACTGTACCGCAACCAAAATAGAATTTCCAGCCTTAAAACGTCGAGAAATTGAAGCTCAATTCAGTGGCGGAGCTATCACCAGTGACGGCGGTGTGCTGCTGTTGAGGAGCATTGACCAGCGTTTAAAACTAACCGAGCAGGTTGCTGCCCAGATCACCAACCCCAGGGATCCGGACAAGATCCGGCATCAGGTGGTTGATTTGCTGCGGCAACGGGTTTATGGGTTGGCGTGCGGTTACGAAGACTTAAATGACCACGATACCCTGCGCAACGACATTGCCTTCCAGACCGCGGTCGAAAAAGATCAGGTCCTGGGTAGCCGTTCCACTTTATGCCGGTTTGAACAACAGGCGGATCGGGCGCTCATGTGGCGGATTCATGAACAGATGGTGGAACAGTTTATCGCGTCTTTTGAGGCACCGCCGGCGTCATTAATCCTGGACTTTGACGCCACCGACGATCCGGTGCACGGTCAGCAGGAAGGCCGGTTTTTTCATGGTTACTACCGGCGTTATTGTTTCCTGCCGCTCTATGTCTTTTGTGGCGACCAGTGCCTGGTCAGTTATCTGCGTCCCAGCAACATTGACGGTGCCAAACACAGCTGGGCGATCTTGGCTCTGCTCGTTAAACGCTTACGCTGTGCTTGGCCAGACGTTTCGATTACCTTACGCGGGGACAGCGGCTTTTGCCGGCATAAAATGCTGGGCTGGTGCGAGCGCAACGGTGTCAACTATATTGTTGGCTTGGCCAAAAACCCACGCATCAACCGGTTAAGCCAGCCCTGGGCAGATCAGGCCAAAAGTCAATTTGAAGCCCAGCAACAAACGCAACGCCTGTTTACCGAACTACACTACCAAGCAGGATCATGGAAGCGCCAACGCCGGGTGATCCCCTCAAAGCCGAACACATGAGCCAAGGCAGCAATCCACGCTATGTGGTGACCAATTTAACGGGTGACCCGCAACACCTTTACGAAAAAGTGTATTGCGCCCGGGGCGAGATGGAAAACCGGATCAAAGAACAACAGTTGGATTTGTTTGCCGACCGCACCAGTTGCAGCCTGTGGTGGCCGAATCAATTTCGCTTGTTGCTATCGACGCTCGCTTATACGTTAATGGCGGCCATTCGCAGGGTAGCCCTACGCAATACCGAACTGGCACACGCCACTTGCGGCACAATTCGGCTGAAACTCTTTAAGGTCGGAGCGGTGGTGATCCGGAACACCCGGCGGGTGAAACTATTGCTTAGCAGCAGTTATCCTTATCAAGTGTTATTTCTATCGGTCTGCCAAAAACTATGCCCTGAATAATCCTAAAGTGTGCTGTTCCCGGCACGTTAAAGAATGGGGTAAGGGGAAGCTGTGCCTGAAAAAAGGCAAATGCCATTCATTACAGACCTATAGCCTCAATTTAGGAACAATACATACTCAATTCTATCTTCGGCAACTTTCTAACAGAAGTTTTCCTGTAATCATGAGATAAGCGGGCTAGGCTACTTGCTTATTGGGGTTAGCTTTACGTCGATTGGACGTATGCTGCCTTTCGAGGCTATCATTGAGAATCTTGATAGTCTAGAGCCTTTATAATTAATCCAGACGACTTAATTGTGGGACTAAATAATTAAGTGCGGAGTTAACGGTTTATGATTATCAAAAACCTACCTTCGTTTACTCCCCCTTTACTTTTCTTTCCAATTCCTCGCGACTAAGGTGGCGTACATCTTCGCCTTTTATCATATAAACAAGATGCTCACAAATATTGCAGGCATGATCACCTATCCGTTCCAGTGAACGCACCGTCCACAGTACATTAATAGTACGGGTTATATTACGGGGGTCTTCCATCATGTAGGTAATTTGCTGCCTGATGATGCTGGCGTATTCCCGGTCTACGTTTTCGTCCCTGCTGGTGATCGCTGGTACTTGTTCGACTGTCATACGGGCAAAAGCATCTAAGGCATCATGTAGCATGGCCTTAACCAAATCGGCTATATGCTTGATTTCATGATAGGAATCGCTTTTGTTGCCTTCAATGTTGGATAGATGAATCGTCATTTTAGCTACGTGTTCTGCCATGTCCCCCACCCGTTCCAGTTCATTGATGATCCGCAGGACGGTAATCAGTAACCTTAAATCGAATGCAGTCGGTTGGCGTAGCGCCATAATCTGCATACATTCCCGGTCTAGTGCGACTTCTAGGGCATCAATTTGGTTATCCTGCTTGATAACCTGCTCTGCCAGTTCCACATCCGAGGATGTAAACGCCTTGATTGCTTGTTCGATCTGTTCTTCGACCAAGCCGCCCATAGTCAGCACATGGTTGCGGATATCTTCGAGTTCTTTATTGAATTGCCCAGAGATATGATGCCCGATGTTGGTGTTGTCCATCTGTGTTCTCCTATTATTCCTAGTTAACCGTACCGACCAGTAATGTAGTCTTCGGTCTGCTTCTTTTTGGGTTTGGTGAATAATTGGCTGGTGTTACCTATTTCAATCAATTCCCCCATGTACATGAATGCGGTGAAGTCGGAAACGCGTGCCGCTTGCTGCATGTTGTGAGTTACGATAACAATGGTGTATTTTTCTTTCAACTCATTTATCAGTTCTTCGATTTTGAGGGTTGAAATGGGATCCAATGCAGATGCAGGTTCATCAAGCAACAGCACTTCCGGCTCAATGGCAATCGCCCTGGCAATAACCAACCGCTGTTGTTGTCCACCGGACAACCCTAGGGCATTGTCTTTGAGGCGATCTTTCACCTCATCCCAAAGTGCCGCGCCACGTAAGGCGTTTTCGACGGTTTCATCCAAGGTGCGCTTGTCGTTGATACCTTGTATGCGTAATCCGTAAGCGACATTTTCAAAAATGGATTTGGGGAAGGGATTGGGCTTTTGGAACACCATACCCACGCGCCTGCGTAATGCCGCTACGTTGACTGACTTGTCATAGATATTTTCATTATCCAGCAAAATTTTGCCGTCAATTCTCGCACTATCCACCAGGTCGTTCATGCGGTTGATGCAACGCAACAAGGTTGATTTGCCGCAACCGCTAGGCCCTATGTATGCCGTCACCCTACATTTGGGTATTTCCATATTGATATGATGCAAGGCCTGCTTTTGCCCATAATGCAGATTAAGGTTTTCTATCTTGATGGTTATATCAAGTTGTTCTGGGGCATGATCACGTCCACGTAAGATGGAATTCATGTCGATTGCGTGGGTGCGTGTTTGTTCTGTCGTCATTATTAACCTTCCAATGCTCGATATTTTTCGCGTAAATTGTTTCTAATTATAATTGCAGATAGATTTAACCCAATAATCACTAAAACCAGCAACAAAGCCGTTGCATAAACCAAAGGCCGCGCCGCTTCGACATTAGGGCTTTGGAAACCGACATCATAAATATGAAAACCCAAATGCATAAATTTCCTGTCTAAATGGATGAAAGGGGCATTGCCATCTAATGGTAAGGTGGGGGCAAGCTTGACTACCCCGACTAACATCAGCGGCGCAACTTCACCCGCCGCCCTGGCAACCGCGAGGATCATGCCCGTCATGATGGCTGGGCTTGCCATGGGCAACACCGTGTTCCATAAGGTTTCAAATTTAGTTGCACCCAATGCCAGACTGCCCTCGCGTATGGATTTAGGGATACGCGCCAAGCCTTCTTCGGTGGCGACAATCACGACGGGCAATGTAAGTAGTGCAAGTGTTATAGATGCCCATAGTAATCCTGGCGTTCCATAAACGGGAGCAGGGGCAGATTCGGGATAAAACAACTTATCGATATTACCGCCCAGAATATAAACAAAAAATCCCAAGCCAAACACGCCATAAACCACGGAAGGTACACCTGCGAGATTGTTGACTGCGATTCGGATCAATTGTGTGGTAAAGCCTTGTTTGGCATATTCTCGTAGGTAAACCGCCGCAATAACGCCAAAGGGCGTGACGATAATAGACATTATCAATACCATCATGATAGTGCCGAATATAGCAGGGAAGATACCACCTTCGGTATTGGCTTCGCGTGGATCATCGGTCAAAAATTCAGCAAGCTTACTGAAATAATGACCTGTTTTCTGGAATAGGTTCATGTTGTTCGGTTGATAAATCCTGACAACCTTCGCAATTGGAATAGCCACTTCCACACCACTGTCCGTTTTTGCCACCAGACTAGCGCCCCTTATTTTTTGATATAAGGTTCTTAGCTGTATTTGGTATTGTTCATATTGCTTCTTAAGCTCGATTTTTTCATTTTCGATGGCTGTCTTAGCCGTTTCATCAAGCTGATCTTTTAATTCCAGTCTTCTCCCTTTTAGCCTTAATTGTTCCAAACTGTAATTAATCGCGCCAATTTCCTTTTTTTCCAGATGGGCGATTTCATCGTAGACGGTCAAGGCTTCGTCAATTTTTGTTTGTGCTACAGGCCATGCTGATCCGTCGCTGGCAAGAGTTTTACCGTTTTCCTTGACCGCGACAAGCTGACCATAAAAATTACCCCATTCCCGGCGTTCTACCACCATGAGGTTTGCAGGTTGATCTTGGCTTTTGATATTGCGTTCCTGTAACCAGCGGAAATCAGTACCGGTAACGTCGCGATTACCGGTTTTGATTTGATACTGCACCAAATCCTCTTCATTGTCGGCCATTTTATAGCCGGAGATTTTGGCTGCTATCGCAGGGGTGACACTGGTATCTACAATTTCAGCAAAAATAGTCTTAGCTTGGCCATCGGCTTCCTGATAGCTAAATTGGGTAACTTGAGCTGGCCAGAAATGACCGATACCGCGAACGACAATTAGCCCTAATACGCCGATTATCATAATAAGGCAGGCACTGACTGCCGCCGCATTCAGCCATATCCAGGGCGACCCACTTTTAAACCAAGAACTAATCATAATGAACTATATTTTTCCCGTAAGCGTTGGCGAATAATTTCTGCCAAGGTATTGAATACGAAAGTGAAGATAAACAACACTAAAGCTGCTAAAAATAATACGCGGTAATGGGTGCTATCGACTTCCGATTCGGGCATTTCCACGGCAATATTAGCAGCCAGTGTACGTAAGCCTTGGAAAACGCTAAAGTCCATGACTGGCGTATTACCGGTAGCCATTAACACAATCATGGTTTCGCCAACTGCACGTCCAAGGCCGATCATGACTGCGGAAAAAATGCCAGGGCTAGCTGTCAGCAAAACCACTTTGGTCATCGTCTGCCAAGTGGTTGCACCTAATGCCAAAGAGCCAACGGTCAGGTGCTTGGGTACGCTGAATATGGCATCTTCTGCAATAGAAAAAATTGTAGGGATTACTGCAAAACCCATGGCGATGCCGACCACCAAGGCATTGCGTTGGTCATAACCGATACCGAATTCTCGGCTAAACCAGTCGCGCAATGTGCCGTGGAATAACAAAGTTTCCAGAGGTACGCTTATGGTGAAAGCTAACCAGCTAACGATGACGATAACGGGTATTAAAATTGCGGCATCCCAGCCTTCGGGTATTTTTTGACGTAGAGTTTTCGGCAAATATTGCCAGAAAAAAGCAAACAGCATGATGGCAATGGGCAGGGTGATGAGCGATAGGAACAAACCTGCCAAATGCTTTTCTATAAACGGCGCTAACCAGAGGCCAGCCAAAAATCCTAATATGACCGTCGGTAGTGCGCCCATCAGCTCAATAGTGGGCTTTACGACTTGGCGCATTTTGGGGGACATAAAGTAAGCGGTATACATTGCACCCATTAAGGCGAGCGGCATAGCAACCAACATGGCATAAAATGCAGCTTTTAAGGTGCCAAATACTAGGGGAACTAGACTATATTTGGGTTCGAAATCATTGCTGGCGGAGGAGGATTGCCAGATATAATCAGGTTTCGGGTAGCTTTCGTACCAGACTTGTTGCCATAGCGATTTTATGGAGACCTCTGGATGTTCGTTTTCTATACGCCAGACATGAATCTTGCCATCTTGTGATTCCAGCAACAGACGGTTTGCTCTTGGCGATAATAAGGCGGCTACCGGTGGCGACGTGCTGACGCGTTCTTTAATGAGCTCCCTTTCAGCCGTGGAGTGATATATGCCGACGTACCCGCTAGCATCGACGGTCATAAATCCTTTGCGGCGTTGTTCAGATTCGATAGAAACAATCGCTTTGTTTGATACTTTGAATGACCGGATCTTTTTAAAGGCAAGCTGTTTAAGCTCATTTTTGACTTGTGTCCACTGCGACACCAAACCCGTTGAGTCGCCGACTAACAAGGAAAGATCCCCATTCAAGAACGTCAGGTTGGTAATTTTTTTCCCTGCTTCCACTACATTTTGTTGATGTTTTAATTTAGGCGCTGCTTTGTCGTTGATATCATAGGCACTTAACAGGCCTTCATCGTCTACAAGGTAAAGTTGGCTATCTTCCTTATCGATTAACAGATCAACAATTGTTTTACCGGAAGCCTCCAACACGGCAGCTGTGCGGGTCGTGGTCGCAGTGTCTGCAAACAATGACTGTTCTTTGGCAAAACTTACCAGATGGACTTGATCTGCGGCTTTTGCCACAACGATAGTCTTATCGGCTTCCACCTTCACCGCGAGTTTTTCCAAGGCAGCGCCGGACTCGTCGATTACTAACGGTTGTTCACCTAAGGGATATTCGATCGATGGCGTAATCTGGCGCTTATTGTTGGGATAAGTCACTTTGTAGTGATGATTTACGATGATTGCCTTGCCATCTGAAAGCCCATAAGCGACACCGCCCTGGCTGATGAGGCTGCTTTGGGCGAAGCTGGTGATATGAATTCCTTCAGGAATCGTTATTGCCTGATTCAATAATGTCTTGCCAGTAGCAACATCAAAAAACACGACCTGTCCGCTGTCAGTAAATCGAACGGCCACTTCGTTTTGTTCTTCCGTTTCCAACAAAATTGTCTTACCTAATGTAAGCTCAGGAACATCGTATTCAGCGATTGAAGTAGCCGTTGCCGATCCAAATAAAGGCAAGACGACGTACAGCAAGTAAAAGAAAATCAATACGATAGCGACAATGACACCAAGACCCCCGACGACTACGCCGCAGCGTGCCAAAGCGTCTTTTATTAACCGCCATTTTTGGTAAGGTTTGTTTGCTGCCAACGTTACCGCTGATGGTGTTATGTTTGTGAGGTTCTCAGACATGCGGCTATTGTAATTCCAGAAAGTGACAACTTTGTGTATTCATGATATTTAACGTTTAAAAACCTGGAAATTCAATTTAAACATATTGCAGGTCGGATAGTACCAAATTGTGAATACGTATTCTGTACCTAGTGAGTATTTGAAAACTAGCAAAATAAATAAAAAATGGCCGAAGTCTGTTTCCAGTCTTCGGCCATTTAGTCTTAGTCAACCACTCACTTTTGAGGGGGGTGTGGTTAATGCAGACTAAACATCCTTATACACGAGTCCTTTAATGCTACAACAACACTCTTAGATACGACCTATTTGATCGCTGCCAAAGCCTTTTCTATGACATTCGCTGGTAATGGGATATAACCGTCTTTGATAACCGATTGTTGACCCGTTTTTGACAAGACCATTTTTATAAATTCATTTTCCAGCGGCGCTAACGGTTGGTTTGGTTTTTTGTTAACGTAAATGAACAAGTAGCGTGTCAACGGATAAGTGCCGTTGAGTGCGTTTTCAGGCGTGGCATCAACAAAGCTTGTGCTGCCTTTTTTTGCCAAAGGCACCATTTTTACGCCCGAAGTGGTATAGCCCATGCCAGAATAACCAATACCATTAACAGATTCGGTAACCGACTGGACGACTGAGGCAGAACCTGGTTGTTCATTGACATTGCTTTTAAAGTCACCTTTACATAGAGCATGTTCTTTAAAATAGCCATAAGTGCCAGATACCGAGTTACGTCCATAGAGTTGGATGCTTTTTGCTCCCCAAGCTGCGACACCCGCGTCACCCCATGTTTCAATACTGGCGGAGCCACCGCATTTGTTGGTGGAAGAAAAAATCCCGTCAACCTGTTCCATCGTCAAGCCTTTCACGGGGTTGTCTTTATTGACCATGACGGCAAGGGCATCTACCGCTACAGGTATAGCGGTGGGTTTATAACCTTGTTTGCCTTCGAAAGCTTCAATCTCATCATCTTTCATCTCACGGCTCATAGGTCCTAGGTTAGATGTGCCTTCAGTCAGCGCAGGTGGCGCGGTAGAAGAGCCCGCAGCCTGGATTTGAATGTTGACGTTAGGATAAGCACGGTTAAAATCTTCCGCCCAAAGCGACATCAAATTAGCCAAGGTATCAGAACCAACGCTAGACAGATTGCCAGATATGCCAGTGGCTGCTTTGTATTCAGGAATTCCTGCATCAATAGTCTGTACGGCATGAGCAAAGTTAGCCGTAAGTCCGGCAGAAACAAGCCCCATCGCGGCAATAAGTGATTTCGTTTTAAACAGTGGTTTCATTTTTGCTCTCAAGTAGATAGTGGTTACATTTAAATTTTAGAGTGCGAGTAGCTTAATCACACTTTATGACAGAATTATGACAATGACATAATTAATCGGTCGATTCCTCAAGTTCTTCGGTTAGGGACTTTGGATATGTTATGGAGAGTAATTCCGCGCAGCCTTTGTCCAATTGCGACCAGTCATCGGGCAAAATCAATCGTGCCAAAGCGGCTGTTGGGAGCAGTTTTTTAACATCGGGCAATTCAGTTTCATTAACCAGATAGGTTAACAGGTCTTCAAACTCGGGGTTGTGGCCTACCAATAACACTCGGCTAAAACTAGCTGGACAATCTGCCAGCACCGATCTCACCCGTACTAAGCCTTCATCATATAGCCGTTTTTCCTGCTGGATATGCCGATGGTCTATACCAAATACATCACAAACTATTTTTGCCGTGGAAATTGCTCGGATAGCGGGAGAGCTAATAACCACATCAGGCAACAACATACCCTCTTTCATCCATTCGCCTATGCGCGTGGCATCACGTTTTCCGCGTTTTTTTAAAGACCGGTCATAATCTTCGCTACTATCAAAGGGTTCTGCTTTGCCATGCCGCAGTAACCATAATTCTCTACTCATACTTGATGCTCGTGTTATGTTGATAATTACCTTTATATCTTAAATGCGAACGATATATTTATTGCATTGTCACAAAACATTAACACTAAAATATTACAGTTATGTGTAAACGACCACTATAAAAGGCATCCTATAGCATATTATGGCTACACACTATGAGTTACCCGCAAATTTATCGGCAGAAAAGCTGATTGCAACCTTAAGCGAAAAGGTTGAAATAGACCATTTCTCTAAACAGTATTTTTTGAAAACATACTATGACAGTTTTGACTGGCGCTTATACAAGCAGGGCTTATGTTGTGAATTTAATCGGTCAAAACAAACCTCTTCGCTACAAATAACCAATAGAAAAAATGGCGATCTTATCGCCAGCACCATACTTTTTGACGTTCCGTCATTCAGTAAACAATTTAATCCCGGCAAAGTGCGCCAGACTCTTGAAGCTACCCTGGAAATGCGGGCATTACTGGCAATTTGTACCCTGGAATGTGAAGCGTATCATCTCAATATTGTTAATGAAGATGGAAAAATTGTACTGCACTTACTGATCGAAGAATTTGAGTTGCTCAAAAATCGCCTTACCCTTATTCCGGTTAAAGGCTATGACAAAGTTGCCGAGCGCATTGATGAAATGGTTACAGGACTGGGATTAACTGTCGTTGAAAAACCCGTGTTGTTAGAAGCCTTAAAGTTACAAGGCCGCCATCCTAAAGATTATTCATCCAAATTGCATATTCACCTTAACCCAGAGATGCGTGCCGACGTAGCCAGCAAATATATTTTCAGCTACCTATTGCGGACTATCAGGCTGAACGAACAGGGAACGATTACTGATACCGACAGTGAGTTTTTGCATGATTTTAGGGTGGCGGTCAGAAGAACCCGCGTCGGACTTAGCCAAATCAAAAATGTCCTGCCAGAAGACACCCTTGCCCGTTATAGGGAGTTTTTCTCCTGGCTGGGTCAGATAACTGGAGAAACAAGGGACTTAGACGTATATTTGTTGAATTTTGAACAATACAAAAAAAAATTACCTACTGCCATCCGGCAAAGTATCAATCCCCTGCAACATTTTTTGACGGCAAAAAAACTAAAATCGCACAAACAACTCGCCAGAAAACTGCGTTCCAGCAAATACTTATCCATTCTCGAAGAATGGGAAGAATACTTGTCCTCGACTCCGCCCCAAAATCCTACAGAAGCGGATGCCAAACTAACGATTAAAGAACTGGCAGACAAAAGGATATGGAAAATTTATAAACAAGTCATTAAAGAAGGTGAAGTTATTGACCGACATTCGCTGCCGGAAGCCTTGCATAAACTCAGGAAAACCTGCAAAAAATTGCGCTATTTAATGGAGTTTTTTCAGCACCTTTATCCAGAACGACGGGTTTATAAATTAATCAAACGGTTAAAAAACTTGCAGGATGTTCTGGGCGATTATCAAGATTACGCCACTCAGCAGGAAAGGCTCAAACAATTCAGCGAGGAGATGCAGTCTATCAATACACCCAGTAAAACCTTTATGGCGATGGGCGTGTTAATCCAAGATTTTGAAACCCGTAAGGCTAAAGCGCGTGACCGCTTTAGTTCGCAATTTGCTGCGTTTAAAAGAGCTGAAAATCACACTGACTTTCATACTTTGTTTGTGCCGAAAAAGCCATAAGGCTGTGCTTTCATTCCACGGGTGAGTGGGTCTATTAATTTTATTAAACTGGGGTTGAAATGAAAGTATTGGCTTTATACAGCATTAAAGGTGGGGTTGGTAAAACCTCAAGCGCGGTCAATTTGGCGTTTAACGCCGCTCAGGCTGGTTATCGCACCCTGGTTTGGGATCTCGACCCTCAAGGTGCCAGTAGCTATTATTTCCGCATCAAGCCTAAGATCAAGGGTGGCAGTAAGGATTTACTCGCTGGAAAACGGGATTTGGACGAGCTGATTAAAGGTACTGATTTCGATAACCTGGACTTAATTCCCGCAGATTTTTCATTCAGGAACCTAGACCTGCTACTGGATGACAAGAAAAAGCCCATCCAGCAGCTCAAAAAACGCCTCAAGCCATTGGCAGACGAGTACGATTTTATTTTTTTGGATTGTCCGCCAAATATCTCCTTATTGTCCGAGGCCGTTTTTGAAGCTGCTGATCTGCTGTTATCGCCTATAATTCCAACGACTTTGTCGTTAAGGACATTAGCGCAGCTAACAAAATTTATCGAAGATCATGATTTGGCTAAGCATAGCCTGATGCCTTTTTTTTCCATGGTTGATGGCCGAAAAAACTTGCACAAAGATATCATGCGACAAGTGTTAGTTGATTATCCTGCAATGTTAAAGACCCTTATCCCTTATGCTAGCGACATTGAACGTATGGGGCTGGAACGTAAACCATTGGCTGCATACAGTGGCAAAAGCCGTTCCGCTGGCGCTTATCGTGAACTTTGGCAGGAAATTTTGGCTCGTACTGTTATGTAAAAGGAATAACGTTTTTTAAAATCAGGAATGATTGAAGGGGGTCAAAAAATAACCCAGTAAGTTTTGGTTATATTTACCTTTCGTAAACAACATCGGAATTTACGGATTTATGACGGGTATTAAATTTCCTGAACTCCAACAACTCGAACGTATTATTGAGCAGTTTGGAGACCGGGCGCAATCCCAAGTCATCGAACGCATCCAATATAAGAATCTCGAATTTCCCATCCATTGCATCACACTAGGCTCATCTGAGCCGAATGTTCCGGTTTTGGCTTTTTTTGGCGGAGTACACGGGCTGGAGAAAATCGGTTCAGAAGTCATCCTGTCTTATCTGCAAACGCTTTGTGAATTATTGGATTGGGATGAAGAATTTCGGGCTAGGCTTGAAAAATCCAGGTTAGTGTTTGTACCCCTCGTTAATCCGGTCGGTGTTTATCTTGGCACACGATCCAATGGTAACGGTGTCGATCTAATGCGTAATTCCCCCGTAGAAGGCATAGGCGCGGCACGACTCTACGGTGGGCATCGCATTTCGCCACTCTTACCCTGGTATCGCGGCGATGTATCCAACATGGAAAAGGAAGCGCAAGCCTTATGTCGTGTTGTCAAACAGCTGGTATTCAATTCGCCTTTGTCTATTGTGCTGGATTTGCATTCGGGGTTTGGCATAAAAGATCGCTTATGGTTTCCCTACGCTTCACGCAAAATCCCATATCCGTTTATTGCCGAAACCTTGGCGTTAAAAGAACTGTTTGACCGTTGCTATCGGCATCACGTTTATAAAATCGAGCCGATGTGCCAAGAATACGTGATTAACGGCGATTTGTGGGATTATCTACTGGATGATTTTATCCAGCGATATGCAAGCGAACGCTTATTTATACCGCTCACCTTGGAAATGGGTTCATGGCTTTGGCTGCGGAAGAACCCAAGACATTTGCTTTCGCGGCATGGCTTATTCCACCCCTTGTTGCCGCATCGGTTGCAACGGGTTTTTCGGCGGCATTTTTTGTTGTTTGATTTTTTACATCGGTCACTTTTGTACCCGGATCAATGGGCGCGGCTGGATTCAGGGCAAAAGTCTTACTATGAAAACAAGGCATCAGGGTTATGGTATGAATAAGGAACTGGGAAAAAACTGGATATTGCTTAGGGGGTTGGCACGGGAATCGGCGCATTGGGGCGATTTTGTTCCGCTGCTGCAAACGACGTTTCCTGATGCAAAAATAACTACATTGGATTTGCCGGGTACTGGCTGTTTTTACCGGGATGAAAGCCCTAAAACCATTAAAGCGATTGCAGAAACTGTGCGGGAACATGCCCTTGAAATGGGCTTGCTGCAGCAACCCGTTACCATACTGGCACTGTCACTGGGTGGAATGGTGGCCTGGGAGTGGCTGCAATCCTTCTCAGATGATATTTGTGGTGCGGCCTTACTCAGCACCAGTTTTGCTGGGTTAAATCCGTTTTACGAGCGGTTACGATGGCAAATCTACGCTAAATTCTTCGCTTTGATGATGCAGCGAGACCTCTACAAACGAGAATTGGCGATTGTTCAATTGGTCAACAATAGCCGAGAGCGGGATGGGCAAATAGCTCAAGAATGGGAACAGATACAGAGGGCACGCCCTGTTAGCCTTAAGAATATGTATCACCAGATGTTAGCGGCTGCCACTTATCAACCCAGCCCTACCAAACCCACCAAGCCTGTCTTATTGTTGAACTCTAAAGGTGACCGCCTGGTTGCCCCGGCGTGTTCGGAGGCCGTACAAAAAAAATGGGGCTTGGAACTGCGTACCCATCTTTGGGCTGGGCATGATCTTACTGTCGATGATGGAGCATGGTTGGCATTGCAATTAAAAGAATGGATGGTGTCCGGTCGAAGGTAATCTTTTCGATTAGCTTAAAATGAATTTATGCTTACTTTTTTATTTCAAACCTTCTGCTTTGTTTTGGTGCTCTGTTTTTTGGCATGATCTTTACATAAATCTGTTCCTTAATGGACATTCGTCATCATCTTGTCACAACTTTTAAATAGTATTTGGGTTCGCCGATTTCAAGCGTAGCTTTAAGGAGAACCCAACATGCAACTTATAAAAAAACTCAGTGTGATAGCTGTAAGCTCAGTGCTTACCATCAGTGTTGCTCAGGCGACCGAACCGACTCCAGAAGATTGGTTTAACGCTGGGCGCAAAACTGTTGTCGATGCCAAGCATCTGAAACCGAACAAAAGACATGCCAAAAATGTAATCTTGTTTGTTGGTGACGGCATGGGGATTTCCACCATCACTGCGTCACGGATTTATGACGGCCAGCAAAAAGGTGGCCACGGTGAAGAAAATTCCCTGAGCTTCGAAAAATTGCCTTATCTGGCGCTGTCCAAAACCTACAGTGTCAACCAACAAACTCCGGACTCGGCACCGACCATGACCGCAATGGTCACTGGTGTAAAATCGAACGATGGTTTTATTTCAGTCAACCACACGCTTAAACGCGGCGAACTCAATGCCCATGCAATTGATGCTAACAAGTTGACGACTATCTTGGAGCAAGCCAAGGAAGATGGCATGTCAGTAGGTGTTGTGTCCACTGCTCGCATTACCCATGCGACTCCGGCTGCGACTTATGCCCATACGGCAGATCGTGACTGGGAAAGTGACGCTGATCTTCCCGCTGGTGCCACGGTCCCTGACATTGCTGCGCAATTGGTTGATTTTAATATCAACGGCGGTATTGACGTTGCATTGGGTGGTGGACGCACACGTTTTATCCCTAAGACAGCCAGCGATCCTGAATATGGCGTAGCCGGTAAACGTAAAGACGGGCGCGACCTCACTGCCGATTGGGTAAGCAAGCATAGCAATGCCAAGTATGTTTGGAATAAAGCCCAGTTCGATGCGATAAACCCTAACACAACCGATCACCTACTGGGCTTGTTCGAGCCTTCGCATGTCCATTATGAGGCTGACCGTGTTGCCCATGACAAAGCCGGTGAACCCTCACTGACCGAAATGACGACCAAAGCCATCGACATTTTGAAAAAGAACCACAACGGCTTTTTCCTGATGGTCGAAGGCGGGCGGATTGACCACGCCCACCATGCCGGGAATGCTTATCGTGCATTGACCGACACCCAGCAATTGGCTGTCGCAGTACACGCAGCGATGAGAAAGACCAATCCCGAAGATACGTTGATTATCGTCACCGCAGACCATAGCCATGTTTTTACCATCGGCGGCTACCCGCAGCGGGGCAACCCAATCTTAGGTTTAACTCAGGGTGTGGGTGCATCCAGCCCTGACCTTGACTTGCTGGGCTTGCCTTATACCACGTTGAACTATGCCAACGGCCCGGCTACACCGGCGCATCAAATCAGCAACCTGCCGGTTCAAAAATATTCACCACCCCAACAACCGCAGGATGGGCATCCGGCAGTGAAGGGCACACTCCTTCGTCCTTTTCACCTGCCGATGGCCGTCCTACTATAAGTAGTGAGAAAGCAGAAGCTGCCGACTATCTCCAGGAAGCGATTGTTCCTCTTAGCGCTGAAACCCACGCTGCGGAGGATGTTGCCATTTTTGCAGGTGGCCCTAAAGCCCATTTGTTCCACGGCATCGTAGAACAAAACGTGATTTATCATGTGATGGCTGAAGCACTAGGATTTGCTGAACAAGAACATGGACATCATAAAGACAAGTAAGCTGAACTGTATCGCCCTGTAAAGCAGGGCGATTGTTGGGATTTATGAAAAGGGATGTGGTTACCACCATCCCTTTTCCTGTTTAAACCAGAGTTAAAGAACGCAACTATGAAAACACCTGATTTTTTAACCCTCATATTCGGCTTATTTCTTTTCATTTTTTCCTCCGCAACCTTTTCCAATAGCACAAGCAAGATCGACCCAAATTCAATGGGGATCGCCTGTCGCTATGAATTAAAGGTAACCCCTAACGATCCATCCAAAGCGCCTTTAAACTCGGCCTGGTTTTTCTGGCGAAGCCCAGGCATGATCCAAACGCTGGATGCCGATGGCGATCATGGTGAGATATGGGAGCAAACAGCTACTGGCAGCATTCAATACCGTAAGCTTTACCATGCCGACAAAACCGCCGTCGAATTCATGCCTGCCGATAATGTAACTAATAATGTACGCTTTGATTGGTTAAAACTTTCAAGCATGCTCAGTCAGCAAGAACTTTCGGTGCTGAAGCCTGTTATGAAAACAACGGTTCTGGGCTACAGCGCAGAACTACGCGAAGGAAAAACAGAAGGGGAATCTATGACGGTACTTTGGTTGACGAATGAAAACTTGCCAGCAAGTATTATAAGAAAGGATAAGAAGGGTGTTGTAGAACTCCATCTTGTTGCCATTGAACCCCTGTCAAACGTTAGCCGGAAACCTATTGCTGTTAAAGACATAGCCGATTACCGGCAAATAGATGCTGCCGATTTCGGCGACATGGAAAACGATCCGTTTGTCAAAAAAGTGCTGGCAGCGGAAGGGCATCACGGGCATTAGCCAGGCAGATAATGATATTTTGAATCAATGCATATCTGAGCAAGTTGGTCTAGCCCGTTGTTCGATAGGCTATCACTTACCGTTTGTCTTGAGCTTGCACCACTGGCACTTCCTATGGTCGTTAAAGGGCTTTTTCAAAGTTTCCATAATATTCCCTCTTTCTTACAGTCATAAAATCTTCACCAAACTGTCATCTATTGTTAATACAGAACCTTTATATTATTACTAGCCAGCTAGCTTGTGGAGAGCAATGCCTAAACTCTCAACAACATGGTGATAAGTGAATCGTTTCAACTCCTCTCTGGAGTACTTACAGGCCGCTATTTAATAGCGTTGGTGGCGGCCTTTTTTTACCTAAAGCACAGCGTGGGTTATAAACCAGAAATAAGCTGATTCGTCCGGTTGTCATAATCTCGTCATGGTCAGGTTATAGAATTTAATCTTCGGAATCGAGTGCTTGGACGTTATCTTCATGAAAATTGTAGTTCGTTATTTAGCTATCGCCATTGCTATCGTTGCAGGGTCGGTTTCGATAAGTTATTTCACGATTAACGGCTTCGCCCAAACTGGACAGCAGGAAACCTATAAGCTGGAAAGGCTTTTTCCTGTGGATGCCCAATCGTCTGTAACGTTTGACAAAAGCATTATTGCCAACCTGCTACTTGACTCATCTCAAGGACGGCCATTTGTTATCGTACCAAATTCTGATGGTGCGATTACCGCACTGGATGGTAATGCCGGAGCATTAGATTGGCAAATCAATGCACCAACTCCCGAAGGCCAAGAAGTCCAACTTATTTCAACCCCAGTCATGATAAGCAATAAGCTGGTCATACTATACCAATGCCTAGAAAAAGGCGTACGTACCAGCCATCGCATGGCAGTGATCGATTTGGCACAAAAAAAGTTGGACGAGTCTTTTCCAGTCTTGGTATTGTCGGCTGAAAAGCCGACTAGCGATGGTTTATCAACCGTCAAATTCAATCCGCCGACAGCTTTTTCTCATGCTGCCCTTAAACATACTTGGAAAGTGGGGTCTGAGTGGGGGTTAGTCTACGCAGCTTTTGGTAATTCCGGGGATACTCAGCCTTTCCACGGCTGGCTGTTTGAAATTGATATGGATGCCTGGCAGAATCAAGATACAAAGCGGGCGATTAGCAATGTATTGTTGACGACACCTGAGGCTGAATGCCCTGTCTCCATAGAATCAGGCACCCAAGAAATGATTTGCGGTGGTGGCATTTGGACACCGGGAGGTCCACAGCTTTACCCAGCCGCTGATAGTGTTGAATTATTTGTTCCCGTCGGCAATGGACAAGTTGATCTTGCGCGGCATGATTATGCCAATACCCTCATGCGTGCGCAGCCAGGCCTGAAATTTGATCCTGAATGTGACGACAACCTATGCAAAAACTTTAATGGTAGCCAACCGGGCTACGCCTGCATGGCTTCTTGCAAAAACCTGTTCATTCCTCGGATGGCAAAGGAAAATACGCTTTTTAAACCCTCAAATGGTGAATGCGACCACAAGACCTTCTGGGAATGCTTGGCCTGGATGGATTATGATTTAGGTGCTAGCGCACCTGTTAAAGTTTCTCTTGATAGCGGCCATAGCGTTCTCGTGCAGCCGGGAAAGGAAGGCGCGGTTTACTTGATTGATGCCAAGCATTTGGGTACGCAATATGATCGTTTGCAAATTGTAGATGTATGTGGAACGCCAACTGATCCCTGTAAAGCCGGTTGGATGGGGATGATTGTCACCCAACCTGCGCTTACCACTATCAACGAAGAATCCGTGGTAATTATCCCTACGTTCATGCCGGACAACACCCACTCGGCGGGTCTGGTTGCTTTAAAGATTGTGCTGGAAGCAGGCAAGCCCAAATTTAAGCGTCTATGGCAATACCCTGATCCCGCAAGCAGTTCATCTGTGCTGAAATTCAGGAGTCATCCTGCGCTGCCCGTCATTTCAACGCTAGGTAATGACGAGGTTGTCTGGATGGTGGACATTGGGAATCCCGGCACCTTATATGGCATTCGAGTTAAAGATGGTGCGGTTATAATTGAGCAACCCTTATTAGGTACTGGACGACAACTTTCTGCGCCGTTGATTAATGGCAATACCATCTACCTTGCATCCACAATCCCCAGCACAGGCAAAGCGACGGTTGAAGCCTACCGAATCGGAGCGCAAAAGCAATAATCCGGTCATAAAAAATTCATCAGAATGTCATCTTAATTTTAATGTGATTTCGGCAGTATGGCCCTGTCCGATAATTTATAAGGTGGGCAATGTAATAAGCAAACTAACGCCGAACAGTCACCTGTTCAAATATTGTGGCTTAACGAGTTATGCGCTCACGATGACGTTTTTATACTTACCTACACTCTTCATACTCCATTGCATCAGTTATTGAGTGAATATGCTTAGTGCCGCCACATCAGGAGAACCCCTTGTCATAAAAAATTCACCTAACTGTCATCATATTTTAACCTGCTTGTATCAGCATAGCATTTTCTGGTGAATTAAGAGGGCACTATTATGAGCAACCCAATGTTAAACAAACACCTGTTTAAACGCCACGATCTGTTTGGTTTTGTAATCGGAATGACGGTTTTGTGCTTATTGGTATCCTGTGGTGTTGAGTTATTGCTCAGGGCGCTGTTTAGTATATGATGGAATTTAGTGCTATGTCGGTTTTTCATAGCAGACAAATCTCAAAAAAATTTTATTATGACAAACACTGGCGGGCTTTATGAGCGAATGCCAAGATGCCGGATATTCACCTTGAAAATTGTCAAGCCTACCAATTATCAGTGAAATACGAGCCGCATAACTGAACAGCTATCCGGCCAGTAACCGGGCAACTTGAGATTAGTGTGTTGGCAACCGTTTTTTTAACCTAGCACTTCCTGTCGCCGAAACCTTCCTGCCCTCATCCCAACCAAGGCATTCTAAGTTATTTCATAAGGCTGCCACATTTCTTAAGTAGGCTAAAATGAAATTATTTCCGGAAACCATGACAGCAACCAATAAAGTCACTAACGACCCTTTTGAAGATGTCCTGAAACAAATTCTTACTGAAGTCACTGGCTTGCGCCAAGAGATTGAAACCCACGCTACCCAGCGGTTGCAAAAATATCAGCAACATTTCCATTCCGGTTCTTTTTCCAAGAGCGCGTATAACCTGGCCCATTACTTAGCCATGCGCCAATTCGATCTGCGGCATTTGCAGGATCGCTCAGCCCAAGCCGGCTTGTCATCTTTAGGACGGGCGGAAGCATCGGTCTTGTCAACCTTTGATGCACTGATAGACGTACTGTTACGCGCCACTGACAGAAACTTTAAGCCGGGTGAAAAGAATCCGATTGAATATGGGCTAAATCGCGGGCAACAGCTTTTAGAACAACATACGATAGAATTATTTGGCCCTTTTCATGATCATAGTAAAGCGCATGTGATGGTTACCTTGGGTGCTGAAGCATCCTGGAATTATGATCTCATTAATGCCTTGCTCAAAAAAGGTATGACCTGTGCACGCATCAACTGCGCCCATGATGATCCTTTATCCTGGCAAGGCATGATAAACAATGTTCATAGGGCAGAAACCGAAACAGGCCGCCCCTGCCGAATTTTGATGGATCTTGCAGGCCACAAAATCCGAACCGCCGCCATTGCCTTGGAGCCACCCATCTATCATATCAAGGTAAAAAAGGATCGTACTGGTAAAACCGTTGCCTCAGGCTATTTGATTTTAACCGTTGACCCCTTAAACTCACCAAGCGATATTTCTTTATTCAGAATCCCCATACCCAAGAAACTTCATAAAAAACTGGCTCCTGGGTTGTTTTTGGGTTTTATCGACAACCAGGAAAAACAACGTTATCTTAAGGTGGAAAAAGCACTTTCCAGTTCGGATTGGCTGGTTAGTTGTGAAAAATCTGCTTATTTGGTTTCCGGTTGTAAATTAATGCTGCTTAAGTCTGACCTACAGGACGGCAAAAAAGGTGTCGATGAGTTCACTGTGGGGAAGTTTGACGGCGAGCCTTTAGATATTCGGGTGATGAAAGATGATTTGTTATTGTTAACAGCAGAACATATCGCTGGAAGGCCAGCAGAATATTCCGCTAGCGGCACCTTGGTTCGTCCTGCACATATTGGTTGCACACTCTCTTCGGCCATAACCAAGCTTAAAGTTGGGCAACCGGTTTGGATAGACGATGGCAAATTGGGGGCAATAGTAGAAAAAATCACCGATCAAGGTGTATTGTTACGAATCACAGTGGCAAAACCGGGCGGTGTCAGAATCCAAAGCGACAAAGGGATCAACTTTCCCGAGACTGACCTTGACTTGCCAGCCTTAAGTGAAAAAGATTTAACAGATCTGGAATTTGTTTGTGTACATGCCGATTTGGTTGGTTTTTCATTTGTTGAAACACTCGCTGACATGGAGTTTTTGATGGCAGAATTGGTTAAAAGAAATGCCTCCGAACTACCAATCATCGCCAAGATTGAAACCAATCGAGCCGTAAAAAATCTTCCAGACATTGTATTGGGGACTATTGGTCGGCATAAGCTCGGCATCATGATTGCGCGGGGTGATTTAGCCGTCGAATTGGGCAGTGCGCGGCTGGCTGAAATTCAGGAGGAATTGTTATGGTTATGTGAGGCAGCCCATGTGCCCGTTATCTGGGCAACACAAGTGCTTGAATCCATTGCCAAGAAAGGGGTAAGGTCAAGGCCTGAGTTTACCGATGCGGCGATGGCCGTCCGGGCAGAGTGTGTCATGCTCAATAAAGGCCCCTATATCTTGGATGCGATAGAAGCATTGGTCAACGTCATGATCCGTATGCACGAACATCAAAGGAAAAAGTTTTCCCGGTTACGGGCGTTACATTGGTAAACAGATAGAACTTATACGCCATAAAAAGTCATCAATTAAGTATTTAGAATCTCTATAAAACCCTTTTTCCGCTGTGCTGGTAGAAGGTGTTTTTTTAATTTTTAGGAATCCTTTTAGTGATGGTGTACGTGGTATCGATCTTATAGCATTTTTTGTTCGTACCAACGCTTAATCCTGGCTCGACTACCACGAAATTATATTTTTTGATTTAAATGAGATCTACTATGAGTAAACTTTTTAAGTATGGAAAATTTTCGACAATATCAATCGTGCCGCAAACCGAAAAACTGAAAAACTATGATGACTACAAAAAACAGATCATTGAAGACTTAATAAGGCATATTGAGATCATTGAAGATCCTTGCAAACTAATACTGGAAGGTGAGAAAAAAGACCCGCCCTATATTTTAGGGCTTTCATATGCCGCAGATGATTTAAGCATTATTGAGTTAACCCTGAGATGTAAAAGAAAACTGTTTGATTTTGGAAATAAAGGTGAGAAATATTTCAAATTTGTCGTTCCTATTGAAAGTAGAGATGAAATCACCGTTAAAGCCATTAGAATTAACTTACTAAAAGAACTCATCAAAAAAGTTGAAGACGACGAATACAAAACACTCATCAAAATGTATATACGAAAACATTAACCCCTACTCCAACCCAGTTTCGTAAGTGGACTTTATGATGCAAGCCTTCATGTCCAAACAGATCGCTATGAGCATATAGGCATTCTCCTTTCCCTGAGGAGAAAAGGGGTAATTTTAAAAGAGTGCTGGGCTAATATGACTAATTTTTTTATTGTGCGAATACTGGTAAATATTCTACAAATTGAACCATTAGCAAATATAATCGAAGGTATATGGAAGTTAACACCATAATTGGTGTAGTAAGCATTAGGTTGCGCAACTCTTCATAAAACGAAAACGTTTTAGCAAATACCTGAATCCGTGACTTCAAATACCGCCAATAACTTTAACTGCCCCCTTTAAGCAACACCAGTTACTGTGCTCAAATTTAGCCGCTGAAACTGGTTTATGCGCCCAGTATTTGGGTGTTTTTAAGCCCTTATTGAGCGCATAGGCCGAAATTGTTGGCTTCCGGCAAAGCTTCGCCTACGGCGGGTGGTGTCGCCGATTTTGACAGACGGGCGGATTGGGTTAGCCGACGGCTAATTTAGCGTAGGTGGCTTCGAACGCCTTAAAGCCGGCACAGGTGGCCGAAAACCGTAATTTAAGGCGGTGTCCGGATCGGATGAGCCTGGCCGCCAAGTACATAAGTTCCTGCATGACCGTCTTGATGCGCCGTCGCTTCGCGGTATGCCTGATCGGGCTGATCTCGCCGAGCAGTCCTATTAGCCCGATCCAGCGCAGGGTGTTGTAGCTGTACGCACTCAAGGTCATGATCAGGTCGTTGGTGGCAAACTTGCCGGACGGCAGACGTTCGATGTCCAGGTCGGTCTTGAATTCGCTGTGGAATTGTTCGGCGGTGGCATGGTCACGGTACAGGCCGATAACGTGGGCATCGCCGTAGTGGCGTTGTTCCAGGGAAGTCCACCAGCCTTCGATCTCGATGTCGGGCATCAACAGCAGCTGCCCACTGGCGGTGATGGTGCGCTCGGTGGTTTGCATGACCCGGCGGAAACGGTAGGTGTTGCCGCCGCGGGCCTGTGGCTCGTCCACGCTGAATAGGGCAACCCGTTTGCCTTCCCGTGGCGAAGTCCAGTGCCCGGATTGCTCTGCGTGCGCCAACCAAGCTTCCGCATCTTGCTTGCGCGGGTTCCATTTCAGGATGAAGTCAACCTGTTCGTATTCGCCCAGCCAGATACGGGTGTCCAGTGCGTCATGACCACTGTCCAAGCGCACCAACAAAGGCTTGTCGGTCAGGTGCCTGGCGGCAGGGATGACCCGTTCCAGGGTGTATTGGAATTCATTCTGGCAATGCTGGGCGCCGACCCTCAGTTCATTGGCCAGGCACCAACCCTCCTGCCCCAAGTAAGCGCCAATGGGAGCGTAGCCATGATAGCCTTTGTAGGTTCTGGAAACGCCTTCCTTGCGCGTGTTCTCATTGTTCATGGGGTAGACATCGATATCTAGCGCAACGTGGCCGGTTGCTAACGGGGAGACAGACACGTTGGCCTGCGCCAGAAAGTCGATATTACTGTGATAGGCGATGGGCAGCAGAGCCTCGGCATGCCCGTCCAGGCGTTGCCTAAGGCGGGCGGACGAAGGCACGTGCCGGATGGCGAGAGCGGATTTGAAATACGCGTCGTGGCGATGGCTTTCAATCGCTTCGAAATCGCTTTTCCCTAAACATAAAGTGCCTATGTAGGATTTGACAATATCGCTGTGGGCCATGCCGTGCCGCTGGGGGATGGCTTTCAGGGCTTGGTTAAGGTTGCCGTAGCGGTTCAGGCATAAACCCACCAACGCTAAGCCAGAATGACTGGTATATATTTCGGTTTCAGATTGTTCAAGGGTAAAATGCTGCATGGTTCACTCAACGGGTGAAATTAACCTGGAGCTTATTTTATCGGAGTATGACTTTTAAATCAGGGGGATAGAGGTGTTTTTTTGATTTGAAGTCACGGATTTAGCAAATAGCCATCGATCATTGCGGCGGCAAGGGGAGTTGCATAACCTGCAGGCGGTTCAAAAAGTATTTACTAGTTGTCCCATTGGTTTCAGTTGCCATAACTTACCGTTGAAAGGGCCGTTTTTTCGTGTTCCCCAGAAATACTTTCCATAATCAAAGCCCTCGCTTCGTTGCTGACTGAATGCCGGTTTTTCCCTGATATGTCAATGCAGGGCAGGAAATCAACCTGCACTTTAATTTTATTTAACGAAAGTATCCTGATAAGGTGCGGTATAAAGGCATCCTCGCCAATAAACGGGGTGTATTGCTTGGTTTCGCCCAGATAGTTAATCGCAATTGGTTGAACGGGTGTTTTGGCCAGCAACGCCGACTGAAACAGGGATGCATGAAAAGGCAAAACTTCATCACCCTTCGTCGTAGTCCCTTCTGGAAAAGCGATGACCGTGCTATTTTGTTTCAACAACCAAATTATTTCTTCCGCAATCGCTTTGGCTTGTTGTTTATCGCCACGGCGTACAAATACGGTGCCGCCCCGTTTGGCGAGGTAACCGATTACAGGCCACGCCAAGATATCGCTCTTGGCAACAAAATGAGCCGACGAAAAACTTCCCAGCACTATTATGTCCAGCCAGGATATGTGGTTACTGACCATAAGGCTGGCTTTGCCGGATGGGTTTCCCACTTTGGAAACTTCCAAATCCAGAATTCCGCTAAACCATCTTAACCAAGCCAGTTTCAGCGCCCCATGCTTACGTTTGGCATCATCAGGTTTACAAAAAAAATCAAGTACTGGAAAAATGATGGCCGCTATGACTACTCCAGCAACAAACAGAAGGACAATAAGGCAAACTTTATAACATAGCCGTAGTTTCAATTTCATTAGCCTTGTATCCCCTTGTGTAATGCTTGCTGTAGCGTTCCTGAAGCTGGTCTAAGGGCAACAGGATGAACAGATCCATGCAATTGAAATCCTCATCCCAATAAGGCTCGCCACAAACGAGCGCACCAAAACGCAGGTATGCCTTAAGCAACGGCGGTATGCCTGATTCATCGCGTTGGCAGCGCAATGCCTTGGGTACTGGAATCAAGGGTTTGACTTGCAACTCAGGTGCAGCGATATTGTTAGCATCGATAGCCCGGTAAACCGCATCGACGGCATAGCCACTAACGCCAGGGGTAATGCTTGCGCAGCCTAATAGGTGATCGAATTGTCTTTCCAGCGCATATTGCACTAACGCTGACCACAGTGTGGTCAATACAGCTCCACCGCGATAATCAGGGTCAATACATGTCCTGCCTACTTCCAGAAAACGTCCAGGTAATGCCAGCACCTTGTCCAAATTGAATTCATTTTGGGAATAAAATCGGCCTAAGCGTTTCGCTTGGTCTTGATTGAGCAAGCGGGTATAACCGACGATCTTGGCGTTGGCATTGTCGTAGGCCACCAAATGGTCGCAGTATAAATCTACCTCATCATAATCAAGGCCTTCCGAGCCGGATTTTAGCTTGGCTCCCATTTCTTGGGCAAACACGCGATAGCGCAAGGTTTGCGCTTCTTTTATCAACTCTTGGGTGTTGGCGATAAAGCAGGTCAGCTT
Source organism: uncultured Gammaproteobacteria bacterium (assembly GCA_963804035.1). Classification (GTDB taxonomy): domain Bacteria; phylum Pseudomonadota; class Gammaproteobacteria; order Methylococcales; family Methylomonadaceae; genus Methyloglobulus. The sequence goes on along the minus strand of CAWDOO010000004.1, from coordinate 539,200 downwards.
TTTTTCCGATCTGGCATGCAACTTGGTCTGTTGAATTTTCATGGGCATCCTAATACCAAAAAATAAACAGATACCTTAATCAATCGAAATGTCAGTTTTATGTCGAATTTATGAAATTACTGTTACAGGAAAGGGCAATAGTTCTGAATTTATTGCGTTGTCACATAGTTTTCATGTGCGTTGGTTACACTGTTCATACCTAATCGTGGGGCTAAACAGTTATTCAATAGTAGGAGCTCATGACTATTACTTCTTACCGAACTATATGGATTTCCGATTTACATCTCGGTTCCACTCAATGTCAAGGTGACGTTTTGCTGGATTTTCTGAAATACAATGACAGCGAAAAACTATATCTGGTAGGCGACATTATCGATTTCTGGGCACTTTCCAAGAAAATGTACTGGCCACGAGACCATAATACCGTCATCCAGAAAGTGTTGCGTAAGGCTAGGCACGGCACCCAGATCATTTATATACCTGGCAACCATGACGAAAACGTCAGGGACTATGACAATTATGTCTTTGGTGACATAACCGTCAAAAAATCCGATATCCACATCACCGCTGCCGGGAAACGTTTCCTGGTGGTTCATGGCGACGAATACGACACCATCGCCAGACATCATCGGTGGCTTGCCAAACTGGGCAGCGAAAGCTACGACATCCTGCTTGAAATCAATCGTTATTTAAGGATAATCCGACGCTGGTTGGGTGTGCAGTCGCATTTTTCCCTGGCAGGGTATGTCAAATTCAAGGTCAAGAATGTTGTCCAATTTATTTCCGAATATGAAGAGAGTATCGTCAATACGCTCAACGATGAAGGTGTGGATGGCGTAATCTGCGGACACATCCATCATGCGGAAATCAAGGAGATCGGCGGGTTTTTGTACGTCAACACCGGTGATTTTGTGGAAAGCTGCACCGCTATCGTGGAACATTTCAATGGTACGCTGGAGCTTATAAGATGGAAAAACACTCAACTGGCCGTGGGTTATGAGGTTATGGAAGCTAACCAGCATTATCACTAACTGACGACTCCTGTCCCACTTCTTAGCCTTTGTCAGGTCACTGGCCTACTTGTTTAACTTTATGAATCGAGGTTTTTACATCATCCTTGCCGCGCAGTTCTTTTCCTCATTGGCCGATAATTCCTTGTTGTTTGCAGCAATCGAACTGCTCAAAGACCGGGCTGCGCCATCTTGGGAAATTCCGGTGCTACAACAATTCTTCGTATTATCTTTTATCCTGCTCGCGCCTTTCGTTGGCCCTTATGCCGATTCTTTGCCGAAAGGCAAAGTAATGCTCATTAGTAACACCATCAAGATTGTAGGTTGCCTTGCCTTATTCCTGGGTGTACACCCTTTGCTTGCATACGGCTTAGTTGGTTCAGGTTCTGCCCTCTATTCACCCGCAAAATACGGTATTTTGACTGAGTTTCTCCCAGTTAACCGGTTGGTGTGGGCAAACGGTTGGATGGAAGGCTTGACCGTTGCAGCGATCATATTGGGAGCTATCATCGGTGGGGTTCTGATTGGACATCAGTTTGAAGTCCTGGTTTCTGAGCGATTGGGCGGTCTCCCGTGGAATGCCGGAATCAACACTGCGCCTGAGTTTGCGATCCTTGTCGTCCTTGGATTGTATCTGGTTGCTGCGGCATTCAACTTGTACATCCCTAAGCTGCCGATTGAACATGAATTGCCGAACACCAACTTGGCATTTTTGTGGACTGATTTCTGGCGGTGCTTTCTGCTTTTGTGGCGTGATCCTTTAGGGCAAGTCTCATTGGCGGTCACATCGTTGTTTTGGGGCGCAGGGACGACCTTGCGCTTTATCATTCTTCTCTGGGCGGCATCAGCGTTGCAATTTGATTTACAACAAGCTACACAATTGACGGCAGTGGTTGCAGTTGGGCTTGCCATTGGTTCTGTCATAGCAGCCAAGTTTGTACCATTGGAACATGCGGTAAACGTATTGCCGTTAGGTATAGCTATGGGGGCAGTCATCGTCATGATGGCATGGGTTAGCGACTGGCGGCTGGCCATAATTATGCTGATATTGGTCGGCACTTTGGCAGGCAGTTTTTTAATACCTATGAACGCCTTGCTCCAGCATAGGGGGCACTTGCTGATGGGTTCGGGTCATTCCATCGCCCTGCAAAATTTCAACGAAAACGGCAGTATCCTTCTTATGCTTGGTGCGTATGCTTTTATGGTTCAGGCTGAATTGCCAGTAAAAACCATTGTGATTGTATTCGGGCTATTTATTGCTTTTGCCATGGGATGGCTGACCTATAAGCATGGTCATGACCAAGATTAGTTATAATGTCACCAGGCTTGTACATATTTGATCGTTCAGCGGGTTTACTGGAATTTAGCGTTGAACTATTCGTTATTGCCTTCAATTTCTGTGGGTTTAAATCCGGACAATTAATCCTAAATTACCAGCAGATTTTTCAGTTGAAAAATTTATCAGGCTGTTAGCAAGCTAACAAAACTTGGGCAACTGAATGACAGACATTTGCTTTTGAAAGTGCTGTATAAGCCCAGAAAAACCTGCAAAATGTCAATCATGCTTTTATAAGGATATAATTAATGAATATTTGGATGATGATTGGTAATCAAAGCAACTTTATTAGTAATTAACGTCAGGAAAGTCCCATGCACCTTTCTGGCTCGCACTGCCCAGCAAAATCCCAACAACTTTTTTCAATTCTGGAATAATTGAAAAACAAATCTAGTTAAAGCGATATGGATTCCCAACACACTACAGATTCCACAAATTTCCTGCAACAACAGCTAGAGGCTGTCGTGGCTTTGTTGGAAAAGCAAGAGCTGGAAAATTCGCTAGTCCATAAAAGCCCTTCAAGCCATCATGACCTGGAAGAATCGCTGGTCAACAGACAGCATGATGTACGAATACAGGAAAAGTTTTTCGACTTACATCCAGCGGATATAGCCTTCATCCTTGAATCCCTGCCTTTGGATCACCGTCAGACAGTATGGAATGCCATAAAGTCCGACCATGATGGACAGATATTGCTGGAAGTGTCCGATGCCGTAAGGCAAACGTTGATTTCAGGCATGGAAGTGGAAGAGTTGGCAATCTTTGCCAGCAATTTAGATGCAGACGAAATTGCTGACCTTGCCGCCGATATCCCCAAACGGGCGATGCTCAAGATCCTGCGGTCACTAAACAGTCAGGAACGCAGCAACATCAAAACCATATTGTCTTACGAAGATGATCAGGTCGGTGCGTTCATGGATTTTGGCATGATTGCGATCAGGGAAGATCTCAATCTGGAAGCAATCATTGAATATATCCGTAAGCTAGGTAAATTGCCTGGGCATACCGATAAATTATTCGTCGTAGACCAACATAATATTGTTAAAGGTATTTTGCCTTTACAACGGTTGCTGACCCATGAACCCGCACAACAAGTTGCCGAAGTGATGGTTACGGATTTTGTTAAATTCCAAGTTGACCATAATACTGCCGATGCGGCACGTGCATTTGAGCGTTATGACCTGATATCTGCGCCAGTTGTCGATGACCAAGGCCAACTGCAAGGGCGACTGTGCGTCGACAGCATTTTGGACTTCATTCGTGAGAAAAGCGATGAGGATATGCTAACCCAGGCGGGTGTCGAGGAAGATGAAGATTTGTTTTCCAGTGTTTGGAAGTCAGCCAGAAACCGCTGGGGCTGGTTGCTGATAAATATCGTCACTGCCTTCGCTTCAACTCGGATTATCGGTTTATTTGAAGATATTATCGTACAACTGGTCGCACTTGCCTCGTTAATGCCCATCGTCGCAGCAATGGGAGGCAATACCGGCAACCAAACCAGTATGCTCATTATTAGGTCACTGGCTTTGGGGCAAATCAACGCCGCCAACGTACGCCGTCTGATAAAAAAAGAACTGACACTCGCGCTTATCAATGGAGCGTTTATCGGTGTTTTGATCGGCATTTTGAGCTGGTTGCTTTACCAGGATGTGGCCTTGTCGCTAGTTATCGGTTCTGCGATATTGATGAACCTTTTGGTGGCCGTGATTGTCGGCCTTTGCATTCCCTTGGGACGGTACAAGTACGGTAAAGACCCAGCCGTGGGTGCAAGTATCATGCTGACTGCCATTACCGATTCTATGGGGTTTTTTATATTTTTGGGATTGGCGAGGATGTTTTTAGTTGATAGATAAGCTAATTATTTCCATCGCAGATTTGAATGGCAAATGCAAATTTGAAGAGTAGGATATTAGAGCCTGCCCTTTGATATTCGGCTAATGATGAAGTTTTCCATTATTATTCCAGTTCTTGACGAACAGCAATCTATCGTCAATTGCTTGGCGGCATTACATCCGCTAAGGGAATATTGCGAAATAATTGTGGTTGACGGCGGCAGTGTGGATGATACCCAAAGACTTGCCATACCCTTAGCTGATAAAGACATTTCATCCCTAAAAGGCCGTGCTATACAAATGAATAATGGAGCTAAAAACGCTACGGGTGAGGTGCTAATATTTTTGCATGCAGATACTTTTTTACCGCAAGACGCTCCAAGGCTTATTTCCCAGAACTTAGATGACCAACAGCAATGGGGGCGTTTTGATGTGGAACTTAGCGGCAACCATCCTATGTTAAAAGTGATTGCCCGTTTTATGAATTGGCGTTCCCGCCTCACTGGGATTGCCACAGGCGATCAAGTTATTTTCGTTAAAAAAATACTATTTGAATCAGTCGGTGAATATCCAGTCATACCGTTAATGGAAGATATTGCGCTATGTAAAAAGCTTAAGAAAATAAGCCCACCAATCTGCCTGAAAGCCAAGGTTATAAGTTCTGGTAGGCGGTGGGAACAATTTGGTGTCTTAAGGACTGTTTTACTAATGTGGAGTTTGCGGTTGCGTTATTTTTTTGGTGAAGAACCTATAATCCTCGCGGATTTATACCATAAGGGGAAGTTTTGGAAAATCTAATTAGATTGGGCGCGGCATTGGGCATTTTTTGCATCATGGTGAGCTGGGAAACCCTTAAGCCTAGGCGCGTACAACAAATTAGCCGTAAACAACGATGGCCTGTGAATCTCGGACTTGCGCTGTCCAATATGATCTTAATGCGCGTTACCCTAGGCGGCTTGGCTTACACGACGGCGGTCATGGCGGCAGAACAGGGGTATGGTTTGCTGAATCTATGGCAAATACCCGTTGGCTTGTCGATAATAGTGACCCTGCTTACCCTTGATTTCGCAATTTATGTGCAGCACATCATTATGCATAAATCACCGTTATTGTGGCGACTGCATAAAGTCCATCATACCGACCTGGAGTTTGATGCCACGACCGCAGTACGTTTCCACCCGTTAGAAATCGTACTATCCATGATCTACAAGGTATTTTGGATTATCTTAATAGGAGCGCATCCCAGTGCCGTCATTGCTTTCGAGATTATCCTTAATGCAGCGGCAACCTTTAACCACAGTAATGTCGCTATTCCGGTAGCGTTAGATAAAATATTACGTTGGATACTCATTACGCCGGATATGCACCGTATCCACCATTCAACAGACCGAATCGAGAGAGACAGTAATTACGGCTTTTCAGTCTCCTGGTGGGATAGGCTGTGTAGAACCTATACTGCAGAGCCTAAGCAACCGCATACTACAATGGCTATCGGGTTAAATAATTTCCGTAAACAGACGGAATTGGGGTTTTTGGGGTGTTTGCTCATTCCTTTTAGGTAACAAATTAACCGTTAGGGATGATGGCCGCCTATTCTAATTCGGTCATCCTGGTTTTTTGCAAAGCACCCATTCCGGGGCAAGTAAAAACCCGGTTGATGCCTTATTTAAAAGACGAAGAAGCCGCCCAACTCCATTGCGAACTGACCGAGAAAACCCTGCACACAGCGACCAAAAATAACTTATGTGAAACACAGCTATGGTGTTCGCCTTCTACTGACCATCCCTTTTTTACCATGTTGTCCCAAAAATATTCTATAGAATTGTTTGTACAACAGGGTACGGATTTGGGCGAAAGAATGCACAGTGCTTTTTGCCAGGCATTAACTCGGTTTAGCAGCGCAATAGTCATCGGTTGCGATTGCCCGTCACTTACCGGCGATGATATTGAACAAGCCTTGCACCATCTAGCTGAGGGCAAACCTTGTGTTTTAGCGCCCGCAGAAGATGGCGGCTATGTGCTGATCGGCCTCAAGCAACCGCAACCAATCCTGTTTGAAGAGATGCCTTGGGGAACAGGGGAGGTCTTAGGGTTAACCCGTGCCAGATTACAAAACCTCAATCTCGATTATCACGAATTAAACACACAATGGGATTTGGACACTCCAGATGATCTTAAGCGCTATAGAGAAGCTCGTGAATAGCTAAGCAAGTATTATAAAACGCCAGGATCGCGATATAAAATACGCGGGCAATCAATGCGAATCAGCGTGTACGGTGATGTAATAGCATTTTCCTCTACAAATTATTCAATACGCCCATCCACGATCCGAATCCGCCTTGGTGCACGGTTACCCAAGGCTTGGTCATGGGTAATCATCACCAAGGTAACGCCTTGCTGGTTAAGGCTTTCCAGTAACGCCATGATTTCCAGGCCGGATTTACTATCGAGGTTGCCGGTTGGTTCGTCCGCCAAAACTACTTCTGGCCGCATAATCATGGCACGGGCTATCGCAACCCGTTGCAGCTGTCCGCCGGACAGTTGATTAGGTTTGTGGTGGGTGCGATCCGCCAAACTGACGGCGGCCAGCGCCTCCTCTACCCTTTGTTTACGTTCTTTACTGTTGATGCCGGCCAATATCATGGGCATTTCCACGTTTTCTGCGGCTGTAAGTCGGGGAATGACATGAAAAAACTGGAACACAAAACCGATGTTTTCCCGACGTATTTTCGCCAGTTCATCATCACTGCGTTTAATCACATCCAGATCATTCAATACATACCGTCCGGAAGTAGGCCGATCAAGTAGGGCGATAATGTTTAATAAGGTGGATTTGCCGGAACCCGACGGCCCGATAATGGAGACGTATTCGCCCTTCTTAATGATAAGGTTAACATCGTTTAAAGCATGGACTGACTGTTCGCCGACCTGAAAAGTACGGTGGATATGTTCCAATTGGATCACGATTTTTCCTTAACATAAGCACCCGCTACCACGCCATCTTGGCCGATTGATTTGACGATTTTGTCGCCGACTGCCAAGCCGGTTAGTACCTCCACGGTATTCCAGTTGCTTAGGCCGGGTTTGAAAGTGCGTTCTTCCAATTTCCCTTCTTCATTTATAAGCAAAACCCGGTTATTTTCCATGACGGCTTCCGCCGGAATTCGGATCGCTTCTGGTTTACTGGTCAGCAACACCTCGATATCGGCGCTGTAGCCGGGTAACAGTTCTTTAAGATCTTTTGGATCGATCAGTTTAACTTCCACCTCGACTGTACGTGCCTGCTTTTCTTTTTCCAACACATACGGGGCAATTCTGGACACTGTACCGGAACAGCGTTTTTCCGCGAAGGCATCAAGCGAGACGCAAGCAGTCATGCCTGCCTTTATCTGCGGCGCATCAACTTCGTCAATCGGCGCAGATACATACAGGCAACTGATATCCATGAGATCAATTGCGGGTAGGGTTGGAATACCCGGCGGCGAAGGGGTCACGTATTCGCCAAGTTCTGCATTTATCTCAGCAACAGTGCCATCAAAAGGGGCAATAAGTAAGGTACGTTCAACCGCCGCTTGCGCCGCTTCACGGCTTCTCTCGCTTACGGTAATATTTTCCCGTGCGGCATTGCAGCCCGCTTGCTTAGATTTGGCGGTAGATACTTTGCTATCTACTGCTTCTTCAGATACGATATGATTATTCTTGAATAACTTGGAAATGCGATACGCTTCCCGATCCGCATTTGCGCCCAGTTGGCAAGCCTGTTCTGCCGTAGCTTTATTTGCCTTGATTTGCGCTTCTTGCAGTTTGACTTGGTCTTTTAGGTCATCATTCCACACTTCCAGCAGCAACTGGTTTTGCTTTACCTGGTCCCCCTCCTTCACATGCAGCTTCGCCACTTTACCACCAGTAGCCGGAGCAAGAAACGCTCGTCGACACGCTTTTACAGTACCTACACGTGTATTGGACACAGTAGCTTTCACTTCCCCTTTTTCGACGGTGTAGATTTCAACTTCTATCGGCTTTGGCTGTTTTTTGTAGAAATAAACCACAGTCAATCCAGCGAGGATTAAAGCGGCAACAAAGTAGCGTTTTTTCATTTGCACGTTCCGAAGTGGCAAGTAACGTTGATTATAAGGTCTAACTGTGTGTTTTAGGTTGGAAACCCGACATCTGACTTCAGTATGCACATGCAATCGTCAAGTTGGACTGCTGTGACGAGCTTATGGTTTAATCTGATAGAATTAATTAACTGATCAAGCAAACATTCGGCAACATGCACATTTCCCAAGATTTTAAAACCGCAGCAACAGCATTATGCAATGCCGGGCGGTTTATCGACAGTAAGGGCTGGGTACCGGCAACCAGTGGGAATTTTTCTGCCCGTTTGGCGGATGGCACGATTGCGATTACGACATCGGGTAAGCACAAAGGCAATTTGCAAGTGGATGATATTATGCTGATTGATGCGGATGCCAATTCACTGGACGGCAAAAAGCCGTCGGCAGAGACAGGTTTGCATACGTCGCTGTATAAGCGTTTCCCCAAGGCCCATGCCATTTTGCACCCACATTCCATTAATGCCATATTGGTTTCAAGGCTTTTTGGAGATGAAATCGTACTGGAAGACTACGAGTTATTAAAAGCCTTGCGTGGGATTACGACACATGAAACCCGAATCACCCTGCCGATTTTTGCCAATGACCAAAATATTCCGCGTTTATCCCGTGTTGTCGATGATTACCTGGATACCTTAACGGCGGAGTGTTATGGTTATATTATTGCTGGTCATGGGCTTTATACTTGGGGTGAATCCATATCCGAAGCATTACGTCATTTGGAAGCGCTTGATTATTTATTTGAATGTGAACTGAGATTGCACGGAGTCAGAAAACCATGAGCGTGTTAACCATTTATCCCGACAGCTATTCGGGTAATCAGCCAAAGCAAAGCAAGCGTTACACTGATTTTGCCGATATAGAACGTGAACTTGCAGGGATTGATGTCAAGTTTGAACGCTGGACTGCCAACCGTGAACTGACTTCTGATGACGATCAGGCCACGATCATTGCCGCTTATCAAGAATCCATCGATAAACTTAAACAGCTTTACGGTTTTCAGTCCGTAGACGTGATTAACCTTCGCCCGGATAATCCCGACAAAGCCGTATTCCGGCAAAAATTCCTGGCTGAACACACTCACGATGATTTTGAGGTGCGTTTTTTTATCGACGGCTGCGGATTGTTTTATCTGCATGTTGGAGGTAAGGTTTATGCAGTCTTATGTGAAAAAGGTGATCTTATTAGCGTTCCTGCCAACACCACACACTGGTTTGATATGGGCGAAAACCCCAGCTTCAAGGTCATCCGCCTGTTTACCACGCCAGAAGGCTGGGTAGCCAAGTTTACCGGCAACGAAATTGCCAAAGCCTTTCCCACGTTTGATGAAACAGTTGCAGAACTTAAGGGCATCATTAAAAAATACCCTCTCCCTATGGGAGAGGGCTAGGGTGAGGATTGTAAATGACCGATTTTAATCCCCTCATCCCAACCTTCTCCCGAAGGGAGACGGCGCGAGTTCCAAACTCGCTGCCGCACTTCCTCCATCCCTGGAAGGGAAGGGGTTATTTAAATTATTAGAGGTTTCCTCAAATGATTAAAGCCATCGTCACAGATATTGAAGGCACCACCTCGTCATTGTCTTTCGTTAAGGATGTGCTGTTTCCATATGCCCGCGCACATGTGGCTGATTATGTCCGACAACATCAGGATGAGCCTTCTATCAAGCAACTAATTGCCGATACCTGTCATGAAGCGAATATTTCATTGAACACTGAAAACGCCATCAAACAGTTAATCGAGTGGATAGACCAAGACAAGAAAATCACGCCGTTAAAAGCCTTGCAAGGCCTGATTTGGGAAGCGGGTTATAAGCAAGGCGATTTCAATGGTCACTTATACCAAGATGCCATAGATAACCTTAAGTCTTGGAAAGCGAATGGTATTTCTTTGTATGTGTATTCTTCCGGCTCAGTGTTGGCGCAAAAACTGCTTTTTGGGCATACCGATGAAGGCGACTTAACGCCACTATTTTCAGGCTTTTTCGATACCAACATAGGCGGCAAAAAGGAATCCGATTCTTACCGTAAAATCGCCGAACAGATTGGCTGTCCTGCACATGACATCCTATTCCTGTCCGATATTAAAGAAGAACTGGATGCAGCAAAAGCGGCGGGTTTTCAAACAATATGGCTCACCCGTGACCAAGAGCCAGATGCCCACGCAAACCACTGTCAAGTCAGCAGCTTTAACGATATTAAATTGGTTAATTGACGAAAATTATAATTATTTTTCTAAGCGGTACGAATCGACCGCTGAGTTTTGTTACCCAACCAAAATAATGATATAACTAACCCGCTTAAGTGTTTTTCTTGAGGCTTTCTTTAGGATTTTGCTTAAAACGGAATCCTTTTTTGCCATACGCAGCATTAAATCCCATTTTTTCAATTCAGGAGATAATTATGACCATCGCAAAAGTAAGTGAAATAACATCCAGTTCCAGCAAAAGCTTTGATGATGCCATCGAAAAAGGCATCAAACGCGCCGGTAAAACTATACGAGGCATTCAAGGTGCCTGGATTCAAGACCAGAAGCTGGTGATTAATGACGGCAAGATTACCGAATACCGCGTCAATATGAAGATCAGTTTTATCCTTGATTGAAGCAACCCATCACACCCACCAAGTTAGTATATAAGCTCTTTATTTCTAATACGGAATCCTATTTGGAAATAAGGGGCTTCTTTCTAATGTCCCAAAGCCAGACCGGGCATGTTGCCCAGGCCACATACTTCCGGGATGGCTCAAAGTTAATCGTTTCGGCTCAAAACTTTACGAACGGGTTTGCAAACCCCGGCTAGCTTCGGAATTTCCACCTTGTAAGTCATAAAAGTCGATTCCGCTTTAAACACGGATGATTTTTCAATCGAACACCAACCGGCCTGGCAATCGTCAATATAGCCTAATGACAAACTAACAGGCTTTTAGAATGGATATTTTCCATATCCATTTTATACCCATTAATACCCCATTTTTAGTGGTTGGCTTTCTGGCCTAACCGGCATAAAGTAAAAACACGTTTTATCCGTTAGATGTTTTACCTAACGAAGTGCTTTGGTCGGCCATATACCCGTAGCGGTTTCGGTTGCCTGAAATAAAGGTTTTCTTGGGGCAATGCAGGCTGAAATAACATCAATGGGCCTTTAAAATAAACTTATTGGAAATATGGAAAAATTTTTTGATTATCCATATTCAGCCATTCGCTATACCTACAACTAAAACTCTAGGAGATAGATTATGGACACCAAAACAATCAGCAAAAAAGGCATGGGCTGGCACCGGGATTTGCCGGACATTAGGGACTATACCCCAGAGCACGAGAAGATTAAGCCGCTGCTGAAAAAGCTCAACATGGCCTCAGCGGCAGCCTCCGCATCCTTACCGGCCAAGGTCGATCTCAGGATGTGGTGTTCCGCCATCGAAGACCAGCAGGACTTAGGCTCCTGTACCGCCCAAGCCGGGGCGGGACTGATCGAATTCTATGAAAACAAGGCTTACGGCACGCACATCGATGCGTCAAGGCTGTTCCTTTACAAAGTGACCCGGAATCTATTGGGATGGACCGGCGATACCGGGGCTTATCTTAGCACCACCATGGCCGCCATGACCTTGTTCGGCGCGCCGCCAGAAAAATACTGGGCCTATACCACCGCGAGACCCGAGTCGGTCACGCCGCCAGCCGTACATTTCGACACGGAACCGCCCGCATTCTGTTATGCCTTTGGCCGAAACTACCAATCCATCAATTACTACCGGCTGGATTCGGCAGGCGTCACCCCCGCCAGCCTGTTACAACGGATCAAGACCCATCTGGCGGGCAACATGCCGTCCATGTTCGGGTTTACGGTGTATAGTTCCTATAGACTGACCGAAACCGAAGGTTATTTTCCTTTCCCCTGCCCGAAAGAAAAGGTCGAAGGCGGTCATGCCGTGGTCACGGTGGGTTATGACGACGCCAAGAAGATCAAGAACCCCATCTGCGGCAAAGAAACCACTGGGGCTTTGTTGATTAGAAACTCCTGGGGCACCGACTGGGGCGAAAAAGGCTACGGCTGGCTGCCTTATGAATATGTATTGCAAGGCCAGGCCGATGACTTCTGGGCATTGCTGAAAAACGAATATGTGGAGACGAAGAAGTTTGGGTTGTAATGTTTTAGTAATGGGAATAGTGCGTTTAGCTACTCAAGCTAAAAATCATTGTAATTAATAAGAGGGGTTAACAATTATGGCTGACGGAACATTTGATAATTTAAAAGTCACTGGCAATATCAATATCGACGAAAAATCGGAAATCCGCGGGAAATGCATGTCGATCCATTATGGCAACCGAGGAAAGATTGGTGAAGCAACAAAGTTTAATCCTGATAACGGTAACAACGGACTATGGATTGAAGGATCCGACCAATATGGCGCAGAATCAGCCGGTATTTTTTTGAATGGCAATACCATGTGCCTGTGGAGTCCTGGCGATAATGACATTCTACGTGTTTATGATGAGGATGGTATTGGTTCTAATCAGCCGAATTTTGTAATTGCTGGAAATGGAAATGTAGGAATTGTAACATCAAAACCTGAAGCAAATCTGCATGTTAACGGTAGTGCAATTATAGGCATTAACGGCTACCCCTCTTATCTCCAGATTGGCAATTCCCCCATATCTTCAAATAATGTGTACTTAGAACAAAATGTTAGTGAAGTTGATCTCGCAAAAGATCCTTTTTTTAGGATAATGTCCGGCAATATTGGAAGTGAAACCGAAATGCTTAGACTAAGCAAGTCGGGCATGTCAGTTGGCGGGGGATCTGGAAGTATTAGAGCTGCAGAATTAACTATCACTGGGTACGGAGAAAACAGCTTAACGTTCCAGACCGTAAGACATCATCACGCCACCTCAACATTTGAAATTTATAACAACATTAGCGATGTCGATGATTGGGGAATGAATATTGATCGAAACAATACCAATCTACTTAATATAGGAAATCCCGCTGGGGGTTTTGTACTCAGGGTAAACGGGTCTGCCCTAGCCAATGGCATTTGGGCAAATTCCGATGCCCGTTTTAAAGAAAACGTTGCTCTTATCGATGCCCCGCTTGAAAAGCTAATGAAGGTTGAAGGGGTTCAATTTAATTGGAAAACCAAGGAGCATCCTGATCGTTTTTTTCCCGAAGAGAAACACTTTGGAGTAATTGCCCAGGATATTGAGAAGGTTATTCCCGAAGTAGTTATCACAGACCCTGGCTCGGGAGAAAAGGCGGTCGCTTACAGTGAACTCATTCCCTTGCTTATTGAAGCACTTAAAGAGCAAAAAAGATTCACTGACCTGCAACAACAAAGGATTGAATCCCTAGAAACAGCTATTGAGGAGTTTAAAGCCAAGCCGTAACCTGGTAAGCCGCAATAACTGAAATACCCGAAGGGCATGAAGGCATTGCACCAAATTTAACATTCCATCCGGCGCTGCACCTTGACTCATGTTGAACACTTGTAGATAAAATCGAATCTTCAAAGATGCGTTGGGTTTTAGGCGTTTAAACTGCTCCGGAATCAGTGTTCAAATTAATCGGAATACTCAGGATGATTCGATTATCCTAATTTTTTCTAAAAGATATCTTCAAGAGATCACCACGTTTCTGTTAGGAGAGTGTATGGCAACTAGTAAAAAAAAAATCATGAGAATAAAACTCAATGCCATTGACATGGCAACTATCATGGGTTTGATAAAAGATTTTCAATTGGACATGGGTGGTGGTGGCCCTAAAAGATTGCCAGATGGTAGCTTGAGCGTGGATGCCTACACACCAGAAGCAGTATTGGATCAACTTAAGAAAGCTGGTGCAGATTTCGAGATAATCGAGGATGCAACCAGGGTAGGTAAAGAACGTCAGAAAGAGGTAGGACGTGGGGATCGATTCGAAGGGGGTAAATTAGCTCCTCGCGGCCTCGGTAAAAAGGAGTAAGTTATGTCTTATTTTAACGTTGTAGAAGTTGAATCGGCACTAAGCGGTCTTGCTACTAAGTACCCAGGTCTTACCGAACTTATAACACTTCCAGAAATAACTTATGAGGGTCGTGTATGCCATGCTTTACGTATTGGTACTGGGAGCGCGGATAGCAAGGATACCGCTTTATTTATTGGCGGCGTTCATGCAAGAGAGTGGGGTTCTTGCGAAATATGCATCAATTTTGCTGCCGATATCCTTGAGGCGTATACATTGGGAACAGGACTTGTGTATGGCTACAAATCGTTCACGAGCGCTCAAATCAAGGCTATTATTGAAGGAATGCATGTCGTTCTATTCCCATTAGTCAATCCGGACGGACGGCATTATAGCCAGACAAAGGATTCAATGTGGCGAAAGAACCGTAATCCAGTAGGTTCCGGTTGTATCGGTGTCGATATTAATCGTAATTTTGACTTTCTTTGGGATTTTCCTAATCTTTTCTCTCCAGATTCAGCGGTTAAGATTCATACGTCTACTAATCCATGTTCAGACACGTATCATGGTACGTCCGCATTTTCGGAAGCAGAAACTAAAAACATCCGTTGGTTAATCGATACTTGTTCTCGAGTTCGTTGGTTTATTGATCTCCATAGTTATAGCGAGTTAATTCTTTATCCATGGGGCGATGATCAAAATCAAGCTAAAGATTTTTCCATGAATTTCATGAACTCCGACTACAACAATATTCGTGGGATAAAAGATGATGAAATTTACAAAGAATATATTAACCATGATGATAATATCAATCTGTTAAAACTTGCAAAAAAGTTGCGCAATGCGATTCATGAAGTACGAAGAAAATATTACAAAATTAAACAAAGTTTCGACCTTTATCCAACATCAGGCACAAGTGATGATTATATATACAGTCGCCATATAACTGATCCCGACAAAAAAACCATTTATAGCTTTACGATTGAGTGGGGCACTCAATTTCAGCCGCCTTGGTCTGAGATGGAGAAAATTATCTTTGATGTTACCGCTGGTCTCATCGAATTATGCACAGAGGGACAAAATTTATCTTATAAAAAACAAAACGACTGTTTTGATGTTTATCGAGACCTGACTTGGGTTTGGCAAATCATAGTAGGTGCATTGCTAATTACACCAAGAGGATCATGGTGTATTAAATGTGGTATTCAAAACCCTGGTTATTTAGGTGATACTGTAATTAATGTTTTAGGAATGGGTTCAATCGTACTTGGCGTTATTGGATTGATAAAGCTGGCTTCGCGTATTAATAAGGGTTCATTATCTTCACATAATTAAAGTCCGTAGATACTGGAAGATGTATGAATAACAAAACATGGCTTATATTCTTTAGTTGCTTCGCTGCATTTCAAGCAATAGCTGAGCCCACCTGCCAAATAGACCTTAACAAAGACCCTTATTACCGCCTGGAGTTAACGGCTTCTGCGACCTTTTGTAAAGGCAAGGGCAATCAAAACGACCCAAGCTGTAAGGATTTCCCCAAGGAAGGCGCGATTCAACTGCATGGACTGTGGCCTAATTATAATGAAGGCTACCCGACCCGACCGGCATCTGTAACGCGAGCGAATGTCCACCCCATCGCCCTACTTATTGCGATTACCCCTCGCCACCCAATTTGTATGAATCCGAGAATTGGAAAAGCATGAAAGGTTATATGGCCGGGCTGGAAAAATGCCTGGAACGTCATGAATGGGTTAAACACGGCATTTGTTCACCAATGAAAGCCCCGATTTATTTTGAGTGGTCATTAGCTAAAGCGAAAGAAATTTCCGAAGCGGTTGCACCCTATGCGGACAGGAAGCTTAGTCAGAAGGAATTTAATCAGCTTATCTCTGATAAGCTCCCAAATATAAATGGCGCGGTGCGGCTGAAATGTTCCGGATCAAACCTGTACAGCATGAGTGTATTCTACAAATGGGGCGATACCCCGCAAGCAGTCATTCCGACCACAAGTGGAAAAAATTCGTTCGGTAATTGTAAGAAGACGTTCTGGATACCTTCTAAATAAAAATATGGAAATCTCTTGCGGAATCTCAGAACAACTCGATTTGGTTCATGGTTCGACAGGCTCACCACGAACGATTTAGAACAACATCAGACCTAAACAAGAATTAGGATTTGTAAGTTTTAATTAAATGAGGCAGCAATGATGAACACGTGGACAGTCCTGTTTTTTGTACTGATGTTGGTAAACACGAATGTCTTATTGGCAGGTGGTATCATGAAATTAATTGAGAACGACTCCGGTAAAACCGTTGAAATCAACGTGGGCGACGACCTGGAAATTGTATTGCCTGGCAACCCGACCACGGGTTATGTCTGGGAAGTGAGTTCGCTCGATTCGGATTTACTGAAACTAAATAAATCAGATTTTTTGGCTAACGATAAAGCCATTGGTTCGGGGGGCAAGGAGATAATAAAACTTCATGCGATATCACAAGGTACAAGTGAAGTGAGGCTGATATTTCACAGGCCATTCGAGCGAAATGTTCCGCCAGTTACAATTTTTTCAGCAACCGTCGTGATAAAGAGATAGCTATCTGACTAAATCAATTTTGGGTAGAAAATAAGACTAAAGTAGGTGCTATCACTTATACCAATCCCAATAAGTTCTCATTGAAACCTTCTCCAGAGGGAGAAGGCCAGGATGAGGGGATTCATATAGCAACTTATTGGTATTACTTTTATTTAACCCTGGAATAGCAACGACAAATACGCCGCTGTTAATAATTGGGGAAATGGCTATTAGGGTTTGGGTTGGCTGCATGATGTGGTAGCTGATAAGTGAGGTGTATATCGATACAAAGAAATTGGGGCTTATTTATTAGTGCTTTAAACTGACACCACTTCGGTCATTTTTTCTGTATTAATTCGGCTACCCCACAGCTCTGAGATCAACCTATCCGCTATGCCGTTTTCGGCGCTGCTATAAAATCTCACTGAACCCGTTTGTTGATTGTCGCCTAATAAACTATGGTGATGCAGCAAGTGGTGCAAGCGCTTAGCGATGGCCGCGCCGGAATCAATAACCCGTACGCCAGTTCCGGCGATTTCCTGAATAATGGGCTTCAAAAACGGGTAATGGGTACACCCTAATACCAGAATATCAGCATTTTGCGCCAATAACGGTTGGACATATTGGCTTACCAATGCACGGGTAGTCGCGCTATCGAGATCGCCTTGTTCAACTTGGTCAACCAAACCAGGACATGCTTGCGGGATTATTTGTGCCCGGTCGGCAAAACGGGAAAACAAGATCTGGAAATTGTTGCTGTTGATCGTCCTGCTGGTCGCCAGTACGCCGATGATGCCGGTTTGGGTTTGTTCAGTGGCAGGCTTAACGGCTGGTTCCATCGCTACCATAGGTAGATGGTAGATTTCGCGCAATTCCTTTACGGCGGCGGCAGTGGCGGTATTGCAGGCAACTACGATTGCCTTGACTTTATGGCTTAAAAAAAACTCGATGATGGCGGTAGACCGCTGCAGGATGAAATCCTTAGGTTTGTCCCCATACGGCGCATGGTTGGAATCGGCGACATAAATCAAATCTTCATGCGGCAGCAATTGATGAATTTCGCGCAAAACCGACAGGCCGCCAACGCCTGAATCAAAAACGCCAATAGGATATTTTGAATGCATTTACGGTAAAGTTTATTATTTATGATAAGTGTAGCAAAATTCTGGAATATGAGGCTTATAAGGCAAACAACTCGCGCATTCTATGCCCAGGGCTTTCAGCACGCATAAATGATTCGCCAACCAGGAAAGCGTAAATCTCATTATCCAGCATCAATTGCACATCATCTTGGGTATGGATGCCGCTTTCAGTAATAACGATCCTATCAGATGGAACCATTGGCTTAAGGTCTAACGTCGTTTGCAAGGACGTTTCAAAGGTACGCAAATTGCGGTTGTTGATCCCCATCAGTTTCGTGTCCAGTTCCAAGGCACGCTCTAATTCTGCTGCATCATGGGATTCAACCAGCACATCCATGCCAAGTTTGGTTGCGGTTTCCGACAGCTCGCGCATTTGGTCGTCACCTAAGGCCGCGACAATCAACAAAATGCAATCCGCTCCCAAAGCGCGGGATTCATAGATCTGGTATGGGTCGATCATGAAATCTTTGCGGATGACGGGCAGTGGGCAACGCTCCCTGACCATCTGCAAATATGCCTCGGCACCTTGAAAGAATTCCTTATCAGTCAACACCGACAAACAGGTTGCGCCGTTCATGGCATAATCTAAACCGATAGTGATAGGCTCGAAATTTTCCCGAATCACGCCTTGGCTGGGCGAGGCTTTTTTGATCTCCGCAATAATGGCAGGCTTTTTTGTGCTTACCTTATGTTGTAAGGCCTTATAAAATCCACGCGGTCTTTCAACGCCTTGAGCAATCTCGTCCAGATCGGCAATACTCATGCGTTGTTTGCGATTGGCGACCTCTTCAATTTTTTTAGCGAGGATTTTTTTTAAAATATCTGGGGTGTCGGTCATTGTTTTTGTTGTGTTATTTTTGTCGAATAGCTAATCAGGGCATCCAGTTTGCCGCGAGCTGTGCCACTGGCGATCACTTGCCGGGCATTTTCGATACCTTCATTCAAAGTATCCGTAATATTCGCAGCATAAATTGCAGCCCCTGCATTTAACAGCACGATATCCAGTGCTGCACTTGGCTGATTGTCCAGCACAGATTTTATCATGTTCAGGCTGGATGCGGCGTTAGTTACCGACAACTCAGCCAAACTCGCCCGCTGCAAACCAAATTGTTCAGGCGTTATTTTATATGTCGACACAGTACCGTCTTTTAATTCCGCAACATACGTCTCTGACGCAATGCTGATTTCATCCAAACCATCTTCAGCACTCACCACTAACACATGTTGGCTGCCGAGTTTAAGCAATACTTGCGCCAAGGGTTCTACCCAGTCTTTGGAGAAAACACCAATCAGTTGGTTTGGCGCTGATGCAGGATTCGATAGTGGGCCAAGCAGGTTAAACAAAGTCCGCACGCCCATTTCCTTACGTACGTTGATAGAATGCTTCATCGCGCCATGATGTTTGGGGGCGAATAGAAAACCCACGCCAATTTCATGCACACATTGGGCGACTTGTTCTGCCGATAAATCTAGGTTGACACCCGCCGCTTCCAACACATCGGCGCTGCCGCAACTGCTGGAGACTGAACGGTTGCCGTGTTTGGCAACCTGTCCACCCGCTGCAGCTACAACAAAAGCGCAGGTTGTGGAGATGTTAAATGTATTCGCGCCATCACCACCGGTTCCGCAGGTATCGACTATATGACCGCCAGTTATCGGTACTTTACTCGCCAATTCACGCATCACTTCCACGGCGGCGGCAATTTCATCTACCGTTTCGCCTTTGCAACGCAGGGCAACTAAAAACCCGGCAATCTGGGCATCAGTCGCACCACCGCTCATGATAATCCGCATTACCTCGCGCATTTCGGCAACGGTGAGGTTTTGCTTATTGAGTGATTTTTGCAGCGCTTGTTGGATTTGCATCTTTAAGTACAGGTTGAGTTACAAAAACCACCATACAAATTACGAAACTTTTTTCAAAAAACAGGTTTTGAGTACCAAACCTTTGATTATTCCGCATTGCATTCAATCATTTCTTCATCGCCTGTCAGACGGATATTTTTGATGACTGTTCCACGTTTCAGGGTCACGGACGAGCCTTTTCCTATTAAGTCACTAATTACTTGTACAGAATCACCGTCATTTTGAGGCGTTCTGTTTCTGTGCTTTGTGTTCAATGTTTTAACCTATTCAATATCAATATGGATTTCATTACGACGCAAAAACGGTAATGTCCAAGGCGGATTAAAACCTGCCGAACGCGACAAGGAAATGGCTTTGTAGCCATTAGATTCTAACCAACTTTTCAATTCATTGGTTTTTTCATCAATCGTTTGCTCAGAAAGAAATCCGGTATAAGTCAGGACGGCAACTTTTTTGCTTGGCACTTCCTTAAGGACAACCGAAGAATCTAGCGGCACTGGCGCGTTTGCCAAAGTATAATCCACTGGCAGCACAAACGACATAAACCAAGTCTTGTCTGATTTTTCTTGGAATACCGGGGCAGTCATGGCAATTTTTTCTGATTGTTTTTCCTGAATAACAGGCGTGGTCATCGCAATTTTTTGTTGTTTTTTGTTGTTACCGGAAATGTAATCGAACAAGCGTTGGAAAGCCTTACTGCTTGCTGTTTCATAATTCGCTTCAACTTCGGTTTGTGCGGTAAGCAAGGGTTTATATTGTCTGATTTGGATGTTTGCATTATCTTTTAGCACGTTATAACCCGCTTCCTCTACAGAGGATATGCCGAATATGCTACAAGCGCTTAAAAATAAGGTGTTTAATATGACAAATAGCTTTTTCATGTTGCCTCAAATGCTTGTTGTCTTGATCGACAATAAAATCCATTGCTTACCAACTGAGTTACATCCAACAACGTCTCGGTAATGCCTATAAAATCCGCTCCGGTATCAACCAACGCGTTAATTTGACAGTTTTTCGATTGATGGAATGGTTAATTTGGGTGCGTAAGTAAACCCATGATTATTTCTCCGGCTTTAGTAATAGCGCCCCTTAGCCTTATTGACCCCCCAAAGCCGTATTAATCTCTTGCGGGTCATAACCCCTAATAACTGTATCGTTGTTAATGACGACAATCGGTACGCCATTCGCCCCCATTTGCTGATAGGCCGTTCGACCTTCTTCTGTCTGCTCAACATCAATATCCTGATAGTTGACATGATTGTCCGCAAAATATTCTCGCGTTTTGGCGCAATAACCGCACCAAGTGGTTGAATAGAGTATGACCTTATCAGAACCAGGGATTCGCGGTGGCGGCGGATTCAGCCAATGCTTTATCTTGCTTTGGTTTTGTAAAAGACCGCCGACCAAAGCAATCAATAGTAAAAAGGTAGTTTTTGACATGATGGATGATCCGCTTTTGCAGATTTAGAGCCTATCTATTAGGCAATTGACTGCTAGTTAGCCAAAAATAAAACACCATCACCGCTCCAAAAAATTCCTAAGCAAATCATGGCCATGTTCGGTCAAGATCGATTCGGGATGGAACTGTACGCCTTCAATATCCAGGGATTTATGCCTTACGCCCATGATTTCGTCGATGTTGCCTTGCTCGTCTTGTGTCCAGGCAGTGACTTCCAGGCAATCAGGCAGGGTGGCCTGTTCGATGACTAGGGAATGGTAGCGCGTTGCGGTAAACGGATTGCTTAAGCCTTTGAATACGCCTTCATTTTCATGGTAAACCTGTGAAGTCTTGCCGTGCATGATGCTTTTGGCATGAATGATGTTGCCACCGAAGGCATAACCGATGCTTTGATGTCCTAAGCACACGCCCAAAATGGGAATGTGTCCGGCGAATTTTGAGATGGCATCAACGGAAACTCCGGCTTCCTTAGGCGTGCAAGGACCTGGGGAGATCACGATTTTATCGGGTGCTAATGCGGCAATGTCTTCAACACTTACTTGATCGTTTCTTACTACCGAAACATTTGCACCTAACTCGCCAAAATATTGCACGAGGTTGTAGGTAAATGAATCGTAATTGTCGATCATCACTACGTTGACTGCACTCATGGTTGCCCTCCCTGTTGTTCACTATCGAGGCCGGCTTCCGCCATGCTGACGGCGCGAAATACGGCGCGGCCTTTGTTTAGGGTTTCATCCCATTCGCTTTGGGGGATGGAATCATACACGATGCCCGCTCCAGCTTGAATATGCAGTCTATTGTCTTTGATAACGGCAGTCCTGATCGCTATCGCGGTATCCAGGTTGCCTGACCATGAAATATAGCCAACCGCACCAGAATACACGCCGCGCTTGACGGGTTCGAGTTCATTGATGATTTCCATCGCTCGAATTTTGGGTGCGCCGCTGACCGTACCCGCTGGAAAGGTCGCTGCCAACACATCAAAGGCATTGTTGCCGGATTGCAATTGCCCGGTGACATTGGACACGATGTGCATGACGTGCGAATAGCGCTCGACGATCATCTTATCGGTCAACTCGACGGTGCCAATTTCAGCCACTCGTCCGGTATCGTTGCGGCCCAGGTCAATCAACATAAGGTGTTCGGCAAGTTCTTTGGGATCAGCCAGCAGTTCACGCTCCAGTTCCAGGTCGTGTTCCGGCGTAGCCCCACGTTTGCGTGTGCCTGCGATGGGACGCACGGTGATGAGATCATCTTCTAACCTGACCAGTATCTCCGGTGACGAACCGACGATATGGAAGTCTTCCAGGTTTAAATAGAACATATACGGCGAGGGATTCAAACAACGTAAGGCGCGGTATAAATCCAGCGGCGGCGCACTATAAGGGATGGACATGCGTTGCGACAATACCACCTGCATAATGTCGCCATCAGTGATGTAATCCTTGGCTTTTAGCACCGCATTTTTATAACCCTCTTCCGTAAAACCGGAGACAAAATCCGATTCTCGCACCCGCACAGACTTGTTATGCTTGGCTGGTTCAGCTTTTAGCTCACGTAATCTTGTTGCTAGATCATCTAATCTTGCAACAGCCAGATTATAGGCGTTGTCTTCTTCGGGATTGGCATGGGTAAGCAACAGCATTTTGCCGGATAGGTTGTCGAATACCAGGATTTCTTCCGAAACCATCAACAAAATATCCGGACAACCTAAAGGATCAGGCTTATCGGCACGTAAACGCGGCTCGATATAAGCAACGGTTTCATAGCCGAAATAACCGACCAAGCCACCGCTAAAGCGCGGCAATTCTTCAATGTCCGGTACTTTGAAGCGATCTTTGAACGCTTCTATCCAAGCTAAAGGATTATCGTGAGTTATGCTTTCAAGCACCTCTCCCTCTTTTTCCAGCCGGATTTCATTGCCATTTACTTTTACTAACGTTTTGCAAGGCAAGCCAATAATTGAATAACGACCCCATTGCTCACCGCCGTGGACCGATTCAAACAGATAAGAATACGAGCCGTCGGCCAGTTTTAGGTACGCGCTTAGAGGCGTATCTAAATCGGCCAGCACTTCTCGGCAAACAGGAATACGGTTGTAACCCTGTCTGGCGTAGGTGTTGAATTGTTCTGGGGTCATGAATTTAGGTACAAGGCAAAAGGCACAAGATTTAATTTGTTAAGTTATTGGTTTATTTAAAACTCATGTAGGTTGGGTTAGGCGCGCAAAACAATCAAAATTTAATGTCTGCACGAAATTTAAGGCACGTCGTAACCCAACTTTCGGCGTTTAATATGTCATCAATTGTTGGGTTAAGGTGCTTTCAATTTATTGGATGCTCATAAAGCACAGCAAGACGAACAAGTAAATTGAAACCAATATCAGCTAGTTCTTTATCAGATAATTTGTGATTAATAATGTCATCAGCGTTGTAATCCTTAAACGTAAAGAGAACATGATGAGTCCATGTCCCGCGCTCCGATAAACTTTGATTCTTCACATCATCGAGTACTAGACGTAACTGCCCAGCCGCTATATCAACGAGACTGACAACAACCCCACTTGCTCCGCGCTTGCCATTATCAGTTTCCATAACTATTTCCTTTTTTCAACCAACCTTCGCCATCTCAGCCCGCATTTCATCAATAATCTTCTTATAATCCGGCTTACCGAAGATGGCAGAACCCGCAACAAAAGTATCGGCTCCCGCCGCTTTAATCGCACCGATATTAGCGCCGTTAACGCCGCCATCGATTTCCAAGCGTATATTAAAACCGCTCTCATCAATGCGTTTCCTAACTTCACGAAGTTTACCTAAAGCGGAAGGCAGAAACGATTGTCCGCCAAAACCGGGGTTTACCGACATCAATAAGATCATATCCAGCTTATCCATCACATAATCCAGATGGTTTAAGGGTGTTCCAGGATTAAACACCAAACCCGCTTTACAACCGCAATCTTTAATCAGTTGTAAGGTGCGGTCGATATGAACAGAACCTTCTGGATGGAAGGTGATGAAAGTCGCGCCAGCTTTAGCAAAATCAGGGATGATGCGGTCTACGGGTTCGACCATTAAATGTACGTCGATAGGCGCGGTCACACCATGCTTACGCAGGGCTTCACAAACCAAGGGCCCGATGGTCAGGTTAGGTACAAAATGGTTATCCATTACATCAAAATGGACAACGTCTGCGCCAGCGGCCAATACGTTATCAACTTCCTCGCCCAATTTGGCAAAGTTAGCAGACAGGATGGAAGGTGCAATCCAGTTTTCGTTCATTTTTTCGATCCTCTAGGTTAAATATGGCGATTATATCTTTTTTTTGGC
Organism: uncultured Gammaproteobacteria bacterium; assembly: GCA_963804035.1. Lineage (GTDB taxonomy): Bacteria > Pseudomonadota > Gammaproteobacteria > Methylococcales > Methylomonadaceae > Methyloglobulus. The sequence goes on along the minus strand of CAWDOO010000004.1, from coordinate 514,598 downwards.
GTTTCATCTTCGTTATACAATAGCTGTACTAAAAATTGCACAAGGCGTATATGCTTATGAAGCTGGTTACTTTTACCCATAACAAATATTCCCGTTTTGGCGCAGTGGTCGATGAGGAGGTTGTCGATGGCGTTGGCGAGTTGAATATTCCGGAGGCAATGATTAATTTTTTAGCAGCAGGAGAACCGGCACTCTCGGCTATGCAAAAACGCATAGACACGGGAAAGCACCGGATTCCTTTAGCAGAAGTCAAATTACAAGCCCCAATACCCAGACCAGGAAAATATCTGGCTATAAGTCTTAACTATGCCGATCATATCGCCGAAACCGGACGTGACAGGCCGGAGTTCCCCAGCTTTTTTACCAAACAAAGTACGTGTGTGATTGGTAACGGCGATGCCATTCACTTGCCAAAAGTATCCGATAAGCTGGATTATGAAGGCGAACTCGCGTTTGTGATCGGCACACGCTGCCGTCATGTACCAGTTGACAAAGCGCATGAAGTGATTGCGGGCTACACGATTGCCAACGATGTTTCAGTACGGGACTGGCAATTTCGCTCACCCACGTTCACTGTCGGAAAATCCTTCGATACTTGTGGCCCGCTCGGCCCTGGATTGTAACTAAAGACGAAATCGGCGATCCGCATAATCTCAACCTCAAAACCTGGGTGAATGAAGAGCTAAGGCAGGACTCCAACACGAGTCACATGCTCTTTAACTGTTACGAAATGATCGCTTACTTGTCGCAAGCCATGACTTTAGAGCCGGGCGATGTCATTAGCACCGGAACACCCAGTGGGGTAGGCGTGAAGATGGAGCCGCGCGGCTATTTGAAATCAGGGCAAACGGTTAGCGTTGAGATTGAAGGAATTGGTAAGTTAAGCAATCCAGTCATTGATGAATCTTTGAAATGAGAAACCTACGCTTTAGCAATATTTTTACTTGCGAAGTATTCGGCTAGTTTCTGGTCTGCCTCCCTTTTTAACACCGGAAAGGTTACCGTTACCTTTAATCCGCCAAATTGCGATACCCCAAGCGCTAGTTCTGCGCCGTACATGCTGGTAATTCTTTCCACTATGGAAAACCCCAACCCGCTGCCTTGGGCAGTCTGAGCAGTTTCCATGCAGCGATGGAATCGCTTTAAGGAGTTTTCGCGCTGCTCTGCTGGAATTCCTGGGCCTGAATCTTCTACCCTGAATCGTAACTGTTTTTCGCTACCTTCAAGGTAAATCATCACAATGCCGTTTGTTGGGGTATATTTGATGGCATTATCTATAATATTCCTGACCAAAATAGTAATAAGCTGGGTATTAGCCATAACAGGCAAGGCATTGTGTTCAACAAACTCGATCTGAATACGTTTTTTGTGTGCCGTAGGTTCTAGTTCGGTAATTACTTGAATAATTTCCCGATTCATAATGGTGATTTCTTTAGTGAGATATTCTTTGCCGGATTCGATACGTGAAAAAGTCAGTAATTGCTGCACCATATAAGTCATTCTGTGGACAGCTTGCGAAATCCGCAGCAATGCTTGTTTTCGTACGGATTCATCGGTTGTCCGTAACGCTACTTGCGCTTGGGTCAGCAATCCTGCCAAAGGAGTCCTTAGCTCGTGCGAGGCATCGGCAGTAAATCGGCGTTCGTGTTCAAACGCTTGTTCAAGCTGTGCAAATAAGTTATTGATCTCATTAACAACTGGGATCACCTCATTAGGTAGTTTTTTAGTGTATAAAGGCTTTAAGAAGCTGGCTTCGCGTTTAGATAACGCCCTTTCCAAACGATTAAGCGGTTTTAAGGCGTACCCTACGATGAACCAGATAACGACACCTAGCAATGGCAAACCAATCAAAAACTGGGTAACAAGCTGCTTAGAAATATCATCAGTTAACTGTTCTCGTATCTCCTCTTTTTGCCCGACATGAATGACATAATCCCCCGAGGTATTAGAAATACTAAATACGTGCCACAAATGATCGTCTATTGTTTTTTCGCTGAAACCACGAATCGAAGAAGAAAATGCAAATTTAGGGGCGCTTTCTGAGCGCAGTAACAAGCCGTTATCGTTTGACCATAATTGAAATGCTATTTTTCTCTCGTACTTATGGTCGAAAGCGTCAGTCTGCAACAGCTCATCAAAAACATCCCATAAGGGATCTTCATTCTTGTTTATATTGTTTCCAGAAAGTGGAAAACTTTGGGCAGCCTTTGAACGCAACAATAAGCCGTCATTTTCAGATCTAAGCTGAAAAGCAATTTTACGATCATAATCTTGCCCTAATGAGTCGGGTTGAATGAGTTTTAAGCGTTGTTCTAAGGCGCTGTCTTGGGGCAGCCCTTCTAAAAAAGCCATCAAGACCTTACCTGATTGTGCTAGTTCAGCATCAAAAAGGGTAGCGACCTCGTTACGGGTTAAGCGGTAATTGATATAGGCAGAAATCCCCCATATCAGCATGGATGCTGATAACAAAGTTAGCAACAGTAGTTTTCGTAACGAATAGTTCATTCTTCTTCATCTGAAACTGTATTCGTATCATTATCTGAATCAATGATGTAACCTACACCCCTAACTGTTCGGATAATACTAGGATCAAGTTTTTTTCTGAGATAGTGGATATGTACCTCCACCGTATTACTTTCTATATCGGAACTCCAGGAGTACAGGCTTTCTTCGAGCCTTGCGCGCGATACAACACGGCCAATATTACTCATGAGAAAGCTGAGGATCTCAAACTCTTTTTGCGATAACTCCACACTTTGATCGTTGAAAGTGACCTGGTGCGAAGCAGGGTCTAGCACAACCCCCTGGTGTTCAATAGTCGGTGTACTTCTACCCTCGTTTCTTCGTGCCAAAGCCCGTAACCTGGCGCACACTTCATCCAGCTCGAACGGCTTAATGACGAAATCATCCGCCCCGCTGTCCAAGCCTTCTACCCGATCCGGCACGGTATCTTTGGCGGTCAATACCAACACGGGCGTTTCGTCCTTACGCGCCCTTAATGCACGCAAGATAGACAAACCATCCATATCCGGTAAGTTTAGATCCAAGACGACCAGCTCATAGCAATTCATCTTAAGGGCTTCGTCAGCCAGCTTGCCATTGGTTAGCCAATCCACGGCATAACCTTCCATTTTTAGGCCAGCAGCCAAGCCATCGCCCAATATTTCGTCATCTTCTACCAGTAAAAGTCGCATGTGACCTCGTCAATATAGTTGCTATTAATTGGGGCAACGTAAACAAAATAAATTAACCCTGCCTTAAGGCGGGGTTAATATGCTACAACAGAATCGGCGGTGAGTGTGTTTGTTATTCAGATAGCTGCTGTTAATGTTAAACTTACCACCAGTTTAATTGCCTCTGAGTTCCTATTGCCACCACTTAGCCTATATGTCCACATCCCTTGGTGTATTAAAAAATGCCCTTATTGTGATTTTAATTCACATGCAGCCAAAACGAATATGCCGGAATCGGCTTATATTGATGCCTTGCTCAATGATTTAGCCTTTGACCTTGAACGCTACGCCATAACCCGTCCCATCCATAGCATCTTTATCGGTGGCGGTACACCTAGCCTGTTTTCGCCTGAATCTTTAGACCGTTTAATTTATGGAATCAGGCAGCGTGTTAAGTTTGAAGAAAACTTGGAAATCACGATGGAAGCTAACCCTGGCACATTTGAAAGCGAAAAATTTAAAGAGTTCAATGCCTTGGGCATCAACCGCTTATCTATAGGCATTCAAAGCTTTAATGATGGTTTGTTGGCAAAACTGGGGCGTGTCCATTCTGGGCAAAATGCCATCAGGGCAGCAGAAATAGCGCATGATGCAGGGTTTACCAATTTTAACCTGGATTTGATGTTCGGCTTACCCGGTGCGGTTCTTGGCGATAGCGAACAAGATGTGAAAACAGCAATCGACCTTAAGCCCACACATATTTCTTTTTACCAGTTAACCCTGGAGCCGAATACTTTATTCCATAAGTTTCCGCCCAAACTGCCTGATGACGAGTTTATCTTTGATACACAAAAAAACTGCCAAGGCTTATTGAATAATGCCGGATACCATCAATATGAAATTTCGGCTTACGCCCAGCTTGAGAAGCAATGCCGCCATAATGTCAAATAACCTCAATTACTGGCAGTTCGGGGATTATCTGGGTATTGGCGCAGGCGCGCACGGCAAAATCACAGAATCTTTACCAAACCAAATTACCCGTAGTTCTAAAGCTAAAAGCCCAGATCTTTATCTACAAAACCCATCTCAAAGCGGCGATGCCCAAACTATCCCCATTCATGAACTGCCCCTCGAATTTATCATGAACCAATTACGGCTTAGACGTGGCTTTACCCTGAGCCACTACCAAGCTACAACTGGTCTTGATAAGGCAAGCCTGGAACCCGCATTATCCGTATGCATGGAACAAAACCTAATCACAAATCAAAACGATCATTTCATCTGCACGGAAAAAGGCTGGAATTTTTTGGACAGGATTTTGGAAAAATTTATGGCTTGAAAAATTGGCTTTGTGCCGCCATAACTATTTCGTTTTAACAACTAACTAATTATTTAAGCAATTCAGCAAAATATTTTATGTGGAACCTTTCTTGATAAAAATTGTTTACACGGTAACGAATGACGTTCACGCGTTAAACAATTTATTGATATTATCGATACTTTGGATTCAACAAACAATAACTTAAATCATGTCAGAACAACACCAAACCAGCCTAACCCAATCCGCCTTAATCCGCCTAAAAAACCACATTAACCAGGAAATCATCGGGCAGGAGATTTTAGTTGAGCGAATGTTGATTGGCCTGTTGGCTGATGGCCACCTTCTTGTCGAAGGCGCTCCTGGTTTGGCGAAAACCCGTGCCATCAATGTACTCAGCAAAGGTATCCAAGGCGATTTTCACCGGGTGCAGTTTACGCCGGATCTTTTGCCTGCCGATTTGACCGGGACTGAAATCTACCGTCCCCAACAAGGCACGTTTGAATTCCAGAAAGGGCCGTTATTCCATAACTTGATCCTGGCCGACGAAATCAACCGTTCGCCGGCAAAAGTCCAGGCGGCGTTGCTGGAAGCAATGGCAGAACGACAAATCACCGTCGGGCAAGCAACTTATCCGCTGCCGCAATTATTTATGGTCATGGCAACCCAGAACCCGATTGAGCAGGAAGGCACTTATCCCTTGCCGGAGGCCCAGCTAGACCGCTTTTTGCTGCATGTTAAAGTGGATTATCCAAAAGCGGAACATGAAAAAAGTATCCTGCATTTAGCACGGTCAGAAGCACGATCCGAAGCCGCAAAACTTAAGCAGCCCTTTGAAGCCATCACCCAAAACACCTTATTTGCTGCCCGCGAGGAAGTGTTGGATATGTACATGACCGATAACCTGGAAGATTATTTGCTGCAAATAGTCTTGGCAACCCGAAACCCGTCCGTGTACGGAAAAGATCTTGCAAGCTGGTTGCAATACGGTGCCAGCCCACGAGCTAGCATTGCCTTAGACCGCTGTGCCAAAGCCAAAGCTTGGCTGTCCCAAAAAGATTTCGTCAGCCCCGAAGACATTCAGGAGCTGGCTTTTGATGTGTTACGCCACCGTCTGATTTTATCTTATGAAGCGGAAGCCGAAGGCATCACGACTGATCAGGTTATCAAGGAACTTATTGCCAGAATTGCGGTACCGTAATGTTTTCTGCGAAAAAAATCGACGTTGACAACAGCCCTGAAGATGCTAATGGGTTGGTTTCGGTATCGTTAAAGACTTTGATTGATCTGGCAAAACCTGCATCTGGCTTAAACCTGCACCGATTGACAATCCGTGCCCAGCAAAGCGGCGGCTATCTGTCTGCCTTTAAAGGCAGAGGGATGGAGTTTGACGAGACTCGTCTCTATCAACAGGGCGACGATATACGCAGTATTGACTGGCGGGTAACTGCACGGACAGGTAAAACCCATACCAAATTATTCAGGGAAGAACGCGAAAAGCCCGTATTTATTTCCGTAGATAACCGTCCGGCCATGCAGTTTGCAACCCGTGGCGTATTCAAGTCCGTGCAAGCCAAAAAACTTGCGGCTTTGCTCGCCTGGGTTGCCAGCCAAAAGGGTGATAGAATAGGCGGACAGGTGTTTTCACAATCATCCTGTAAAGAACTCAAACCCCAAAACGGTAAACATTCGGTACTGCATTTCTTGAATGCCCTCGTCATTCCTGATATAGCAGAAGGTAATGATTTTACTTTTAATCAAGCACTATTCAGGTTATCACAACATGCCAGGCCAGGGAGCTTGGTATATATCATCAGTGACTTTCGCGGCATAAACGAACAAACGGAAAACTATTTGCTGAAGCTATCGGAACACTGCGACGTGGTATTGATCTTCGTCTACGATCCGCTAGAAAATGGACTACCCACGCAAGGCCGTTACCGATTTACCCATGATGATAAGGATGTACTGGTTGATACCAGCGATAAGCAAAGGTTAACTAACTACCAGCTTCGTTTTGAAGAAAGGCTACGAAAAATAAAGCGTATTTCTTCAAGGCGTGGCGTGGCGTTGATACAGTGCAGCACCCAGGCCGATCCTGTGCAATGCCTGAGACATCCATTGGGATCTCGATAAAATGGAATCCGGTAAACTTCCACTCCGCGACATTCATCTGCCAGAAGCAATCGGTTGGTGGCCACCTGCAATTGGTTGGTGGATATTGGCGATCCTGATTCCCTTATTGATTGGATTGATGTATTGGCTGTATCGGCACGTTACCCGAAAGACAGCCATTAAGGCCGCAAAAAAACTTCTTCTGGAAATTAAACAAGATACCCAGCGCGAAAACAGCCAAAAACTGAAAGATTTATCTGCGCTTATTCGGCGTACGGCAATTAGTACAAACGTAAGAAATAAATGCGCTGGGTTGACGGGACAACAGTGGCTGGAGTTTCTTGAGCGCTCGGTAAAAGGAACGCCATTCACACAGGGTATTGGCCAACTGTTAGCTAATGCACCTTACCAAAAAAGCCCACCAACGGAACAGGAAATCACCCAACTTACCAGCCTGTGTGAAAACTGGCTAAACGCCCAAACCAAACGTAAACGATGATCCACTTTGAATGGCCTTGGCTTCTCCTTGTATTGCCGCTACCGCTGTTAGTGCGTTGGCTATTTCCTGCTCGGATGACTGTCGAGCAAGCCGCTTTAAAAGTCCCATTCCTGGATGATTTTTCTGATGCCCAAACCCAATCTGTCGCACTAAACCAAAAGTGGCCGTTATGGTTGGCATCGATTGCATGGGTTTTGTTAGTCATTGCCTGCACCCGCCCACAATGGTTAGGCGAACCCATCGAACAAGCCGTTAGCGGACGCGACCTCATGCTCGCAGTGGATCTGTCTGGTAGTATGGAGGTGCAGGACTTTTTCATCAATAAACGGGCGGTAGACCGTTTGACTGCTATCAAATATGTCGCCAACGATTTTATTAACCGTCGAGTGGGTGACCGCTTGGGTTTGATCCTGTTTGGCACTCAAGCTTACCTACAAACACCACTGACCTTTGACCGGAAAACGGTCATGACCTTATTGGATGAATCTGCCATTGGACTCGCTGGCGACAACACCGCCATCGGCGACGCGATTGGTTTGGCGATCAAACGCCTTAAAAACCAACCAGCCGACAGCCGGGTTTTGATCTTGCTAACCGATGGCGCCAATACTGCAGGTGAGGTGTCACCCTTAAAGGCGGCGGAATTGGCGGCGGCAAATAAACTCAAAATCTATACGATAGGGGTGGGCGCGGATGAAATGATCGTCCGCAGTTTTTTCGGTTCGCGTAAGGTCAATCCTTCCACTGACCTTGATGAAAACACCCTGGTTAAAATTGCCGAAAGCACTGGTGGCCAATATTTTCGCGCCCGAAATGCTGAGGAATTGAATAATATCTACATGCTACTGGATCAGCTTGAACCTATCGAGAAAGACAAACAATTTTTCCGGCCACGCACCGACCTTTTTTACTGGCCTTTAGGGTTGGCATTGGCTCTGGCTGGTTTCATAGGTTTTTATAAAACAAAATGGTCATGAACTTATCCGAATTCCATTTCATTAGGCCTTATTTGCTGCTGGCACTCCTACCTTATGCAATTTTATTGTTCATGCTGGTCAAAAGTAAACTGAGCCACGGCAACTGGGCAACCGTCTGCGATGAGGCGCTGCTGCCTTATCTGTTGCAGGATAAGGCAGCAGCGCAAAGCCGCTGGCCTTTAGCAACGGGTGCTATTGCCGCTTTGTTCGCAATCATCGCCCTGGCAGGGCCGGCTTGGGAGCGTTTGCCTACGCCCGTGTTTAGGAACGATTCGGCTTTGGTCATCGTGCTGGATTTGTCGCGTTCGATGGATGCAACCGACATCAAACCCAGCCGTTTGGTGATGGCACGTTACAAAATTGCCGATATTTTAAAAAAACGGAAAGACGGGCAAACCGCACTGGTTGTTTACGCTGGAGACGCTTTCACCGTCACTCCACTTACCAACGATATTGAAACCATAGACAATCAGTTATCCGCCTTGACGACAGGCATTATGCCCAGCGATGGCAATAACACTACACGGGCATTAGAAAAAGCCGTGGAACTATTTAAACAAGCAGGTTTGCAGAAAGGGCAAATACTCCTACTGACCGATGGTGGCAATACTGACGATGCCTTATCAAAAGCAAAATCCCTGGATACTTACCAACTGCTGGTGCTAGGAGTAGGTACTTCCGGCGGTGCACCTATTGCCCTGGACACGGGCGGTTTTTTAAAAGATGACCAGGGCGGAATTATCGTTGATAAGCTTGATGTCAGCGGCTTAGAGAAACTGGCTCAGGCTGGTAATGGCACCTATCAATCCTTGACGGCAGATGATGCAGATATTCAAGCCCTGCTATTGACGGTAACATCACAGTCTCATGTGAAAGGCGAGAAAAATGAAAACTTGCTGTTGGATCAATGGCGTGACGCAGGGCCTTGGCTGTTGCTGTTAGTCTTACCGTTAGCGGTATTGAGTTTCAGGAAAGGCTTACTTGGCCTTGTATTCTTGTTGCTCTTGCCCTTCCCGAAAAACAGTTACGCCCTTGATATGAATCAGGCATGGCAAGAGCTATGGAAAACCAAAGACCAGCAAGCTCAAGAAGCTTATAACAACAAGCAATACGATAAAGCCGCAGAGTTATTTGAAAATCCAGATTGGAAAGCGGCGGCGCATTACAAATCAGGTGCTTTCGATAAAGCACTTGAAAACCTGAAAAATAACTCAAGTGCAAATAGTTTATACAATCAAGGTAATGCTTTAGCGCAATCTGGTCAGTGGCAAGAAGCCTTAGATGCTTATAATAAAGCGCTCAAGCTAAACCCTGATGATGACGATACGAAATACAACAAAGAGTTGGTAGAAAAAGAACTGGAAAAACAAAAGCAGGATCAAAACCAGCAAAATAAAGATAAGAAGCAAGACTCCCAAAACCAAAAAAATCAGGAGAAAGATAAGGAAGGCGACAAGCCAGGCCAGCCTAAACAAGATAAAAACCAAGAAAAACAGGATGAGCAAAAGGAAGCCGATAAAAAGCCTGAGCAAAAACCCGAGCAGTCACAAGAAAGTGCGGAACAGCAGCCTGAAAAAAAAGAAGCTGAAAAGCAGGAGCAAGAAAATCAGCCAGAAGCAGCAAAACCTGAACAAACCGATCCCAAAAAAGATGATAAAAAACCGGATGCCGTATCAACAAAACCTTTAGATGCAATGACTAATGAAGAAAAACAAGCCAATGAACAATGGCTCAAACGAATTCCAGATGATCCGGCAGGTTTGTTAAAACGTAAATTCAAGTATCAATATGAGCAGCGCGGACGACAATAAATACGCACCTAAACCCGAAAAAATAGGCCTTATGAATCGTATTAAACCCTTGATGAATATTTCGATGTTGATATTGGTGCTGGCTTTAGCCATTACGTCGACCCAAGCTTTTGCTACAGACATTGTTACGTCTGTTGACAGGAATCCCGTCAGCATTGACGAATCATTCAAGATATTTTTTACCGCCAACGACACGCCCGATAGAGACCCCGATTTTGCGCCGCTCGAACAAGATTTCGCCATCGTTAACCAAGGCCAAAGCAGCAGCTCATCCTGGGTCAACGGTAACTACACCAAGTCAATCCGCTGGACGGTTGAAGTCACGGCAAACAAGCCCGGCAATTTGGTTATTCCGGCCATACAGTTCGGTAGTGATGCCAGCAACCCACTTCCTATCGAAGTCACTCAAGGCATGGCAACGGGTGATGCAGCCAACACTAACGAAGAAATATTTCTGGAAGTAAAAGCTACGCCAGAGCAGCCTTATGTTCAATCCCAAGTTGTGTACACAGTGCGCCTGTATCGACGAGTGGATGTCGCGCAAGCCGAATTGAGTGAGCCGGAACTTCCGGATGCCGTGATTGAAAAGCTAGGCGAGGACAGTAATTACAACACGGTGGTAAACGGTGTTTCCTATCTGGTCACTGAAAGGAAATACGCCATTTTCCCTCAGAAGAGTGGCGTAATGAACATCAAGCCACTGTCTTTGACAGCCGCCGTCATTGTTGATCGTCAGCCCGATTTTAGGGACTTTTTCGGTTCTCGGATGACCAAGACCAAACGGGTTTTATCTAAAGAAGTCGCCCTGAATGTCAAACCTGCACCGACCAGCTTTATCGGCAAAAACTGGCTTGCCGCTGAAAAACTCGAATTAACACAAGAATGGTCTGGCGACAGCCAGCAAATGAAAGTCGGCGAACCGTTAACCAGAACCTTGACCCTAAAAGGTGTTGGTACGACAGTAGGGCAACTGCCTGAATTGAGCGCCATTAAAACGGATGCGAACTTTAAGGCTTATCCTGACCAGCCAGTCCTGAATGAACAGAAGTTAGCGGATGGCATTACGGCATCCAGGCAAGAAAAAATAGCCCTGATACCATCGATAGCAGGCAAATACGTCTTGCCACCAATTGAAGTCCCCTGGTTTAACACCAAGACGCAAACTATGGAAAATGCCCGTATACCGGAGACTACCGTCAATGTTGTTGGGATAATTGAAAACCAACATAGTGCGGCATCCTTACCAAAGCCATTAAGTCCACTTGCCCAACCCAGCGCAAAGCCTAAGACAGCCAACCCGATTCTAGTCAACACAAATGCTGGGCAGCAAAACATCTGGTTTTGGGCCTCTTTATTTTTGGCCTTGGGCTGGTTGGCTACCCTAATCTATTTCTTGAAAAGACGACCCAAAAAACTCAGTGCAGATGCTGATGAACCTCAACGCCATCGATACGAAGCCAGCTTAAAAGAGAGCATAAAAAATCTCAAGGAAGCCTGTGCCGATAACGATGCACAAGGCGCTAAAAATGCCCTACTTGCCTGGGGCAAACAAAAGTTTAGCGCCAACAATCTGGGGGCGATTGCAGATTGCTGTGATGCAAGGCTAAGAGATGAAGTTACGCAACTAAACCAAATACTCTATGGCAAAGACAAGAATCAGTGGACGGGAAAAAAACTGATGCAAGCGTTTACGGAAAATAAAGCCATGGAAAAAATAGCCAGTAACGATGATCCCGTCCTGGAGCCGTTAAACCGCTTATGAAAGTAAGTTTTTAGTCCTTCGAAAAGCTTAGGGCGAATGGCAAGATGTTGTTCCGTTTGCCCTGAGCCTGCACCACAGGCACTTCCGTTGGTCGTCGAACAATAAACGAGGCCACAATCTCAAGGTTTCTTTAAATGTTCGAACGTCATAAACAACGCCGCAATCGAACGTGCCTCGGTGCATTCACCTGTTGCCAATAAGCTATTAATGTCAGCCAATTTCCATGGCACAACTTCCAATTCTTCTGGTTCGTCGCCCAGTAATTTTTCGGCGTATAAATCCGTGGCGATAATGATTTCTGTCATGTGTTCAAGGTAGGATGGTGCAATAGAAAAAGAACTCAAGTGATGGAGATGCCTTGCGCCATAACCGACTTCCTCCCTCAATTCCCTGTTGGCAGCAACAAAAAACGATTCCCCAGCATCGACCTTACCCTTAGGCAAACCCAGTTCATAACGATGCACGCCCGCCGAATATTCCCTGATAAGCAACACTGTATCCTCGTCTAACATAGGCACAACCAACACCGCCCCACCACCGGTATTGCCTCGTGCCAAGCGTTCGTAATTACGTTGCGCCCCATTGCTGAATTCAATCTCCAATGATTCAATACGGAATAATCGACTAGTGGCAATCGTGGTTTTTTTAAGGATAATGGGTTTTTCAGGCATTATGGTATTTTGTCAGCTTATTCACTAAATGTAACGCTCTCATGGTTAATTGGAAAGAAATTGATACGGTTTTTCTGGATATGGATGGCACGTTGTTGGATTTACGGTTCGACAATCATTTCTGGAAAGAGTTTGTGCCACTTAAGTTTGCGGAAAAAGAAGGGCTGTCGGTTGACGATGCCAAAACTCATCTGATCCCTCGCTTCAAAAGCAAGGAGGGAACATTGGATTGGTATTGCCTGGATTTTTGGAGTGATAACTTACAGTTGGATATTGCCGGACTAAAAGCCGAACTTGCCGAATTGATTGCGGTGTTGCCACATGTCAGCGAGTTTTTGGAGAAGATAAAGCATTCTCCGCAGCGAGTTTTGCTGGTGACCAACGCCCACCGTGACAGCCTGGACTTAAAGATGGAGAAAACGGGTTTGCTGCCGTTTTTTGACGGCCTGGTTAGTTCCCACGATTTTGGTTTGCCCAAAGAACATGCCGATTTTTGGCATTGCCTACAATATCAACATCCCTTTGAAAAACAAACGACGCTATTAATTGACGACAGCCTTGCGGTGCTGAATTCAGCCCGTCAATACGGCATTGCCCACTTGGTGTCGGTAAGCCGCCCAGATTCTGGGTTGCCCAAGAAGGAAATAGTAGATTTTCCTGCTATCGAGGATTTTCGGGAGTTAATGCGGGGGCTTTAGGTTTACGATTTGGGCTTTGAAGTGAACGTTTGGCTGACTTGAATTCTTTGGGTCTACGTTCCGGCTTTATGACTTCTGCGAGAAGCTCCTTATCGATGGCTTTGACGGGGATTTTTTGCCCAATAAATTCCTCAATATCCGGCATTGAGTACGCATAATCTTCACATATAAAACTGATGGCCTCGCCACTTGCGCCAAACCTTGCTGTCCGTCCTATCCTGTGGACGTAATCCTCTACATCTTGTGGCAGGTCGTAATTGATGACGTGGGAAACATCAGGAATATGTAAACCTCTCGCCGCCACGTCCGTAGCAATTAGCAGTGAAATTTCATTCTGCTGAAAGCTCTGCAATAGTTTTTGGCGCTTTTCTTGAGGGACATCGCCACTTAAAGCGGCGGTTTTATAGCCATTTGCGTTGAGTGTGGCATCCAGTTCTTCCGCGCAGCGTTTGGTATTGACGAAGATAATGCTGCGTTGCGGTTGCTCGTGTTTCAAAATGCCCAACAGCAGCGGGATTTTTTGGTCGTTTGCGGGGCAGTAAGCACTTTGATTAATGGCTTTGGAGGTGACTTCTTCGGTCTCAATTTTCACCAACACCGGGTTATTCATGTGTTCATAAGCCAGTTCAGTTACCTTATAAGACAAAGTTGCCGAAAACATCATGTTGAGGCGTTGATCCGGTGACGGCATACGGCGCAGTAAATAGCGTATGTCTTTGATGAAACCCAGGTCAAACATGCGGTCGGCTTCATCCAACACCATAACTTTAACATGATTGAGGGTGAAAGCATTTTGGCGATAAAAGTCGATAATTCGCCCTGGAGTGCCGATAATAATATCGACATTCGTTTTGACATTAGTCAGTTGCTTTTGGTAATCCGTGCCGCCGTAAATCAAAGCGAAAGACAGGTTTAGGCGTTTGCTCAACTGTAGCGCATCTTTATGGATTTGTATTGCGAGCTCCCTTGTGGGCGCAAGGATGATCGCTCTCGGATATTGGGTAATATTATTTTTGGCGGGTCTAACGACAGCTTTTTCTGCTTCGCTAGGTTCTACTGTGTCATTGACATCATATTCATCGTAATCACTGTCCTCATCTTCATCTTCATCATTGATAAGATATTGAAAAGTCGCCAATAAAAATGCCGCCGTCTTGCCTGTCCCAGTCTGGGCTTGTCCCGCTACATCCATGCCCCTTAAAGCCAAAGGCAGGGTTTTGTCTTGTATCGGCGTGCAGTGATGGAATCCTGCCTCTTTTAGGCTTTGTAGGATGGTATCAGACAACTCAAGGTTACTGAAGCGGGTTTCGGTCACATGATTATCATTCATAGGATATAGCATACCGTAAAAACTGTTTTAGCCGAAAATTGATTGACTACGTGGATTATCCCTCCTATAGTTAAGTTTTTAATGTTGGAGAAACAATGTGAGCGACCTCGTCCTTCATGTGAATGATAGTGATTTTAATGAGGCAGTACTTAAAGCCAGCGGCCCAGTTTTGGTTGATTACTGGGCAGAATGGTGTGGCCCTTGCAAAATGATTGCCCCAATTTTGGATGAAATTGCCAAAGACTACGCTGGCAAATTGACTGTTGCCAAACTAAATATTGACGATAACCCAGCAACTCCGCAGCATTATGGCGTACGCGGCATTCCCACGCTTATGCTGTTCGTAGACGGTGAGGTAGAGGGAACTAAAGTCGGTGCGTTGACAAAGTCGCAGCTTGCCGCATTTATTGACAACTATTTGTAAGTAACAGAATTATGAATCGCTGATTACATCAGCGATTCCGCTAAAATAAAGCCCCGCCACAAAAGTTGGACGAGGCGAAATACATACGTTATACTATTTGAACGCGGCAGATTGCTCGCGTAGTCAAACCGAACTGCCCGATAAACCTCACCCCTGAATCCTAAACACGTTCTACGGCTTAATTTAAGTCAAGCAAACGCGCAAGCGAAATCCTTATGCATTTTCCTTTCCTATGAATCTTACCGAGTTAAAACAAAAACCTATAAATGAAGTCATTGAAATAGCTGAGTCCTTGGGGCTTGAAAACGTTGCCCGATCTCGGAAACAAGACCTGATTTTTGCTATCCTGAAAAAACAGGCGAAAGCCGGCGATGACATCTCCGGTGATGGCGTGTTAGAAATACTACAAGATGGTTTTGGTTTTTTGCGGACACCAGGCGCTTCCTATCTCGCAGGGCCGGACGATATTTACGTTTCGCCCAGCCAAATCCGGCGTTTTAATCTGAAAACTGGCGACACTATTATCGGCAAGATCAGGCCTCCGAAGGACAATGAACGTTACTTCGCCATGCTTAAAGTTGATCAAATCAACTTTGAACCGCCGGAAAACACTAAAAATAAAATCAACTTCTCAAACCTCACTCCATTATTTGCCAAACAGCGTTTCGTGTTAGAGCGCGGCAATGGTACGAGTGAAGATTTGACTGGACGTATCATCGACTTGATCGCACCCATCGGTAAAGGCCAGCGTGGCTTGATCGTATCACCGCCAAAAGCGGGTAAAACCATGATTCTCCAAAGCATGGCGCAGGCCATTGCCGACCAGAACCCTGAATGCTACCTTATCGTGTTGTTGATCGACGAACGTCCCGAAGAAGTAACCGAAATGGAACGTTGTGTACGTGGCGAAGTAATTTCGAGCACCTTTGATGAGCCAGCAACACGGCATGTACAAGTCGCCGAAATGGTTATAGAAAAAGCCCGTCGCTTAGTTGAACATAAACACGATGTGGTTATTTTGTTAGACTCCATCACCCGTTTGGCAAGGGCTTATAACACGGTCGTCCCTTCATCCGGCAAAATACTGACTGGCGGTGTTGATGCTAATGCCTTGGAAAAACCTAAGCGATTTTTTGGCGCAGCCCGTAATATCGAAGAAGGCGGCAGCCTGACCATTATAGCAACCGCGCTAGTCGATACCGGTTCAAGAATGGACGAGGTTATCTACGAAGAGTTCAAAGGTACCGGCAATATGGAATTGCATCTCGATCGTAAGATTGCCGAAAAACGAATTTATCCTGCGATTAACATCAACCGTTCCGGTACCCGGAGGGAGGAATATCTAGTTGATCCCGAAACCCTGCAAAAAACCTGGATTCTGCGCAAAATTCTCCAGCCTATGGACGAAACCGCCGCTTCCGAATTTCTGCTTGGTAAACTTAAAGACTTTAAGACCAATGCAGAATTTTTTGACTCGATGAAACGGTAATTAATCGGTTTCAATCTAAACCTTCATATCCATGTCTGACATTTACTTACTTTTTCCTGCCATTATTCTTGGTATTGTAGAGGGCTTGACGGAGTTCCTGCCAGTGTCATCTACCGGCCATCTCATTTTGGTTGGGCAATTACTAAGCTTTAACGACGACAAAGGCAAAGTCTTTGAGATAGTGATTCAGTTTGCAGCAATTCTAGCCGTCGTCTGGGAGTATCGGGTTCGGTTAACCCATACCATGGTTAGCATCACTAAAGAACGCGACTCGCAACGTTTGGCAGTCAACTTGATCGTCGCATTCTTGCCTTCTGCAATCCTTGGTTTTTTGTTTTTAAAACAGATAAAGGCTTACCTGTTTAATCCTTTCGTAGTAGCTTCAGCCTTCATTCTCGGTGGCTTGTTAATTTTATTGGCAGAACGCCGCCAACATGTCATCCATGCCGAAACCATCGACGACATGACGTGGCAAGATGCGCTAAAAGTTGGTTTTGCTCAAGCCTTGGCGATGATTCCCGGCACTTCCCGTTCTGGCGCAACCATCATTGGTGGACTGTTTTTTGGCTTATCTCGCCTTGCAGCAGCAGAATTCTCATTTTTCTTGGCCATCCCCACCATGTTTGCGGCTACACTTTACGATGTTTACAAAAATCGTAACTTGTTCAGCATTGATGATACCAGCCTGTTTGCTGTAGGCAGCATTGTTTCGTTTATCAGTGCTTTTTTGGCGGTACGCGGCTTAATTCGGTTTATCAGTAGGCACGACTTCACTGTATTTGCATGGTATCGCATCGCATTTGGTATATTGGTGCTTAGCTCAGCCCATTTTGGCTGGGTAGATTGGAGTAATCACTAACAAGATCAAAAGGGAATCAATATGCGGTTTAAATGTTAATTTATCACTACATTCCTATTAACTGAACGTTGACGCCTAAGCATGAATTACGTAGCCGCGAGAATCCTTATCGTTTTTTTTGGAGCTGTAGTCATCGCTAGTTGCAGCGAAAATCCCTTTACAAGCCCTTTAATGCTCACAGACGAAGCGACCTTGCCTGATTCTCCCAAGGAAATATTGGTAAGTGATAGCCGCTTCGATAAGCCTTACACAATACTAGGCCCAGTCGAAACCACCCAGAAAAAAAAATCTTCAATATTTGTTGGTCAAATTGAGTTACGCAACAAAGCAGTCGCTTTGTTAAAACAAGCGGCTTTGGTTAAGTATGGGGATAAAGTTGACGCAATAATCGATACTCAAGTTGTGGAAAGCACGGTAAAGAACGACGATATCCCCCTAAGCGTCACGTATGTGCGTGGTATTGCAATTGCCTTCATCCCTGAAGCAAGAACCAGTGCCAAAAACAAAACAAAAAGCAAGGTAAAAACCTCAAAATCTGCAATTAGATCAACGCCTTTTAAAGGCGGGGCGAACAAAAATCCAGCGCAAGAAATACAAATTACCCCTTCGGAATTACTGAAATAAGGTGTGTTTCTTCGGTAACATAAGGGCTTAATTCTACCTGTAGAAAGAACACAAAGCGTCGGCAAATCTGAATGATTTCAATCTTTATGTTGCCAAATCGATATAGTTTAATCCTTTGGCGGCACATAGCCCTGCGGCATGTCGTCATTACCTTCAAACAAAAACTTATTCCTTTCTTCTGCAAGGTACGATCTGGCTTGTGGATCATAGCTCGCTAATTTGTTCTCATTAATCAGCATGGTTTGTCTGCTTAGCCAATCTTTCCAGACTTGTTTGGATATTTTTTCGAAAATTTCCTGCCCTTTGGTGCCTGGAAAGGGCGGTTCATCCAAGCCTTCTGCTTCTTTACCTAATTTTACACAGTAGATTAATCGAGTCATTCTTGTTCTCCGTTGAAGTGTTGTTGCAATAACAGTTTAATAGGTGCGGCTAAACCAAGTTGATTGATTTGCTGATTGTTATACCAAACCATCCGGTTGGCTTCCGAGACAAAATCCATAGGGGTGTCTGTTTCGATACGCAATGAGGTATAGTCCAGGTGATAGTGGGAAAAGGTATGCCGCTGTTTATCAGTAGATTGTTGGCGGACAATCAGCAGATTATTGGCTATGCACCAATTCACAGTATCATCCTCGCCAGCAAATTCAGGCAAACTCCATAATCCTCCCCAGATACCGGTAGGCGGTCTTTTCTCCAACAACACCTGTTGATTATTGTGTAATATCAAAAAAACCAGTTGTTTAACGGGTAATTTTTTGGACATTTTGCGAGTGGGAAAATCAGCGACACTTTGCGTCATATAAGCTAAACAACTGCTTGCAAGTGGGCAATTCCGACAGGCTGGTTTGCTCCGTGTACAAACAGTGGCCCCTAAGTCCATCATGGCTTGGGTGTAGTCAGCCACCCTTGTATCAGGTGTAAGCCTTGTGCTAACAATCCAAAGTTGCTTGCTGACCTGACTGTTGCCCGTCCAACCGGAAATTGCTTTAAACCTTGTCAACACTCGTCTTACATTGCCATCGAGGATAGGGTGGCTCTTGTTGAAAGCAATGCTTAAAATGGCTCCAGCTGTCGATTGCCCGATGCCTGGTAAAGCCATGAGTCCATCTAAAGTCTCTGGGAATCGACTTTGCTCACCGATAATCCGCGCCGCTTTGTGTAGGTTACGTGCGCGTGCATAATAACCCAAACCCGACCATAACTGTAATACCTCATCAACCGGAGCTTTTGCCAAACTTTCTATATCAGGAAATTTTGAAATGAAAGCCTGGAAATAGGGGATAACTGTGGCAACCTGTGTCTGCTGAAGCATAATCTCGGAAAGCCAGACTCGATAAGGGGTAATGTTTTTTTGCCAGGGTAGGTCTTTCCGGCCATATTGATCAAACCACGCCAATACGTTTTGCTGGAATATTGCGGGGGTCATAACTGGCAGTTTTGTTAAGGTTAAAAAATTTTTTTCAATAAATCACTGGCACCAGGGCCTAATTTTTTATCCAGCTTATCCATTAGTTTGTCGATTTTAACTTTGTTTTTATCCAAAAAATGTTCAATTTTTGCCTTGTTTTTATCAGTCAATAATGTCCCAATATCCAGCGTATAAGTAGGCTTGCTAAATGTGCCACCTACATGAATTCCGATGGGGGTATCGTGGACTTGCTCTGGCGTTGTGGCAGTTGCTTCTGCTTTGAGAAGTTTGGTCAAAATGCTGTAATCCAAAGCTTCGGTCTCAAGATTGACGTTGCCTTTACCTGTGCTGCGTAATTTTGCTGTATTGGCAATAAGGTCGTTATTCTGTAGCGAGCCTTTATTGATTGTCACTGAGCCGCTGATCTTGGAAAATGCGGTCTGATCATGCTGGGTATCTATTGGTAACGTTCCGCCTTTAGCTAGATTTTTGCCGGTTTCAACCATTTTGTGCAAATTCAAGCCTTTTATAAAACCGTCTTTTAAAAAAAAATTTACCTGGCCGGTAAGGTTTGACCTAAGTTCTTTTGGGTTGCCGCCTACTCCCTGCAATTGGGTTGAGGCTGTGACAAGACCGCCCAGCTTCGCGTCCCCTTTAAGATCTTTCAGCAAAGTCTCAAGGCGAATGTTAGTGAGTTTTTCATTGAGTGTTAAAGACAGTTTTTCTGACCGTGCATCAACGTTGAGATTGCCTGAATAAGATCCCTGATAAAATTGCTTAGCTGTTTGCTCGACTTTAAGGATTCCTTTTTTTGATCTCAGCATTAAGTGCATATCTTGCAGGGTCATGTGATTAAACGTCATCTTGCCTAAAGCCAGTTTACCTTCGGCATCCAGCTTTCTGAGCCAATCCAGAGGCAAGCTGAAAGTTCCGGCCGCAAAAGCCATACCAGGACTTACTATGGGTTTTTTTGATTTTTCTGTTGGTGCTAAGTAACGGTCAACATCAATCGTATCCAAAGCCACATCAAACAAAACCGCTGGTTGGGAAAAATCTTTAATCGTCACAGAGCCTTTACCGTGGCTATTATCCAAAGCAACAGCAAGATTGGTCAATTCAATTTGGTCGGGGTCTGCCTGGAAATTAAAGCTCATGCCTAGGTTGCTCAAAGCCTTGACATCGCTCATTGCTGGAAGCGCAATACCCCATTGCTTAAAGGCTACGCGAGCATTAAATGGAGAAATAGCAACAGAACCCTGTATGGTGGGTTTGTCCATAATATGTTCGCCAGTAAAATCGGTTGTGAGTTTGATGTCGCCAGATTGCAATTGTAGTCCTGATAACTGGAGTGTCTGTCGGGTAAGATTTACGGCTGTGTTAGGTGCAATAACCGTAGCGGCTAATGGTTGTGCTGACGCTGATTTCTTGAAGCCAGCCCAATCTATATGGCTGTCATTAAAGACAAAATCATCAAAATTTTCGTCGACATGCAAATTAGTGGCTATTTTTACGGTTCCAGGTAGCTTTAATTCTTTACCGGAAACACCCATCGACATGTCAATTTTGACCGGCTCGCCAAAAGTGAATTTATCGGCTGTGAGATAAAGATTCTTGAACTCCAGTTGCTCACCGGTCTGTTGATTGTCCCAATTCAATAGGGCATTTTGAATGGTGATGCTGCCGATAGTCAGTGTTGATTCCGAATTGATATCCTGGCTATCACGATTAATTGAGACTACGCTGGGGGACTGTTGATTTGGTGCAATTAAATCTTCCCAATTCTTTACCCCTTGTTTGTTTTTGACCAAATTTAAAACCAACCCTTCCAAAATGATGGCGTTCACTTCGACCTTCTGTGATAACAAAGGCAGTAACTTGACCTTGATATCGCTTTTAGCTACGGTAATGAACGATGTTTTTTGGAAACCTGGACTATTGCTGACGACCATTTTCCCAGTTTTAATACCTGTCCATGGGAACACTGACACAGTAATATCGCCCTCTAAAGCAACATCACGCCCCGTCTTATCTTTAATTAAAGACGCAATATCGCTTTTATAGTCATTTGGATCAATCAGTACCGGTATAAGGCAAACAGCAATAACGAGGGCAAACAGCAACACCGAGAAGCCAGCTAACAAATATGGGGTCAATTTTCTCACAAGTTACTTCCGGTTTTGGCTGGCGTAGTTGATGTCAATATAAAAAATCTTAATCTTAAGAAGATACGGGGGATGGTATAACAAGCAAGTGAATAAATTCATTAATGGTTGTAAAATTCAAACTGTCCGCTGAATTTTATTAATTTATCATTATACGTAGAGAGGGGAAAACATGTTACTTTTAGCAAAACTGGCTGCGCTTTGCATCGCTGTATGGTTTTATATGACGGCCGATAAAGTAGGTGAGCCACCAGTAAAATGGGTAATTATAGGGTTAATCGGCTACTTGATTACTTGGTTTCTGGTGGATTTGACGTTGGTTAAAATGTTAACTGCGGCGGTAGCCAAAAAAAGCACGGCGATTATTGTGTTTACTCAAATACCTGCGGTTTGCGGACTGGTTGCTGCTTATTTTATTAGAAAGAAATTACTGAGCAATCACAATACCAACAACTAAATAATCAAGACGCATTGCTCTAAAGCAATGCGTCATTAGATTTTTTGTTTTCTTAGAGTTTATCCGCGTTTTTATCCAAATACTCAGCAACACCGGCGGGACTGGCGTTCATGCCGGCATCGCCTTTGTTCCAACCCGCTGGGCAGACTTCGCCGTGTTCTTCAAAAAACTGTAAGGCATCAATCATCCGTAACAGTTCGTCCATGTTACGACCCAGGGGTAAGTCGTTAACCACCTGATGGCGCACCATACCATTACGGTCTATCAGGAAAGTGCCGCGATAAGCAACAGCAGGGGCAGCTGCTTCAACATCATAATCCTTACAGATAGAATGCGCCATATCGGCTGCCATGGTGTAACGTACAGCGCCAATGCCGCCTTTATTGACTGGCGTATTGCGCCATGCATTATGGGTAAAATGGGAATCTATAGACACTGCAATCACCTCAACGCCACGGCTAGTGAATTCAGCCATGCGGTGATCCAACGCGATCAATTCGCTAGGGCATACAAAAGTAAAGTCCAGTGGGTAAAAAAATACCACTGCATACTTTCCTTTTGTGGCCGAAGAAAAGCTGAATGAGTCTACAATTTGTCCATCGCCTAATACGGCTGGAACGGTGAAATCAGGTGCTTGTTTACCGACTAAAACGCTCATTAAATATCTCCAGATAATCAAAAAAACAAGAGGGGTGAATTGCGCCAACCGCCACTTAGCATATTCGCTTAAGGCGGCGCTATTTACATTTTACACCAGATTGCCTATCAAATGTCTTGACATAAAAATTTCGCTTGCATTTCTTTGCACTTGAGTGATAATTTGTAGTCGTACGCTTACAAATTTAGCTGTTGCCGTTTTGACAAAAAGGGACTTCGGTACAGCAAACCACCTTGAGCAAACCCTGAACAAGTTGATTCAGTTTCATAGTTCGAAAAGCTCAAAACGAACGAAACCAACCTGCTACCGTTCGTCCTTGAATTTAATTCGAAGACTAAATCAGAGTTGCTTTAGGCATTACCTGTTTAAATTTTTTTACGAGATTATTGTATGATAAAAAATAAGCACATCACTGAACCCGATGTGTTCGGTTATCAGGTTCGGATCGTCAGGCGTGGCAAGGAAAGTAGCCGTTATTTTTCCCATAAACTGTGGGGTAACAAAGGCAAATCATTAAATGCCGCTATTACGTGGCGCGACCAAATGCTGGTTGCGCTTAAGGGCAGCAAAACCCGTTTTCTCAAGCCGCCAAAAAACAAGACCACTACGGGTGTTACAGGTGTTTCCAGGACTGTAAAGTTCGACCATCGGAAAAACAAAAGTTACCTTTGTTATACTGTATTTTGGGTGGATAACGGCAAATCCAGAAATAAAACCTTTCAGGTGGGCAATGTGGAAATTGTTACTGCCGATGACGAATTGCATGCCTTCCGTACTGCCCGTTTGTTTAGAAGCTGCTACGAATATGCCATAGATAACGACCTTCCTTTCCATGACGAAACATTCGCGGGTTGGAAAAAAGTGCGTATCTATGAGGATGCGAACATAAAGGTTGTATAAAGTATTGTCCAAACATAAAGCAAAGCCTTCAAGTTAGCATGGCTTTGCTTATGTGTTTAGCTTGAAGCTGAATTTTTGTATTCCTTTGTGTTTAAGAGTTCACAATCCATATAAATCAAAAATAACTGGCATTGATCCAAAAATGCACGGCAACACTTGCAATATAGCCCAGCAAAATGACTGGCATCCACCGCATGTGGTAACCAAAGGTATAGCCTTCTTTAATCTGGCCTAGCAAGCCGACACCCGGAGCCGAGCCGATTGCCAACAGGCTACCGCCGACACCAAGCGTTAATGTCAGCAACAACCATTGACCGGTCGGAAGATCAGGATGCATATTTAGCACGGCAAACATAAGCGTGCCGTTATCGATAAACGCGGATGACAATCCGATAATAATATTGGCATTCGTCGGGTGGTTTTGCCCGTATAAAAAATGGGCAATAGCATCAAGGTAGCCAAGAAAGCTCAAGGCGCCAATAATCATCATCGCACCATAAAAAAACAGTAAGGTATCCCATTCCATATTGCCGACATTTTTGTAAATGTCAAAATCTTGCTTTTCATTACCAACTGGGACATCCACGCCAAAAAATTTGTAAGCATAGGCAAATTGGCTTTCTTGGTTTTTAACAGTCTTAGTCAGATAAAAACTGAAAAATTGCAACAACGCCAACCCAGCCATCATTCCTGCTGCTGGAGGAAGTTCCAGGTAAACGTTCCCCCAAACAGTAATCATCAGTGTCGTAATGAAGAGGATAAGAATTCGTTTACTACCGCGCCTAAGATTTATTGACCGACTTGAAGCGGCAGGCGTATCTTTAGGGACAAAAAAATGCATGATAATGGCCGGGACGAGAAAATTGACTAGGCAAGGGAGCGCCAAGACAAAGAACTCCGCGAATTTCAAGATTTTATTTTGCCAGACAAATAGCGTCGAGATACCGCCCAACGGGCTAAATGTCCCACCAGCATTGACAGCTACAACGATATTGACACAAGCAATGCCGATGAATTGTTTTTTATTTTTACCAACTGCTGTCGCTACGGCACCCATTAACAAACCGACCGCAAGCCCGCTGACCACGGTAGAAAGCAGGAAGGCCAAAAAGCCTGTTATCCAAAACAATTGCCGGTAGCTGAATTGCTTGTTCAGCAACCAAATCCGCATCCCGTCGAAAATGCCACGTTCTTCCATAGCGTTCAAGTAGGTCATGGACACCAGGATGAACAAAAGCAGCTCCACATAAGCGAGCAAATTGCTTTCAAAGGCAAGGGCTGCAACTTTGGCTTGACCGTTCACCGCGTAATAAATGCAGATTGCAAACCAGATGACCGCTGCCCCTAAAACCATTGGTTTTGACTTACGTAAATCAATCACGTCCTCCATCATCGCAGTCACGTAGGCCGAGACTGTAAACAGGACAGC
Source organism: uncultured Gammaproteobacteria bacterium (assembly GCA_963804035.1). Lineage (GTDB taxonomy): Bacteria > Pseudomonadota > Gammaproteobacteria > Methylococcales > Methylomonadaceae > Methyloglobulus. The sequence goes on along the minus strand of CAWDOO010000004.1, from coordinate 489,834 downwards.
AAGATAACCGATAATATGATGGGTTAGATTAAGGGGGTGGGCAACCCCAACTCCTGAGCTTTCGCCCGCGAAAACAACAGTGGGTAACAACAGTGAGGCGGTAATCAATAGGATGCGGTTCATAAGATCCCCGTAAATAGGAAGAATGATAAAAACACAATCTGCATTAAGAACCCATAATATTGATTATTTTGAATTTGCCCGAATATTACACCAAAATTGATGGGCCAAAGGCAACAGTGAAATCACAACGATGCTTAAAATAACGAGTTCAAAGTTACGCTTCACGATGTCGAGATTGCCGAATTGATAGCCTAGTGTGATAAGCCCGCCCACCCATAAAATCGCACCGGTTATACAAAAAAGTAGGTAACGTGGATAGTGCATATTGCCAGCCCCCGCCACAAAAGGGGCAATCGTCCTGATTATCGGTATAAAACGGGCAATAATGACAGTCTTACCGCCATGTTTATCATAATAGGTTTCTGTGCGGTCGATATATTCACGCTTGAAAAATCCTATTTTTTCCCGAGATTTGATTTTAGTCCCGAAAAATTTACCTACGACATAGTTGAGATTATCGCCTGCTAAAGCCGCAACAATTAAAAGCGCGATCAAAATATAGACATCCAGTTTTCCAGTGCTCGCCCCCAGCGCGCCAACTGCGAAAAGTAAAGAGTCGCCCGGCAATAAGGGTAAAACTACCAGGCCGGTCTCACAAAATATGATGAAAAATAATATGGCGTAAGTGAGTGTGCCATAGTGCGCCAATATATCGGCAAGATGGACATTGAGGTGAATAAAAAAATCAAGGAATTGAGCAAATAAGTCCATAAGCACCAAGTTGTAAGCCTAAAATAGATGTCATGAGGATACACTACTCTTCTACCGTTACGAATGCTATTTTAGCGATTCCTGCATGTTGCACAGTAGCCATGACTTCGGCAATTTTTTTGTAAACCACGCCTTGGTCGGCATACAAATGCACTGCAACTTCCTTGTTTTTTACAAGCTCATTCTTCAAGAATGTTTCCAGTGCAGGCAGATTTTCGATAGCTTGTTTGTTGAGCGTTATAAGGCCTTGCGCGTCGATGGCAAGCTGTAATGGCTGCTCGTTTATATTCGCCGTAGTCTCGGCAGTTTTCGGCAAGGTCACATGGACGGATTGCGTTAGCAATGGTGCAGTTATCAGGAGAATAATGACTAACACCAGCATGACATCAACAAGCGGGGTGACGTTAATCTCGCTCATTGCGCTATCGTTTTCGGATTGTGGTTTAAAAGCCATGTTTATTCCTTCTTGCTTTGAGTATCCGCACTTAAGGCAACGTGCATGAAACTGACCACGAAATTTTCCAACCCGGCACGGTGCAATTTGACGCGGCGCAAGAAAAAGTTATACGCCAACACCGCTGGCACGGCAACCGCGATGCCGATGGCGGTGGCGACCAGCGCATCGCCAATAGGCCCAGCAACTACATCCAAGCTCGTCGAACCGCTTGCAGTAATCTCGTGCATGGCGTGCATGATGCCCAAGACCGTCCCGAACAATCCGACAAACGGCGCAGTGCTGCCGATACTCGCCAGTATCGTCAAGCCACTTTCCATCGAGTGCAGTTCTTCCTGCAATTGAACAGACAAGGCGTGTTCCAATAAATCACTTGGTGCGCCCCGAAACTTAAGGCTCTTGGCTGCGGATTGTCGACTTTCCGCCAGCCACGCCAAACCTCGCTTGGTAATTCGTGCCAATGGCCCTCGAAATTTGTTTGTGGGCATAGCTTCTGCTTCAGCGAGCGATTCGGTTTCCCAAAACGCGCTTTCAAAACGCCGATTCCAATAGCTGTTTCTTGAAAACTGCCAGGATTTAAAAAAAATTAGCGTCCAAGTCACTACCGAAAAAGCCAGTAATACATATAAAGTCCCGTCTACAACGGCGGCGGGCGAACTATGATAAAGCATTGGGATTTCCTTCTTTGGTTGTTCAAAATAAAAAGTACAGCCCGGTTACGATTGTAACCGCCTAATTGATTCAATACATTTTAACGGGCATTAATTTGTTAGCTTAAATCTAGACATTTTTAAACCTCTTTGTGTCACTGCTATACCATTAACTATCTTTGGCTTGAATTTACAATTCTTGGTGGCTTCCAATGCCGCATCGTCAAAAATGCCGGAAGGCTGAGCGCCGACAACTTTCGCATTTGTCACTCCTCCCGTTTCGCTGATCATCACCTCGATTTTAACCCAACCTTCAATATGTCGGCTCATGGCACGTGCAGGGTATTTAGGCTTAGGACATCCCAACTCAACAATACCCGAATTAACACCTTTGGATTTAGCTTCGCCATTGCCAGGTTTAGCAACAGGCTTGTTAATAGCAGCCGATTGGGACAATGATGCTGGCGTTTCCGGTTTTTGAACAGTTTCCGAAGGCGATGGTTGTGTCGGCTTTTGTTCATCGGTTACCGGCTGCGGTTTTGGGATCTCGCCTTGTTTATGGATAACAGGCTCTTTCTTCTTGACGGGCGGTTTGACGGCCTTCTTTTTCGGGGGGATTTTTTTGGGTGGAGCCGGTATTGGTGGTGCGGGTTGTGCGGCTGCGGCTTTTGGACTAGGCTCAGAAAGCAACGCCACTTCCATAACTTTTAGCGGCTCAGTCACTTTCTCTGTTTCGGTAGGCTGTAATAACAAAACAACCACCCATAAGTGCAACAACAGGACCAAAACGGTCAATAAGCCAACGATAGGGCGATGATGTATTTCGTCAGTAAGTGCTTCAAATAAGCGTGATATTTTTTGCACTATTTTGTCTTAATATAGAATGCTATTGCGCTTCATATTGAAGTTTTAGGGCATCAGCATGAGGTTTGTATCATGGGCTTTGCGTTTGTAAGTTATCAATATTGCCAAATCGATAAAGTACGAGTCAAAGTTTCGTCAGTCTGATGCACAAATGATGGGGTTCTATCGTCTAGTAAGATTTATCTACGTAACCATATAACCGAAAAAGCCATTTTAAAATGAAGCAGGTGGTTGGGAATGTCATTTTATGGTTAATCTGCTTCTTAGGCAAGCTGGGCTAACTCGGAGCGATTTTTCACAAGGGTGTGAAACCTTTAGTGCAAAGCATATGTAAAAAGTTTTTTAAGAGCTTATTCGTTCTCCAGAAATCAATTCCTCTTGATTTTACTACCTTAAATCGTTTATTGGAATTTCAATCCACAACAAAAATAAAAAAATAATAATATTTGTTTTCATTAGGTTATAAGTCTGCTTCAGTAGATTGAGAGCTTTGCTGTGAATGGCAATTACTTGCCCTTTGTTAAACAATTCAGACTAGCACTTCAAATCCACTAGCTTCTAATGGTATATTGCAACCATGAACGATATGTATTGAATGCAGCAATAATAATGGGGAGTTACAGAATGAATAATGAAGGCGTCGATGAGTCTAAACGCCAGTTTTTAACTTCGGCCCTAACTGTAGTTGGTGCTGTCGGTACGGGCTATTTAGCCGTCCCTTTTCTTGCACAGATGGATCCTAGCGTTAAAGCCATGGCAGCGGGGGCACCGGTCGAAGTTGATCTGAGTAAAATGGAGCCCGGGCAATTAATTAGGGTCGCTTGGAGAGGTAAGCCGGTCTGGATTCTCAATAGAACTCCAGCAGTGCTTGAAACCCTAAAAACATTGGAAGACCAGCTTAGTGATCCGCATTCCCGCGAATCCATTCAGCCCGATAGCAGTAAAAACTCTTTACGTGCCATCAAGCCAGAGATCTTTGTTGCTGTCGGCTTGTGTACGCATTTTGGGTGTTCGCCAACGTTTCGCCCAGAAATAGCCCCGAATGACCTTGGGCCTGAGTGGAAAGGTGGGTTTTTCTGCCCTTGCCACGGCTCCCGATTTGATTTGGCTGGTCGTGTTTATCGAGGGGTTCCAGCTCCAACCAATCTTGAAATACCTCCACACCACTATGTAAAAGATACCCTACTTGTCGTTGGCGAAGCTGGAAAGGAGAAAGACGCATGAAAACCAATCGCCTCACTGAATGCAGTAACTGGGTTTTAGAGCGCTTCCCTCTAACCAAGCTCTGGAATGAACACATGGCGCATTACTATGCGCCAAAAAACTTTAATATCTGGTATTTCTTTGGCTCCTTGGCTTTATTGGTTTTGGTTAACCAATTTGTGACCGGTATTTTGCTGACCATGAATTACAAACCGGATGCGAAGCTCGCTTTCGATTCGGTCGAGTACATCATGCGCGACGTGAATTGGGGCTGGCTGGTTCGGTATATGCACTCAACGGGTGCATCAGCTTTCTTTATTGTCGTTTACTTGCACATGTTCAGGGGGCTTATATACGGTTCCTATAAGCAACCACGGGAGTTGATCTGGATTTTCGGGATGTTGTTGTTCCTGGCATTAATGGCTGAAGCGTTTATGGGCTATTTGTTACCTTGGGGGCAAATGTCTTATTGGGGTGCACAAGTTATTATTTCCTTATTCAGCGCCATTCCATTCATCGGCGATGATTTGTCGCTCTGGATAAGGGGTGACTACGTGGTTTCTGACGCAACGCTGAACCGGTTTTTCGCCTTTCACGTGATTGCCGTGCCGCTGGTTTTGGTAATGCTGGTTTTTCTACACATTGTTGCCTTGCATGAGGTCGGCTCCAATAATCCCGACGGCATAGAAATCAAGAAAACCAAAGATTCGAACGGAATCCCGTTGGACGGCATCCCTTTCCACCCTTATTACACCGTCAAAGATATTGCTGGCGCCGGTGTATTTTTGATTTTTTTCGCAACCATTATTTTTTACCTTCCTGAAATGGGCGGGTTTTTTCTCGAATCCGACAATTTTATTCCAGCCGATCCGTTAAGGACACCTGAGCATATTGCCCCGCTTTGGTATTTCACTCCGTTTTATGCAATTCTTAGGGCGATACCCGATAAGTTTGCTGGCGTAATCGCGATGTTTGGCTCTATTGCGGTACTGTTCATACTGCCTTGGCTAGATCGTAGCCCTATCAAATCAGTACGCTATCGTGGCGGCATCTTTAAAAAGGCACTGTTTGTCCTTGTCGTCAGCTTTATCTCTTTGGGGTATTTGGGGACTCAACCCGTAACTCCAACGGGAACCATCTTTTCACGAATTTTTACTTTGGGTTACTTTGGTTTTTTCTTATTGATGCCCATTTACAGTCGCTGGGAGAAATCCAAGCCCTTGCCGACACGATTGACAGAACAGCCAACACTGGAAGATCGTCTGCCCGCCCTGAAGGAAGCATTCGACGAAATGACCGTGCTAAAGCCTGGTACTAATGCGAGTGATATGAAGTCTTTTTATGGCTCGACATTATTAAGAAGAAGGCCAAATCCAAAGGGAATTCTCAGGGTTATGGCCCGAATGGCAAAAAAACTAAAAGCGAGCCTCGATTAATATGAAAAACATTTTTATTCCGATCCTGTTATTGGTATTGTCTTTTGGTGTTGTTGCCGGAGAAAGCGCCCATCTCCAACACGCAAGCATTAGCCCTACGGACAGTGAATCGTTGCAACGTGGCGCCAAGCATTTTGTGACTTATTGCCTGGGCTGCCATTCCATAAAGCACATTCGTTATCAACGAATTTCACTGGATTTTGGCATTGATGATAAAAAAGTGCTGTCCGAGATTGCCCCTCAAGGAGCCACTATTTATGAGCAAATGCATACGGCTATGAATGCCCATGATTCAGGAAAGTGGTTTGGCATCCAGCCCCCTGATTTGTCATTAGTAGCACGTTCCCGTAGCGCAGACTGGTTATACAGCTATTTAAAAAGCTTTTATACTGACACGACAAAACCTTTGGGTACCAATAACCTAGTATTCAAAGATGTCGGTATGCCGAATGTATTTTGGCAGTTACAGGGGGAGCAAAAAGCCATAATCAAAACAGGCGATAGTGGCCAACAAGAAATAGAAAAGCTGATTATTGAAGAAGCTGGCATCTTATCGGAACAAGAATTTGACGTGATGGTCAATGATCTGGTGAACTTCCTCGTTTATGTCGGTGAGCCGATAAAGCTGGAAAGGGAGCGTATAGGCAAATACGTTTTATTTTTTCTCGGCATGTTCTTACTGATAGCTTATTTGCTCAAAAAAGAATATTGGAAAGACGTGCATTAACGCTTCCCAAGGAACAAGGATGTTCCTATTTCTTCACGATAATCGCCGCATCTATAACGAAACGGTAGCAAACTTTTCTTCCATGCTATAATGCCGCTATTTTAACCGCCCTGCTCGAACTACAAGAGGTTGTTATTTGTGGCAAATATTTTTTCCCGTAGATCCGTCATGACTCTTTTTTCCTCACCTACTTGTCCAATGAGCCACTCGGCCCGTTTCGTCTTGCACGAGAAGGCTATTGTGGCGGAAATTGAATATTATGATCCGAATGATCTTCCAGAGGAGTTGCTTGAACTCAATCCAACTGGCGTATCACCAACCTTGGTTGAACGTGACCTAGTACTTTACGACTCGCGTATCATCATGGAATACCTTGACGAGCGTTTCCCACATCCACCATTACATCAAATGGATCCGGTATCGAGAGCCAATGCCAGAATGATAATAAAACGCATTGACCAAGATTGGTATCCCTTACTGGATGAGATATTAGTTTCGGGTGATAAAAAATCCGGACGTGCAAAAAAAGTGCTTAGGGAAAGTTTACTGGCAGCTGCACCTATCTTTGCTGACAGGCCGTTTTTTATGAGCGAAGAATTCTCCCTGATTGATTGCGTGATTGCTCCCTTATTATGGCGTTTACCTTCAGTCGGCATTGAAGTTAGTACACCCAACGACGCTATCATTAATTATGCCAAACGCATTTTTAGTAGGCCGGCGTTCAAAACCAGTCTCAGTGAAGCTGAAAAAGAGATGGCTGACCTTCCCAAATGACTCCGCTCAAGCCATACTTGATTCGTTCGGTCTACGAGTGGATTGTTGATAATGACCTGACACCTCATCTTCTGGTCAACGCGGAAAATAACAAAGGTAATTTGCCCATAAACTACATTGAGGACGGCAAGATCATCCTTAACATGCGCCCTCAAGCTATAGACGCACTTTCACTGGGCAATGAATTTATCGAGTTCAACGCCAAGTTTAACGGCAAACCTATGCATATAGCAGCGTCCATCAACGCGGTCATGGCAATATACGCCAAGGAAAACGGTAAAGGCTTAGTCTTTGACCAAGAAAACAACGATGGCGATGAAACTCCACCGGAGCAACCCGCTCCCAGTAAGCCGACTTTGAGGGTTGTTAAATAAGGTAGTTGATTTAAAGTCCCCGATAGGGGATCCGTAAATCCCTCGCCTTTAGGCGACAGGGACAAGGCGGTGGGCCTAAAATGGGGGCATGAAAGATTATAAGCGCGGAAGCCATACGATTTGGGACTGCAAATACCACCTGGTATGGGTGACGAAATACCGTTATGCGGTTTTGGTGGGGGATGTTGGCCTGCGGTGTCGCGAGCTGTTGCGGGAAATTGCGCGCAGCCAAGAAATGACGATCTATGCTGGGTCGATCAACCGTGACCACGTCCACCTGCTGATAGGGATACCGCCGCAGCTATCGGTGTCGAGGGCGGTGCAATACCTGAAAGGGAAAAGTTCGCACAAGATGTTGTCGGAGCCTCCGGTGCTAAGGAAGCGCTACTGGGGTCAGCAATTATGGGCGCGGGGTTATTGGGTTGCGTCGAGCGGAAACGTGACGGATGAGGTATGGAAAAAATACATCGAAGAGCAGAAGCCGGACGAACCCGACGATGACTTCAGGGTGCTGTAATCGACCCATTGGGTCGATAAAATCCGGCTTTAAGCCGTAACCCGAAGCCACCGGCTTGAGCCGGTGGAGTATTCACACTGGTTTGGTAATATTCTCAGCCTACCGTTCGCAGCTCTAAGTTTGAATCATAATAAGGGTGACTCATGCAGCTAGATTCTTTGGTTTTATTTTGCTGATATGTACGGCAATATATTGTCATGTAAAATGCGACCAAAACAGCGAGCCATTTATCCCTGTCCCTCAAATGCCGGAAATACCCAAGTACGGAAATTCAGCAAATGATTTTGTCCCCATGAGTTGACGGCTTGTTGAGAAAGTGGAGGCTAACTTTAACGGAGATAGGCTAAAAGATATTGCTATCTCCATAGTCGAAAATAATCCAAAAAATATTATTAAGAATGAATGTGGTTTTGGCTAGCAAGAATTTGATACTAACCCTTATGCCATTTTCATTGCCCTAAAGCAAAAAAATGCTAAGTATCAATTAGTCGTAAAAGATTTCATCATTAATCCTAGATTGGAAGCTCCAATATTAGATTAGCCATATGGTGGTTTGGATGCAAAAAAGGGATTTTAAATATTTCAGATCACTATTGGCAAAGCATGGGGAGCTGGACTACTTCTAGCTATACATACTAATTCAGATTCCAGCAAGATTTCACGAGGTTGATTGGACACGATTACGCTTCTATACGGTGGGCGAGCATGGAAGAAAAAAACATCATTACGAATCTTCTTACCGGTAAATATCTATCCTCACAATTTAATCCTGAACGAATAAGCGATCAGAGGAATGGAAGAATCTTAAGAAAAACCCTAAGTATTGCCATGGCGATGGCGATATACCAGAGACGTTTGAATGAATCTGTCCAGTTATGGGACGAGTGTAGGCAAAATAAAATCCGTTCCTGTTAAATCAACATCATGCAAACCAATAAAATCGTCTTGGGCTTGGTAGCGTTGGTAGGTATTTAGAATGATCTCGGGTAAGCCAACGACGATATCATACGATCCCAGATTATCAAGACTTATCCATTTGGCCTCGGCAACATCGCTCTGCGCTGTAGGTACACAAAGTTCTTCATCAACTAGCTGAACACAATAATCGATAATCACATAATGGAAACCTTCAAGCTGCCGATCAACGACAGCGACAATATGCTTCACTTCGACATCCAGGTTGGTTTCTTCATAAAACTCCCGACGGCACGCCTCAACCAATGATTCACCCGGTTCTAATCTACCGCCAGGGATTGACCATAAGCCTTTGGCAGGGGCTTGATTGCGTTTTATAAGCAGCACCTGCCGATGGTTGTTAAAAAGTACACCACCTACGCCGACACTAGGGATGGGGAGCATTTTTACTTGGTCAATTAGCCTATCAATAGCGGGTTTGTGAATTTTCATTATCTTTCGTCATTTTTGCTTGTATATTAAGTATTGAATTATAATCAAACACTTCACGAAGTCAGCCCGATATTAACTTAAGGCCTTCGTATTAACATTTTGGGGTGATCCATGCACTTATTAAGGCAAGCGTCTACTTTTTCATTATTACTTATTTGTTTTTGGGTAGCGCAAACCTCAGCGAACGAATTGTCAACGGTTGAGCAAAAAGCGGCTACCTGTTTCGCGTGCCATGGCGACAAAGGAAAAGGCAACGACCCACAATTCCCCAGCTTGGCGGCGCAACAGTCAGTTTATATTGTTAATCAACTGAATGCCTTCAAATCGGGCGAACGCAAAAATGCCGTCATGCAATCCAAGGCGAGCCAATTGTCTGCGGAAGACATCAATAACTACGGCGCTTATTTTGCGGTGCAACAGCCAGCAAAAGTTGGCGGCGATCCTGTTTTGGCGAAGCAAGGCAAGGCGAAGGCTGCAGTTTGTCTTGGCTGCCATGGTGCTTCCGGTGAAGGCAATGGCGAATTTCCAAGGCTGGCTGGTCAGCATCCCGGTTATCTTGCCAAACAAATTTCCGCATATAAAGATGGTTTAAGGATTAATGGGACGATGCAAGCAATAGCCGGAAATCTTTCGGAAGAAGACATTAAGGCGTTAGCGGAGTATTTCGGTGCCTTATGATCTAGCCTAAGTACGACAACAATTCTAGAAAAGGCGGTTATTCCGCCTTTTTTATTGTTCGGTGATTTTCGGATGCCTATCACAAAGATAAATGGTTTATCATAAGCTGATTAAAGACTTAGCCCAGATTAAACCAAGCTCAACAGAATTATAAAAACAATGAACCAGTCACCCAACACCATAACCGACCGCAGCATACTCCTGATTTTTTTATTTGCGGGAACCTTGTTCACCAGTGCGGCACTGATGTTTGTGCTGCAACCGATGTTCGGCAAAATCCTGCTGCCTTTGTTGGGCGGCTCGCCTGCCGTCTGGAATACCTGCATGGTGTTTTACCAGAGCATTTTATTTCTTGGCTATCTTTATGCCCACTACTTATCAACTCGTCTTAGTCAGCGTAAGCAAATTTTGGTACATATCGCCGTCATTTTGGTCAGTTTTTTGGCGTTGCCTGTTGCCTTGCCTGAAAGCATTTCGCCCCCAACTGATAGCAATCCGACTTTTTGGCTAATCGGTATATTGTTTCTTTCGATAGGATTGCCATTTTTTGTGGTATCCACGACCGCACCACTGATCCAAAAATGGTTTGCCAACGTGGGACATCACACCAGCGACGACCCTTACTATCTTTATGCCGCCAGTAATATTGGCAGTTTGATTGCCCTGCTCAGTTATCCTTTTGTGGTCGAGCCGAACATTGGCTTGGCTAACCAGAAATCTTACTGGAGTATTGGCTTTTTGGTGCTTAGCCTGTTGATTGCAGCCTGCGCTTTTACGCTCTGGAAAGCCCAACAAGCTAAGGAAACAACCGAAGGGCTCGCGGGGGAAAACGAAGAGCTTAGCCTGACAACCAAACTGCACTGGCTGGCACTCGCTTTTGTCCCATCCAGCTTATTATTGGGCTTGACCACCTTCATTAGTACGGACATCGCGTCGGTGCCGTTATTATGGATTATTCCGCTGACGTTATACTTACTCACTTTTGTAATCGTGTTTTCAAAATGGCATGATAAGATCCATCCCTTGATGGTCACTCTGCAACCTATTGTGTTGCTACCATTTATCGCGTTCTCCTTCATCAATCCAGCGGTGCTGCCTTATTGGGTTGATTTGGGATTACATTTGACCGCGTTCTTTCTGGCGCTGATGGTCTGTCACGGTGAACTTGCCCGACTAAGACCAAGCACCAAGCACCTGACCACCTATTACCTCATCATGTCATTTGCTGGCATGTTAGGCGGTATGTTCAACACCTTTGTCGCCCCCTTTATTTTTAATGCGGTCTACGAGTATCCTTTGATGATAATCGCCGCTCTATTGTTGCGTCCTGGTTTGATAGCTTCGGTTGGCGACAAGAAAGCTTGGTTAATGCAGTTGATCTTTCCTGCTCTGTTAATGATTGTCGGATTAGGTCTATTTTTCAGTATCGACGATTTGCCGCAATATCTCGATACTATTGGTGTTGGCTTGATTCTGTTGGCAGGGTTGACCTATTCGTTCAGGTCGCAACCTGTCACGCTCGCTTTATTGACTGGCATACTCATCTTCTTTACCTTCGGTTTGCATGGCTTGCTGTCGCATACCTTGTATCAGGAACGGACTTTCTTTGGCGTATTGTCCGTTCGAGAAAGCATGTTGACTAACGAACAAGGCCAACCCGAAAAATATAGAGAATTTTATCATGGCACAACCAAACACGGCGCACAACGTTTGGCGGACAAAGATTCACGTACGCCGTCTACGTACTTTAGTCACCAAGGCCCCATCGGTCAGCTTTTCAGCGAATACGATAAAATCAACGACAACTGGGTAGTTGGCATTATCGGATTGGGGGCAGGCACATTGTCGTGTTACACAAAGCCTCAACAAAATTGGACATTTTATGAGTTGGATCCGCTGGTCGTGGATGTGGCCAGTAATCCGGCTTATTTTACTTTTATCAGCCAGTGTAATCCCAAAATGACCATGACAGTGGGCGATGCCCGTTTGTCATTGGAAAAAGAGCCTGAGCACAAATTTGACCTGTTTGTGGTCGATGCGTTTAGTTCGGATTCAATCCCGACGCATTTGCTTACCCAGGAAGCGATCAAACTTTATTTTGACAAGATCAAACCCAATGGCATCCTAGCATTGCACATCACAAACCGTCATCTGGCGTTGAAAAAAGTATTGTCCGACCACGAAAAACAATTGCAATTATCGGCATTAATCCAAGAATTTAAGCCGCAGCAGGATATGCCCTTGGTAGTTGCAACGGACTGGGTAGTCATGGCGAAAAAGCCGGAAACGCTCGAGTTGTTACGGCAAAGCCAGTTAGGAAGTTGGCAAAAACTGCCATTGAATTTTGATGCCAAACCTTGGACGGATGATTTCACGAATATAGTTACTATCTGGAAATAGCGTATTTTTAAAAATAAGCTATTATTGCTTATAATAGTAGGCATTGAATAACTTGAAATAGTAGTTGTACAGAGCCATAAAATAAGTAATCATTAGCTTACATTGCGGCGGTGATTAAAAGCTAGGTTGAGCGTAAGCCACAATAATAAGAGGAGTTTCACGTGAGTTCAATGTTGTTAAGGCCCTATCGAAAAAATCTAACCACGCATGGCTTGATTTATTTAGCTGGTGAGGAACAATCCATCACTATAAAAAACATATCCATTACTGGCGTTCTTGCACAATTGAATAGCAAAGTCGGCAAAAGTGACATAAAGGATATTTTTAATACGTTGTTAGCCTCAACCGTAATTGACCTATATCTTCCCGATATGCGCTTGGCCGGGGAAGTTGAAGTCATTAGGGTCGATTTGCAAGACGATCATATCCTGCTTGCATTGGAGTTTAAGAATGTCACTTATGATGTCAACGACCTGCTCTATAAACGAAAAGCCTACCGGAAAAATCTTCCGGGAGTTGGCCATATACTATTCAATGGTGAATACCTTGAATTTAATTCTATTAATGTTTCTGTTGATGGGCTCATGATACGTATTGCCCAGACTGCTTATGTTGAGCCAGGAGTTGTTACTGTGTTTGAATTTAAACAGTTAAGTCTGGAAGGCGAGATAAAAGTGGTATGGGTTGAACAACTCAGCGAAGGCGGTACTTTAATGGGATTGCAATACGTACACATGGAAAGATCTGCAATAAAAGGCATACCCGAATTTGCTTGGCCGCAGTCGGCCTGAAATCATTTCCTTACAAATAAGGGGGAATGATTCCAGCACAAGGCTTATCCGTTACCTGATGTTGCGTGCGGTCTCAATTCTTAAAATCGTGAGCTTAGCGGATTCAAGTTAGCCGTTATGCCCTTAAAAAGAACTGGTGATCCGGTCTTTTTTATAGATGTTACCGCCGCTATTTGTTTGAGCGGAACTAGCAGGCGCTGCCCCAATGAGATGCTTTGTCGGTGCTTAAATTTATTGACCATTCGTAACACCTCCTCGCTTATCCCATGATTTTCGGCAACCGCCTTAAGCGACTCCCCTTTATCAAGATAGTGTATCGCCAAGTAGTTTTCGCTTGACACTTTGGCGGCATCCTTTGCATTACCTTCTGATATAGGCTTAACACCTTTCGCTGCCGCTTGTTCCAGAGGTGTCCATTGTTGATGTTCAGTAAGATTAATCGCCAACAAGGGTGCTTGAAATTTTCGCTCGATAGGCACAGAAGATAATACAGCCTCAGTAAAAAGCGGCAAAGCTGGCTTGTCCTCAACTTGAAATGATTGCGTCATAAAAGCCAGGCTCTGGTGCAATAAATTGGCATTGCTAATGGGCATTAGCAATGTAATTGGCTTACTACCGCTCAAAGAAGATTTAAGATAAGCGGCATTTAATAAGCTAAACGCCCCTTCATCAAAATCAGCCAGCTTAGCAACTGTTTTTAAGTCCTTTTGCGCCAAATGTTTAATGTCGTTTTCACGATCAATTTTAACCTTAATAAAATAAGGTTCATTCTTGATAGGCCTCAGCTTTAAGCCATAACTGCCTGGATTACTGAAAATAGCGGATAAAGCAAGCAACCTAGGTACGTAATCCTGCGTTTCGGCTGGCAAATCCAGTGACCAGAAATCTGTATCAAGGCCTTCGGCCTGGTTACGGCTAATCGCGGCATCGACAGTCCCTTGTCCACAGTTATATGCAGCCAATGACAGTAACCAATCCCCCTTAAAGTGGTAGTTCAATCCAGAAAGAAAACGGATAGCTGCATCAGTCGAAGAGGTAATGTCCAGCCTGCCATCGTAATCGCCATTTTGCTCCAGGCCATACTCCCTGCCAGTACTGGGAATAAACTGCCAAATGCCTGCAGCACTTTTCGGCGATAACGCAGTGGGTTGATAAGCGCTTTCAACAATAGGCAAAAGTGCTAAATCCAAAGGCAGATTGTGCTTACTAAGTTCGTTGACTATGTGATAAAGATAAGGCCTGGCGCGTTCAGAAGCCTGGCTTAAAACGCCTTTACGCTGGCTATAACCAGCAATTTGTCTACTTAAACGCTCATATTTTGACCGTTGTCGGTTTTGGCATTGTTCTGCCATTTGAGAATAACTTTCGGTCAATACTCCCCGCTGATTAAGATTGATAACATCTTGCTTATTCAAATCTGAGCAACCCTTTATGACTACCTGGGCTTGGTCTTTGGCTTTAGTGTTTGGGTCTTGTTTTTCCTGGGAAGGGTTTTCGGCGACATTACTACCTTTAAATAGCTCTGGATGAAGGCCCAACTGGGTGCGAACCCTCTGTATTGTGGGTGATTTGAACAATCCACTGCTCTTTTCTAAGGATAATTTCTCGTTAGGGGTCAAATGAATTTTCTTCGATAAGCGAGTATTCAATGAAATTGGTGATTCTTTCGAGCCAAGCTTTAATCGCCCAAGCCGTGTATACCTATCCTCTGTACTTAATTGACTATCTTTTTGTGGCATCAGTGTATGTTTTACCCGCAGCTTCTCCGACAATCGGGATTCACCTATAGTAAGTTTCTTTGGTGTAATAACGGTGCTTAATCTAGTTGATTCATCCCCAAGTGCAAGTGCTTTAGTATTCTCAATTGTTTTGGTAACTTCAGTTGAAGATATTGGCAGGCTTTTGTTTTTTAGTGCGACTATCTGCCCAAATCCGGCAATTTCAGGGCTAGGTCTTGGGATTCTTATGCCTAGCCGGATACGTTCCCAGACATCACCAGAATTAGCATTGCCAACGCGCTTTTTGCCTTTTCTGTGGCCATGAGACTTATGTCCATTCGAACTATGTTTGCCGGTTGAGGCAGCAATCGATTCATTTTGATGGACGATTAATGACGAACTGACGAGTACAATCAGGGCTATTTGTAATAAACGCATGATTTCCTTTAGTAATTCAGCATTGAAGAGAATTCCGGTTTTTGCAACCGCTACACAACAGGTTCATAGACAAAAAATAAAGGGATGGTTCAAAAAATCCAAATAAAACCGATTACGGCAATCCAAAACGATGGCACACAAATTTAGTTAAATTTGTGCCTGTCCCGTGCTAACCAAAAGTTCGTCGCCATTTGCTCGGCTTGCTCTTGATCTTCGACCTTTTCCAACAATTTCAAGATTATCGCCGTTGTGCCAATAACCGACGCTTCCGCAAATTCATCGTTAATCTTACCTTGCCAAAGCATAGTCAGTTGTTCAGGTTCTAAGCTCTCTGGTCTGACATGGCGATGCGTAAAAAGTGCCGGCCACGTTTCGTCAATCATTTCACCCTTGTGGACGCTTTGCACCAAACATTCCACATCGGGATTTCGTTCGGTTTCCCCGCCTTCTCCTTTCAATACAACCGCATGGGGCTGATGCACCAAAACCGCCGCCTGTTGATGGACAGAACGGTATGACGGATGAAATATGCCCTGAATGCTGTATTCGGCATTGAACGGATTTAACAGTTTTACCAAGGTATGTACGGGCGAGCGCAAACCTAAAATTGGACGTAATTGAATGATGTCGTTCAGCTTTGGGCAAATATATTCCAAATCCAAATAACTGAAGCGCTGTTCTGCAAGCTGTTTTTTGGCATTATCAACAGATGTAGCGGCTTCTAAACCGAGATAAGCTAACATATTTTGCGTGTACAATCGATTGGCCGATGGCCCTGGTGTACCGTGCATAAAAACTTTAATGCCGTTTTCGGCCAGCAATAAAGCCGACAACAAAAACCACGGTAAATGTCGTCGTTTACCTGCATATGTTGCCCAATCCAAATCGACCAATGCACTAACGTCAGACAGCTTACAGAAATCACGCGCCGCTATCACAAAACCAGCCAACTCCTCCGGCGTTTCTTCCTTAACCCGCATCAGCATCAAAAATGCGCCCAATTGTTCGGGTAATACTTCATCGGCCAATATCATTTTCATGGCACGATAGGCCTCAGCCTGGGTGAGGGATCTTGAGCCTTTCTTACCCTTCCCCAGTATCCTTATGGTTTCCGCAAAGGGATGTTCTGGCTGGGAGGTTTCCAAATGATGCGAGAAGGTCATAAAGTAATTTTTACATAATGGTCAATTAGCAGCACGGCAAACAGTATTGTGATGTAAATAATTGAATACCAAAATGTTTTCATGGCTGTTTTGACATCTTTATTACGCCGCATCAGCAGTGCAAAATAGATAAATCCAGCACCTAACACAATTGCCGAAACTAAGTAAATCAAGCCGCTCATGCCTGTCAAATAAGGCAATAAAGTCACCACCAACAATAAAACAGCATAAAGCAATATTTGCAAGCGGGTAAATTCCGCACCATGCGTGACAGGTAGCATGGGGATGTTGACCAATGCATATTTTTCTTGTTTGGCAATCGCCAGCGGCCAAAAATGCGGTGGTGTCCACACGAAGATTATCAATACCAACAGCAAAGCATAGGGATGGACTTCGCCGGAAATTGCACACCAACCGAGCAAAGGCGGGGTAGCGCCAAAAGCGCCGCCAATGACAATATTCTGAGGAGTTGCCCGTTTAAGCCAAAGCGTGTAAACAATGGCATAACCGAATAAGGACACAAAGGTGAGGATGGCTGTTAGCAAATTGACCTTCATTATCAACACCAGCATCGAAGTCACGCCCAACACCGTAGCGAAACCAATGACTTCCGAAGATCTTAAATAATGTTGAGGCAAAGGCCGATGCGGATTGAGTACACCGTCAATTTTTTGGTCAATAAGATGATTGATAGCCGCTGCGGATGCCGCTGCCAATGCTATTCCGATCAAGCCAAAACTCATTTTATCCAAAGGTGGCATCCCAGGCACAGCCAGCAGCATGCCTACAAGAGCGGTAAACAGCATCTCTGCAACCACGTTGGGCTTGCATAGTTCCAGATAGCTTTTCCAGGATGAAGGTGCAGTAGCGGCTTGGCTTACCATTATTTATTCAGTCCTAACAATTCGGTTATCCTATAGAATACAGTGAACCTATGATTATTCAAACAGTCCGAAGCGCTAACATTAACAACAACGAGGGAGTTATGAACGCAAGATTACTGTGTGCGGCACTATTGTGTTTGCCGATATTGTCCGTCAATGCGGAGCCTAAAGCTACTGAACACGTCTTGGCTAACGGCTTGAAAGTGTTGGTCAAAGAAGACCATCGCTCGCCCGTAGTGGTGTCGCAAGTCTGGTATAAGGTCGGCTCCAGCTATGAGCCGGGTGGTATTACCGGCATTTCGCATATGTTGGAACACATGATGTTCAAGGGTACGGATAAACATGCGGCTGGTGAATTCTCACGGATTATTGCCGAAAACGGCGGCGATGAAAACGCTTTCACAGGACAAGATTACACCGCTTACTTCCAGACGATGGCAGCCGACAAGTTAGAAGTCAGTATGGAGTTGGAAGCTGACCGGATGCGTAACCTGCATTTATTGCCGGAAGAATTGAAAAAGGAACTCCAGGTCGTCACCGAAGAACGCCGCATGCGGACCGAAGATAATCCCCAGGGCAAAATGCAAGAACATTTCAATGCGATGGCGTACAGCAACAGTCCTTATAAGCATCCCGTTATCGGCTGGCCAGCCGATATTGCGGCTTATACCGTAGAAGATTTGCAAGCATGGTACCAACGCTGGTACGCGCCTAATAACGCAACCTTAGTTGTCGTTGGTGATGTTAAAGCAGCCGATGTATTTGCATTGGCAGAAAAATATTTTGCTCCACTCAAGATCAGTGACATCAAGCCACTTAAACCACAAAACGAAATCGAGCAACTCGGTTTACGTAGGATGACGGTCAAAGTCCCCGCTAAACTGCCTTCCATCGTTATGGGTTATAAAGTGCCTGTGTTGAAAACCGTCCAAAATGAATGGGAAGCTTACGCGCTGGAAGTGTTGGCTGGCGTGTTGGATGGCGGCAGTAGCGCGCGATTATCGTCAGGTTTGGTGCGCGGCAAACAAATCGCCGTCTCCGCGGGTGCGGGTTATGGGCTGACTTCACGACTGCCCGATTTGTTTCAACTGGAAGCTACCCCTGCAGAAGGTAAAACTTTGCTGCAAATGGAAACGGCATTAAAAGCCGAAATCACCAAATTGCAAAATAACCTGATCAGCGATGAAGAATTAAACCGGATTAAAGCACAAGTATTAGCCAGTGCGGTGTATGAGCGGGATTCCAACTTTTACCAAGCCATGCAGCTTGGCATGTTGGAAACCGTGGGATTGGGTTGGCAACGAGCGGATGAGTATGTCGCCAAAGTCAACCAGGTGACTGCCTTACAAGTTCAAGAGGTCGCCAAAAAATACCTGATCGACGATCACCTTAGCATCGCTTACCTTGATCCACAAGCCATTAACCAAACGACCACTGGCGCAAAAACAAAAGGAGGTGTTAAATGAATTTTAAAAGTATCGCATTATTCTTACTGATTTTTAGCCAGTTCAGCTTTGCGACCGCCAAAATTGAACATTGGCAAACATCGCAAGGTAGCCGTGTTTATTACGTCCAGGCGGATGCGTTGCCAATGGTCGATATACAGGTGGTATTCGATGCTGGCAGCGCAAGGGATGGTCAGCAATTTGGCCTCGCCGCGTTGACTTCTGCCCTGTTGGATACTGGTGCAGGACAGTGGAATGCTGACCAAATCGCACAACGTTTTGAGAGTGTCGGTGCAAACTTTAGCACAGGCGTTACCAGCGACATGGCGACGCTTTCCTTACGTACACTTACAGAGCCTGTTTTGTTCGACAAAGCCATGGAAACCATGCATGTCATTTTGACCAAACCCAGGTTTAATAAAGCCGATTTTTTACGCGATCGAAGCCGTACCTTAGCCGCCATCAAACAGAGAGAAGAATCACCCGCTGAAGTCGCTAGTGAAGTATTTTCTAATAAGCTCTACGGTACCCATCCTTATGCCCACCCTGATAGCGGTATCAAGGAAACCGTGAGCAGCTTTAGGGTTGCTGATCTCGCGCAATTTTACAAAAAATATTACGTCAGCAGTAATGCGATAGTCGTCATCGTTGGAAATTTGACCAAAGAACAAGCAGGGCAAACGGCTGAAAAACTGCTTGTGGACTTACCTCTTGGACAAAAACCGGAAGCGATTCCCGATGTGGTTATGCCCACACAAGCCAGTACACAACACATCGAGTTTCCTTCAACCCAAACCCACGTCCTGGTCGGCATGCCGGGTACTTGGCGTAAAGACCCCGATTATTTCAACCTGTATGTTGGCAACCACATCCTGGGGGGCAGCGGCCTGGTTTCCAAGCTGTTTAGTGAAGTGCGGGAAAAGCGCGGATTGGCTTACAGTGCCTCCAGCTCATTTGCTCCCATGTTAAAACCAGGCCCTTTTACGGTCAGCCTACAAACCCGTAACGACCAAACGAAGCAAGCGCTGGAAGTCCTCAACACGACATTGGCCGATTTCATCAATAAAGGCCCGACGCAAGCAGAGCTTGATGCAGCCAAGCTTAACATCATCGGCGGCTTCCCTATGCGCTTTGATACTAACAAAAAGCTCGCGGGTTATGTTGCTATGATCGGTTTTTACGACATGCCGCTGGATTATCTGGACACCTTCAGGCAAAAAATCGAAGAAACCAGCATTGCTACTATCACTGATGCCTTTAAACGCAAGGTGAACACGGCGCTCCTGCAAACTGTCACAGTAGGTAACAGCACGGCAAACAATGCTCAAAAACCAAATTAGGATCATTGGTGGTCAGTGGCGTAGTCGCCAGATTAGTTTTAACGATGCCCTAGGACTTAGGCCGACCCCAGTCCGAGTACGGGAAACCTTGTTCAACTGGCTGCAATACGACATCCCAGGTAGCCGCTGCCTCGATTTATACGCAGGCAGCGGCGCGTTAGGCTTTGAAGCCGCCTCACGCGGCGCAAAATCTGTCGTCCAGATCGAAAACAACCCCGATACCTGCCGTGCTTTAAAAGAAAATGCGATTAAGCTGTCCGCTACACAAACCAAAATCATCCAAAGCGATGTATTCCGTTATCTGTCGGGCGATGCCGAACCCTTCGATATCGTTTTCCTCGACCCTCCTTTTGCCATAAACTTAGTGACACAAACCTGTCAATGGTTAGAAGATAAATGCTGGTTGAGCAAAAACGCTAAGATTTATGTGGAAGCAGAAAGCAAGATGGAATTTCTTGAGGAGTTGCCAGAGAAGTGGAAATTGCTAAAAAGTAAAACAGCGGGGGAAGTGAATTATCATTTATTTGAAAATATTGGCATATAAGGTTTATTCTTCCCACATCCATCTCGAATAATTACCCCATGCTTTATTGGTGTTGTACCATATCGCCCTTATTTTAATGAAATAGTGGATTTCGTGGTTTTCCTGTCGTAACTGACGTTATTCATCAAATATCACAATCACTGGAGAAATGAATGGCGGTAGGTTCGAAAGATTTTAAGAAGGCATTGCAACTGTGGGCGAGCGGTGTTGCCGTGGTCACTTCGCAATCGGAAAAGTTTGGGATGCGTGGCATGACTGTGACAGCGTTCTCAAGTGTTTCTGTCGAGC
Organism: uncultured Gammaproteobacteria bacterium; assembly: GCA_963804035.1. Lineage (GTDB taxonomy): Bacteria > Pseudomonadota > Gammaproteobacteria > Methylococcales > Methylomonadaceae > Methyloglobulus. Next base: position 468,905 of record CAWDOO010000004.1, on the reverse strand, counting down.
CGCCACGAATTTTGGTTTGTCTAAACCAATCCGCCGATACTGGGGAAAATATCGACCAAAACCAACGTTTTGCCGTGAATGTTTTGAATGCGAATCAGCAGGATGTTTCCAATAATTTTTCCGGTGGCAGTAGCCAGGAAGAACGCTTTGCAAATACGCGTTGGAGTATCGGTGTAACGGGCGTTCCCATTCTCGATGAAAGCATCTTGTCGCTGGAGTGCAAAGTCAGCGAAAAGGTTCGTGCTAGCACGCATTGGGTCATTATTGGCGAAATCGAGGCGATCACTACCCGTTCTGGTGAGCCATTATTGTATTTTCGTAGCAGTTATCGCGAACTTGCCGATATTTTCAATAAAACTTCCTCATCTTCAGATTAATGTAGCTTTTATTCTTAATTTTTTGTGTCGCAAATAATCTATACCGTCAGCCAGCTCAACCGTGAAACGGGGCTTTTGCTAAACGGTCATTTCCTGTCGATATTTGTTGAAGGGGAAATTTCTAATCTCAGTATTCCCTCGTCAGGGCATTGTTATTTTACGCTAAAAGATGCCAATGCCCAGGTGAGGTGTGCGATGTTTCGATCCCAGCAACGACGGTCGTTCAAGCCGGAAAACGGTAAGCAAGTGGTCGTCAAGGCGCAAGTCAGCTTGTATGAACCCAGGGGTGACTACCAACTTATCGTTGATTTCATGGAAGAATCGGGTGATGGTGTATTACGTCGTGCATTTGATACCCTCAAGCTCAAGTTGTCGGAAGAAGGGTTATTTGCCACAACGCACAAAAAAACTCTGCCGCTTTTACCTAAAGCGATTGGCGTTATTACCTCGCCATCAGGCGCTGCAATCCGCGATATTCTTACGGTCTTACGACGGCGTTTTGCCGCCGTTCCCGTCATTATCTATCCGGTTGCCGTACAAGGCGAAAATGCCAAATATGAAATTACCAAGGCGATTGCTACAGCTAACGTACTTAAACAATGCGATGTGCTGATTTTGGCGAGGGGTGGTGGCTCGCTGGAAGACCTCTGGGCATTCAATGAGGAAATAGTCGCTAGGGCAATTTACGCCAGCCAGATTCCGGTTATTTCCGGTGTTGGCCATGAAACCGATGTGACCATCGCCGATTTTGTTGCTGACCTGCGTGCCGCAACACCTTCTGCTGCTGCCGAACATGCTACCCCAGATCAGCAGCAATGGCTAAGTAAATTCAATGAGTTAGAATCAAGGCTGCAACAACATTTACAACGCCTAGTAAGGCAGCAACAGCAAAAATTAGACTGGTTAAACGGGCGCTTGCAGCAGCAACACCCCAAGCAGAAACTGACCCGCAACCAACAACGGTTAGATGAGTTGGAAATTCTCTTAAAAAAAGCGATACAGGTTAAGTTAGCGCATGACCGGAAAATTGTTGAAACCCAAACCGCCCGCTTATGGCAAAGTTCGCCAATGCTAGCTATCCGACGCAATCAACAACAGCAAACAAACTTAAGTGAACGGCTCATTATCGCCACAAGCAATCGTCTAAAAGAATTCAACCAGCGTTTACTCAACGTTAGCCAAACCTTACATGCGGTAAGCCCTTTAGCGACCTTAAACCGGGGTTATGCGCTGGTTACTGAACGGACATCCGGGAAAGTAGTAAGATCGACAGCGCAATTAAAGCCGGGTGATAAGCTAATGACACAACTCGCCAAAGGACATTTCACCAGCCGGGTGGATGGGCTTTTTGATGATAATTAAAAAAACGTATCGCTATAACGGTTTTCAATTAGATCATATTAGCTGAAAAATTGTTTGTATCGGCACTAAAACAACCCCGTTATTTTCCCATCATCATCAATATCAATCCGTTCAGCCGCAGGTTGCTTAGGTAAGCCTGGCATAGTCATCATGTCGCCGGCGATTGCTACGATAAAACCCGCACCATTCGCCAGCCTGACCTCGCTGATCTCAACAGTATGTCCAGACGGCGCGCCTTTGATGGTCGGGTCGGTGGCAAATGACATTTGCGTTTTGGCTATGCAGATCGGGAATTTACCGTAACTTTCATCCCAGGTTTTTAGTTGGGTTTTAATCTTGGAACTGGCAGAAATACCAGATGCGCCATAAAGCTTGGTTGTGATTGCTTCAATTTTATCCCACGAACTCAGGTTTTCATCATAAACATAAGTGCAGCCGGGTTCGCGATGGTCGACGATATTCACGATTTCCTTGGCTAAATTTTCCGCGCCTACACCGCCTTCAGCCCAATGTTTAGAGACCACGCAGTTTGCGCCCAAAACCGCGCACTTGGCTTTAAGCAGGTCAATTTCTGCCTCGGTATCGAAAGTAAAGTGGTTTACGCATACTACGCAAGGTAGGCCGTAATGTTGGGTGATGTTGTTATAGTGGCGTTCCAGGTTTGCAAAACCTTTTTCTAATGCGGCCAAATTTTCTTTATTAAGGTCGTCCTTTGCTACGCCGCCGTGGAATTTCAGTGCCCGTACCGTTGCAACCAATACCACTGCTGATGGTTTTAAATCAGCCATTCGGCATTTGATGTCGATAAATTTTTCTGCCCCTAAATCCGCTCCAAAACCCGCTTCTGTCACTACGTAATCTGCCAGCTTTAATGCGGTTTTAGTCGCAGTGACGGTATTGCATCCGTGGGCAATATTGGCAAAAGGGCCACCGTGGATAATGGCGATATTGTTCTCTAAAGTTTGCACCAAATTCGGCTTGATCGCATCTTTTAACAAGGCTGCCATTGCGCCGTGGGCATTTAAGTCACTGGCATAAACCGCTGTTTTTCCGTCGGCTTTGTAACCAATGACGATGCGTCCAAGGCGTTCTTTCAAATCAGCGCGACTGGTTGCCAAACACAGTATCGCCATCACTTCAGATGCGACAACTATGTCGAAACCATCTTCACGCGCATAGCCGTTGCCCGTGCCGCCTAAGCCAACAATGATTTTACGTAAGGCGCGATCATTCATATCCACCACACGCTTCCATTGGATACGGCGCGGGTCGATACCCAGGGCATTGCCTTGCGTGATATGGTTATCTATCAAGGCTGCCAACAGGTTATGCGCCACACCAATGGCATGAAAATCGCCGGTAAAATGCAGGTTGATGTCTTCCATGGGCACAACTTGGGAATAGCCACCACCCGCTGCACCACCCTTCATGCCAAAACAAGGCCCCAAGGATGGTTCGCGCAAACACATGATGGCTTTTTTGCCGATCCGGTTAAGGGCATCACCCAAACCCACTGTTGTCGTGGTCTTGCCTTCTCCTGCAGGTGTCGGACTGATGGCCGTTACCAGGATTAGTTTGCCGTCTTTTTTGTCCTTTAAACTATTGACATATTCGAGCGAAAGCTTGGCCTTGTAATGACCAAATGGATCTAAGTATTCGGCATCAATGCCGAACTTTTCTTTGACTAGGCCGATAATCGGCTGCATTTTTGCTTTTTGGGCGATTTCTATGTCAGACATGGTTGTTTATTTGCTTAGTTTTTTGTATAAAATTTGTCATTACGGGCTCTACAATTTTTCACATTGATCATCGCCGTATTTCCCTGAAATTGTTGAAAAACGCTAAAAAAATAATTCTTTGTCGTCAGAGAGGCAGTGACTTAATAATTGCTCGTAAGCGTTACGGCTGTGGACATTATATACCCTTAAAAGAAGCCCTGAATATGCTGATTTCTTCCATGGTTCGACAAGCTTACCATGAAAGAAATTAACGTCTTGCTATTCATGCTGAGATTCAAAGGGCTTAATCAGAGATTCTTTGAGCCAAAAAACCGCTGTGACCTTGAAATAATAAAATCAGCCCTTACATTACTTGTAGTTATTTTCACCACACTTAGGAACATGAAAAATGTCTGCCAAAGCAAAAAAACAAACCTTGGGTTTTGAAACCGAAGTTAAGCATTTACTACATTTAATGATCCATTCCTTGTATAGCAACAAGGAAATCTTTCTACGTGAGTTAATTTCCAATAGCTCAGATGCTGCTGATAAGCTGCGTTTTGAGGCGTTATCAAATGACGACTTGTATGAAGGTGATAGCGAATTAAAAATCCGCCTGGATTTTGACAAAGAAAAGCGCACCATTACCATTACCGATAACGGTATCGGAATGACGCGTGACGAAGTGAAGGAACATATCGGAACGATTGCCAAATCAGGCACCAAACAGTTTTTTGAAAAACTAACGGGTGAACAAGCCAAAGACAGCGAATTAATCGGTCAGTTTGGTGTGGGCTTTTATTCGTCTTTTATCGTTGCCGATAAAGTTACCTTGACCACACGTAAAGCCGGTGCAAGCAAGGATGAAGCTACCCGTTGGGAATCCGCTGGAGAAGGCGATTACACCTTGGAAACCGTCACCAAAGAGCAACGAGGCACGGAAATTGTTTTGCATCTTAAAGAAACCGAAGACGAATTTTTAGATGGCTATAGATTACGTGCTATCGTACGTAAATTCTCCGATCACATCTCCTTACCGATTGTCATGGCCAAAGAAGTCATGCCGTCTTATGATGAGGAAGAAAAAGAAGGTGAAGAGGCTGAAGCCAAAGATCTTACGCCACCGCAACCTGAAGACGAAACCATCAATAGCGCATCCGCCTTATGGACGAAAGCCCGTCAGGACATAAAAGACGAAGACTACAACGAATTTTATAAACATGTAAGCCACGATTGGCAAGATCCGCTTGTGCATGTCCACAGCAAAGTGGAAGGTACCAATGAATTTACCTTGTTGCTCTATGTGCCGTCGCGTGCGCCATTTGACCTGTGGGACAGAAATACCAAGCACGGTGTAAAACTTTACGTCCGTAAGGTCTTTATCATGGACGATGCGGAACAGCTTATGCCGCGTTATCTGCGTTTTATTCGCGGGATAATCGATGCCAGCTCCTTACCGTTGAATGTGTCGCGGGAAATTTTGCAGCAAAGTAAGCAGTTAAGTACGATCAAATCTGGCGCAGTCAAAAAAGTGTTGGGTATGTTGGAGGGTGTCGCCAAGAACGAGCCGGAAAAGTACGAAAAGTTCTGGGCAGAATTCGGCCAAGTGCTTAAAGAAGGCCCGATTGAAGATCACAGCAATAAAGAACGTATCGCTAAATTGCTACGATTTGCTTCTACCAAAGCCGATACCGACAAGCAGGACGTGACGTTAGAAGATTACGTCAGCCGGATGCAGGAAGGCCAGGACAAAATCTATTATGTCACCGCCGAAAGTTTTGCGGCGGCAAAAAATAGTCCGCATTTGGAAATTTTCCGCAAAAAAGGAATTGAGGTTCTACTGTTATCAGATCGGATTGACGAGTGGTTAATTTCCCATTTGGACGAGTTCGACGGTAAACACCTGCAATCCGTCGCCAAAGGCGATCTGGACTTAGATAAGGCCGAAGATGAAGAAAGTAAAAAAGAACGTGAAGAAATCAGCAAAGACTATGAATCCGTCATCAAGCAAATTAAAGAAGTGCTGGGCGATAAAATCAGCGAAGTTAAATTAAGCCATCGTCTGACCGAATCGCCAGCTTGTGTGGTGGCCGATGTATACGGTATGAGCCTGAATATGGAACGGATCATGAAAGAAGCCGGACAGTCGATGGGCATGGGAAGAAAGCCGATCTTTGAAATCAACCCCAACCACGCTTTAGTCGCGCGGCTGAAAGTTGAACAAGATGATGAACGCTTTGCCGATTTGACGCATATCCTGTTCGACCAAGCCATCCTAAGTGAAGGAGGTCAGTTGGATGACCCTGCGGCTTTTGTCCATAAGTTGAATGGGTTTTTGCAGGGGTTGTTAAAGTAATTGCTATCGGATATGGAGCTACGAGGCGCATCAATTGGGTAACCGAACGGTGTGGGTGCGCTTAACTGATAGTTCTGATAGATATTATCGCTTTATTAAGGGATCGCTGGTCAAGGGGCGATTGTTCTTACGGTTTGCCCCTTCGACCAGCGTATTATTATCAGGGAAATAATTAAAATGATGCCCCTTGCGCGTCCACAGATCCGAAGGGTTTAGCCAGTAGTAGATGGGCTAAGTGTTTGTCCGTTAGAAGGGGTGTAAGCTTAACCAAGAATTTATAATTCTTTATGGCTTCCGTCGCAATACGGCGGATTTTTGGTTTGTTTACACTGGCAAATGGCAACCGTTTTGGTTTCAGCCATTTCAAATTTTAGTGGCGTAAAGCTGGTGGTTTTATGTGAGCCATCGCAAAAACTGCCATTTGCGCTATGTCCACAAGCACACCAATAATGTGTACCTGCTTGAAGTTCGCAGACATTGGGATGGTCGGCGGCTATATTTGGTTTTTCCATTGCTATTTTCCCTATAACGGTGACGACTAGATTGCCCAGTTGTTATTCAATCTGGGCTTACAAGGCTTGCATTTCGGCAAGCCTTGGGCTTTTCGATTAAGCGGATTTGTTTGCAAGTAAACTGGTAAGTCCTGCCAAACCGGCTTCCAGTAATTTGTTGTCGCCAGGAACTTGGCCATCTGGAGTGAGTTTATCAATGACTTGGGGCAGTAAGCTGGTCAAGCTTCCTGCCACATCAGCGGTATTGATGCCAAATTTTTCAGCAAGACCTTGTACAAAGGAAGAGCCTAATACGGCTTGAAGTTGTTCGGAAGATATAGGCAGGTTTTCGCCTTTACCTACCCAAGAAGAGACTTGATCTGCCAACCCACCTGCGGCCAATTTTTCCACTAAACCCGATAAGCCTCCTGATTGCGGGTCGCTAATCATGCCGATGACGGACTCCAGCAGACCGTGATCAGCACCTGGTGCGGCGTTATTGGACATTTGGCTTTTTACAACGCCTAAAACTGTATCTAAAATGCTCATGGTGCTTTCCTGTTGTTAGGTGATTGATGGACTTGATAAAAGTGCTATTTTTCTTGTTTCTAAATTAGCGCAAAGCATCATACTGCTTTCGGCTATTGCGGTCAAAATTTCGGTGCTTTGCCAAGCATAACAAGCGTCATAAGGGCGTGTCTAAAAATTCAAAAATCTCTTTCACTTCTCGAAAAGGTCTGGATGATTTTTTTTAACACCCCTATAAGAAGCAAAAAAATTTAGAACAAGCAGGTAGCTACCGTAGTGGGCGCACTCAGTCCCACTCGAGTATTTTCCACATATTAACTTGGCTGCCTTTATCCATGTCATTGCCCCTGACATCCATTTTACCGTCCCCATTGGAGTCGATAAAGTAGTAGGGTGGGCCAATATCAGGGATGATTTTAACCATGTAGAGTTTGCCTCCCCGGCGATATTCCTGAATAGTTTTTTTACCTTTGCGGATAATGGTAATGTCTGGCTCCATGTCTTCTCCGCTTTGCACTGGCAAAGGCGGCTCAGGTACTTCAGGTACAGGATCGAGCGTGGGCGGTTGTTCGTCAACAGCGAACACGGGGAAAGCAAGCAGATATAGCAATAAAAAATGACGCATAATAAGACCCATACAAAACTGTAACGAAGTCTATCTTATTACATTCTAGTCGATAGGTTCGAAAAATAACGAAGGAAACTTATAAATATTAAAAAAGCCCCTTACCTCAGGGGGCGGGGGCTTAAAAGTTGGAATTTAAGGGTAAATAACATTCAAGCGTAAGGTTATCGCGGCTATTCTTCTAGTGCCACTGAAAGTTAGTTTGTATAACGTCTTTCAGAAATCGCTGCCCTAATGTGTGCTGAAAGATTAATATCCTCACCTTAAGGTAACTCAATACAGCTTGTATTGTGTGAGGCTTACTTTCAAAGGCTTTTACAATATCCGCTTTTGCTTCCAACCAGTCACGTAGGTCGTTACCTGGATAAAAATTGCGCTTTTCGGCTTTGTAATAAGCGGCCTCGGCGATCATCATGTCCAAATTGGCTGGTTGACCGTAAGCAGGATTTTCAAAGCTAAATCCAAACTTGATCAGATTGTATAGATCTTGAGGCGAGTTGCCTTTGATGCCTATGCGTTTAGGTTCGACTTCTAATAACGTGCCAAACAGTCTGTCCCAAATCGAAAGTATCGCGCCATAATTACTGTCATGCTCACTGCGTTCGGTGGAGTGATGCGCTCTGTGTAAAAATGGAACAATCATCACGTACCCCAACATCCGTTCGTATTGGAAGCTGATGTTGGTGTGGTGAAACATGATGAACACTGTAGCAACCGTTTCAATTGCCAATACTAGCATCTTATCTATGCCTAAAATAACAATCAATAGCGCTTTCAAGGTATTGGTCGCAATAATTTCCATAAAATGCAATCGGAATGCCGTTGATACATTCAGGTAAGGATCATTATGGTGTACACGGTGAAATAACCATAAACAATCAACACGATGACAGGCTTTGTGCCAAAAATACAGCAACAAATCAACTGCCAAAAAAGCCAACATTGCTTTTAGTACTGGATTTGAAATTCCATTAAGCAAGCCTTCGCTTGAAAAATGTTCGGCGATTATGAACAGTGTTGAAACCGAAAATATCGAAATCAAGAGGCTGTTAAAAACAAACAAACTAATATTAGTTTGGTAAGAGTGACGGGTTTGCCTTGCTGGACGGCTTATCTTTGGAAAGCGGTTCTCCAGGTTTGATAAACCGACAAAACATATCAATAGGGCAGAGGCCACCAACTCGCCACTTAGCTCAGCAGGCCATGAAGACCATGGTACGCTGGATAAAGCTAACGTAGTTTTTGCAATTAATTCATTTAACATTTACTTATCCTCCCGATTCGATAGGGCTATAGATGATTACGAAGTTAGCTTACCCAAAGTTAATGACGGAAACATGACAGCGAGGCCTATTTCTGTGGCTAATCACTAGGGATGTCGTAAAACTTTCAATCATCTAAACAGATCAGTTTTTCTCAACTGTAATTCAGGCAAGCTAGGCCTTAATTAAAAACAGGTATTCTTAATAAAGTATTAAGCATGTAATGTGCCAATATCACATCAATTATGTTGGTCGGGTATAGAAAGGTATCTTAAGTAATTGATTATAAATATTAAAAATATTTATGTGTTTAACGGGCATTTGATTTGCGTTGTTTTTTTGATAAAAATTTGCACTTAAAACAACGGCTGTTGCTTCAAAGTAGTGCAGGTTGGAGCTATTCTGAACTATGTTGCTAAGAATTAAACTATCATCAAAACAAATCCACTGGGTCTACATCTAATGACCAGCGGATTTTTTTTGCGTGTTTCATTTTGTCGATATTGGTGATAAGTTCGGCTAACAATTTTTGTAGGTCACTACGTTTGTTGCTTTGAAATAACAGTTGATAGCGGTACAGTCCGGCGCGTTTTTCCATCGGTGCGGGGACTGGCCGCAGTATTTGGGCGCTGTGTGCTGCTTTATAAGTTTTGGCTAATGCTGCTGCGGCTTGCAGAAAAGCGAGTGGCAGGTTGGGATTGCCTGCTTGCGCCCTTAGCAGGGCGTGGTAGCTAAAAGGCGGTAGTAAGGCTTCTTTGCGTTCTGCCAGGGCAATATGGGTAAAACTACGATAGCCTTCGCGAATCAGGGTATTGAGCAAGGCGTGATCTGGATGACGGGTTTGTAAGATGACTTTGCCGGATTTTTCGGCACGTCCGGCGCGTCCTGAGACCTGCACTATCATTTGCGCCAGTCGTTCTGTGGCGTGAAAATCAATACTAAACAGGCCACTATCGACATCGACAATCGCCACCAGGGTGACGTTCGGGAAATGGTGGCCTTTGGCGAGCATTTGGGTGCCGAGGATGATGTCGGCTTCACCGTTATTTATTTGGGTAAGGTAGCGCTCCAGGGAACCTTTGCGTTGGGTGGTGTCGCGGTCGAGCCGGACTAGGGTTTTATCGGGGAATAACTCACGTAACGCTTCTTCAATCCTTTCCGTGCCTAGGCCTAATGGCATCAGCTCACCTGTCTTACAGGCAGGACAATTGGGCAGTAATCGTTGTTCTCTTCCGCAGTAGTGGCAGCGCAGCAAGTTCTCATAGTTGTGGATAACCATATTGGCATCGCAATGGCGACAACGCGCCACCCATCCGCAATTATGACAAATTAGGGTGGGAGCAAAGCCCCGGCGATTCAGGAAGATTAAAACTTGTTCACCATTTGACAATACCTTGCGAAGTTCGTTGATTAACCCTTCGGAAAGTCCATGATGTAGTTTTTTATTTCTGATGTCCAACAAGTGCAACGTTGGTTCTACCGCATTGCCCGCGCGTTGTGACAAGATTAGGTGTTGATAGCGTTGTTGATTGGCATTGTGCAGACTTTCCAATGACGGCGTAGCAGAGCCGAGCAACACCGGAATATTCAGCAATTTACCGCGCATAATGGCAACATCACGGGCAGAAAATCGGAAGCCTTCTTGTTGTTTGAAGGAGGCATCGTGTTCCTCGTCAAGAATAATTAAGCCCGGTTTTTTCAGCGGTGTAAATAAGGCGGAACGTGTGCCTAACAAGATCGCGCTGTCGCCTTGTTGCATATTGAGCCATGCCGTGTGCCGTTGTTTATCGGTCAGGTTTGAGTGAGATAAGGTCATCGCCACCGAAAAACGCTGTCGGAAGCGTTCTTCCAGTTGGGGAGTCAGATTTATCTCAGGCACTAACACCAAAACCTGCTGGCCGCGTTCCAGCACGGAACGGATAATTTGCATGTAGACTTCAGTTTTACCGCTACCGGTGATGCCTTCCAGTAAAAAAACTGCAAATTTTCCTAAGCTAACGAGGACGGCATTAATGGCTTCTTGCTGTTCTGTGTTTAATTGCAGATTACTTACATCGTCGCGTATGGCTTTGATAGCCGATAGTTTTGTAATCAGCGCATTTCCATCCGTGTTTTTTTGGGGCGTGGCGTTGGAAGCTGTTTGTGCAAGCAATGCTTTTGCCAATAAGGCTTTTACTGCGGTCTGACAGTTTTTGTTCCAATGGGTCAGTTCAGTTTTAGTCAGGGGATTGGGATGGTGATGCTGAAAATGCACCAATACTTTTTGCTGATTGGGAGAGCGTTTTAATTGTTCTTCAAGTGTCTTTATTCCTGTCTCAGACAATGTATACGAGGGTTCTGGCAACTGTAACCTGGCGTCCTTACCTTTGCGTAATGTGGCTGGGAATGCGGCGCTAAACACTTCACCTAAAGGATGGTGGTAATAACGGCTAGCCCAATGCAGTAAGCGGATGTCTTTTGTGGACAGCAAAGGCTTGTCGTCCAGGATGCGCTCAATTGGTTTTAATTTTTCAGGTGCAATTTCGCTACCGTTGCTAGTCTCGATGAGATAAGCAATTTTTTTGCCTGTGCCAAAAGGGACTTCAAGGCGAATTCCAGGTGCAAGAATGTTTACGTTAATGTTGGCTGGTGCAAGGTAATCAAACAATCGATAGAGGGGAGCGGCTATTGCCACTCTTAGTATTAGACGGGGTGTTGCATCCGGCAACTTAGGCATTGTGTTTGAATATAAAGTTACGTTGTTTGGCTAAGTTATTCTAAGCCTTAAAGTTATTTAAGTTACCCACAAAAACTGTGGATAACTTTGTTGATAAACTCTTTTGAAAGTCGCTTAGTAGCGGTTTTTATTACAGTTTTGTTACATTGCGCACTAATTATGCGTAATATATTAAATATATTAATCAATCAGTTACAAAAAATAAATATCCTAGAAAAAGTTGGATTTATTTTTTTATGAATTTACTTGCTATTGTGGATTACAGCAGGTATGTCGGCCAAATTGTCACGTTCAATGCTGCCTAATAATTGGCTAGGTAGAAAGCTGGCTAAGGATTTCGGCTGGGGTTTGATGAATTTTATGGTCATCCGATCACTCTCGCCAATTGCCAGATATTTCGCCTTATCCTTGTCTTTGAGCCTTAGCGTAGGTGGTAATGTCCAGACCCCTTCGGGGTAGTTTTTTGTGTCTTTGGGGTTAGCATTGATCTCAGATTTGGCTAAAAATTCAAAACCGGCATTTCTGGCTAGGGCAATGACGTAATCTTCGCTCACATACCCCGACAATGCTTTGGGATCTTGCTGCTTTATTGATGCGCCCCTGTGTTCGACAACGCCAAGGATGCCGCCCGGTTTTAAGGCTTTAAACATGGCGTTGAAAACGTTGGTTGCTTGGTCGTTTTTCATCCAATTATGGACGTTGCGAAAGGTGACCACCCGATCAGCGGAGCCATCAGGGGCAATTTGCACTTCTTTGGGTGGCTGTAATACGGTGATGTCAACTTTATCGTACAACTTGGGTTGTTTATGGATTTTTTCGAGAAAGTCACTAAGGCTTTTTTTAAAGTAAGGCTCTTGATTATCATGTGAAAAATGAGCGGCGTACAGCTTACCTTTGTCTCTGAGATAGGGAGTCAGAATTTCGGTATACCAGCCTTCGCCAGGGGATATTTCCACCACTGTCATGTCTTCTTTTACATCAAAAAATGCCAATGTTTGTTCTGGGTGGCGATATTGATCCCTGTGTTTGTGTTCAGCCGATCGGTGTTTGCCGTTGATGGCCGTTTGTAATGCGTTTAGTTCCGTTTTTTCGGCTGCCGCTGTTAAGAGAGGAGCGGTTAGAAAAGGAATCGTTACCGTTAACGCCAATAGAGTTTTGTTCATTTTATTTGTTCTCGTTTAAGGCTACATCGTAAAAACAAGGAAAAGGGTTGTTACTTTTTTAACTAACTATTTTTCTCTTGATAATTCCAGTATTGCAAAATGCTTACTGTTGCCAAGCCTAAGAAAGCAATAAGCGTCCACGTGGGCATACTCAGATCCATGAAAGTCCAGTTTACTTTCGCGCAATCGCCCGTGCCGCTTAATAACAGCTTGAGGGTTTCTGTGAAGGGAAAGTTATTTAATACATAATCTAGTCCTGGGCCACATTCGGGGACTTGATCGGGCGGTAGATGTTGTATCCATATATGGCGTAGAGAAACAGCCCCGCCGCACAGCGCAAGTACCGCACCCAGAATGGCATAGCGCCGTGTGCCGGTTTGACCAGGATTATGCAAGGCAGCGCATAAAAAACACACGCCCGTCAAAAAGATAGCAATGCGTTGTGAGATACACAAGGGGCAGGGTTCAAGCTTCATAACGAGTTGGAAATAATATCCCGCAGCCAGCAATCCTACACAACCCCAAAACCCCAAGAAAAACCAGGATTGTGAATTTAATCTTATCAAACTTAGCATATTTAACATTCTCTGAAAAAGGTGTCTTTGTGGAATAAGTGCCTAACACGAAGAGGCCATTTTGCGATTTGTTCGACAGATTGTATAACGTCCCCAAATACTTTGTCTCTTTATGTTGCTTAGGGAAACAGAAATTTTAAAACCCGTGATTTTAACCGACCAGATAGACAAAAATTATAGGATTGAGTTTATTTTTTCTTTATAACTTTAGTGGCAGGATTCAGGTTTATTTCGTCAATTACCATGCTCGGTCTCGCATTGATGACATAAGATACCGCATCCGCAACATCCTCGGGCATTAGATAGTTGCTTTCATCATCGCCGGGCGCAAACGATAATGGGTCGAAGAACGGGGTAAGCACCATGCCGGGATTAATTAGACAGACCCGTACCTGATCTTTGCTGCATTCCTCACGCAGCGCCTGGGTAAATCCACGTAAGGCAAATTTGCTGGCGCAATAGATTGTGCCTTTGCGGCTGCCTTTTAACGCCGCTTCTGAACCGATATAGATCAAATCGCTGTTGGCTTTTCTTTTTAAGAAGGGCAGTAAGGCTCGCGTTAAAAATACTGGGCTGGTGAAATTGATAGTCATTAATGCTTCAATTTGGGCGTAAGAGAATTCTTCCAGAGAACCGAACTGGCCGATTCCTGCCGAAAAAACAACCGCATCCAGATCTGGGAATTCCCGCTCCAGTGCGCGTACTTTCTGGGGTAGTTCCTGTAACTGACTAAGATCGAATTGCACCGGATGAAAATTAACCCTCGGCACTTTGAATTTGGCACAATCACGCGAAATACCGATGACATCATGCCCTTGCTGAAGCAAACTTCTGGCGATGGCGCGACCTATGCCGGAGCTGGCTCCCGTTACCAAGACGGTACGTTTTACGCCGTACATGGGAAAAATTTGCTGGCTGGGATATAGTTCAACACAGATTCCGTGCATGTTTGAATCATTTCCTGCTCCAAGTTTTTTTGGTAAGAGATCATGCCGTCTTGCTGGTGCAATGGGCTGGCAAACAATTTTTCGTCTGGGTAGAGCTTATGTATTTTTTTGTAATAGCTTTCTGGTAAGCGGAACACGCCCAGGCTGACTGAGTGCAATTGCGTAAGGTCAATTATGGCAAATACCTGCTCGAATAACTCTTGATACTGCAGCTGGTAACCCGTTTGGTAAATTAGCGGATCAAATCGCAAGCCTATTAGCCAACCTTGTTGCTGTAATTTTTCTATCGCCGCGAGACGACGTTCCAAAGTTGGCGCTTTGTCTTCAACTTTTGCAGCAATTTCAGCAGGCGATAAACTAAAAGCGACAACGCAGCGAGGTAGCGGTTCTCGTTTGCTTAGGTTTCTGATCTGGGTACTTTTCGTCCTTAATTCCAACCAAGCGTTGGGGAGTGCGGCAAAAAAAGGTAAGAATTGCTCGGCAAATCCGGTAACGGGCTCTAAAGCTAAGCTATCGCAGTCATAGCCGGAGAAAAAATGGATGTCCTCGGTTGGATGGTCGCTACAAATCTGTTTGATTTCATCCTGAAAATCCTCATAATTGACAAACAACACGTAATTCGCTGATTGATACATGCCTTGCAAAAAGCAGTAACGGCAGTCGTACAGGCAATTGAGCATATGGGAAAAATAATAATTCCTGTTTGCTCCAATTCCGTAACCTGCTGGTGCTTCGAGGACAAAATTTTTGTGCTTCTCCGCCAGAATTAGTGCTGGTTTTTGTTTTTGCAGGCGAAAATTTTGCGCTTTTGGGTTGAAAACTTCGCCATAGCGCCCACAGATAATGCGTCTAGCATCGGCGAAACGCGCCAAAATCTCTTGGACACGCGGGTGTTCTTGGATATTTTCTTCTATATAAATCGTTTCAATCATAGGCGAATCCGGCTTTTTAGCTTACTTTAGCATATTGCATCATTGAAGAATGCACTTGTGATTTTCAGCTCCGACCCTATATTGGGTAGAATACGTGTACTTTCCCAGCAATAGAAAAAAATGAAAACAACGAAAATCGGTTTTATCGGCGGCGGCAATATGGCTGCAAGCTTAGTCAATGGCTTGGTTGCCAGTGGTCATGACCCGAAGCAACTTTGGGTGTCAGACATCAATCCAGAAACGCTGGATGTGTTATTGACAAACCTAAATATAAATGTCACGCAAAGCAACCAGGAAGTCATTAATGCCGTAGATGTGGTGGTGTTGGCGGTAAAGCCGCAAATATTGGCACAAGTCGCAAAGGAAATTGCCCCTTACATTCAACAGCGGCAACTGGTCGTGTCGATAGCCGCAGGTATCAACCAAGCCAGCCTAAGCAAGTGGCTGGGCGCTGATGTAGCTACCGTGCGTTGTATGCCCAACACACCGGCTTTGGTTTTGACCGGTGCAACTGCACTCCATGCAAATAATAAGGTCAGTTCAGAGCAACGCGATTTGGCGGAAACCATCTTACGTGCCGTCGGTATCGCGCTTTGGGTTGATGATGAGAGCGCGTTGGATGCGGTGACGGCAGTTTCCGGTAGCGGCCCCGCCTATTACTTTCTCCTGATGGAAGCGATGGAAAAAGTAGCCGTCGAATTAGGCTTAAGTGAAGCAACCGCTCGTTTATTGATTCAGCAAACCGCGCTAGGAGCGGCTAAAATAGCGTTGGAATCGTCGGAGTCACCGGGCGAATTGCGTAGACGCGTCACGTCGCCGGGCGGAACGACCCAACAGGCGATAGAAACCTTTGAGGCTGGCGGGTTTAGCCAGTTGGTGTCCTTAGCCTTACATGCGGCACGGGATCGCTCTGTTGAAATGTCCAAACAAATGGAAGCTAACTAATGAATGCAAATTACATGACCGATCCGGCCATTTTTATCATCGACTCGCTGTTTTCGCTGTATATTTTGGCGGTTATGCTGCGTTTTTTGCTGCAATGGAGTCGAGCTGAATTCTATAACCCGATCTCCCAGTTCCTGGTCAAGATCACCCATCCGGTGTTAAAAATCTTACGCCGTTACATCCCACCAGTTGGCAAAATAGATACCTCTTCGATAGTCTTAGCCCTCAGTTTGCAAATGTTGGCGGATTTTTCAATATTGATGTTGAAAGGTTTTAGCATCGGCATTGGTGCGCTGGGCCTACTCTCTTTCGGCAATTTGGTTTCCTTGTTGATTAACGTCTTTATCTACGCAGTATTTGCCAGGGCCATATTGAGTTGGTTAAATCCGGGCAGTTTTAATGCGACGGCATCCGTGTTGCACAGCCTGACGGAACCTTTGTTGGATACTTGCCGCAAATTCATTCCTGATTTTGGCGGTATAGACTTATCCCCTTTAGTAGCATTGTTGCTATTGCAGCTAGCTAAGATGGTTATTTTGCCGCCAATACATCAGTTGGCAAGTCTAATTAGTTGATTTTACAGAGTATAGATACACTTTCGTTTTAAGTTATGTAAGTTATTGCTCGACAAAAGAAGCCGTTAAAAATTACCAGGGATAAAGTGTTAATTTGATTTAAAGATTGCCATTCCTAGCCTATAATTAAAATACGTAATAAGACTTGTAGCTTTAACTATGAACTCATGCAGTAAATCGACCACTATTCTGGCTTGTTTTCTCGGCTTGCTTTTCGGCCAGATTGTGCATGCAAATAATATGTATAAATGGGTGGACGAGAAAGGTAATACTTATTTTTCCGACCAAGTGCCGCCAAAACATTCAAAACTACGTCGAGAATCGCTAAGCAAACAAGGACGGGTCGTAGGCGTAACTGAAAAAGCAAAAACCAAGTCCGAAGAAGCCCTTGATCGTTTGCTGGCCGCTTTGAAGGAGGCGCAGGAAAAAGTAATTACTCAGCAGCTATACCATGATAAGGCGCTAAGGGTGACTTACAGCAAACTGGAAGACTTACAGAATACCTATGATGCCAAATTGCAGGAGCTGGAAACCGAACAAAAATTGACCATCAGTAATTTGAAACGCTTGGACAATCAGTTAGAAACTCAGCATCGGCAGGCAGCGGTTCATGAAAGGAACGGCGAAAAAATACCCCAAAAATTACTTGACGAGATAAAAGCGACAGAAAAAGAAAGCCAGCAGACCTATATTAAAATTAGCGAGCATATCGAGAAAAAGAATAAGGTCATTGAGCAATTCAATTCCGATATAGCACGCTATAAGCAACTGACTCAATCTGCCGAACAGAAAAGGCGTGAAAAACAAAAAGAAGAGATCAAAGCGGCTAATGAATTGGGCGTTTTCGTGTGTGAGACTGAAAGGGAATGTGAAAAAGCCTGGAAAATAGCTGGGGACTTTATAACCAAACATTCCACATCGTCCAATAGCACAGAGCCTGAAATTGAGTCCGGCAAGTTGATCATGGGTCGTACGCCAGATAAGGATAATGACCTGAGTTTAGCTATTTCTAAGGTTGATTTGGGTGATAGGAAACAGAAGCTTTTCCTTGATATTCGTTGCCGAGATTCGTCTATTGGTATTGAGTTATGTGCCAGTAAGAAAGTTCAGGACATACGGGTAGCTTTCAGAAACTACTTGGAGACTAGCTTATTAGATTAATGGCTACTGAGAAGGATATTTCCGGCCAATTCGTAAGGTAGAAATTTAACGGCTTAGTAATAGCGTCCCAACACCTTGGTTGGTAAAAAGTTCCAGTAACACGGCATGTTCAACCCTGCCATCAATGATATGTACACGACCTACGCCGCCCTTGATGGCATCGGTGGCGCAACGGGTTTTAGGAATCATTCCCCCCGATATAGTACCGTCAGCAATCAAATTGTCTATATCTTTCAGTGTAAGCCCAGTGAGTAAGTTGCCTTGTTTATCAAGGATACCTGGAGTATTTGTTAGTAGGATCAGTTTCTCGGCTTTCAAAATTTCGGCGATTTTCCCAGCCACTAAGTCGGCATTGATATTGTAAGATTGCCCGTCATCACCCACGCCGATGGGTGCGATAACAGGGATAAAATCGCTGCTACCTAGCATATTCACGACAGCGGGATCAATGCTGCTAACTTCACCGACATATCCCAAGTCTATAGTTTCAGGCTGTTGAGTGTCCAGCTTATCCTTTGATTCAATATGAAGCTTTTTTGCTCGGATAAAATCGCCGTCTTTTCCGGTCAAACCTACCGCTTTGCCGCCGTTCCGGTTGATCAGATTGACGATGTCTTTATTGACCAAGCCACCTAGGACCATTTCAACCACATCCATGGTTTCGCTGTCAGTTACTCTCATGCCATCGATAAAATCCGATGTTTTTCCGAGTTTTGTTAGTAGTTGACCAATTTGCGGGCCACCACCATGAATCACAATTGGATTTAAACCGACTAGCTTCATCAAGACAATGTCTCTGGCGAAGCTGTTTTTGAGTGCATCATCAATCATGGCGTTGCCGCCAAATTTTACAACGACTGTTTTACCTTTAAAACGCTGGATGTAAGGCAACGCCTCGATTAAAACGTCGGCGATCAGGTGAGCGGTTCTCTGTTCCATTTTATTTTTGTGGGATGATTCTTGTAGTGATCTAAAACTCTAAAAAGGTAGTTTAATATCGGGTTTGATTTTACGCATAAGTTGCCGGAATTGATCTTGAATATTGGCCATTGCTTCTTTGCTGTCTGCCTCAAAGCGTATCACCAAGGAAGGCGTAGTATTGGACGCGCGGACTAATCCCCATCCATTAGAGAAATCAATACGCATGCCGTCAATGTCGGTGGTTTTGCCACCGACAAAGTTTGCTGAGGCGAACATACTTGCTATGAACTTGAGATTTTCACCTTCTGCTAACTCAACGTTTAGCTCAGGTGTATTGATGCTGTCAGGAAATCCGGCAAAAACCTCCGAACTGGTTCTGTGATCTTCGGAAAGTATTTGTAGTAGGCGTGCAGCCGAATACAAGGCATCATCGAAACCAAACCAGCGATCGTTAAAGAAAATATGTCCGCTCATTTCCCCGGCCAGTTTTGCTCCGGTTTCTTTCAGCTTGGCTTTCATAAAGGAATGCCCTGTTTTCCACATCAAGGGTTTGCCGCCGTACTTTACGATTTGATCAGGCAAGTGCCGACTACACTTTACGTCGTAAATGATTTCCGACCCCGGTTTACCCGCCAAAACATCTTTGGCAAACAGCATCATTTGCCTGTCTGGCCAAATTATATTCCCCTTAGAATCAACAACACCTAGTCTGTCGCCATCACCATCAAAGGCTAAGCCCAGTTCAGCGTTATTCTCTTTAACAGCCTTGATTAAATCAGCCAAATTTTCTGGCTTGCTTGGATCTGGGTGATGGTTCGGGAAGGTGCCGTCAATATTACAGAACAACTCTATGACTTCACAACCTAAAGAGTTCATAAGTAAAGGACCAATTTCACCGGCGACACCGTTGCCGCAATCCAGAACGATTTTCATTGGCCGAGATACCTGAATATCATCGCACACAGTGCCTATATATTCGTTCACAAACATACCATTTTGTTCTATCGAACCGGCGGTTCCTGTGGTAAAAGCCTGATTGTCAATGCGTTGTTTTAGTTGTTGTATCCTAGCTCCTGCTAGGGTATCGCCCTTAATCATCATCTTTAAGCCATTATAATCCGCTGGATTATGGCTACCGGTAATCATCACACCTGTACGGCCATCAGTGTGATGCACGACAAAATACAATACTGGTGTCGGCACCATACCTATATCCAGTACATTGCAACCGGTTGATACGATTCCTTGGGATAAAGCTTCAGCCAGTCCAGGGCTTGATATTCTGCCATCCCTACCGACTACCACCGTTTTAACACCCAATTCTTTGGCTTCGGAACCCAAGGCTCTGCCTATGTTGTAAACAATTTCATTGGTTAGCGTTTTACCAACGATGCCCCGAATATCGTAAGCCCTAAATATAGCCGCTGTCTCATCAGTTATTTGCGGCGCTTCAGGCGATTTATCGATTATTTTGGGGACATCCACAATCGGTTGTTCGTCGATAAACTCCTGTTCCTTAACTTCATAGGCTGCATTTACGGTAGGTTGTAGAACAGTTGTACTGGCTTGGTTTTTTTGTGGAGTTGATAGGGAGGAATCGCTCATTTCATCAAAAAAGCCTTCCAGTTCAAAATCATCCTCAGTTTTTTTAGCGGCAACAACTCCCTGTTTTTCGACTTCCCGATTAAAGCGTACCATTGAGGCAATTAATGTGTTCATGCCTGTCAAGCTAACAGGATAGCTGCCTTTGGGCTTGTCTGTCAGGACATCCTTGAAAGCTTGATAAATCCAGTCCAGGTCTTGGGCCAGTAACACGGATAGCTGTCGATGGCAGATAAAAAACGCTGCCAAAGCAAACAAAGCTGGGATGAGGATGAATCCGAATATCGCTGAAGATTGTCCAAGGCTCGTACTATTAGGGTCTTGGTAGTAAAGATCCCAACTGCTACCGGCGATATTGATTTTGTTTAGGTCATCTTCCGAACCACTGCCACCACCAGAGCTTGCCAGGGCGAGCTTCTCTTGCCTAATCTCCATGTGGCCATTTTCAATTCCGGCATCTCTAAGGCCTCGTTCTATAAAATCAAAGTTTAAGCTCGCCAGAATAACGCCTATTGTTTGGTTATTCTGAACAATTTTGCGGGTTATAGCTAAATGCCTGTCAGGCCCAGCATCGCCTTGAATGGCGGGAAGTGGATTATCCTGAAATGTTGCCTTGACCATATCGAGATCACCATAACCCATCCGTGGTACGTTGGTTTCGTCAGGTTCGATAACGCCTACAGGAAGCAGCCTGATTTTTCTTGCCGCAGGAAAATATTTCTCAAGTCGGCCTGCCAAGGAATTTAGTGTGTTTGCGTTAGAGCTATTGATTGCCTGGACAACTTCTGGCTCTTGAGCCATTTTATCCAGTATGCTGTCAAACAGTTTAATTTGATCGCTAAGCGTCTGCGCCACCCCTTTAGCTGAAGCGATGGCGGCAGCTTCTTTTGCATTTGCGACAGCAATCTTGGATGACAGGTAAACGCCTGTACCTGCTATCAAAATCATAAGAACAGCAATAAATGTTAAAATAGAGAACAAACGTTCCATTCTTTACCCCTAATCAAATCAAATAAGGCCACTAAGATTTTTTGAAATAATGCTGTTTAGGCTAGGCTTTTGAATTTTTGGTAACCTAGCGCAACAAATACTATTGTGCCTTAAAAATAACAGAACATTATCTTTCTTTTACAAAGTTACAACCTTTAAATTTCAAAGGATTTATCGTTTAAGACTCGCTTAAATTGCGCCAATGTTGCTATCAGGCTTCTTGTTTCGCCCAATTTTACAGGATAGTCGCCTAATGGTTTTTCTGTCACAATATCTTTCAATGCCTTGGTGAGCAAAGTCATATCCTCCCAAATTAGATTGGATAACTTGCGGTAACCTGTAACAAAGCCTAGTGCCACGACTAATGAAGGTATCAAAACTATGCAAACCATTAGCGAAAATTCGCCAATACTGGTGCCACCACTGTTTTCATAATACAGCTGCCAATCTGTGTTTGGTACATTGATAGGGTTGTCATCAAGCTCGTCATCTTCGATTTTCTTACCTACGGAGGCCAGTACTAACTTACCTTGTCTTAACTCGATGTAGCCTTTGTCCAGTGTGGTATCGATGAGTATTTTTTTGACGAAATCGTAGTTAATTCTTGCCAAAATTACGCCAATTGGGAGGTCGTTTTGCGTAATCCTACGGACAATCGCCAAATGCCTGTCTGCGTCTTCACCGCCTTGAATAGCAGAGGGTTGATTATTTTCAAAAGATCTTCTTACCATTTCGGCATCAGCAAATCCCATGTCATCGTTGGCTTTTTTGTTGGGGTCCTTTGATTCGGGCAACAGAAGTTTTATCGACAGGATACCGGGGAAATGATCGGCAAGTTTTTTTTCTGCACTTGCTAGGAGGTCAGGATTGTTTTGTGCGACCACACTGATAATTTCAGGATCATGCGCCATTTTATCTAACATGCTGTTAAGCAGGTTGACTTGTTCTGAAAGGGTTAAAGAAATTCCCTTGGCAACCGCTGAGACAGCATCTACCTTTGATTGTGCAATGTAGATTTTGGATAACAGAAAAGCGCCAGCACCAGCAATTAAAACCATTGCCACACAAATTGCTGCCAAAATAGAAACCAAGCGTTGCATTCAATACACCTCAAACAATAAATATCTTAACTTCGACCAGTATGGCCAAAACCGCCAACACCACGGGAACTTTCATGGAATTCATCAACTTGTTCTAATTGTACTTGTACAACGGGGACAAAAACCATTTGTGCAATTCTTTCGCCGATATTAATGGTGAATGCGGTATTGCCGCGATTCCAGCAGGACACGAAAATCTGGCCTTGATAGTCGGAGTCGATCAAACCTACTAAGTTGCCCAATACGATACCATGCTTATGTCCTAAGCCTGATCTGGGCAAGAGGACAGCGGCTAAGTGGTGGTCGCTAATATGGATTGCAAGGCCGGTAGGAATCAGTAAGGTTTCTCCTGGTTTTAATTCTGTCGCTTCAGTCAAACAAGCACGTAAATCCAATCCGGCTGAGCCGTTTGTTGCATATTCAGGGAGGGGGATTTCATTGCCGATGCGGCCGTCCAGGATTTTAAACTCTATTTTTTTCATTAAATTTTGTTGCGATTAAGTTGATTAACTGTTCTGCCAGTTGATTTTTATCCGTCATTGCCAAGGATGAGTGACCTTTATCCCAGAATACTTCCAAGGCATTTCGTTCGCTATCGAAACCGCCCTGCTCTTGCCCAACCCAGTTGGCGGCAATCATATCCAGATTTTTATTACGCAACTTTTCTTGTGCATAAGCCTCAAGATCATTGGTTTCAGCCGCAAATCCCACTGTAAAAGGCGCATTATCTAACCTTGCGACTGTGGTTAATATATCTTTAGTTTTATGTAAAACTAGGCTGGTTTGTTCAGCATGTTTTTTGATTTTGTCTTTTTCCGTAACGACTGGGCTGTAATCGGCAACAGCAGCAGCAGCTATGAAAATGTCGACGTTTCCAGCCCTTGCCGACACTACATTATACATCTGTTCAGCCGTTTCCACGTTCACCATATCAAGCCCAGTGGGGGCAGCCAAGTTTACTGGGCCACTAACCAGTGTCACTCGCGCCCCCATCCGAAATGCGGCGCGGGCGAGGGCATAACCCATTTTCCCAGAGCTACGGTTGGTTATGTAGCGAACGGGATCAATGTATTCCCTGGTCGGCCCTGCGCTGATTAAAACCTTAAGGTCTTGTAGAATACCGGTTTTCGTTTCAATCATTAAACTTTGGCAAATGTCGTAAGCTTCAGCCATTCGGCCAAAACCCGTTTCGCCACATGCCTGATCACCAGTATCAGGGCCAATAAAATTAACACCATAATTTTGAAGTTGTCGGATGTTTTCTTGGGTTATCGCTTTATTCCACATCGCCTGGTTCATGGCAGGAGCCATATAAACAGGGCAGGTTGCCGCCAGAAATAGGGTTGTCACCAGATCATCAGCTAAACCGTGCGCACATTTCGCAATCGTATTCGCGGTAGCGGGTGCAATCACTAAGATATCCGCCCAACGTGCCAGATTAATATGCCCCATCGCATTTTCTTCATCGACATCGAGCAACTCTGTATGAACCGAATTGCCTGATAACGCATGGAAGGTCAGGGGGCTAATAAATTCTAGAGCAGAGTGGGTCATGATTACCCGCACGTCAGCGCCTTGTTTGCGTAATAATCTAACCAATTCAGCTGACTTATAAGCGGCAATGCCTCCGCATATAGCCAATAAAATGTGTTTGTTAATGGGCGTTTCCAAGTTTGTTTCGGTCAAATCCAAATGGCAAGTATAGACAAATTCTTCTATGCTTAAGTTTTATTTCAATAGGTAAATGCGATGGCCATCAAAGATTGGGTAATTGATGACAGGCCAAGAGAAAAACTGTTACAGCGTGGCCCAAGTGCGTTGACGGATGCCGAGTTGTTGGCAATTTTCTTGCGGACAGGTGTCCATGGAAAATCAGCTGTCGATTTGGCGCGTGAGTTGCTGCAAGATTTTGGTTCATTAAAAGCTCTACTTAGTGCCGATCAACAACGGTTTTGCCAAGGTCATGGCTTAGGTGATGCCAAATATGCTCAATTGCAGGCCGTGATGGAAATGGCAAAGCGTCATTTTAAAGAGTCCCTGCAACGTGGCGATGCCCTAAGTAGTCCAGATATTACCCGTGCTTATCTTAGCGCACAACTCCGTGGCTATAGTTATGAGGTTTTTGCCTGTCTGTTTCTCGATAACCAAAACCGCGTCATTCAATTGACCGAACTGTTCCGGGGAACGATAGACGCTGCCAGTGTTTATCCCAGGGAGGTTGCCAAATTAGCCTTACACCATAATGCCGCAGCCGTCATCTTTGCCCATAACCATCCTTCTGGCATAGCCGAACCTAGCTCGTCCGACAAACATATCACCGAAAAGCTCAAACAAGGCTTGGCTTTGTTTGATATTCGGGTGCTGGATCATTTTATTATAGGTGACGGCGTGCCTTATTCTTTTGCAGAGCATGGATTGCTTTAACTTCCCGTCAAAATAGCTTCCGCTTCCTGATATTTAGCGGCACAATGTGCCAAAACTTCCTGTGGCAAATGCGGCCCTGGTGCGGTTTTGTCCCAATCTAATGTCTCCAGGTAATCACGAACGTACTGCTTATCGAAACTGGGTGGGCTAATGCCGACCTGATATTGATCTGCCGGCCAGAACCTTGATGAATCCGGAGTTAGTACCTCATCAATCACATATAACACGCCTTGTTCGTCCACGCCGAATTCAAATTTGGTGTCTGCGATTATTATGCCGCGTTCTTTGGCGTATTCGGCGGCTTCTTTGTAAAGCCGCAAACTGGTGTCGCGTATTTTTTCGGCCAGTTCTTGCCCCATTAGATCAACCGTTTTTTCAAAGGCGACATTTTCATCATGCTGGTCAGCTGCCGCTTTGGTTGACGGGGTGTATATGGGTTCAGGCAATTGCTGCGCTTGTTGTAAACCTTTTGGCAAATCGATGCCACAAACAGCGCCGGATTTAAGATAGTCTTTCCAGCCGGAACCGATTAAATAACCTCTCACAATAGCTTCAACAGGCAGTGGCTTCAATAATTTCACCACAATGGCTCGGCCTTCAATCTGAGCGCGTTCTGCAGCATTTGGTACGGCTTCAGACAACGGGATTGCAGCCAAATGATTAGGTATAACGTGGCTTAGCTTATCAAACCAAAAGTTAGAAATGCGCGTCAACATCAAGCCTTTGCCGGGAATCGGATCAGGCAAAATGACATCAAACGCTGACAGCCTGTCAGTCGTCACAATCAGCATGTGCTTGTCGTCAACATTATAAATATCGCGTACTTTGCCTCGGGTACGAAGTGGTAAAGACGATAAGTTAGATTGAAAAAGCGCCTCTGGAGCGTTCATGAAACCTCGATTAAGAATTAGTGTTGTAGTCTTGAGACAAGATAAAATGACTATTGCGAATATCTTGGTATGATTCTATCACTTTTTATGATGTAAGCGGGACGGGTGTTAATGAGTTGGTTAGGCAAACTTTTGGGAGGCGCATTTGGTTTTATGCTGGGTGGGCCGCTTGGTGCCGTATTAGGTGCTTCTTTAGGCCATCAGTTCGATATTGGCATGATTAAATTGGATGCGCATGAAGCCCTAAGGCCGGGCGACCAGCACCGGGTACAAATGGCTTTTTTTACTGCGACATTTTCGGTGATGGGGCATATTGCCAAGTCTGATGGCCGAGTCTCACCTGAAGAAATATCCCTTGCCAACCGGGTAATGGACCAAATGTCCATTTCTGGGGATATGCGTATGACCGCAGTCAATCTTTTTCAGCAAGGGAAAACGACTGGATTCCCTTTGGACGATGTTTTGGCGCAGTTTTACACGGAATGTCATCGTCGTACCGACCTTATCCGCATGTTCTTGGAAATTCAAATACAGGAAGCGCTGGCGGACGGTTCAATGGACAACAAAGAGGAAAGATTATTGCTGCATATTTGCAGTCAACTTAGGGTTTCCCATTTTGATTACGAACGCCTGAAAATGCGGGTGCTTGCCCAGCAACGTTTTTATAATCGCGACTATCAATACCAAGGCGAATACCAACGGCAGCATCAAGAACCTTACCGCCGCAAGCAATCCAGCTTACAAGATGCTTACGAGGTGTTGGGCTTAACCCAGTCAGCCAGCGATGAAGAAGTTAAAAAAGCCTATCGCCGGTTAATGAGCCAAAATCACCCCGACAAACTTGTGGCGAAGGGCTTGCCAGAAGAAATGATGAAACTTGCCAAGGAAAAAACCCAAAAAATCACCAAAGCTTATGAGGCTATCCAGCAAGCCAGAAAAATTTGAACCTTGAGTTTAAGATAACTAAAAATTAGCGTGTACCAAACACTACAATGGTCTTGCCATGCGCGGTGATTAGCCCTTTATCTTCCATTTCTTTCATTACTCGCCCGGCCATTTCCCGTGAACAACCCACAATCCGACCGATTTCCTGACGGGTAATATACAGTTGCATGCCTTCGGGATGGGTCATCGCGTCCGGCTCCTTACAAAGGTCCAGCAGCGCACGGGCGATGCGGCCTTCGACATCCATAAACGCCAAGTCGCTGAATTTACGGCTCGTTTTTAAAAGACGGTTCGCCAGTTGCTCACCGATCAAAAACAGTATGTCCGGTGCGTATTCCAGCAGTTCTTTCTTAAGCACTTGTCGGAAACGGTCATAACTCATTTCCGCCAATTGACATTTAGTCCTGGTTTTAACGGTGACTTTACGGGTTTCGGAACCCTTGAAAACACCAATAGTGCCGATAAGTTCATGTTTATTAAGATAGGCCAGCACCAATTCCTGGTCATTATCCTCGTCTTCCACGCAGATACTAACGGAGCCATCGACAATATAGTACAGGCGATCACCCAAGTCCCCCGGCCTAAATACGATGGTTTTAGGCGGATAAGACTTTTTGTGACAAAAAGGCAACAACTGCGCCATCACATTTTTATAAGGTTCTTCATGCGGTGTAACGATCATACTGATTACCATCCAAAATAAGTGAGGTTAAAATTGCTATAACCGTATACAGTCTAGCAAAAAAATCCACATTGACACTCTGCCTATGGCTATGGGTAATTCTATGCTACCCTATGCCTCATTTTTTTTTCTGGATTAGGCCATGCAAGCGACGATAAAATGGGTAGATGGCATGATGTTTGTCGGGGAAACGGGTAGTGGCCATGCCGTCGTCATAGATGGTCCGCCGGATCATGGTGGGCGAAATATCGGTATGCGACCTATGGAAATGATATTGCTGGGTGTGGGATCCTGTTCGTCGTTTGATGTCGTGCAGATTTTACAAAAAGGCAGGAATAACGTTACCGCTTGCGTTGCTGAAGTCACAGCCGAGCGGGTTGATGCAATTCCAAGCGTGTTTAGTAAGATTCACCTGCATTTTATTGTTAGTGGCCAGGATTTAAAAGTGTCTGCGGTCGAGCGGGCAGTGAAATTGTCTGCGGAAAAATATTGTTCTGCCTCCATTATGTTGAGTAAGGCAGTGGAAATCACCCATGATTTTGAAGTAATCGAGGTTTAATGAATTGAATAAATTGCAGTTACACGGCTTTAATAACTTAACAAAGTCGTTAAGTTTCAATATTTATGACATTTGCTATGCGCCCGCCGAACAACAGCAGGCCTATATCGAATACATTGATGAAGCTTATAACGCCGACAGATTGACGCAGATCCTTAAAGATGTTGCCGAGATTATTGGCGCACAGATCCTCAATATCGCGCATCAGGACTATGAACCTCAGGGTGCTAGCGTCACCATGTTGATCTCTGAAGGCGATGTTGCTCCACCGGCTAATATGAACAGCCAGACCCCTGGGCCATTGCCGGAAACTGTCCTGGCTCACCTGGATAAGAGCCATATCACTGTCCATACTTACCCTGAAAGCCATCCTGATAATGGCATCAGTACCTTTCGTGCAGATATCGACGTGTCTACCTGTGGTCGCATTTCACCTTTAAAAGCGCTTAATTATCTGATCCATCGTTTTGAGTCCGATGTCGTGATAATGGATTACCGGGTACGTGGTTTTACCCGAGATATAACTGGAAAAAAACACTTTATCGATCATAATATTACGTCGATCCAAAACTATATTGCCAAAGATACGCAAGAAAGTTATCAGATGATTGATGTGAACGTGTACCAAGAAAATATTTTTCACACCAAAATGATGCTCAAAGAAACCGAACTTGAGAATTATTTATTCGAAAAAGAAAGCAACTTATCGGAAGAACAAAAAGTAGAGATCGAAAAAAAGCTCAGAAAAGAAGTGACCGAAATTTTTTACGGGCATAATTACCGCCGTCAAAAAATTAAAGTCGCTGATCCATTACCGTAAAGGCATTAATATCGGTTGTTGTATTGCGGGGTGATGGTTTGTTCACCCCATGCGGTTAGCTAACGATTCAACGATATGCATGTATTCATCCTGCTTAGGCCTGTAAAGATATAAGCCCAAAGCCGAAAGTCCAGTGAATATGTACAGGGTATTGAAATCATCGCCCAACATAAACATCACAAAACCTAGCACCCCAACACCTTCAACCAGTGCCATCGAAACAATAATGGTTAGCAAATAGCGGCTTGTTGCGGGCTTGTTCCCCGGCATGGTTTTGTTTAGCCTAAGTTGTATATGGCGGATTAAATTAGTAATCGGAAAAGCACCAATGGCTAAAGCATAAAAAACTGTCCTAATTAAAACGCGCTGCGATTCAGGCAAGGTTTGCTGTAATTCATGCCCGAACTGGTGACAGATGAACAGGTATAAGATCAGGGCAACCAACATCACACCGACAACGCACCAATGTGGGATAAGGTCATTTTTTTCAATTTTCAAGCAACATTCACTCTCATATCCATGTTATGGGTAAATTATATCTGCTTATGACATCTGCTTTATATCAATATCAAAGTGCATTTTCGCTTTTATGGCTAACCTGCTTTAGCGAATACCGAAATAGAAGCCAACATTAAACTGGCCTCCAGCAACGTTTCCCAAGCATCGCCTTGCTGCTGGCCTTTGATTTGGCGGTCTGCTGTTGCGCCTAAAACCAATACTTCATTCAGCTCAGAGTGGGTTAGCCTTATTGCTGAGGAATCAATAAGCAGTTTACGCTCCCCCCAAATACCATTTTTTTTCATTATAAGTTCTTTTTCGCCCTGGCCTTGTGAAGCTTTATAGCTAATGAGGATTCTCGCTTCTCGGACGAGCGCCCACAATACGATGGCGGATGCAATACCTTCCGCTTTCAGGGAAGGCAGTATTTTTAATACCTTATCGGCCTGTTGGGATAAAATCGATTCGGTCAGTTTGAATACGTCGTACCGCGAACTGTCGGCCACTACGTCAATAATTTGCTGCGTACTGAGCTTGCCTGATCCATACAGCACATAGAGTTTTTCAATTTCCTGGGCAGCAGCTAATAGATTGCCTTCAACACGGTCAGCCAGGATTTTCACTGTACTCGGCTCGGTCGTTATCCCACGTTGTTGCAACCTATCCTGTATCCATCGTAAGAGATCTTGACCTGCCAACGGCCAAACTTGAATGACGCAACCGACTTTATCTAGGGCTTGAAACCAGGAAGATTTTTGCGCGTCTTTGGTGATTTTTCCGGCACTAATCAGCAATAAGCTATCTTCGGGAAGGCGTTGGCAATAGGCCGCTAATGCTTTTCCGCCATCTGTGCCGGGCGTTCCGGAAGGTAATCGCAAGTCAATAATTTTTTTATCGGCAAAGATGGAAAAGTTGTCCGCAGATACATTCAGTTGCTTCCAATCGAACAGCTTATCTGCGAAAAAAATTTCTCTGGCAGTAAAGCCCAGGTCTTTTGCCGATTTCCTGATTGTATCTGCCAGTTCACCCAACTGCTGTGGTTCATCACCGCTTATGAAATAGACTGGGGATAAGGCTTTTTGTAGTGCGCCAGCCAACTGCTGCGGTTTGATCTGCATTTTATTTTCCTTTAATTTCCAAGGCTGCCCGGCTGCGGTTAATTATTGTCCTGACAACCTGCTGGTACATTTCTTCTCGGATAACTGTTTCTTCATTGCCCTTGGCGATGACATCTTGTTGGTCGTTAAAATATTCTCGTGTAAAGTCAATAGGTTCTCGCGCTATTAGTACGCCATTTTTGGAGTCAAGAGCTTCAAATTCTAAATGTCCTGCCAGCTCTATCTCATTCGATCGCCCTCTCGCACTTAACGAAAGTACTCGACGATCAATATTCTCATTATAGATTTTCAATACCATATCGGCTTTATCAGGCGACGTAGTAAGCTGCCCAGAGGAGGATTTCAGTACGGTCAGTAATTGATCCCTGAATAATGCGGAACCACCCTGCAAAAAGATAGATTTCATCCCTTTAGGTAGATCATAAGCACCGCGCAAATGATAGCCGCAAGCGGTTATTAGGGATGTTGTAATTAGGACGATTAATAAGTTTATCCGCACAAACAAGCTCCTAGATAACAATATTGACCAATTTCTTGGGTACGATAATGACTTTCTTGATAGGTTTACCGTCGATGAATTTAATAGTATTCGCATCGCTTACGGCAGCTTGTTCTATTACTGCATTAGTAGCCGATGCAGAAACAGTGATTTTACTACGCAATTTTCCATTCACTTGTAGCACGTATTCGATAGCATCCTGCACTAAAGCGGTTTCGTCTATTTTAGGCCAAGGCGCTGCAACCACTGCTTCCTGATGGCCTAATTCCAACCATAACTGGTGGCAGACGTGCGGAACGATGGGCGACAGCATTAGTACGATGGCTTCCAAGACTTCTTGACGGATGGCTTTGCCATTATTGGATTCATCTTCAAAGCGGGACAAGGTATTCAACAACTCCATATTCGCCGCGATAGCCGTATTAAAGATGGTGCGTACACCCATATCATGACTGACTTTCTGGATGGTTTGGTGTAGTTGCCTTCTTACCGCTTGCTGCTCAGGCATTAAAGACGGTTTATCAATCGGTTGCTTAGAAACACCGGATTCCACATGCAGGTAAGTTTGCTTCCAAAGCCGTTTCAGGAATCTTGATGCACCTTCCACACCACTATCCGACCATTCCAGGGATTGTTCTGGCGGTGCGGCAAACATAATGAACAGGCGAACGGTATCGGCACCGTATTGGTCAATCAAGCCCTGTGGGTCAACGGTGTTGCCTTTGGACTTGGACATTTTGCTGCCGTCTTTTAGCACCATCCCTTGAGTCAGCAGTTTTTTGAACGGTTCATCGCATGTCACCAAGCCTTCGTCCCGCAATAATTTGGTGTAAAACCGGGCATATAGCAAATGTAGGATGGCATGTTCTATGCCTCCGATGTAATGATCAACGGGCAACCAATGGTTGGCATTGGCATCCAGCATCTTATCCGCCTTATTACACGCAAACCGCGCGAAATACCACGACGATTCCATAAAGGTGTCGAAGGTATCGGTTTCGCGCCGTGCCGCTTTACCGCAGGTTGGGCAATTAACGTCTAAAAATTCGTCATTGCCTGCGATACGCGTTACGTTGCCATCACCGTAACCTACGGGATTAAATAAAGTGCGGGGGAGTATTACGGGTAAATCCTTTTCAGGTACGGGAACAGTGCCACAGTGGTTGCAGTAAATCACAGGAATCGGTGCGCCCCAATAACGCTGGCGGGATACACCCCAGTCGCGCAAGCGGAATTGCTCTTGCTTATCACCGAGATTATTGGCTTTCAGGTCTTCGGCAATAGCATCTACGGCAGCCTTATAGGTTAAGCCATCAAATTTACCACTGTTAACTAATACGCCAACCGTTTTATCTCCATACCAATCTTTCCATTCTGCATCGGTAAATTCAAGCTCTGAAAGAGGCTGCTCCAATACCCATCGGTTTTCAGGAGGTACTGGATCTTTAACTTCAAAAGGATCATTCGCTGATGCAACTCCATTTGTTAATGCAGATCGGTATGCTAAAACTTCTTTGTGTTCAATTACTTGTTTAATCTGGAGTTTATATTTGTTTGCGAAATAAAAATCCCGCTCGTCATGCGCGGGCACAGCCATGACTGCGCCTTCGCCGTAACTCATGAGCACGTAATTGCCGACCCAGACGGGGATTTGTTCGCCCGTTAAGGGATGCGTCACAGCGATACCGGTAGGCATGCCTCTCTTTTCCATGGTCGCCATGTCGGCTTCCGCCGTTCCGCTTTGCTCACATTCCTTTAAGAATTCTGCAAGCTTAGGATTGGTCTTGGCGGCATGGGTTGCCAACGGATGTGCGGCAGCTACCGCGCAAAAAGTAACGCCCATAATGGTATCGGCACGGGTGGTGTACACCCAAAGAAATTCTTGCTTACCATTCAGTTCATAAGGGAACGCAAACCGTACGCCATAACTTTTGCCGATCCAGTTGGCTTGCATGGTCTTGACCTGCTCCGGCCAGCCGTCCAGCTTATCTAAGGATTGCAGCAATTCATCAGCATAGGCAGTAATTTTTAAAAACCATTGGGCGATTTCTTTACGTTCAACTTTGGTGTCGCAACGCCAGCAACAGCCGTCGATGACTTGCTCATTGGCAAGCACAGTCATGTCTTTGGGACACCAGTTAACTGGTGCGGTTTTTTTGTAGGCCAAGCCTTTTTCCAGTAATTTCAGGAAAAACCATTGCTCCCATTTGTAATAATCAGGATCACAAGTGGCTAATTCCCTATCCCAGTCATAACCAAATCCCAGGCGCTTAAGCTGGTCGCGCATATAGTCGATATTGCTGTAAGTCCAATCTGCAGGATGCACACCATGCTGCATAGCGGCATTTTCTGCCGGTAGACCAAACGCATCCCAGCCCATAGGTTGCAGGACATTCTTGCCCAACATGCGTTGGTAACGGCTGATAACATCGCCTATGGTGTAGTTACGCACATGCCCCATGTGCAGTTTGCCGCTGGGGTAAGGGAACATGGACAAGCAATAATATTTTTCTTGAGTAGGCGTTTCTGTGGCTTTAAACGCCCCCGATTCTTCCCATAGTTGCTGCACGTTTTGCTCAATCACTTGCGGTTGATAATTTTCCTGCATCCTTCTCGTCTTTAGTCGGTCAAAAGCGTTAGAATACCGTACCGACGACGTAAATCTAAAGTGTCATTTTCAGGAGAAGACTCATGGCTAAAAATAAATTTGTTAATGCTTACACGGACTTGATGGAGCATCTTTACCTGGCGATGGACAATTCCCTGCACTCTATGGCGGATGCTTGGATATTGCCAAAGCGAAGATGGGCAAAGCTGGCGAACTCACCCAGGAGGAAATCAGTATTATTTCTGATGCCCTCAAGCGTGATATTGAAAGCGCCGCTCATGGCTTACCAGGCCATCAGGATGCCAATTCGCTATCGGAGTGGTTTAAGTTTGATATTGATTTAATTGAGAACTTTGCGTTAGATGCCTTTCTCAGTCTGGCGGATAAAACCCGCATTGAATTGGCAAAGCTGGGCGAGCAAGCGAAAAAACACGCTTACCAAAGTGGTGATGTGACGATACCTGGAACGTTTATTTGCGACAACTGTGGCAAGGAAATTGCGTTCAAGACCCCAAGTCAAATTCCGGAATGTCCTGCTTGTCACGGCAAAACCTTTATCCGAATTTGATATTAACTGCTTTAGTCCTATAATTGGCGTTTTCATCTATTTGATTTAACGGGGAAATAATATGCGTAGAGTCATCTTTAACCAGAAAGGCGGAGTAGGTAAGTCAACAATTACTTGTAATTTGGCGGCCATTAACGCCGTTGAAGGAAAAAAGACTTTAGTTATTGATCTGGATATTCAAGGCAATTCTACTCAGTACTTGCTGGGCAAAAAGATCACTGACAGCGACAAAACTATTGCCCATTTTTTTAAAGATTGCTTAAGCCTTTCGCTGTTTGGTGGTAGTAACAATTCCGGGCTTGAAAACATCATTCACGAAACGCCATTCCCAAATTTGTATGTTATCCCTTCGCATCCTGATCTTGAACCCTTACAAAGTCGCCTGGAATCGCGCATGAAAACTTTTAAATTAAAGGAAGCGCTCGAAAAACTGACTGGGTTCGACACTATTTACTTGGATACCCCTCCAGTACTTAATTTCTACAGCCATTCCGCGTTAATTGCTGCCGAGAAATGTTTGATTCCGTTTGATTGCGATAGCTTTTCAAGGGAGGCCTTATACACCTTGATGCAAACAATTACGGAAGTTAAGGCAGATCACAATCAAGGTTTAGAGATTGAAGGCATCATTGTCAACCAGTACCAAAAGCAGGCCAACCTGCCGCAACAACTGGTAGAAGCACTAATCGCAGAAGGGTTGCCAGTGCTTGAAGCAATGATCTCGCCTTCCGTTAAGGTTAGGGAGTCGCATTCTGCATCCCAACCCTTGGTTCACTACGTTCCCAACCATAAGCTGACCAATGAATACCGTGCGTTATACGCGGAAATCCACGGCAGCTAAGGTTACGGTAGCTATTTTTGCCAGCCCCAAAATATTCAACTTAAATAGGCAACGATTGCCGCATTTCTACTACGAACAGCAAAGCAATTGGTCGCTGCTGAGATTTATTAAGGCTCCATGTTTGAGTCTCTACTTATGAAATATTAGGCATAAAAAAACCCAGCACTAGGCTGGGTTTTTCTACGGACTAAAGATTCTTAAAGTGCAATAGAGCTGGACTCTGATGGTCTTTGTTTAGTACCGTCTTGGGGATCCATACAGCCTGTTAAGCCAATAATCATTAAAGCAACAGCTACAAGTGATATAACTTTTTTCATAAAATCATCCTCCAATGGGTTTGAATTTTTTATTTTATTGTGCGCCTTAAAAGCACGGTCAATTTATATCATGACTGGAAAAGGGATGCAATAATAAATGCTTTATCGTCCCTTCCTCATCAAAGAGAATTGATGTCTGTTGGCAAATCAATTGTAATTTGTTTGTTTGCCCACTTCGCTGATCCTATAGTAACCCATTGAGATAAAAAGTTTTTATGCAATTGGTCAAAAACCCAATACTTAGGCGCATCGATTTTTTTCATTTTAATACTAAAAACCACATCTTCAAGGTTTAAACCCGTTTGATTCGCCCAGAAAGCAGTTACCTTCATGATAAATTTTCGCAAGCGTTGGTTGTTAATTGTTGGAGTAACGGCAATATTTGCCCACATCGAATGGACTCGTCCCCAATTAGGGGCAAGTAACCGCCCTTGTTCATTGACAAATGGTAGCCAATGCTCAGTTCCATTGGATTCAATGTAAGTGATTGCCAAAATGCGGTCATAGCCCTCGAAATGGTCATGACAATAGAGTGCATGGGGCGTGATCCCTAAGAATGTCGAAGATACCATGAGCAGGGCGTTACTGGCCTCAGAAATCGGCTTGCTGATGGCTATTTTTTGATAATCTATGGGCAGACGATAAAAAAGTCCATAATGAATCGTGCTGTTTAATTGCAAAAATACCAACGCAATAAAGATTTTTGTTAATTTTCTAGATAATGCTTTCGGCTTTTGGCTGGCATATCGCTCAAAAATTTTATGGTATAACGTTTTGTCTTGTAAGGGGTGTTCAACTGAACATTGAGAGTCGCAGGCAAGGCGTTGTCGGGAATCGGCAATTGCCCTATATTTTTGTGCAGCCAGTTGTTTAATTCCTGGCAAGCCCAATATAACGCCAAATAACGCCAAATAACGCATTTTAAGCAGGATTTTCCGATAAGTCTCGACACCTGAGTAAATCCTGTTATCCCCGTCTAATGCGTACAAATCGGTCAATAAGGTATCCATGCCAATGTTAGCCAGCGCCGGATACTTGTTTGCATATTCCTGGACGGATTTAAACATAATGCTTCCGAATATATCCAAATGATTCAGTGTCAACACTGTTTGATTACATAAAGGGCATTGTTGGTCATAAAAGACAGTAAGTGTTGGCTGCTTGAGCTTGAACCATTTGGCGATATTGCGCCACCATCCGAACGGTACGAGCAACACATAACAAATTAGCATCCCAATACCAAACGGATAAATATTCAGGGTAAGGGTAATGCCTAAATGTAAACCTAAGCCGACCAAAAAATAAACGACACGTAACTGTCGATGAGCGTAAAAAAATACAAATGTTAGTTGAAAGACCATAATCGTGTAGCCAATAGTCTTCTGAAACCACTCAATATTAAGCAGTGGTGACATATCAAGTGCAGAAACATAGTAGGGTTGGGTCGCTGGTAGCCACGAACCCAAACCATTGCGCCAATGCTCGGCAAACAACTTGTGGACATCCGAATCCAAGTACAGCCAACCCAGGCAGGCCACAATTGGAAGATGGTATGCCAGAGCGGAAACTGTCGCCGGAGGATATTGGCTATAGTGCTTGAAAGGGGTTCGGAGTTTATAGCGCAGGTTATCTATCGAAAATGCTCGATTACCCGGCATAAACAGCAGGAAAAATCCAAGGCCGATCATGAAGGTATCGAAACCGCCATCAAAATCCCGTTGCATCGGCGTGAAATTAACGAATACGATCCAAAAAATGTAGTTGGCGGTTATTGCAAACGAGTAACGGTAACCCACTACCACACAACATGCAACCAAGCCCCATAGGCATAAAAACAGTGGGATTCCAGGAAACTCGATGTCTATATATGGTATGGGATCAAAAATTAAATGATTGAAATAATAGAGGAAGCAAATTTCCTGCAAGGTCACTAGGCCATAAAAAACCCGAAACAGCCCAATACCCGTAGCAGGTACTTGTTGCAAAAGCAGGTAGAAGATTTTATTGTATATAAATTGATACATTTTTAAAGTTCGAAATATCGAAAAAAAATGTATGGGAAATCGAACAAGGTGGGTAGATAAGATCTAAAACAGCAGAAAAACTAAGGCCGCTAACGATTCATAAGAATCGATAGCGGCCTGAGAACAGAAAAAATCAAATACTGGCTTATTCGTCGTCTGGGTGTGGCGCGAAAACCCATTTCAACAACATAACAACTGCACCAACAACAACTATAAGACCTACAACACCCGCTGGTGTTTTCAATGTTTCAGTTAAATCTAAAATGAACCCCATGTCTGTCCTACCTATAATTTGTATTTTAGAGATTGCTACTTAATATGCAGCAAATGGAACGGATAATGATACTTTAGGCAACTTTAATGTCAAGGTTTTGTTGCTAGTTAGCTATTCCTGCTCAGCTTCACGCAAATGCCGACGTGCACGAAATAGTGAAAAAGCGACCACACACAACAACGCTGCCAAGGAAAATTCCAATAATAAAAATGATGCAATCTTAAAATAAGCAAAGTGAGGATGCACAAATCTCACCAACCAACCGCCTGCTTCGTCTGCGAGGGCAGAAATATAAGTCAAGCCGCTTAGCCAGATTTTGAGCTGCGTGGAAAAATTCGTCATCAACATGAGATGGGTCAATGTCACCACCAGCATTCCCATCGAGAACAAATGAAAATGCGAAACTTCCAACATTCCCTGATAGCTTTTGGGTTGCGTAAATTGCTCCTCAGAACCCAGGTAATAGTCGATAACCGATTTCGGCGTTAAATCCATGTGATGAAAGTACAGCAGAGCATTGCTGATGCAAAGCAATGCGACATAGCCTAGGAACATCAATATCAAGGCATTCAGCAAGGATTTCCTGTGCTGCTCCCCCGTCACGAAATAACGCATCAGTTTTTGCCTTGGCTTTTTAGCATCGTCTGGTAAACAGCCAGCACTTTGCGGGTGCTGTTGACCGCAGCCCGTGTACTTAAGGTTGCGCCGGAAACGCCTTGAATGCCTTTATTAAAGTCCAGATCTACTAAAGGTTTACCATTAAGCTGCTCAAACCAGCGTTCGGGCGGCTGATATTCGGGGGGCTCGTGAAATGCCAACGTGTAAATATTACGTACCTCACCTTCAGCGGTAAGCACAATCATCAAAGTTTCGGGTTTGGTCCTAACGGTAATGGTTTCGATGGCGGCATAGCCCAATATTTTGCCTTGTTGCTTACCGACATAGAAGGTAAACATGGCGGAATCCAACTTTACTTTGGCTTCTTTTTGAATAGTTGCCATTTGTTGCTCATCAGGAAATAACGTTAAGTTTTCAATCTGTGCACCATCGCCAAATGCCAAAACCATTGCCTCGTTTTTGCTGTAAAAAATCTTGCCAAAGCTGGGCATAGCTGCAGCAAGCAGCATAAGAAGGAAAAATAGCTGTTTATTTATCGACATTTCAATTAGTTATATTTAAAAAAAATCAACATTAATTTTAAGGCCTCAGGCCAATCAAAAAACAAAACACCAGTGCAACAAATTGATACAGGCTATTTTTGACTGGCGATTTGCGCTTTTATTTAGTATAACGACTTGAAAGTAAAAGCTATACGAAATACTTAGGGTTTCGTTAGAAAATAAAACCAAACCCTAAGTTGAAATCGTCTGGCACACTGCCTTTTTTAGCAGAGAAATTACGATAATCGGCTTTAATGACAACATTAGGAATGGGCTTATATTGCAAACCGAACTGATAAATTTGCCTATCCTTGGTTTCATCATCTAGGAAATCGTTTGGCGCTTCTGCAATGG
This sequence comes from uncultured Gammaproteobacteria bacterium, assembly GCA_963804035.1. Classification (GTDB taxonomy): domain Bacteria; phylum Pseudomonadota; class Gammaproteobacteria; order Methylococcales; family Methylomonadaceae; genus Methyloglobulus. Next base: position 429,978 of record CAWDOO010000004.1, on the reverse strand, counting down.
TGTCGTACTGCTCATAGCGGAAAAACGGAGCCAGGTACTGCGCGGTATCCTTGAAAATAAGCGGCAAAACATCATAGCCGATCTCAGTGTACCAACCGTAATTCTCTGAGCCTATAGTTTCGCCTTTTGCAGCACTAAGGAGATCGGCGTTGTTAACATGCCCCCATGAACCTAATGCCCGCCACTCCAAACCCCGGTATTTCCATTGGGCATGGGCTTCGTAAAGCTGGACTAATACATCCGGCGTTTGTCCCGCAAAGGTTTGGTTCTGACCTGAATTTCCGACATAAGCAGAACCGCCAACAGACACACCAGGCAATACCTCAGGTGCGTAATCCATACGGGCAACATAGCCAAAATTTTCTGCCTTGGCATTGCTCCCGCTACCACGCCCATCACGAATACCGTTGGAGCTAAATTCCGCCGCATTCAAGCCATTGACCACATAGGTCGTATACGTCAGCTCTGGCGTGATTTGCCCGAACAAACCCACACCAATTTCGCGCCACGTACTGGGAATAATACGGCGCTCAACTTCCGGGCGGTTATTACCGAAGAAAAATGGCGGCTCATGAATCTGGTTGATAAACCCCATTGGCATCAACACCAAACCCGCCCTGATATTCGCCATCGGGTCGATAAAGAAGTCCAGTGCCGCAAATTCCACAGACACCTCACCGCCTTTTCCTGTTGTCCCATGTTCAAATTCAATTTCACTATTGAACAAGATGTTATCGGTAAATTTGTAACCGGCATACAACACCAAGCGTTCCATATCGGCATTATCGACATTTTTACTCTTATCTCCTACAAAGGCCTGATAATTGGCCTCGCCATAACCGCCAATCGACAAGCCCTTCCCTACTTGATAAATTTTTGATGCCGCAGGGCCTAAGCCATACATGCTTTTATATTTTGCTTCTTCAGGAATAGCCAAATTAGTGCGTAATTTCTCGACTTCTTGGCTTAAAACATCAGTTTTGCGTTCCAGTGTTTTAACGTTGCTGGTTTCCGCTAATGCAGTTGGTGGCTTATCGCTGACGGGAGTGTTTTGAGTTTGGGGTTTTATCTGGGTTTTCATGGTTTCGATTTCCTGCTGCTGAGCCTGGATAATCTTCCACATATCGTCCATCGTTTTTGGTTTTTCCAAGGCATAGCTGGGTGTGCATAAAGCCAACAGCACAGATATTACGCTGGCTGATAGCGCTATTCGGCTGACTTTCATGTTTATCTCCATACATTATTAAGATGTGTAAGGAGTATAATACAAATAATCTAAAAGATACAAATGATTCTTATTTGCATATATTAAGGTAACGGCCACCACTCCTTTCAGCAAGCTCAATTTTCCGAGTAGATGGCTTAAAATAAAGCTAAGCGTTTTCCGTTTTTTCTATAGCCAATGCCGCTTGATAAAGCAGTTTTTTTCTGGCTCCGGTGATTTTTACCGCCATGTCTACAGAGGTTTTGGTCGAGCATTCACACATCAGTATAGTAAGTACATTCAACTCATCTTGGCTAAGGACATCATCTTCTTTGCTGATTTTTGCAGCACCTTCCACTATCACCACAAATTCGCCTTTACGCATATTGTCGTCTTGCGTTACTAATTGGAGTGCATTGGCTAAGGTGGTTTTGACGATGGTTTCGTGCAGTTTGGTCAATTCCCTAGCGATTACGATCTGCCGATCTGGTGGCAAAATTACTGTCATATCCTGCAATGTCGGCAAAATACGGTGGCAGGATTCGTAAAATACCCAGGTCGTTGGGTTATTAAGTCTTTCGGCGAAGAAAACTTTACGGGCTGAGGACGTACGCGGCAAAAAGCCTTCAAAAGAGAATTGTGTGACGGGTAAGCCCGCTGCCGATAAAGCGGCAATCAAAGCACAGGCTCCGGGAATCGGCACGACAGTTAATCCTGCGTCTTTAATTTTACGTACCAAGGGCATTCCGGGATCGCTCAACAGTGGCGTTCCCGCATCAGAAACCAATGCTATTGATAGCCCTTCGCGCAGTTTTGCTACTAAATTTTCGGCTGCTTTCTCTTCATTATGTTGATGAAACGAAATGATTTTATTGTTAATGCCATAATGGTTTAACAATAGTTTGATATGGCGGGTATCTTCCGCAGCAATCAGGTCAACTTGTTTTAAGGTTTCTAACGCCCTAAAGCTGATGTCTGCTAAATTACCTATTGGGGTTGCAACCACGTATAATTTGCCGTAATGATTTGACATTCAACCTCTGGTTTAAATTATTTCCGTTTCATAAAAGGTAAACCCTATGAGCCGATATTATTTTTGTGCACCATTTTTCTGCGCACTGCTGTTGTCAAGCTGTGCAAAACTGCCTGATGATTACGGATTGTACCAAGAACCAGTCTCGCCTTGGGCAATCGAGCAAAATAATACGCGCTTACAAAATGTCGGCACTTTAATCCAGGCAGGTAAGGGCAACACTGCTAAGCAAGAAGCTGACTTAATAAATCCGAAAGAATTAACGCCGCCGCAACTCGCACAATTTAATCTTTTGTATGCCCAAATCCTGTTAAGTTTTGGTGAGGCAGAACAGGCGGTAAGCAAATTTGCAGCTATAAAAACCGAGCAGCTAAGTACAGCCGATAAAATCAGCACCTTTCAATCCCAATCGGTTGCTTATTCGTTAATGGGGAATTTGCTGGAAAGCGCCAAAGCCAGAATTACCCTGGATTCTTTGTTGACCAAACCTGATGAACGTAAAAAAAATCAGAGTGCTATTCTAGAAACACTAGGCTTACTGCCCGAAAACAACATAAAAAACGCACCTGGCCTAGCTGAGTGGGTGTCCATAGCAAAGATTCTAGCCTCAAGAAATCGCAATCCGGCTAGTTTTAATGCGTCACTATCAGGTTGGCGAATGGCTAATCCAGGTCATCCAGCTAATATCTATATTGCGACGGTCGAAAACATGCCGGAGGATAATGCCGAGCCTCCAAACTCGATAGCTATTTTATTGCCAGAATCTGGCCCATATCTGGATGCTGCCAAGGCAATTAAAGCCGGATTTTTAGCCGCACACAGCCGTCATAATGTAAGTGGCGGTAAACCAGTGTTACATTTCTACGATACCGAGAAAGGAAAAGCGGCTGACTTATACCAACAAGCCGTCAAAGAGGGTGCAAAGCTGGTTATTGGGCCATTGACTAAAGAAAGCATTCAGAGCCTCAGCAGTTCAACCACACTGACAGTTCCGGTGCTGGCCTTAAATCATGTGCCTAACATTAACAAACAAAACCTCTATCAGTTTGCCCTCAGCCCAATGGATGATGTTGCTGAAATCACCCACAAGGCCGCGTTGGATGGGCATAAAAAAGCCGTGTTGCTGGTCCCAAATAATGATCAAGGCAAGCGCGTTTCTTCATATTTTATCGAGAACTGGCAAGCGATTAACGGCACTATATTAAAAAAACAAACCTATGACCCGACAAAGACTGATTTTTCTTCGGCCATCAAAGACCTGTTGGGACTGAATGCTGGTGAAGACCGTTACAAAAAAGTCTTGGACGCTTTCCCTGACGCTAAATATGTGCCCAACAAAAACCAGGATGTCGAAGCTTTGTTTTTGAGCGCTTATGGTAAGGAAGGGCGGATTATTAACGCACAACTGGTTCAGGCTGGTGGACTTCCGGTTTACGCGTTGCCGACTATTTATTCTGGATTGCCCGATTCAGCTAACGATAATCCACTAAATGGGATAACTTTTTGTGATACGCCTTGGCTGTTTAATGGCGCATACAGCGGTGAACTCAGCATGATGTCGCTTAGGGATATTTTGAACCAATTCCCCAGTTCGTATATACGTTTAGTGGCAATGGGCATTGATGCTTACCATCTTGGTGGTAAATTAACGACCCTAAGTACTACGCCTTATCCAGGTGCGACAGGCAATCTCTCGCTAGCCAGCGAAAACCGGATAAAACGTACACTTGTATGCGCTAAATTTGCTATGGGACAGCCCGAGCTTATCGGCTTTAGTCATAGCCCGTCTGAAGGTAATTACAGTGGCGCAGGGAAGCCCGTAAGCAGCGTAACACCAGCTGTTTATCCGTAACAGCTTGATACAATTGTTAAAAGCAAAAGCGGTACACTTGCTACGTGGTAAAGCTGCGGAAGACCAAGCGCATGACTTTCTGGTGAGTGAAGGATTAACGCTGATTTGCCGAAATTATCGCTGCAAGCAGGGTGAGTTGGACTTGGTGATGCGCGATCACCAGTCACTGGTGATTGTTGAAGTCCGTTTCCGGAAGTCGGATGCCTTTGGCAGTGCTCTTGAAAGTGTTACGCACAGCAAAAAAGCCCGTATCATAGCCGCCACGCAACATTATTTATCGACATTACGTACGACCGATTGCCCATTGCGCTTTGATGTGGTGGCCATCTCCGGTAACGGTGACTTTAACTGGATTAAAAACGCTTTTTAAGCAGTATACTGACAAATGAGCCTACAAAACCGAATTATCAACCAATTTACGGACAGCATCCAGGCCAAACAGGATGCTTTAGGTGAGTTATGTGAGCTGATTGAATTGGCATCGCAACGTATGGTGTCGGCATTATTGAATGACCGAAAAATTTTAACCTGTGGTAATGGCCGCTCCGCTGCTTGCGCCCAATTATTATCGACTGCATTATTAAATCAGTTCGAACGTGACCGCCCGTCATTGCCCGCAATTGCATTGACTTTGGATACCACAATATTGACGGCCATTGCTAACGACTATCGTTATGACGAGGTTTTTTCCAAGCCCATCCGGTCACTCGGACAAAGCGGCGATGTGTTAGTGGCCTACACAGACGGCAACCATTCAGCCAATATTGCGAAAGCAATTGACGTAGCGCACGGTAAAGACATCTCCATCATTGCCTTGATAGGCGAGAAAGGGGAAGCCATTTCAGCTTTGTTAAGTGAACGTGACCTTGAGATACGGGTTCCGTCGAGTTCGGCAATTCGCACCCATGAAGTTCATGTCCTGATTACACATTGTCTATGCGATTTGATTGACCATCAGTTGTTTGATGGGATGGTTTGAGGTCATATAAAGTCATGGAGCAAGTCCTCTTTATCGGGAGAACGCGATTAAGCCCCCCTCTCAGTTAAAGGATGTAGCCAGTAAGTTAGGAAACGCCCCTGCATTTTCCACATTCACCCCAATCCGTTCCGGCAAGAGAAGGAGTTGAGCCGCCACTGTCAACCTTTCTGGTCAACTTTTGTAAAGCTCGGTACTCCCATCCATATTGCCCGTTTGGCTATATAACAAAGGCCAGCCTGAATTCAACTCAACCGCATCAATCACCTCGCACACCACAATTTTGTGGTCGCCTGCATCTGTCATGTGGCTGAGTTTGCAATCAAAATAAGCCAAACTGTCAGACAGTACCGGGGCTATTGTTTTTCCTGCTTGCCATCGGTGGCTAGTCATTTTTTCCTTAACTCCCGAATGCCCAAAGTGCGCCGCGATAGCGAGCTGGTCTTGCCCCAGGACATTAACTGTGCAAACGCCACCGGTTTTTAGCAGTTGATAGGAATAATGCTTAGGGTTGATGCTGAAGGCAAGCAGTGGCGGGTCAAAGGAAGCCTGCATGACCCAGGCAGCGGTGAACGCATTTTGTTCCTTACCATTGGCAACCGCAATGACGTAAACACCGTGGGTGATTCGATTAAACAAAATGCTGGCATTTTCTATCATGGAAGCCTCTAAATTCTCAAAAAAGCCCTCTCCCCTAAGGCAGAAGGTTGGGATGAGGGAAATATATCACAGCAGCCCTTTCCTGCAGGATAGGGAGGGAACTGATTAATCCACCAACAAACTTATCCGCATGGATAAGTCAATCGCTTTGATATTTTTGGTCAATGCACCTATTGAAATGTAATCCACGCCAGTTTCAGCAATAGTCCGGATGTTTTCCAAGGTAATATTGCCCGATGCTTCCATTTCAATTTTATTCGTATTCATGGCAACTGCCTTCCGCATATCATCCAAAGAAAAGTTATCCAGCATTATTCGGTTGGGCATTGCAGCAACGGCCTCTTGGAACTCCTGTAGCGATTCAACTTCTACCTCAATCGGAACAGATGTTTTTTGTCGCGCCAACGACACGGCATTAGCTATGGAACCAGCAGCAATAATATGATTTTCTTTGATTAACACGCCGTCATACAAGCCGATCCGATGGTTATAGCAACCGCCACATGCAACTGCATATTTTTGGGCATTTCTTAAACCCGGGATGGTTTTGCGAGTGTCCAGTACTTTGCAGCCTGTTCCGGCAACGGCATCGGCATATTGTCTTGCTACTGTTGCCGTAGCGGATAAGGTTTGTAACAGGTTTAAAGCCGTGCGTTCTCCGGTCAACAAGGCTCTTGCAGAACCATTGAACTTACATAAGGTTGAACCTGCGACAAGGCTTTCGCCTTCGGCCACTAGCCAAGTGATAGATACAGCGGCACTTAGCTGTTTAAAGACAGCATCAAACAAGGCTTGGCCACACACCACCATTGCTTCCCGCGTCACTACGACAGCCTCAGCCAAGACATTTTCAGGAATGATGGCTGCGGTGATATCGCCTGAGCCGATGTCTTCTTGAAGGTAGGCGGTGATGGCGGCTAATTGTTGTGCATTCAAAGTTGTATCGTTCATTTAACAGAAGTAGTAATTAAAAATATAAGTATATCCAATGGGTTGCGCTCTGGTTGCCATACTATTATGGGCGTATTGTAAATATGCAGTGGACACTTAGGGTCGATTTTATTTTTAATAGTGGGATAGCAGTGTGTTTGGCTTCAATTATTCATTCTTTGTATAAATTATGAGGATTACACAGATAAACATACCTACTCTTTCAGTCCCCTATAACCAGAGGTAATAGGATAACGCCGATCCCGTCCAAATGCTTTCGTGGTAATACGGATGCCCGGTGGCGATTGCCTGCGTTTATATTCGTTCCTATCGACGAGATTAATCGCCCTGGCGACGTGATCACGGCTGAATCCAGCGGCTATGATTTCACTGGCGGATTGATCTTTTTCTACGTAACGTTCCAGTATTGCATCTAATAGCTCGTAGGGCGGTAAAGAGTCTTCATCAACTTGGTCTGGTGCAAGCTCAGCCGACGGCGGACGGGTAAGGACACGTTCCGGTATGACGGGCGATAGCCCATTTCGGTAACGTGCGAGTTGGTATACCAACATCTTAGGTACATCTTTGATAGGTGCAAAGCCGCCAGCCATATCACCATATAACGTAGCGTAACCAACGCTCATTTCGCTTTTGTTGCCGGTGGTCAGCAGCAATTTACCTTGTTTGTTGGACATCGCCATCAGGATAACCCCTCGGCAACGCGCCTGAATATTTTCTTCGGTGGTATCTTTTTTCGTACCCGCAAAAACCTCTGCTAACATGCCCGTAAATGCATTGACGGCGGGTTCTATAGGGATAGTATGGTATTTAACGCCCAAAGCGTCTGCTTCCAGCACAGCATCTTCGTTGCTCATCCCTTGGGTATAGCGGGATGGCATGAGGACGGCTTCGATTTTATCGCTCCCCAACGCATCAACTGCGAGCGCCAATACTAAGGCGGAATCTATGCCGCCAGATAAGCCTAAAATTGCGCCGCCAAAGCCGTTTTTCCGTACATAATCTTTTATGCCCAACACTAAGGCATGATACGCGCTGGCGGTTTTGTCATATAACGGCACACATTCGCCTGGTACGGGTTTATTGTCGATGATTTCAACTAAGCCAATGCGTTCTTTAAACTCTTCGGCGCGATAGACGATTTCGCCCTGGTCGTTTGCGACAAATGAAGCGCCATCAAAAATCAATTCATCCTGGCCGCCAATTTGATTGACGTAAATCAAAGGAATTTTTGCGGTTTTGACTTGAGAGCAGATCACCGCTTCGCGCTGATGAATTTTACCTAAATTAAACGGCGACGCATTCAAGGTCAGCAATAATTCCGCACCGGCTTGTTTAGCCGCATCAATGATGCCTTTTTGCCAGACATCTTCACAAATGGTCAAGCCAATAAAACTGCCATTAAACTCAAATACACACGGCTGATTGCCAGCAGTAAAGTAGCGCCGTTCATCAAATACCCCATAATTAGGTAATGCTTGTTTCCGATAACATGCCAGCGTAACGCCTTGGTGTAAGACGATTGCGCTGTTATACAGCCTGCCATCCTCCGACAATTCAGGAAACCCTAGCACTAAAGCAATGTCACTTACATTTTCGGCGATGTGGTGGATGGCATTATTGGCTTCTTCGATAAAGTCCGCACGAAAAAGCAGGTCTTCTGCGGGATATCCGGTAACGATAAGCTCAGGAAAAACAATCAGTTCTGCACCTAACTCGTCACGGGCAAAGCTTGCGGCCTTGATGATGTTATCAATATTGGCAGCTATGTTGCCGACCAGGAAGTTAATTTGTGCTAAGGCGATTTTTAGGGGGCGGGGCAACATTTAGTTTTTTCAACGTCTGGTTTTAAGTCATACGCAACGTATGTGGAACTTGTTATTTGTCGATTATAAACGTATTTATGAATTATACCGGGGTGATTTTTGATTCCTTATTGAAGCTTTTTTGATTGAACAAATAATTGACCTAGGCCGAGAAAACGGAAAATTCCGGTTTTTTATTTTGGTTTTTTATGGGTTTACTGCTTGAGTCAAAGAACATGCCGAGGAATCGCAAGGCAACAAATTAAGTTGGATTATGTTTATGTAAAAAAGTGGAAAAATTTGGCGCAAAAAGAGGTTGGATATCTATCAGTTCTGCGCCATTCGATCATCCTCTATTCAGTCTTAGGATGTTACGGTTGATTTTCCATTGGCATCCGCTGTGGCGGTTCAGCCTCTTGAGGAAAGCTGGGGACACTCGCTTCTTGGTATTTCTTTTTCTGTTCGGACGTTAAGATAGCATCCATTTTGGCTCTCTTATTTTTGTTGACCTCTTGGAGCTGTTTCCGCAACGTCGCGGCTTGCTCATCAGCTTCCCTGTATATTTTGGTAAGTTCTTGGGTTTGTTTTTCGTCAAGGTTCAAGGACGATTTTAATGATGCCACTCTCTGGCTTATCGCATCACCCAGCACTATTGTGCTGAGCGATAGCCCGATTAGTATTAAAACAGTTGCTCGTATTGGTTGCATGGTTTACCTCACATCGATAAATAATTAATATATCTACAACGGTGGTATGTCGTAATGGTGTAAGCGGGTTCTTAATAGCCACAACGGAATACCGCCAACTTGGGCATTATAACTAACCGTTGCGACAAAACATCCTTCGACTAGCTATATAACCCAATATAATTTAGGCAGAAAAAAACCCGTCCTAATAATACGGACGGGTTTTAATTCTGGAGCTATTTTTACTTTGTTAATCAGAACGGTGCTGGTGCGGCTCTTTTGATGGTTAAAGTGCCTGTTTGGTCAAAACTGCCCTGATCGTTTTGCCCTGCGCCTTGGCTACCGTCCATTAGGATGGTGATGTTGCAAACACCCGTGTCTAATTTAGATGTGTCATGTTTGTCTGCAAACAAACGGTCTTTTACAAATTTTGTGTAAGCAAATTCGCCATTAGAACGAGTGGCGGCTGAACGTTGCCACCATTTGTCTTGTGGTACATGGTTTTTGCTAACATATTGCAAGCCCCAGTCATAAATTACTGGTACACCTGGATCACTGCACCAAGTTATATCTCGTGACGTTGGTAAACATTTCTTTGGATCGGGATTCCGTTTAAAGAAATCCTTGATAACTCCGCCGGTGAGTTTGTCGTTTTTGCCAGTGACAGCCCCAACGTCAAATGCCGAACCTAATGTCATCATCTGTCCGCTGGCATTGTAGTATGCAGTGCCTTTATAAGATGGGAGTGGCACTCCAGCTAGGCGATTATCGTTACCTTTTTCTGAATAGACATTCCAACTTGATCCAACTGGCGGGCCTATTGGTTTGCCTGGTTCGACTGTTAGCGAGAATTGACTGTCGCCGCCAAATGAACTCACATCAACAAAACCGAAACCATCTTGATCAGTGGCTACGTTAATTGACCATGTTCCAGAAGCGGCTGCGCAAGTGCTTGCATAGATGCGGGCTTCAGCTTCTTGTAGCGCACCTTCAAGTGCGGCATAAGCCGCTTTTTCTGGTACGAACAAACCTGGCGAAGAATAATATGGCAATGGCCCTTTTTCGTAGGGCGCTGGCACAGGAAATGGAACCTTTGGTGCAGCACTAACAGCAAATGCACTACCCATTAAAATGGCTGAAGCCATAACGGTGTATCTTGTTTTCATAGTCTTATCCTCATAATTAAGTGATATTCAGTCTAATCACGCTTACCTCAATCGGTATGCGTATATCCACTACCAACATTTACCAGCAAAATACAATCTGTCGAAAAATTACACTTGCTAGTCTAAGTTGGTTCGATAGAAACTCTCTATCTGGGATACATCTTACAGAATGGCAGCAGCAGTATGCTGCGAATAAATACCTATGAAAATGGGTAATAGTTCTCTTTTTTTTAAGTCATTTTGTGGTAGGCATTGTTTAATAAATACCTAACTTATTGAATGTAAGTAATTTTAACGAAAAAAGCTGGATATCGTTTTTGATTTATTGATACCTTAAGGGCTGTGACACCTGTTATGAGTTCGAAATGTTGCATTTAATATTAGGATTACGTGCATTTAATCGGCTAAGAAGCGTTTGGCTTTATTGTAAACCGTGCTTTATAGCTACCCCAATATCCGTCGGCGAATTCACCACTTCGACCCCGGCAGCCTTAAGCGCGGCCACTTTACCGGCAGCTGTGCCTTTGCCGCCTGTGACAATCGCACCCGCATGACCCATGCGCTTGCCAGGGGGGGCGGTTTGTCCGGCGATATAAGCAACAACAGGTTTGGTGACGTGGGCTTTGATGTAGTCGGCAGCGGCTTCTTCGTCGCTTCCGCCGATTTCACCTACCATGACGATGCCTTTGGTTTGGTTGTCTTCCTGAAAGTGAGACAGGACATCAATAAAATTCATGCCGCGGATGGGGTCGCCGCCGATACCGACGCAGGTACTTTGACCCAAGCCTTCGCGTGTGGTTTGATGGACGGATTCATACGTCAATGTGCCTGATCGGGAAACGATGCCGATATTGCCTGGAAGATGGATTTTGCCTGGCATGATACCGATTTTGCATTCCCCTGGCGTAATGATGCCTGGGCAGTTAGGGCCTATCAATATGGCATCTGAACTGGCAATGGCCGCTTTCACCTTCAGCATTTGCAAGATAGGGATGCCTTCTGTAATGCAGACGATGAGCTTTATTCCTGCATCGGCGGCTTCCAATATGGCATCTGCCGCATAGAAGGGCGGCACGTAGATCATGCTGGCAGTTGCGCCAGTCGCGGTTACTGCGTCTTGTACGGTGTTGAACACGGGCAATCCCAAGTGGCTTTCGCCGCCACGTTCTGGGGTAACGCCACCAACCAGTTTTGTGCCGTATTCCAATGCACCTTGGGAATGGAATGTGCCTTGTTTGCCAGTAAAACCCTGGCAGATGACTTTGGTATCTTTGTTGACCAGAATGCTCATGACGCTTCTCCAGCCAAGGCAACGACCTGTTCGGCGGCATGGGCTAAATCGTCCGCTGCATAAAGGTTAAGCCCAGTGTTGCTTAATAACGCCCTGCCTTCGTCAACATTCGTTCCTTCCAGACGGACAACGACGGGTATTGTGACATGGACTTCTTGTATTGCCGCCAAGATGCCTTGTGCAATTACGTCGCATTTGACGATGCCGCCAAAAATATTCACTAATACGGCTTTGACGTTATGGTCGGACAGGATAAGTTTAAACGCTTCGCACACTTTTTCCACATTAGTGCCACCACCCACATCAAGGAAGTTGGCGGGTTTGCCGCCTTTGAGCTTGACCAGATCCATGGTTGCCATCGCCAGCCCTGCGCCATTTACCATGCAGCCGATATTGCCTTCTAGGGTGATGTAGTTAAGGCCAAACTGCTGTGCGATATTCTCACGTGCGTCTTCTTGCTCAGGGTCTTTTAGCGCCATTATGTCTGGATGTAACGCCAAGGCGTTATCATCGAAGTTGATTTTGGCATCGAGCGCCATTAATTCGCCGCTGCTGGTTACGATAAGCGGGTTAATCTCAATCTGGCTGGCATCTTTTGCCAACATTAAAGCAACCATGCCTTGCATAATTTTTTCCAAGGCTTTGTGTTGTTGGCCTTTCAATCCCAAAGCATAAGCAATCAGGCGGCATTGATACGATTGCAAGCCAGCTATGGGGCTTATTTTTACCGAAACTATTTGTTCTGGGGTTTCATGGGCGACTGTTTCAATATCCATGCCTCCTGCTGCCGAAGCGATGAATATCATCCTCTCGCTACCCCTGTCCACCAGCAAACTTAGATAAAGCTCACGTTCTATAGGATACGTTTTTTCTATCAGGACTTGGTTGACTGGCAAGCCTGCCGCATCAGTTTGGTGGGTAACCAACTGAATACCCAACATTGCTTTGCTGATTTCGGCAACTTCACTGCTTGATTTGGCAAGTTTAACGCCGCCCGCTTTACCTCTTCCGCCCGCGTGTACTTGCGCTTTAACCACCCAACTTCCGCCACCCAATTTATCGGTAATTTCCGCAGCATTTTCATACATTGCGGTTTGCTTGCCATCAGGAACAGGTATTCCAAAATCCAGGAAGAGCTGTTTGGCTTGATATTCGTGAATATTCATTGATTATTCCTGTTTTTTAAGGGCAACAGTACTTACTGTATTCCGTATAATAGAACTAGTTTAGTCTATAGTTATGATAACCGACAATCCTTGCTAAGTCCCCGAAAAGAGTAATTCTGAAGATCATGTTGCACGGCAATAACCCCAAAACTATTTATCCGTGTCCTTTTTCTAAAGGCTATGGAATACCTGCAAAACAAGCTTGGCAGTTATTGAATGTTTATTATATTTATCGCTTTATCCTTGCATGTTCGTTTAGCTTGCTGTTTTATTTAAGATTTGGGCCGTTGCTATTTGACGCGTTTGATCGGCAATTATACGGTTACAGCAGCGTAATCTATTTATTGCTGACTCTTGTCCTTGGGATTTGTATTTTATGGCGGGTACTTAGCTACAGTTTGTTGGCACAGCTCCTTATTTTTTCTGACATTATCATGCTGACTTTGTTGATGCACGCATCCGGTGGCATTACAAGTGGTATAGGCATCTTGCTGGCGGTTTCGATAGCCGCAGGTGGGTTATTGATTGGTGGGAGTTGCGCCTTGGTGTTTGCGGCTATCGCAAGTCTGGCGATATTGTCGGAGGAGCTGTATGCAGCTCAGAACCATATTTTTGACAAAACCAATTACACGTATGCAGGAATGCTAGGCGCGTCGTATTTTGCTATTGCATTATTGTCTGTGGTGTTAGCAAGGCGCTCAGAGCAGATGTTGAGGCTTGCCGACCAACAGCAACGGGCCATCATTGAACTGGAAGAACTTAACCAATACATTATCCAGCATCTACAGTCAGGCATTATCATTGTCGATGCAAAGCAAACAATACAAATGGCTAACCAAGCGGCGCTGCGGTTAACAAACTTTTCCAGTATGCCCGTTACCCTTGAAGAGACTTCCGAACAGCTCTTTCAATATTTTCAAAACTGGTTAACTACGCCTGAACTAAGTGTAGCGATGCTGCAATTTTCCGATCAAGCGGAAATCCAGTGCCGATTTATGACCTTGCCGACACACCAGCAAGTATATTTTATGGTTATTCTGGAAGACATCTCGCTATATAATCAACGCTTACAACAAAGCAAATTGGCTTCTTTGGGTCGGTTGACCGCAAGCATTGCCCATGAAATACGTAATCCATTAGGTGCAATTAGCCATGCAGGACAATTGCTGTCGGAATGCAACCAGTTGACAACTCAAGATTTACGCCTGACCAAGATTATTACAAGCAATTCCAGCAGGGTAAACCAAATTATCGAAGATATTTTGAAGTTATCTAGAAGAACAGATTCTGTGCGTCAAAAAATTGATTTGAAGCTTTGGCTAAAAGATTATCTGGATGATTTTTATTTGGAACATACTAGTCAGGGCTATGTTTTTAAGCTTAATCTATGTGATGCTCCTTTGTGGGCATTCATTGATCCAAGCCATTTAAGGCAAATTGTGGACAATTTATGCCAAAATGCCTTGCGGTACGGACATCCCGAACGAGGCGAGATACTTATTCAAATGCAGATTAGCCGGTATGGCCCTTGCATAGAAGTCATAGACAACGGTGCAGGTATTGCTCCCGAACATCTCAAGCAGTTGTTTGAACCATTTTTCACGACTTCACCTAGTGGTACAGGACTGGGGCTTTATATTTCGCGCGAGTTGGCCGAATTAAACCAAGCGAAATTGAGCTATCATTTAACCGACGAAAAACGTAGCTGCTTTAGGCTGTGTTTACAGGATGCAAACCTGACAACAATTGAAATATGAAAAAACCACTGGCTTTAATTGTCGATGACGAACCGGACATCCGCGAGTTACTGGAATTGACTTTGGGCAGAATGGATATACAAACCCACTCTGCTGAAAATATTGAGAATGCCAAGGCCTTGTTACAGCAAAAGCCATTTGATTTGTGCCTGACAGATATGAAACTGCCCGATGGTAACGGCTTGGATTTGGTCGATTTTATTCAAAAGTTGCCTAGGCAGTTACCGGTTGCTGTTATCACCGCGCATGGAAGTATGGATACGGCTATCCTAGCAATGAAAAAAGGTGCTTTCGATTTTGTTTCTAAACCCATAGATTTAGTTGACTTAAGGCAGCTTATTGGCAGTGCATTAAAGCTTTCTGATCCTGATAACCCTAAAGAACGGCGAACACGGGATACCTTGTTGGGCGAATCCTCTATCATGCGTGATATTCGCTCACGAATAGATAAGCTGGCTCGTAGCCAAGCCCCTGTTTATATCAGTGGAGAATCGGGTTCAGGTAAGGAGTTGGTGGCACGCTTGATTCATCAGCAAAGCTCGCGTGGGGACAAGCCTTTTATTGCGATTAACTGTGGAGCCATACCCCATGAGTTAATGGAAAGTGAGTTTTTCGGGCACAAAAAAGGCAGTTTTACCGGCGCTGTCAGTGATAAAAAAGGCCTGTTCCAGGCCGCTGACGGCGGCACCTTATTTCTCGATGAAGTTGCAGATTTGCCACATGCTTTGCAAGTTAAGCTGTTGCGTGCCATTCAGGAAAAGAAGGTTCGCCCAGTGGGTGAGCAACTGGAAGTTTCGGTTGATGTGCGTCTGCTTAGTGCTACCCATCGTAATCTTGCTGATATGGTAAAGGCGGGGGTATTTAGGCAGGATTTGTATTACCGGATTAATGTTATCGACTTGGTGTTGCCGCCATTAAGGGAAAGATCAGACGATATTCCGATGCTAACAGAGCATGTGTTGTCTAAGCTGACCGAAGGCGAGAAGAAACCTGCCATTGCAGCATCCGCGTTAGCCGCCTTGCAGCGATATCGATTCCCTGGGAATGTGCGGGAGCTGGAAAATATTCTGGAACGGGCTTTGGCCTTATATGATGGCAACACGATAGACGAGGATGATCTTAATTTACCCTTAGTTGCAAGTAGCTTTAGCGATAGTGATTCCGAACAGCCGGACTACGATCCTGCTGTGGAAAGCCTGGAAGATTATCTGGACGGGATAGAACGCAAAGCCATTACAACAGCTTTAGAAGAAAACAAATGGAATAAAACGGCGGCCGCTAAACAGCTAGGGCTTACGTTCAGGTCGTTTCGCTATCGTTTGAAAAAGCTGAACATGGAAGAATAAGTCAGAGAGCTAAAGGCTAAAGAAAAACTGTGTACGACAGTTGCCTAAAGCCTTTTCAACACTATTTTACAGTCCACTAAACCGTGGACGTGAAAGTTAAGGTTTATATTTTTTCATACCTTCAAGTTTAGCCAGACCAGCCTTAATTTTGGCTTCAACACCAGCGTTCAACTCGTCATTCTTATACACTTTATCCACCAGTTTTTCCGCAACCAATGCTTCTTTTATCCAGCGTTTGGTAAATCGGTAGTTACTGTAGGTGGTTGCTACTTCGCCTGTTTTAGGATCTTTCAAGCCAGACCCTTTGATGGCTTCCGGTGCAGCTACCACTGCCGGTTTAGGTGCAGCAGCTACTGGTTTAGACGCAACCACGGGTGCTGGCTTGGGCGCAGCAGCCACAGCGGTTTTTTTTGCTGCTGCAATCGGTTTGGCAACGGCTGGTTTAGCAGCAGGAACAGGTTTGGTCTTGATCGCCGCAACCGCTGGCTTTTCTGCGACTGATGCCTGTTGTTTGGGAGGAGCAACCGCCGCTGTGGATTTTGCGGCTGTGCTGCCAGCCTTCTTTTCGTTGACTATAACGTAAATAACATAAGCAACAAATAGTGTAGTTAATACAAACAACCCTTCTGTCATAACGATTCCCCATCTTGTAGATTAATAGTTTATTTTGCTGTCCGTAAATTTAAAGTAATCCAGCAAACCTTTTCGCCGTGCCTGAATATAACAGATGCGAGCAATTTTGTTAAATTCAATTAAGAACAATTTTCAAACAATTTGGCTTTTTACTAATTACTAACGAAAAAGGTTTAATTTTGGATTTAATGACCGTATTTACACGATGTGAAAATTAATATGCTGCATCGGTTATTTTTGAGTTCGTCGCTACCTAGCCTAAACGACTTTTTAGCTGTTTTGTTGATTAATCGAATTCGCATTAAGTGCGGTTGTTTATGCCTGGTATCCGCTGCGCCAATCCCATTGCATGTCTCGATAATATGGCTTTGGCAGCAGGTAGGTGATCTAGGGCAGCAAGACCAATATTTCTCGCAGCGGCCAGTGCCAGCCAGTCATTGGAAAATAGCCGCACCAGCGTGTCGGTGAATGCAATGGTCTGGCGGTGGTCTTGTCCCCGTGCTTTTACATAATTGTTTAGGAGCGATGCTGAACCTATATCCTTGTTTTGTTCGTGTTGTTTCAGGAGCATATCGGCTAGTTGGACGACATCGCGCAATCCCAAGTTAAAGCCTTGTCCTGCCACCGGATGTAGCTGATGGACGGCATTGCCGATAATGACCGCTCGGCCTGATTGCATCCGATCAGCTCGTATAAGAGAGACGGGAAATGCACGTCTTGGTGCGGTTAATGTGAGTTGCCCTAACCGAAACCCAAAGCATTGCTGGAGTTGTTCAAGGAAGTCATTTTCACTGCCAGACATGAGCGAATCGGCATCTTCTGTACTACGTGTCCAGACTACGGAACAGTGGTTTTTACCCACAGGCAGAAGCGCTAAAGGGCCTGATTCGGTGAAGCGTTCGTAAGCGATATTCCGGTGCGGAAGTGATGTTTTTACTGTTGTGACCAGTGCAGTCTGCCCATATTCGGTGGCTTGCTGGGTTATATCCAGCAGCTTTCGTACGGAAGAGTTGCCGCCGTCCGCACCAACCAGCAATTTCGCTGATAAGCACAGCGACTCTTCCTTGTGCTTCATACTGACATTGACGGTATTGTCGTCCGATATCAGTCCAACCAATCGCGCTGGGCAAAGCTGGGTTACCCCGGTTTTATCGACCAGTTCGGCCACATGGTTTTCAATCTCCCGTGCAGTGATTACATAGCCCAGTGCTTTGACGTTTTGCTTTCGGGCGGATAAACGGACTTTGCCGAAATGCCCGCGATCAGAGACGTGAATATCAGTAATGGCAGTTGCTTTTGCTTGAATACCTTGCCAAATCCCTAGATCTTCCAATGTGACTATCGTGCCAGCAGCCAAGGCTAACGCACGGTCGCCCATTGTTGAATTTAGTTGCTGCTCCCTGGTATTGGCTTCAATGATGGCAATTTTTAAGCTGCTACCATTCAACGCTAAGGCTAAACAGTTGCCTGCTAGTCCACCGCCAACAATAATGAGGTCAAAATTTTGTCCGTCTAAGTGCATTAGTCGCCCTGCATCAAGGCTTCGATTTCCACAATCGTTCTAGGCACGGCATTAGTCAGTATTTCATAGCCTTGCTCGGTTACTAGCAGGTCATCCTCTATACGTATTCCGATGCCACGCCATTTTTCGTCTACAGTTTTGCAATCAACAGGAATATATAGGCCGGGTTCGACTGTAAGCACCATGCCCGGTTCTAGCAAACGCCATTTTTGATCTACCTTATAATCGCCGACATCATGCACGTCCATTCCCAGCCAGTGACCGATGCGGTGCATGTAGAATTGCTTGAATTTTTCTTTTTTGATGAGAGTTTTCACTTTGCCTTCTAGCAAGCCTAGGGATACCAAGCCTCTGGTCAATACTTCTACCGACGCATCATGTGCGTTATGCCACGGTATTCCTGGCTTGACTTGTTCGATAGCGGCTGTTTGGGCATCCAAAACCAATTGATACAACTGTTTTTGTGGTTCACTAAAACGCCCTGATACGGGAAACGTACGGGTAATGTCGGCGGCATAATGATCGCATTCTGCACCCGCGTCGATAAGCAGCAAATCGCCGTTTTTCAGTTTGTCTGTATTTTCCGTGTAATGCAACACACAGGCATTTTTGCCGCCTGCGACAATGGAAGGGTAAGCAACAGACCTCAAGCCTTCCAGCATGAAATGGTGCACTAATCCGGCTTCAATCTGGTATTCGTACAGGCCAGCCTTGCAGGATTGCATGGCCTTTACGTGGCCTTGCGCTGAAACTTCAGCAGCGCGGCGCATCAGCTTGATTTCTTCCGGGCTTTTGAACAGGCGCATTTCATGCAGGATATGCTCTATGGACACCAATTCCCCAGGCGCAACAAGCCCGGATCTAGACTGGCTTTTGATATGATTAATCCAATCCAGTAGATGATGATCCAGGTCGGGGTCACGCCCCATGGGATAAAAAACTTTATGCTTGTTTTCTAACATGCCGGGCAGGATGTCATCCAAGTCATCTATGGGAAAGGCATCGTCTGCTTGGTAATGCCCGGTAGCGCCTTCCAAACCTGCGTGTGCGCCTTCCCATAAGGCTTTGGTTTCGTCGAATTCTCGGCAGAACAAGATGTATTCGCCTTGTTCCCGGCCAGGGATAAATACGGCTAAAGCATCCGGCTCAGAAAATCCGGTTAAGTAGTAGAAGTCACTGTCTTGGCGGTACGGGTAATGCACATCTCGATTACGGATTTTCGTAGCTGAACTGCCCAGCAAGGCGATATTGCCTTTACCAATGCGCTGCATCAGTTGTTTGCGGCGTTTTTTGAACTCACTTTGTTTCATGTATGCTTTATCGTCTAATGTACGGTTCGGTTATCCGCTGAGTTTAACTCAGTCCGCAGAAAAATAACCACAGCCTTAAGATATTCGGTGATTTCTGTGAAATCATTCTCAGCATCTTCACCTTCGTCATTGGTGTCAAGCTTAGTGAATTCGGTAATGTCTCTAACGGCTTCGCGTACGTCTTGAGGCCACTTTGCTGTTGAATTTGATGACGAAGATGAAGTGCCTAGGCCATACAAAAAGCCTTGGCACCACTGCCGCAAAGCTTCTGCCTTTTCGTTAATTGGAAAGTCGTCATCAGGAAGTAGCAGTTCAAAAGCAAATTCGTCGCTCGAAAGTGTGTTTTTGATTTCCTCAAATAGGTCTTTAAGGAAAATACTTTCATCGGCATTCAATTCGCCGGCATTTTGCAGTATTTCACCTAGCCAAAACGTGCTTTCAGTTCGATCATTGATGCATAACATACCCGTTGCCATGCCGTGGGCTTCCGCTGCTGAGAGTCCAAGATCGTTTCTTACCAGTATTGCGTCAACTTCTTGATATTCCATGTCGTCCAAATAATTTAACTATACTAAAATGTAATGGGCTTATGCTACTATTTATCGTGTAATTGTTTATCATTAAGCAGATATAGGATTGTTGCCATTAGTTACCAGACACCTGTATTGCCCTTACAAGTAATGTATCAATAGGCCATTTGCCGTTGACCACATCTAATCAAAGAGATGCCATGACCGAAAAAGAACCTTATCAATCCTTAGAGTTAAGGGATCTTGAAAAAAAGTTAGACCAACTCATTGACCTGTACGATTCAGTTAAAAATGAAAATCAGGCTTTGAAAAGCAAGCAGGATGCTTTAGTTAGGGAAAAAGATCAACTTATTGAAAAAACTACCATAGCCAGAAATCGAGTTGAAGCTATGATTACGCGGCTAAAAGCAATGGGACAAGGCTGATGAGCGTTAAGCCAAAAACTGTATTGTTGACTATCATGGGTAAGGAATACAAGATTGCTTGTGAACCTAATGAACAGGAAAACCTCATTCGCTCCGCCAGTGAGCTTGACCAACAGATGTGCAAAATGCGTGACTCTGGCAAAGTAGGCAATGCAGAACGTATTGCCGTGATGGCTGCACTTAATTTGAGTCATGAGATTCATAGCCTTAAAAAGGAAGCTCCAGTGTTAAATCAGGGGTGGCAAGACTGCTTCAATAGCATGATGAGCAAAATCGAAAATATTTTGGAAAAACGCTAATCAGGGTAAACTATAATTCTGTATCTCCTGTAGTGTACGATAGTGTGCTGGGTGTTTCCTGAACCTGTTTTTACCCAGGGGGCAAATATCGTTAATGGTGTGCATGCCCGTCTCGACGGGAAGCCTGATTTAACGAGCCTGTCCCCACTTGAACCTTCGGTTCAAGGACGAAAGCACATAACGGCACAGGCGGGAGATGCATACTTATTCAGCCGTTTAGTTTTTCTCCTGGGTGAGGCAAAATTTAGGATGAGGGCTGGTTATTCCTTAACCTAATGGTATTAAATTCATACTCGCACTCCAGCAAAATCGCTTAATCCTGATCGTATTTAAGATGGTACTTTTGCACCCTATAGCGCATGGTTTCCCGCGTTGCGCGGAGCATTCTGGCTGCGGCAGTGACATTATTATTTGATCGAAGCAACACTTCTTGGAGAATATATTTTTCCATATCTTGTAACGACAGACTGCCGTCCAGCGGAATAAACATGCCGTCATTGGCGGCAACGGGTGTGTCTTCATTTTTATTTGGAAATTGCAGCCATTGCGCCGGAAAAACTTCGCTATCGGCTAACAACACACAGCGTTCGATGATGTTGTGTAATTCACGGATATTCCCAGGCCAATCATAAGATTCCAGTTGTCCCCATACGCTGTCTGGAATCGTCTTGATATTTTTGACTGTTTTGATATTACAGTCGGCCACAAACTGTGGCACCAAATCACGCAAGTCCTCGATCCGCTCACGCAGTGGAGGGATGTGGATATTGATCACGCTGAGACGGTGATAAAGGTCTTGCCGAAATTCACCACTTTTGATTTTTTGCAGCAAATCCCGGTTGGTGGCCGCAATAATTTGCACATCGACCTCAACAGTGCTTTCACTGCCCAACCGCCGAAACCGTAATTCTTCAACCGCCTTAAGCAGTTTGCCTTGCAAATCAAGATCCATTTCACCGATCTCATCTAGGAAAATCGTCCCAGTATCGGCTTGCTCCAATAGACCGCGATGGCGTTTTTTTGCACCTGTAAATGCCCCTGCTTCATAGCCAAACAACTCGGATTCCAGCAAATCCTTGGGTATAGCTGCACAATTGAGTTCCACCAAAGGTTTACTGGCACGGCTTCCTGAATAATGCAAGATGCGTGTCACTAAGCCTTTGCCCGTGCCTGTTTCGCCACTGATAACCAAGCTGGAGAACGGCACATTTGCCAGTTGTTTTAGCATTTCCCGAAGTTGTTTGGTTTTTTGGCTGCGCCCGACCAGTGCGTCTAGCGTATAGCGGTTGAAATGCTGGCTGGTTTCTTGCTGCAAACGTCGCTGCGCCCTGGCGCTTCGGGCCGCACCTTCAACCAACATGTGCAGTCTATCCAGCTCGCATGGTTTTTCGATGAAATCATAAGCCCCTAGGCGCAAGGCGCGCACAGAATCGGTGACACTGCCATAGCCGGTCAAAAATATCCATTCACAGTACGGTAAGCTGCTTTTTGTCTGTTCCAAAAAATCCAACGCATTACCATCAGGTAAGTGCATGTCAGACAAAATAACGATGGGTTCTAAGTGTTCTCCATTTAGAAGTTGCCGGGCGCTCTTGAGGTCGGTTGCCACAATGACTTCCCATTGTTGTTTTCGGAAAAAGCGCGCTAGTTCGTTACCTAGCAAGGCTTCGTCTTCGATAATTAATAGAGAGTCTTTCATAAGGTCGTAGGTAAAGTAAGGGTAGCGCAAGCATGGCCTTGGCTGTCATTTTTTAGGCTCAGCTGCCCGCCTAGTGAACGGGCGAACCGCAACACCATGGATAAACCCAGACCCGTACCCTGTTCGCGATAGCTTGCGAAGGGTCGAGCACCTTGTTCCAGCAGGCTTTTTGGAAAACCCTTGCCGCTATCGCAAATCTCAATATTCAAGTTTTCTATCAGTTTGTTGACGGTCAAATTGATAGTCCCGCCCTGTTTGCCAAGTTCTTGCACAGAATTTAACAGCAGGTTAAGTAAGGCTTGCCGGAATTCTGTTTCCGGCAATAAGAATTGTAGATTGGGCGGAATCGAATAAATTAATTTTATGTTTTCATTCACTTGATATTTCAGTAAGGTCAAAAGCTCAATCACGAGTTTGGAAATATCAACGACCTTAGCGGTTTCCGGCTGCTGTTTGGAATACGCCAACAAATCGTTAAGGCGATTGGTCAACCGCTTCGTTTCTGCGCTCACTAAGGGTAAACGTTGGGCAATTTCTGGGTCTTTACAGTCTTCGCACATATTTTCCAATGCAGCTTGGATGCCTGCCAGTGGGTTACGTAGCTCATGCGCAGCACTGGCTGCCAGTTCGCCGACGGCAGCCAATCGCTCAGAACGTGCCAACGTATGGCTCTGATCGAGCAGTGCGTGAGTCGCTTGGCGAATTTCCCTTTCCAATGTTTGCGTGTACGATATATGTTCTTCTTCCAGCTCAGCTAAGCGCCGGATTAATCGGTTATAACTACTGAACAAGGGTTGCATCAAAGGATCCTTACGGTTTTCTGAGATAGGTTGCATTTCTCCGTCCGTCAGGCGTTTCAGGAGTTGTTCGAGTGCATTGAGAGGGGACAAGATTTGCCGCCTAAAAAATACAATACCTAATATAAAAGCGGGCAACAGAACGGCCACTGGGATGAACACGGCAAAATTAAGCTCCAGCCGACTATCTTGGTAAACCTGGGTTAGCAGTTTTTCCTCGTTGCTGCGCTGTAAATTTTGTATCTTCTGTGATACTAACAGCACTTGATCTATATCCTGACTTTTGCCCTGTTCGATATTCAGGAGAAAAGGTTTGATTTCATCCAATAAGATTCCTGTGTCATTGTCACCGGATTGACGGTTGGCAAAAAAATGGCTAATTTTTTTGTGCAATTCGGCCGTATCCGAGTTTGGATTGCCTCCTTCACCGGAAGCGGTTCTAGGGGTGTTGAGCAGGTCGAAAACCAGTTGTTCAAGCTCATGCCCTTGAATAATGTCCTGCTTGATTTTATCGATCCGGCTCAGGTTTCGCCAGGTGATACTGCCCAACGCCAATAGCTCGACCATGACTAACATGCCTAATACCAAGCTAATAACAATGATTGGTCGGTAGAGTATCTTATGCATAATGGAAGATTAGCTATATAAAATGTGGCTTATCAGAAACTAAGCCTATTTCTTACCGTATATTTTAAGGATTAGGTCATAAAACCATGCGGGGCGAAACAACACAACCCACATCAATAATAGTCCGGTGAAAGGAAAGGGGCCAATCTCCACAATGGTAACGACTAGGAGGATGACAAAACAATAAAAACGCATAGTCTATACCCCTGTTATTTCGGCTCTCAATATTAAGATAAAAACCACATATAACCAATTAGTTATTTATCATTCAATGATTGGATAAGGTTAAAAATTGATAAACACCGAACCCATAATTAAATGGCGCATGGTGTTATTAGTGTGTGTTGCATCATCGAGGTACTGGTTCATATAACCACCCTCAAACCGGACATTTTTATTGAACGTCCAACCCAAGCCCGCGAACGCGCGGTTCTGGTCGAAACCTGATTTGCCGCCAAATTGGGTCGAATTGACACGTATGAAAAATTCATCCCAGGCGATAAGGCTTAGGCGTGGTTCAAATGCAAAAGGGTGCATAAACTTAATCATTTGGCGGGGTCGAAAACGGACATCGTTGCCCTGGAGGAAATTACTTTCGAACATGGTTCTAAAAGTGAGTGTGCCGTAGTCGGTTGGCAAAACGTAACGGAATGCAGGCCAGACATCTTGCTGGTTAACATAATGCTTGCCTAGGTTTTGTGTCGGTAACCAAGTATAACCCGCCCAAATAGTCGCGCGGTCACTGAGCGAATAGCCCACAGCAGTGCGCACCATACCTTGATAGAAATGATCCCAGTTGTCATTGATACGTGCTTGTCCCTCTATCCAAACCCGGCCTTTTAATAGCTTTGGATCAATAAAACCTAAGCTTCCTTCACCAACCATTTGTGCCCAACTGCCTGCATCCTGAGTTATATCGTCGTTGGCCACTAAAGCGTCCACCGCTAAAGCAGGTGTTAACATACTGACAGAACACATAGCAGTCGCTACCATCGCCAATGATTTCATTTTTTGCTTAATCATATTTATTGTCTCATTTATAGGTTGATAGTTCGTACACTGTGTCATATTTGAAAACGCTAGTTTCTTCCCTGGATAGCGTGCGGCTGTGCTTCCTTAAACGATTGTTTGATTTCATTAATGATAATTCTATGTTCTGTGCATATCTCAGTAGGCCTGCCCATGCACAACCGTTGAAATACACGGGCACCGGCAATACCATTGATGATGAAAGCAATGGTGATAGGCAAGGCAAACCACGGATCATGGTTAGTGGCATGGGAAAGTAACAGATCCTCACCTAAAAATGCCGGAGAAATCGGGAAGCCAACCAAACAAAGGAAGCTTATAAACAACAGCAACGACAATTTAGGTTGAGTTTCCGCCATCGCCTGATAGGAGAATAGCGACTCAGAAGGGTTTTGATTTTTGAGCAGCTTATGCAAAACGACTATACCCAATAACCAGGCAGGGATGATGCCGCTTAAAAATATTGCGACATCCAGTTTAGCTAAGGGATTTATAAACAGTACTGCGATTCCCGCCAGAATGGAGCTTAAAGTGATCGCATTCCAAACGCTGACAGGTTTGTTTTGTTGTCCGAATGCGCTGAGTGAAGCAAATACCATGCCGAGAGCTATTGGGATAGACAAATACTTTCTGTCAACGCCGACACCTAAGAAGGCAAACAGGATTAGCATGGCTCCAGCCAACCCAAACAGTGCTTTTACCCAAGGATTGGTGTTGTTTATTGCCACACCGATTCGTTTTAAAGGCTCCCACACCAAAGCACGTATCACAAGTTCCAAATTGCCTTCCTGTAAGGAGAAAACATACAGTGTGTTCTGCAAGACTTCCGGTAAGGTGTTCCGTATTGACACAGGCAAAAAAGAAAATTTAGCTTTACTATTGATATAGAAATCCGTATCAGCGGAACCTTCCACCCTCAGTAAATGGGCGACAATGGACGGGGAAACCAGGAGTTGATAGCAGCGTAAGAATGCGTTACCCAGAAAATGCACAAGCACCAGGGTATCTAGACCCAAAGAAAGCTCGATGAACATGAAGCCCACTTGGGTAATCGAAGCATAAGCGATCTGCCCCTTAATATTTGACTGCGTTTTTTCCGACACACTGGCGATTACCACCGTGAGTAACCCTATGATAAACACGATAAAGCGGGTCAAGTAATGGTATGTCCAAATCGGGTCTGTCCTTAATAATAAGAACACACCCAAATGTACTGACAACGCACCGTAAAAAATAGCGCTGGATGGTGTCGGCCCTTCCATCGCCCTGGGTAGCCAAAAACAAAACGGAAATTGTGCGGATTTGCCCGAAGCCCCGATAATAATCAAAGACGAGAGCAAAAGCAGCGATCCGTAACCGGCAGGCGGGAATGAGTTATGGTCAAACAAATTTGCCAATTGGCTGAAATGCTGGCTTTCGTGAAACAACAGATGGCTCATCCAGGAGCCTAGTAGCAAACCAATATCGCAAAACCGGTACACGGTATAAGCCCTTAGCGAATTACGTACGGGTTGGACGCGATGCCGGTAGAAGGCAATCAGCAGGAACGAAGATATACCGACGATTTCCCAGCCTGCAAACAGGATGTCGATAGAGCCGGATAAGATCACGATATTCAAGCCGAACACGAAGCTGAAAATCGTCAGGAAAAACCGTTTGTAACCGGCTTCCCGATGTAAGTAATATCGGCAATACTTGACAATAATGGAAAAAATTGCCCAAACACAGCCCAGGTATACGGCACTTATCCGATCAAAGTAAAGCAAGATCGGGAAATGATAATCGTCGGTCGTATACAGAGTAAACCATTCAAATTCATGGCTGACGAAACCATTGTTTGCCCATAAAACAATAAGTGAAACAATTGCGATACCCATCGCATGGCTACACATGTAGCTAATCGTCGCAATCTTTTTTTCGTTATTGGGTGATAAAAACACCAACCAAAAGCCCAGCAAAGGTAGCAACAGGCTGGCTAACATTAATCCATTCATGAATAACTCCTCCGCAGTTGATGGACTGGGATAGTTTCCGTTTGACCAACGAAGATATCTTCCGAGCGATCTGCTGTCGGTGTGTTAAAGTCTGAGGGCAGGTTGATCGGTTCCCAACTTCCAGCGTTATACAAAAACTGTTCCCGGGTAGTTGGATGGCAGGAAGCCAGGCGTATCCAATCGTTATCCAGCCATTCTTTAAGGTCTCCAATATTTGCCAAAGCCTTATCGAGAATGGCGCAGGTTTGTTCTGCGACGATCAGCAACCGTGCCGGCTCATGAACTTCAATCATTTGTTGGGGTAGGCCAGTACGTAAATCGCCTTCGACACCATTGGCGACACCCAACAAGCCGATCACATTGTGCGGTAATTTGGTACCTGCGCCGTAGACGGAATTATCTATGCATGAGAACAGGTACTCAAGGTTAATACCACCGCAAACAGGGATAATTGCGGACAAGATTCGCACCATGATATTGCCTATGGCATCTTTATCTGGATCGTAAGAATGCAGAAAAGCGCGCCTGTCCATGAATAAATTTCGGGTTAGTTTTCTTCTCCCTATGATGCAGTACAAGTTGTTGGAATGGTTATATTCGGGTCGCGGTTCAAAAATAGATGATGCTCTTGCCGCTACATGCGCATGTGTTTTGTCAACTTTGCCGAACTTTGGGGCTAATTCAAACCAGCGGCAACGTTCGCGGGCGTTGAGTCGTAGTGCCGTTTCCATTACTTTTTGGAAAACGGGCAAACCTTCTGCCGGGTTTTGTTCTTGCAAGTGGTTGTCGAAATAAGTTATTTCATCGCGGCTGGTATTGTGCAAAGCAGCTACAAATCGGGTGCCGCCAGGAATCTCAATGCCACGGGCATATAAGATTTTTCTTACTTCTTCATTATTTGCCATCCATGCGAATGCCCGTGCGTTCGGTGCTCCCGGTTTGCCGGAACAGGCTCCGCAGTCATAAGCGGCAAAGTGAGGGTTATTAACGCTACTGGAACCGTGCGCAACAATCATAACCAGAGGTGCAAAATGTTTTGTCAAGCCGATATTAGTCAATAATCCCCCGACCTTATCTGCCATTTCTGAATATGAAAACCCTAATAAATAACCGTCTTCAGTCGGTGTGTCATTCTCCCTGAGCAGATGTAGCTGGGTATGGGAATCTATTTCGCTAAGGCTACTGATCTTAAGCAGTTTTGATCCGGGGCGAAAAACATCCCACGCCATTCGCGCAGCATAGCCTATGCCCAGGGTTTGGGTATAAAGCCAACCCCTTAATACCGAATGCGATTTAAAATGTAAATGGGCGATTGCATCCACTTTTGAGTCTTCCTCTGGCTTTGCTTGTAACTCTGATTCCTTGACTAAATGCTTAGGCTTGATAATGACCGGACACTGCGCGACCGGATACGCATCATCCAAACCTTGATAAAGAAAATCGATACCAAAAAAACCAGCCGCACCAAAGGTTTCAATGCCAGGATCAATTTGTTCCAGATAACGCCGTAACGAACATTCCCGGTCATCAATGCAAAAGAATGCTTGCACGTAAGGTCTAGCTTTGGCACTTGGTGGGGTGGTTTCTTGAGGCCTTAAAGCAGCCAGCAATTCAGTATGTAATGACCACTCCATCGCTTCATGCCAGACCTTTAGATATAAAGGTACTTCCGGTGTAGGCAGCCCATCCTTGAGCAAAGTTGTTCCTTTCGGCAAAGAAATGCTGGCAACGTTTAAAAAATTAACGCCCTTTTTCTTAAGCAGAAACGCAAGTTCACAAACCAGCTCCACAGCTATCAGCTCTTTCAAGGAAATCTTGCGGGGATCGAGCAGGGAGCGAGGATTCTTCTCAACAATCCGCACCATGCCCGCCCAACCTGGATGTGCCAATAACATTTCCAACAGGTATTGTTCATAAAGCTCACTGTCGCCTACGATTTTTTCCAGGCAAATTTGGATAACGTGGTCAGGGTCTTTGCTTGATAGTTCACGGACAATGGGTTCTTGCAATGGATAGAGTGGTAATAAGCTGTTTTGGGCGAGCCGCATCACACAATCCCAAAAACATTCCCCCTCTTTGGGTAGCGTCCAACGGCTGATACCTTGGTCTAAGAAATTGCCCAGAAAACGAAACAAGATGGGGTGCACCAATACGTTGAGTTCCATCTCAATCTTGGTTAACCAAGCATTGCGTATGCCGTGGTTAGCGAGGGAAACAGGGGGGTAATGACTGAGATTGTCTTGCTCAAATAAGGTTGGCTTGATGGTTTCCCGTTGTTTTTCTGGATATCCTGTGCGCCCTAAAGCCCAGTCTATCGCGTAATCCTTGATGCGCCCCTGACGGTACATTTTTTGATAATGCGCCATCGGCAAGTAGCTACGCGCCCCGAACATTTTTCCTGCCAACGCCATGCCTTCATGAAAAGGTAAATGCTGCACAGCATGTAAGGTGTTGTGATGGATGAAATCTTTAATAGGCCCTTGGGCAGGCAACCAGTGTGCGATATGGTCTATGGCCTTATCCAAGTCAAACGCAATCTTAGCTTGGATTGCAGAGCCATGACTAGCCAAAGGGACGGTTATCTCTATTTCATTAAGCATGTCGTTTTTTTAACCTCAGCATATGGTCAGGTACTTGTGCTTGGTGATTACCTGAGCCTTAAAAAATCATTTTAGTGCTATGAGAATGATGGAAAAGTCTACCTAGGGCTTCTCAATACGCTTCCATACCACGATGTTACGAAAACTGCTTTTATCAAAAGTAGGTGTCATTGATAAAAAGGGCAGAGCGTCCATGCACTGCGGGAACAAGGAGCTATACCTAACAATGTTCCTGTAATTAACTAGGCATTTGTCGTGCCATATTTTTTAAAATGACTAATCCACAAATAGAAAACAGGCCAATTTTAGGGAAATCACCTTAATTTATGGGCAACTACGTCGCTATAAAAAATAAACAATAATCCGATGCAACTAAAAATGAAGTGCATACGTATTTAGGCTCTCAACTTTTCCTTTGGCAATGGTTGAAATGAACCAACATATTTGGTTTATTTCAACCATTTCCTGATTGAAAGCCTAACTTTTCCAAGGGGAAAAACGATACCGCATGAGATAAATAAGGGCTTAACGCAGTTCTGAATATGTTGGCATACAGTTTGCTTTGTATACATCGTCAGAATTGATAGTGAATTTTTTTGGAGAAAAGTATGTCCGCCCCCATTAGTTTAGCTCTACCAAAAACCGGTATCCCCGGCCTAATCGAAAATTGGCGCAGTGATTTATTGTCCGGTTTTTTAGTGTTTCTTATTGCCTTGCCTTTATGCCTCGGAATTGCCATGGCATCCGGCTTTCCTCCTATGGGCGGCATTATTGCAGCGATTATTGGCGGTTTGGTTGTTTCGAGAATCAGCGGATCTTATGTCACGATTAACGGCCCTGCTGCCGGATTAATAGTCGTCATCGTTGATGCGGTGACTGATTTAGGACAAGGCGATGCGATGGCGGGCTACCGCTATACCTTAGCGGCCATTGTTGTAGCCAGTGTGTTACAAACGTTATTAGGTGTTTTTAAGGCCGGAAAACTCAGCGCGTTTTTCCCGTCATCGGTTGTCCACGGCATGTTGGCAGCGATTGGTATCATTATCATGGCCAAACAGGTTCATACCCTGCTGGGCGTTAAGCCAGCCGCTAAGACCTTGCTAGGCATCATAGCGGAAATTCCGCATTCGTTAATGGAATTCAACCCAGAAATTGCTTTTATAGGGGTAATGGGTCTGGCTTTACTGATTATCTGGTCGCTGATTAAAAATCCTACCTTAAAAATGATTCCTGCCCCCTTGCTGGTCGTTTTGATGGGTTTGGCGTTAGAGCGCTATTTTGATCTGGATCATATCCACAAATACATGTTCTTGCCGGACACAAAGTTTTTACCACACCATGAATTTTCGATTGGTCCTGCATTCCTGGTTTCGGTGCCGGAACATTTTTTGGCAGGATTTACACTACCTGATTTTGGTAAAGTTGCTAACTTGGAGTTTTGGGAAGCGGTGATCGCAATCTGGTTAGTCGGTAGCTTGGAAAGCTTACTCAGTGCATCGGCGGTCGATAAATTGGATCCTTACAAACGCAGTTCCAATCTAAACCGTGATTTAACCGCCGTCGGCATCGGCAACATGATTTCTGGGATGATCGGTGGTTTGCCGATGATTGCCGAAATCGTCCGTAGTTCTGCGAATATAAACAACGGTGCCAAGACAGGCTGGGCTAACTTTTTCCACGGGGCTTTCTTACTGGTGTTTGTTGCTTTGTTCCCAACATTGATACACGAAATCCCACTGGCTTCACTCGCTGCATTGCTCGTATTTACCGGTTTTCGTTTGGCTTCCCCTAAAGAATTTGCCAAAACAATGGCTATCGGGTTGGATAATTTTATTTTGTTTATCGTGACTATCGTCGGCATTTTGGCAACTGACCTGTTGGTTGGGGTATTGATAGGGATTGCTGTAAAACTCCTGATCCATCTCTTCCGTGGCGTGAAGCTGAGCAATCTTTTTACGATGGCTTACCACGTCAAGCAAACCGATGCCGACACTTATCATGTGGCTATTAGCGGTGCGGCAGTGTTTTCAAATTTCATGGGTTTGAAAAGCCTAGTCGCCAATCTGCCAGAGCATAAAACGATATTTTTTGATTTGTCTGAAGCGGAATTGATTGACCACACAGTGATGGAGTTTATCCATGACTTTAGTAACGACTATGCCCACAACGGCGGAACATGCACCTTGGTTGGTTTACACCATC
This sequence comes from uncultured Gammaproteobacteria bacterium, assembly GCA_963804035.1. Classification (GTDB taxonomy): domain Bacteria; phylum Pseudomonadota; class Gammaproteobacteria; order Methylococcales; family Methylomonadaceae; genus Methyloglobulus. The sequence goes on along the minus strand of CAWDOO010000004.1, from coordinate 398,421 downwards.
ACGAACCTTATTCGGATCACCCGCTCGCGGCGCGTCGTAAAAATTTCGTTTGAGTTGTCAGTTTCAACTAGCTATTGAAATGTGTATAAGACTTTCAACCAAAGTAATCACTTTTTAGTTACGGCATTGAATACGAGAAACCATGAATAGAGTCGCACAAATCACGCTCACCTTCTGGATCATCAAGATCTGCGCCACTACGTTGGGTGAAACGGCAGGGGATCAGCTGTCGATGACCATGAGCGTTGGCTACGGCCTGAGCTCTGTTATTTTGATAGGGTTATTCTTAGTTTCAGTTGCCGCGCAACTGATATCGAACAAATTTCACCCCATCCTGTATTGGACGGTGATTCTCACAATCAGTACGGCTGGCACAACGATGTCAGATTTTATAGATCGAACACTAGGCTTAGGTTATGCAAAGGGTGCATTGATCTTGGCAACTTGCGCTGAAAATCTTGGAAACGTAGCGTTAGCGGAGTGAAGATTTTTAGTCCCCAGAAGCGATAGGGCTGTGTGTTTTCACGAAGCGTTGTTTGCGGAGTGAAAATGCGCTGCCTTCCGACATCGCGTCGAGTCATTGCGTAACTATGTTTCATACCCCTTGTCGGGTATGAAGCGAGAGTAGCAGGACGGCTGGGGCAGCCGAAGGCATTAGCGGTCGCGTTAAGTTTTTGCCGCTTGTTTGGACAGGAAGTCCTCAGAACAAGCTTTCGCAAAAATAGCGACTCCCCGACTTGGTGGTTGTCCTGACCGTTTGGCGTTTCAGCGAAAAGTCGCTTTCCGTTAGAAATATCCAAACCACCAAAGCAGAGCTTTTATATTGGGTGGCGATACTGTTCTCAAACACATTGGGCACAGCTTTGGGAGATTTCTTAGCCGATGACTCTGGATTGGGGTTTCTTGGCAGCGCAGCCCTTATTGGCGGAATCATTGCGCTTATCGCCCTTGCTTACTATGTCACCCGACTTAATCGAGTGCTATTGTTTTGGCTTGCCTTTGTGCTAACACGGCCATTTGGTGCGACCTTCGGTGACTTGCTGACAAAGCCACTCGAAAAAGGTGGGTTGGGTTTTGGAACTATCGGGTCATCTGGCATTCTGGCCATTCTGCTCGTCGCTTTTGTTACCTATACAATCATTATAGAAAAGCTTGCATCTAAAGAGACGACAGCATAATCATTGTTCATGTCTTCGATTTTGCTAATTTCATGCGTTAACATTTAAACGGAAATCTAACTATGGAATTACAGGAAAAGAAAATATTAAAGCTCTTTCTTTCTTTTTTAGTTGTGACTAATACGCTGCTATTTTTAGTCATGGCCTATTTTCACCTGCTCAGCACTGATCCAAAATCAGCAGTATTTGTTGATTTTTGGGGTAGGTTTACTGTTTATTCATTGTGGTTTATCGGATTTGCACTTTACGTAAAATATCTATCTAAGGCTCCAGTTTTAAGGCTGTTTGTCTTGTTAGTTATCGCCATCAACATTCCCCTGTTTCTGCTATTGGCTTATTTCGACAAAATCAGCAATACGCCCGATATGATTGTTTTCGTTGATTTTTGGGGGCGCATTACCGTCTATTCGTTGTGGTTCATGTGTTATGAAGCCTATCGCAAGTATATTGCATAAAAAATGAAGTATTTAGTCGTCCCTGAAAATATTACAACCTATTGATTAAATAGTATAAAGATTAAATTAATGCGGGTAAAAACTGCAAGAAATTGATAGAATACCGGTTAATTTCTTGCAATTATTTCCCGCCATGCACCCCAAACGCCAAGAAACCGAGACCCAATACGACCTGTTCAAAATCGTCCTTGCCGATTTGCTGAATCCACGCCATGAACTGGTGCTCCTCGCCGGGAATATTGACTGGCAAGCCTTGGATACCGCGTTCGGTGAGTTTTTTACGGATGGCAAGGGTGTGCCCGCATTGCCGACCCGGCTTGTTGCGGGGCTGCATTATTTGAAACATGCCTTTGGCCATTCTGACGAAGAAGTGGTTGCGCTCTGGGTCGAAAATCCCTATTGGCAGTATTTGTGCGGCGAGCGCTTCTTCCAGCACCGTCCGCCTTGCCACCCGACCTCGCTGACCAAGTGGCGTAACCGGATCGGCGAGGCCGGTTGCGAGTGGTTGCTGTCGATGACCATCCAAGCGGGCGTGGACACCAAAACCGTCAACCCCAATGACTTCCAGTCGGTCACGGTGGACAGCACCGTGCAGGAAAAGGCTGTGACTTACCCGACTGACGGCAAGCTGTACGAACGCTGCCGCCAGCATCTCGTTCGACTGTCCCGGCGCTACCGCATCAAGTTACGGCAGAACTACAGCCGTAAGGCGCCTTACCTGCTGTTGATGGCCAACCGTTACCACAGTGCCACACAGATGAAGCGCAAGCGTAAGGCGCTCAAGCAGTTAAAAACCTTAGTGGGGCGAGTGCAGCGCGATATCGAGCGGCAATTGCAGGCACAACCCGAGGAAGTCAAGTTAGCTTTTGAGGAGACCCTGGAGAAAACCCGGCGTATCTTGAGCCAACAACGACAAGACAAGGACAAGCTGTACAGTTTCCATGCCCCGGAAGTCGAGTGCATTGCCAAGGGCAAGGCCCATAAAAAATATGAATTTGGTGTCAAGGTCGGCATCACCGTCACCAACAAGAGCAACTTCGTGCTGGGCGCGCGCAGCTTTCCCGGCAATCCCTATGACGGGCATACGCTCGAGTCCTGCCTGGAACAGGCCGAGATCCTCAGCGGCACCCGTGCCAAGGAAGTGTTTGTGGATTTGGGATATCGAGGCGTTGGCGTGCCAAACGTCACCATCTACAAAGCCCGGCAAAAACGGGGCATTAACACCCGGCGGCTCAAACGGGCGCTGAAACGGCGCAATGCCATTGAACCCGTCATTGGACACCTGAAAAACGACGTCCTGCTCCGGCGTAACTACCTTAAAGGCGAGTTGGGCGATGCCATGCACGCCATCCTATGCGGCGCAGGCCACAACATCCGCTTGATCCTCCGGCAACTCCGGATTTTTTTGTCTTGGCTTTGGCAAGCATTATCAGGTGGTTTTGCCGTAGAAATTAATCTCCTTGCAAACAAGCCAGCCTGACAGAAAGTCCTATTTGAAAAATGCCATTATTCAGGGACAACTATTTAAGCAAGTTGATTCTCTAATCTGCACCTAATTGAAAACAATAAGCCCGGGAATCTCAATATTTACGGCTTATATTTTATGCCCTCCCCATTCTTCAACTATCCGATATTTGATTCCGTTTGAAAATTGACATGATTCAACAAGACAAAAGCTGTTTGAATGCCAAATGATAGGATCAAATTCCAATAGTGCTTGAGTTTTCGCTTTTTTGACGAGGGTGATGTGCGGTTTAAATGGACGCTCATCGATAGGGATGTCCAGTTTTTTGGCCAGCCTTGTTAAAACTTCAACGAAAGCCTTAGCCTCTGGATATGAGCCGGAAGTGGTCAGGCATAAAATACCGGGTTTTTCCCAGAAACTCAGGTAATCAAAGCATAGGGTCATTTCTGGAGCTGGAATAACTGCCAACCCTTGTTTAAGGCTTTCTTCTGTATCTGAATCGATATTGCCTAAAAACAGCAAAGTAACGTGGATATCGGCGGCTTGCACTGGCCGGGCATTTTCGGTCAGAACAGCATTACCTATTGTTACGCATTGCTGCCGAGCGGTATTGTCTGGCCAAAGTCCCAAAAACAAACGTTTCATTAAAAATTGCTTTGAAAGGCCAATCTTTACTGGTATGCCGAACTTAGGGTGACTTAAAGGAATCGTCTTGGCACAACGAACAGCAGTCGGGATATGGTATCTTCTTGGGTTAGCAGGTCTATCCTGTCCTGAATATGTTTTCTGCTTTCTGCAAGGTTTCTGCTGGGCTTGGCAACAGTGGTGAGGCCATTTTTGCCTAAGTAAGTGAGTATGGGATCTACAATTAAGCTAGCTTTTTTCAATTCCGCTGTCGCCGATTTTGTCTTTGTAGCTTTGGCAGTATTGCGGGGTGTCTTAGATATTGATGGCTTTACGGCTAAAATTAACTCCCCAGTCACTCTAAAGTTTGTTGTTCTTTGATTATTCACAAGCGCGTAAACAACAAAACCGACAAAGCCGATACTTAAACAAAACAACACTTCAGGCATGATAGAAATCTCACAAATTGAAGGGGGATTTTACTTGAAATTCTGGTAAGTGGGTAATAGCCAATAGGTCTATTTGAGGTGTTTAAATAGTTAGCCTGATTCTCAAGTTATAAATGCGTCAATGGTAATGACTCCGCCACGGAATTCGGCTTTGATACTTCGGCGCGTTTAACGGATGAAAATTTTAGCTGAGCTGGGGTACAGTTTGTCATGGGCAAGTCCTGGTTAAAATTCAATCTAAGTAACTGAATTTTATTGAACTCTACATGCTTGCCCGCTTTTCTTATGAAATGTCCAGGCTACGATAATAACGATCAAAACAACAATCGCCTAAATCCTTGGCCTGGAAGTTTCGCGCATGATTACTCCGTGGATAGCTTGAAGTCACTGAGCCGTTAAGTTTGCTCCACCACCCAGTGCTTTGTACAAAGCAATCAGATTAGTCGATGTGGTCGCCTGGGAACGGGCCAGATCGATTTCAGCAACATAAAGAATCCGTTGTGAGTCCAATACGTCTAAAAAGGATATAACACCTTCATGATAACGTAATTGCGACAGCCGTACCGACTCTTTCAAATCTGTCACCGAACGAGACAGGGTCTGTCGGCGAATCTCTTCCTTTAAATAACGGATCAAGGCAGTTTCGGTTTCCTGCAGGGCTTGCAAAACTGCTTTTTCATACATGAGGTAAGCCTCCTTTTGCTTAGCATCCGCCAAGTCGATCCCGGCTTGAATCCGGCCGAAATTCAATAAAGGTTGCATCAGGTTGGCGCCAGTACTGTAAGAAAACGCTGCAGATTTAAGCATGCTTTCTATGTCGGTGTTTCGCAAACCCAAAAATGCCGACAATGAAATTTTGGGAAATTGTTCGGCTATTGCCGCACCTTGCATCGCGGTGGCGGCAGCTAACCTACGTTCGGCAACGTGGATATCGGGACGATTATGTAACGTTTCTGTCGGTGAACTCAGTATTACCTTTGCTGGCGCAACCGGCATATTACCAGGTGGCTTCAGTAAGCCAACCAACGCACCCGGAGTTCGACCGACCAAAACTTCAAGCTGACGTAAGGCGCTTATCAAGTCGGCTTCCAATGTTGGAATCTGAGCTGCAGTGATTTCGGTTTGGGCGCGAGCCCTCACGACATCATGTCTGGCGCTGACACCTTCGTTGTAGAGTTGCTCGGTCAGGGACAGAGTTTTCTGTTGAGACTCTAAATTTGAGTTAGTAATTCGCAGCTGGTTTTGTAAGTTGCGGTACACGATATAACTGCGTGCCAGTTCGGCGGTCAATACGACAAGCGACTGACGATATTCTTCCTCTGCGCCCTGCAAATCGGCAATTGCAGCCTCCAGACGACGTTGCTGTCTACCGAACAGATCAATTTCCCAGATGGCATCGAAACCTATCTCAAACATATTATATTTAATGCCGGGAGCAAGGCCTGGAAACGGATTTTCGTTACGTTGCATACCGGCTTTTATACCCACTGTTGGAAACAATTCGCCGCGAGTTCCCCGTCGTTCCGCCCGTGCCTGGTCAATACGGACTTGAGCAATTTTAACGTCAAGATTTCCCGCCAGGGCTTGACTCATTAGGTGATCAAGTTGCGGATCATTGAAGCATTTCCACCAGGTTTTCAAGGAGTCGGGATTAACCGGCTTTAAGTTTTTTGCCGGTTCGGCCTGCCAATGATCGGGGGCTGCTGGGACTGTTTTGCGATATTCCGGCCCCATCGTACATCCCGATATTCCTGCCAGAATCAAGACACAGGCAATTTTAGGTGCCATAGCCGTGTCCCTCAAGAAATAATGAAACCGATGCGTCTATTAATCGCTGCTTTTCGTTTGGACTCAAACCCGATTGCAAGCCTAGCAAACAACGGAAATGTTGATCGCCTTTTAACATGTTAAGGAATAGCCTGCTAGCTGTTTCAATATCAGGTATCGATAGAATGTGGGCGGCGTGTAATTCGGCAAGATAAGTCGACAAGTGCTGCAAAACCGGCATCGGGCCGGAACGATAGACTAATTCACCTAATTCAGGAAATTGCTGCTGTTCAGCGATGATCAAACGGTAAAGCCTGATGGATTCATCGACATACACTAAATCGATGAAAGCGCTGGCGATTGCTTTTAAGCCAGAAACCGGATCGCCGGTCTTCGCCTTCACAATGGAAAACGTACTCAGTAAAGCTTCGCATTGGTTTGCAATGACGGCGGCGAACAAATCCTGCTTGCCTTTAAAATGGTTGTAAAGCGTAGGTTTCGAAACTGGGGCTGCTTCAGCAATGGCCTCGATACTGGCACCGCTATATCCATTCATAATAAAAGCATTTTTTGCTGCATCAAGAATGGCCTGTCGTTTTGGATTATCGGATTTGTGCATTGCTTCGTTAGATTAATAAATAAATTGCGTATGGAAGAAGTTAAAGATTATACTAAACTACACAGTTTAGTTAAGCAACAAAATTTATATACTACCCATGTCCAAAAAAAATTCAGCGTCTTTTTTAGTTTTGCTCGCCGTAATCGCTGTAAGTATTACGTATTGGTTTAAGGCGATCCATCCTTATGAAACGACTGATAATGCTTATCTTAAGGCGCATACCAGCTTAATTAGTCCAAAAGAAACTGGATATGTTAAAGAGGTATTGTTTCAGGACAACCAGCAGGTGAAGCAAGGTGACTTACTGATGGTCATTGACGATCACGAATTTCAAGCCAGGGTGGCTCAAGCTGAAGCCCAAGTATTGTTAGAAAAAGCCAAAATCCGGACATTAGAAACCGATAAGTTCACTCAATATGCCAAGATACGACAAGAATCCGCCAATATTGCCGCATCCGAGGCTGACCTGCAAAAAGCAACGAAGGATTTAAAACGTTTCGGCAATCTAGCGAAGGAAGGCGCAGTCTCAGAACAAACACGGGATACCGCAGAATCGGTGCATAAACAGGCGAATGCCCAGCGTGATAAAGTCCGCTCTGCAAGGCAAGAAGCAGAAAGCCAACTGGCGGCACTGGATGCCCAAATTGAGGAAACCCGGGCTCGGATCAAAGCCGCCGAAGCTAATCGGGAACTAGCCCGTATCGACTTGGCTAATACGCAGATTAAGGCACCTATTGCGGGCATTATCGGGAATCGCAGTGTACAAGTCGGGCAACTGGTCAAACCTGGTAGTCCGCTTGGCTATCTTATCCCAGCGGATGGGCTGTTTGTGGACGCTAATGTTAAGGAGACCCAAATTGCCAGAATAAAGCCGGGGCAGGCGGTGGAAATCCGCATCGATGCATTTCCTGGTCAAATTTTGCATGGCGTGGTGGACAGTTTTGCCCCCGCTTCAGGTTCGGAATTCAGTTTATTGCCGCCAGAAAATGCCACCGGCAATTTCACCAAGATTGTTCGTCGAGTTTCGGTAAAAATTATTTTCCAACCTGAAAGTGATTTGACGCAACTAAGGCCGGGGCTTTCTACAACGATCAAAATCAAGGTGTCTTAAACTTAAAGAGGCATTGCGATGACCACAGAAACGAAATACCTCATTACTGAGGAAAATATTGCGCGTGATAATGAATCGGTAACCACTGAACAATGGCTTGGCTTTTTCGCAATGGTGGTTGGCATTTTTATGGCGATTTTGGACATACAGATTGTCGCCAGTTCATTGGAACAGATTCAGGCCGGGCTATCAGCGACACCCGATGAGATAACGTGGGTGCAGACCGCTTATCTCGTGGCGGAAGTCGTGATTATTCCACTTTCCGGCTGGCTGGCCTGCGCTTTTTCGACGCGCATTTTGTTCGTAATCTCTTGCGGCGGCTTTACCTTAATGAGCTTGTGTTGCGTGTTAGCCTGGAATCTTCCGTCAATGGTCGTTTTTCGCGCTTTTCAGGGCTTGTTCGGCGGTGCGATGATACCGACTGTGTTTGCGGTAATTTACACTTTGTTCCCGCCCCGGTTACAACCCGCCATGGTGATAGTGGTCGGTATGGTTGTTATGATTGCCCCTACTGCAGGCCCTGTTCTGGGTGGTTATTTGACCGAAGCCGTATCTTGGAAGGCGTTGTTTCTGATCAATCTTGTGCCGGGAATACTGGTGTGTTTGGCAACCTGGCAGTTTGTCCGCGTTGACGAACCCGATTGGGAGTTGTTAAATAAAATCGATTTTCTCGGCATCGCTTACATTGTGGTTTTTCTAGGTAGTCTGCAATTCGTGCTCGAAGAGGGTGTGCGCGAACAATGGTTTGAAAGTCGTGAGATCGTATTTTTCAGCCTGATAGCCGCGATTTCAGGTATCGCCCTGTTACAATGGGAATTAACAATCGAGTATCCCATCGTCGATCTTTGGGCATTCCGTAACACTAACTTTGCGGTTGGCTGTGCACTGGGTTTTATCTTAGGAATCGGTTTGTTTACACTGATGTATCTGATGCCGATCTATCTAGCTAGCGTTAAAGGCTTAAACAGTTTGCAGATCGGTCAGTACATCATGGTGACTGGCATGTTTCAGTTGGTGTCTGCATTTGTCGCCGGCCCTTTGGTTAAGATCATCGATTCCCGCCTTATGTTGGCGCTCGGTTTGACCGGTTTTTCGCTGGGTTGCTGGATAAATGGCAACCTCACTAATGAGGCAGGCTACTGGGAATTTTTCTGGCCGCAGGCGATTCGAGGCTTTTCATTAATGTTTTGCTTCCTTCCCATCAATTCACTGGCCTTGGGGACATTGCCGCTGGACGAAGTGAAAAATGCCAGTGGACTTTATAATTTAACCCGTAATTTGGGTGGAGCAATCGGTCTTGCTGTCGCTAACACGATGATGATAAAGCTCAACAAAGCATATTATGCCGTCTTACGAGAGTCGGTAACGCCCGATTCCCCGCAGGCGCAAGCATTTTTGGGGGGGGTAGGTGAACGCATGGCGGTTGCGGGATTACCTAATGAAGGGTCTGCTGCTCTGAAACAGCTTTACGGCCTAGTCATGCGAGAAGCAGAAGTCCTTACACTCAATACTTTATTTCACACGCTTAGCTTGATTTTCCTATTAGCGCTTTTATTGATGCCTTGGGTTAGGAAAGTATCGGCAACTTCGAGTGAATTAAGTGGAGGGCATTGATTTATCTGCAATAAAAGCAAAGCCATTTGCCATCTTACCTAAGTTAAAAAGACGCATCAATTTCGTAGATTTATAAATGTGATGTCCCATTGCTGCTACCAAGAGCTTCCTCTTTATTTCATTCTCAGGCATTGGCTGACTTTTTAGCCGATGACTCCGGCTTCAAATGAAGAATGTGGGGACGAGTGGCTTTATATAACAACTTTTTAGGTTTGGTATTAATAGTCAAATTTGAGATGCCGATCACAGAATTATCCTAGATCATTTCTATACTTGCCAACAAGATAAAGCGAACAAGCTTTAGGTGGTTACGGATTTTAATTTTGCTAGAGATTCTTACATGATGACTAAATTAGTTGCAGTGCTTTTTTTGTTATTGGCGGTTGCGTTTAACGGTCAAGCAAGTACAGTAAAATTTGAAGACAATGCCATTGATACCATCCAAGGCAGCAGCATTGTTAGCGGTGAATTGACCTTCACACCAGTGTCGGGTTATTTCTACACGTATACTTCGCACTTAGGGGCAACTAATGGCACTAATGGATTGCTTGCTGGCGAAGGACATTACCAATACTCCCTTAGCACTTCTTTTGATTTCGGTGGTGGGTTCTCGTTTAACGAAACTGACAAAAGTGCATTCAATCTTAACTCCTTAGATTCTGGACTTTCTTGGTCCGAATTTTCTACAGGTAGTGTGGTCTTTACCGGACACCAAGCAAGTGGCGGTATTTTGACCAAAATGCTCTCATTTGATAAGGCATATACAAACTTTGTTTTTGGATGGACTAATTTACTTTCAGTAGAAGTGTCAGGAAATTTAACTCATGGTTATGTCGCTTATGACAATATTGATGTCACTTCTTTGGCGAATACACCAGCAGCAAACACAGTTAACGCTGTGCCTGTACCTGCTGCGGTTTGGCTATTTGGTTCCGCATTGGCCGGATTGGCGGGGTTTGGCAGGCGCAAACAAGTTCAAGGTTAGTAAGCTCATTGTAAAACCTTTTTGGCATAAAGCCTTAATGCCCTTCGGGGCATTTTTTTTTGCTTTCAAATCCCATTCTTGGGTTTGATTGAGTGCTGTCGAAACCGCCCGCGCTGAAAATCTTGGAAACGTAGCGTTAGCGGAGTGAAGATTTTTAGTCCCCAGAAGCGATAGGGCTGTGTGTTTTCACGAAGCGTTGTTTGCGGAGTGAAAATGCGCTGCCTTCCGACATCGCGTCGAGTCATTGCGTAACTATGTTTCATACCCCTTGTCGGGTATGAAGCGAGAGTAGCAGGACGGCTGGGGCAGCCGAAGGCATTAGCGGTCGCGTTAAGTTTTTGCCGCTTGTTTGGACAGGAAGTCCTCAGAACAAGCTTTCGCAAAAATAGCGACTCCCCGAGCGGTTTTTGCGCTTGCCCTGCATGGTAACCTGATTTGTTACCTGAAACTCATTCAAACACCAGTCATCACAATTCAGGAAGCTGATATAAGCCGTCTCGTTATTGTCCCGTTTTAAGGCAAACTTATCACGCAGGATTTTTGCCCGCTCAAACACACTGCCGGTATTCAGGTGATTAAGAATGCGCTCAAACTCAGCACGCGAAAGCGTAATGCCCCCGTTATGGATTTCCAACTGACGCTTGAGGTTCGCCAGCATCGCCGCTTCATCGTCAATACTCACAAAGCCATATTCCATGCCCTTGAGTTGAGTGATTAAAGCTTCTTCTAAGGCGTATTCAGATTGTGTCATTATTTTCCAATGGGTTAGGCTTTATAGTTGTTCGCCTTCCTCGTTAAGAATAGCCAAATAAGCCTCGTAGACAAAAATGCGGTTACGCCGTTGCTGCGTAAGCTCACGCACAATGCCAAGCTTCATCAAGGTTTGTAAGGCTTTATCAGCAGTGGGGAAACTCATCTGGGCTTCTAATTTCAACTGTTTTAAGTTGCAAATAGGGTGATGCCTAAGTACCCCCAACACACGCAAAGCACTGCTTGCACCGCGCCCCGTGTTTTTTGCTTGTAAGCTATCGGCCTCAAACAAAGCCACCAAGTTTTGCGCGGTGGTGACCGCTCCTGTAGCCGTGAGCATCACCCCTTCTAAAAAAAAGTCCACCCATGCTTCCCAATCGCCTTGAGTTCGTACACGGTTAAGCAACTCATAATACACGTCTCGGTGTAACTTAAAATACAAACTCAAATACAGCAAAGGCTGGCTAAGCAAGCCCCCTGTATAAAGCATCATCACAATCAGCAAACGCCCAAGCCGCCCATTACCATCTAAAAAAGGGTGTATGGTTTCAAACTGCACATGTGCCAAAGCCGCTTTAATCAGCACGGGCGCATCTTCATTTTGCAGTTCTACATTTTGAAAGTCAGCATTTTGATGATTAATATAAACCTCAAGTGCCGCCATGCAGTTTTCAAGTTCTTGCGGCGGCGGTGGCACAAAACGCGCATTACCAGGACGCGTGCCACCTATCCAATTTTGGCTATGCCTAAACTCCCCTGGCGCTTTATCACTGCCACGCCCACGCGCCATTAAAAGCATGTGCATTTCACGTAATAGCCTATTACACAGCGGAAACCCCTCAGCCAAACGTGCCAAACCATGCTCTAAAGCCGCAATATAATTAGACACCTCCACCACATCATCAAATGGCACACCAGGGGCTTCATCTAACTCAAACAACAACAAATCAGACAGTGACGACTGCGTACCCTCTATTTGAGAAGACAACACCGCCTCGCGGCGCACATAAGCATACAAAAATAATTGCGGGTCTGGTAACAAAGTACACACCGAATCTAAACGCCCCAGTGCCAAAGTGGCACGCTCAAGCAAGCGTTGGCGCGGGTTGCTCATCTCTAGCGCAGGCACGGGCGGTAGCGCACTGGGTACAAAAGCACGCACTGTTTCACCACCTGCAATACTGCTGGCATACACCCCTGTGGCCTCTCTTCGCATCGCTCTCAACCTTTAATAAGAAAATTTCTTATTAAATTATACTGATTAAAATTGAATAACGTAACCGCTTATTAAAGCCAACACGTAAAGGCAAAATGTTTTTTGCCCTTACCCCTGTGTCATTTCGAGCGTAGGGAGAAATCTTGATGCCAAAAGATTCCTCCCTGGGGTCGGAATGACAGCCCTTGGTTAAACAAATAGCGGCTGCAACAAGCCTTGTTTGCATTGCCCGTATCCGAGTTTATATTGCCCTTACCCCTGTCATTTCGAGCGTAGCGAGAAACCTTGATGCCAAAAGATTCCTCCCTGGGGTCGGAATGACAGTCCTTGGTTAAACAAATAGCTGCTGCAACAAGCCTTGTTTGTATTGCTTTACTGCGGCAAGTTGGGCTTGGGCGTTGTTGATCTTGTCGTCGATGGCGGTCAGGAAGTTTAAAGTGGACCCCAAAATCCGGACAGTAGTTTAAGCTATAGCCTGTTAAGGAAAATAGTGGAACGCAATGAGCGAAAGCAAACGGAAAACATTTACCGGTACACAGAAGGCGAAGGTAGCGCTGGCGGCGGTCAAGGGTGTTAAGACGATCAATGAGATCGCCCAAGAGTACGGTGTCCATCCGACCCAAGTCAACCAATGGAAACGAGAGTTACTGGAAAATGCGGGCAGCCTGTTTGAAGGCAAGCGCGGCCCGAAGCCAGCCGACGCACAGGGTGACCCAGACCGTCTGTACGCCAAGATCGGGCAGCTCAACATGGAACTGGATTGGCTTAAAAAAAAGTCTGGGTTCAACCCATAGCACAACGCCAGGGTTGGATAGGCCTAGGCGACGTACTGACGGTGTCCAGGCAATGTCAGTTGCTTGCCGTGACCCGTTCGGTCGTCTACGCGCAATTAAAGCGCCGTCAGGACAAAGATGACGGCCTTGAGTGTATTTTGTTGTCACTCGTGGATGAAGAATACACCCGGCACCCCTTTTTCGGCTCTCGGCGCATGACCCTCTATTTATGTGGCTGTGGGTATGCCGTGAACCGCAAGCGGGTACGGCGCTTGATGCAAAAACTGGGCTTGGCAGGCATGTCGCCCGTGCAACACCAGCAAGCCGCATCCGCAGCACAAGGTTTACCCTTATTTGCTCAGGGGTGTCGAGGTCGTCCGCCCCAACCAGGTCTGGAGCACCGACATCACCTACATCCGGCTGCTGCACGGCTTTGTCTACCTGGTCGCCATTATCGATTGGTATAGCCGCAAGGTATTGGGTTGGCGGTTGTCGAACACGATAGATGCCGGGTTCTGTGTGGATTGCCTGGAAGAAGCCATCAAGGCCTACGGTGTGCCGGAAGTGTTCAATACCGACCAAGGCTCGCAGTTCACCAGTGACAGCTTCACGGGGGTGCTGCTCGACAACGGCATTGCCATCAGCATGGACGGGCATTGGACAATATTTTTGTCGAACGGCTGTGGCGGACAGTGAAATATGAGGATGTGTATTTGCAGAAATACGCCAACATGCCGGATTTACTGTTAGGCCTGACCGACTATTTCCAGTTTTATAATGAAGAAAGGTTGCATCAATCACTGGGCTACGCCACACCCAACACGGTGTACCGGACAGCCACGGGCGGTGGCGCAAAAATTGTGGATAAATTCAGTGATAAGCAGGAAACATTCGCCTCAACTGAAGAATTGGGACAGCGCCATCCAGCTGTAATGTGAACAGGTCTCTATCTTAAACTAGGCAGATATTTGTCTGGACAATGGGGTCCACTTTAGTTGGCGATTTTTGTTTGTTCGGCTTCAGATGGTATTGGTGCTATTAAAGATTTTATAATCTCTGCTGATAAATTTCCTTGCCCACCTTGCAAGTAGGTTTGTAGGATACTTTCTTTCTTAAACAAGAAATATGAAAATAAAAAGTAGGTGTTTAATTTGGAACGAATACAAAGCACTGCTTGGTTTATAGCACCTTCAATTTGAGATACAGCTACTTCACCACTTGTTGCTCCGTACAAGGCGTAAAGTAAATCACCCTTTGATACCATTTTGGATGATGAATTTTTTAATCCAGATTCGCTAATAAACTATGCTGTACGATTAGCACTAATTTCTCCTGATTTAATAAACGGAATCTCACCGTCATAAAAGTCTTTTCTTGTAGTTAAAGGAGTGCCACCTGAAAAAAAGCCACTAATTTCACTGAGTTTATTCTCTTCCCATTCCGGAAAATCCCGCCCCTCATCATCCTTAAATCGCAGTTGTTGACTAAAAATCTGCTGCATCATGCCTTTTTGTATTGCGCTAACAAGTCACATTTTTGGGTGAGTTGGGTGATTTTTTCATCGACCGCCGTCAGGAAGTTGGCGATTTTGGTTTGTTCAGATTTTGAACTTTGCATTATGTCAATCATTCTTAAATCTCCTAATGAGATTTCTTGGAATGTACTGCCTTTACTGCGCTCATTTACGCGATCAAGAAAATTTCTTGTCTGCATTTGATAATAAATAAATTTATTATACCCGTGGTGCATTTAGGCGATAACGATTTTCAAGTTGTTGAGCTTATTGCCGTTGCGCTGGTTGAGCCACTGGATCAAGGTCAGGGCGGTCAGTTTGGAGGCTATCCGGGTTGCTAAGCCCTGGAATGACTTGGCGTAGTTACGCCGGATCATGAATTGGTCACACAGTTGCGAGAACAGGGTCTCGATGCGCTTCCTGGCTTTTCTGAGCAGTGGGCTGAACGGTTTGAAGCCAACTTGGTTGCGGCGCATCGGGGTTTCGAGGCGGATGGCGGCGGTGTCGAACAAGTCTTGCTGCCATTGGCGGCTCAGGTAGCCCTTGTCGCCGACCAGGACACAGTGGTTAAGCTGTGTTTTCAGGTCGTTAAGGTAGTGGATGTCGTGCGTGGAAGCCCTTGAGATGTCGAAGGTAAGGATTGTCCCGTTGGGTGCACACACGGCGTGGAGCTTGTAGCCGAAATAATGTGCCTTGTGCGCCGCGCAATAGCCGTAATCGGGTCTTGCGCCATCGGTCTCCTGGCAAACGCGGCTGCGCCTGGCGCGGCCAAGCTTGCAGATTTCCAGGGGCATACTGTCCACAAAGTGGTAGTTCTCGGAAGGTGCCAGCCTAGTCGCCATGCACTGGCGGAAGTGCTCAAGCTTGGGCATCAGTTGGCGCCTGCGCCGGTTGAAGACGGAGCGGTCAATTTGGCCGACCAAGGGTGTCGGCAACTGCTTGAAAAGGTGGCGTTCCGAATCAATGCCCGAACTTTCGGCAGCCAAGGCCAAGGCGATCAGTTGCTTGTCGCTAAGCTTGGGCAAACGGCGTTGGTTCAGGAAGTTGGCTTGCGTTTCCAGTTCGTGCAAAAGACCGAGAATTTTGTTATAACTTGTCTCTAAGTTGCTCATATCATTTATTTTTTGGCGAAAACTTAATGATACCCACCCAGTGGAAATGAGCAACTTTTTTAACACCTCATAATGCACCACGGGTTTTATTATTGTTTGAATTATCAATAGAAATTCTTGCTGTTCCTTGAGTTAAATTTGCTTCAGTAATTTCATCTGGAACAATACTTACTTGACCGATATTCCCCCTAAGAGAAATTACAATGTCGTTTGGATGAACTGCTGAACGACGATACTTCTGATGAATATCGTAGCTAGTGCATTGCAGTTGGGTTTTATCAATGATCCCACCAACGTTTGAACTCTTTATATAAGGGACACCACCTGCAACATGAGGGCCAGCTTGCACTATCCCGTAAGATATTTTTTCTTTAGTTATGTCTTCTAATTTCTTTTGTTCCCAATCAGAAGAAAACTCCTTAAATCTTAAAGCTGGCACACTCATACGCTTCCCTCCTCATTTAGCAAGCTACGCTCCCGTTGCAGTTCAAGGCGGAGTTCTTCTTCTGTGGGCAAATACGGCAGGTATTTAGAGGCAAAGAGTTGTCGGCTATCGGTGAGTACGGAGTATTTTTTTAGTGTCCACGCCACACTAAAACCTTGCAACCGTAATGGCCTATTCATTCCTGCTGCTGTCCGGGTAACCATTGTTCAAATTCACTCAGCGTCATAATGGGCGGTTTGGTAAAGGTTTGTTTAATCACCAATAAATCGTTATCGCCTGTGACTAACGCGTCGGCATTACTTGCCACCGCCAGTGTTAAAAACATTTGGTCTGCTTGGTCACGTAGTGTAGGCAAATCGGGCGGCATAGCAAAGTGGCCTTGGGTAAAGTGCCGTAGGGCGGATTAGGCGCACAAGCCGTTTATGCTTAGGATAACAAGGCGTTTCCGTGCGTCGTAATCCGCCGTATGGTAACGGTACACCACACGTTCGGCGGATTACGCCGCGCCCAGAAGATAAACAAGACGGAGAGTCCGTGTTGTTTGCGCGGCTAATCCGCCCTACATCGAACCCGGCGTATGGCCATTCCCAATCAGGAAAGGCCTTCCCGTCGTTATCCTTAAACCGTAACTTCGGTAAGTTCATGGCTGCCCTTTTGCTTTTAACCAAGGTTCAAACTCGCTTAAGGTCATAATCGGCAACGTGGTAAACGTGTGTTTTATCACCAATAAATCGTTATCGCCTTTTACCAGCGCATCGGCATTGCTTGCCACCGCCAGTGTTAAAAACATTTGGTCTGCGTGGTCGCGTAGGGTAGGCAAATCGGGCGGCACTGCAAAGTGGCCTTGGGTAAAAGCGTAAGGTAAAAAATCTGCCAGCAATAGCGTTTGCTCAGGCTTTGTGAGTTTGAATTTTGGGTAACTCAACACCGAAATAAGTTCGGTAGCGGTTGCTTTGCTGACCACAGGCGCAAACTCGCCCGCTTGCCAGGCATGACGCAACCAGGCCATTTTTTGCCTGGAAAATAACAGGGCAGAAATAATGCAGTTGGTATCGAGTACTACCTTTAACGCCATTATTTAGCTCTTGCCCAAGCAATGGCATCCGCTACGTCTTGCTCATTGATACCCAAGGCTTCTAGCTTTGCGCGTACTGCATCGGCTTTTTGTATGCGCACCGGCGTAAGGATGACGCGGCCATTTTCGACTTCGACTTCAAAATAATCCGCCTTGCCCACGGATTGCACAATGGATTTCGGTAAGGTGAGTTGGTTTTTACTGGTGATTTTGGCTAACATGGCAATCGCCTTTTCTGAAAGTAAGGAAGTAAGATTATATTACTATGGATTACTGGTATTGTCTGACAAGCCCGCTGCAAATGGTGGCGCAATGCCGAGTTCTTGGCAAAATCCGGCAATAGTGGCATTGGTGGCTTGGCTGGCCTTATCCAAAGCAATCAATTGCGCGGAAATGCTGGCTAAGTCAATCGCATCCTCGGCCTCAAAGGTATCGACATAGCGCGGAATGTTCAAGTTGTAATCGTTAACTTTGATGCTTGATAGACTGGCGACATGGCTGTATTTGTCTTGATTAGTCCGTGCATTGTACGCATCGACAATCTTTTGGATATGTTCCGGGCGCAGCACGTTTTGGGTTTTGACCTTATCAAAGTGCTGGCTGGCATCAATGAACAGGATATTGTCCGGGTTTTTGCGGCATTTTTTGAACACCAGCACACAGGTCGGGATGGAGGTGCCATAGAAGATATTGGCAGGCAGGCCGATGACGGCATCCAGGCAGTTCATCTGTTCGATCAAGTATTGGCGGATATGGCCTTCCGCCGCACCTCGGAACAGCACACCATGCGGCAATACCACCGCCATCGTGCCTTCTTCGGCAAGGTGGTAGACCATGTGCTGGACAAAGGCCATATCGGCCTTGGTGCTGGGGGCGAGCTTGCCGTACACGGAAAAGCGATCATCACTCATCAATAGCTGGCTGGCACTCCAGTGGGCTGAAAAAGGCGGATTGGCGACGATAGCATCAAACCGTAAATCCCGGTGTTGCGGATGTTCTAACGTATCTTCTTGGCGGATATCTAAATCTGCATAATGCACATCATGCAGGATCATGTTCATCCGTGCCAGGTTGTAAGTGGTGCGGTTAAGCTCCTGGCCGTAGATTTTATCGACGTGCGTGGCTTCGCGTTTTACCCTCAGCAATAACGAGCCGCTGCCGCAAGTGGGATCATATAGATTTTTGATGTTTTTGTTAGTACTGGTTACCAGTTTGGCAAGCAAGGTTGAAACGGGCTGCGGGGTGTAGAACTCACCCGCTTTTTTACCTGCGCCACTGGCAAATTCGCCAATCAGGTATTCATAGGCATCACTCAGCACATCGGCGGTGGCATCACTCAGGTTAAAATCAATCTTATCCAGATGCACCAGCACTTTGGCAACCAGGTCGTTTTTTTCTTTTTCAGTCCTGCCGAGTTTGGATGAAGTCAAATCCAAATCTTCAAACAGGTTCACAAAGTCGTCGGCGCTATCCGTACCCAGGGTGCTTTGCTCGATGTTTTTCAGGATTTTGGTCAGGTCGCCCAAGATAAAGCTATGGTTTGCGTTTTCGTTAACGCTATCAAGCGGGTAACTGCCTTGCTGATAGATTCCTCTTTGGGCGATGGCGTGGAACATTTCCGACGGCTTGAGGAAATAACCAAGTTCATCCAGCGCGGCATGTTCTAACGCTTGAATATAAGATTGGCCTTCGGCTGTGTTTTCGTCAATATCAGCAAAGTTAAGCTCTTCCTGCGCCAATTCGCCATCGGCAAAACGTTGGATTTTTTCGGACAGGTATTTATAGAAGATAAATCCCAAGATGTAATCCCGAAACTCATCGGCACCCATCTTACCGCGTAAGGTGTTAGCGATATTCCATAGCTGTTGTTGTAATTGGCGACGCTGCTCTTCTGACATGATGTCCTTGTGTTCGATTTGGGCTTAATTTATCAAGAGTAACCCAGAGCCCTTGTATTCCGGCAAAAATTACTTACAAATATAAAGAGTATAGGGCCGGCTAGAACCTATACGAAGGAATACTAATACCGCTGTCTAGCCAAAAACTTATCCAGGGCATTGGCAAAAGCTTGTTTGTCGCGTTGACTAAAGGCTGAAGGGCCGCCGGATGTTTGTCCAGTATCGCGTAGTTCGGTCATAAAATCGCGCATGGACAGGTGTTCTTTGATGTTTTCCTTAGTGTACAGTTCACCTCTGGGGTTTAGCGCAAAAGCTTGTTTGGCGACTACTTCTGCCGCTAGGGGAATATCGGCAGTAATCACCAAATCATTGGCGCTACAGTGTTGTACGATATAGTTATCAGCCACGTCAAAACCGCCAGCAACTTGGATGGCTTTAATATATAGGGAAGGCGGTGTGGCTATTATTCGGTTAGCAACCAATACTAAGGCTAATTGCTTGCGTTCTGATGCCTTAAACAAAATGTCTTTGATAACATTAGGGCAGGCATCAGCATCTATCCATATTTGTAAGCTCATGTTGTCCCAAATTAAGCAATAATCCGATAACACGGAGAATATTTTTTTCCCGCTAGTTTCATGCGATGCTGTGATACAAATGAAGCCAACAAGGTATCCATTAGTGACATGATTTGGCTATCGCCATGAATCTCAAAATGACCGTATTGTTCAATGGCGCGTATGCCAGAATCTTTGACATTGCCTGCCACAATGCCGGAAAATGCGCGGCGCAGGTTGGCGGCGAGCAGGTGCTTGTCTTGGTCGCTATGCAGGGCCAGTGCTTTCATATTGTCGTGGGTAGGGTTGAAAGGTTCTTGAAAAACTTGGTCGATCTTGAGCAGCCAGTTGAAATAGTAGGCATCTCCGTGATCCTTCCGAAAAGCCCGGACTTGGCTGATGCCCGCTTGCATTTCACGCGCAACCTGCTTAGGGTCGTCGATGATGATTTGGTATCTGCGTTGTGCTTCACTTCCCAGTGTAGCTGAGATAAAGCTGTCGATTTGCTCGAAGTAAGCTTTCGAGCTGTCGGGTCCGGAAAAAATCAGTGGAAATGGCATGTCTTTATTGTCAGGGTGCAGCAAGATACCTAAAATGTAGAGGATTTCCTCCGCCGTTCCTGCGCCGCCTGGAAATACAACTATGCCGTGGCCAGTGCGTACAAAGGCTTCCAGGCGTTTTTCGATGTCTGGAAGGATCACAAGGTCATTAACAATCGGGTTTGGTGATTCAGCCGCAATGATGCCGGGTTCGGTAATGCCTAGGTATTGACCATTCTTGATGCGTTGCTTGGCATGGCCGATGGTTGCGCCTTTCATGGGGCCTTTCATGGCGCCAGGGCCGCAGCCAGTGCAAATATCTAGTCCACGTAAGCCCATTTCATGGCCGACTTGTTTGGTGTATTCGTATTCTTTGCGGTTGATGGAATGCCCCCCCCAACAAACAACCAGCTTGGGGTTGGTCATGGGGCGTAAAATATTGGCATTACGAAGTATATGAAACACGGCATTACTTATGCCGTTAGATGTTTCAATTTCAAAGCGCGGGTTGTGGCTAATCTCGTCATCCACATAGACAATGTCCCTGACCACGGCAAATAAATGTTCGTTAATGCCTTTAATCATGTGCCCATCAACAAAGGCTTGTACGGGAGCGTTTTTTAACTCCAGCTTAATGCCTCGTTGTTCCTGGACGACCCGTATGGCAAAATCGGGGTAACGTTCCAGCAATTCCTTGCCATCATCCATCTCGCTCCCACAGTTTAATACCGCCAGCGCGCAGTTTCGGAAGGTCTGGTACAGCCCGCCCTGGCTACTGTCCAGCAATTTGTTGACCTCTTGCCTCGAAAGTACGTCCAGTCGGCCATCTGGCGATATTTGTGCATCAATTACGTCGTATTTCATTAACTTCCTCGAAACTTATGTTTATTTGGTGAGCAATTGAATGACTGCTGCCTTATTTTTTAGTATTTAGTATCTTCACTATTTAATCAAATATTTCATGAAACATGAGCCAGTAAGCCCAGAAAATTTGCCTGGGTTTTTTCCGTATACGAAAAAAAAGCAATACATAAAAAGCCTTATAATTTAATGTGATTTATTAGCTTAATATCTTAAGAAGCTGATAAAAATACAGTTTATTTTTTAATTTTTGTGTCTTTTTGGCTGCTCTGGTTTGTTGCTAAGTTATTGTCAAAAAAGACAGTTTTTTATTTTAATTCCCCTTTGCTTGTGCTATTCTAAATCCAAGTGGATGTTTTGTGGTGAAGAAGGGTAGTTCTGTGGAAATTTTGTGGGGCTACTAAGCAGAGTAGCTTACGGGGGGATTTTGTTTCGAGGCAATACCACAGTCAATCTCGACGAAAAAGGCCGTTTTGCCATTCCTACCCGCTATCGGGATCGGGTGCAGGAAATCTGTGCCTGTCAATTAGTCGCTACAGTTGCTGTTAATGAGCGCGGCGTTGGTGTCGATGGTTGTTTGTGGATTTACCCCTTGCCCGCCTGGGAAGAACTCGAAAAAACTATCAAAGGGTTGTCAGATCTTAATAAGAAGGCAATCAAATTAAAGCGGTTTCTTATCGGTTATGCTTCTGAATGTGAAATGGATTCGCAGGGTCGCCTATTGCTACCGGAAAAATTACGAAATTTTGCAAATTTAGATAAAAAAGTTGTTTTGGCTGGTCAGCTTAACCGCTTTGAGCTTTGGAATGAGGAAGCTTGGATTAAGGAAGAGGCTCGGTTTATGGATGATGATGACGATCAAGGATTGGAAGCTTTGGGCGATTTGTCTTTTTAAGCGGATTTACAGGTGCAGCATAAGCCAGTCATGCTGGAAGAGGTTTTAGAACAGTTAGCAATCAAGGAAGGCGGTATTTATCTTGATTGCACCTTTGGGCGTGGTGGGCATAGCCAAGGGATTTTGTCGATGCTGGGTGCAACGGGTCGTTTGTTGGCTTTTGATCGTGATGTCGATGCAGTTGAGTCGGATGTGGCTAAGGCGCTACTTAAGGATAAGCGTTTTGCCTTAAAGCATAGTTGCTTTTCAGCGTTGGAAAGCGTGGCTGCTAGTGAGGGTTTGGTTGGAAAAATAGACGGCATTTTGTTGGATTTGGGAGTGTCGTCCCCGCAACTGGATGATCCAGGGCGAGGCTTTAGTTTTATGCAGAACGGCCCGTTGGACATGCGGATGGATGGCAGCGCAGACATGACGGCTGCTAAGTGGCTATCCAAGGTTGATGAAAAAGAATTGGTCAGGGTGTTATTTGAATATGGGGAAGAACGCTTTGCTAGACGTATCGCCGGCGCAATTGTTGAAACTAGGGCGGAAAAACCGCTAACAACAACACGGGAGTTAGTGAAGCTTATAGAGGATGTTATCCCAATGCGAGAGAAGCACAAGCATCCGGCAACACGGAGCTTTCAGGCGATACGGATTGAAGTTAACAAAGAACTTGATGAGTTGAAGTCCGCATTACAACAATCTATGCGGGTGCTAAAGCAGGGTGGGCGGTTGGTGGTCATATCGTTTCATTCCTTGGAAGATAGGATAGTAAAGCAGTTTATTAGGAGCGAATCGGGAGCCAAGTACGATCCAGGTAAGTTTCCGGTTAAAGAAGCTGACATCGCTAAAGGCGTTTTAGTAAAGCGAGGCAAACCTTTGAAGGCAGATAAAATAGAAATTGAACAAAATCCAAGGTCGCGCAGCGCGATTATGCGTGTAGCTGAGCGAGTTTAAGTGATGGCAAATGGCCTGACGATCAGTAGAAGCGGGTTGGTAGGATTGGCCTTGCTGCTGGTCGCATTAATGATGTCTGCGTTGGCGGTCATTTATAGCAAGAATTACTCGCGTTCGATTTTTATTGAGATCGAGCACCAAGAACGGGCATTAGACCAATATGAAGTGGAGTGGGGGCAAATGCAGTTGGAATTGTCGACATTGGCAGAACAAAATCGTGTTGAAGCGATTGCCAAAGAACGATTAAAGCTGGTGCTGCCGTCGCGTGAAAATATTATTTACATAAAGCCTTAGATGCAGATAAAAAATGCTAATAGGCCACGGAAACAGGCGGGAGATTTTTCAGGAAGAAGACGGTTTTTACTCACTTTTATCTTGAGTTGCATGGCTGTGCTTGTCGTTCGCGCAGTTCATTTGCAAGTGTTCAAAAAAGATTTTTTGCAAGAGCATAGTCGCTATGTGGATACGGTATCCATTTCGTCATATCGGGGCATTATTGAAGACAGGAATGGTGAAGCTTTGGCGATCAGTTCCCCCGCGCCATCCATCACGATCAATCCTAAAGAGTTAACACGAGACGACGAAGCTACCCTTGTCCAAATGGAAAAGCAGTTCAGGAAAGAACATGGCGGAGAAAAGCTATCGGAAAGCCAAAAACAAGAAGTTCTCGGCTTATATAAAGAACAGAAGATTGCAAAAATTAAGCAATTGGAGAAATTGCTGGATTTGCCTAGTGGTAAGGTCAATAGCATTCTCAATGAGAAACAGGGTAAAGGTTTTGCCTATGTGGCAAAGAAAATTAGCCCTGAACTTGCAGGGCAAGTAAAAAATTTGAAGCTTGTTGGCGTTGATATTCTACGTGAATTTAAGCGTTTTTATCCTTCGGGAGAAGTGGCGGCTCATCTTCTCGGTTTTACCGATGCCGGAGATATAGGCCAAGTAGCGTTGGAAAAAAGCTACGAAGCTTTGTTGAAGGGCACGGATGGAAAAAAGCGGGTTATCAAGGATGGTCTGCACCAAGTCATTGCTGATGTGGAAAACATAACATCTCCAATACCAGGGAAAAATCTGGAATTGAGTATTGACCAGCGCATTCAATATTTGGCTTACAGGGAATTGCAAAACGCGGTTAAAGCCAATAAGGCTAAAGCGGGCGCACTTGTCGTGTTGGACGCAAAAACCGGTGAAATACTGGCAGCAGTCAACCAGCCTTCGTTTAATCCGAATTCAAAAGCTGATCTTAAAGAAAGCCTTTATCGGAATAGGGCGTTTACTGAGGTTTTTGAGCCTGGCTCTACTGTTAAGCCATTTACTGTCGCGGCGGCCCTGGAAGGGCGATACATCAAACCTAGTGACACTTTCGACACTGATGGTGCGTTTCCGGTAGGTAATCATACTGTTAGGGATTCCCATCACAATGGTAGGTTGAATGTGGAAGGTGTCATCAAAAAATCCAGCAATATCGGGGTTGCCAAGATGGCGTTGAAGATGCCGGCCGATTATTTTTGGGGTGCGTTTAGTAAGGTGGGTTTTGGGACTTCCCCTGCCACCGGATTTCCTGGTGAAATCAGTGGCCGTATGCCCGTATTAAAACATATGCGCGACTTTGATAAGGCGACTTTGTCGTTTGGTTATGGCCTAAATGTCTCTGTGTTGCAGTTGGCTAGATCTTATACCGCGTTGGCTGATAATGGTTTGCTGCATTCAGTTACTTTATTGAAGCGAGATGAAGATATTGATGTACAAAGGGTGTTCTCTGAAAAAACGGCAAAAACCGTCAGGAAGATGATGGAGAGCGTAATAACCAAAGATGGCACCGCCTACGAAGCCAGGGTTGATGGTTATCGGGTGGCAGGTAAAACGGGTACAGCAAAAAAAGCTGGGCCGCATGGGTATTCGGCAAACGATTATTTTGCAGTCTTTGCTGGCTTAGCACCTGCCAGTGATCCGCGTTTGGTGATTGTGGTAATGATCGATGAGCCATCGGCAGGGCAATATTACGGGGGCTTGGTTTCTGCGCCGGTGTTCTCCAAGGTGATGGGTGGTGCATTAAGGTTGCTTGGGGTAACGCCAGACCAGGAAAACACTATGCCTATCTTGATAGCCAGGAAAAATTAATTATCCAGGCTATGAAGCTTTCTGATTTGCTTGATGGATTGGTGGTAGTCTCAGGGAAGAATTCACAACAGATTGATGAAGTGAATATCAGCGGACTAGCTTTAGATAGCCGGGTCGTTGAAGCGGGTCATTTGTTTATAGCATTGACAGGGGCTAAACAACATGGCCTGGCTTATGCGGACAAAATAATTGAGAAGGAGGCTTGTGCAATACTGTTTGATCCGTCAGGGGAAGGCAAACGGCTTGCAGAAAATATAACAGACATACCTGCCATACCTGTTGAGAATCTTGGGTCTATTTTGGGGGTATTGGCAGCACGATATTTCGGCAACCCTTCTCAAAACATGGATGTAATAGGAATAACTGGTACAAATGGCAAAACCTCTTGTAGCCAGTTTTTAGGTCAGTTGCTTGATGGTTGTGGCGTTATCGGTACTTTGGGCTGGGGAGAGTGGGGTCAGCTTAACAAGACAGTTAACACAACGCCAGATGCACTAATGATACAACTAATATTGGCTGAGTTTGTTAAGGCAAAATTGAAAAATGTGGCGATGGAAGTTTCGTCGCATGGCTTAGATCAAGGCAGAGTAAACGGGGTATATTTTAAGGGCGCGGTGTTCACCAATATTAGCCGTGACCACTTAGATTATCACGGTTCGATGGAAGATTACCTTGCCGCGAAGTTGAAATTATTAAAAGTGCCAGGGCTTAAGTTTGTAGTGGTAAACCTGGATGATACAAGTAGCGACCAGATAATTGCTGCTATACCAGAATCAGTAACGGTGTGGGGTGTGAGCGCAAAGGGAAAAAGCCTCAATCGAGGTGAATCTGTGATCGCTGAAAGGGTAAGGCACACGCCAACAGGGACTGAATTTAATGTTTACTGGCAAGGGCTCGTCCAGCAGATAAAGACACCACTTTTTGGTGATTTTAATGTGGAGAACCTGCTATGTGTTTTGGGTGTGATGCTAGCTCTGGGTGAATCGTTAGCTGATATTGCAAAGAAAATGCAGACGATAAAGCCAGTCACAGGACGTTTGGAGCGTTGCGGTACGCAAGCGAATAATTTGAATATATTCGTTGATTATGCCCATACACCAGATGCTTTGTGCCGAGTGTTAGCAAGTTTACGTAAACACTGTAAGCAATCACTTTGGGTTGTGTTTGGCTGCGGTGGTAACCGTGATGTGGGTAAGCGTCCACAAATGGGAAGCATCGCAGAACAATGGGCGGATCGTGTGATTGTTACTGATGACAATCCTCGGTTTGAAAGCAATATAGAGATCGCCAACGAAGTATTGGCAGGTTGTAGTTCGAATAAGGTTGTATTAATCCAGGATAGAAAACTGGCAATAGAACATGCCATCGTAAATGCAGCAGAACACGACTTTATAGTGATTGCAGGTAAAGGACATGAGACCTACCAGGAAATCAACGGAGTCCAGTATCCGTTTAACGATAAACAAATTGCAGAAGAGGCATTACAAAAAAGGTTAGCAATGCGATGAAGATGATGCTTAGTGAAATAGCCAGAGTGACAAACGGTACGCATATCGGGCCTGATTTGGAGATTGCATCGGTAAGTATTGACACGCGTGCCATTCAGGTTGGTGAGCTTTATATGGCGATCAAAGGGCATCAGTTTGACGGTAATGAATTTGTTGAAAAAGCGGAACAAGCCGGTGCAATAGCAGTAATTTTAAATAGGGGTCACACGACCAAGTTGCCGCATATTCTGGTCGATGACACACGTCTGGCGCTGGCACAGTTAGCAGGAGCTTGGCGAGACAAAGTAAAAGTAAAAACGGTAGGGATAACAGGCAGCAACGGTAAGACCACCGTAAAGGAAATGACTGCAGCAGTGCTGGGTACAGCAGGTTCTGTATTATTTACCAAAGGTAACTTGAATAATGACATCGGTGTACCTTTAACTTTGTTGCGCCTTAACGAAGATCATCGATATGCTGTAATCGAAATGGGCGCTAATCATCTTGGGGAAATTGCTTACACAAGCGCTCTAGCTAAATCGGATGTGGTAATCCTTAATAATGCTGGAGCGGCACATATTGAGGGTTTTGGTAGCCTGGATGGGATTGCTAAAGGTAAAGGCGAAATTATAGAAACCCTCAAACCTGATGGGATTGCGGTACTTAACAAAGATGACAAGTACTTCGAGTATTGGTTTTCCATAGCAGGCAACAGAAAAGTATTTTCCTTTGGATTGAATGAAAGTGCTGATATTTCCGCCAGAAATATCCAAACAGAAATAATCGCCAATGCGTTTATGACGACCTTCGATTTGGTGACTTTATCGGCCGTTGTAAAAGTGAATTTGAAATTAGCCGGGCAGCACAATGTGCTTAACGCGTTGGCAGCAACAGCGGCAGGTTTGGCTCTAGGTCTAAGTCTACATCATATCAAAGCGGGGCTTGAAAGTGTCAAGCCTGTAACGGGAAGAATGCAGCCGTTGGTTGGTCGATTAGGTAATATCATCATTGACGATACTTACAATGCGAATGCTGATTCCTTAAAAGCGGGTCTTGATGTGCTGAATAATTGTAAAGGTAAGCACTGGGTCGTGCTAGGCGCATTTGGTGAATTAGGGCCGGAAAGCCCCAGAATACATGAAGAAATAGGTAAATTAATAAGCTCCAAGGGTGTTGTGCGCCTGTTGGCTCTGGGCTCTGATGCCAAGAATACCGTAAGGGTTTTTGGCAAAGGAGCCACTTTTTTTGATAGCCAGGAAGAATTGATTGGCACATTGAAAAAAGAACTTAAAGGCGACGAGGCCATTTTGATCAAAGGCTCAAGAACTCAGCGCATGGAAAATGTTGCTGCCGCGCTAGTGGAAAATTTCAGGACATAAGGCATGTTACTTTATTTCGCGGACTATTTAATGACATTCGAAGGCGGTTTCAGGGTATTTCACTACCTGACTTTTCGAGCTATTTTGGGCGCATTAACCTCCTTGGTCATTTCGTTTCTTATCGGCCCTTTTATGATAAGAAAATTAACCCGCAAGAAAATCGGCCAGAGCATCCGTGAGTTAGGGCCGCAGTCGCATTACGAAAAAGCGGGTACGCCCACAATGGGTGGCACGTTGATATTGGTTGCAATCGCTTTTAGTACCTTGTTGTGGGCGGATCTTGGTAACCGTTATATTTGGGTTATTTTATTGGTGACATTAGGCTATGGCATCATCGGATTTATTGATGATTATCGTAAGGTAGTCAAGCGGAACAGCGACGGATTATCAGCAAAAGCCAAGTATTTTTGGCAATCCATTATCGGGTTTATAGCCGCTGTGTTTCTTTATCAAACTGCTGTATTACCCGCAGAAACACAGTTTATCGTACCTTTCTTTAAAGATGTCATGCTTGATATGGGGTTCATGTATGTCATCCTCAGTTATTTTGTCATCGTGGGTACCAGCAATGCCGTTAATCTAACCGATGGATTGGATGGCTTGGCAATAATGCCGACCGTCATGGTGGCAGCAGGTTTGGGTATTTTTGCATACTTGTCGGGACACGTAGGGTTCTCAGAATACTTGGCCATCCCATATTTACCTAATGCGGGTGAATTGATAGTTTTTTGTGCGGCTTTGATCGGAGCTGGGCTAGGTTTCCTGTGGTTCAACACTTACCCTGCAATGGTATTCATGGGGGATGTTGGTGCATTGGCGCTGGGTGGCGCATTAGGGGTGTTAGCTGTGCTGGTCAGACAAGAGATTGTCTTAATCATTATGGGTGGGGTATTCGTCATGGAAACCTTGTCGGTCATGATCCAGGTGGCATCTTACAAAATGACCGGCAAGCGGGTATTTAAGATGGCACCTATCCATCATCATTTTGAATTAAAAGGCTGGCCTGAGCCGCGTGTGATTGTAAGGTTCTGGATCATCACTTTCATTTTGGTATTGGTCGGTTTGGCGACTTTGAAATTAAGATGAAATTGGATAAAGACACCATTATTGAACGATTAAAATCCAATTTGGATTTGGATGTCGCTACATCCAAAATTGTGGTCGCAGGCCTTGGGGTTACAGGTATTTCAGTTGCGCGTTATTTGGCACAATTAGGGTTTAATTTTGTTGTTGCGGATAGTGGGGAGAGGACTGCTGGTATAGATCAACTGCGGGAAGCATTAGGGAATATAACCTTGTTTTCTGGCGCATTTGACGAAAAAATATTCAGTAATGCGACCCACCTTATAGTTAGTCCTGGCATCCCATTGACTGAAAAAGCCATAGTGGAATCTGTAAGCAAAGGTACGCAAGTTATCGGAGATATTGACTTGTTTTCCTGTTCCGTCGATGCACCGATCATTGCCATTACTGGTTCCAATGGCAAAAGTACCGTAACTACTATGCTTGGCGAAATGGCACAATCAGCAGGAAAACAAGTAGGTGTAGGCGGTAATCTTGGTGTGCCTGCATTAGATTTATTGGAGCAGGTTGCAGAATTGTATGTGTTGGAGCTTTCCAGTTTTCAATTGGAAAGAACCTGTCGATTAAACGCAGCCGCTGCGACAGTGTTGAATGTTACCGCTGATCACTTGGATAGGCACTCAGATATTGCCGAGTACGCAGAACAAAAGCAGCGGGTATATGCTGGCGATGGAGTCATGGTTATCAATGCTGATGACCCAATTGTGGTGGCCATGCAAGAAGAAGACAGGCATGTCCTTACCTTTTCGATACAGACAATCGCTGATCTGTGTATTGGGAAGGTTGACGGTGTAGAGTATTTAATGCGTGGAGAAAAACCATTGATGCCATTATCCGAACTGCCACTTGAAGGTAGGCATAATGCCGCAAATGCCCTTGCGGCATTGGCATTAGGTACGGCGGTTGGTTTAAACGAACAGGCCATGTGCAAAGCGCTCAAAACATTCAAAGGATTGGCTCATCGGATGCAGCGCGTGGCTGAAATAGCTGGAGTCACTTGGGTGAATGATTCAAAAGCCACCAACATTGGTGCATGTGTCGCAGCGTTGCAGGGTTATGATCATAAGGTAATCCTGATTGCAGGTGGCGATGCAAAGGGGGCGGATATGCGTGAACTTGCCCCAGCAATAATTGATAAGACTAAAGCCGTTGTGCTGATGGGGAAAGATGCCGTATTGATAGAACAAGCTATCAAAGGTCGTGTGCCAGTGCATAATTCTTCAAACATGCAGCAAGCGGTCAGTATCGCATCAAGTATTGTGGCTGTTGGAGATACTGTACTATTGTCGCCCGCATGTGCCAGTCTTGACCAATACAGGAACTATCAGGATCGGGGAGATCAGTTTACACAAGCTGTGTTGATGTTGGCTGACAGAAATCACGTAGGCGATGCCATGGCATTTCCATCATCTAGGGTGGGTGCATGAATAGACAAGCTATAGGTATGAAACCCAAAGGGTTTTGCTTCGATCCCATGTTAGTTGCGGTTACTCTTAGCCTATTGTTAATTGGTTATGCCATGGTGGCATCATCTTCATTGCACTTGGGCGTAGAACAGAAGCAAGATAGTTTCTATTACCCAATTAGACAATTTGCTCATATTGCTTTGGGTTTGGGTTTGGCTTTTGTAGTCGCCAGGATCCCAATGGAAAGCTGGGAAAAGATCGGTTCGGGTCTTTTTATTGCAGGTTTATTTTTGTTAGTTATCGTGTTAATCCCAGGTTTAGGCGTAAAGGTCAATGGCAGTATTCGCTGGTTGTCGCTAGGGGGGATCAGAATACAAGTTTCCGAAGTCGTGAAGTTTTTCTCGGTGATTTATATGGCGGGTTATGTCACTCGGCATCGAGATAATTTACAAGGCTCTGCATACGGCATTATTAAGCCGTTACTATTGTTTTCAGTTGCTTGTGTGTTGTTGCTACTAGAGCCAGATTTTGGTTCAGCCGTAGTAATTCTTATGATTGCAATGGGTGTGATGTTTTTGGGTGGAGCTAGACTAAAGCAGTTCATCATTTTGCTGTCGTTGGTGTTCGCATTGGCTGCAACACTAGTAATTGTTGCACCTTACCGAATGGCTAGGCTGGTAAGTTTTGTTGATCCATTTAAGGATTATTTAAAATCGGGTTATCAGCTTTCACAAGCACTTATATCTTTCGGTCGCGGTGAAGTGCTTGGGGTAGGTTTAGGTAGTGGCATCCAAAAGTTATTTTATTTACCAGAAGCCCATACTGACTTTTTGTTTTCGGTAATAGGTGAAGAGTTGGGCTTGCTCGGTGTGATTACTGTAATTGTCTTGTACGCATTATTGATATGGCGAGCCTTCACCATAGCCGTTGCTGCTGAGCAATCAGAGCAACATTTTGCTGCATTTATTGCTTATGGTTTGGGCATCTGGCTGGGCTTTCAATCGTTCGTCAATATGGGTGTCAATATGGGCATATTGCCAACCAAAGGATTGACATTGCCTTTAATGAGTTATGGTGGCAGCAGCATGATGGTCATGTGTTGCGCTTTTGCTTTGTTATTCAGGGTACACAGTGAAACAGCGGCGCTTAACATAGAAACACCACAGGCAAGGTCAAAATGGGCAAGCGCATAGTCATTATGGCAGGTGGAACAGGCGGGCATGTGTTTCCCGCATTAGCTGTTGCCCAATGGCTTATTGAAAACGGTTGGCAAGTCAGTTGGCTTGGTACACATAAGGGGCTGGAAAGCAAAGTCGTACCTGAAAACGGGATAGAAATAGATTGGCTTTCTGTCGCGGGAGTACGTGGAAAGGGATTGCTATCGAAGTTGACATCAGTCTTTAAATTGATACAGGCTTGCGGTCAAGCGCTAGCAATTCTACATCGCCGTAAACCAGATGTTGTATTGGGTATGGGCGGTTTTGTTGCCGGCCCTGGTGGTTTGATGGCAAAGATTTTAGGAATACCGTTAGTTATTCATGAACAGAATCGTGTTCCAGGTACGACTAATAGGTTGTTGGGAAAGATCGCGAATCAAGTTTTAGAAGCATTTCCGAATAGTTTTAAAAAAGAATTTAACGCCAAATGTACGGGTAATCCATTACGGAAACAGTTCCAAAGTTTGCCGGAAGCAAAAGTTAAGGTTGATAGGCATAATTTGAGGTTATTGATAATTGGTGGTAGTCAGGGCGCTCAAGTTTTAAATGAAATTATTCCTGATGCGCTGGCAAAATTGAAAGAGTTGGAGATAAGGCATCAAACGGGTGTCGTCATGCAAGAACAAGTAGCAAAACGTTATCAAGAACTAGGCGTGAAAGCGGAAGCGACAGCCTTTATAAAAGATATGGTATCGGCCTATCAGTGGGCGGACATTATTGTCTGCCGTGCTGGCGCGATGACAGTAAGTGAAGTGGCCGCGATGGGTTTGCCAGCCATATTAATTCCATTACCGAATGCGATAGATGACCATCAGATGGCTAATGCCCGTTATTTATCTGATGCGGGTGCGGGGCTGATACTGCCGCAAAAAGACTTGAATACAAAGAACCTGATAGAACTTATCACAAAAGCTCAGCAGCAACTTGATGTAATGGCAAAAGCGGCTAAACAATGTGCGCGGATGGATGCAACAGTGGTCGTAGCACAGTTTTGTATTAGCGAGGCAAACAGATGATTGCCAATACCTTATTAGAGCCAAATCGAGTTTTTGGCAGTATCAAATGGATACATTTTGTCGGTATCGGTGGCACGGGCATGTGTGGTATAGCCGAAGTTTTGCATAACCTGGGTTATACGGTATCGGGTTCTGACATTAAAGAAAGTACGGTCACCCAAAGGCTGGTTGAATTGGGTTTGACGATAGAAATCGGTCATAACCGCGAAAACATAAAACAAGCTGACGTGGTGGTGGTTTCCAGTGCCGTTGACCGTAGCAATCCAGAAGTAGACGAGGCTTACCTAAACAGGATACCCGTTATTCCACGTGCAGAAATGTTAGCGGAGTTGATGAGATTCAGGTTTGGTATTGCCGTTGCGGGAACACACGGTAAAACGACAACAACGAGCTTAACGGTTTCGATGCTTGCTGAGGGTGGACTGGATCCCACCTATGTGATTGGCGGTCGATTAAATAGTGCAGGTGTAAATGCCAAGTTGGGCTTGGGGAATTATTTGGTTGCTGAGGCGGACGAGAGTGATGCGTCATTCTTGTACTTACAACCGATGATGGCGATAGTCACCAATATCGATCAAGATCACATGGCGACCTACCAGAACAATTACCAGCGCTTGAAAGATACTTTTATTGAGTTTTTACATCACTTGCCTTTCTATGGTTTGGCGGTCATGTGTATTGATGATGAAGGTGTTAGGGAGATTCTGCCAGCAATATCCAAACCAGTGACAACTTACGGTGTCCATCAAGATGCCGATGTGCGCGCTGAAAATGTAAAGCAATCAGGAATGCACACCTCGTTTGACGTGGTGCGAAAGGGTCGGTCAACAAAGTTGCAAGTCACTTTGAATATGCCAGGCTGGCATAATATGCTCAATGCGCTTGCGGCTATTTCTGTAGCTACAAAGCTGGATGTCTCCGACGAGGCAATCATCAAGAGTTTGGCCGCATTTAAGGGTGTGGGTAGAAGGTTTCAGGTCAATGGCGATTTGGCATTTAATAAGGGTAAATTAACCTTTGTTGATGACTATGGACATCATCCGCGTGAGCTTGCGGCAACGCTGGAAGCCTTACGTCAGGCATGGCCAGACAGGCGTTCGATAATCATATTCCAACCCCATCGCTATACCCGTACCCGCGATTTATTTGAAGATTTTGTGCATGTGCTTTCTACAGTCGATATTTTGATCTTGATGGATGTTTATTCGGCTGGAGAGGCTGTTATTCCAGGAGCCGATGGCAGGGCGCTGAGCCGTGCGATACGGACACGGGGCAAAGTTGATCCGGTCTTTTTGGAAGGCTGGGAAGAGTTGGCATCCGTATTGGCAAGCATAGTCAAGAACGATGATGTGATTTTGACGGTAGGTGCGGGAAACGTGGGTCAGATCGCCACACAGCTACCTGAGTTATTGACAAAAGAATTAGCCGTTATAAGCGGGCATGGCAATGGCTGAATTAAAAGGTCGTATGTTAATCAATGAACCACTGGCAAAATACACCAGTTGGCGAGTAGGTGGCCTGGCTGATCGGCTTTATATCCCTTTTGATAAACAAGATTTGTGTGTGTTTATAAAAAGTTTGCCGCAAGACGAACCTGTATTCTGGATGGGTCTTGGTAGCAACCTATTAGTAAGGGACGGCGGAATTCGTGGCACTGTGGTGAATACCAAAGGACGCTTAAAAGAAATGAGGATGCTTGAGGATGGGTCGGTTTATGTGGAGGCAGGCGTTCCTTGTGCTCATGTGGCTCGTTTTTGCGCGGAGAAGGGTTTAACCGACGCTGAGTTTTTGGCGGGAATTCCAGGAACAATGGGCGGCGCATTGAAAATGAATGCGGGGGCATTTGGTGGAGAAACTTGGCGCATCGTAAAAAATGTGGAAATGCTCAATGTCAGGGGCGGTATTACACAGCGAGACCCAAAGCATTTTGAGATCAACTACCGTTCGGTTAAGAACACCGAAAATGAATGGTTTTTATCAGCAAACTTATCGTTAGCTCCAGGCGATTCTGCGATCAGTATCCAGAAAATTAAAAAGCTATTGGACACCAGGGCAAAAACGCAGCCCACCAATCAGCCCAGTTGTGGGTCAGTCTTCAAAAATCCAGAGGGCGATTTTGCTGCACGATTAATTGAAGCGACGAAATTAAAAGGCTACAGCATCGGTGGCGCATGCGTGTCAGAAAAACATGCAAATTTTATTGTTAACACCGGTACAGCAACAGCAACAGATATCGAAAACCTTATTAAATATGTCAGAAGAAGAGTGCAATACCTTCATGGTGTGGAATTGCAAACAGAGGTATGCATGGTAGGCGAGGAGAAAGAGTGATAACAAAACCAGAAGAATTTGGACGCGTAGTGGTATTGATGGGTGGTTCCGCTGCGGAAAGAAAAGTATCGCTAAAAAGTGGTGCGGCAGTCTTTGAAGCGTTACAACGCAAAGGTGTTGATGCGCTAGCAATTGATGTTGTAGACAGCCCTATTGATGCGTTAGCGGGACAATATGTTGATCGGGTGTTTAATATTATTCATGGGCGTGGTGGCGAAGATGGGGTATTGCAGGCTGTACTGGAAGTAATGAGAATCCCTTATACCGGAAGTGGTGTGATGGCTTCAGCATTAAGTATGGATAAGTTACGTACTAAGTTGTGCTGGTTAGGTTACGGCTTACCTTCGCCCAAATGGTATCTATTAAAAAGTACTGATGATTTGGATGCTTGCATTGAAAGGTTAGGTTTTCCTGTCATTGTCAAGCCTGCCCAAGAAGGCTCAAGCATAGGCATGAGCAAAGCCAATAACCGAGAAGAATTGGCAAAAGCTTTGCAAGTGGCAGCCGAATTTAACTGTGATGTTTATGCCGAATCCTGGGTAGCGGGTAAGGAATATACGGTTGGATTATTGAATGACGTAGCATTGCCAGTCATTCGTCTGGAAACACCCAATGCTTTCTATGACTACGAAGCAAAATATAACGCCACTACCACGAAATACCACTGCCCATCTGGTTTAAGTGCTGACCAGGAAGAACAGCTACAGCAGTTAGCAATTAAAGCAGGCGAGGTGGTTGGCGTAAAAGGTTGGGCAAGGGTAGATGTATTCATTGATGAATCTGGGCAGCCTCAACTGATTGAAATTAACACTGTACCTGGCATGACTGACCATAGCTTAGTACCTATGGCTGCTAAGCAAGCGGGCATCGGATTCGATGAATTGGTTTGGCGAATCCTGGAAACCAGTTGTCGGTAGTGAGTGATGCAATTTGTAAAAACAGTTTTGGTATTTTTGCTATTAGCGTTGGCGGTTTGGGGGTTGAAGCAGGAGGTTGTTAGCGACAAAGTGGCCGAGTCTTTGCCTATTCGGTATGTGAGGATTCGAGGGTTGATCCAGTATTTAAGCAAGGATGACTTAAAGGCAGCCATGATGCCATTGGTGATGACCGGTATTATTGACACTGATGTACAGAAAATTCATGAGGCTGTTGTGAAGTTGCCCTGGGTGAAAAGTGCAGTGGTCAATCTGGAATGGCCGGACATCATTAACGTAGAGTTTTACGAACGAAAAGCTTATGTACGTTGGGGGAAAGACGGGTTGTTGACTGAATATGGTGAATTGTTTACACCCAATAATGTAGATCAATTTAAGTCTTTACTCTTAGTAGAAGGGCCAAAGAAGCAGGAAGCCAAAACATTAGAAATTTTGAAAGGCGTAAGGACGGCACTCGAAGACCAAGCCTTAGAGTTGTCCGAATTCAAGGTTAATGATCGTGAGGCTTGGGAAATTAAATTGAAAACAGGATTGCAAATACTACTGGGACGGACTGGACAATTAAAAAAATTACAGCGGTTTTTAGATACCTTTCCTGTTTTAGGAAAAGAAAAAATTGCAGCTATGCAGGTGGTAGATTTACGGTATCCCAATGGTTATGCGGTGTCATGGAAGCCCGACATTGAACCGATCGACTGGGGCAAGCCAAAAACCGAAGAACAAAGATAGATTGTCAATATTAAGACGGCACAGAGCAAATATTATGGCGAAAAAAACAGAACGTAATTTAATAGTCGGGCTAGATATAGGCACTTCCAAAGTCGCTGCTATAGTCGGCGAACTATCCGGTGAAGGTCATATAGAAGTCATCGGAATAGGTTCAACGGCTTCCCGTGGCCTGAAAAAAGGTGTGGTGGTCAACCTGGAATCTACGGTGCAATCCATCCAGCGTGCAATTGAGGAAGCCGAACTTATGGCAGGTTGTCAGATTAGGTCAGTGTTTGCTGGAATCGCCGGCAGCCATATCCGCAGCCTTAATTCGCACGGTGTGGTCGCGATCAAGGACAAGGAAGTCACCCAATATGATATTGACCGAGTGATAGATTCCGCGCGCGCCGTGGCAGTTCCTGCAGACCAGAAGATACTTCATATTTTGCCGCAGGAATTTATTATCGACTTACAGGATGGCATTAAAGAACCCATCGGCATGTCGGGCATACGCTTGGAAGCTAGGGTTCATATGGTGACAGGTAGTGTCAGTGCGTCGCAGAACATCATCAAATGTATCCGACGTTGCGGCTTGGAGGTTGAGGACATTGTGCTGGAACAATTGGCTTCGTGTAATTCAGTCCTGACGGAAGACGAAAAAGACCTGGGTGTGTGCTTAATCGATATCGGCGGCGGCACGACGGACATAGCCATTTTTGCAGAAGGCGCGATTAAACATACGGCCGTCATTCCTATAGCGGGCGACCAGGTAACGAATGATATTGCCGTGGCATTAAGGACTCCTACTGTCAATGCTGAGGAAATAAAGCGCAAATATGCTTGTGCGCTAACGCAATTAGCCAGTGTTGACGGGGTTATCGAGGTGCCTAGTATCGGAGACCGTCCGCCACGTAAAATCTCCACGCAAAATCTCGCGGAGATTATTGAACCTCGTTACGAAGAGCTTATGTTGCTTGTGCAATCGGAATTAAGGCGTAGTGGCTATGAAGAATTGATTGCTGCCGGTCTCGTTTTAACGGGAGGCAGTTCAAAGGTGATGGGGTTAATTGAGTTAGCGGAAGAAATTTTCCATATGCCAGTACGTATGGGAGTGCCACAAAATGTCAGCGGATTGGCGGAAGTGGTAAAGAATCCAATCCACTCCACTGGAGTTGGATTGTTAATGTATGGAAGGGAGCATCAGGGTGGTATCAGGAGTGTCGATTCGGAGGAGTTAAGTTTTTTTGCGAAAGTGAAGAGTTGGTTTCAGGGAAATTTTTAATTAACAAGTAGTCTTACTAAGAAGGTGTAATTATGAAATATGAATTAATGGATATGTGTAGCGAAAATGCGGTAATCAAAGTTATCGGTGTCGGCGGTGGTGGTGGCAATGCGGTCAATCATATGGTTGACTGCCACATTGAAGGTGTTGAGTTCATCTGTGCGAACACAGATGCACAGGCACTGAGAAAATTGAATACCAGTACTATCATACAATTAGGTGTTGAACTGACTAAGGGTTTGGGTGCAGGGACAAATCCAGAAATTGGTAAACAAGCTGCGGAAGAAAACAAAGATCGTATCAAAGAAGTCATTACCGGTGCAGATATGGTGTTTTTAACTGCAGGTATGGGTGGTGGCACAGGCACTGGTGCTATTTCTGTGATTGCTGAAATAGCCAGGGAGATGGGTATATTGACAGTGGCGGTTGTCACTAAACCTTTCTCATTTGAAGGCAAAAAGAAAATGTCTGTAGCCGAACAAGGCATTGCCGAGCTTGAAAAATATGTTGATTCAGTTATTACCATACCTAATGAAAAGTTATTGCCGGTATTAGGAAAAAATGCGTCTTTGATGAATGCGTTTAAAGCGGCGAATGATGTGTTATTGGATGCGGTTCAAGGTATTACCGATCTCATCGTGCACCCAGGCATGATCAATGTGGATTTTGCGGATGTTCGTACAGTAATGTCAGGTATGGGTGCTGCTATCATGGGAACAGGCGCAGCCAAAGGTGAAAACCGTGCGCGCGAAGCGGCAGAAAAAGCCATTGCTTGCCCATTGTTGGAAGATATTAATTTACAAGGCGCACGTGGTATTTTAGTGAATATTTCCGCTGCCGATATGGGTATTGCTGAGTTCAATGAAGTCGGCAATATCGTTCATGAATTTGCGTCAGAAGATGCGGTCATTAAAATCGGTACAGCCATTGATTCGACGTTGGGCGATGAGATTAAAGTCACTGTTGTCGCTACAGGAATGGGTTTGCCACGGGCGCAAATCATCAAAACCTCCTCAGGTAGGCTAATGCAAAAAGCAGCCGCAGGTGAAATAAATTATGGCGTATTGGATAAGCCGACTGTCATGCGGCAAAACAAGCCTGAAGCGAGGGAAACCCGGTTTGGCGCACAACCTAAGAAAGACATGGATTTGGATTATTTGGATATTCCGGCTTTTTTAAGACGGCAAGCAGACTAGTCGTTTATGGTTTGCTTTACCTCACTTTGGGGTTGAATGTGATAATATGGCGTTCTGCCCCACTTATATGGCTTACGATATGATCAAACAGCGAACCTTAAAAAATACTATTAGAGCTACCGGCGTAGGGCTACATACTGGCGAAAAGGTGTACTTGACCTTACGTCCGGCAGAGCCAAATACCGGAATCCGGTTTCGTCGAGTGGATTTGGAATTCCCGGTTACTATTCAGGCAACCCCTGGAAATGTTGGCGAAACGGTGCTCTCGACCACTTTGGTCTCTGGAGATACAAAAATTTCGACAATAGAGCATCTGCTTTCTGCTTTTGCGGGTTTAGGTATTGATAACGCGATTATTGATGTTAGTGCTGCGGAAGTTCCTATTATGGACGGTAGCGCCGGGCCTTTTGTGTTTTTGCTCCAGTCGGCAGGCGTTGAGGAGCAGGATTGTCCTAAACAATATATTCGCATTAAGCATAAAGTAATGGTCGAAGATGGGGACAAATGGGCGGCTTTTGAGCCGTTCGATGGCTTCAAGGTGACTTTTACGATTGATTTTGAGCATCCGGCTTTTGCTGAAAATGTCAAAACGGCGACAATGGATTTTTCGTCAACGACATTCGTAAAGGAAGTCAGCAGGGCCAGGACTTTTGGTTTCATGAAAGATATTGAGATGCTCAGGCAAAATAATCTCGCCTTGGGCGGTAGTCTCGATAATGCCATTGTGGTAGATGATGCAAAAATCCTCAATGAAGACGGCTTACGGTACGCTGACGAATTTGTTAAACATAAAATTCTTGATGCTATCGGTGATCTTTATCTGCTAGGACATAGTTTGATAGGCCAATTTACGGGTTTTAAATCAGGCCATGGCCTAAACAATAAGTTGCTAAGAACCCTATTGGCCGATACTGATGCTTGGGAAAAGATTACGTTTGACGACGAAAGACAAGCGCCGATTTCTTTTATGCCGTCTGCTGAGTCACCTCGATCAGCCGCATAAGGAAGGATCAGTTATTTCTGCTGTGCAAACGTATCAGCGTTGAACTGAGCTTGTCCAAAGCTTGTTTGAGTTGAGGGTCGGTCACTGTGCAGCTAAGGTTGTTAATATCTTCGGCTGCGGTTTGGGAAGGAATAACTGCAATACGTTTTTTAGGGGTATTTGCAGTTTCCGCCGCGCTAATGATCTTTACCTGTATTACAGATATAGGTGTTGGGGCAACAGGCTCAATGGATGTAAGCATGGCTTTGCCATAAAAACGTAATTGGGAAGCCCAGATGGCTGAGTCCGTGTAAACGAGTAGTTTTTTGTTATCAGGTGTTTTGTCATGAAAAACACAATACAAAGCATGGCTTGCCAATTCTTTCGGTAAAACTGTTTTTACGTGTTCCAAGAGGACTAATTGCTGTTTAATTTGTAAGCGAAGTAACGCAATTGTTTTGTTTGGGTAAGATAAAACCGTCTTTATGGGCTTTGTGTGATGAGTCATGTTTGCTAGTAAGTTTTTATTTTTTCGGCGATCATAGATGAATTTGTCAACAGCATAAACCATTATGTTAGCCGTTAACCTACCCCCGTTTTAAATATCTGCATCTTCAGATTTGTTTTTAAGACTGGCTTTCAACAGAACTTATTGATCTTATTAAACAATTAAAAGTCAAAGTCATGTAATTTAGTACTAATGAGTCATTGACACGGCATCTAAGTCCCTATACAATCTTCGTAGCTTGAAATTGATCTACCGCTATGCTTATCTCTACGAAGTTTTTCAGTATTACTCGTCCTGTTTGTCATTAAGTATTTTTCAAATTTCCCAGCTCCACGAGCCTAACGGCTTTAATTACTCTATACAAAAGGAACACACATGACAACTGGTACAGTTAAATGGTTTAACGCAGAAAAAGGTTTTGGTTTTATTCAACAAGAAAGCGGCCCGGACGTTTTCGTTCATTACCGCAATATTAGCGGCAATGGCTTTAAATCTTTGGATGAAGGCCAAAAAGTAAGCTTTACTATCACACAAGGCCAAAAAGGCCCGCAGGCAGAAGAAGTAACCCTCGCCTAATCTAATCAATAGATTACGCCTTGTCACTTTTTGAGACAGGGCGTATTTACTGTTTTACATAAATCCCTCAATCATATCTACGGTTGTTATAAAACAGCCATCCATTAGGATGTAACCCTTTAGGGTCGTGGTGCGTCCAATGCACGATGCCGCCCTTATTGTTCCATTCATACTCGCCAGAAAAAGAAATAATTTCCCCCTCTTTTAAGCCCTCGACTTTAGGTGCTAGATCGATATTGTGAGCTATGAGGATTTTTTGCCCGGAATTTAGCGCGACAACAAAACGCTGATGTTTTAGTCCTTGGTCGTCATCCCGTAGTATTTTAGCTATTCGTCCCGTTTGTCTTACTTGAATATTGCTTTGTTGATTATCGAAAGCTTTTTTAAAAATATCTAAGCTTGTTAAATCAGAACTCGTGCTTTGTGTTGGAGGTTCAAGCCCAAAACTGTCACGATAAAATGACAAGAAAGCCGAGCAAAGACCTAGCGAAACTAAAATAATAAACTTGAGAAATCGTTTGTTCACGGGTGATTTTTGCATAGAACATTTGGGATTGAGTGGTTAATGAAAATATCTATATAGTAGCTGTATGAAAGGCTTGAGATTGTTGTCTGTAAGCGCAATATACACAAACTGGTTGATTATATGAAAATTTCCTAGATGCGTGTTTGCTTATGCTTTAGCTTATACAACAGCATTTATCTTATTCAGGATGGCAGCTGTTTTATATACCTAATATGTCAGACAGTATATAATCAATAGTTTGGTTCAATTTACATCGGAAATACACATGCTGAGCAAGCTGGTTAGATTTGTTTTTGGAAGCCGAAATGACAGGCTTGTTAAGAAAAAGAAGAAACTTGTCAAAAGGATTAATGCACTAAGCTCAGAATATGAAAAATTATCTGACGAAGCACTAAAGGCAAAGACCCAAGAGTTTCGTGATCGGTTAAACAAAGGTGAAAAACTCAATAACCTGATCCCAGAAGCATTTGCCGCAGTCAGGGAAGCCTCATCCCGTGTCTTTGGTATGCGACATTTTGATGTGCAGTTTATAGGCGGGATGATACTTAACGACGGAAAAATCGCCGAAATGAAAACCGGCGAAGGCAAGACCTTGATGGCGACCTTAGCAGCCTATCTCAATGCATTGCCTGGATACGGCGTTCACGTCGTTACCGTCAACGATTACCTCGCCAAACGAGATTCCGAATGGATGGGCAGGTTATACGGCTTTTTAGGGTTAACAACAGGCGTTATTATCAGCCAGATGGAACACGATGAAAGGAAAGCCTCGTACTCAGCGGACATTACTTACGGAACCAACAATGAATTTGGCTTTGATTATTTACGCGATAATATGGCCTTCAATCTGGAACAAAAAGTCCAACGAGGATTGAATTTTGCCATCGTCGATGAGGTTGATTCCATCCTGATTGACGAGGCTAGAACACCATTGATAATTTCTGGGCCGACGGAAGAAAGCACTGAAATTTACATTAAAGCCAATGCCGTTATCCCTTTCTTAATTAGGCAGGAAAAAGAACAGGGCAATGGTGATTACTGGGTTGACGAGAAAGAGCGCCAAGTTCATTTGACCGAAAAAGGTCATGAACATGTCGAACACCTCATGGTGGAACATGGCTTGATGAGCGAAGGTACCAGCTTATACGACGCAACCAATATTCGTTTGATGCACTACTTAAGCGCTTCCTTACGGGCACACACTTTATTCAAACGGGATGTCGAATACATCGTCCAAAACAATCAGGTCATTATTGTGGATGAGTTTACTGGACGCATTATGCCAGGTCGGCGTTGGTCAGAAGGGTTACATCAAGCGATTGAAGCTAAAGAGTCTGTTACCATCCAAAATGAAAACCAAACGATGGCTTCTATCACTTTCCAGAACTATTTCCGATTGTACGAAAAACTGTCTGGCATGACGGGTACGGCGGATACCGAAGCATTCGAGTTGAACAAGATTTATGGGCTTGAAGTCGTCGTCATACCGACGCACCGGAAAATGATCCGCAAAGACCTGGGCGATATGGTCTATCTGAGTGCAGAAGAAAAATATAACGCCGTCGCTGAAGACATTAAAGAATGCGTACAGCGTGGGCAGCCTGTCCTGGTGGGTACAACCTCCATCGAGAACTCCGAACGGGTGTCGGTTTTGCTAAATAAGCTTGGTGTTAAACATGAAGTGCTCAACGCCAAGCAA
The DNA here is from genome assembly GCA_963804035.1 of uncultured Gammaproteobacteria bacterium. Lineage (GTDB taxonomy): Bacteria > Pseudomonadota > Gammaproteobacteria > Methylococcales > Methylomonadaceae > Methyloglobulus. Next base: position 355,132 of record CAWDOO010000004.1, on the reverse strand, counting down.
CACGAACGCGAAGCGCATATTGTGCAGCAAGCGGGTATGCCAGGCGCGGTTACCATCGCCACTAACATGGCAGGTCGCGGTACCGATATTGTGTTGGGCGGCAACTTAGATGCTGAATTGGCAAGTCTAGGGTCTGATGCCAGTGGAGCAGAAAAAGATCATGTTAAAGGTGCTTGGCTGGAACGCCATAACCAAGTCATTGCATCAGGTGGATTACATGTGATCGGCTCAGAGCGCCACGAATCCCGCCGTATTGACAACCAGTTGCGTGGTCGTTCCGGTCGTCAAGGTGATCCAGGATCATCACGTTTTTACTTGGCGCTAGAAGACGATTTGATGCGTATTTTTGCCTCTGACCGTGTCGCTGGCTTGATGCAAAAATTGGGTATGGGCAATGGTGAGGCAATCGAGCATCCTTGGGTTACGCGTTCCATCGAAAATGCCCAGCGCAAAGTAGAAAACCGCAACTTCGACATCCGTAAAGAAATCCTGGCTTATGATGATGTCGCCAACGACCAGCGTAAAGTGGTTTATGCACAGCGCAACGAGTTGATGGAAGCCAAGGACATTTCCGACATCATCGTTGAAATCCGCAAAGACGTGGTTAATAACTTGATTACCCAATACATTCCACCAAAAACAATGGAGGAACAGTGGAACATCAAGGGGTTAGAAGATCATCTCTATCAGGAACTCAATGCCGAAGTCCCGATCCAGAAAATGCTCGATCAAGACAAAAAGCTGCAAGAAGGGACGTTACGTACCCGTATTATTGGGGCTTTGGGGGAATTATATAGTCACAAAGAACAGCAAATGACATCAGAAGTCATGCGCCACTTTGAAAAATCCGTCATGCTGCAAGTGTTGGATAATAGCTGGAAAGAACACCTGAGCGCGATGGATTATCTACGTAAAGGCATACATCTAAGAGGCTACGCGCAAAAAGACCCTAAGCAAGAATACAAGCGCGAAGCTTTCGAAATGTTCACTAACTTGCTTGACCACATCAAGTACGAAGTCACCCGCATCCTTTTCAAGGTACAAGTTAGCCAAGAAGAAGACATCCAAGCGATGGACGAACAAATGCAAGCTCCCAGGGAGCTGCACTTTGAACATGCCGAAGTATCCGCCTTGGGTGAATATGATCCAGAAGCTGAGCTTGAAGAATTGCCAGTTGCACCGGCCCAGCCATTTGTAAGGGAAGCTAACAAGGTAGGGCGTAATGATCCTTGTCCTTGTGGTTCAGGGAAGAAGTTTAAGCAGTGTCATGGGAAGTTGAATTAACTTGTATGGCTTAGCCTCTAATATCCCTCCCAAGAATGAGAAGGAGAGTGATGGTAAATCTATCAAATGTGTCACGTTAATGCGACGTTTGATTTAATCGGGTTCTCGTTCTTGGCGATATACTTTCTTTTGCTTTCGCCAAAAGAAAGTATCCAAAGAAAAGGCGACCCGGATACTACCTCTCTCCTGGGTTTCTCTCAATTACCAGGTGTGTGCTTTAAGCTAAACTCTAGGCGAAACCTTTATCGCCCTTAAATTAGTCAGCAAAGAGAGCTCACTAAATGCGTCCCTAATACCGCCACCGATGATGGAATGGTGGTCTGGAGAAATCACGCCTTCCATGAGAATGTTGACTGCTTGGTCTCCAACTTTCGAGACAGACAGTTTGATAAAGCACTCGCTTTCTTTATTTTCGGACATCATGAGGTCACCTGCTAACTCGCCATCTTTAGGGATTTTAGAATCCGTATAAAGATTAGTGCCAGTTAATGTTCCTTTAGCATCAATGTCAATGGTAAACCTGACATCGTTATTACCTTGGGTTGTAAAAACAACCCATCTGCCGGTTAAGTCGTCTTGTATGCAAGGGCTAGGCTCAATTACGCCGACATCGCCTTTTTCACCCTTTTCTCCTTGAATACCTTGCGTTCCAATATCCCCTTTGGGGCCTTGAATGCCACTTATACCCGCTATGCCTTGAGAGCCATTGTTGCCATTAACCCCATCTTGACCATCAGTACCATTGAGTGAGCCAAGCCAATCGGCTAATTCGCCAACATAACCTGAGTCTAACGCAAACTGAAAAGCCGACTTACCATCGTTACCCTTTAATCCATTGTCGCCTTTCAAGCCCTGTATGCCTTGTATACCCTTTATTCCTGCAGCACCTTGCCGACCGTCTGCGCCATTTACCCCGGACACACCCTTGATTCCAGCGTCACCCCTGTCTCCCTTCAAACCATGTGTTCCAGCAGCGCCTTGAATTCCTTGCAGTCCCCTATCGCCTTTTGGGCCTTGGACATTCCAATGGGTTGCAATTTCATAGCCTTTACAAGAATCGTTAGCATCGATAATCCGGACAAATTTGGCGGTGTTAAAAATACAAGCATGTACAACCGACGAAGAGTTATTGTCGGCATGTGACCAAGCCGCTTGGGCGGTTAGGACAAGCAATAAAAACAAAGTTGATGAGATCGTTTTCAAAATTTATTTCCTTAGAAAAAATTCGGACAAATTGTCCTTTTAAACTGAGATTCATTATCCCTTTTTATAAATATGAGGAAACAAATGCATGTTGATTTTAAGATGAACGTCACAAATTTTTTTGATAAACGCGAATTAATTGGATATAAACCCGTAGGCTGAGTTGATAAACCCAATAATAAAGCTAACCTATAGATTTTCGCGCCTCATCCCAGCCTACAAGTTTCATCGAGATTGCTTACTGCTAAATAAGCCTCTGGGCGCGCGATCTCCATTAAAATCAATATCTCATTGGCGCCACACTGTATTCAATCTATCTACTCTGTTAAAGTTGTTTGAATGCAATCAATAAGGTGTAAAGCAATGACCATTCAACCCCATGTCCACAAACCGAATCGCCAAACCCTTTATGTCGTCATCGCCCTCGTACTCGGCATTGTGGTTGGAGAGATGCTTAACCTGACACTCGGCGGTTTAGGGGAGATTAAGCCAAATCCTCTTTTAAGCCAGATCATCACAGTTTTTACTGTACTAACCGATATTTTTCTGCGGCTGGTCAAGATGATTATCGCACCTCTGGTGATCTCCACCTTGGTTGTGGGCATGGCAAAAATGGGCGACATTAATACGGTGGGGCGCATCGGCATCAAGGCATTGTTGTGGTTTTTCTCGGCATCCCTTTTCAGCTTATTGCTAGGTATGTTACTGGTAAATGTGTTTGAACCGGGGAGTTCGCTGCATATCGACTTGCCTAGTGTCGGCGCTGCGACTGGATTGCCGGACGTAAAGCCGACACTCAGCACATTTGCCGCACATATCTTCCCGAAAAGCGTGGTTGAAGCAATGGCAAACAACGAGATATTACAAATCGTGGTGTTTTCCATGTTCTTTGGCGTGGCCTGTGCTTCGTTGGGTGAACTGGCGCATCCAATGGTCAAATTGCTGGATTCATTAGCGCACATCATGTTGAAAGTCACGAGTTATGTGATGCACTACGCGCCTGTGGCGGTGTTTTCTGCGATGACTTCCGTGATAGCCCAGCAAGGTATCAGTGTACTGCTCACCTACGGCAAATTTATCGGCGAATTCTATTTCGGCTTGATATTGCTGTGCTGCATATTAGGCTGTGTTGCCTCTTTATTTCTGGGGCGACGGATTATTTCATTAATCAGTCACATCCGCGAACCGATGCTATTGGCTTTCGGTACAGCCAGCAGCGAGAGCGCTTACCCTAAGCTATTACAACAATTGGAACGTTTCGGCTGCGATGAAAAAGTTTGCGGCTTGGTATTACCTTTAGGCTATTCGTTTAACTTAGACGGCAGCATGATGTACATGACATTTGCGGTCTTATTCATTGCCCAGGCTTACGGGATTGATATGCCGCTCGCTGACCAGCTCCTGATGTTGCTGGTGTTATTGTTTACCAGTAAGGGCGTGGCGGGTGTGCCTAGGGCGTCGTTGATCGTGATCTCTGCTACTTTGTCGATGTTCAAAATTCCCGAAGCAGGGCTGCTGCTGCTGTTGGGTATCGACCAAATCTTGGATATGGGGCGGAGCGCGACTAATGTGTTTGGTAACAGTATGGCATCAGCAGTGATTAGCCGATGGGAAAAGGCGTTGAAATAGATGGCTATTGATTCTAATTTGGAGTCTGGCATGGAACAAAACGCAAATCCCCAAGCGAATAAAAAACTCCACCAACACCTTTACTTCCAAGTCCTGACCGCCATTACCCTCGGTATTTTGCTCGGTTATTTCTGTCCTGATATAGCCGTTTCGATGAAACCCTTGGGCGACGGTTTTATCAAGCTCATCAAGATGATTATTGCGCCGATCATTTTCTGCACCGTGGTAACGGGCATTGCCGGTATGCAGGAGATGGACAAGGTCGGACGAGTCGGTGTTAAAGCGCTGCTTTATTTCGAAGTGGTGAGTACGTTGGCGCTGATTATCGGCTTGTTGGTGGTTCATATTGTCAAGCCCGGCGTGGGCATGAATGTTGATGCAAGTACTCTGGATACCCTTAGCCTTACCACTTACACGGATGCCGCAAAGACGCACGGTGCGGTCGATTTTCTGCTTAATATTATTCCGACCAGCGTTATCGATGCCTTTGCCAAAGGCGATATCTTGCAGGTTTTACTTTTTTCATTGTTGTTCGGCTCTTCCCTGGCGGCCATGAAAGAAACAGGGGCGGAAGTGGTGGGTTTTATCAATAAGGTTTCACACGCGCTATTCGGTATCGTGGAGACCATTATGAAGCTCGCCCCCATCGGGGCTTTCGGGGCGATGGCGTATACGATTGGTAAGTACGGTGTGGCTTCACTTATGCCATTGGCTTCATTAATGGGTAGTTTTTATCTGACCTGTATGTTGTTTATTTTTGGTGTGCTGGGCTTGATAGCGCGGCTTACCGGTTTTTGTATTTTCCGGTTTATAGTCTATATTAAGGATGAGTTGTTAATCGTGTTAGGCACTTCGTCTTCAGAGTCTGTATTGCCACGCATCATGATAAAGTTGGAAAAATTGGGCTGTTCCAAATCAGTAGTAGGATTGATTATTCCTACGGGCTATTCGTTCAACCTTGATGGAACGTCAATTTATCTAGCGATGGCTGCAATTTTTGTTGCCCAAGCAACCAATACACCTTTAACGCTAACTCAGGAATTAACCTTGCTAGGTGTCTTGTTGCTGACTTCAAAAGGCGCTGCGGGAGTTACCGGTAGTGGTTTTATCACGCTTGCGGCAACACTTTCAACTGTGCCGACCATTCCTGTCGCCGGACTCGCTCTGATACTCGGAATCGACCGCTTCATGTCCGAAGCCCGCGCCTTGACTAACCTGATAGGCAACGGAGTGGCTACCATAGTTGCTGCGAAATGGGAAAACGAGCTGGATGAACAACGACTGGATGCTGAGCTTAACACTGAAATTTTTTACAAAACAAGTAAGTAGACCGGATGGGCTTTGTTGTATCCGAAGACAAACTTGGTGTCACATTTTTAATGTGACATGGTTGTTATTGGGCCATGGGAAGATGGATCCAAAAAGCTTGATCAATTATCGTTAAGATAAGTTACGTAAGCATAAATTATGGGTTTTTAGTTGGACAATAACATTTCTAAAGAAATGATTAAGCATACTTTAATTTTTAGTCTGTATAACAGGTAGGGATTTTCGGATAAGAGAATTGCAGTTTTAGTTGTATTAAGTTGATTCGCCTTGTGCTTGTTGAAAGCATCCGCAGTACACCCTCAAAAAGATTAAACCTTAAAAATTGAACGGTTTTTTCTTTTCAAAATTACGTATCGGCTCTAACTTTTCTACGTGTATTTTTCTTCCCTGAAATCAGCAACTTCTGTAAATCGCAATCACACGACCAGAAGATTTTTTTTGTCATATATGAGATTTAAGTTATGAATAAAACCAACATGATTAGATGCGTGTTTTCTGTCATGCTGCTATTGGCGAATACTGTCATAAGCACTGTGTATGCCTTTGAAGTGGGAAACGATGCCTCAGCAGGCAATTACCCAAGTTCTGTCGCCGAAGGTGATTTTAATGGGGATAAAAAGCAAGATCTCGCCGTTACCAACTTTTACGATAATACAGTTTCAGTATTGTTAGGTAACGGTAATGGGGGGTTTCGCTTACCGGTTAACTTTAATGTCGGTTCTCACCCACGGATGGTTCGTATAACTGATCTGAATGCCGATGGCAAGCTTGACTTGATAGTCGCCAACCACGACAGTAAAAGCCTCTCAGTGTTGTCAGGTGTTGGCAATGGCACTTTTAAGGCAGCCGTTAATTATCCTGCCGGTGCTTCACCTTTCTCATTTGTATTAGCCGATTTTAACAGGGACAAAATTTTAGATGTCGCAGTTACCAACTATATAGCGAATACAGTCTCGTTACTCAAAGGAAAAGGCAACGGAAGTTTTCTGCCACCAACGCCGATTGCTGTGGGTAGCAAGCCTAGTTCAATTGCTAATGGCGATTTCAACAAGGATGGTTTGATGGATATTGCTGTTACCAATTATGGCGGTAATTCCATTACCCTATTAATAGGGGATGGCACAGGTAAATTCCCTAAAAAAGCCAATTTGGCAGTTGGTTCTGGTCCTTATTCTATTGTCGCAAAGGATTTTAACAAGGATAAAAGTCTCGATCTCGCCGTTACCAAATACACGGGTGCCAAGGTCGGCATTCTGCTCGGAAAAGGAAATGGCAGCTTCTCCTCTGAGCGTCAACTGTCTGTTGGATCTTATCCTTGGTCTATAGTCAGCGCAGATTTTGATGGTAACGGCACGCTTGACATAGCGACATCAAATTTTGCAAGCGCGACGATATCGGTATTGAGTGGCAATGGTGATGGTAATTTTTCCCCGCGAGAAACTTATCCGGTTGGAACAGGCCCTGCATCTATAGCCGTCCGTGATTTTGATGGTGACCAGCATCTCGACCTGGCAGTCGCCAATCATTACGATGACAGTGTTTCAATGCTCTATGGCACTGCGAATACCCCAAAGCCACCGATAACTCCGCCCACAACCCAGCCGAAACCACAACCACAACCACAACCACAACCTCCTGTAACGCCATCATCACAACCTGGCACAGACATAACGGCGTTAGAGCAAAGCATCCAGCAGAAAATCAACGCCTATCGTGCTTCTCGAGGTTTATCGGCATTAACGTTAAACTCAGCTATCAGTAACGTAGCGAGGACGCATAGCCAGGAAATGGCATCGGGCAAAGTGGCATTTGGTCACACGGGTTTCGAAACCCGTATTGCATCAATAGCGCAGACTATTCCCTATGGTGGTGCAGGTGAAAACGTAGGTTCCAATTGGGGCTATAGTGATCCTGCTGCAACAGCCGTTGAAGGCTGGCTGCAAAGTGCGTCGCATCTTGGCCAAATTGTCGGAAATTTCCGGATGACCGGAATCGGTGTGGCAAAAAGTAGTTCTGGAGAGGTATTTTTTACCCAAATATTCTGGAATTAACGTTACTTAAAATCAATAATTCTGAACTATTGACCTGAAATGCCTTTAATGTCGGGCGTTTCAGGTCAAACCAGAAGCGGATTGGTGGGCTATACAAACACAAAATGCCAAGTTGTAAGAATATAGCTACCTTTCTTTCTCAATATAAAAAAACGGCCATGTTAAAACAAGGCCGTTTTCACATCCAAAGTTACTAATTTACGTTTACGGTACTCCAAGCACTTGCAGCTGCCGCTCGTTATGCGCTTCATACACCATAAAGGTCGACCGCTGCATTTAACGTTGCTATTCTTGCGCTAACAAAGTTAGTGGAAGAGGTCATGTAAACCGTAAGTACGCGATACTAAATTTTCTCCATTTCTTTGTCTCGTCCTATACCCGTTAACTATTGACATGATCACCATTGGCGGCTGAAAAATATAGCAAGATGGTTTGATAGGTGCTAAGCCTGACTAAATAGCTATTGATTATCTAACGTTCCGAGCCTGGGACGGATCAAGCTATTGTCAATCACCGCCATTCCCTTTTGTGAGACAATTCAGGAAAATAAACAATGGCAAACGCCTCATCAGCGTTTTAAACTGCTTAAGGTAATATCTACTTTGGTATGGGAACAATAATTGATTATTTAATCAATGAGATATGTTTTATGGATACAAACACACCTAACTAAAATGCCTAATCAACTGCTTCCAAAAAATGTGCCTGTCCTTTCACATAAGCTGATGGCGTTTTATGGCTTGCCGCACCTGACCCACTCGATGGTTTTGTTGCCTCTGGTGTTGTTTATCCCGTCTTATTATGCAGATGACCTTGCATTACCGCTGGCGAGCGTGGGGATGGCAATTGCAGTTTCACGATTACTGGATGTGTTCACCGATCCCATTATGGGCATCCTGAGTGACCGCTGGCATACGCGCTGGGGTCGGCGTAAGCCCTGGTTAGTAGTCGGAACCCCGTTATTAATACTGTCAACCTGTATGGTTTTTGTACCCAGCAGCAAGGCATCCGTGGTTTATCTTTTTATCTGGACTAGCTTGCTGTTTTTGTCCTTTGATATATTCGATTTACCTTATAAAGCTTGGGGGGCTGAACTTTCAACTGATTATAAAGAGCGCTCGCGAGTTGCTGCCTGGCGGGAAGCATTTGGTGCTACCGGTCATATCATCTTTCTGATGATACTTATTGTAATGGGGTTTCTGGGGTATCGCGGTAACCGCGAACAGCTTCTGGTCATTGCCTTGATTATCTGCATTTGTTTACCGTTGTTTGTAGCTTTAGCAGTAGCCAAAGTGCCGGAAAGACTGCCGGAGACATTAAATGGCGAATCCCACCTCGGTTGGGCGGGAATGAAGTTGGTGTTCCGCAACCAGGCTTTTATCAGGACGGTGATTGCTCTCGTCTTGTTTGGAACTGGGCTTATGATTCAGGCCACCCTGCATAAAATGGTCTTGAAGCATGTTGTGGGTAGGCCGGAGTTGTTTTCATCCATGATTCTTGCAGAAACCCTTGTGTCACTGATGGCTTTGCCAATATGGGTGTGGCTTTCTGATCGTATAGGGAAACACCGGGCATTGACCTTTGCCGGTGCTTGGATCGGCTTGTGGGGGCTGGCATTACCGCTGGTCGGGCATGGCGATATTGAATTATATATAACGCTGATTGTGCTGCGTGGCAGCAGCATTGCGGCGATCATTTTCCTGTCGAATTCCTTGGCTGCCGATGTGATCGACCATGATACGGTAGCTTCTGGACATCAGCGCACGGGGTTTTATTTTTCGCTTTGGGGCATGGCTATTAAGATGGCTATCGGCTTGGGCGTGTTTTTGGGGACAACTTTACCTGCCCACTATGGTTTTGATCCTTCGGTTACAAGTCATACTGAAGCGACTGAATTTGCCCTGATGCGGATTTATGGTTGGCTACCTTGTTTTATAATGCTTTTTGCATTTCCGTTGTTATGGAATTATCCCATTACGCAGCAGAAACAGCAGGAGTTACGCGCCGAAATTGAAGCCAGGCGCAAGTAAATCAAGGATACATTGTGAGAATTGTGCTGATTAGCGATGCCTGGCATCCGCAAGTAAACGGCGTGGTAACGACGGTAAAAAATACGGTTATCTCACTAAAACAGCTAGGGCACGAAGTTGAACTTATCACGCCAGACCGTTTTAAGACTTACCCGTGGCCGGGTTATCCTGATGTGGGGATGGCGTTTCTGTGCGGCCCAAAGTTAAGGCCCATCATCGAAGCGTTTAAGCCGGACGCGATCCATCTGGTTACAGAAGGTTCGATTGGTTTCGCTGCCCGCCGATATTGCCTTGAGTTAGGATATCGTTATACCAGCTCGTACCTCAGCCGATTTCCAGAATATTTTAAGCTCCGGACCGGCTTTCCGATGTCGGTAAGTGCGGCTTACCTGCGCTGGTTTCACGGTGAAAGTTCCCGTGTCATGGTGGCAACGGCATCCTTAGAAGAAGAAATGCAGAAAAAAGGTTATCAGCATTTGGCGCGGTGGTCTCGTGGCGTAGACACGGAAGTCTTTCATCCACAAACAAAAGCTTATATCCAAGACCAACGCCCCATATTCATGTTTACTGGTAGGGTCGCCATCGAAAAAAATATCGAAGCGTTTTTGAAGCTAGAGCTTCCTGGAACCAAGTATGTTATCGGTGACGGTTCACATCGGGAATTGCTGGTTGAGAAATATCCGACTGTGCGTTTTACTGGCTATCAACACGGTGAAAATCTGGCGCGATATTTGGCGGCAGCCGATGTTTTTGTATTCCCCAGCCTAACAGACACTTTCGGAGTTGTTTTGCTTGAGGCATTAGCCTGCGGTGTCCCAGTGGCAGCCTATCCCGTGCAAGCACCTAAAGATGTCATCAGGGATTCAAAAGTCGGCGTTTTAAGCGAAGACCTTCAACAAGCCGCCCTTACAGCCCTATCGTTAAGTCCACAAGCCTGCCAGAGTTACGCCCAGGAATACACTTGGCAAAAATGCACCCAGCAATTTGTAGACAATCTTGTGCCTGTGGGTTGATTTTTTTGGCTTCATTTTATTCAGCCTAACCTACGAACTGCATTCTTTTATTCGCTGATTAAGATTTATGCTATTTGAATTAATACCTATAACCTGATTTCCTTCGTAGATCATCACACATTCACCTACAAATCTGGCCAGATTGACCGGAACTGCATTGCCAATAAATTGCTCCATCTCCGTTTTGTTACCATTCCAAGCATAATTTTCTGGAAATGTTTGGAGACGCGCCCTTTCTAAGGTAGTTAAAGGTCGAACATTTTCAACAGGCACTTCATCATTGGCGTGACCAGGATAGCCTTTTGGGATAGGGCGATTGACCCCACGTATTGTAGGAGAAGGTTCGTCTATGGAAAAAACAGCACGTCTGCAATAATTGCGTGGATGTCGATAGTAATGAGACAAACCAAAATCGGTACCCAAATACTGCCTTATTGTCATAGGGGATTTTGAGAGTTTTGCGTTAATTAACTCCAACAAAAAACCGTCCGATTCATTTCTTTTTCCGATACAAAAAAAGCGTTTCCTCTTTTGTGGTACGCCGCAATAACTGGCATCTAATACTACTTCTGTTAACCCGTAATCCGCATTACGGAAAACTCCCCGCGCCTCTGAATATGCATCACTATTTTGCGAACGGTCAACATTTTCCATGATGAACCATTTTGGAAGGATTTTCGTCACAATTTCCGCATAAGCTAAGGTCAAATTTGCACGTTTACCTTCAACCCGTTTTCCAGCATGGGAAAAATCCTGGCAGGGCGGTCCACCTGCAATCAAGTCAATTTCGTAATTAGCGGTAGCATTAACGGTTGTATCAACATCTGAAAGATCAATATCAAGAGCATCGTGAAGATGGTTTAACCGGTACACGGATAATGCCTGAGTCCAGTTATCCATACCCACAATTATGTCAATACCCGATAATTTCAATCCAAGGGATAATCCGCCTACTCCGCAAAACAAATCAATCGCTTTCATTGTCAAGCTCCTCAAATAAATGCTTTGCAGTGAAATAGATCGTAGCATCAAAGCGTCGCTCTGGACTTAATTTGTTTTGACCACCACCTAGAATAATTTCACGTAGAGCTTCTTTTGTAACAGCAGGCTTAAGCTTACGCGGGTGATCCATATAGCTTCGAGTTATTTTTCCTCCCAAAGCGAATTCCTTATCCGTTAAATTACCCATTGCGTCCTCCCTGTAAACGCCCCTATCAACTTTACCTCGTGTCGATAAATCATATAACGAATGCGCCAAGCGCGTTGCAGCACGGAGAAATCGCGGTACTTCATTAGCCTTTTTTGAGGTTTCATGTTTCGCCCTGTCAATAAAAGCCCGACACAACGCAAAGTCGCTCCAAACAAAAACATCGAACGCATGATCTGATAGTTCTGGCGATTTACCTTTGGTTTTCCAAATAGGTTGCATTAGAAAAGGTTTTTGGCGTGAAACGTAAAGAGTCTGGAAGGTATCTAAGCAATCTAGGATGCAATCTTTGCGAGATTTGATTTCTGTTGGATTGCCCCAGTTCCTAATCGGTTGGCAAACGGGTTCAAACAATTTGCGTAGCTCTGGTAATACATCAATACAAGAATGGGCAATTCCTAACGCAGCATAAGAAGTTGTGGCTGCTCTAACTACTAACTCGGAACCCCATCTTGATTCCTCGTCTTCATGCGTACCATCGTCAGGCATTACAGTTAACTTTATTTCCAGTGCCCGCAAAAATTCTTTTTCGTTCTTAATTACCAAGTCGATATTGCCGATGTCCCCATACGCCCATTGTTGATAAGGTTCAAACTTGCTCTCGAATGAAAAGGTTAGTTGTTTGTTCGCCAATTTTGTATTGAAGATTTCATCAAATGACATTTCTTCAGGTTGAACATGCAATTGATCGAGGGTATCGCCCATCAATTTTAAGTAAACAGCGGGAATGTTTTTATCCCGCATATAACAACATAATGCTGTGGGAAAGGTGCTATTGAATTGATTTTTGCCCCAAAGATCATCTCCAATACGGTTTGATTTGATAATTCCATATAAAGATGGGGGTTGGGTACAACTCATTCCTATTGCTCCAAAATATTACAACGTATATTCAACCATAAACCGGAAACCGCTTACAAAGCGCCGTCACCTTCTCCCTTACCGCCGCAATCACGTTTTCATCTTCCATATTTTCCATCACGTCGCACATCCAGTTAGCAACATCAGTAACTTCCATTTCCTTGAAACCACGAGTAGTTGGTGCTGGCGTACCGACGCGGATGCCGCTGGTGACGAAGGGCGATTGCGGGTCGTTGGGGACGGCATTTTTATTGACGGTGATATGCGCCTTACCCAAGGCGGCATCAGCGGCTTTGCCGGTAATGCCTTTAGGAATTAGCGAGACTAGCATCAGGTGGTTGTCCGTACCGCCGGAAACCACGTCAAAGCCGCGGTCAACGAATACTTTCGCCATCGCCCGGGCATTTCTGATGACTTGCTCCTGATAAGTTTTGAACTCGGGCTGCATGGCTTCTTTAAAAGAAACCGCTTTGGCGGCGATGACATGCATCAACGGTCCGCCCTGGATGCCGGGGAAAATATTGGAATCAAACTTCTTTTCCAGTTCAGGATTGCTTTTGCATAAAATCAAGCCGCCGCGCGGGCCGCGCAAGGATTTATGCGTTGTAGTGGTCACGACATCGGCAATCGGCACGGGGTTAGGATACACACCTGCTGCAACTAAACCGGCGACGTGCGCCATATCGACAAACAAATAAGCGCCGACCTTATCGGCAATCTCGCGGAAACGTTGCCAGTCCCAAATCCTGGAATATGCCGAGAAACCGGCCACCAACACTTTTGGTTTATGTTCCAGCGCCAAGGCTTCAACTTGGTCATAATCGATATAGCCGGTTGCCGGATCAAGCCCGTACTGCACAGCATTGTAGATTTTGCCGGAGAAATTAGGTTTGGCACCGTGGGTTAAATGACCGCCGTGTGCCAAGCTTAAGCCCAAAATGGTATCGCCCGGCTGGATCAACGCCATAAACACCGCCATGTTAGCTTGTGAGCCTGAATGCGGCTGCACATTGGCGTAATCCGCGCCGAACAGCGCCTTGGCACGATCAATCGCCAGTTGCTCGGCTTTATCGACAAATTCGCAGCCCCCGTAATAACGCTTGCCGGGATAACCTTCGGCGTATTTATTGGTCAAACAAGTGCCTTGCGCTTCCTGCACCCGTGGGCTGGAATAGTTTTCCGACGCAATCAACTCGATATGGTCTTCCTGGCGTTGCTTTTCTTCTTCAATCGCTTGAAATAATTCGTCATCGAATCCGGCGATGGTCATAGATTTGTTAAACATAGTTATCTCCTGAAATAAATTCTGTATTCGTTGAGTTTACGGTTGGATAAGCAGCACTTGCAAATCGGCAACATTAGTACTTGTCGCACCCGTTGTAAGTAAATCGTTTGAAGCAGTTAGTGCATTGTAAGAGTCATTATTCGCCAGTAATTCTGATGGACTGATTCCGGCGGCTTGTATTCGTCGTATTGTACCCGAATCTACCATCCCACCTGCAGCATCTGTTGGGCCATCGCGGCCATCAGTGCCGCCGCTTAGAAATACCCAGTGTCCAGGGAGTTTCTGTTGTTCGGCATGGATGGCAAAAGCGAGGGCCATTTCTTGATTGCGGCCACCTCGGCCTTTGCCTTTAAGGGATACTGTGGTTTCACCGCCGGCTAATAATGCGATAGGGCGGTTACCTGCTTTACTGAGTTGAGCGTTTGCAAATTGCACAAAATTTTCAGCTTCCTCGCTTGCCTCTCCGCATAGATTGTCACTGTACAAGATGGCTTCAAAACCTTGCTCTCGCGCTGTTTGCAAGATGGCATTGACACTCATACGGTTACTGCCGATTAATGTGTGATTGCTGGCCGCAAAAAAAGATTCGCCTGATTTTGGGGTTTCCCTAACTTTGCCTTGTTGCCCAATTTCCAAATAATGGCGAACGCTATCGGGTGCTTTGCTCCAGATGTCCTTAGTTTTCAGTACATCAATGGCATCACTAAAAGTTGTATCATCCGGGACGGTCGGGCCGCTAGCGATAGCCGATAAGTCATCACCGATTACGTCTGACAATATCAGCGTATGTAAAGCAGCAGGTGCAACCATTCTGGCAAGCCCCCCACCTTTTAACTGGGATAGATGCTTACGTACACAATTGACCTGGTTAATCGTCGCACCGGATGCCAGTAATAAGTCGGTGGTCAGGATTTTTTCCTGTAATGTTACCGAATCGACTGGATAGGGAATTAATGCAGAACCGCCACCGCTTACTAGCACTAAAACCAGCTCATCTTGTTGTGCATCTTGCGCCATCTTTGCACACAGTTTGGCGGCGTTGAATCCAGCTTTGTCAGGTAAAGGATGGGAAGCACCAATTACACTAACACCATCTACGGGCTTTACATTTTCGTAGTTGGTTACTGCAATCGCCTGGCCCGACAAAAAATGGGCAGGAATGCTATCCAAAGCAGCCTTAATCATGGGGCACGCGGCTTTGCCAAAGGCTATTAGGTGGATTTTAG
The DNA here is from genome assembly GCA_963804035.1 of uncultured Gammaproteobacteria bacterium. GTDB lineage: Bacteria > Pseudomonadota > Gammaproteobacteria > Methylococcales > Methylomonadaceae > Methyloglobulus. Next base: position 340,014 of record CAWDOO010000004.1, on the reverse strand, counting down.
GCCACACACACGTAAGTTTGTCACCCCTATCATTGAGTAATATCTGTAACTGCTTATCATCTGCTATCAGGCTACGCTTGACTGCTTGATAGGGATCAGCGGCAGCGATACCTGCCTGAAAAATATTGAGCGCAGTATTTCTCAGGGCAAGGGCAGATGCGGAGACATTAACATTCACCACTAAAACTATGCCATTTCCTTCGCCAAAGCGAAGATATTTTCAGCATCAAAAACCTGCTTATTATCTTCAAACAGTTTGGCAATACACGCCCGGTGCAAAGCCAGTTTGAGCGTACCAAAACCAATAGCGCCCCAGATGATTTTATTGTGCCGTTCTATGCCTTTATCCATCATGTCTGTCCCGCCGATTCCTAAAGGTGGTGTCGCGTTGGCATCAGCAATAAGCTCTATGTTTGGATTATCCCGCCAGTGTTCTTCGCTAAGCAATTCCACGCCAGTAGCACCGGTTGCCAACACGATGTTGGCATTTGCAATCGCATTTGCCCTGGCATTTTTATCAGCGGCTTCAACAGGAATAAGCTCAACACCAAAGCGCTCTTTCATAGCATTACAGGCTTCTATGGCATGCCCCAATCTACGAGAAGTAATCGCCACCGTTGCACCTTCTTTAGCTAACATGGCCGCAGCACGCTGACCGACGGGGCCAGTACCCGCCAATACCACCGCTTTTTTTCCGGCAAAATTACGATTGCCCAGCAATTTAGCAACAGCCGCAGCCGCTGTCGTATTGCAGCCATTGCTGTCGAGCATGACGGAAACTTGAAAACCGGCAAAAAAATGTTTTTGCACCGCTTTAAAGAGCGCTTGCCCAGCCACCATATTGCTGCCGCCAACAAATATTGCGGTGTTTTTTTTGTCTTTAGGTGCACGGGTAAAAATTGCGCCTTCAACCAATGCGGTTACGTTGTCTGGATTTAAGCCGCCATGACCAATCACATGATCCGCGCCGCCATCATAAGCGACGACTGTGTCAAAAACTGAAGGGTAGGTGTCCGTGTCAAATTGGAACAGCAGCTTTTTCATTTACTTGCCTTGCTATATAAATTTGGAGTTATCGGCACTAAGGACGAAGATATTGCCCATCTATTTCACGCAACAAAACAGAAATAGCTAGGTTCTTTGGTAACCAAAATGGAAGTTTATTATATCCGATAGCTAGTATTGCAGGAAAAGTAAATCGATTGAAAAGGAGGGCTTATGAAGTACCGGGATCGGCAGATAGGGCAGTGTTAAACCGAGGATCATTTTTACGACGAGATGTAAGGCTATCTAAACGGAAGTTTGCTAACGGAAATACACGAAAAACAGCCCAATCCTTGCGGTAATGATAGAATCCGCAATTTCCAATGGCCGGATAGCCCCTCCACACTACCTGATTAACCATGAATATCAACACATCCGGCAAAGCCATCAACTGGTATTTGCCAATCCTGTCTGGCATTTTTATTGGCACCAGTTACATTCCGTTCCCGCCCTGGGCATCTTTATTTGGTTTTGTGCCGTTGTGGATTTTTTGGAATCAGCAAACTAAGCTGAAAAATGCCTTTTGGGGCGGCGTGATTACTGCTTTTGTGTTTACCCTAATTGGCTTTAACTGGGTCACTTACACACTGCATGAATTTGCACATCTGCCCTGGTTTTTTGCTGGCATAGGTATGTTAGTGTTTGGGTTAGTTGGGCATTTATATGTTCCTTTAGCGGGTGTGCTGTGGTTTTGGGGGAGAAAGAAGTTTCAGTGGACGGAACGTTTATCCTTATGGCTAATGGCGTTGATAACCATTCTGTGCGAGGCATATTCCCTGACCGTGTTCGATTGGAATTTCGGCTATTCTTGGTACGGCGCGAGCATTCCTGTTTATCAATGGGCTGAATTCATTGGATTTAGCGGTCTAAGCGCAGCGACTTTGTTGTGCAACCTTCCGCTTTATCTGGCTTGGCAACAGCGTAAGCAACGTTCAGGCAAGATGGTTTTTGCAGTGGTGTTGGCGGGATTTGTCTTACTTAATCTCGGCGGATTGTGGCTGAAAGCAAGGTTGCCGAAACCGGATGCTAAGCTTAATACCCTGTTAATTCAGGCAAGTACGCCTAATTCGGAAAAAATGGCAGCGGAGTTGGGTGAAGGGTATACGCAGGAGATTATCAGGCGCATCATGGCCTTGACTGACAAGGCATTAACGGAACATAAAGGCAGCAAAATAGACTTTGCCATGTGGCCTGAGACGGCTTTTCCTACTTTACTGGGCGAAGAATTCAAAGATAAGGAAGACCCCATCTTGCTTTCCCAATTTTTGCGTGACAGGCAATTGCCTCTGGTCACGGGCGCTTTGGGCGTGGATGTGAAATTACGGTTGCTTACGAATTCCTTATTTTTGCTGGATAACCAAGGAGAAATCGTAGAGCCGCATTACAGTAAAACGATTTTGTTGGCATTTGGTGAATATATTCCCTTCGCAGATACTTTTCCTGCCATCAAAAAATTTCTTCCCCAGATTGGCCAATATGCCAGAGGCCCTGGGCCGACGGTTCTTTTTGAATGGAATGGCTTTAAGATGGGGCCGCAAATCTGTTACGAGAGCTTGTTTCCCAAGTTTTCACGCGATTTATCCAATCTAGGCGCACAATTTATTGTGAATGCGACTAATGATTCTTGGTATGGTACTTGGCAAGAGCCTTATCAGCATATGTACATGACATTGGCGCGTGGAGTGGAGTTTAGAAGGCCCGTATTGCGTGCCACCAATACGGGCATTTCTACGGTCTCGTTGGCATCCGGCGAGGTACTTGAGCAATCCCCCATGATGCAACCCTGGGCTGGGCTTTATGAAGTGCCTTACCTAAAAAATCCACAAGCGACGTTTTACCAGGAATGGTTTTGGCTAATCCCTGGTTTACTCTGGAGTAGCTTGATCGTACTATTAGTCATCGGGGTTCTCAGAAAACCCCCATTAAACCAAAATGACCGGGGCTAAGGTAAATGAAAACAGACGACATCCAGGAAAAAAAATATCTAGGCATATCTAATCCATCAGGTGCAGTTGCGCTAAATAACAACGTGTTTGTCGTGGCTGACGATGAAGATAACCTGCTGCGTATTTACGACCGGAATGTTCTTGAAAAGCCGCTACAATCTATCAAATTGAGTACGGTATTTAAAGGTGTGGTCGCCGATGGTGAAGATTTAGAAATCGACTTGGAAAGTGCGGCCGAAATAGAGGATACAGTATTCTGGATAGGTTCACACTCCAGTAGTCGGACGGGCGAATATAGGGAGGCGAGGCATCGTTTATTGGCCGTCAATATCAAACCAGGGGAAAACGGCAAATTCGCCATCATGCCGGCTGGTGGAATCTATACGTCCTTGATAAAAGACTTACAGGATGATTCCCGCTTTGATACGTATCACTTTGGCAAGGCAAAAAAAACGCAGGCCAAAGCGTTAGGCGGTTTGAGCATTGAAGGGCTTGCGTCCACGCCAGACAATGGTCTACTGATCGGGTTCAGGAATCCATTAAATGGTGGTGAAATAAAAAAAGGCTTCTTGAAAAATGGCAAAGCATTATTGGTTAAACTAAAGAATCCCTTCGAAGTTATCCACGGCTTGAAAGCTAAATTTTCAGATCCCATCGAACTGGATTTGGATGGTCACGGCATTAGGGAAATTACCCGGATCAAGAACCATAAGTACCTGATCGTCGTAGGCCCCTACCACGAAAATATCGCCACCGACGACCACAAAAAGGAAGAAGGCAAGTTGTATAAGTGGTCAAGCAAGTCCGGCAAACTGAATAAATTGAAAAGGTTCGAGTTGGAAGGCTTTAATATTGAAGCCACATTTTTTTATCCAGCTAATAATGATTGCGTACAGCTATTGAGTGATGACGGAAAGCTGGAAGGCGCCGTCGGCTTTCGTAGTTTGACGTTAACGTTATGAGGTGGCTCTCAATCTAAGACAAAATGTCTTTTCGATAGAAAAAATAAATGCGAACCTTTCTTTTGATCGGCTTGTTGTTACCTTGTCTAGTCTGTGCCGAAACCTCCTTATGGCGCGTTAGTAAGGGCACTAATCAGCTTTACATCGGCGGGACCTTGCATTTATTAAGTAAGTCCGATTATCCATTGCCTGATGAATTTGAACAGGTGTTTCGAGACATTGACTTGCTGGTGCTGGAAGCAGACTTGGACGTATTGTCAAAACCCAACGCCCGGGCGCAGTTGCTACAAAACCTGATGTACACAGATGGTTCGATCTTAAAAAGCAAGATTAATCCCAAGACCTACAACGCGCTTATACGTTATTGTAAAAAAGCGGGTTTATCCCTGGCAGCAATGCAAACCATGAAACCTTCTATGGTAGTTTTGAGCTTAACGATGGCGGAATTGAAACGCTTGGGTTTGGCAGATGCCGGAGTAGACCAATTTTTTCTTGGGAAGGCAAAGAGAACAGGCATAAAAACTACCGGGCTTGAAAGTGCAGAAACCCAGATTATTACCTTGGGAAATATGGGTAAAGGCCATGAAAACGAGTTAATTTTGTCCACAATAAAAGACCTTAAAAAAACACCGGAGTTTATGGATGACATGAAAAAGGCCTGGCGCATCGGTAATTTGGCTAATCTGGAGCAAATAGGCATTAAAACTATACAGGCAGAGTTCCCCGGACTTAACCAAAACCTGCTGACTAACCGTAACAACGCCTGGCTACCTAAAATTAAAGCTATGCTGGCTACGCCAGATAGGGAGTTGGTATTGGTCGGCGTATTACATTTGGTAGGGGAGAACGGCATATTGGTGCAGCTAAAAAAACAAGGATTTGTTGTTGAACAATATTGAGGAGTTATTTTGAATTGTTTTTCACGCGTCTCTGCGGCCTAGATAACGGCAACTCCTGCCAGAATGACGGTGATATAAGATGTATTGATACCTAAACTAGATCATAAGCCCCCCAGATCATAAGTTATCGTGCTACAAATAATTTGAGTGCAACTTATTTTTACGATTGTCTTATTAGGTCTTTGTCATTTCAACCTGTACATTGCCATCAATCGAATTTTCCAGCGCTCTTATCAACGCAACATAAGGTAACAAATTTATAGGCAGTGAATTTTTGATTTCTAGATAAATACGCCTATATTGCTTGATTCGCTGTTTTTCAACCGGAAGTTCAAGATAGTCTGAACAGGTTCTAACCTGACTTAACAGGATTTTCTTAACTAATTGACTTGTTACACGTTCCATATCTGCTTGCAAATCATGAGTTATCTTCCTCTCCCAAACATCGCGTATGGGCATTTTAACTAACTGCTGACGGATTTCATTCAATCCGAGCGTGTGGGTAATGTCATTCAATAACGTCAGGATTGTCGTAAAACCTTGATGAGTCTCCGTCACCAATAAAACAATGAAAGGAAAATCCTGGATATTGGCAATAAAAACTAGTTTTTGAGCCAGTATTGCTGGTATCTGCGCCTGTTGATATTGATCGAGTTGCTCTTGCCACTGATCGGGGATGTGCTGGTTAATATATTCTTCGTAGTCTTTTAAATATCGGCTGTAACAGCTAATCGTGTTGATATCTGGGCGAAGAGTCCTGCCGTGCGTTACCGCCCAGCGGCAAAAATTCACCAACGTTTGTTCGAGTAGGAGTAATAACTGATATTGCTTATCTGAGGCGATTTTATTATCCAACTCAGAAATCGCTAGCCGTAGCGTATCAGCCTGTACAATCTGGTTGAATGCTAAATAGCAATTGACGGTATTCAATAGGGTGCCGTTTTCACTGTCGTCAGCCAGATTTAGAAAACCACATCCCGCCTGATTGATAATTTTATTGCTGATAACGGTTGCTTTAATTTCATTCGCTAAAGGATGCTCGGAAAGATGTTGTTTAAAAAGCGTACTAAGCTGAGTTGGAAAATAGGTATGCAAATAACAATCATAGCATTCGTCACTTAATTGCGCGGCATGATCCTGTAAATGCTGAGACAAATACATTTTACCGGCAGCCATTAAATCCGCCAGCTCCGGGCGAGAAATGATTTGTCCGGGACGGGATTGGATTTCTTTGGTTTGTGCAAAAGATTCAACGCTTCTATCTAAAAATCCGACCGCTTCCAATCGGTCTGCCACTTGCAAAAACACCGACAAATTTTCTGCGCTATTTTCTGAAATACGGAGTTGCTCCAAGGATAAGCAAAGGCTTTGCGCAATATTATCTGCTAGTACTAACTGGCAGACGGCTTCCGTCATATCAATAAATAGAGACTGATAGTCAACGATTACCTTTTTCTTATGTAAGCCTGTGAGTAATATTTTTAAATTAACTTCATGATCGGATGTATCGACACCCGCCGAATTATCCACCGCATCGGTATTAATGCAACCACCACGTAAATTGTATTCAATGCGGGCTTTTTGCGTAAAACCCAAGTTTGCACCTTCACCCACTATTTTTGCGCCCAGGTCGCAGGCATCCACACGCACGTTATCGTTGTTTCTGTCGCCAACCTCTTCGTGCTTTTCCGTGCTGGCTTTCACATAAGTGCCAATGCCGCCCAGCCATAATAATTCGACGGGCGTAACCAACAAATAACGAATCAGGGATTCACCGTCTATAAATTTATAGCGTATGCCTAACCATTTTCTTAATTCAACAGAAACAGGAATGTCTTTGGCCGACCGGGAATAAACCCCACCCCCTTCGGAAATCAGGCTACGGTCATAATCATCCCAAGTGGAGCTGGGTAATTCAAACAAGCGTTTACGCTCATTAAACGGTGCGTCATCGTCTGAGGGACTTGGATCGATGAAGATATGCTGTCCGCTGAATGCCGCAGTTAATCGGATACCAGACGATAACAACATGCCATTACCAAATACATCGCCATCCATACTGCCAATGCCGATCACCGTAAAGGCTTCTTGTTGAATATCTTTGCCCAATTCACGGAAATGCCGTTGCACACATTCCCAAGCCCCACGCGCCGTAATGCCCAATGCTTTATGGTCATACCCGCGAGATCCCCCACTGGCAAAAGCATCATTCAGCCAGAAGTGGTACTCGGTAGCAATTGAATTGGCAATATCTGAAAACTGGGCGGTGCCTTTATCGGCGGCAACCACTAGATAAGGATCTGGATCGTCATGGATGACAATGCCTTTAGGGCTAACAATGGTGTCATCACGATAATTGTCTGTTAAATCAAGCAAGCCCCGCATTAATGTTATATAAGCTTTTTTTCCAGCCGCTTTGAAATCTGGTTGAGAACCATTCCCTTTAACCACAAAACCACCTTTAGCACCAGTCGGGATAATTAAGGCATTTTTGTTAATTTGGGTTTGCATCAAATCCAATATTTCAGTCCTGAAATCATCGAGACGATCAGACCACCGAATCCCCCCGCGAGAAATTTTTCCACCCCGCAAGTGGATGCCTTCCATATCCACACTATGCACATAAATTTCGGTCATCGGCTTTGGGGTAGGCATGTCGATTACACCCAGGATGTTGATTTTAAAAGCGATGAAGTAATCTTGATGATGACATCGTTTATGAAAATTGCTCCTAACGGTTGCATCAACTAGGTTAAAGATCGTCCGCAAAATCCGATCATCATTTATATCGGATACTGAACTAATACTGTCCAATAACTGCATACGTAACGGGAACAGGGCTTGTTCTTCCCTGAGCATGGGATCATCCCAATCGGGATTAGGCCTAAAGCGGGCTTCAAAATAATGGTATAGACCGAGGGCTACCCCAGGACTGTTAATAAAGGCATGATGTACGCTCGCCCTTGTCGTGCGATGCTCTAATTGCAGGTAATAGTTTCGGTAAGCACGTAGGACATCTATTTCCTGCCAGTTCAATCCCGTCAAGACACATAATTTGTTGAGCGCATCATTTTCAGCCCGTCCCTCCATAACGACTTGGATGGTTCCCAACAGATTGTCTTTTAACCGGCTAAACGGCGCGCACTGACTTTTCGCTGCTTTGATGGTGAAACTTTTAATCGTGGCAGTAACACCTTCAAGGGCAATGGTAAATTGGACTTGGTCCATGACCCGTAAATGCATATTTTCAAGCACGGGGATAAATTCATCCAGATAGCGTTCCTGTTGGCTATAAAAATGCAGGCGGTAGTTCAGGTTTTTTGCATCAGGCTTAACCAGGCTGATACCTTGGTGGCTGGACGTTATTAAGCTCTCAAGTTGCAGAATATCATTAAGGGCGTAACGGGGTGAAATTAGGGACTGATAGTCTGTTGGAAACAATGCATGATATTTTTGCCATAATCGCCTGCCAGTTTGCTTGCCCAAGGCTCTAATCGATAAGGCTTTAAGGGATTCTTGCCAGGATTTGGTTCGTTTATGCAGTCGTTCATCCAAATTCATAATTATTTGCAGCCAGTGTTATCGTCAAGGGCAGGGCTCACTTTAGATATTTAATGATCTCCAAAACATTGTAATCACTCTGTCGGGTATAGGTAACTGAATCCATGTAGCTACGTATAAGAAAAATTCCCATACCACTTTCTCCCGGATGCTCAAAATCCGGTAACGGTATTGTCTCTAGGTCAAAACCCTGGCCATGATCGTAAACTTTTATGTTTAACTCGTTCTCTTGGAGATGAATTGTTACTCTAACGCAATTTTTTGGGTCTTTATTACACGCATGTTTGATGGCATTGACGGTCGCTTCGGTTAACACGAGGTTTAGCTGATAAGCCAAAGCCTCCCGGTCACCGGTAAAGTTATCCAGTTTTTTAGCGATACGCTCACCAATGCTGCCAATCAAATCCAAATATTTAGTCTGTGTTGGGATAACGACATCTACTTGCATAAAGGAGGAATTCATAGGCAGTCTCTAGCTTTCATTGCTAAAAGCCTCAGTTAAATCAGCATAAATTTCAAAGACCCGGTTGAGACGGGTTAATTCAAACATCGACAGGACTTGTTGTTGTATATTGGCCAAAATAAGTTTTCCCGCTTTGGCGATAGAGTGTTTATTGGCGGACAATAAGGCTCCTAAACCAGAACTATCAATAAAGCGAACATGTCCTAATTGAACGATAATGTGATTTTCTCCACCTTCTATCATCTGTAGAAGATATTCCTTTAACTCACTCGAGTTGTGCGCATCAATCCTTTCTTCCTGAATAGTCAGCACATTAAAGCCATTTATTTTTTCCAGATTCAAATTCATTGTATTTTTTGTGTCATTAAATTAGGCGGATTCAACTCTTAAATACGATAACTATCTGACTCAGATTCACTTCAGAAGTGCAACTTTTCAAGAGAATTTAGGTGGTTAAATGTATTAAAGCTTATTTCGTTTATTTGGGTATTCGTAAAACCGTGCGGAATTTCTAAAAATATCATTTTTCAGGGTCGTGTGGAATTATCACACCAAAGTTTAAAAAAAATTCATCATTATTTGGCAAGCCATAGCCGATAGTATCCTCACGGACTCCAGGCTTAAACGATTTACTTTTTACCTTGTGTTTCACGTTGGTGAACAACACTTTTGCCCTTAGCACATCAAAACTGTAATCACGGCCTTGTCGGGCAATCGACTTGATGTGTTTGTTGGCTGATTCGGTGTAAGCATTGGTGACACTATGGTAAGAGTAGTTAAATACCTCTTTATGCCAAATTCCAATTGCCCTTTTAAGATCAGCAAATTAAGCCTCTTTTGGCGAAAAATGGTGGACGCGTGTAACTTAATATCCGGGGCAAAGCGAAACCACCTTGCAATTCATCCGCTGTACGGTCGTGCTTTAAACTGTTCACGGCTTATGTCGCTTGGATAACCCATTCTTACTTATCTATCAAAAGCTTGTAGGATACTGTAAACCTTAAACGGGTTCTTAGAATTTAACCGTTGTACGGTCGTGCACATGTGAATGATGCAATGTAGGAATGCCGTGCAATTTCATTTTTGGTGACTAAATAATTTCAATCCAGTTCTGCCTTTATCCAAAGGTTTTCAGTAAAAGTATGTCATATGACACATTTTTTATTTTTTTTAAAATTTTTTGAGATTAATAAATCAATGAGTTATGAAAAGAGCGTGTCATATCACACAGTTAGTGTGTCATATGACACACTTTTTTTCAGGTAGATAAGCCAACTAATACATTTAGTTTCATAAAAACAATTAGATACAAATCATGGCATATCTATTGCTTTATAGAAAATACTAGGCGAATCGAACTTAATTTAATCTAAGTTTTTTTACGGATTGTCTGGTAATTAATTATTAAATCAAGGAGATTAAAATATTATGCAAAACACGATTAAAATTAATAAGCTGGCTACTATTGGCAACGCTGCATTGTTAGTGGTATCGCTAGGCTTGAGCTCTACTGCATCAGCAGGCTCTGTGCTTTATGCTGATCCAGTTCCTGCAGGCCCTTCTTATCCAGATTGCGCTATCAATGATGCACCTACAGGTGCGGACGGCGGTATTAGTTACGAGTGGACGGTCAAAATGGGCAAGCATGACAAAGTCAGTTTTGTCAACAAAGTAGGCGCAAAAAGCTACAACGAACCAGAGTCTTCAGGTTATTTTTCGCCGGAAACGGGCTGGACACATACTTCAAACTGGGTTGCGTTGGAATTAACCCACAAAACGAAAGTTCGTATTGAAGTTGAGCGCCAGGAAGGCGTTCCTTTTACTGCTACAACCAATGGTGTTTCATCTATTGTCACTGCGCGTAATATGCTGGTTCCTGGAATTTCCGTCTATTCCGGGTGGGATGACACCAGTTGCGAAGACCACCGCTACAATACGGCTGGAAACACCGATTGGACTACTATCCAATTTGTAGGCAATCAACCTAACGACAAAGGTAAATCGGTGGCGGTTTATGAAGGCCGCTTAAACGCAGGCCGTTACAGTGTTGCTATTGGCGGCAGCCCAAAAGTTTTGGCCTCTTATCCGGCTGGCAACTGTGACCCGCTTGATCCGACATGCTATGCCTACACCAAAGACCACGGCTATCGTGCAACGATTAAAACCTCGGATTAATATCCGGTTTAATTGTTGACTGTAATAACGCAACTAACCTAAGGATGGTAACGGTCAGGGATGACCCCCAATAACTATAAAATCGGGGACAAGTATGAAAAAAACAACTCTTTTGCTTTTAATCACATTTTTAAACGTCAACGCGTTCGCAAATTCAAAAATGTGCAGTATCAACGACATGAATGGGCTATGGATTGCTTATCAAGGTGCGGTTTTAACTAATCCACACACAGGTGTTTGCAAGTTTAATGTGGCTAATGGATTGGCTCAAGGCACTTGCAATTTCAGCAATGGCTTCACCGGGCCGTTTCAAGGCCCTGTCATCGTCAATAAAGATTGCTCGGCAGAAGTCCAGATGGATTTTGCACCTGCTCCTGTCGTTTCAGATTTCCAAGTTCAATTACACAAGGATAGAAATTCCTTTGTTGGCCGCTGGAGCAATAACTTTGGTGTGATCGGTGTTACCAATGCGGTTAAACGCTAACATTTTTTAACTAGAGAGCCCACATGATAAGTTCTTTTCGCACGACAGGTATTGCCGCAATTATTGCTATATTAACGCTGTCTACCGCGCAAGCGGCAGACCCAGACCGCCCACCATCCCTAAAAACTATTGCCGTACCTGAGCCAAGCAACTTGGCTGAATTTGTCGCTAATAAGCAGCAAGCCATTGCTTTGGGTAAAGCCTTATTTTGGGAAATGCGGGTCGGCAGTGATGGCATAACCGCCTGTGCAAGTTGCCATTTTAATGCGGGTGCCGATAGCCGTTCCAAAAACCAGATCAATCCGAATACACAAGCTGTAAACCAGGATGGCTCTCCTACCCCGGACTTAGGTTTTGATTTCGGGCCGAATGGGCAATTAGTCTCGACCGATTTTTCATTCCGTCAACTCAGCGATAACTTAAATCGCGGGTCAGAAGCTGTATTCGATTCCAACGATACGGTTTCCTCCCAAGGTGTGTTTGCAGCCAAGTTTATTAAAACTGAACCGGGGAAAACTGCCGACATAACCTCATTTGTCCCAGATAAAGATGGCTTTGTTTTTGGCAACCAAAATTTGCGTCGGGTCGAACCAAGAAATACGCCTAGTGTAATTAATGCTGTATTCAACTACCGTAATTTTTACGATGGTCGTGCCCAGCATGAGTTCAACGGGGTAAATATTTGGGGAAACCGTGATCCTGAAGCCAAAGTTTTCAGGGCAATTAATCAGCAGTTGGAAGCCGTCAAATTGAGTATTGATAATGCCAGTCTGGCCTCGCAAGCCGTTGGTTCACCTATTTCAGATTTTGAAATGAGCGCCACTGGCAGGACTTTTCCAGATGTTGGCCGTAAACTGCTGAACATGAGACCCTTAGCGTTACAACAAGTCCATATAAATGACAGTGTGCTCGGATCTTATAGCCGTTTCCCAGACAAAGGCTTAAAAGCTAAATCCTATGCTGACATGGTCAAAGCCGCTTTTCAGCCGCAATGGTGGAATTCAAATAAAACCATTAAAGGTGCCCAAAGCATGCCATTTTTTGCAAATGATAGGCATCATGGGCATAATTCAAACAATTATAGCCTCATGGAATATAACTTTTCCTTGTTCTTTGGCCTCGCTGTGCAGCTCTATGAAGCAACCTTAGTGTCTGATGATACCCCTTATGACCGATTTATGGCAGGGGAAGCAAATGCAGTGAGTGACGCTGCAATTCGTGGGGTTGACGTATTCCGTAGCCAAACTCGTGGCCGTTGTATCAATTGTCATGAAGGGGCTGAACTGACGGGTGCTTCGGTAACCCGCGTCAAAGCCAGTCCACTCCGTATAAGGGAAGAACAGGTACTAGACCGTGGCTTTAATAACATTGGTGTGCGGTTAACCGTTGAAGACATTGGCATTGGTGGCACTGATCCATTCGGTAATCCATTGGCCAATATACGACGGACCGCAACAGTTCCTAACTGCGCAAATAGTCTACCCTGCCCTATAGTGGCTGATGGGTTTATGAAAGTTCCAGGATTACGTAATGTTGAATTAACCGCACCGTATTTCCATAACGGCGGAACCTTAACTTTACCTGGGGTACTCGACTTTTATAGCCGTGGGGGTGATTATCCTGTACTTAAGCAACTGGATGGTTCAGGCATCGCTCACTTAAATGTCTTAATTAGTACTGGCCAAGAAAAACAAGACTTAGCCGCTTTCTTATTGTCGTTAACCGATGAACGGGTACGGTTGCAAAAAGCTCCATTTGACCATCCACAACTATTTGTGACCAATGGGCATAAAGTTGAAGGCAATAAATTGGGGAATGCGAAGGATTCTTTTATGGAAATCAGGGCGGTTGGTAGCGATGGCAGGCAGCCTTTAAAGAAATTTTTACAGTAACCTTAGGTAGAACCTTATGTAAAACTGAGCTAAGCTGTAAAGAATGGAGTCCAAAGTTTCGATAAAATGAGAAGAAACGGAGGACAAATGTAACGATTACCCATAGGGTTTTACAGCCCAGAATTTAGAGATGAAGCTGTACAGTTACATCTGGAAAATAAATGAAGGAATCTCTGAACAACTTCCTTCATTTACCACTTTAGGTTCAAACTGGGCAAAACGCACTGCTCAACGGGTTGTCTGTACCAAACCGGGTTGGATTGCCCAGTTTAGGGTACTTCAGACGCAGTTATCCTGCCATCGCCAGCAAAGCCCACCGGGCTTGGTACAGGTTCGCCAAGGCCATCAGCGAAAACACCTGCGCCGCATTCTTTGCCAAGCCCTTGTAAAGGGTTTTCCGGTAGCCGAACTGGCACTTGGCGATGCGGAAGATATGCTCCACCTTGGCCCGCACCGAGGCATGTTTCCTGTTGCGCTTGCGTTGCGAGGCCGAGAGCTTACGGTTGCGCTTGGCCTTGTCCAGCACCGCCCATTACACACCGGCCTGGTGCCGCCCGCTTGAGCTGGTCGTTGTAATACCCTTTGTCGCTAAACACCGCACGGTCGCCTTCCCGGATAAGCCTACTGGTCACACTGCTGTCGTGGTCACTCGCCGTGGTGACGCCCACCGTATGGATGAGGCCGCTGTTGGCATCCACGCTGATATGGGCTTTCATCCCAAAATGCCAGGTTTTACCTTTCTTGGTCGAACCCATCTCCGGGTCGCGTTGCTTGGCCTGGTTCTTGGTCGAGGGCGGCGCAGGGATGATGGTCGCACCGACAATGCTGCCGCCCGCCAACAACAGCCCTTGTTCGGTCAAGTACGCCTTGACCGCCTCAAATACGGCATTGGCCAAGTCATGTCCCTCCAGCAGGTGACGGAAGTTCAGTACCGTCGTCTCATCCGGGATCGCATCCTCGCCCGGTTCCAGGCCAACAAAACGCCTCATCGACTCCATGTCGTACCACGCCTCTTTAACCCCAGGGTCGGACAGGCCGTACCATTGCTGCAGCAATATATCTGCCGATTATCAAATTATTTTCCGAAACTTAAGGTTTATTCGTTAATGAATTGTATTCCCGTATCAAATCATGGGCGTTTGCGATTCCTTCAATTCGCATCCAGGAATTGGAGTTGGCGGGTCGTATTAGGGTTAATGAGGCATGGTTCATTTTGTCGCCACGATACGCATCAAAAGCTCTTTGAATAAGTCGCAAATCTGTAAGCTCGCCGGTCAGGAATTGCCAATTTGATCCAGCTTTAAATTTTTTGGCATATTCAGCCAACATTGTTGGGGTATCGTGTTCAGGGTCGATGGAGATTGACACAAACCGCAGGTTGGGCGATGAAGGGGCGATAGTCGAGTGGACTTTGGACAATATTGCCGTCATGATTGGGCAAATGGCACTGCAGGTCGTGAAAATAAAATTCACAATGACTGGCTCAACGTGATCCAAGACTGCTGAAAGCTGGGTTTTTTGCCCATCTTGTGTGACTACGTTGACACTCGGGACTTTATAACTGTGAATGGAACGCGAATAACTCGGCTGAGGTGCTGTTTCGGCTTTTATAGACGAATTCGTCACAAGCATTATCAACGCGACAGCTATTGTAAACGGACTTAAGTAAATCTTATAAATGGTGTACATTGGCAATCGACATCCTTTTTTATGTTAAAAAAACCTTATGGAACTATCCATCCGTCCACAGGCGACAAATGCCCGTCAGGAGATATTTTGACAATATAACTGCCTTTCGACGCAAACCGTTGTCCTGCCCCCAAGCTAAGATGCGGGTAAATACTGTTAGATGAGAGAGTGCCCAGCATGCCCTCGACCCGCTCGATGATATAGGCAGAGGAAAAATTGTCGAGCAGGTGCATGATAACTTCGGTCAATACTTGTGCCGAAAAAAATGTATTGGCTTGTAGGCGTTCGTCCTCAAATGGAATTTGTTTTGATTTCAGCCAGGATTTGACGCGCATAAGCTGTGCTACCCTGGCATCGGGCAATTCCCAAGGATATATCAAGTATAGCTTTGCTTGTGTGGCATCAGGGAGCTTTGGTACAACTTCGCCCATAAGGTTTGCTGACCCATAAACAGCAGAGATTCTAGGCGGAAGTACCTTAATTCTGCCCAAAGATTCAACGTCTTCCTTGTTAAGCCATAACACTAAGATTCCAGCATTCAGCTTCTTGAACAAATCATTCCAAAATGCAGATGTAAGTTCTTTGAAGCGTGGTACGACAATATCCTGCAAGCGCATATCATTGCTTTTTTGTAGCGCATCATGTAAAGCTTTCGCTGCCATTACACCATGCCCGTTCTCCCTAAACACCTGGATGACAGGAACATTTTTTATTTTGGCATTTGTACTTTGCAGGTGATTTGCCAAAGCCTCAGCTTCCAAGGCCATGCCTTTGGAAAAATAAGCGGTATAAAAATCACTTTCCGAAATGGTGGGAATATCCGTATTAGGGAAAAGGCAAGCCACTTCAAACTGTTCGCAAAATTGGTGGATGGGTTGCCAGCTTGAGGTGCTCAATCCGCCGACCATAGCCAAGACGGGCTGAGCCTTATAGTATTTTTCCAATTGTGCAGGCCAGGTAGATTCTTCCCCTTTTAACTCCCAAATATGCAAATCCCATTTGCGGTAGACCTGGTACATTTTATAAGCACTGAATTTAGCCCGTTTGGTGTTGTGTCGGGTGTCGGCGTTCTTGTCCTGAAAATAATTCGTCAAGATGTCCAGCATGGCCTTACGTTTTACTGGATCAACACCTTCGGTGACGACCGTGGCAAAATGCAAGGCGGCATCGTCTACGCCGGGATTTGAGTTGGGTTCAGTTTTTAGGTAAGCGGTCAGTGCGGCGATACTGTCAGCATCCAAAGCATAGCGTGGCATGAGTGGGTCAAGTTTACGTCCCAATGGATCTACGCCTTCCCTGATCGCTTTAGCGAGGGTCTCATCCGTGTAAGGAGTTCGGGAACTTCCCTTATACTTAAACGCTTTTGGCAGTACCCCTCGTGTAGTTGACATCTCGGCTGGCTTAAACAATGCGGTTGCCGTTAACGACGGCACTTGTTTTCCCCCTTCGCTAGAACCAAGCCGACTCCGGCGATGGCAACTGACGCAACTGAACTGGTCTCCGCTGATGGGTGCATCGCCGCCGACAATAGCTTGAATGGGATCGCCTATAGCAGTGTGTCCGGTAAGATAGATTTGCTTGCCTACGTCCTGTTTTTTGGTGTCGGTGGCCGTATCTTCAGTTTTAGCTGGCTGATCGGCTATGGCTGTGAAACACCACAAACCAAAAAAAGCAATCAATAAGGCTCTGTCCCAATGAATGCCTGGTTTGCAAGTGACATTAATCATTCTTAACTGTACTTGATTGTGGTTTTCAGCGGCGTGTTCAGAACTTCGCCAACTGTGATATGTTCAACAGAGAAATCACCGATACGTACAGCCAACTTCTGTCCTGTCGCCACCATTTTTCCTGGGTTTGCAAATAAAATGGTGAAAACCATGCCTTGCTTAACCTGTTTTGAGGTCTGCCTTAACGCGCCTATGCGTGGCGTGTTGGGTACTTCAAGTTTGATGCCATTAGCTTCAACGGTTACGGTAGGTTTATTTTTGGTGTCCGTTAGAGAGGCCGCTTTACCCGGGTTAGTGACCTGGAAACGAAAATCCAGCATGTGGCCTGCGGCGGTGATATGGATACCTTGTAGCTTCACGCCCCAGCGTTCTTCAATTGCCGCAGAGTCACTTGCAACCAGTGGCTTGGTGTCAATATTTTTATCTTCATTACCAAATGTGGGCACTGTTATTTGAATGTAATTGTTAGCAGCAAGGTATGAGCTTATTGATAAGGCTGAAATAATTAGAATCGCCATGTACAAGATCAAGCGACTTATCCTGGATTGTTTATCTTCAAATTGAAACATCGTCACTCCTTGAATGTTAAGTATAGAATGTTAGAGATTTTGTGTGCTTTGGTCATTTGACTACGGCTGCACACTTAAGCTGACCGCACGGAGGTTAGATGGTGCGCCCAAATCGTCACTCACACGATAGCTGTACCCAATAGCATTTAAATTATTGCCGCTGGCCACTGTAACCGTTACCGTACCATCGCAATTGTTGGTGATGGTGCCTCTAGCGGCGGGGACGATGCCAAGCGCCGCTTGACCACATTGTGTATTGGCGAGTACGTTAACGCCTGTTCCTACAGAAGCGACACTTGTTGAGTTAGGGGCAACATTACTTCCTATGCCATCTGTAGGTATGTTAGTCACTTTGTTGGGATCGCTATCATTAAGCGTAACTGCCATCCTTATCGTCCTGTTAGTCAGGACAGCACATCTATCTGGCACAGTCACTCCGTTGCTGCTAATGTCGTATATACAGTTATCAGCCATGGTTGTAGGCGGCGTATCGGCACGCATATTAACTGTCGCACCTGTCGTTGGAAGGCTTAGGAGGCTTCCGTCATTAGCGCGATACCGAAAACTGGCATTTGCCGATGTGGCTCTGGTATAAGTAAAAGAGCCATTAGCATTCAAGTTTAACGTGCCGCCACCTGACAGACTGCTTGCTACATACTGTGCAGATAAGGCGTTATTTTCCGCATCGGTATCATTCATCAATACACCCAAACCCAGAGGCCCCGCGACATTAACTGAACGTACCAGATTAGGGCGGTAGAGGAATGTATCAGTGTTTGCTGTTGGAGCAGTATTTGGCATTACATTGATGGTCGCCGTTGCTACATTGCCCTGGTTATTGGCCGTCATCCCATCATTGGCAAGGTAACTAAAAGAGTAAATACCTGCCGCCACACCATTTGAATTGAAACTAAAAGACCCGTCTGCATTAAGTATTAACGTGCCTACGGATGGCGATGACACAAGCACTGCACTGAGCGTATTGTTTTCGACATCACTATCATTAATAAGTACACCAGAAGCGGCTGAAACATTTAAAATCTGCCCAGAGATAACCGTATACACCCCATCATTGGCAGCAACCGGATTGTCATTCACCGGATTGACGGTAATCGTGACTAGAGTGTTATCGCTCTGCGTATTAGCATTAGAAGCTTTGTAAACAAAATTATCGAAGCCGTTGTAATTAGGAACGGGTATATAACTAAAACTGCCGTTGGGATTGATAGCAAAAGAAGCGGCGTGAGCAGGAGCCGATACGACCTGCACGGTGAGTCCATTGCTTGGGCTATCGTTGCCCAATACGCCAGGGGTTGTAATATTCAACACGTTGTCTTCGGCAATGCCGTAGCTATCAGGGGCGGTCGTAACATTAGTCGCACTGATGGTGATATTTACGGTGACTGTGTTACTGCTCAAATCACCATCGGTGACGTGATACGTAAAACTATCAACTGATGTTTGACTGCCGTTATGGGTATAGGTGACAACACCTTCTGAATTGACAGATACTGTGCCATTGACTGGATTGGTGTCGATAACTGGAGTCAGCGGTGAATTTTCCAAATCGGAATCATTCGCCAGCACGGGTATCGTAAGTGATCCGCCACTGCTAGCTAAAGCAGTATCAGCCTGTGCCACAGGCGTATCGTTAATTGGATTGATGGTCATAACAACAGTCACTATACCGCTTTCATGCACGCCATCGCTCACCTTATAAGCAAAGCTGTCCGTGCCGTTATGGTTGCTGGTAGGTGTGTAGGAAAAAGAGCCATTTGTATTCAAGGCAAGCGTACCGTGGCTGACATCCGTATCAAGAATGGTAGATAGTGGATTGTTTTGCAGATCGGTATCATTACCGAGAACGCCAGGCGCAGCCGTAGTTAACGTCCCATCTTCATCAAGCATATAACTGTCATCAACGCCCACTGGATTTTGTCCGCTATTGGCTAAGAGATTGTATGCCCCCAAGACATTAAGCATCCCGTATCCATATTCGTTGTCTGGCCCAGGCGCACCCAAATCGATAGCTGACTCTGTCAAGGCAGACTCTAGGGCTGTGACATCAATATTGGGGAAAGAATCAAGTAACAGTGCCATACCACCCGTGACATGGGGCGAAGCAAACGAAGTGCCGCTAACAACTGCATAAGAAGCCTGTCCGGCAAAAGTAAGGTCTGCGGTAACGACATCAACGCCAGGCGCGACAATATTCGGGAATAGTGCGGCACCACACGCAGCCGGTGTTCGGGCCTCGTGCGCTAAACGTAGCAACGGCAGAATAATAATCGACCGCACCCGATGAAAAACTTCCTGGATTATTGGCGGGACTACTGCTTGATGAGATTCCAGGGCCGTTATTGCCTGCGGCAAATACCACCGCAATCCCAGCCGTTTTTAGTGCCTGTATATCCGCCTGAAAGCGGGTGTCACAAATACCCGATAGTGCGGTTTGAAAAGAACCGTTGACCACGTCGGGTGCATCGTCAGTCAGTGGATTATTGTCTGGGTCTAGGAGCCACTGAAAACTTTGGTGGAAATGGCTTTCAAGCGCTGTGCCCTGGTTATTAAAAATCTTGGCGGCAATCCATTTTGCCCCAGCGCCACACCGATGGTTGTACCCCCTGTATCGCCACCGAGTATTAGCCCCATGGTCTGTGTGCCGTGACCACTCATCGCACCTGCGTAATCTTTAGGCGTTGTATGTTGTCCGTGCGGATCAAACCAGCTATTGGTGCCACCCCGCCATCTGGTGGCGAGATCAGGATGGATTGCGTCTACACCTGTATCCATATTGGCAACAACAACACTTTGACCAATATGTCCAAAATTCCACACTTCGGGTGCGTGGATCGCAGATAAATTCCATTCCGGTATTGCCAAAGTAGTTGCTCCGGAAACGAGCGCACTTAACGTGGCATCCATATTAACGCTGGCAACTCCAGGCCGTTTAGCCAATATACGAATTATGCTTGCTGGAACCTTGGCCGCTATGCTATTTATGATCCATAACGGTTTGATCTTAGTCGCGCCGTTGGCCCTTAAAAAATCCAACAATGCCGGGTGTTTCAGGTTGGCATGGTTACGCATAGCCTGAATGATTTTTGTCCTGCGCTGCGCCTTATCCTTGTCTTTGATGGTATTCGTGTTCGCTCGGGTATTCAGCGTGACAATGACCGAAACCATTTGACTAGCCTTGATGGTTTCTAGCTGCGCTTCCAGTCCTGAATCAACAACTCCGGCTTGCAGGGGAGTGTTAAAAGAAAGGGTCAATACTGAACCAAAAATAAAACGAGCAATAAATAGTTTCATAACGCAACATCCATTAAATAGAAACCCCATCTTCTGGGGATTAATGCAAATACTCCGGTGAGCTAAATGCGCTGATAGGATTAATCGGCGGATACAATTAAATATTAATTAAACGCAAAATAATTAGAGATAGGTTATTCAAATTACAGGGTTTAAACAATACGTAATAACACCTACACGGGAGATCATTAAGTTGGAGCAAGGTAGGTGGGCAGCGTTTTCTGCCCACCTTTGTATGATTCAATTAGCGGGTAAACGATAAAGCCGTTTACCCGCCCCACTTGACTACTTAAGGTAAAGGCTTAATGTCGAATCCGTCGATATCTTGGTTACCATTAGTTAGGCTTTTAGGTGCTGCCGTTCCATCGAAATACACTGACCAGGCACCATTGTTGTAGTAAACAATATCCTCATCCTGTACTGTACCAATACCAGGTAATGTTACGTTACCCGAAAAAGACACATAGAAGTGAGTGCTGTCCACGAACTTCAGGCCATCCACATTGGAAACGGAAGCAGACGTATTAGCTGCTGGCACACCGATAGTCGAGAGGTCAACCACACGTGCGAATGCTGTCCCGTTCCAGGAATAGATATCGGCATTGTCAGCTGTTCCTGTAACACCCGGTGGGTTACTTATACCAGGTGCGTTTGTGCTACCTGACGTGGAAAAGTACACCGTGTTGCCAGCAATATCGAAGGCATCGACATCATGGTTTGTATTCGTCAGGCCTTTATCCGTGCCATCGAAAAATACCGACCAAGTACCGTTATTGTTGTAAACGATGTCCTCATCCTGAACTGTACCAATACCAGGCAGGTTAGTGTCCGCAACAAATGATAAGTAGAAATGTGTCGCATCAATAATCTTCAACTCATCCACATTGGCGGCAGAGGGTACTCCTTTGGTGGTGGCATCGACAACTCGCGTAAATGCCACTCCATTCCAGGAATAAATATCGGCATCGTCAGCTGTACCACCTAAACCTGTAGGGTTGGTGCTGCCAAAAGTCGAGAAATATACTACTGGGGTTGCGGCTACGGCAGCGACGTTAAGGGTAAATGGCTGGGTTGCTGTTGCGAGCGCCCCATCCGTCACTGTAACTGTTACGTTATGAACACCTAGTACAGGAGTAGGCCAATTAATAGCACCTGTAGTAGCATTAACCGTCATTCCCACAGGGCCTGATAATGAGTACGTAAACGTATCGCCTACATCAATATCATTACCGACTGCGAAAAGATTGAAAGCCGTACCCACAACTGCATTTTGTGTCGGGATAGCATTCAATGTTGGTGCATCGTTGACATTGCTTACTGTGGCAATAAAGCTTTGGCTTACAGAGTTATTGGCTGCACCAGATGAATCCGTTACCTTTACCGTTACATTATTATCCCCAACCTGGGCATTAGTCGATACCCAACTAATTGCACCAGAAGTGGCATTGATTGTCATGCCAGCAGGAGCTGAGACCAGCGAGTAACTTAACGTTTGCCCTGCGTCCACATCGGTAGCAGTTACTGTGTATGTATAAGCCGTATCTTCAGTAGCTGTAGTTACTGCCGCTGAAGTGATGACAGGTGCATCGTTAACTGCAACTATATTGAGGTCTACCGTAGCGACATTACTCAAATTATTAGTGGGTTGTCCATTATCGGCCTGATAACTAAAGCCAAGATGACCATTGTAATTAGGTGCTAAGGTTGCTAAGTCATAACTGAAACTGCCATCGGGATTAAGAACAAAACCCGTTGGGCCAGAAACGAGCGCTGCAGTTAAGCCTGTTGAGGGTGAATCGTTACCCAATACATTACCTGTTAAGACCGTATCTTCATTTCCAGAAAACAAATCATTGACTGCTGTTAGATTACCGGTGCCTGCACTTACTTCAAGAAAGCTCATCAAGCCGCCCGCTTGAATTTTGCCTGTGCTATCTTTCGCTGAAACATTATGCATCCGTTCATAAAGTGGGTAAACGCCCTCTGCTGCTGGTGTAAACAAGGCATCATGGGTCTTTCCAGCAGGTATCATTAAGGAATACTGGTCATGTGGCGCCGGCAAAACGCGTCCGTCTTCGGCAACCACTTTCATGCTCGCACCTTGAAGAACCATGCTGTGGCTACGTAAACCCATGTTAAAAAAGCGGAGTAAAGTCGTTTCCCCTAAACTACCACCAGGTATCGTCGTTGGTAGAGCGGCTGGTGTAGGATCAACAAAAACTTCGCCATTCACTAAAAACCATTTTGGGTTGTAACCGATGGTGCTGGTACAAGGATTAGCTTTTTGTTCTGTTGGCGTTGCACAGGGCACACCATAGGTATTTGTAGCGACGCGACTGTGCATAACAGGGTCAATTTCACTTAGAAATTCGACGACCTGCGTATCATAATTGACACCAGGATAAGCCGCGTTGGCTGCTTCATCCTTAACCATTGCACCATAAAGCCCCATCTGCACTTGTTTAGCCGGATGAGTTCCGGTTTGATAGGCATAGCTACCAGATTTCAGGTTATTCCAGATGTAATCACCGGACGAAGCTGGTGCTATTTCATGCGTAAAAGAACGTACCCGGTTACCGATCATTACAGGAATCATATCGGTTTCTTTTTGTCCTGGAATTACCAGCGAGGTAGGTTCAGTCAAAGTGTTTTGGAGGTGGACTGTCAAACTAGCATCCGCTACGTTTAATTGCGGGCCAGGTGCGGTATAAGCCACGCTTGGGCTGGCGGGACATGCGTTACCGGCAACACCGGTGACGTCCGCATAACCCCACATATTGACTACACTGCCGTCAGGCATACTCTTATCGAAAGTACCCGCGCAAAGCCAGTATTCTGCTCCCAGCGCATTGCCGCAGGCCAAAGCCACAGCACCCGCCAAGAGACTGCGTTTTATTTTCATTTTCATGGGTGATAACCTCATCAAATAATCTATTATTTAATCTTTTGGCCAATCGGATTCTTTTGCAGCTTTGTTAATAAACTATGGGCAAAGCTAGATTCCTTAAACCGTTCTCTAAATCGTTATGGGATAACCGTTCCGGGCGGCTCAATAATTAAGAAAGTGAGCATACCGCCGGGGAAAATATTAAAGTTGACTAGTTCACGCTCGCTGTGCGAATGCCACATAAAGAAGTAACCGTTGTTGGCATTGAATCCACCTTCACCTGGGGGTAATTGACCTGCATTACCTAAATAAGGGCTACCACTATAAAAAGGCCCAAAGGTGAGTTCCTGTAAGCCAGGTAAAATGACGGGTAATGCTTTACAGCGGTCAGATGCTGATTGCGTCATTTTATCTGAAGGATAAGCGGCTGTTGCGTTATTGGCAGCGTCGCAATAAGCAGGTTGAGTCGTATGCGTGTAGCCATACATATCCCAACCTAGGCCAGCGCCCGTCCATGTAAATAACAGGTCGTAAGTTTCGCCTGGAAAAGTTTCGTTGGTGAAACCTGGCGCTGTGCGGTCTGGCCCGGAAACACCTGGATTACTCTCAAACATCCGGGCATCTTTCGCTAACAAAGTGAAGTGATTGCCGTGGGTATGGTAAGGATGTGGATCGCGGCCAGCGCCGATCAATCTCAGCAAAACCTTGCCACCCGGCGTGGTGCGAATGATTGAGCCATAAGGTTGGTTAGGCAGTAGCGGATTATTATCAGCCGATACCGTATCTACACCGTTACGTCCATTAATAAACCACCAGACTGGCTTATAGTCACGGGTATCCACGGTGTCATAAGCACCGGTTTCAACTTCTTCATGGATGCGTACATCCATTTCTGTCAATAGCGACAGATATTCGTGGTCATAAGCAGAACCGGCATGGTTATAGGCTTTAGGAGCATTTGCACTATAGCCAGTAGGACGTACGATCAATGCGCCAACCAGACCCATTTCGGTTTGCAAGTCAGGACGTGTACCGCTGTGATACAAGTAAGTCCCTGGCTTGTTGGCGGTAAAGGTATACGTCACCGTACCGAGGGGTTTGGCCTCTTTGGTCAACAGACCATCTTGGCAATTTGCTGGATTACAATTAGCCGTTACACCTTCTTGTCCAGGAAAAACAATTGAGGTGTTCTTCCACAAGTTGTTTGTCAAGGAAACAGTGACCTGCTCGCCTTGATTTACAATTAAGGTAGGCCCTGGATATTGCATGGCGGCATTATTGCCATCCCCATAGCCCCATACATAAACACTACCGCCATCGGGCGTGGTAAGATAATCTTCGGCTGCTGTCAGGTTAAAGTTGGTGCCATTAATACCTTGTATCGTCGCGCCTGCTTGCAATGATGGACTGGCGAAGACCGACAAGGCCAGTGCCAAAGGTGCGGCAAGTTGACCGACCTTTATTAATTTGAATCTATTTTTCATGCTAATCTCCTAAAAGCTCGCAAACTTGGTTTAGATAACCTGAAATTCAGTCATCATGCCGCCGAAATCTTCTGCGCCATTACTGAGATAGTTGAGGTTGGTTGTATAGATAAAGTATTTGCCCGGTTCAATGCCCGTGGTATCAATCAATACATCGGCGGTTTCGCCGCTACCCAAGGTGACAGAATTGGTCTCATAGTAAAGATCAGCTCCAGTTTGGGTGAGAAATTGCAAGGGATTGTTTACATCCATTGCTCGCAAGATGCGAGCATCTCTACCCACTACTTTCATGGGTAGTCCCATAGCTGCCAAGGTGTAGTTTCTTGTTACGTTAAGATTAGATATACGCAATAAAACCCGTTGACCTTGAGTTGCGGTAATCTTGGAGCTTAAAGGCTGGGTCGTTGCTATATCGTCGGTCGTGTCAATATTTGTATTGTGCAGAGCAGCCACATCAGTTGGCACAGCAGGCGGTGTGGTGCTTGCCGTATCAGGATAACCACGGCCATTGAGTACGGCATAATCATCCTTCATATCAGCGAACGGTAATGGCTGTACGGCAATATGTTCAGCATGGAATGCCGAATCAAAAGATCCTATCTGGATCGGATATTCCACATCATAGCCAGTTGAACCATCGTCATCGTTATAGGCGAATTTATCATAGCTGACATTATTGGTGGCATCTGTTTTGGCAGTGCCATCCTGGGCAGGATGCACATAAAGGTTGCCCAACATGCCCATTTGCATGTGTTCAGAAGCCTCAACGTGACAGTGGTACATATAAGTGCCGGGTTCCTTAATGTCGTAGAAATAGGTAAAGGTTGAACCCATGCCGATGGTTGCTGAAGCTTCCGGTTCGCCGTCGAAAATACTGGCAGCATTCGGAAAACCATGGAAATGCACCGAGTGCGGGTCAAACAAGTCTGGCCTTTTCAGCATGCCGACGTTGGTCAATGACAGGTAGAATTTATCGCCTTCGTTTAGCTCAATAGTGGGTGCTGTACTGGTTGCCGCTAACAGGCCATGACTGGCAGCTTTGTTCTGTGGCACACCGGTAAGGTCGCTGAAACCTAAAATATACATCTCGGTATTATCAGCCATGGTGATGAAACCATCGCCAGCGGCAAGATGCTTACATTTGACCTTGGGATCATAATTCAGGCCAGGAGCTGGGACTGAATTCATGATGCCGTCATTGTTGTCCCCAGGACATTGTATATTGACTGCCGCTTGGGCAGGGTTCAGTACGGCGCTTATCGCCAAAGCGAGCGGCGTACTGATAAAAAATAGTTTGCTTTTGTTCATGATTGCAACCTCTGTTCTCTCATTGATTAATGACTTAGTTCTAATATCTGAATGGGAACAGAGGGAACATTGCTGCTCCCTCTTTCCGTCAGGTTTTTATGGCAATATCCGCACAGTACCTTTATTTACATTGGCACCCGTTAAATACCGCTCGTCCGCACCCTTATCTGGGCATAATCCAGGAACTAGGCCGCATAGTAACTTACCGACGGCTGGACGGCCTTGACCATCGTAATCAGATGACAGAACATCGATGACACCACCCGGGATGCTAACATCAGGTACATTACCTAGCGGGTTACCGGAATTGATTGCAGGGTTCACTCCTGCTTTCAAATGGTAATCACGATTTCCGAGTTGTAGCGGACCAAAGTCTATGGTGATAGCTGCCGCACCTGCCTCATCAAACACCGAAGCTGTAGTGATGCTTGTGCCTGGTGTGCCTGAACGATGTCCATTGACGTTTTCACTGATAAACAGGCTGCCAACTGCGGCGGCTGTATTTTGTAAGCCGGCATCCATCAATGGGTCTGACACAATACTCCAGGTTGGGCTTAGGTTGCCGGAACCTTCAGGCAGTACACCAAAGTCATCATAGAACGCCAGATCACCACCGCCAATATTGGGTAATAAACCTGGATCGTTAGCTATGCCATTCTCGTCTTGGTCAGCCGTCCACTGAAACGCACGGTTATGCCAGACAATATTGTTGACCAATGTTAACGGAGTTGAGAACGTTGTAGCCACACTAGTCAGAGCGTCCAGACCTGGGCTATGCACTCTTGATGCAATGCCAGCTGGTTGCCGTTCACTTAGGTTAAGGTCAGTACCGAATGCGCTGGGGACTGAAGCCGTGCTATCGTTATTGACCACAGTATTGTGGGCAATCCTGACTTGCAAAGCATCCTGTATGGCAATACCGCCACCTGCCAACGCTGCCATGTTATTGGCGATGATATTGTTGGTTAAGCTAACTTTGTAACCGT
Organism: uncultured Gammaproteobacteria bacterium; assembly: GCA_963804035.1. Taxonomy (GTDB): domain Bacteria; phylum Pseudomonadota; class Gammaproteobacteria; order Methylococcales; family Methylomonadaceae; genus Methyloglobulus. The sequence goes on along the minus strand of CAWDOO010000004.1, from coordinate 312,626 downwards.
TGTTGACGTTGACATTCACATCTTGACCGTTAATAAAGCGCAAGCTGATACCGCCGCCGTCACCGCTACCAGCCTGGTTGCTTTCAATACGGTTGGCATTGATTACCACAGGGCCAGAACCTTGCGTCAAACCGCCAGCGATACCATCAGTGCCAGACACAGAGATACCACCACCATAAGCGCCCAAGAAATACAGGCTTTGGTTAAATACCACGGTGTTCTTTTCGATCACGTTAGTTGCATTCTGAGGTGTACCCAGATTTCGACCGTCATGAGAGATACCCGCGCCGTCACCTTGGGCAAAGTTACCGCAAATGAAGTTTTCCTTCACTTGATAGCCATTTGCGCCGTTATAAAGGCCAATACCGCCGCCGGCTGCTAATGTACCTGTCCCCAAAGCACCGTTTTGGTTAATTTGGTTATTATGGATACGCACGTTGTCATTACTGGCATTTGTATACGTAGCACCGTTAATCAACCCGTTACGGCCAATTTGGATACCACCCGCCGCGTTGCCTGAGTTAGCTCTGACGATATTGTTGGAGATTTCCAAATAATCAGCATAACCGTGGACATTAATACCGCCGCCGTTGTCTGCGCCAGTAACGGTAAAGCCATCAATCCGAGCATTGGCTGTATTGCCAAACCCACCGTTGGCAGGCGTGGTATTTAAGCCAAATACCGAGATACCGGCCATTTCTTCGTTAATGAAGTCAGTAGCAACATTGCCCGTCAATGGCGGCAATATAGACACCCTGGAATTATCAATCGCATCCTGCATCCGTACACGCCAGTTATTGATCATATTGGCATCCGTCCGTTGGGCAAAGATCATAGTACTCATCGCACCAGAACCTTGTAAACGTAGCGGTTTATCTATAATCAACTGTTCGTTGTACATGCCAGGGCCGACCAGAATCAGGTCATTCGGTGCTGCTGCATCAATGACGGTCTGAATCTTGTCGCCACTGACAACATGGTGGATTGCACCGCCACCAGGTACAGGGGTTGCAATATTACCTACCGTGACCTTTACACCGGATGGTGACCATTTACCGTTGGCTGCACCGCCTTGGCTACGCAGCATCAGGTCATAAGCACCTACGGCAAAGTTGGCACCAAATTGCACTCTCACAGTATTCGCAGTTGAATTCCAAGCACAGTTAAAACTCGTTGATCCCGGTGCTAGAGGTGAAGTTGCACAGTTAATTGTTGTGGCAGCACCAGCACTGTTAGTCAATTTGACTTGAGCGGCGTTTGCACCACTTGACACAACGCCTAAACCGTAATTTCTATTTACAAATTTAGGTGGGGTACCATCGCCATCATAAAGTGGGTTAGGTATCGGAGCGGTACCTACCGCCGTCACAGTCAGGGTTCTTTGTGCTGCGGTTCTTCCTGCGCCTACTTGTACATAAGGCCCGCCATCAACACCCTCAGCCTTTGCTATCTCAGGGGTCGTTGTGGGTTGTTCACAGTCCACCGGAAAATTTCGGGTAGCGGCAAATGCGCCTTTAGACACTGTTGGGGTATCCAGATAGGTGGTCGTACCCGGCATGTACTGAAAGGTCCAGCATACGGTCGCAAGCGATGGATCGTAATTAGGATCTTGCAAGAACGGCAGATTGTTACCTGCGCCAGGACTATAGCTAGGATTAGGCACAATACCGGAATCATTGATACAGGCATTCAACATCATTGGTGAAAAACCTGATGGCAACGGTGCATTAGCTGTCCATGTCGATGGCAATTGGGCATTAAATGCCCCCCACTCATCGGTATTCACACGTACAACTTCTTTGCCAGTATGGTCACGGAAAGACACGGGAATCCAGGCTGGATTGGCTTTTTCGCCCGCATTCGGCGAAGCAGGATCGATTGTCGCCAATACATCGTTGAAGACATTACCAACTACCCGTGATGACCGAGGTACTTTGGTAAAGACATGGAACTCAGCAACTGCGTTTTGTTTTGCCAGCAGATCCAATTGCTTAAGGTCACACAGAGGGCGTGATTGTCCTGCATATAAGGGAGCTTCTGGGTTAGCCACGACAGGGGTAAGATTGTCTTCGCCAAGCTGTAAACTCAAATAAGGCGTTACGGTATGTGCGTCTCCTACACAAGTAGGTGGCAACAGCAATGGATTGGGTTCAAAACCATCACCCAATGTGACGTTGACATCTTCTTCCTTGACGATTTCCATACCTTTAGGTGGAGATGCCTCAACGATATATTTGGCTGGCTTTAAAGGCGCGCCATTTTCATCTTCAGTTATCGCATAACCGCCATCAAAAACGCCAGGACGGGATTGGTTATAGTTACGTAAACCGTCATAGCAATCCTTAGCAATAGGTGGGTTGCCATCAAGCGGATTCACTGTAAACACGGGGCCTTGGCAACCGGTTGGCTTGTTATCATCCCACGCGTCTGTCGTGACGATTGTTATGGCATCACCCTTGTTGTAAGCAGTATCGGCAGGATGATTGTCAACGTCTTCCGGCCCATCGCGGCGGTGCCATCAGCCCAACCAAACGGATAGTTATCCACGTCGGCACGGTCTACACCGCCGCTACCGTTAATGTCATCGATAATGCCATCGGCGGCATCAACTACGGTATCACCGTTACGGTTAACATCTTCAGGCCCTGGAAAACCAGCGATTGGCAAGTTGTTCTTATCGCCGTCAGCATAAAGTGCGACTTGAACGCGGGCCACGCCGGTTCCCAAGGATCACCGACACCATAACGTGGATCATTTTCAGCACGGGTGCTGGAGTAAAACACGATACCGCTAATACCACCATTTTCGTTGCCGACATAGGCTTTACGTCCCCATTGATAGGCGTTGGTTTGACCCAAAAAGCCATCAAATGCCTGCAGTAGTACTGGCCCAGTTTCAGTGCGGGAGAGATTGTCACCCGTGTTAGGGTTGATGAGATCGCTTCCCAACGCACAATTGCTAAGTACTACATCAACAGGCCCACAGATTTGCGCTTGCGGCGTTAACGCGCCAAAGTCAGGAAAACCGCCATTAGAAACGGTAGGCAATTCGCCACCGGCATCAGATACTACGGTTACGCCCGTTGCTTTGTCGCGGGCAAAATCACTTTCCGCAACCAGCCAATGGAAGAATGGGAATACTTCGTTGAATTCCGCTTCACCACTGCTATCAGTAGGGGATGTTTGGTAAACGCGGCCATCACGGAAACGCAGGTTAACCGTTTTGTTTTGCAAGCCGACTTCGCCTGGATCACGGAAACCATTTTGATTGGCATCATTAAAGATGACATGCTTTGAAGTATGAAACCAACCCGGTGCAGGAATATTGCCAGCGGCATCGGCCAGGGCAATAGTTGCTACGCCGCCAACAACATCAACATTGTAAAACGATATGATCATATCCAGGTTATCGTCCCAGGCCACCAGTTGGTAACTGCCATTGGGTACGTTAGGGATACTGAAGTGGCTATTAGCATCGCAACGACCACTATAAACACCGACACCCGCTATCGTGTTAAGGCCGATACGGCAATTTGGGAAAGGAGCTCCTGGGGCATTTGCCAACAAAGGCGGCGCGGTCAAGTGGCTGTTGACAATCGTACCTTCAATAGTAGCTCCGCCAGCCAACACAGTGTTATCAGCAAATTCTTTAACAAAGCCAGTGTTGATATTGTAAAAAGAAGGCACCCATTCATTCGTAAAAGCCGGATTAGCAGCCTGAATCCAGGCGTCAATCGTTTTAGTGCCCTCGATGGTGGAAGTTTGTACCCAACCTTGTCCGGCTGGAGGGATAATATTGATGCCGTATTTGCCGGGAACCAGATTTTTGACGATCACTAGGCCATCCGGGCCTGGGTGAATTATACCGTTACCCAAATCCAGAACCTCAGGCGTGCCATCCGTGTTGATGCTACCGGAATAAGTCGTACCTAAGGGATTGCCGAATGCATCGGTGACGAGCGGGCCAGGGCCAGCGACACCATAGCCGCCGCCACCGTCAAGGATTTGTACCGTGAAATCTTGTGGACAGAAGCCGTCATTAGCACAACTGGTTGCGCTACCTTGTTCATTTACACCATCAGGCGCGTTATTGATTGGAAATTTATCATGAAATACGTAAACCGACATTTGTGCCGTCGGAATGGGATTGTTTTCGGTAGTAACTTCAACGGTGGCATCGCCATTTGCATCCAGAGTTACCATAGCACCGCCGATGGAGTGGCCTTCATAAGGCAAAACTGAAACAAATACTCGCTGATTCGGTTGTAATTGAGTACTGTTGATAGTTGCAGCATCACCGGCACTTTGGCCTTCCGCCAATACCGGTGCATCACTGTTGTGGAAACTCAAGGACAACGCATTGACATCACGCACACCGGGCGTTGTGGTATGAGTACTATCGGTTTCCACCAGATAGCGGAATCCAGGGACTGCAGTCCCCGCGTGGTCGACCACCGTTAAGTTGATTGCTGCCTGTGCCTCTGTCAAAGTTAATGCCCCGAGCAACGGTAAGGCGAGAGCAAGCCTAATGCTATCTCTTAGCCGATTCGTTTTAATTTGGATTTTTTTCATGGTTTTTTCACCCCACTATTTTGTTTATGTTTCCACTAACAGTGTTGCTTAAAGCCCTGTTCACCTACTATCCGATGTCGAGTTTCGAGTTGCTTTCTACAAAATCACTACAATGGTTCAAATTCTTCCGCAGCCTTGTTTTGGAATTGAATTAACGCTTTTTGACAAGACCTAAGAGTCTGAATAACCCTTAATGTAAGCATAATCTTGCATTGTTTAATAATATATACGTATGAATACCTATACCTTGAATCCGTGCTTAATGTTAGAAAAAAACCACTTAACACAATGATATATAAGGCATAATATAGTATTTTATAATCATCAATTTTGATTATGGCTCGATTTATGCATAAAGAATCCAAGAAGTAACCCGCCTCCTATGCAGGGTTGTAGTTGATCAGGCAATGCTTTGAATCATTCAAAGTCGAAGTGGTGGTGGATGGAAAAATTCAGGATTCGTAAGGAATCAAGATCTCGGACTTATTGAAAACAATGGTAGGTTTGTTGAGTATAGGCAAAAGCGATTTCAAAGCGTTTGAGCTGTTTCGTGAAGATCGTTTTTTCAAGAAAGCTTTGGTTGTGTGTAAAGTACCCGGTAGCGTGTGGCTGCAACAACGACTTGATCGTGACAACGCAAGCCTGCTGGGAGTTGTTGGACGAATGTTCTGACCGACTCATTGAGCGATCACAAGCGCCAATCACACCCCATAAAAGCGTTCTCTGCCAGAATATGGATGCTTTTGTCATGGCTCAGAGTGGAACCAAGATAGAAGATGAGAGCCTTGCCTATCAGGGGCTGGATGACTATATGACAGTCGCAACTGAGGTAAGCTGTAAAGAATGGAGTCCAAAGTTTCGATAAAATGAGAAGAAACGGAGGACAAATGCAACGATTACCAAAAGGTGCTTAAAACCCAGAATTTAGAGGCCAAGCGGTACGGTTACATCTGGAAGATAACTTAACAGTAGCTGAAATATCTATCGATTATCGATTCCGAAAGGGACACTAAAAAATTGGGTGGCGGCAGCCCGTCAGGAAAAACTAGCCCGCTTATCTCATGATTACAGGAAAACTTCTGTTAGAAAGTTGCCGAAGATAGAATTGAGTATGTATTGTTCCTAAATTGAGGCTATAGGTCTGTAATGAATGGCATTTGCCTTTTTTCAGGCACAGCTTCCCCTTACCCCATTCTTTAACGTGCCGGGAACAGCACACTTTAGGATTATTCAGGGCATAGTTTTTGGCAGACCGATAGAAATAACACTTGATAAGGATAACTGCTGCTAAGCAATAGTTTCACCCGCCGGGTGTTCCGGATCACCACCGCTCCGACCTTAAAGAGTTTCAGCCGAATTGTGCCGCAAGTGGCGTGTGCCAGTTCGGTATTGCGTAGGGCTACCCTGCGAATGGCCGCCATTAACGTATAAGCGAGCGTCGATAGCAACAAGCGAAATTGATTCGGCCACCACAGGCTGCAACTGGTGCGGTCGGCAAACAAATCCAACTGTTGTTCTTTGATCCGGTTTTCCATCTCGCCCCGGGCGCAATACACTTTTTCGTAAAGGTGTTGCGGGTCACCCGTTAAATTGGTCACCACATAGCGTGGATTGCTGCCTTGGCTCATGTGTTCGGCTTTGAGGATCACCCGGCGTTGGCGCTTCCATGATCCTGCTTGGTAGTGTAGTTCGGTAAACAGGCGTTGCGTTTGTTGCTGGGCTTCAAATTGACTTTTGGCCTGATCTGCCCAGGGCTGGCTTAACCGGTTGATGCGTGGGTTTTTGGCCAAGCCAACAATATAGTTGACACCGTTGCGCTCGCACCAGCCCAGCATTTTATGCCGGCAAAAGCCGCTGTCCCCGCGTAAGGTAATCGAAACGTCTGGCCAAGCACAGCGTAAGCGTTTAACGAGCAGAGCCAAGATCGCCCAGCTGTGTTTGGCACCGTCAATGTTGCTGGGACGCAGATAACTGACCAGGCACTGGTCGCCACAAAAGACATAGAGCGGCAGGAAACAATAACGCCGGTAGTAACCATGAAAAAACCGGCCTTCCTGCTGACCGTGCACCGGATCGTCGGTGGCGTCAAAGTCCAGGATTAATGACGCCGGCGGTGCCTCAAAAGACGCGATAAACTGTTCCACCATCTGTTCATGAATCCGCCACATGAGCGCCCGATCCGCCTGTTGTTCAAACCGGCATAAAGTGGAACGGCTACCCAGGACCTGATCTTTTTCGACCGCGGTCTGGAAGGCAATGTCGTTGCGCAGGGTATCGTGGTCATTTAAGTCTTCGTAACCGCACGCCAACCCATAAACCCGTTGCCGCAGCAAATCAACCACCTGATGCCGGATCTTGTCCGGATCCCTGGGGTCGGTGATCTGGGCAGCAACCTGCTCGGTTAGTTTTAAACGCTGGTCAATGCTCCTCAACAGCAGCACACCGCCGTCACTGGTGATAGCTCCGCCACTGAATTGAGCTTCAATTTCTCGACGTTTTAAGGCTGGAAATTCTATTTTGGTTGCGGTACAGTTTGTCATGGGCAAGTCCTTGTTCAAATTCAATGTAAGCAACTGAATTTTATCGAACTCTATAGGACTTGTCCGCCTTTTTTATGTGATATTCAGGCTAGGGGACGTCGGTAAAAGCCATAAACCCCTGAGTGATCTGGAACTTGAACTGGCAAGACTAAAACGGGAACTGGCCGAAGTCAAAATGGAGCGTGACCTGTTACTTGTGCCCTTTGGGTACATCCCAACCGATGAACAAGACTTGTAATGAGCTTGGATTGCCAAAACAAATTAATAGCATAACGGCTAAAAACACTATCGCTACTGGCTAGGTTTAAACTTTCGATTTTTGCTTGAACTATGATCAGCCTACCCCTACCGAAAGAGTCTATATGGTGAAAAGGTAAGTTTTCTAATGCAAAAATATGTTGTGTTTCAATCGGTAAAATTTACAAGTCGTTATGGCTGCATTGTTCCTCAATTTCGTGTAAGAGTTGTTGGCCTTGCATCAAAATACTCCGCTTGTTGGTTAATAAACTTAACCGCTGTTTGCTCATCGGTTTCAATGGCGATTTCCACGGCACGTTTGGTAACGTTTAGCAGGTGTTCGCTTTCGGCTTTGATGGTAAAGCTTTGTTGTACTAAGGCGGCGATTTGGATTTGGATTTCCATATCTAATTTTGGAATTAAAATAGATTTTAATGCTGGATGATTGATTTCTGGCTGAACTCCACCATTGCTATTTTTAACAATTTGAAGTTTTCCTGCGATTGAACTTAAAAACAGGGCGAGAAAATAGCTATTTATTCCGGTATCTTCAATCCTCAAAATATATATTGTTAGCATTTTAAAATTATCATGTTTCTTACAGACATAAAAAAACCAGCATTACACTGGTTTTTTAGGGTGTTTGGTGGAGGCGGGGGGAATTGAACCCCCGTCCGCAAGCACTCCGCCACAAGGTCTACATGCTTATCCCGAGCTTTGATTTAGCTGATGACTACCCGTCGGGCCAAGAAAATCACCAGCGATTTCGATTGGGTTTAGCGCTTTAGGCTCCGAACTAAGCCCTGGCGCGATCTTATGTAAGATGATCCCTGGATGTCCCGAAGGACTCTGCACGCATAAGCACACACAGCCAGAGAGGTGGTGCAGGGTTTAAGCTGCTAAAGCCACCGAGTAGTTTTCGTCATTTGCGAATACTTTTTTTCTGTATTATTTACGAGGTGTACAGTCCTCGGCATGCACTCAAGGTTTTGCTACCCACGTCGAAGCCATGTCGCCCCCTTGATTGGTATTCTAACGTTTAAGACAAGACATTACCAAGATAATTCATTTTGTTTGCAATAATACGTCACTGATTAAGGAAAGATGGCTAAAACAAAAAACAGCAGTGTTGCCTTGTGCCCAATTTCAATTAATCAACATCCGCGTCAACGGGTTATCACTGCTCATTTTATCTGCTTTATAGCTATCGCCTAGGCCACACTCATCCCTGATTTGGGCAATCTGCTGTAGCTGTGCGGTATGTTGCTTGGTAACACTTTCAACGATAGTCAGTACTTCACCATCAATCATGCTGATGGCATTATCTAACCCTTTGGTTAAGCCACGTAGCGCACTTTTTTCCAATGATGGTTTGAGTTTTTTCAGGATAAACCAGGGGATGAGCCAACTGATGAGGATTAACAGGCTGCTATGGATAGCGAAATCAATGCCGAGATAGTGGTCGCGTGTAGTGTTGCTGTCATAGTATCCAACGAACACTTGATAGCCTACCCAACCGATTGCGGCTAACGGCAGGACAATTTCACAAAACCGGACAAACTTTAAGAATGTCCGATGCAACACATTGCCGGGATGGGCTAACGCCTGCCTTACGTGTAATTCACTTTGCGCTTGAATGATTTTGGGCGCTTTGGTTCGCACGATAGCTAACTGATTTTTCAGCGGCGCAACAGGTAAACCCAGTTCATCGACTTTTACGATAAACTCGTCCAAGGCATCACCAAAGCGTGCTTGCGCCCAATCGTCCCATAATACCGTTGCCGTTTGGTCAGTCCCCGTCGTAGGGTTAGCGATTAGATCAGCGGCATGGTCGGCATAGTAAGCAGCCAGCTTCTGGATAGGCCATATAAAACCTTGTTGTAATTGACTAGACGTTGATTGCCATTGGTTTTCCCAGCGATCTGCAATCTGATTTGCGGCGGTCTTTGAGCCTAATAACTGGAGTGTATCCTGAAGTTTTTGCCTTAATTCATCTTTACGGACTTGAGTGCCTCGTTGCTCCAGTTCTGCGACGACATGTTTGTTTGCCAAAGACAAAATAGTCGATTGTAAAGCCGTAAATTCATCCGCATAAGTGCTTTCGGCGCACACGGTTTTGAAGATGATAGGTTCAACGAATCCTGCTTTACCGAGCTGCTGTTTAAAGTCTTCAAATTGCGCTTGTTGCCCTCTATCCCATTGATTCAACACAAATAACCAAGCATGACGATTGCCTTCTGACAACAGTAGCCGCCAAGCTTTTTCATCGCGGTAACGTTCTGGGCTTACGACGTAAATCAATACGTCGATGTGCGGCAACCACTCAAACACCAACACTTTGTTGCTTTGCTCGGTGCTGTCAAAATCGGGCATATCAATCCAGACGATATTTTTTTTGGTTTCGTCATCGTGTTGGGCAATTTTAATTTTCTCGATAGGCAATTTTTCCGGCAAGTGCTGGATCGCAATATCTTTATGATGAAAAAGGGTGACTTCCCGTGAAGTTGGCCTTTCTATACCGGCTTTAGCAACGGCTTTACCCGCCAAACGATTCAACAGGGAGCTTTTGCCCACGCCCGTGCCGCCCATAAAGGCGACGATAAGCGGTCTTGAGCCATTATGGTTAAACAAGGCTTCCGGCGTTCTGGCATCAAAATCGGACAATGTGTTCGCCGCTTCGGTATTTATCCATCCGGCTGACAACGCTTGCTCAGCCCAACGCTTTGTTTTTTCTACAAGATCAGAGTAATCGTAAGCCATGGCGTTTTTCTTTGAGTTGTGATTCAGCTTGTTGTAGCTGCTCAGGAGAAATATTAAAATAGGTGGCTGAAGATAATTGGGCAGACAACCCCAACAGTTTTTTCTTCATGCTTTCGGTAAATAATGCCTGCTTTACCGCCGCTAATTGCCGTTGCTTCAGCTCGGCTTCCACACTGCTCATGTAGCTACCTAACGCACTTTCTGCAAGAAAGGAAGTCACTGTCAACATTGCAGGGGCAATAATCAAATCATGCATACCAATGCCGCCCGTGTGCAATGCCAGCGCAATAACGGCGGCATCGGCAGTTACACGGGTTGCCCTTAAGCTATTCAGTAACGTGGGTTGTTCTTGTAATTTGTTGTAGAGCTGGTTGGCGGTGTTTTCGACTTCTTCCTGAAATGACAAATGGTATCGCTGAGCGGCAATGCTAAAATCTTGTAGGATGCTTGCCCGTTGCGTACGTAGCAAGCTGCTGAATTCCTTCCACCATTGGCTTTGTCTATTCAGTTCCGCTTGGTTCAACAGTTTGTCGGCCATTTGGATCAAGACGTGTTCGGCTATTTGATTGAGTAGGGTAATTTCTTGGCTGCTGTCTGCGATATGTAAGCGTTTTTTGCCGATGCTCATTATTTTTCTGACGGGCCAAGTCAATATTCTGCGGGTATTCGCCAACATACCCGCCAAACCAGGAATTTCGAGTAAATTCAACAACTCGGCCAAGGCATGTTGGAAGGTTTCGTAATGGTGTGGATGGTTAAGAAAATCGCGTTGGTAACTATCCAATCCTTGTTGGATGACCTGGTCGACCAAAACACCCCAATCTTTTAACGAGGAATGCTCGGCAAGTATCGGTTCCAACCAGGGTTGCCAATGTTTTTGTAACAGCTCCTGCTCTAACCGAGGCTGTATTTTTCGGTTGACCTGACCGGCCAAGCGTTGCAGTTGTTGGTTATTTGGCCATTGCGGCTTTCCGCTTTGCTTTTGGTAATACAAGGGTACGACTTCAGGGAATCCATCTTTCCTGGTTTGTTGCCATTTGTCTTTTAACGAATTGATCAATAGGGCTTCTGATCCTTCATTCAGCTTGTTTAAGCAAATAATAGTTGGTTGTTGCAAGGCTTCAATATCCGCCATGATGTCCCAAACTGACTGGTCTGCATACTTCTCCTTGCTGACAACTAGTATCACTAGGTCGGCCAGTGCTACCGTCCTGATAACGCCTTCGCGGTAACTCGCGGAATCTATGGAATCGAAATCAGGCGTATCCCAAAGTACGCCTTTGGGTAAAAAGGTGGAAACGGTAGTGTTTTCGGTTAAGGAATAACAATCGTGCCGGTCTTTGGATAGCTGGCTTTGCTGCATTTGCTGAAAACGCCCGAAATACCATTGTAAACCGCTGCAAGCAGAAAGAGTGATCCCGTCACAAAATCCTTGTGGATGCATGGTATAACCGGCTAACGGGCTAACGCTTGCTACATTGCTATTTAGTAAGGTATTAACCAACGAGCTTTTGCCTGCCTGGGTTGGCCCGACCACGGCAATTTGTAAGGGGTAATCTGGTGTGGTGTTAAGCATTTGCCCTTTACGAAGGAATGCTTCTGCCAAAATCAAATCATCAATGCGTTGCTGATAGATGGAATTATTTGACTCATCGCGCTGTTGGCTTAATACTGACTGGTATCGCTGTTTTAGTAACTGTATAAATTCCAGCATAAGGCTTTTGCTTAAGTTTATAATTGACTTACATTTTAATCGGTTTAACGATTTAGTGTTATACGGAAAGCCGCATTAACAGCAGCTTTAATACACCTGGAACTTCGTATGAGCAGTGAATGTTCTGGTAAAGCGACTACACGGTACATAGCGACATATAATAACAGCATTAATAACCATAACTACCCTATCACGGATAGATAGGCCACAAGAGGACATACTATGAAACAAAACCCCCTGCTTTTTATCATTATCTTTTGTCTGGCACTGACTGCCTGTGGTAAAGGCCAGTCAGTTAATGGGCATACTACGCGAACCGCTTACCGATCAGTCAAAATGATCAAAGAAAGGCTTCCAGTCGATAATAAAGTTGAGTTTGAGGTTTCGTTCTGGACAATACGCGATGCCAAAAAGACAGACGATGAGTTTCTGGATGCTGTTGATGGCAAAGACGCTTGGCAAATTATCGATATGGCGAAAGAGGTGTATCAAGCTCGCAAAGCCAGCGGTTTTAAAGGCTACGAAAAGTATAATAGCTGGGAACAAATGATTGCCCAGTTTGATAAGGAAAGAATCGACCAGGAAAAAAAGCCCGGCAGCACAAAAAGAGAAGACACTAAGAAAAATGGGACGATCCTATACGATATGAGAGCGCCTGATAAGTAAAGTTTTCTCGTTTGACAATATTGACACAAACTGACTGGCTTCCAAAATAGTCAGTTCCATTGCATGAATTAATTGGGAAATATCTATACCTATCTCAATAAATTCGTGTTGCAGGGCTGAAATAGCGCGGGCATTAAGATTGTGTTTAAGGTACAAGACTTGGTCTTTAAAGGATGACAATACTGGTTGAATTCGCGTTTCGGCCAGTCGCATGGTCTTGATTAGCCGAGCATAGTTTTGTTTCGCTGTTTTTAGTTGCTGCTTGCTATTGTTGCGTAGACTGCGGTTTGAATATTCATTCAACTCACTTTCCCATTCTTCAAACAAGGCGTGGCTAACTTCTTCTATTGCCCGTATCCGGTCACTAACAGAATCTGATTTAGCGCGACAAAACTGGTATTGCCTGTTCAGCAAGTTGTATTTTTGGTCTAACGTCGATTCATTTACATTGACTAATGACCTGAACTTCCCTAACGCGTCTTCAAACTCATTGCGAGTTTCTTGCAGGCTGGTGCAAGCCTGTTCGACTTGGTAGACAACGATGTCGCGCTTGTGTTCGCCAATGGATTCCCGTGCGCTATAGTAAAAATTCCTGAACAGTTTGGAGAAAATCTTACGGAAAAATCCGAAAGTAGTCTTTCTTAGGCCTTTTGAAGGTATTTTTACTGAACTAGGATATGAATTCTTCTGCATTAATGATTTTTAGCTTGAATGATGTTTGTTGGGTAAATTTATGGAACGATACATCGACAACCTGTTCTTGCACAAGTTTCAGCACATCAAAATTAGCGTCAATACTACCAGATTTGACCAGGATAAGCTCATCAGCGGCTAATGTTTTAGCCAGCCATGCGGCCAAACTATCCGAGGTAATATCCCAGGATGACGGAATATCAGCCATATCAAGTTCAACCACATCAGGCGACCAGATTACAATGCCTTGCTGGCCGATTTGATTACTTAATTCGGTTATCGAAGTGATGAGCGTAAAACTAGGTTTTAATCCTTTTATTAACAAGGCGATTTGCTGCATGGCAAGGATTGCCATTTGATGTGCTGTTCTGTCATCAAATTGCCACTGTTGTTGTGCGCTTCTGACTTGGTCGGCAAACGCGCCGCCGCCAGGGACAATGATGATAGCTTTACCCTGATAATCATTTGCAATTTTGTTTAGACAAAGATATAACTTGCCTGATGTTGCTAAGCTGCCACCCAATTTGATTACAATCATTTAATCGTTAACTTATTTAGCAACTTTAACAACGCTGCCGCTTTATCAAAGCACTCCTGATATTCCTCTTCAATATCGGAATCATTGACGATGCCGCCACCGGCCCAAAACCGTATCGTGCCACTAGAATGCACCAAAGTCCGAATGACAATATTGCTGTCCATATTGCCGTCAAAACCAATATAGCCAATGGCGCCGCAATAAACCCCGCGTCGATTCAGTTCCAGCTCTTCAATGACTTCCATAGCGCGAATTTTGGGCGCACCAGTAATTGAACCGCCAGGGAAACAGCTTTTCAACAAATCCAGCGCATGTTTTCCTTCCGCCAAAATACCTGTTACGGTACTGACTAGATGATGCACGGTGGTATAACTTTCAATCGCAAACAAAGCAGGTACTTTTACCGAGCCTATTTTGCACGTTTTGCTCAAGTCGTTACGCAGCAAATCAACAATCATCAAGTTCTCAGACCGGTCTTTAGGGCTGTAACGGAGTTGGTCGATTTGTAGCCAATCCGAAGCAGGATAAGCCCTTCTCGGCCTTGTACCCTTGATCGGTTTGGTTTCAACTTGACTGTTGACCAATTTTAAAAAGCGTTCCGGCGATGAACTTAATATTTGCGCTTCCGGGAAGTTAAGGTAAGCGCTGAAAGGCGCGGCATTCATTTCCCGTAATAACTGATAAGCCACCCAAGGGTCGCCAGCACAATCCGCGACAAAACGCTGGGCGAGGTTCACTTGGTAGCAATCACCTTCTTTTAGATAATGTTTGATCTTATTAAAGGCTCGAGTGTAAAAAGCCTTATCCATATTGGATTCAACCCGGCTAGTTACCTCGAAGTGCCTTGTTTGGTTTTTAGTTGGTAAAATACTGAATAAGTCGATTAGCGACTGCCAATGATCTTCACTGCAACTCTGTCCGACCAAAAAGCTCTGGCATTGATGATGATCGACGATAACTGCCCAGTTATAAATCCCAACCGCCATTTCAGGAATGTGTTCCGCATCGTTGGCAAAAACAGGTAATTTTTCCAGGCGGCGAGCCAAATCATAAGAAAAATAACCGATTGCCCCGCCGTTAAATGGCAGCCCTGAAAATCCCTCGTTAGGACTAGTGGTTAATTCCTGTTTCACTAAATCGAAAGGATCATCATTGGAATCTATCAATAAACCATTTCGGTTGATTTGGGTCATTTTGCCATGCGTAACTAAAGTAGTCACTGGCTCTGCGGCAAGTATATCGTATCGACCTTGGTCACTATGGGGATAGCCGCTATCGAGGAAAACCGCCCAGTGCTGGTCTGCAATAACGGAAAATAACGCGGCACTATCGGAAAAATAGGGTAACGAAGAAATTAGTTGCTTGTTTGGCACTATTAATAAATTGTGGCTGGTACGGAAAAGTAATTCGACAACTCAGGTGTATCTATGATGCCACAAGGCGAAGGTGTAAATGCAATAAGATTTGAGATAAAAGAGTAATTAGCTACGCAGTCTCAAATCACAATTTTACATAAACATAAATACAAACAGTAACTTATTAATATTAAATGCCAACCTGATAAGAACCTGATTCTTGGTTCACACTTTTTGCGTATTTACATGTTACGCAGTGCAGCACAATGGATAAACGAAATGCATTCAGAGAATATCTAATCTCCGCAATTTGTGCGGTATAGCCTTGAGTTCAGAATTTTGGCAACTTATTTGAACGCAGGTTGTGGGCGACCGCCCTTAGTTTTTGCACGTTTTTTGCTTTCGCCCCAGCACCTGTCCATATCCAACCATATATACCGCTAACGATGAAACGCTTGCTATAGATTACCCGTTTATTGCTGTTACTAGCTACAATCGAACTTGGCTTTGTGCAAACGTCGGAAACCTTTATTCCCCTAAACTAACAACAAAAGAAATCTCCCAAGAAAATGTTTAAAGCTCTGTTCTAGTACCTGAAATTTTATAATCAAAAACGTGAAGTCGTTAACGTTAATAAATCACTAAGAGTGCCATACTTAAGCATAACTGTATGTCAAAACAGAAAACGCATTTTTAAATATCCCTATATACAGAGGCAGAAAAATGTTAATTGTCTTGTTCATTTGTTTGGTGGTTTGGTTTGGTTCAGGGCTATTGGTTGAATGCTTAGAACGCTGGCCTGATTTGTAACCAAGACATGAAAATCAGTTGCATACATCAAAGTTAAATGTTTTCTTGATACTACTTTAGCAGTAGTAGGGGATCTGTTAAGATGCGCAAATAGTACAGTATTACTTATAGGTTCTGTAATGCACCGTGCTAAGTGTAAGGTGACATCTTCCTAAGCAATTAGATTAAGGCCGTGACCTTTGGAGTCATTGCACTGAATTGAAGCTTGACTGTGTCGCTCAAATAGTTTGGGCTTTTCAGTTGTTTCCATATCCAATTAGGGTCTAACTCACCCTAAGCTGTCCAATAACCCAAAACTTCCAATGTCGATCTCCAACTGCAAAGCAGAGGGGATATTTCATCGAAATGCTGACTTTAAGAGCTCAGCTAGAGCATAAATTTTATTTATCTATCTAATATTTCAGCCTATTTCAGGTTGAAATGATCAAATTTTTACACTTTCTTTATATCTAAATAGCTTTTCTTTACGCCTTTTTAACGAGGTTTTCAGTATCATTTTTTTAGACTTAAGTGCATTAAGTCATTAATACTTAAAGATGATGCTTTAAACGGAGGGTGTAATGAATTGGGTTTATCTCTTAAGCGGTGGTCTGGCTATATTGGTTTTTATCTACCTGGTCGTAGCACTGTTTTATCCGGAGAAATTCTGATGAGCCTACAAGGATTTCTGCAAATTGCTGTTTATCTCACGATTCTGCTGCTTTCTGTAAAGCCATTAGGTGCTTATATGGCGCGGATCTACATGAATCAACCGGCCGGATTGAATCGCTGGCTGGCTAAGCCTGAAGCTGTTTTTTACAGGCTCAGTGGTATTGATACGTCGGTTGAGATGCGTTGGACACAATATGCCGTGAGCTTACTAATCTTTAATTTTCTGGGGTTGTTGGCGGTATTAGGTTTGCAGTGTTTGCAAAACCATTTGCCTTTGAACCCGCAACATCTTCCCACCGTGAAAATTGATTCAGCATTAAATACTGCCGCAAGCTTTGTCAGCAATACCAATTGGCAAGGATACTCTGGGGAAACGACGATGTCCTATTTAACCCAGATGTTGGGATTGACAGTGCAGAATTTTTTATCGGCGGCAACGGGCATGGCGGTGCTGGTGGCTTTGGTTCGCGGCTTCAGTTCGCGCAATATGCAAACCATAGGCAATTTCTGGGTGGATATGACCCGTAGTACGTTATACATTCTGCTGCCTCTTTCCTTGATATTTTCAATCGTACTGGTTGGTCAGGGTGTTGTCCAGACCTTCAGCCCTTATAAGGATGTACCGTTAACGGAAACCATCAGCTATTCCCAGGATAAATTGGATGCGGATGGCAATAAGGTTTTAGATGCTGGTGGCAATCCGATGACTGAAACGATTGAGGTGAATAATCAAACCTTGGCGCTTGGCCCTGCGGCTTCGCAGATTGCCATCAAGCAACTGGGCACGAACGGTGGCGGTTTTTTTAACGCCAATTCTGCCCATCCGTTTGAGAATCCGACGCCTTTATCCAATTTTCTGGAAATGTTGGCAATACTGCTAATTCCTGCCGCATCGTGTTATACCTTCGGCAAGATGATCGGCGATACCCGCCAGGGCTGGGTAATCCTGGCGGCGATGACTTTGGTGTTAGTGGCTTTGCTCACGGTAACGGTAGTCGCCGAACAAAACGGCAATCCCATTCTGGTAAACCTAAATGTCGATCAGGCTTATCGCACCGACCAAGCGGGCGGCAATATGGAAGGCAAGGAAACCCGCTTCGGCATAGTCAATTCAGCGCTCTGGGCCACAGTGACCACGGCCGCATCGAACGGTTCTGTCAATGCCATGCACGATTCTTTTACACCGTTAGGCGGCATGATACCGATGTGGCTCATGCAACTGGGTGAAGTCATTTTTGGCGGTGTGGGGTCTGGGTTATATGGCATGTTGATATTCGCCATTGTGGCGGTTTTTATTGCCGGTTTGATGATCGGACGCACACCGGAATATCTCGGCAAAAAAATCGAAGCCTTTGAGATGAAAATGGCGACGACTGTCATTTTAATCCCGCCTTTGCTGGTGCTGGGGGGTACAGCGATAGCTGTAATGGCCGATGCGGGTAGGGCAGGCATGTTGAACCCCGGAGCGCATGGTTTCAGTGAAGTGCTGTATGCTTTTTCCTCTGCGGGCAACAACAACGGCAGCGCTTTTGCCGGTTTGTCGGCAAATACCCCTTTCTATAACTGGATGTTGTCTATAGTCATGCTGGTATCACGTTTTGGCTTGATCGTCCCTGTCCTGGCTATTGCTGGATCACTGGCGGCAAAAAAGATTGTTCCCGTTGGTTTAGGCACATTGCCGACGCATACGCCGTTATTTATCTTACTGCTGATCATGACCGTATTAATGGTCGGTGCGCTGACGTTTATACCCGCATTGGCACTTGGCCCTATTGCAGAGCATCTTCAAATGACGATCGGACGTTAAAAGGGAGTAATCAAAATGAATAAGCAATCTAAAGCAACGGCAATGTTCAATGTGGATAGCGTCAAGGAAGCGGCTATTGGTGCGATCGGTAAATTAACCCCCAGACAGCAATGGAAAAACCCGGTCATGTTTGTGGTGTATCTTGGCAGCATATTAACCGCATTCCTATGGCTAAATTCATTAAACAACCCCAGCGATGAACCCTCAAGCTTTATCCTAACGATTTCATTATGGCTTTGGTTTACGGTGTTGTTTGCAAATTTTGCCGAAGCGATGGCGGAAGGCCGCAGCAAAGCCCAGGCCGCATTTTTGCGTTCCGCCAAACGCGACATTATCGCCAAAAAACTGGACGAGCCGCGTTACGGGGGCAACTATTCCAAAGTGACTGGATCGAGCCTCAGAAAAGACGATGTGGTTTTGGTTGAAGCAGGCGATTTTATTCCCGGTGACGGCGATGTGATTGAAGGTGTAGCCACTGTGGATGAAAGCGCGATTACCGGCGAAAGCGCCCCGGTCATTCGGGAATCCGGCGGTGACTTCAGTTCAGTCACAGGCAGCACCCGAATCCTCTCCGATTGGTTAGTAGTACGTATTAGCGCGAATCCTGGCGAAACCTTTCTGGATAGGATGATCTCCATGGTGGAAAGCGCCAGTCGCCAAAAAACACCCAATGAAATTGCCCTGACTATCTTGCTGGTCGCCTTAAGCTTGGTGTTCCTGATGGCTACGGTCACCTTACTTCCATTCTCTCTTTATAGTGTTCAAAGCGCTGGCTCAGGCCAGCCGATTACAATAACCGTTCTGGTTGCCTTATTGGTCTGTTTGATTCCCACCACTATTGGCGGCTTGCTTTCCGCTATTGGCGTGGCAGGAATCGGGCGAATGATGCAAAAGAACGTCATCGCCACCTCCGGTCGGGCGGTAGAAGCGGCAGGCGATGTGGATGTATTATTGCTGGATAAGACCGGCACGATTACCTTGGGAAACCGGCAAGCATCGGCTTTTTTCCCGGTGCAGGGAGTCAACGAGCAACAACTTGCCGATGCAGCACAATTGGCTTCGTTAGCCGATGAAACGCCAGAAGGCCGCAGTATCGTTATTTTAGCCAAACAAAAATTCGGTATCCGCGAACGTAATGTCCAGTCGCTTGGCGCTACTTTTATCCATTTCAGTGCACAAACACGCATGAGCGGTGTCAATCTGGATGGTCGACAAATCCGTAAAGGCGCGGAAGATGCGATACGTGGATATGTAACCGAACAAGGTGGGAGTTTTCCTGACGATATCAAAAAAACGGTCGTCGACGTAGCACGGCGCGGCAGTACACCATTGGTCGTGGCAGAGGGGAAACACCCTTTAGGTGTCATTGAACTCAAAGATATTGTAAAAGGTGGCATTAAAGAACGCTTTATTGAATTAAGGCAAATGGGCATTAAAACCATTATGATTACCGGCGATAATCGCCTGACAGCTGCCGCCATTGCCGCTGAGGCGGGCGTGGACGATTTTCTGGCTGAAGCAACACCGGAGGCCAAATTGAAATTAATCCGGCAACACCAATCTGACGGTCGCCTAGTAGCGATGACCGGCGACGGAACCAACGATGCGCCCGCGTTGGCGCAGGCGGATGTCGCGGTGGCTATGAATAGCGGCACCCAAGCCGCCAAGGAAGCGGGTAATATGGTCGATCTCGATTCCAACCCGACCAAGTTGATCGAGATCGTCGAAACCGGCAAGCAAATGCTGATGACCCGGGGCGCGTTGACCACGTTCAGCATTGCCAATGATGTCGCGAAATATTTTGCCATTATTCCGGCGGCGTTTGCCACCACTTATCCGGCATTAAATGCCCTGAACGTCATGCACTTGGCAACCCCGGCCAGCGCGATTCTTTCAGCAGTGATATTCAATGCCTTAATCATTATTGCCCTTATCCCACTGGCGTTGAAAGGCATCCGCTACCGTCCAGTCGGAGCGGCCACTTTACTGCAAAATAACCTGCTAATTTATGGTGTCGGCGGCTTGATTGTGCCGTTCATTGGCATCAAGGCGATCGATGTCCTGCTGGTTTCATTAAGTTTGGTATAAGGGGTAACGTCATGACTATGTATATTAAACCGGCCTTCATTATATTATTACTGATGACCTTGTTGACCGGTGTGGCTTATCCGCTCCTGGTTACTGGGCTAACGCAACTTATCTTCCCTCAGCAAGCCAACGGGAGTTTGATAACAAACAATAGCGGCAAGGTGGTCGGGTCAAAATTGATTGGGCAAGCGTTCAGCAATCCAGCCTATTTTTGGGGACGGCCATCGGCTACCTCGCCTTATCCTTATAATGCAGGGGCATCCAGTGGCTCCAATCTAGGTTCAACAAACCCCGTCCTAATGGATGAAGCCAAGTCTCGGGTCACAGCTTTAAAAGTGGTCGACCCAGATAATAAAACTTCCGTTCCGGTCGACTTGGTTACCGCATCGGGCAGTGGGCTTGATCCTCACATCAGCCCTGCGGCGGCAGAGCATCAAGTCAGCCGTATAGCCAAAATACGCAAGCTTGATCCGAAAAAACTTCGGGAATTGGTACAGTCACATACTGAGAAGCGGCAATGGGGCCTGTTTGGAGAGCCACGAGTCAGTATATTGAAATTAAATCTGGCATTGGATGCTGTTGTCCACTCGGCCGACTAGCATTTGTCATGGTATTTGGGTCGATTTTGGTTGGATTGATTTTCTCTCTAAAGGATTATCATAAACCGAGCTTAAACTAAGTTAATAGGCTGTCATATGGAACAAAATACAAAGAGAAGATTATATGCCTTATTGCCATGGGTGATTACACTTACCGTTTTGGCGGCATTCACATTTTATGGTGTCATTTATAAATCGGATTACAATCCATTCGTGACGCAATCTATTAAGGTTGATTTAGTGTCATCAATGCGGATTCATCTACTCGAAGCGATTGAGGCTGAAAAAAACGCCGTACTGGCAATTACCGATGAGGAATCAGAAGCTTTTGCCGCCCAAGCTCGCCAAGCTGCCGTAACTGTGGAAAAAAAACGCAAGGAAATCGAACCCATTATTCATCAGGACAAATTCCAACGTGAGACATTGCTGTTAAATGAATTCAATGCATGCTGGTCGCAGTATAGAAAATTAGACGAAACGATTCTTAATCTGGCGGTTCAAAACACCAACCTCAAGGCCCAAAAAATATCTTCAACGCAAGGAGCCCAAGAAGTAGCCGGGCTTGAAGAGAGCTTAAACAACATAGTCCAGCGAAATAATAAGGCCAATCAGTGCGGTGAAGCTGTCATGCCTGCGTATGAAGCGCTCACAGCCAGCTTAAAAATATTTGCTCTCCATAAGCCCCATATTGAAGAGGCGGATGATACACAGATGGACAAAATCGAACAAAGCATCAAGTCTTATGATGAATCAGCTAAAAAAGCCCTTAATACGCTAAGCGGCATTTCCGCACTAAGCGATAATCCAGACCTGAAAAACGCACAAACTGCTTATAATCGGCTCATGAAACTGACCAGCGAAGTCTTAAGACTTTCTAGGATGAACACTAATATCAAGTCAGCAGAACTATCCCTGGGAAAGAAAAGGCTGGTTTCTTCTCAATGCCAGGAAATTCTTGCTACTCTCCAGAAGACAGTTCATGATCAGGGTAATTATTCACTCCCCCGTTTGAAAAAAGGGGGTAATAACTTCGGATTCACTTTTCAAAACGACTAGCTTAGAGAGGCTGTATCCGAACCAAGACCTGGAGTGTATTCGGTAGACGTGAAGCACTGTCGCCGTCTCCATGTTGAAGCAGGATTTGTAGTACTTTCGAGTGCTTGGTGGCGTGAAGTTGGATAGTCTACTGCGCTATTACCTGAAAAATGTCAGTTGGCTGTATATATTAAGTACACAAAATAGGCAATACAATCAGCATGAACATCGAACGCCCCGATCCTGACCAGCTACTGGCTCGCGTCGAACGCGATACGGCGAAAGCTAAACGCGGACGGTTAAAAATCTTTTTTGGCGCTGCCGCAGGAGTAGGAAAAACGTTTGCAATGCTGCAAGCGGCGCATGAGCGCCGGGCGGAAAGCCTTGATGTCGTCATAGGCCTGGTAGAAACTCATGGGCGTAAGGAAACGCTCGCTCTGCTAGATGGATTGGAAATTCTGCCAACCAGTAAACTTGAGTACAAGGGTAAGCTGCTTGAAGAATTCGATTTGGATGCCGCTTTAAAGCGCCACCCCAGTGTTATTGTTGTCGATGAACTGGCGCACAGCAATATGCCAGGATCACGTCATCCAAAGCGTTGGCAGGATATCCATGAATTATTAGAGGCAGGAATTGATGTTTATACCGCAGTCAACGTTCAGCATCTGGAAAGCCTTAACGATGCAATCGACCAAATTTCTGGGATTAAAGTACGGGAAACCGTACCGGATACGGTTTTTGAAGGGGCGGACGAAATTGAACTGATCGATTTACCGCCAAATGAATTATTGCTGCGCCTTAAGGAGGGCAAGGTCTACGTCCCGCAGCAAGCTAAGGAAGCTGCCAATCATTTCTTCCGTCAAGGGAATCTTATCGCTTTGCGGGAACTCGCCTTACGCCAAACCGCTAATCGCGTCGACGCACAAATGCTCGATTACCGGGAAGACCACGCTATCCAGGAAGTCTGGCAAGTGGGTGAACGGTTACTGGTTTGTATAGGCCCCAATGGGCTGGCGGAACGCTTGGTTCGTGCGGGTAAGCGTTTGGCTGCGAGCCTTCGTGCAGACTGGATAGTAGCTTATGTTGAAACCCCCGAATTGCAACGCTTATCGTCGGTAAAACGCGATGCCGTGCTTCGGGTACTGCGCTTGGCCGAGCAATTAGGTGCGGAAACCGTTACTTTAAGCGCGCCCTACATGAGCGAAGCCATAATAAGATTTGCTCGGGAACGGAATATCAACAAAATTGTGGTCGGCAAACCGAGCCGCCGGGGTTGGAAACGCTGGTTGCTAGGTTCCGTTGTCGATGTGCTCATCAGCCAAGCCCACAACATCAACATTTACCTACTTGGCAGTCCTAAAAATAGTGCTGAGGGCTATCTTGGTTTATCTTCATCGCTGAAAACTGCACCTTTACCCGGTCTAAAACACCAAATGCCATCCAAAATCCGAAAGCGCTATTTTGGTTATTTATGGGCAACAGTGGTCACTGGGATCAGCACCTTAATTTCATGGCTGCTATTCAGAAATCTTGATCTTGCCAATCTGGTGATGGTGTATTTGCTGGGCGTGGTTTTCGTTGCTACCCGTTTTGGCCGTGGCCCTTCTGCGCTGGCTTCGATCTTAAGTGTCGTTTTACTCGATGTATTGTTCGTCCAACCGTATTTCAGCCTAACTGTCGCCGACAGCGAATATTTGCTTACTTTGGTTAGCATGTTGATTGTCGGGATGGTGATCAGCAATTTAATGGCAAATGTCCGCTCGCAAGCTAAAGTCGCTTCCTACCGGGAACGCCGTGCCGCTGTGTTGTATGCCATGAGTAAAGACCTGTCTTCCAGCCAAACCGAAGATCAAATCGTCAAGTTTGCGGTAAAGCACTTACATTCAGAGTTTGGTAGCCGAAACGTGATCTTGTTCCCGGATCAAAATGGCCGGATTGTTTACCCCAATCAAAGTAGCTTACCTGAATCCTACCATGGTGCCGATCTCAGCGTGGCACAGTGGGTGTTCGAACATAACGAAACTGCGGGTCAAGGTACACATACCTTACCAGGAGCGGATGCTGTCTATTTTCCGATACACGACGGCGATAAGGTAATGGGTGTTTTAGCCTTGTTACCGATTAACTTGCGGCGGATATTTTTGCCCGAGCAACAAAAACTGCTCGAAACGTTGTTACGCCAAATTGGTCAGGCGTTATCGCGTATACGGATTTCCGAACAGGCTAAATCTACACAGATGCAGATTGAAGCCGAACGCCTTCGCAACTCCTTGCTAAGCGCCATTTCGCATGACTTGCGGACTCCCTTAGCGACCATCGTTGGTTCTGCCAGCACGCTTCTGGACGATGATGTCCATCTAAAGCCGGAGGATAAGCTAGACCTTAGCCGGGCAATTCTTGATGAAGCCGAACGGATGTCAAACCTGATCAACAATATACTGGATATGGCTAGGTTGGATGCGGGTATTGTCAAACTCAACAAACAATGGCATCCGGTTGAAGAAATAATCGGAACGGTTTTAACTAACTTACAAAAGCATTTGTTTGGTCGCCAAGTCAACGTTAGCATTCCACCCGGAATCCCATTGATTTTTGCTGATGGCGTTTTAATTGAGCAGGTGTTGATCAACCTCATTGAGAATGCATTACGGTATACGCCATCAGGGACTAACATCGATATTATTATTGAAACCTCGCAACAGGAAATAAAAATTGCCGTAGCCGATTACGGACTCGGTATTCCAAAAGGCCAGGAGGAACACTTATTTGAAAAATTCTATCAAGCAAATAATGAAGGGGCGCAAAGTGGCGTTGGCCTTGGATTAACAATTTGTCGGGCTATTGTGGAAGCGCATGGAGGGGCAATAAACGTTCGCAATAAACTCGAAGGCGGAGCCGTTTTTACGTTTACCCTGCCCAACGATCTGACACCGCCGAAACTTGAAGAGAAATAGGTTATGAACGTTTCAGTGCGCTTAGTATTATCTTATAAAGCCGAATTGTCGATAATCGATGAACTTATAATGGGTTGCCAACCATGACTACATTAACCCCGGTCATTGTGATTATCGAGGACGACCCGCCGATCCGCCGATTTTTACGGACGGGACTTCGCACTCAGGATTTTACGATCTATGAAGCGGCAACCGGTAAGCAAGGCATTATCGAAGCGGAAGTCCGAAAGCCCGATCTTATTATTCTCGACCTGGGTTTGCCGGATATTGACGGCGTTGAGGTGATTAAGACGGTCAGAGCATGGTCGACCGTACCAATCATCATTCTGTCGGCCAGGAGCAACGAGCAGAATAAAATCGATGCTTTGGATGCCGGTGCCGATGATTATCTGACTAAACCTTTTGGCTTCGGGGAATTGTTAGCTCGCATCCGCGTAGCATTAAGGCATTCAACACATACCGGTTCAGCAACTAATCCTGAAGTTTTTACTAGCGGAGACTTAGCAATTGATCTTCATAATCGGGTTGTAACAATGGCTGGCGAGGAAATTCATCTGACGCCGATCCAATACCGTCTCCTGACGGTTTTAATTAAATATCCGGGAAAAGTTCTTACACACCAACAAATCCTCAAGGAGGTCTGGGGGCCGTCTTATCAAGAAAATGCCCATTACCTGCGTATATACATGAGCCAGTTAAGACAGAAGCTCGAAGCCGACCCTACCCAGCCTAAATATCTGATGACGGAATCAGGAGTAGGTTATCGTTTCAAGGTATAACCACTTTCTAGTTGAAATAAAACTAGCCAGGCTGAACAGCTATATTAACCAGAGCTTTTACAACTCATTGTTAAATGTTTTGCTGGTATATTCTTTAAGGGTTTTGTTATCTTCATATAGCATAAAAACATTTAATTTTTCCGATTCCACAGTTTTTATGGCCGCTTCTTCGCCCATGCATAAGAGTGCCGTATCCCAAGCATCTGCCCAGGAAGGATCGTCATGGATTACGGTAACAGATCGCAAGTGATGGTTAACCGGCCATCCAGTTATGGGATTCAAGATATGAGAATACGACTGACCGTTCGCTTCAAAAAAATTGCGGTAGGTGCCTGCCGTCATGACGGCTTTTGCTTCTGGGCTCTTTATGGTAATCGTTTTGTATACGCTTCGATTTTGAGGGGTAGGTGATTCAATACCTATCCGCCATGATTGACCATTGGCCTTATGGCCTTTAACCATCATTTCACCACCGATCTCGACCATATAGTTATGGATACTCTTGGTTTCAAGTAGCTCGGCAACACGACCGACCGAATAACCCTGGGCTATTGATGCCAAATCTATCTGAAGTTGTGGGTCTTTTTTACGAAGTCTATGTTCCTTAGCATCTATTTCCAGCATATTCATACCGATGTGCGGCAACAATACATCAATATCGGTCTGTTTAGGCATCTTGGGTTCATGCTTTGAAAATCCCCACAGGTCAAACAGGGGTTTAATCGTTAAATCAAAACAACCGCCTGATTTTGAGTAAACCGTTTGAGAGATTACTAGCAGGTCAATAATATCTTGGGAAGCGCTTAACCAATCGGTAGTTTGATTCTGATTGATCTTAGATATTTCTGAATCCTTTCGGTAATTCGAAAGTTTAGCGTCGATATCTGCAAGAGCTGTCGTTATTTGTTTTTGGATATCGGCTAGCTCATCAGGCTTCTCTTTATCCAGGATAAACTTGATGTGATAGCTTGTACCTTGCGCTTCCCCCGTTACGAGAGCTTCAGTTGAGGGTTTTTGGCAGCTTGTAAGAGTAAAAATACTGCACGCAATTAATAATCGGAAGTAAATATTTGTCACTCCCAAATCAGTAAATAATGAATGGTAATTAGAAGTTTTCATTAAAATTCGCATTGATAAAGAGTTTTTTGCATCTTTGCAGTTTCTAAGCTTCATAATAATACCAATCCCAATAAGTTCTCATTGAAACCTTCTCCAGAGGGAGAAGGCCAGGATGAGGGGATTCATATAGCAACTTATTGGATTATAAAGGGCATCCTAGTGAAGATAATATAAGTATATGCTACCAAAAACTCGAACATAACAACGCCGAGAAAAAATGTGGCGATGATCTGATCCTGTCTAAAGTGATAAGTTATTTTGTGTATTCGTAATAGTGTGTGGAAAATGCCTGATAAATCCCGCTATGATTCAATGACGCAATCGTAAAGCCGTGTGGAATTAGTCAGTTTAAGAATCAGCGGCATTTTTTTACAATGCTATGCTGCATTTGTGACACTAAACAAAGATTCTTATAAACACGCTTGTGTACCCCCGCTATAAATACCGATCCATTATTGTGTCCACCAACAAGGATTTACTGATAGCACCGCCCCCGATTCAGCCTGTTTTTATCTATTTGACATGAATGCTGAGGGTAGACGCTAAAATACGACATGAAAAGTGAGTCATATGACGCACTTTTTAATTAAACTGGGTCATATCACACACCCATCTTCTGGAAACCTCACCACACGCGGGTTTCAAGAATGCATAAAATCCTGAAAAGTGTGTCATATGACGCAGTTTTTGAAAATCGCCGCGTTTTACCCGGAATAATACGGCACTTCCAAAAACTCCCCAAGTTATAGCGCCGAGCCATTGATAATAAAATATACATTTATTATCAATGGCTTAACGCTATAAAACAGCGAAATCAACCGCATCCCGAAAACGGCAAAACAGCCAAAAATCTATAAAAATATGGCATGATATTTGCTTATTTTTTAACGTCTAAGTTTTGTTGCGGTAGTCAGAGGGCTGCCCATCCAAAACGAGGCAATGCAGGCTTACACATTACCCTGGTTTCTCACCACGTAAGTTTGTACCTTCCTCTCATCTCTATTGCGGGTTGGTGGCATCGTTCCGCCATTGGCCCGCATTTTTTGAGGGGGTTCGGCTGCAAAACACGTTGGTGGATTTTGATGGGTTTGGATAAGGGGGGTAATTTCATGGCTAATCGAACTTACAAAAAGCGCCAGTACAACCTATTGATAAAAAAGTATTATTTATTTCATTGATAGCTAGATAGGGGAAAATAATGCATGGCTTATGCAATTTCAATAGAGTATCTTCCGCTTCCACAGGAAGCCGAGGCCAGTCGTTATTGCCTCCGATTCCTGTAGTGAGAGGTGGTGTTATCAATAAAGGGCAAGAGCTCCGTTACCAGTCAGCCCTAAAAAAGCTGGCTAAAGTTAAGTTTTTAACAGAAACCGATAACTTATTGGAGCGATTAATAATGGGCATTCCTCACGCCTCAGTTTTAGTATTGCCGCTATTTTTTTCCAGCCTTGTGCTGTCACCTGCACTGTCAGCCAGCGCGGAACAAGCAAGTCCAAGCTTACAACCAAACTATCCGTCCAGCATCAAGATCACCCTATCCAAACAAGCCCCCAGTGCCATCCGCCTGGAAGCAAAGCGAGCGCCGTTAGCGCAAATTCTGAAAGAACTCACCGACAAAACCGGGGTAAAAATCCATTATTCCGCTTTGCCGTCCGATTTGGTAACGGTAACTTGCACGGAAGTAAGCGTAAAAACGGTCGTCGAATGCCTGCTAGGGTCGGGCGCTAATCTGGCTTCCAAAATGCCGGAAAAAATCGGCAAAGCAACCCAGCCGTTACATCCTGACGCAAAGGTCGCGGAACTATGGATATTATCCGCACCAACGGTTGTATCTCATGCCGATACACCAATAGCTGAGGCAATCGAAGGGCAACCGTCGAAACCCTTACAGCAGAAATCTAAAAATCCCGATGTTGCCGAAAGGGATCGTGACCAGTTTGATGAAACACTGAAACAAACGACCTCAAAAAACCCGGAGGAAAGGGCAACCGCACTTTACAACCTTGGTTTATCGGGGAAAACCGACGATCCCGATATTAAAGATGCACTTAAGCAGGCCTTGACGGACAAAAATGCCAACGTCCGTGAGCAAGCCGTCGCCAGCATTACCCAAACTGGCGATCAAGATCTTATCGCCGAACTCAATCAACAGCCTAAAGCGGGTAAAGATGCAGATCGCATAACCGACGAGGATGAATTATTTCAGGACGTAGCCATGCTGCAAAAAGCGGCTAAAGGCGGCGAGAAAATGGCGTTGGAATTTATCAAGAATAGGCTACCTGATAGCAAAGTTGAACAATGACCGGACATAACCCCAAGCTAATAGGATGAGGGTAGAAATCGACATAAGGAAACCTCTAAAAATTCCATGACAACCTGCCTGTTCAAACAAAAGCAGATTGTCATGGTTACCGAACAAGCGGCAAGGACTCCGCTTCGCCTAACGCTTGCCATAACAAGCCTAGGCAAAACCAGCAGGTGAAACGACATGCTTAAACAAACTGTTTCACCCGCAACCACGCCGATTCACTGCACAAAGGACACAGTGATAGGCATTTATAGTTATTTTTATAAAACAACATGGGCTTAAAAAACCCGAGGAGATTGTAACATGCGTACTATTTTCAAAAAAACGGCTTTGGCCTCTTCAATATTGTTGGCTTCAGCAGGTTTTGCCGGTATTGCTTCGGCGCATTGCTTTAACTCTGCTAATGCCCAACCGTTAAAATTGGGTAGCGCTACCAACACCCACGATTTGTACCGCTTGCAGTGCTTCAATGATGGTACGAATGGCGACGCCGACCGGGTAGAAGCTGCCGTGCAAAAGCAAAGCGCTAATGTCAACGGTTTGGGTGTACGGGTGCAGATTGCAAGGGAAGGTTATGCGCCTTCGGCAATTAAATCCGATACCGTTTATAAAACAGGCGATAAGATCGATACAGGCTCTGAGACCGCAGAAGGCACTTGTGAAGCGGCGGTTGGTTCAACCCCGACCTCTGGCTTTGCGGTGCTGCAACCACAACTACAAGCAGGCGTGCCTAACGCCGCTGCCGATGCTGGTAACGCCAATGGCGAATATAACATCCTAGTGGATAAAACTAACCTGCATCCGGTTGCGCAAAACTACGGCATTATCTTTCACTGTTTGAATGCAGCCGGTGAAGAAACCGGAACCGCACAGGTGTCGGCCAATGGGCGCGCACCAGAGTTGCTTGGCAATACCGAGTTCGGCCCTGAAGACGATGGTGACATTGATCTTTTGATTGACCAGTAAAGGTATTAACCTGCCTCGTCGCGTAGAAAACATGCAGAAAAAATCCGGGAACGTGATTTTTCCTGCTTCGCAGGCGTTACGGGCTTACCTAATAACGATATTTATTAATCTGTCGTTAACGATAACGGCACACTTGGAGTAAATAGCATGACCATAAAATTAACTACACTGGCGGCATTGCTTTATGCCCTCATGTCAACCAGCGCCTTTGCCCATACCGGTTTTAAGGGTAACCTCGGCGCTGCCGCAGGATCAAAGGATATTATCCTGTTCAAATGTTCAACTTTGGCAGGCACTAGCCTAGCCTCTGTTTCTCCGCGGGATGAGGTGTTAGTAAATGCAGCGCCAAATATCAAGGCGCAGATGTATTCCGCTAACTCAACAGCCTGCCTCGCTGCTGGCCCAACTTCTGGAACTACGGCTGCCGAAGGTGGCTGGGGTACACGCTCTGGTTATTTGGCAGCCAGTCCGGGCAGTTATTACTGCATCCATGTCACCAAAACAGCTGCCGGTGCGGATGACTACCAGTTGAACCATCATTGTGAAAGGTTTGCTAATGATGCCGGGCATGGCGTGTCTACCTTCATTAAATACGTCCAGGATCAATAAGACCATCGCTTAATGGCTGCATGCCCTGGTTTATGCCAGGGCGTGTTTTTCATTAATTTTGAAACTTATCGTTTCCAGGGTGGCAAAGCTTTTCTGACCTTTGCTAAACCATCAAACTTACCATTTGTTTCGTTTGGCACGAACATCAAATAATGAACCTAATGATTTAGCCTGAATAGGAGAATTAACTATGAACACGAAACTTTTAATTTGTTTAGCGACGACAGTCACTTCCGTGTTTTCAACTACAGTATCTGCTTACACAGGTTTTCGGGGAAGCCTGGCACCATGCCTGGAGCAGCAGACATAGTTCTGTTCCGTTGTTCCGCGCAGCCTGGAATCACCTTAACTTACGCCAATGTGCGGGATGAAGTGTCTATCAATGCACCGCCGAGGCTGCAGGTGCAAATCGCACCGGCCAATGCATCCACCTGTACTGGGGTCTTTTCCGCACCGTCAAACGGTACGTTCGGTGAAGGCTTGTGGAGTAATCCAGCCCTCTACCGACCTGCCACCACATTAGGTTATTCCTGTCTTAGGGTATCTAAAGTTTCTGGGGCGGCGCAGGTGGACGATTATCAATTTAACCACGGTTGCTACAACCCTCCTAATCCAACACAAGCAGCACCAACTTTCATCAAGTACATACAAAACCAATAATAGCCCTGAAAAACTAGCCACAGCGATGAGTTTTGAAGGGTGCATTCCATGACCCCTGCTTGGTGCGTGAACGCGCCAAACACAACTGTGAAACCAAGAATCTCTCTTTTTGATGGGAATAGCTGGGAAAATTAATACAAGAGGGGAAGAAATGAAAAGTAACAAGCAAAAACATTATTTATTAAATCACACTGCCGCATCCTTACATGCTTTAACTACTGCCGCCTTGGTCTTGCCCGGTTTATTGCAAACACCCGCCCAGGCGGCAGAAGACGACGACAGTGTAGATTTCCAATACAGCCACTACCAGGAAAGCAAGCGCGATATTTATGGCCAAGTCTATAATTCCGCTACGCAAACCAGTAATGTTCAAAAGCTGCCGCAAAACCTGAACCCAATCGAAGTCGATAGCGTTCACGGTAGCAGCCGGATTACCCTGACTGACCGTGTCAAGTTTGCATTCAATTACATACAAGACTCCTGGTCTGGTGCTACGCCCATTGGCACCGCGCCGATAGAAGCTAATGGAAATAGAGCTAGGTACAGCCAGAGTGGAGCTATAACGGTCACAGGGGCATCACCCTTGGCAGGAATCTTCCAAGGCGTTACACCATTTTTTATCGATAGAAAACTGAATGCTTACAAAACCGTATTTGATCCAACTCTTGGCAAACTCGTTCCGTCCCGAGAGGATCATCTAAACCATGTGTTGTCCTACGCCTCCCCGGAAACACGAAAACAGGGAGATTTCAAGTTGGGTTACCAATGGGATGATGCGGCGCTGGACATAGGGGGTGGTATCTCGATTGAGAATGATTACGAGTCCCGTTTTGCCAGTCTGGGCGGGCGGTTTGATTTTAACCAGAAACAAACAACTCTCAATTGGGGGGTAAGCTATACCAACAGTGATACTTTTGCCACACTGGACCCGGATGCCTTGCCTTACATTAGTACAGATGCTTATGAAA
Organism: uncultured Gammaproteobacteria bacterium; assembly: GCA_963804035.1. Lineage (GTDB taxonomy): Bacteria > Pseudomonadota > Gammaproteobacteria > Methylococcales > Methylomonadaceae > Methyloglobulus. Next base: position 280,199 of record CAWDOO010000004.1, on the reverse strand, counting down.
TATCCGGCTGTGATTTTACGAATGGAAATCTTATCCCTTTAACAACACCCAAAGTGGCGGCTTCCGGGCATATTGAAAACACTTGTGCGTTCGATCCTCAAAACGCACAATTTTCGCGCTCAACAGCCGTTTTGCATGGTAACCGGCAGGATTGGGGCGGGCAACTGGGGCTGACCCAGGTGCTGGATAAAAACTCGCTCATCTCCCTGGACTTGGGCTACACCCGTAGCACCGGCTACCTTGCCAACCCTTATAAAGTGGTCTACGCCTTCAAAGCCACTTTCAATCCAGTCCAGGATTTTGCGCTAACAGATGGGCCAAATACCTCTACTCAAGGCGCGTTTGTGGAAGTCCGTCCCGATGAGCGCAACCAGTTTAACTGGCATCTGGGTTATGACCACTATATCGAACCATTAGATGCCGCCTTCCATTTCAACTACCACTTTGCCCACGATGACTGGGGCATCCAGGCGCACACCTTCGAGGGCGACTGGGTTCAACCTTTAGGGGCAGGTTGGACAGTCACCCCGCGTATCCGTTATTACTCGCAATCGGCGGCGGACTTTTATACCACTGGAATATTTCAAATCAGTGAAGCTATTTTAGACAGTGCTGGCAACCAAATTGGCAGCACTTTAGTACAGGATTTTCCAAAGAACTACTCCAGCGACCAGCGCCTGTCCGGATTCGGCACCTTGTCGGGAGGGGTGACGGTCGAGAAGCAATTCACCAAAGGCGTAAGCCTTGAAACTGGCTTTGAATATTACACCCACCAGGGCAGCTTGAAGATTGGCGGCGGTGGCGAAGCGGACTTTGCCGATTACGATTACTGGGTCGCCAATGCCGCACTCAAGGTTAACTTGGGCGCGTTGAGCGCGCCCAGCGGCGGTCATGACGGACATGGCGAACATCACCATCATACCAATTCACCCGCCGGGGTGATGTTTGACCACACCTTGCCGAATGCCGGGGATTTCATGGCAGGTTACCGCTTCATGCGGAGCGACCAGGCGGGCGACATGCTGCTGGGTAGCCACAAGGTCGGCTTGGATGAAGTTAACCTGAACGGCTGTGAAGGCAGGGAATGTGCAGTCACGCCCAACTTCATGGCAATGAGCATGCACATGCTGGACTTGATGTACGCCCCCACCGACTGGTTGACCCTGATGCTGATGCCACAGTGGATGGACATGGAGATGACCATGACGGCGAACCCCAACGTGCAGATCACCGGCGGACATGGCGGGCATAGTGGACACGGCCACCAGACCGGCGGCATCGGCGACTTTGGTGCGTATGCCTTGTTCAAGGCCTTCGACCACTCCAACCATCACCTGACCTTAAGTCTGGGCGGCACTGCCCCTACCGGTGATGTCGATATTGTTTTAAGAAAAACTGGCACTAATCCGGTTGATAGACAACCCATCCATTATGGAATGCAGTTAGGCAGCGGCACCTGGGATTTCAAGCCTGCCTTGACCTACACGGGAGAAATGGACAACTTCCTCTGGGGCGGACAAGCCAACGCCACAATCCGGCTGGAAGACAGCAACGAGTCCGGCTATGCGCTCGGTGACATTTTCCAGGGCAGCATCTGGACTGGCTACAATTGGACGAACTGGCTGGCAACCACGGTGCGCGGTGTGTACACCAGCCAAGGCAAGATTCAAGGTGCTTATCCGGCATCGACGGAAATTGATCCGACTACTGGGCTACCCTTCGTCCCCCAACACATCGGCTCGTTCGACTTCCCTGCCAACTACGGCGGCCAGTTTGTCGATCTCGGCCTGGGTGTCAATGTCACCGTCCCCAGCGGCGCATTTGCCGGAAACACCCTCAAGTTCGAGTGGCTGCAACCCGTCCACACCGACTACAACGGCTATCAGCTCGATCGCGACTATGCACTTAACTTTACTTGGAGCTATGGGTTTTGATGGCTTTTAGTAAGGCGCAATAGCAGATATTGCTTAGGCGAGGGCATCATGTTATTTAAACTACCTACATGGATAAATGTTGTGGTTTTGGTCGGGGTACTGCTGCTAATAGGGGGCTGTGCCGAACAATCGGCGGCAAGAAAACCATTGGATCACGCCAAGCCGTTCATCGCAGTGCCGCTAAAAAGCCCAGTCCCAAACAATGCAGCCGAACAGCGTCTGGCTGGCTGGCCTGATGGCAGTATCACCGTCTTGTGGTGGGAAAACCCGCCCAACGGCAAGTACACAGTACGGGTATCGACCTTAGCAGGAGATACCTGGACAAGCCCAAGTCAGGTAACAGATATGCCGAATGTTGTTGATGCTCAGATAGCGCCCACTGGTAACGATACGCTGGCGGCGATGTGGATGGTATCTATACCCGTCAAAAACGTGGGCGGAGAAGTCCAGGAATTGTACGTGGCACGGGGGGATAAGCAGGGCAAGCGTTGGGGTTCGCCGATAAAGCTAGATCAGCGGTCAAGCCTGTCCAATAAAGCAAGCCCTGTGCTTGCCGCACTGGCGGATGGCTCGCTATTGGCGACTTGGATTGATATACCCAGCATGGTGCTGATTCCATCCAACAGTCAGGATGGCGTGAAAGCGACAGAAAACGCTTCGTCATTAATGGTTGCACGAGTCGCCAAGGACAATGCCGTGGTTAAACTTATGCCCGTCGATAAGGAATTTTGCACTTGTTGTGGACCGGCATTGGTTGCCGATGGTCGAGACGGTCTTTTGGCTTACCGCGACTTGCAAGGAGACAATATCCGCGACCCAGCCTTTATCCGTGTTTTCCAGGACAGATTCAGTCCATCCGCGATTGTGCACAACGATCGCTGGAAGATCGACGGCTGTCCCTCAAGTGGCCCGGTTATTTCCCGTTTTGACCAGTCGGTAGGTATCGTTTGGCTAACTTCGGTAGGAGACCGGTATGTCGCTAGGGTGGCATTTTCACACGATAATGGGCATCACTTCGAGATGCCAGTCGATTTGGGAATCGATATCAACAGTGTCAACGGCATCGAAATGGATAGCCCGCATTCCGCCTTGGTTGTTTGGACGGGTCAAGCTTTGACACTGGCAAGAGTTTACGACGACGGTCGGATAGACCATCGTACCAATGTCTTGAAATCCCAGGATGTCAATTCTTTAAAATGGCCGGGGCCGCACATGACAAAAACTAATGATAATGTGTTTATCGCCTGGAATGACGAACAGTCGAAAAAACTGGGTATCGTTAAAGTTAGAGTGAGAGAATGAAACTGTTAATTGATTGTATTTATTTTTATTCAGTAACCGTATGCCGAATATTGGCCTTGTTCTCGGTTTCCGCTTGGCTACATGCCGAAGCTCCTGTAAACACAAATCCTTCACCCGATTTTATTGTCCAGACGTTGGATGGACAAAGGATCAGCCTAAGTCAACTCAAAGATAAAGTCGTAGTGTTGAATTTCTGGGGTACTTGGTGCATGCCGTGCAAGAAAGAAACGCCGGATTTAGTGGCCGTACAAAAACAATTTGCCGATAAAGGGGTAACGGTTATCGGCATCGCGATGGATCACGGCAATGAAAAAGCCGTAAAAGCATTCGCTAAAGATTATTCCGTTAACTACCCGATCGTCATTGCTGGCACTATGCTACTCCACAATTTCGATGTCATGGTGGCACCGACGACGATTATCATCAATCAGATAGGCAAGATTGTCTTCCGTCAGGTTGGGGCTATTTCCCGCCAAGATTTCATCCTGCGGCTGGCAGACTTGTTGTGAGCTTTTTAATGTAAAAAATACTACTCTAAGAAGGAGAACGAATGAGACAAAAATATCTGCCGCTGTTAACCGTTGCCGTAATTACCGGCTGTGCGGCGGCGACCCCAAACAAATTAATTGACAGCACTAAAACGCCTCCAAAATTCGCCCAGTTAAACTCATCTGAGCAGCAAGCCAGTTACAACATGGGGCTATTGCACATCAAAACGCTGCGTGACAAACAATATTCACTGGATCAATCGGCTTATGAACACGGCTTGCGTGATGCCTTGGCGGGTAAAATAGCGGCAGAGTCGACAACCCAAGCAGAATGGCAAGCCTTGGCCGGGTTAAGTTATGCTGAACTTAAAACCGCCAATCTTGCCGCTGGCAAAGCCTTTTTGGAGCGAAACAAGGCCAAACAAGGCATTGTGGCGCTACCAAGTGGCGTTCAGTACCAAGTGCTAAAAGCTGGCAAAGGCGAAAAACCCAGGCTTAAGGATACCGTCGGTATTTTGTACACCATCAGCGGGATAGACGGCAAGGTTAAGGTTGATACCATGACGAAAGGGAAAGCGAAGATGTACGAAATCTTGCTGCAAAAAATCGTCAGCAAGGGCTGGCAGGAAGCGCTTCTGTTGATGCCGCAGGACAGCAAATGGCGGTTGTTTATCCCGGGTGAGCTGGCCTTTGGGGAGAAAGGCCTGAGTGAAAAAGGCGTATTGCCGAATGAAACTCTAGTGATAGATACTTATTTATTGGAAATCAAATAAACACATTAACCAAACACCGATAATGATATGGGAGATTGAAATGAACCTATTGAAAAAAATTACCCCTACCTCAGCTATTGTTTTAACTATGATGGTGGCCGCCTGCGCCCCAGTGCAACCCTGGGAGCGCGGCAATCTCGCCAAGCCGCAGATGGCGCTAGACCCCTACCCATTACAAAGCGCACTCAGGGCGCACAACTATGGCAGCCGCGAAGCGGCGGCGGGTGGCAATGCGGCACAAGGCGGCGGGTGCGGCTGTTACTAAATTTATGCGAAAGAACACAGCGCAATGAAGTTCCCTGCTGTGATAACTGATCGGTATTTTTATAAGAAGATTGCCAATCAATAGGGCAACCCGATTGTTATATAGTTTACGTTGTACCCGCCAGCGGGTTCGCATGGTTTTTATGGCTTTATCATGCGTGGAGGCTGGACGGCGACCACCGGTGCGTGTTGCTGATTTGAAATAACGCCCGGGCTACAGGATCGGGTCACATCCTTACCCCAGTTGCCGTAGCAAGAAACACCCGGTTGGGTTTACCTTGCCCAATCGGTATTTACTTTGGGACAAAACGAATGACACCACTTATTGTTAAACAACGTACAAAAATACCCTGACAAAATGAGGCAGGCAATATGCAAACATTAAAACTATCATTTGAGCCTAAAAGCGCAAAGGTTCTTAAAGGTCGCTATAGTGTGAAAGATAACGGCTGGATTGGCCTGTTCCCAAAGCCCCAGTATTTCCAAGTGCATTTCCAGCATCTTCATGAAAACAATCACCAGCTTCAGGAAGAACTGGCCCAACTCAAGGCTTCTGTGGCAAGAGTCGATGAAAAACTCGGGCGTGTGCTGGCACTGTTAAGTAGTAAGAGCGTAATGGGGCAATAGTGAAGCGGCTGCAGCGGTTGAGAGTGACCATTGCCAATACACGACACTTCACTAAGCTGAACAGGAAATTACCGAATACATCGAAGTTTTTTATAATAGGCAACGTAAACAAGCGCGATTAGGATTCTTATCCCCTGTCGCATTTGCCAAGCAATATTTCAAGAAACTAATGAATGTGGCTTAATGCTTTCGACTCCGCTATTGCCAACACACCTCATCTTAGTGAAGAAAATGTAGGTGTATGCCATCGAAAACACGAACATAACAATGCTGAGAAAAAATGTGACGATGATCTGGATTCGTATAAGTGATACGTTGTTTTCCAATCCTGTTCCTTTCGTTCCACGTTTGAAAATAAGCGTGCGAGTCTTTAACCCTTTCAGCCCCAAAAACAGACACACGAGGCTAATACAAAAATAAATGACCGGTAAAATAATGTCGAATGGATTCATTTGACTAATAATCCGAAAGCGATTTAGGCGGTATTGCAGCCCTAAACGCATTCAAAATCGCAATCACATCAATCACTTCCTGGGTAATTGCCCCAGCGACCGGTGTAAGATAGCCTAATCCGGCGAAGCCCATGCCGACCAAACTTAAGGCCATGCCTCCTATAGCGCTTTGTAAAGCAATTCTACGCATACGTTCGCCGATATGGAAAAGCTCATCCACTTTCAGCAGCGAACTATCCATGATGACCGCATCAGCCGACTCTCCGGTAATATCGCTGTTTTGTCCGAACGCAATACCGATGGTTGCTGCGGTCAGCGCAGGCGCATCATTGATACCATCCCCGAGATAAACAGTTTTTGCAGTGACAGTTTCAGTGCGGACAATTTCCAATTTTTGTTCAGGACTTTGGCTAAAATGAACATACTTGATGCCGACTTGTTCGGCAAGATAACGCACTTCCGACTCCCTGTCGCCTGACACGATCATGACCTTGCCAAAGGAATGGTTAGGTTTCAGGTGATTGATGAACGACGAGCTGTCAGATCGCACTTCATCCCTGAATTGCAACAGGGCGATGTAGTAGCCGTCAATCAGCACAACGCACTCCAACCCCCCGCTTACGGACGGTAATTGTCTTGCCACGTCTGGATAATTTTCCAGGATGTTTTTACGGCTGGTGACTTGGACTTTTTTTCCTGCCACATCACCGATCACACCTTCGCCCGCCAATTCTTTAATATTTGCGACAGGTAGGAAAGCTAAACCTTTTGCCTCCGCCGCTTTAACAATGGACGTGGATAAAGGATGTCGGGAATAGCGTTCCAAGCTAGCGATTAAGGCCAGCACGGTGTTTTCATCATACGTACCGACAGGGATTATGTTTGTCAGCGATGGTCGACCATAAGTAAGTGTACCTGTTTTATCGAAAATCGCCGTCCGGCACTGACCGATGGTTTCCAGGATAGCTGGATTTTTGATAATAATTTCGCGCTTTGCCGCCAATGAGATAGAGCTGATAATCACGACCGGAATGCCGATCAGCAACGGGCAAGGCGTAGCAACCACCAACACCGCCAAAAATCGCACCACATCACCGTAGTACCACCAACTGGCAATAGCGATGATCAAGGCTAAGGGGGTGTATAAAGCACCCAGTTGGTCGCCTAAGCGCCTAAGGTGAGGCCGATGCTGCTCAGATGCGCGCATGACTTCGGTGATTTTGGCATAGCGCGAATCGACGACCAACTTATCCGCTCGTATGGTCAAGGCTGAATCGCCGTTGATCGCCCCCGACATTACCTGCGAACCACTGGTTTTTTCCATCAAATAGGGTTCGCCAGTCAAGTATGACTCATCCATCGAACCCATGCCGTCCAACACGGTGCCATCAACGGGACAAATTTCATGCGGGAGTATCAATAAGGTATCGCCAATTTTTACTTTCTCTGTAGAAATGTCGGCAACAATTCCATCGGATTGCTTGTGGGCGATGGATGGCATACGTTTGGCAAGCGCCTCCAACACCGATGACGCTTTTCTTACAGCGTACGTTTCTAGCACCACACCGCTGGCTAGCATTAAAATCACTAGGCTTCCAGCCAGGTGCTCGCCCAGCAACACAGCGGTGATAATTGATAAACCGGCCAACAGATCAGCACCAAAATCTCCTTGTAAGAATTTAGCGATAATCTGAAAAACAAGTGGAATTCCGCCCATTAACAATACGAGATATAACGGTAATTGCACTAAAGAAAGTGCAATAACAAGATGCCCTTGGTAAAGATTAGCAACCGATGAGGCCAAGGAAGTGTCGAGCGTTACCGTATAGTTTTGATCCGGTATTTTAAAACCATATTGCAAAACCAGATACGCGCAAATACCCAACAAACTGAATACCAGGATGAGTTTTTCAGAGGTTGTTTGTTGGAGTTGTGACATGGTTTTTGAATAAGGAGTGTATTTAAGGCTTGAATTTAGCGCTTATCCATAAATAATATTCTCTTTTTTCCCTGTTGACTGATGCAGGTTTCTTTGGTGTCTTGAAATACCAACAACCTAATCAACCGTAAGCGGAATGATTTTACCTTTGTGATTGACTTCGAAAGATGGTGGCTTGGTTAGGTTCGTCGCATTAAGTAATTGTGTTAAATAAACTAACATGTTGTCCTTTCAAGGTGTTAGCCGAAACAAATTCACGCTACCTGTGGCTTGTATATAGCCATGTAAACTAATTACTTAACAAGACTCAACAAAACTCCAGCAGCCACCGCAGAACCGATCACCCCTGCAACATTCGGCCCGATGGCGTGCATGAGTAAAAAATTATGAGGGTTACTTTCTAGGCCTAGCTTGTTGGCAACACGTGCCGCCATCGGTACAGCGGAAACACCCGCCGCGCCGATCAATGGATTAATCAAGGTACTGCTGAACCGGTTCATGATTTTTGCCATAATAACACCTGCCGCAGTGCCGATGGCGAAGGCACAAGCCCCTAATGCTAAAATGCCCAAGGTCTTGGCTTGCAAAAATGCTTCTGCACTGAGTTTTGATCCTACCGATAAGCCTAAAAATATGGTGACTATATTGATGAGTTCGTTTTGCGCGGTTTGGCTCAGGCGTTCGACAACACCACTTTCCCGCATTAGATTACCTAGGGCGAACATGCCGATTAACGGTGTCGCAGAAGGCAATAACAATATGGACAGAAAAAGCAGCATTAATGGAAACACGATTTTTTCAGCTTTGCTGACATCGCGAAGTTGCTGCATCTCAATTTTGCGCTCGTCCTCTGTCGTCAAGGCACGCATGATTGGTGGCTGGATTAATGGCACTAATGCCATATAGGAATACGCCGCCACGGCAATCGCACCCAGCAAATCGGGAGCCAGTTTTGATGCGACATAGATCGCCGTTGGCCCATCTGCACCACCGATAATCCCTATGGCTGCTGCATCTTTTAAGCTGAATTCTAATCCTGGGATAATGTTCAGTGCCAATGCGCCCAACAATGACGCAAAAATACCAAACTGTGCCGCCGCACCCAGTAGCAGGGTTTTAGGGTTGGCAATCATTGGGCCGAAATCGGTCATTGCGCCTACGCCCATAAAGATAAGCAAGGGGAATATCCCAGCCTTAATCCCGAAATAAAGGTAATACAGGATGCCACCTTCTTCGGTCATGCCCGCTACGGGAATATTACTGAGAATCGCCCCGAAACCGATGGGCAATAACAGTAAAGGTTCAAAGCCCTTGCTGATAGCAAGAAAGAGCAATACAAAACCCACCAGCATCATAAACGCCTGACCGCCAGTAAAGTTATAAAGTCCGGTGCTATGCCACAGTGAAAGTAGGTTTTCCATTTATGCTTCTAAAATCGAATCCGTTATGATTGAGTGAGTAGCCGCTCCTTCTCCCTTGAGGGAGAAGGCTGGGATGAGGGGTAATAAATTAGTTAATTTTATTCTCATCACCCCAACCCTCTCCAGCACGAGAGGGGGTCTTCTACAATGAAACAAGTACATCACCACTGGCAACTGTACCACCTTCTTTCACATTAACAGCAGTGACAATGCCCGCAACTTTTGTTCGTATTTCAGTTTCCATTTTCATGGCTTCCATGATGACTACCACATCACCTTTGGCAACACTTGCACCAACTTCAACCAGTATCTTCAAGATTGTACCTGCCATTGGTGAAACCACCACTTCACCACTACTGGATGCGGGTGTTGCGTAGGCTGCGCTGACTTCTGGTTTGATGCTTAAGTTGACACCACTTGGCCCAACGGAAACCTTGAAATTACGACCATCAACGTTAACGGAATAAGATTCAACTGTCGAAGCTGATTTGTTAGCTGTCGCTGTTGATAGGGAGGTTGCAAATGCCTTGGGATCGGGGGCGGCCTCAAATGCAGCCGGATTGCCGCGATTGAGCAGGAATTTCCAGCCGACTTGGTTGAACATGCCATTGATTAAGGCATCTTCTTCAACGCATTCAGCTAGTCTTATGCCTTCTTTCTCGGCTTTTTCCAGCACATCTGAAACCAGTTTGTTCATTTCCGATTCGAGTAAATCGGCTGGACGGCAGGTAATGGCGGTTGCGCCATTCAATACCCGCATTTGCAATTCTTTATTGACTGGTGCGGGGGTTGCGCCGTATTCACCTTTCAAAACACCAGCGGTTTCTTTAGTGATAGTTTTGTATCGCTCGCCGTTCATCACATTTATCACGGCTTGAGTACCGACAATTTGCGATGTCGGTGTCACGAGAGGAATAAAGCCCAGATCTTCGCGTACACGAGGGATTTCCTTGATGACTTCATCAAACTTGTCTGCCGCGCCTTGCTCTTTCAACTGGCTTTCCATATTGGTCAACATGCCACCCGGTACTTGGGCAATCAAGATTCGGCTGTCAACCCCTTTCAAGCTACCTTCAAACTGGGCATATTTTTTACGGACTTCCCGGAAGTAAGTCGCAATTTCTTCCAGCTTGACCAAATCCAGCCCGGTATCACGATCAGTGCCTTCAAAACTGGCGACTATTGTTTCCGTGGGGCTATGCCCGTAAGTCATGCTCAGCGACGAAATGGCGGTATCGACATTATCGATACCCGCTTCGGCAGCTTTAATGATGCTGGGGACGCTCAAGCCCGTGGTCGCATGGCATTGCATGTGGATAGGGATGTTAGTGCTTTTTTTCAGACGGCTGACCAGCTCAAACGCATCATAAGGCTTAAGCAAGCCTGCCATATCCTTGATGCAAATGGAATGCGCACCCATATCTTCAATTTGCTTACCCAAAGCTACCCATACATCCATTGTATGCACTGGGCTGGTGGTGTAAGAAATCGTCCCTTGGGCGTGGGCATCGGTATTCAACACCGCTTTGACGGCGCGTTCGATATTACGCATGTCGTTCATCGCATCAAAAACGCGGAACACATCAATGCCGTTAATGGCGCAACGTTCGACAAATTTATCAACCACATCATCGGCATAATGGCGATAACCCAGCAGGTTTTGACCGCGCAATAGCATCTGTTGACGTGTTTTAGGCATTGCTTTTTTAAGCAAGCGCAAGCGTTCCCAGGGATCTTCGCCGAGATACCGGATGCAGGCATCAAAAGTCGCACCGCCCCAGGATTCCATTGACCAATACCCGATTTCATCCAGCTTGCCGCAAATCGGCAGCATATCTTCAATACGCAAACGGGTTGCAAGTATTGATTGATGTGCATCGCGCAATACAACTTCGGTAATAGCCAAAGGCTTTTTTTTGTTTTTTGTCGCCATACTTGTTGTTATCTCTTAAACCTGCTGCTTTTAATCATGAGTTATCTACTATATCTAAGCTTAGATCCAACATGCCAAGCGATATAGCTAAGATATTATGGGTTTTAATGCTGTTTGTTGCGATAGTGATGGACTGCAGCTGTAATGGCAGCAACCGTACTCTTATCAACGCTATTGGGAGCATTTTGAAATTTAGGCGAAGGATCAGGGAAATGACGCTGTACTAATGTGGACATTAAATTGATTGCAAAAACAAGCATGGTAAGGAAAACAAACACAATGCCCATCCCTGCAAACATAAGTTCAATGCCGCTACTAATCTGTTCAGTCATTCTGTCATACCCATTTATATCAACCGCTAATAAATGCCATTATCCCTAAAACCGTTCGGCTAAACAAACTAAAGATAGTCCGTCGGGTTGGCTTTATGTCTAGTTATGGGGTTAACCCTAGTAATTGGCTTTTTCACTTTGTGATTATTTCAAACGAGAAATTCTAAATTACCTGTCATGAATGTTTTAATTCGTTAAAATAAACATGTTTTTGCCCCTGATATACTCATTATGAAAACAACATTCATCGTATGCGCTGTTCAACAGCCTTGTAATCAAGACCGGAAGACAAATTTTGATTTGTCTATCGCAAAAATTCATGAAGCGGCAGCCAATAATGCTGATTTGGTAATATTGTCGGAACTGCATCTTGACCCTTATTTTTGCCAAAATGAGGATTACCGACATTTTGATCTCGCCCAGTCGATTCCAGGCCCCGCCACCGAGGTTTTATCGGATTTGGCAAAAAAACTGGGCGTTGTGATCGTTTCAACGCTGTTCGAGAAACGCACAGCAGGGCTTTACCATAACACGGCTGTGGTCTTTGATAAGGATGGCAGTATTGCCGGAAAGTACCGGAAGATGCACATTCCGGATGATCCAGGGTTTTACGAGAAGTACTATTTTACCCCTGGAGACATAGGATTTAAGCCGATTGAAACATCAATCGGCAAGCTTGGCGTGTTGATCTGCTGGGATCAGTGGTTTCCTGAGGCGGCAAGATTAATGGCGCTTGCAGGTGCTGAAATCCTTATTTACCCTACCGCTATTGGCTGGGATTCAACTGACACAATCGATGAGCAACAACGTCAATTAGATGCCTGGATTACTATCCAGCGTTCTCATGCGATTGCAAATGGAATTCCGGTTATCGCTTGCAATCGCATCGGCTTCGAGAAAGCACCAGATTCCGATGCAGGTATTATTTTTTGGGGCAATAGCTTTGTTGCTGGCCCTCAAGGTGAAATCTTAACTAGCGCAAATGATTCTGAGGCGCAGCTTTTGATGTGCACTATCGACAAAGCCCGAACCGAACGCGTTCGGCAAATATGGCCTTATTTGCGTGACCGAAGGATTGATAACTACGATAACCTAAGCATGCGTTATATTGATTGACTTATCGATATCCCATATTTCTCCGCATATTTGTAGCAGATGCCTAGATAAATATCTGCGCCTTTACCCTTTAAGAGGGAGCGTTGGAATGATGGAATTAAATATCGGCTCTCTGTGCAAAAGTACTTTTATACAAAAGTATTTTTTTAGTATTTTGCACAGGAACTTTGTAGGACAATTAATGATTTTTACCCATTTGGGTGTAGACTCAGCGTAAGCGTGACCTAGTGTGAAAGTCGGAGCTATCGCTTTATCGGTAAATTACTTAAGGAACTAAAACGCAAGTTCTGTAAGATAAGATCACCGATAATTGAGCCTATTTAAACTATTTAATTTTAGGGGGTTAACCCTTGGCCAACCACAATTACCTTAAGTGCATTGGTGCCGCCTTGAACGCCTGTCAAATCACCTTTGGTGATGATGAATTTGTCGCCGTCTTTGGCAAGGTTCCACTTTCTTAATTCTCTTACGACATCACGGTTAACTTCGGCATGGTCGTGCTTTTCGTCGATTTTATGGTAGATAGGAAACACGCCTCGGAACAAGGTGACACGCCCCAGTGCTTTTTCTGAACTACTCATCGCAAAAATGGATATGCCCGAACTGATCCGTGACATCCATAGAGGTGTTGAGCCTGATTCGGTCAACGATACAATGCCTTTGATTTTGGTGTGGTTTGCCATATACATTGCTGACATTGCAATCGCTTCGTCATCGCGTTCAAATTGAATATCCAAACGGTGATCGGAGACACGGACGCTAGCTTGCTTTTCTGCCTCAAGACAGATTCTATCCATCGCTTCAACAGCTTTTATCGGGTGTTTACCGGATGCCGTTTCGGCAGACAACATAATTGCGTCGGTGCCATCGTAAACGGCGTTCGCAACGTCAAAAACTTCTGCGCGCGTGGGGATAGGGTTGTCGATCATCGACTCCATCATCTGAGTCGCGGTAATTGCAACGCGGTTTAATTCCCGTGTGCGTTTTATCAACAGTTTTTGCACAGCGGGCAGGTTAGCGTCACCAATCTCAACACCTAAGTCACCCCGTGCAACCATTACTGCGTCCGATGCTAGGATAATTTCATCCATAACGTCAGGTACTATCGCTTCTGCCCGTTCGACTTTAGCGACGATGCCGGCATGACAGCCTTCCGCTACCAATAAACGGCGAGCCTCGTTCAGGTCATCAGCCGTTCTTGGGAAAGAGATAGCAACATAATCACACTTCATCAGAGCGATAGTTTTAATATCTTGTTTGTCTTTGTCTGTTAGCGCCGCCGCAGAAAGGCCACCACCCAAAAGATTTATGCCTTTGTTATTGGATAGGTCGCCACCAACGATTACGGTGCAATTAACCCGCATGTTTACGACATTAACAACATCCAACACGATACGGCCATCGTCCAAAAGCAATCGGCTGCCAGGTTTAACTTCCTTGGCCAGTGGTTCATAAGTAATGCCGACCTGAGTGTTGTCTCCGGCTGTTGGGTCAAAGTTAATGTCCAAGGCAAAATCTTGGCCTTCGTTTAAAAAAACTTTGGTGTCTTTAAATCGGGCGATACGTATTTTAGGGCCTTGCAGATCGGCAAGAATGCCTACGCGCCGCCCTAATTTATGGCTGAGTTCCCTGATCGTATTGGCTCTATCAATGTGGTCTTGCGCTGAACCATGTGAGAAATTCATGCGAACGACATCAACTCCCGCATTTATTAATCCTTCAAGAATTCCGGGTTTATCCGTAGCTGGGCCAAGTGTCGCTAAAATTTTGGTTCGTCTTAACATTAGATAATTGCTTTAGTTTCAGTAATGGAAGTGTTATTTGGCGTTAAGCAGGGCAACCGTAGTATCTAGCATACGGTTTGAGAAACCCCATTCGTTATCGTACCAAGACAATACTTTTACGAAGTTGCCTTTCATGACTTTGGTCAATCCGGCTTCATAGATAGAAGATGCGGGGTTATGGTTGAAGTCCATGGAAACGAGCGGCTTGTCGTTAATTTCTAAAATTCCTTTCAAGAAACCGTTGGCGGCATCTCTTAACACTTTATCGACTTCTTCTTTAGTAGTTGCTCTTGAGGCTTGAAAAGTTAAATCCACAACAGATACATTGATGGTTGGTACGCGCATGGCAAAGCCATCAAGTTTCCCCGCCAATTCGGGCAACACCAAGCCTACTGCAGCAGCAGCACCAGTTTTGGTCGGGATCATGGATTGGGTGGCGGAACGGGCGCGGTGTAAGTCACTGTGGTAAACGTCAGTCAACACTTGGTCGTTGGTGTAAGAGTGGATGGTAGTCATCAGGCCATGATCCACGCCAATCGTGTCATGCAAAGCCTTTACGATAGGTGCCAAGCAATTGGTGGTGCAAGATGCGTTAGAGATAACAGTGTCGGATGCTTTCAGGGTGTTGTGGTTAACACCAAAAACGATGGTGCCATCGACATCATTGCCGCCTGGGGCAGAGATAATGACTTTCTTTGCGCCAGCAGCAATGTGCGCAGAAGCTTTGGCTTTGCTGGTAAACAGGCCGGTACATTCATGAACTACGTCGATACCCAATTCACCCCAAGGTAATTTGGAAGGGTCGCGCTCTGCAAATACCCGGATTTTGTCGCCGTTGATGACGATGTAATCACCCTCTACGCCGACTTCAAACGGAAACTTGCCATGCACAGTATCATATTGGGTTAAGTGTGCGTTGGTTTTGGCATCGCCCAGGTCGTTGACGGCTACAACTTGAATTTCGTTGGTGCGACCTGATTCGTAAAGCGCGCGAATGATATTACGTCCAATACGGCCATAACCGTTGATGGCAACTTTGATAGGCATTGAGTTTATCTCCAGAATGATTAGATGACGGGGACACTACAGATATGATGATGTCTGTAAATCTTTTCATTATACAAAAAAAGCGGTATTTCGTCTATGACCAAAAAGGCGATAGCTATTAAGATAGCGGTTTGTCGTTTTTATAATGTTTTTCTTGCGGTATGGATGGCTTTTTTTACCGTTTCAGGTGCAGTGCCACCGATGTGTTTACGTGCGGCAACAGATCCTTCCAGCGTTAAAATATCATATACATCGGATGTGATTAATTGCGAAAATTGTTGTAACTCTGGGAGTGATAGTTCCGCAAGATCGCGTTTGCACTCTAAACCTAAGCGTACTGCTAACCCCACGATTTCATGGGCATCGCGAAATGCTAAGCCTTTTCGCACGAGGTAATCCGCAAGATCAGTTGCTGTTGCAAAACCGCGTTTTGCGGATTGATACATATTGTCCTTTTTGGCTTTGAGGTGAGGAACCATATCGGCATAAGCACGTAAGCAGTTAATTAATGTATCTACCGTATCAAATAAGGGTTCTTTATCTTCCTGATTGTCTTTGTTATAGGCTAGGGGCTGCGCTTTCATAAGCATTAACAAGGCAATCAAATGGCCTGTAACCCGACCTGATTTTCCACGCACCAGTTCCGGCACATCCGGGTTTTTTTTTTGCGGCATGATGGAAGAGCCGGTACAAAAAGCATCAGGTATGTCGATGAAATCAAACTGGGCGCTAGACCAAAGGATAAGTTCTTCGGAAAAGCGCGACAGATGCATCATAATCAGGCTGGCGGTAGCCGTAAATTCAATTGCAAAATCGCGGTCGCTCACCGAGTCGAGTGAATTTGCCGAAGGTCGGCTAAAGCCAAGTAAGTCGGAAGTCAATTGGCGGTCGATAGGATAGCTAGTACCAGCAAGCGCGGCAGCCCCTAAGGGCATTATATTGATTCGCTTGAGACAATCTTGCAAACGCTCATGGTCACGGCTTAGCATTTCAAACCAGGCCATCAGGTGATGGCCGAAGGTTATGGGTTGGGCAACTTGCAAATGCGTAAAGCCAGGCATGATCGTACCAACGTGTTGTTCAGCCAAGTCCAGGATAGCTGTTTGAAGTCGGCGCAATTGGATTTCTATCTGCTTGATTTCACTGCGAAGATAAAGTCGAATGTCGGTGGCGACTTGATCGTTGCGTGACCGCCCGGTGTGTAGTTTTTTTCCAGCTATGCCGATAAGGTCTGTCAATCTGGCCTCAATATTCATGTGGACATCTTCTTGTTTGATGGACCAAATGAATTCACCTTTGGCTATTTCATTGCCTATTTGAGTCAACCCTTGAGTAATTGCATCGCGCTCAGCTGTTGTCAGAATGCCAATCGTACATAACATGGTGGCATGGGCGATTGAGCCTTGAATGTCTTGCGCCGCCATGCGCTTATCAAACGTTACGGAGGCGGTGAATTCTTCTACAAAAGCGTCGGTGGCTTCGGCAAAACGGGCGCTGGATAATTTGTCAGAATTAACGGTAGTCATTTGTAAGTAAACGAATTAATTTTAATTGTAGTTGGCGCATGCCTTAAAAAAGATTGGTAATCTTTAGCGTCAATACAGCAAAGATTATGGGCTTGGGTTTTTGGGTTAACGTCGGTGGCGCAAGATATTGTGAAAGAGGGTAGGGTGCTTGTCACTGAAAAAAAGAATTGTCATCGCCATCATTTTCAGTCGGCACTGATTCTCCAGGAATTACTTTTTCCTCCATAGCCCATTCGCCCAAATCGATTAATTTGCATCGCTCGCAGCAAAAAGGTCGAAATGGAAATTCCATTGTCCACGGCACGGTTTGCCCACAATGGGGACATTTTACTGTTAGCGCTTGCTTAGATAAGGACATCAGAACAAACACCGGGTTAACGTAAATGGTATGTCATCTGAGCTTTGCGTAGGTCGTTGTTTATCGGCAGAAGGTATCATGAAGCGTATAGAACAACGGTGTTTGCCACCACTAATTTCCGCGAAACAAGGCAGCGACCTGTCCATGCTTACTTTGATAAGCTGGTAAGGTAGGCTTTTATCCAGGGCAATTTGAAAAAAACCCGCTTCAGCCACTTCTTCGCTGGGTGCATTACTGGTGCGGATAAAATCCAGAATCAAATCAATTCCAGTACGAATATCGTTAAAAGGGTTGCCCCAGTGTTTCAGGTCTTTTAATCGAATGGCTTCATCCTGTTCCAGCCAGAAATGAAATTCCGGGAGGTCAAAAGAGCAAGTTCCACCTGGAATTGAGCTACGCTGCGCGATACTTTGGAAAAGATCGCTCTCCATAATCTCGATGCCTATTTTCCCGCTAGTTGCGTAGAGTTTCTTGCTGGTTTGGGTGATTTTGCTAAGTATGGATTCCAGTTGTTTGGGGTCAACGTTTTGGCTGTCGGCGTATTTATTGAGTACTTTAGCATGGCGCTCCAGTTCTTTTAATATTTCCGATTTGAGGTCGTTGCGCCTGAATATGGACATAACATCCAGCAGCACATTAATGGCGGCACGTTTGTCGGCGATGGTCGAACCCAATGAAAAATGGCTGAATTCTTGAAAAAGCTGCTCTAGCCTAATGAAAACCCGGATCCGTTCATTGAGTGGAAATTCATAGGTGATGTGGTTTTTCACGAGTGTGGTCGTCCTAGTGTGCACTGGTTGAAAGGTAAAGATTGTGCAATTTTTTGACTTGTTCTGCAAGTCCGCAATGGTTGTTGTCAGAATTATCTATGACATCATCGGCATGTTTTAGCCTGTATTCTTGGCTCACTTGGCTATTGATAATTGACTGAATTGTAGCGTCAGTTAAGTTATTTCTGGCCTTAACGCGCGCAATCTGGGTTTCGACTGGGCAATCAATTACGAGTATCCGGTCAACAAAAGCGGTCATGCGAGTTTCAAAGAGTAATGGGATGCTGAGGATGCAATAAGGGCTATCTAGGTGGTCAATTTTCTCCTGCATAACGTCAAATACTAAGGGATGCAGGATGTTTTCAAGCTGTTGTTTTTTTTTGTTATCGGAAAAAACAATGTCGCGTAAATAGTGCCTGTCCAACGAACCATCAGGACTAAGGGTTTTAACACCAAAGGCTTTGCTGATTTCTAATAAAGCTGCTTGTCCTGGTTGTACTAGTTGGTGCGCGATGTCATCAGCATCAATGACAGGTACATTTAATTCGGTAAATAAATGGCTGGCCGTGCTTTTTCCGCAGCCTATGCCGCCAGTAAGGCCTACTTTGAACACTTGCTTATAACCCGGCTATATTCAAATAGAATTGGTTAATATCAGCACCCCAGATCAACGCGATCCAACCCGCAGCAGCCAAATACGGCCCGAAGGGAATGGGTGTGTTGCGGTCATGCTGGGAAAATATAATCATGCCTATGCCTATTACTGCCCCGACTAGCGATGATAGCAAAATAATGGCGGGTAGTGACTGCCAACCTAACCATGCACCAAATAAAGCGAGTAATTTGAAGTCACCATAGCCCATGCCTTCTTTACCTGTCAGTAGTTTAAACAAATGAAAAATGCTCCAAAGAACTAGGTAACCCGCAATCGCGCCGATTATGCTGGCGTGGCTATCAGTAAATATGTCAAATAAACTTAAAAATAATCCTAACCATAAGGCGGGCAGTGTGATCGAGTCCGGTAATAACTGATGGTCAATATCAATAAAACTCAACGCGATCAAAGACCAAGTCAATAGTAGTGCAAATCCTGTTTGCGGCGTAAAACCAAAATGCCACGCTATGATAAAGGATGTTACGGCAGCAAATGCTTCGATGAGCGGATAACGTAAGGAAATAGGCTTTTTGCACTTAGCGCATTTACCACGTAAAAAAACATAACTGATAACCGGTATATTCTGGTAGGGCTTGATGGGTGTGTTGCAGCCAGGGCAACGTGAGAGCGGCAGCACCAGATTAAAAGGTTCGATCGCCTGTAGGTCGGCATCTAAGCCCAGATAGTCTTGGCAATCCTTACGCCAGCTTTTTTGCATCATTACCGGCAGACGGTAAATAACCACGTTCAGAAAGCTGCCCACCAACAGGCCAACCAAGCCGACGAGAGTGGAAAAAAGGATTGGCGAGCCAAAAAGGTAGTCAAATTGCTGCATGATGTTCGCTCGTCTTCCTTAGCGGAACACTGTCCTTGGTTTTTATAGAAAATTCAGTGCGTTAGGTAACCGCAGCGTCCATTTTAATGATAAGCAAAAGAGTACAGCAATCATCAAATCGCAGAACCCATTTTAAAGATAGGTAGATACATCGCAACAACCAAGCCACCTACTAGAGTACCCAAGACGACCATAATAATAGGTTCCATCAAGCTACTTAAGTTATCAACCAAATTGTCAACCTCTTCTTCGTAAAAATCAGCAACTTTAGCTAACATGGCATCAATAGAACCTGATTCTTCACCAATGGCAATCATTTGTTGCACCATATGCGGGAACAGTTCGGTTTGGCTCATGGCATATTGGAGTCGTTGGCCAGTGGCTATTTCTTCACGCATCTTTAAAACAGCATCAGAATAGACAATATTACCGCAAGCACCGGAAACGGACTGTAGAGCATCTACTAATGGTACGCCGGCTGCCGACATGGTGGACAAGGTGCGAGCAAAACGGGCGACAGCCGATTTGTTCATAATAAGGCCCACAACGGGGACTTTTAATAAAGTCCGATCCAAGAAATGATTGAATGGCCGCGAACGTTTTTTGAAGTAACCGAAAGTATAAACACTGGCTACTACAGATAAGATAACGATCCACCAGTATTCTTGCATCCATTCCGACATGTGAACGACCATTTGTGTGAACGCTGGTAAATCGGCACCAAAACTCTTGAATAAATCGGCAAACACAGGCACTACAAAGATCAGCAGGATAGCCGTGACAATAAAAGCCACGACCACTACCGCTATTGGGTAGGTCAGGGCTTTCTTGATTTTTTTCTTCATTGACTCAGTTTTTTCTTTATAAGTAGCGATTTTATCCAGCAGGGTTTCTAGTACCCCCGCCTGTTCGCCAGCTTCAACCAAGTTACAAAACAATTCGTCAAAATACAACGGCCTTCTGTTTAATGCTTCTGCTAAAGTATCGCCGCCTTCTATGTCGGCTTTTATCCCTAGAAGAAGCTCCTGCATACTGGGGTTTTCATTGCCTTTTCCAACAATATCAAAAGATTGGACTAAAGGAACGCCAGCCTTAAGCATGGTCGCTAATTGCCTTGAAAAAACTGCAATATCACCAGGTGTAATGGCTTTGGCGCTTTTTTTAAACAAAGGTTTGGGTTTAAGCTTTATTTTGGTTACTCGATAGCCTTGCCGCCGCAACTCTGCCTTGGCAACCGTTTCACTTTTGGCAGAGAACACACCTTTGCTTATTTTCCCGTTTTTGTCTTTTCCTTCCCAGATAAAATCCAGTTGATCGGTTTGTTCAGCCATTGCTATTCCTTGGTCACTCTATCAATTTCTTCGACGCTGGTAACGCCCAGCCTAACCTTGTTTAAACCCGATGCACGCAAGTCATTGATGCCTTCCGATTTGGCTTGTTCGGCCAGTTGCATGGCGTTGCCGCCTTGAAGGATCAGGCCGCGCATTTTTTCGCTTAAAGTCATAACCTGATAGATCCCGACCCTGCCTTTATAGCCGTTTGTACAGAGGTCACAGCCAACCGGGCCATACAGCTCAAGTGTTTTAAGTTCTTCTTCTTTGAAACCGATGGATAAAAGCACATTGTCAGGCAGGGTTACTTTTGTTTTGCAATGTTCGCATAACCGCCTAGCCAAACGTTGCGCCATAATCAAATTTACCGCCGAGACTATGTTAAAAGGCGCAATGCCCATTTGCATCAATCGGTTTAAAGTCTGTGGAGCGTCATTGGTATGTAAGGTAGATAAAACTAAGTGGCCGGTTTGAGCGGCTTTAACAGCAATTTCGGCGGTTTCCAGGTCACGTATTTCGCCAACCATGATAATGTCAGGATCTTGGCGTAAAAATGCCCGTAAGGCATTGGCAAAGGTTAACCCAGACTTAACGTTTACGTTGACTTGGTTAATGCCCTCAACGGTAATTTCCACAGGGTCTTCTGCTGTGGAAATATTGCTTTCCATCTTATTGAGGATATTTAGGCCGGTGTAGAGGGTAACGGTTTTACCACTACCTGTTGGTCCCGTTACAAGAACCAAACCATAAGGCTTATTGATGGCTTTGAGAAAGACTTCCTGTTGTGCGGGTTCAAAGCCCAGTTTTTCGATACCAATTTGGGCGCTGGTTGGATCCAAAATACGAAGCACCACTTTTTCACCGAATAGGGTAGGGCAGGTGTTCACACGGAAATCAATCGCACGGGTTTTGGATAGTATCATCTTGATACGGCCATCTTGTGGAACCCGACGTTCCGCGATGTCCATTTTGGACATGACTTTAATTCTTGAAATAATACGGCCAGCAATATTGGCTGGTGGGCTCGCTATTTGGTGCAGAATGCCATCTGCTCTAAAGCGAATGCGGAAATTCTTTTCATAAGGCTCCAAGTGTATATCGGAAGCACCTTTTTTGATGGAATCCAGTAGGATTTTGTTGACGAAGCGCACGATGGGGGCATCATCAATATCGGCATTAGTATCATTTTTTGCAGCTTCATCTTCGCCGCTTTGTACGTTCAGGTTATCCAAGTCCGAGTCCATAAGGTCGGACATCGATGTATCGACGGCTTCTAGAGCAATTTCAATAGTCTTATGTAACTTGTTTTCCTCGACCAAAACAGTTTCGAGATTCAGCAAACTCTGAAACTT
Source organism: uncultured Gammaproteobacteria bacterium (assembly GCA_963804035.1). Taxonomy (GTDB): domain Bacteria; phylum Pseudomonadota; class Gammaproteobacteria; order Methylococcales; family Methylomonadaceae; genus Methyloglobulus. The sequence continues at coordinate 257,960 of CAWDOO010000004.1, read as the reverse complement.
AATATCATCGAACCCTTGCGTAACGGTAGGATCAGATATCCCAATAAATAAGGTTTTGCCCCTTTTCAAAAGAGGTAGGGCATTGTGTTTTCGGATAAGTTTTTCGCTGACTAGATTAATGGGTAAACTGCGAGGGTCAATGGCATCTAGGTCGAAAAATGGCATACCGAATTCAGTCGATGCTTTTGAGGCTATGGTTCTGCTATCGACTAGCTTGTTGGCGACCAAATAACTTATCAGGGAAACCTTGTTTTTTTGTGCCTCTTGAATAAATGTTTTAGCATCTTTTTCGGTTATTAGGCCTTCCTGGATTAAGCATTTTGCAAGGCCACTTAATACAAAATCTGTTGTTGCTGTTGCCATTAGAGTTTTACCCGATTATCGTATCCGTTGAATATAGATGAAAGGTTGATAAGGTTCAAGGATTAAAACGGCTAATGTCTAATCCTAGTTCTTGGTGGAAAGGTTTTGCAAGGATAAATAAATTAACCGGCAGCCGTTTGTGCCATAAAAATAGCTCTTTTAGGAGCTGGTAGGCCTTCGCAAGTCAACATTGGATTGTCTGGGGCTAGATGGTTGCTCAGTGAATGAAATGTCATCCACTCGGTTTCCCGTTGCTCTTTCGTGCTGGTCGCGGTGATGTCAACAAGACGAATATTTTTGAATCCGCAACGACTTAACCAGCCGATCAAAGTTGGGCAGCTAGGCAAAAACCAGACATTACGCATTTGTGCATAGCGATCTTCAGGGATTAGCACTTCGCCTAATCCGCCATCAATAACTAGAGTTTCCAGAATAAGCTCGCCGCCAGGTACAAGGCAGTCCCTTAGTTCCAACAGGTGATCCATGGGAGAACGGCGGTGATAAAAAACACCCATAGAAAAGACGGTATCAAAAGCTTTCATCCCGTAAGGCAGGTCTTCTATGCCGACTGGCAAAACGAAGACAGATGGATTGCCTCCATGTAGCTTACGTACAGCCTGGAATTGCATGACGTTAAGTAACATTGGGTCTATGCCGACTACACATTTTGCTCCAGCGCCTAGCATACGCCAGCAGTAATAACCATTACCACAGCCTACATCCAACACCAAGCGGTGCTTGAGCGGGGAAATATGCTGTTCGACACGTTTCCATTTCCAGTCAGAACGCCATTCGGCATCAATCTTGATGCCGAACAACTCATAAGGGCCTTTTCGCCAGGGATGTAGGCTTTTTAACTGTTTTTTTAGTGCTACTCTTTCCAGCTCTGTCAGCTCATTAACGGAGCCGATTTGTACTGTATCTACATCCAATATGCGTTGATGTGTAGAAAAATCTGGGATGCTCTCAATTAGCTGTTGCCATGTTGCCAAATTACCATGACGGGTTTGATCCAAAGCATCGCAAATTTGTTGTGGTAATCGGTCTGCCCATACATCTGCCTTTGCAGTTCGAAGTGCTTGATATAAAGTTTGATAGTCAATCACTTAAGGGCTATTATCGAAGCAAAATTAAAATATTGAAACCACACTTCCGCGCTGCTGAAACCGGATTTTTGCAGCCTTTGCTGATGTAAGCTAAAGGTTTCAGGGATCAGCACGTTTTCCAGCGCGGTGCGTTTTTGGCTTATTTCGAGGTCGGTATAGCCTTTGGCTTTTTTAAACAAATGATGCATGTCGGTTTGTAGAGCATTTTGCCTGTCATCGTCGAACTTAAGTTTTTCCGAAAGGATAAGTATTCCGCCGGGCAAAAGCCCTTGGTTGATTTTTTGCAGAAAAGCTAGTCGGTTTTCTATAGGGATAAACTGCAAAGTAAAATTCAACACGACAACTGACGCGTTTTCGATCTTGATGTCCCGGACATCATCACAGATCACCTCAACCGGAATCGAAGAGGGTAGTTGCCGCAGTCTTTCTTCAAATCCAGATACCATTGCCAATGAGTTATCGACTGCGATGATACGGCAGTTTTCGGCCTCTATCTGTCCACGCATGGATAATGCGGCAGCACCCAGAGAGCAGCCTAAATCATAGCAACGGCTGTGGGGCTGTGCGTAGCGTTTTGCCAGTAACCCAATCGCCGTGATAATCGTGCTGTAGCCTGGTACAGAGCGTTGGATCATATCGGGGAAAACACTGACGACGTTTTCATCAAACGTGAATGCGCTGATTTCACCTAGAGGATTTGCGTAAATTGAATCTTTTAGTGAAATCACGGGGAACGAGCAAATGTACTTAAGGACGGAATGCCGGACGGGATTCCGTATATCAACCGATAGTTAAAGCTTAAGCGGGCTAAGTTATAATTATTACCATCCTTTCCGCGCGGGAAAGGATGGTGTTAGGATAAGTATTAGGAGTTTTTGGCGGCCAAGGCTTCTGCATTACGCTTAGCTAGCCCATCAATCACGGCATCTAACGAGCCTTTTGTTTTGACTTCATTACTGAATGTTGAGCGATAATTTGTCACCAGGCTGACACCTTCAATCATGATGTCGTAGGCTTTCCAGCCACCATTCCCCAACAACATACGATAGTTTACGCTGATTGGTTGAAGGCCGGGCTGCAACACTTCTGTTTTCACTAACACTTTGTTAGCGCCATTTGCCATTTCCAGCGGCAAAAAACGAACCGTCCAGTCTTTAAATTCCACAAAGGCACGGGAATAAGTCCTAACTAGCAGGGTCTGAAACTCGTGTTTGAAACGGGTTTGTTCATCACTGCTTGCGGTATTCCACAATTTACCTAAAACTAATTCGGAAATTTTGTCAAAATCAGTATGGGGGTTGATGGCTTGGTCAACAAATTGGGCGACTTGTGCAAAATTTTGGCTGAAAGCCTTATCCTGTAACTTTTGTTGAAGCTTGTCTGATGCCTCTTGGATAGCCTGTTGGGGAGGCAGCAAGTCTGAAGCCTGTGTGCCAGTTATTGACAAAAAGCTAAGTAGTACGACCAATAAGCTAAATAGATAATATTGTTTTGTTTTCATAAAACCCTCTAAAATCGAGCCAATACGCTTGCGTTATGAATATTAAGCGACTAGCGGTTGATGGTGTGAATAACTAGAAATGCCGTTTACGCTTTTTTTCAATTACGCTATTTTAATCAACATGACAGAAAGTCAGAGTTAATATCTAACATCCCTAAATCCATGAGTAAACATAAGATGCCTTATAGTAACATTAATTTTCCTTTCACGCGTATGCGAAGAATGCGTTTTGACGATTTTTCCCGCCGTTTGATGCGCGAAAATCGACTAAGCACAGATGATTTAATATATCCGATGTTTGTTACTGAAGGCTTAAATTTGAAAGAGCCGATTTCATCTATGCCAGGCGTAGAGCGGTACTCCCTGGATTTATTATTGGCAGAAGCGCGGGAAGTTTACAGCCTTGGTATTCCAGCCATTGCACTGTTCCCCGTGGTAGGTAACGATAAAAAATCCGCGGACGCCGCAGAAGCCTATAATCCTGACGGTTTAATTCAACGTACAGTCAGGGCGTTGAAAAAGAATTTGCCGAAACTGGGGATCATCACCGATGTCGCCCTTGATCCTTTTACAGTACATGGTCAGGACGGCCTTATCAATGAGCAGGGTTATGTGGTTAACGATGAGACCAACGAAGTTCTCGTCCGGCAAGCACTGTCCCATGCGGATGCAGGTGCAGACATTGTTGCGCCTTCGGACATGATGGATGGACGTATTGGTGCTATCAGGCAGGCGTTGGAGGCAAAGAACCATTTTAATGTAAAAATCCTCGCCTACTCCGCCAAATATGCGTCCAGTTTTTACGGGCCATTTCGGGATGCCGTTGGCTCATCAGGCAACTTGGGAGGCGGAAATAAATACAGTTATCAGATGGATCCGGCTAATTCCGATGAAGCCTTGCGAGAAATTCAGCTAGATTTACAGGAAGGCGCGGACATTGTCATGATTAAGCCCGGAATGCCTTATCTGGACATTGTCCGCAGGGTAAAAGATGCCTACGGCGTACCCACTTTTGCTTATCAGGTCAGTGGCGAATATGCTATGATTAAAGCCGCTGCCATGAATGGTTGGCTGGATGAGCGGCTAGTCGTTTTGGAATCCTTGTTGGCTTTTAAACGTGCTGGCAGTGATGCAATCTTGACTTACTATGCAAAATCCGTTGCCAAATGGCTGGTATAGCTGGCAATTTTATACGATTAATAATGCCAGGATGCAAAAATATAGATCGATAAAGGCGAATAATCAGGATTTGCTAACGAAATAGAATCAAAAGAAAAATTATCTTCTAGGCACTATAAAATCGAAAGATTTACTATAAAATCAATAATAAGTTACTAAATTAAGAGGTGTTGCTATGGAATTAGTTACAACAACTACCGGTTATGAAATGCTGCTGAGATGGGGGCATTTGTTAGCTGGTGTTACCTGGATCGGCTTGCTTTACTACTTTAATCTAGTGCAAGGCGAATACTTTAAAGAAGCAGATGGCGCGGCAAAGTCGGATGCCATACAAAAATTAGTGCCGCGGGCATTATGGTGGTTCCGCTGGGGTGCTATGCTGACCTTGCTGACTGGCTTAGGTATACTTGGGCTGCGCGGCGGCAGTGGTTCGCTTGATATTTATATTGGCTCGTTTCTCGGTATTCTCATGTTCACGAACGTTTGGTTGATTATCTGGCCTAACCAAAAAATCGTGATAGCTTCTGCGACCCAGGTCGCAAATGGTGGGCAAGCCCTGCCTGAAGCGGCTGGCGCTTTGGCAACAGCGGGTTTGGCATCGAGAACAAATGCGTTGTTTTCAGTACCTATGTTGTACTTTATGGGGGCTTCGTCGCATTTTCCACATGGATTTAACTTTATGGCATTCCTTATTGCGGCCGTAATTATTTTGGTGTTGGAATATAACGGTGCCTATCCAATGTTGAAAAATGTCGGCGCGTTTAGCAAGTTGCCAGCTGGTGGAAAAATGGGGCCTTTTGCTAGCGTTAAAGGTGTTATCCACTGTGGCGTGGGGTTGGCTGTCATCCTGTTTTTGATAGTTCATTTTATTAAGTAATAGAGTTAGGCTAATACATACAAAAATAGCCGCATAAGCGGCTATTTTTTTGTCTCGTTTTCAGTCATCCAAGCATGCTGATAATTCGGCTTGGCTAAATTCATCTATGGTTATCTGACGGTACAGAGCAAGTTAGATTAACTATTGTGCTTAGCTTATTGCCATAATGTACTAGTCTTATGGAAATTCGCTTTAGATCCAAGGTATATTCATGGTTAAAAAAGACCGTTATGCAGTGTTTGGTTGTCCAATAAAACACAGTAAATCACCGCGAATTCATCAGCTTTTTGCGGAACAAACCGGACAATTGCTTGAATATACTGCCAAAGAAGTGCCGGCTGAACGTTTCAAGGAATCAGTCACAGGTTTTTTTTCCAAAGGTGGTAAAGGCTTAAATTGTACTTTGCCGTTAAAGGAGCTTGCATGGGCTTTCGCCGACCTTACTACGAAACGTGCTGAGTTAAGTCGAGCTGTTAATACGTTGCTAATACAAGATGATGATCGCATATTAGGTGACAATACCGACGGTTGTGGTCTTATTACGGACTTGACAGTGAATCATGGTATTGCCTTAAAGGATGCCAGGATACTAATTTTGGGTGCGGGCGGGGCGTGCAGGGGTATTCTTGCGCCTATTCTCGAAAAATCTCCACAAGAATTAATGTTAGCTAACCGTACACGGCAAAAAGCCAGTGATTTGGCGGCAGAATTTTGTATTTTTGGTGATTTAGAAGGTTGCGGTTTTGCGGATCTAAAAAATAAACAATTCGATTTGATTATCAATGCGACATCAGCGAGTTTGAACGATCAAACGCTGCCGCTTCCAGATGATTTATTAGCTAAAGGTGGCGTTTGCTACGATCTTGCTTACGGCAACCGGCCCACAGCATTTGTCCGTTGGGGAATCGAACACAATGCTAAAAAAAGCCTGGATGGGTTAGGAATGTTGGTTGAGCAAGCGGCTGAGGCATTTTTCTTATGGCGAAAAATTCGACCGCAAACACAACCTGTAATTGACGTATTGAATGCCGCGCGTAAGTTTGTTGCAGAAGATCCAGGTGAATCTACAGATTAACCAATATTATTGGTATTGGATTCAATGCTAGTTAATTAACCTAAGGTGTTTTATAGATTTGGCATTGAACGCCCTGATAAACCCAGGAGCCTTTCCCTCCTGACTCATTGATATTTGTAGTATAAAAATATTTACCATACGTTTTATTATAAAAACGGTACAGGTCAGTTGTATCGGTGGCTTTGACTTTTGGCGCATAACCTGCAATGCCTTGATAATGCCAATTTCCAACGCCACTCCTTAAGGTATTAAAGTTGGTCGTATAAAAATGGCTGCTAGTGGCTTTGTTGTAATACCGATAGAGAGGAATAGTATTTGGAACGCCTTTAAAGGTTAAATAACCTTGTACCCCCTGATAACTCCATGTCGGATTAGTGTTTAATGGGAGTTCCGACCAAGAATGGGTATAAAGATGGTCTCCGTTATGGGTGTTGACATAACGAAAAAAAGCTCCCCGTTTAACAGTGGAAGATCTGGAATAAAGTAAGTGATTGGGTGAGCCGCTGCCTCGGTTTATTACTTTGCCATAAGTTGACATCATTGCTATAACATTCGTCACAGTTGCCACTCCGGCGGTGCGATTCCTTTGTAGATAAAGCGCCGCTACACCAGCAACATGAGGTGAAGCTGCAGATGTTCCATTGCCAATAGCACTACCGGTATTGCTATTGGCATAGGCAGAAGTTATGGAATCGCCAGGCGCGAAAATATCGATACATCGGCCAAAATTCGAAAAACCTGGACGTTGATCCAAACTATCTGTTGCACCGACAGTAATCGCTAAAGGTGTGCTGGACGGAGATTTGGTGCAGGCATCAACACCTTTGTTTCCGGCTGCCACCGTGTAAACAACACCCGAGTTTATAGAACGGGTGACGGCATCATTCAGTGCTTTGCTTAAATCAGCTTCGATGCTCACGTTTGCAACCGCCGGTTTAACCCTGTTTTTGGTTACCCAATCAATACCAGCAATAACCCCAGAAACAGGCCCTGAACCGGAGCAATCCAAAACCCTCACCGAATGTAATATGCTAGATTTAGTGACGCCATAATTTTTTCCGCCTATTATTGCGGCGACAAAAGTACCGTGACCATCGCAATCATTAGCCCCCTTTCCGTCATTTATAGTGCTGAAATTAAGTATTGCTCGGCCGCCAAATTCACTATGAGTTGACCGGATACCGGAATCAATAACATACACGTGAATGCCTGTTCCATTTTGGTCATAGATATAAGTATCGTTCAGGGGGATAGACCGTTGGTCAATCCTATCAAGATTCCAAGGCGGAATAGTTTGTGTGGATGCCTTGGTCGCAATGCTATCTTCTTCAACATAATCCACAGTAGGGTCGTCAGCAATTTTTAATGCTTCAGATTCCGAAGCTTGAAAGGCCATGCCGTCAAGGGCGGAGTTATATTCTTTATTTATAAGTAGGCGATGTTTTCGGATAAACGCCAATTTGTTAAAAGGACTAAAGGCCTTAGTGGCTAAATTTTCTTCACGTTTTTTGAAAACCACGATGTACTGGCCTTCAATTTTATTTTTCATCCGTATAAGTTTAATGCTGGCTTCTGCGCTTAGGCCATACAAAAGAAGGGAAAATAACAACAATATGAATATGCTTGCTTTCATTTGTATGATTCCATTTTTGACTTTGTCAGGATTTGGTGTCACGAGCAAACTGCCGGACAATTCAAAGTCCGGCAGTTATGTGCTTTGAAATTATTTATTGTTTTGTAAAGCGGCAATACGTTCTTCCAAAGGTGGATGTGTCATAAACAGTTTTTGTATGCCACCACCGTTAATGCCGAAAGCGGCAAATTGGCCGGGCAGCTCTTCGGCTTCATGTCCACGTTGTAAAGCTCGCAACGCGCCGATCATCTTTTCCTTTCCCGCCAAACTTGCACCACCTGCATCGGCATGGAATTCGCGATGCCGGGAAAACCAGCAGACCAGCATAGAAGCCAAGAAACCCAAAGCAACCTGGGCAATCATCTGTACGATGTAATAGCCCATGCCGAAACCGCCGCGGTCATTATCGCCTGATAAGGCGCGGTCTACGACGTGTCCTATAATGGTGGCGAAGAAGTACACGAAGGTGTTAAGTACGCCTTGCATTAAGGCCATCGTCACCATATCGCCATTAGCAACATGCGTTATTTCGTGTCCGACGACAGCTTCAACTTCATCGGGTGTCATGCTTTGTAGCAAACCAGTGCTGACAGCCACTAAGGCATTATTCCTGTTCATGCCAGTAGCAAACGCATTGGCTACAGGGGCTTGAAATATACCCACTTCCGGCATACCGATACCCGCTTTCTGGGCTTGTTTGGTGACAACATCAATCAACCATTTCTCGGTTTGGTTTTGTGGTTGCTCAATAACCTGCACCCCCATCGAGCGTTTAGCCATCATTTTCGACATGGCCAGCGAGATGACGGAACCCGTTACGCCGATGACTGCTGACATCACCAGTAACTGTCCCAGGTCTATTCCCCCTTGGGCGTTAATATAGCCAGTTAAGCCGAGTAAGTTAAATAGAATGCTAATAACGATCATTACGGCGATGTTAGTAGCTAAAAACAGTAAAATTCGCATCATATGGAGTAGCCTCTTGTGTTGTGGTACAGATGTTATGGGGTTTGAATAAATGAATTCAATGCCCTGTTAGAATGATAAACTGACTATAAGTTTAGTTATGGAGGAAATTTCGATGAATTTTACCAAAATCCTACTCATGCCCCTGCTTTTATTTAACACAGGTTTGGGCTTTGCACAACCTGCAAACTATCAAGAACTACTAAAAAACCTGCATGTGCCGGATGGCTTTAAGTTGTCTATTTTTGCAGACAACGTCCCGAATGCGCGTAGTTTGGCACTAGGTGATCAGGGTGTTGTTTTTGTGGGGACAGGCGCATCTGGCAGCGTTTATGCCGTAGCGGATACTAATAATGATGGCATTGCCGATAAGAACTATACGATTGCAAAAGATTTATACATGCCGAATGGCGTTGCTTACAAAGATAGCGCTTTATACGTAGCGGAAATCAACCGCATTACCCGTTATGACAACATTACTGAAGCCCTGGGTAAGCCGCCAAAACCGACGGTCGTATATGACAAATTACCATCGGATGAAGGTCACGGCTCTAAATACCTGCGTTTTGGGTCAGATGGCAAGCTTTACACTGCTATTGGCGCGCCTTGTAATATTTGTAAGCCCGAAAAACCTTACGCTTCACTAGTGCGCTTAAATCCAGACGGCAGTCAGTTTGAAATCATTGCCACAGGGATCAGGAATACCGTGGGCTTCGATTGGCAACCAGGAACAGATTCCTTGTATTTTACCGAAAATGGCCGGGATTTATTGGGTGATGACCTGCCACCTGAGGAGTTAAATAATTGGACGAAGGTGGGGCAACATTTCGGTTACCCTTATTGCCATGCTGGCGATATTCCTGATCCCCAGTTTAGTGGCAATAAAAACTGTACGGAATTTACTGCCCCTGCTTGGAAATTTAAAGCTCATGTCGCACCGTTAGGGTTACGGTTTTATCGCGGCAGCTCTTTTCCCGCCGAATACAAAAACCAGCTATTTGTTGCCCAGCATGGCTCTTGGAATCGCACTAAACCAGACGGTTATCGCATTGCTTTGGTTCGCTTCAAACAGGGCAAGCCGGTTTCGGACGAGGTTTTTATTGACGGATGGCTAAGCAAAGATGACAAAGTGTTAGGACGGCCAGTGGATATTCTGGAGTTGCCAGATGGTAGCCTCCTTATTTCCGATGACCAGTTGGGTGTTATTTACAAGGTTGAATATCTAGGCAAAAAATGAAAAAACAATTTGAAATCGTTAAAAAAGACCTTGTTTATAGTGGTTTTTATCAGATGGAGAAGTACTGCCTCAAGCATACCCTGTTTGCTGGAGGTTGGAGCGGAGAGATCAGTCGTGAACTGTTCCGACGTACGAATTGCGTAGCGGTTTTACTGTACGATCCAGATGCCGATAAAGTCGTGTTGATTGAACAATTCCGTATTGGTGCGGTAGCAAACCCTGAACGCGCTTGGTTAGTGGAAATCGTCGCAGGCGCTATTGATGAAGGCGAAACCCCTGAGCAGGTTGCTCACCGTGAGTCGAAAGAAGAAGCGGGTTGCGATATTTTAGAGTTAACGCTAATCAACCGTTTTTACACAACACCCGGTGGTTCGTCGGAGCAAATCAGCCTGTTTTATGGCAGGGTTGACAGCACCCAAGTCGGCGGAATTCATGGCCTGGATCACGAAGATGAAGATATTTTGGTATATACCGTGCCTTTTGACGAGGCTTATAAAATGTTGGAGGAAGGTAAGATTGAATCAGGGATACCGATTATTGCTATCCAGTGGTTAGCGTTGCATCGGGAGGGGTTGCGTTAAATAAGATGTATGCTGTAATCCGTGTCAAGCGAACATTCGGATGGTCAGTTCCGTTCGTTTTAATTTTAATGATGCTGCAAACCAGCCTCTAGAAGTGTCCCATTTGACCGGAACAATGCTTGTAAGCGCATAAAAACGAAATTACCTCTGAGCCCCCTTGTAATGGGCAATCATATCCTTGGCATCAATCGGAAACCTTTGTTTCTTTCCTAAGAAAAATATTCCGCTAGCAGCGTCAACGTTATATGGCTCTGGGATAAATTTGTCCATATGTTGTAACCAAGCGAAGCAGAGCTTTATGATTTTACCAATCGTTCTGGATCTAAAGAGGCCGCGAAAAAAATTATCAATCGACCAAAGTAATTGGGTGCCAGCGCCCGCAGAAGCCCCTGATTTGATCAACTCAAAATTTTTGAATAAATAACGATGCCCACTTTCTGTAAATCTGGTGAAATCATACGGGCCTTCGTGTACATGTTGAAGGAAAGGTGTTTCAGCGTAGATAATTCCATCTTGTTTTAAAACACGGTAGATTTCTGAAACTACTGTGATTGGTTCTAAAACGTGTTCTAAAACAGCTTGAATAATAACTGCGTCAAAACTATCGTCTGGTAATGGAATATGATGAGCGTCTGCAATGAATTGGACCATCGAGGAGGCGTAAATATCGAAGGAAACTAATTCAATGCGGGGATCGTCATAAAAGGAATCCATGCCTTGCCCAATTGTTCCTCCTCCGATAATTAATACGCGGGGTATATTTTTCGACTTAAATAATAAATTAATTATATGTTTAACATTTTCATCAGTTGCATCTTGTGGTGGAGATATAAGGCGTTTAATCATACCTAACAAACCATGGTACGAATGTCTCTCAATGACGGAAGATAAAGTTTCAACGTTTTCTTTTTTTAAGACGCTTTTATCAAAGTTAATTAAAATGGGGTAGTCCTCGATGATTTCGTATTCTATTTGCTCATCACCGTTATCCGCGATTAAGCGATTGTCGATTCTTTTTAGTCTCTTTCCCGATTTTGGGCAGCGTAAGATTTCAAATACGTCTTTTTTATCTAATAACATTGCCGCTTTACCTTAATGCTGAATTATTTGTCTTAATTTATATCTTTCTAACATGTAATCAAATTTGCAACAAATTTGTGATGTTAGTACCTTAAGGTGTAACGATTGTGTCGTTTGTGTATCCATTATCAATTTTCAATGCCAAACGAATCCCCACGCTTAACCCAACCCGGCGTTAATACCCGCGCATAAACCCCTACACTCGGTAGTTCTTTGCCCGCAAATGGCACCATCGGTTTGTTTTTGGCGATGCCATTTTTGAAGATGCCATTGTCTTGGGGCAGGTCGCCTTGTGCGAGGGTAGGCATTACGCAGCGTGGGCAAGGGTCTGTGACTTGCAGGCGCAGAGTATCACCAAGCTTAATGACCTTGCCTACCCAGTCATTTTCTACGAAACCTTTTTGTCCTGAAGTATCGACCATAATATTTGGACGAAAGCGGCGGGCTTCAAACCTGCCTTCAGGGTAATGATGCTGCATGGCTTCTATGGAACTAGTCGTTAACAGATGCAAAGCGGCATAGTCGAAAAAAGTGCCTTGGGGCGCATCGCCAGCTACTGCTTCGTTAGACACCTCGTTGGCTTCACCTTCATATTCTGGCCAAAACTGCTCCAGCTTGGCATCTTTTGGGGATTGAGTTTGCAGAACCACCTTATGGCCTAAAAACTGCGACAACTTTTCGTTGATGTCGCTTTGGTCGCTACGTAATACCGTGCCATCTGGCAGGGTTATCCAAAGCGGTTGCAAGCTATCCTGGGTTGGAGGAGAAGTGAAAGTAGCGCGGTAAGTGAAGAAATCAGGCCATTTTTTGGGATTTTTTGCGCTGATAACCTTACCGGTTTCGACATCGACCAGCGCATAGGAACGGTCACCTAATAGGCCACCTGCGGTTATTTCTGCGCCATTCAGTTCTTCGCCCATCATGGATTTAACGGGGTAACGCCAGAGCGTTGCGACGGTTGCGGATGTGTTGTTGGTCATGTGTTTTCCTTATTCTTAATTATTATTAGCGAGATTAGCATAAAACCATTATCGAATCGAATCAATAAAAACCAACGATTTCAGGTCGTGTTGGGGAATTATGAAAAAGTTAATTCCATTTATGATTCGACGGCATTAGGAAGTGCCACAGGCAAAGGCACACTACGACGGTATCAGCTAGTTACCGTTCATCCTGAGCTTGTCGAAGGACTTAAGCTGGGATTCCTTTGGTAAGCCTGATTTTATCAACTATTCCTTAACGATAGTGATAAAATTCAACCAAAAACAAGTGGAGGGCGCTTACATTGCCAGAAAATAATAACAAACATAAGATAGTGGTTGTAGGCGGCGGGGCGGCAGGGTTGGAACTTGCTACCAGTTTAGGTCGTAAGTTAGGCAAGAAAGGCCTCGCAGAAGTTATGTTGCTTGATGCCACTTCCACGCATATCTGGAAGCCGCTGTTGCACGAGGTCGCCGCCGGAACGCTGGATGAGTCTGAACAGGTGGAATACTTGGCGCAAGCTTACCGCAATAAATTTCGCTTTCGCTTAGGGAAAATGGAAGGGCTTAACCGGAAGCTTAAGGAAATTTATGTCAGTCCTACTTTTAGTGAAAGCGGCGAAGAGCTGATTCCAAAACGAACCTTTAGTTACGATACGCTGGTGATGGCCATCGGCAGCGTAAGTAATTCTTTTGGCATCAAGGGCGTAGAGGAACACTGTTTGTTCCTGGACACCACTTCGCAAGCCTTTAAGTTCCAAAAGCAACTGGTTGAATCCTATATTAAAAATCATGCCGGAGCAGATGCGGCAAAGAAAAAACCCTTATCTATTGCAATTATCGGGGGTGGGGCGACGGGTGTTGAGCTGTCTGCGGAATTACATGAAGTGACTAATCTGCTTGCCGTTTATGGCTTGAATGAATCCAGCAATGTAAAACTGACTATTATTGAAGCGTCACCACAGTTATTGCCGGCATTGCCCAGCAAATTGGCGCTTGCCACACAAGACCAGTTGGCAAAGCTTGAGATTGACCTGAAACTGGGTTGCCGCGTGATTGAAGTGACCAAAAAAGGCATTAAAACACTCGATGGCGAAACTATTCCGGCAGACTTGAAAGTTTGGGCGGCAGGCATTAAAGCGCCGGATTGGGTTAAGCGATTAGATGGATTGGAAACCAATCAAATCAACCAATTAGTGGTAGATGAAACCCTAAGGACTAATGACGACAATATCTTTGCTATCGGCGACTGCGCCGCTTGCCCTTGGCCCGGACATAACGGCAATGTCCCGCCCAGGGCACAGGCCGCACACCAACAGGCGACTACGTTGTGCAAATCTATTGTTAACCGTTTATCGGGCGGGGAGTTAGTAAAATATAGCTACCTTGATTACGGTTCGTTAGTTGCCTTGGGTAAATATTCCACAGTCGGCAATTTGATGGGCAACCTGATGGGTACAGTCACCATCGGTGGATTTATTGCCCGTGTTGTTTATTTATCGCTCTACAAAATGCACCAAGTAGCGATACACGGCTACTACCGCACCGCATTGTTGACGTTGTCTAATTTATTTCGGCGCAGTGCCCATGCAAAAATTAAAATGCACTAACCAATAGCCACCACCTTTCCAATTTCATTAACCTTTCATACATACCAATAACATGCTTGAAATCGAATACGAGTTTAGAGAAGACGATTTAATCCATTTCAACGAAATGCGCTTTATGCAAACCGATGAATACCGAAACCAAATTAGAAAGAACCGTTGGATAGTGCCCGGTATCATGATGCTGATTGGTACCTTCTACTATTACTACTATGCCGATTTGAAAGCAACCGGCTATATCATGCTGGTTGCAGTGGTTTGGGCAGCGTTTTCTCCGCAAGTCATCCTGCTGAATATAGGACGGCAAGTACTTAAAACCTATACACATAAAGAAAGAAAAGCCATGTTCGGCACTTACGTGTTGACGATTGACCCAGCAAACCCCAATTTTTTGTATGAAGTGTCACCCAGCGGCAAGAACAAAATGGCTTGGTCGGAGTTGGTCAGGGTGGATTACGGCAAAGGCTATGTTTATATCTACCTCGACTTGGCTACCGCCTTGGTAATCCCTGAATCTACCTTAAAAAGAGGCGATTTACAGGCATTTGCCAAGCAGGTTGAGAAGATGATTGAGATGCATGGCTAAAGAGATAATAGCGAGACCTAAGACTTTATAACTTTGATTTCCGGTTGCTTTAATTAAGCCCCAGTGTTCACACTTTATTTATAAATAATAATAGATAATTGAAATGGATTGGAAACCTTTGCTTGAGATAGCCGGTGCAGCACTTGCGGCTATAGGTTCAGCAAGCATCTTGTTATTTGCGTTTTCTAGTTGGCTCGGAAAAATCTGGGCTAGTAGAATTCTAGATAAGGAACGTTCTGATCTTGCCATATTCAAAGAAACTGTCCTGAAAGAACGAAATGAAAAAGTTGCAACCTATAAAACAGTCGTTGATGTAGTATCTAAAATACTTGCCGACTTAGATAAGTTTCACACAGGACATCTAGTGCCAGAACAAGGAGTAGAGGCCTATCATGTATTTAATGAACAACGTATGCGAGTCTATGGTTACTTGGGCATGGTTGCTCCGCAAAGCGTTATGGACGCACAAGACAAATTGATTGACCATATTTTGCTTATTACTAATGGTCGAGTTCCCTATCAATGGGAAGAGGTGCGCTTTTATGCCTTAGGTCTAATTAATGAAATTAGAAAGGATATTGCAATTGATAAAGATCCAATATCTTACAAGGGTATTTTATAATCCTGACACGCCGTACAATCTTAAGTGTCTCCTGTTCAGTAGGTCAGGTTAACAAATAGTCTGGATGAATAGCAACGGAATCAGGAATTTCTTAAGTCCTTATTCCATCATTTTGTTTCACTTCATAAGTGCTACTTTGCTGACTTATATACCCTCTGTCAGGACGGTTTTAGTTTTGTTCCTTGAGCTTTTTACCTTATATCTAAATGCTAAATTTTAAAAAAATAGCCCTGCGCCGTGGCGCACGGGTGCTATTTTCCAATGCTTCATTTACCATCCACAAAGGCCAAAAAGTCGGCTTTACCGGTGCCAATGGTGCGGGAAAATCCAGTTTGTTTGCTTTGATCAGAAATGAACTGCACCTTGACGAAGGTGATTTCTCCATGCCGCCGGGGCTTGAGATTGCCCATGTCGCCCAAGAAACGCCCGCTGTATCGAGTTCCGCAATTGATTACATCATGGATGGCGACCGAGAATTAAGGCGCTTACAACAACAATTAACACCCGCAGAAACCAGCCATGACGGCTTAAAACAAGCCGAACTCCATGCCGCACTTGAAAACATCGGTGGTTATACCGCACAGGCGAAAGCCGCACGTTTAATGAATGGCTTAGGCTTTAAGCCTGAGCAAGAAAAAAATGCCGTCAGTTCCTTTTCTGGCGGTTGGCGGATGCGGCTTAACCTGGCGCAGGCGTTGATGTGCCGTTCCGATGTGCTGCTGTTAGATGAGCCAACTAACCATCTTGATTTGGATGCAGTAATCTGGCTGCAAGACTGGCTGTGTAAGTACGATGGCACTTTATTGCTAATCTCGCATGACCGCGATTTTCTCGATACCATTGCGACTCATATTGTCCACATCGAACAAAATAAAATAGATATTTATACTGGCAATTATTCCGCATTTGAAAAAATGCGTGCAGAAAAATTGGCGCAACAACAGTCCGCTTACCTCAAGCAGCAGCGGGAAATCGCACACATCCAAAGTTTCGTTGACCGCTTCAAAGCTCAGGCAACTAAAGCCCGGCAAGCCCAAAGCCGGATCAAAGCGCTTGAGCGGATGGAAGTCATCGCAATGGCGCATGTCGATTCTCCATTTGATTTCAGCTTTCCCAATCCAGGACGGATGCAAAATCCTTTGTTGAAACTGGATAAAGTTGACATCGGCTATGGGCAAACCAAAGTGATTCAAGGTGCTAGCTTTTCCATCTCGCCGGGTGACCGTATTGGCTTGTTGGGGCCGAATGGCGCAGGTAAGTCCAGTTTGATTAAAGTCTTGGCTGGTGATATGCAGCCAATATCAGGAACTCGGCTTGAAGCCGAGACATTGAATATCGGCTATTTTGCCCAGCATCAACTGGAACAACTGCGCTTGGATGAAAGCCCGTTATGGCACTTGCAAAAAATAGATCAAAAAGCCACGGAAAAAGACTTGCGTAATTTTCTAGGTGGGTTTGATTTTCGAGGTGATAAGGTTACAGAAGCCGTCAAGCCATTTTCCGGCGGTGAAAAAGCCCGCTTGGTGTTGGCACTATTAGTTTATAAGAATCCTAACCTGTTGTTATTGGATGAGCCGACTAACCATCTTGATCTGGAAATGCGCCATGCTTTGAGTGTGGCGTTGCAGGATTATAAGGGCGCGATTATTCTGGTTTCGCATGACCGACACTTACTGCGAACCGTAACTGACCGGTTTTTATTGGTAGGCGAAGGTAAATTGCAACCGTTTGACGGTGATCTTGAGGATTATCGACTTTGGCTTGCCGAGCGTAAAAAAGGCGAGGACAACTCTACCGATGCGTTAACCGCATCAGTTTCACGTAAAGACCAGCGTAAACAAGACGCAGAATTCAGGCAACGGCAAAAGCCCTTGCTGGATGCTTTAAAAAAAGCCGAGCAAGCGGTAGAAAAATACCACAATGAACAGCGCCGTCTGGAATTTGAGTTGGCTGATCCAGAAACTTATAGTGAATCTGAAAAAGATAAGTTAAAAAAATTGCTGGCGCGGAAAGCTGAAGTAGATAAGGCGTTAGATGCCGCTGAAGCCGAGTGGATGGATGCAGAAGAGCGGCTTGAGGCTGCCAAGGTGGAATCTTCAACACTCTCCGATTAAGTTATACGACAAAGTCCGTACGCTAATTAAAGGATGGCTATTCCTGATTTTTATCGTTGAACATATATTTGAATAATTTGCAAATATTTTTGTGGTATCGACTACACTTTTTATGCTGGATGAAAGCAATTTTACCTCTGTTCCCGACATATGATTATATGCCTTGCATGAATTCTTCATGTGAGAAAAAACTTAGGCTTGTATAAAACTTCGCCAGAGTTGTTACGGCAATTAAAAGGTCCCTTAGAAGAAATTGTGTTGTGTCCAGAATAGTTATAGGGCTACTATATACTTTCTAATAAATAGTATTAGTAAGGTTTTATAACTTATTGATATAACATAATTTAAGGGGGATAAGATGCGCCGTTTTAAGTCAAGTTTCATTAGTAAATTACAGATATTGCTTTGCATGGTTCTCATGACAGGTACTTTTTCGCCGATTTTTGCTGCGGTGAACCCGGAGTTTGAGTTACTGCAGTCTTTTGATAAGCAGGTAGGGCATCCTGTCGGCAAGCTTATTCAAGATACCGACGGCAACGCTTATGGGGTCACTGGGTATGTTGATGGCCAGAATTTAGGTGCAATATTCCAAATAGATGCTGCCGGCAACTATACCGTTCTCCACGCTTTTGATGGCGCAAACGGATGGGATCCGCGTGATGGTGTAATCCAGGGAAGTGATGGCAAACTTTATGGAACGACCTATTCTGGCGGCAGTGCAGATGCTGGGACTGTGTTTCAGCTCGACATTTCGGGTGATACTCCGGTTTATACCGTACTGCATTCTTTTGACGGTTCAAATGGCGGCGGTCATCCCAAGGCCGGAGTCAGCCAAGGTAACGATGGCAAGCTTTATGGAACTACTTATCTAGGTGGCGGATACGGGATTGGGACGGTATACCAGCTAGATATATCCACAGCTAATCCAGTCTTTGAACTCCTACATGATTTTCCTGGTAGTGGTGTTGGTTATCCTGATACTAGAGTTACCCAAGGCGTTGACGGCAAAATCTATGGGACAAGCAAGATAGCTGGCGGTAGTATTTTTCAGATCGACATGTCAGCGGATATACCTGGTTTTAGTATCGTACACCGTTTCGATAGTGTCAGCGACAGTGGTTTCTCCGGCGATTTGATTCAAGCGAGTGATGGTAAGTATTATGGAGCCACTAGTTCAGGTGGCAGCGCCAATAAAGGCACTGTTTTCCAGCTTGACCCGTCTGGAGTCACCCCGCTCTACACTGTCCTGCATGAGTTTGATGAAACCACAGGTGCTAACCCACTCTCAGGATTGGTTAAAGGTACTGACGGCAAAATCTATGGAATTACCACAATAGGTGGGCAATACGGCAACGGTACGATTTACCAGGTTGACATTAGTCCTGATGCGGCAGTAGTTTACACCTTGCTGCATGAGTTCGACGGGATTAACGGGACGGGAGCAACAGCCAAATTAATCCAAGGTAGCAATGGTAAGATTTATGGTACCACCAGTTCTGGCGGTACTGTCAACAAAGGCACGGTGTTCCAACTGGATCATTCGGAAGCCACGCCAGTCTATACCGTACTGTATGACTTTGACGAAGCTACAGGCGCAGTCCCAGATAGCCTTATCCAAGCCAGTGATGGCAGCTTGTATGGTATTACCAGTGAAGGTGGCTTATATGGTGGTGGTGTGGCTTATCGTATAAGCATGAATAGTCCGGTAAACACCCCTTCAATTGCAGCGAATGACAGCTTTGTCTTAAATCCCATAATAACAGGAACTGTAGTATTTGCTCCCGGCGTAGTGGGCAATGATACTGATGCCGAGGGTGATGCCCTGACCGTGGTCGGTGCCACGGACACCACGCCCAGAATCATCATGCTTGCGTCCGGTGGCGGCAAAGTGGCCCTGTATGCGGACGGGCATTTTGTTTACACACCCCTTAGGAGTTGTTTCTTCGGTACACGCAGCTTTACTTACCAAGTGACGGATGGTCATGAGGTCAGTAATCCCGCCACAGTAACGTTAACCATACGCCCAAGACGATATTTTAGTTACTAGCTTTTATAAGTATTGGGGCACTTTTTTACACCTCCGCTGAAAATCTTGGAAACGTAGCGTTAGCGGAGAGAAGATTTTTAGTCCCCAGAAGCGATAGGGCTGTGTGTTTTCACGAAGCGTTGTTTGCGGAGTGAAAATGCGCAGCATTCCGACATCGCGTCGAATCGTTGCGTAACGATGTTTCATACGCCTTGTCGGGTATGAAGCGAGAGTAGCAGGACGGCTGGGGCAGCCGAAGGCATTAGCGGTCGCGTTAAGTTTTTGCCGCGTGTTTGGACAGGAAGTCCTCAAAACATGCTTTCGCAAAAATAGCGACTCCCCGCACTTACTCAGTGGTCTGAAAAATTGTACCCGATGTTTAGCCGTAGTGCTGCTTCAAATCCCCCTGTGAATTACCTTGGTTATTAAGGTTGTGTAAATTAAGCCAAGTTTAAGTTGACTGCCGTATAAGCTCGGTTGAGTTGCAGCGCTAGTCTATGGGGTAATATATTTGCAGAAATTCGGTATATTACTGACGATATTAATCAATATTAATGGTGAAAGTAATGCTAAGTAGTAAATTTGATTCCTTTTGGAAAACTCAACTGTTGCTTGGCATGGTTCTCATGCTCGGTATTTTCTCACCTATTGTCAAAGCGGCGGTTGCGCCTAAGGTTGAGGTGCTGAAATCTTTCAGCACACAGGAGGGTAGTCCCTACGGCAAACTAGTTCAGGATGCGGACGGCAACTTATACGGGATGCTTTTTGATTTTACTAAATTTACTTTGGGAGCGCTGTACAAAATAGATAAATCCGGTAACTACAGTGTACTCGATTCGTCATACATTAATGTTTTTAATTCGATCTTAGGTGCTGATGGCAAGTTCTATGGGACTACCGATACAGGTGGTAAGTCAAACAAGGGTGTAGTGTATCAACTTGACCTCACTGGAGCCACGCCAATCTCTAGTGTCATACACGAATTTGATTCGTCACATACTAACTTGACACAGGGCAGTGACGGCAATATTTATGGGCTTACTTCGAATGATAGTACTAGCACGGGAACAAGATTCCAGCTTGAAACCTCTGGCGCGATGCCAGTCTATACCGTATTAAATGAGTTTACTGGATCACTTGGTGTTGATTCATCAACTTCTGTAATCTTCGGCAGTGACGGCAAGTTATATAAATTCTTTAGCGAACAGTATGATGCGGGAATTGATGGCAACCACCGTAATTTAGTTCGGACATTTATTTACCAGATAGATATCTCTGGGCTTACATCAGTTTCTACCCTCATCTATACCATCAATGTTGACAAAGATCAGTATATAAACAGTCTGATCCAGGGCAGTGATGGCAAGCTCTATGGCACCTTTCAATCTAGTGAGAAAGGCCCGACAGGAAAGCTGTTCCAACTCGACATCTCTGGGGCGACACCCGTTTATACCGTCTTGCATGAGTTTCCACTCCATGCCGAAGGACGTGAATTGATCCAAGGAATTGACGGCAAGTTCTATGGAACTGCCAACAATGGTTGCTATCCGGGAAATTGTGTAGAGGAGGTTTTCCAGCTTGACCTTACTAGTACAACGCCAAGCTATAGCGTTCTGATCGAAAACACAAGGTCACTTGAAGAGATTTATAACCAACACCTAAACGGAATAGGTGGATTAAATAAAGGTGCTGACGGTACTATCTATACTTATTCTGGTAATGATATTTACCGGATACGAATTGCCCCGGTAAACACCCCGCCCGTTGCAGCAAACGACAGCTTTGCCTTATCGATCCCAAAAAAAAACACACCAATCACCATAGCCGCACCCGGTGTATTGGGGAATGATAAAGATGCCGAGGGTAAAGTTCTGGCCGTGGTCGGTGCTACCGCCTCCTCACCAAAAATCATTGAGTTCCCGCAAGGTGGCGGCAAAGTGGCTTTGTATGCAGATGGGCATTTCGTTTACACCCCAGGCAAAAAGTGCTTTTATGGTACCCGCAGCTTTACTTACCAAGTCACCGACGGACAAGACGACAGTAATCCTGCCACTGTGACCTTAACCACTAAACGCCCCAAACAGGAGCACGGTAAGCATGAGGGTAGGAAGCACAAAGATTGACATCCTTCTATAGGCTCAGGACGAACTATAGGCTCAGGACGAACGATAGTGGTTTTCGTTCGTTTTGCGGCTTACACGTTGCGTACCTTCGGCATCTTGATATGGGCATGGATGCCGGTATCTAGTATACATGGATGTGAATGTATGTCTTGGTAGTGTGCTTAAGTCGATCGACAAAGTAAGTACACATACCATCCATAGCGTTGGATTCCGTTTTCCCTAACAAAACGACTCACTGGCTGAAAAAAATGAAATGCAACACGATTTAGTCAATCTTTAGTCGTCCTCGTCCTCATAAATATCCCCAGCATTATCCATTTTGCTATCCTCCAGGTCAGCATCAGTTATCACAAACAACTTTTCAATGGCCAGCTCTGTCACGGCGGGATAATTTATTTTTCCTGTTCCCAGTAGGGGAATGCTATCTACGAATAGGATTTTCTTAGGCAAGCTGATGGCGGCAACGCCTGGGGATGCGGCGGCAAGTTGCTGCGTGGTGGCTTCTTTTTGGGTGGTGAGCAGGATGACCATTTCGCCTTTTTTGGCATCCGGTATGCTGGTGGCTGCATGGGCTGCGCCAGGCCAAGCATTAGTGGCGAGTTGCTCGACGGCAGTCAAGGACACCATTTCCCCGCTCACTTTGGCGAAGCGTTTGCTGCGGCCACGAATGCTGATGTAGCCTTCTTCATCGACATGTACGATATCCCCCGTGTTGTACCAGCCTTTACCGTAGATGGATTCGGGTGGTATAAGCTTGCCAGGGTTATCGTTCAGCAGGTAACCCTGCATAATGTTGGGGCCTTTCACATGTAGTTGTCCGGCATCTTGAATGCCAGGGATGGATTCAAGTTGGTACTCCATGCTAGGCATGAAGCGGCCTACCGTTCCGGCTTTATAATACATCGGCGTGTTCACGGAAGTTATCGGTGTAGTTTCAGTTGCACCGTAGCCTTCCAGAATACGAATGCCGAATTTGTCCAACCAAGTTAAACGGGTGGTTTCTTGCAGCTTTTCCGCCCCCGCAACCACATAGCGCATATTGTAGAAGTCATAAGGGTGCGCCTTTTTGGCGTACGCCGCCAAAAAGGTATTGGTACCAAACATGATGGTTGCCTTGATTTCATAAGCCATCTCAGGGATCACGGCGTAATGCAACGGTGTAGGGTAAAAGAATACGCGCATGCCGCTTAAGATAGGCAGCATGGAACCGACAGTAAAACCAAAGGAGTGGAACATGGGCAGGAAATTCAATACGACATCCTGTGGAGTAAAGCTGATCCTTGCTTCCAATTGTTTCAAGTTAGCCAACACATTGGTATGGGAAAGCACTACGCCTTTTGGTGTACCTTCTGAGCCGGAAGTAAACAGTACCACCGCTGTGCTGTCTGGCTTAGGTGCGGTTTTGTGATACCACCGATCAGCCGTTTTACTTTGCCACCATGCTTTTAACTTGTCTCCTCTGGTGATGGTGGGGGCGATGTCTTCCAGATAAACCAGTTGCACTTGTTGGCTTAAGTTTTCCGCTTCGTAAGTTAATTTGCCTTTTTCAAGAAATAGCCGAGAAGTCAATACGGTTTTAACTTCCGCAATACGACAAGCGGAAAGCATGGCGGCAGAGCCCGTCGAATAATTCAGCATCGCCGGAACACGTCCTTGCGCTTGCAACGCCAGTATGGTGACCAAGGTTTTTGATGAATTGGGCAAAAATACGCCGACATTATCGCCAGCATTAGTCAACTTTGCCAAAGCATTACCTAAAATTAATATTCGGGTAATCAAGTCGTTATAAGTTAAAGGCTTACGTTCCAGGTCTTCGACTATTTTATGTTCGCCGCCGTGGATAGTGCGCGAATTCAGTAAAGCTTGGAAAATAGTTTGTCGGAACACGCTGGTGGAAAACATCATTTCGCTCATGATGTCCGCTAACAAATGACCGCTAAACTTACGACGTGCTTTGCCACGCAGGTGTTGAGGTGTTTCCAAACGGGTTGGCGGCAAGATGTGGATGGTGATTTTAGGAAAACAACGCAATCGAAAGACATTCTGCAATCTGGAAAAAGGCGTATATTGCCCACCATTAATGCGAATCGGTAAGATGGTTGCCTGGGATTTGTCGGCAACCATGCCCGTACCATCGTAAACTTTCATCAAGCCACCTGTGACTGTGATGCGCCCTTCAGGAAAAATGACCGTTCGGGTATCGTTACGCAAATGGTGGATCAAATCCTTCAAAGACATCGGGTGGGTCGGGTTCATCGGGAAAATCTGCGATAATCCTAAAAACGGCTGTAACCACCAACGCTGCGAAATGTGCGTGTTAATGGCGAAAGTAATGTCATCCGGCAGAAAAACCCACAGCAATAAAGGATCAAGAAAAGAGGTGTGGTTGGCGATAATTAACACCCGTTTTCCGGCTTTTTGGTAATTCTCTGTGCCGTTAACCTCAACACGGTAAACCAAAGTCAGTATTGCCCCCACAACCTTGCGTAACACTTTTTTCAGCATATTATTCCTCCTCACAATATATTAGCAGACGTTAAAATATCTAAGCACCATAAAACAATGCAGAATCGTAATAATCAATGAATTCGCACGATACATAGCTTGGACAGGAAAAATTTATCGCACAAGGATATAATGCAACCCCATGAAAGTTTTAGAACCTTGATTATGAAGAATTAGCAGCGCGTGAGAATACTCAACCTATATTTCAAGAATATCAACTCCCTAGAAGGCGAAAACCGGATTAATTTCGAGCAAGCGCCGTTTATCGATACGGGGGTTTTTGCTATTACTGGGCCGAATGGGTCAGGTAAGTCCAGTATCCTGGATGCTATTACCTTGGCGCTGTATGGTGAGACGTTTCGTTTTGATAAGCCAGCCCAACATGTCATCACCCAACATACCAGCGAGAGCTTTTCCCAAATTGAGTTTGCCTTGGGTACAGATAAGTATCGTTCGAGTTGGCATGTACAGCGTGAGAACGGCAATCTGTGGGGTGATTTACGGCCATCAGAAATGCAACTCATGCGCCTAAACAATGGTGAAGAAATTATCGCCACTACACCTCAGCAGGTTTGTATCCAATTGGCCGAAATTACCGGCATGAATTTTCGCAGTTTTACACGTTCGATAATGCTTGCACAGGGGGATTTTGCGGCATTCCTCAATGCCCTCGACAACGAGCGTATGGATATCCTGGAAAAAATCATCGGTACAGATATTTATGAGGATTATAAAAAAGGAGCGACTGATAAATTAGCTGAAGAGGAAAAAAACCTTACGTACTTACAACAAGATTTAGTGGCTGTGCCGTTAATTGAGCCGCAATCGCTCGAAGCCTGCGAATTGGATTTGGCTGATTTCAGTGAACAAACTGCGGATTTTCAGGAAGAAATAAATGGTTTACGTCAGCAACAAACCTTACTGGCGAACACATCAACCATTAGAACTCAGATTGAAATCCATGAAACTAAGCTACAGGAATCTATCACCCAGCGATTGGCTGTACAAAAAAAGCTGGATCAATTAGCGGCTGCTGATAGTGCATTGGATTTTAAGGACGACATCGAAGCTGTCACGCAAAAAAAACAGCTTATCGGGCAGGAAAACGCCGCACTAACGGCTTTGCGTAATGAACTCAAACAGATAGAAGGCACGTTGGCCTCAAGTTTTGATACGGCTTCCTTAAATGCACGGGAAAGTTTAGAAAATGTGCCAGAAAAATCCTTCACTGAGCAAAAACAAACCATCGACAGCATAAGGAATCAGGTTAGCCTGTTTAATGCAAATTGGCAGTCCGAAGTTATTTTGTTGAAATCCTTGGCGGATCAGATTGCCGAAAAACAAGTTGCATTGAATGAGGTGTCTAAGTGGCTGGAAGAGCACGCAATAGATAAGCCGTTACTGGAAAAAATTCCAGAAATTGACCGATTAAAAAGTTTACGGATTGCACTGGAAGAATTTGAGGAAAAAAAGAAAGCGTTGGGTAAATGGTCAAAATCTACCAATGCGGCCTTAGAGAAATACAAAAGTAATCTAGGCAAGAAAAATAATGAACTGGAACAGCTTAATAAAAAATTAGCAAGCCAGGAAAAAGATCTGGAAAAAGTTGCCCAAGGCAACACCTTGGAGGAACTTGATGAGTTATATGCCGAACAGAAAGAACGGGTCAAAGCTTTTGAAGAATTAGTTGCTTTAGCGAATGTTAATGAAAAACTAACCCCGCAAACATCCTTTCTTTTCGGCCTATTTGGAAAGCAAAATACACCAGACCGTAGCGCAAATGAATTAGAAGGCGAACTTGAGGCTTTAAAACAACAAATAAAACAAGACGAAAATATAAGGCTATCCTTGGAAAAAGCTATTTACAATGATGCATTGTTGGCGCGAATGGCGCAGGATCGCTCCCATCTAGTAGATGGTAAGCCTTGTCCCTTGTGCGGTTCTACCGAACATCCTTATGCTAATAATCCACCTGCCCCTGCTAACTCTCAACAAGCTTTGTTAGACCAGCGAATAAAGATCAAGCGTGTAAATGCAGAACTTAACCAGCTTGAGCTGCAAGTCAAATTGGCGCGAAAATATGAAGAAAGAAACCATGCCAATCTAAATCAACAGAAACAGATTAGCGGTCGCTGGCTCACACTTTGTAATCAACTGAATACGGCCAGTGCGGATTTGGACATTAAGAACATCGGCATGATGAAACAGTTGCTAAAAACTGAATCTTCCGATCTGAATAACATAGCTATTTTATTGGGCAAATATAAAGGAATTCAAAAAAAGATAGTAAAACTAAGGGCAGCAATCGAGAAAAATACCACTGTTGTCGCTCAACTGCAGGCCACCATTAAAACGATTGAAGCTGAATGGCAAACCGAACCACAAAGAATGGAGGAGACTGAAAGCGGCAGTGCCAAAATCCAACAGGAAGAGCAGGAGCTACTAACAAAGCTGACAGAACAGTTAATTCAGTTAGGCGAAACGATACCTGCAAAAGGCAAGGAAGATGAACTCGTTGGCCGCCTTAATCTTCGTCGTCTAGATTACCAAGCTTATGATTTCCGCAGCAAAACCATGACAGAAGAACTGGAAACGCTGGTATCGCAGCAAGTTGCCAGCCAAACCCAAATCGACTCCTATAAAGAAGGCTTGGATTCTTACAATAATCAGCTACACAGACAAGAAGCAGTCGGTTTGCATCTGGCGTTGGTTGAAAAGCAGAAATTGATTGCGGACAAAGGCTATCTCGTCAGTCAATTAAAAGATGAGGCCGAGGCTTTGGATCAGGCCATTGCAAGTAAAGTGCAAGAATCCCAATTTACCAGTTTGGAAGAAATTCGCCAAACGCTAGAATTGATGATAAACCAGCCCGAATTTGCACAGCAAAAAGCAAAATTAGATGACGATTTTACTAAATTGGGCGCAGAATTGGCGACGTTATACACGCAACTGGAAAGCCATGAAGGTGAAGCCAAGCCTGAACTAACGACAGAAGAAATCGAACTAAAAATAAAGGCAGCCCAAGAAAAAATGGAACTGGCGGAGCTTGAAGCCAAGCGCTTGGAAACCATAGTCCGAGAACAAAAACAATACAAGACCAAATACGCCGACATCTTGGCGCAAGTGGTAAGCCAACAAGCTTTAGTACAACAGGCAAATGCCGAAGTTGCGGAAATTTCGGCAGAAAATGGCATGGCTTTCCGCCGCCGCGTACAGGAAAGGATGGTAGAAAGTTTGTTGTTGCAGACCAATACTACACTGGAAAAAATCAGCGGTCGTTATTATCTTCGGCAAAAGCCCAGCGATAGGGGCTTAGCCCTGGAAATTGAAGATACCTATCAGGGTAATGTACGGCGCTTACCCAAAACTTTATCGGGTGGCGAAAGCTTTATCGTCAGTTTGGCGCTGGCCTTGGGGCTTTCGGAATTGGCCAGTAGTGGCAGGTCGGTAGATTCACTCTTTCTCGATGAAGGCTTCGGTAATCTTGACGCAGAAACCTTATATACCGTCATTAACACATTGGAAGGCCTACGGGCGCATGGCAAAACCGTGGGCGTTATCTCGCACGTAGAAGCCGTGCAGAAACGCTTTAAGGCGCAGTTGCAACTGGTCAAAAAACCGAATGGTTTGGGGGAATTGAGGAAAGTGTCTTGAGTTTGGCTGTAGCCATTGTTTGGCATTCCGAACTAAGCCTGATCCAGGCAAGCCACTAATTGCGTGTATTGTTGTAGACATAGAATGCCTAAACTGAGGTTTATGATGAAATTAAACCAACGTGGTTGTAATAACATGACTATTCAACGATAATAGTCAGTCTTAAGTCCGTACAGGTTTTCCTTAGGTCTGAGAATTATGATGGTGATCGTGTTGGTCTCTCCCGCAACGATACGCTGTAAACCCCGCCAGGCCCGGAAGGGAGCAACGGTAGCAGCAGATTCGTGTGCCGGGATGTGGCTGGCACGGTCGCCGCCCACAAGTCACACAGATACGAGCCTGCAATGAATTATCAGGTTCTCGCCAGAAAGTGGCGGCCTTCAAATTTCACCGAAGTCGTTGGTCAAGATCATGTTGTCAAATCGTTGATGAACGCTTTGCAGCACGACCGCTTGCACCATGCTTATTTGTTTACCGGAACGCGTGGTGTCGGTAAAACGACGATAGCCAGGATTCTGGCAAAAGCCATCAATTGCGAAAATCTCCAGGGTTTTAACCCGTGTGGTCAATGTGGAGTATGTCTTGCGTTGGACGAAGGCAGGTTCATGGATTTGATCGAAGTGGATGCGGCATCCCGCACCAAGGTCGAAGATACCCGCGATTTACTCGACAATGCACAATATGCACCCAATGTCGGATGTTACAAAGTTTATCTGATCGACGAAGTCCACATGCTGTCAGGGCATAGTTTCAATGCCTTGCTCAAAACGTTGGAAGAACCACCCCCCCATGTAAAATTCTTGTTGGCTACCACAGACCCGCAAAAAATTCCTGTCACCGTATTGTCCCGTTGTTTGCAGTTTAATCTTAAGCGTTTGTTACCGGGGCAGATTTTTAACCAGATGCAATACATTCTAGGTCAGGAACAGATCGAATCGGAATCGCTGGCCTTACAATTGTTGGCGCGAGCCGCCGATGGCAGTATGCGCGATGGTTTAAGCTTGCTGGATCAAGCGATTGTATATGGTGCTGGCAAGGTGGCTGCGGATGATGTTAGCGCCATGCTAGGTACGGTGGCGCAACGTCCTGTTGAAGAGATACTCAACGCATTGGCTGATGGGGATGCAGAAGCCATCCTCAACAAAATAGATGAGATAGCGAATATACACTCTGATTTCAGTGCGGTGTTACAGCAAATATTGCAAATACTGCATCGCATCGCTTTGGTGCAGCAGCTGCCTGGTGCAATCGAACATGAGTTCGATAAGGAAATGATAACGGCCTTATCTCAGCGATTATCACCAGAAGACATACAACTTTATTACCAAATCGGCTTGATCGGGCAACGGGATCTCGATTTGGCACCTGATTCCCGCATGGGTTTTGAGATGGTTATGCTTCGTATGTTGACTTTTAAACCCTCTGTTGCTGAATCCATTCCGATTAAACCGAAACAATCGTCGCTACAAAATCCAACAGCAAAGCAGCAATCAACTGTACAAGTCGAGCAAATCAATCCGTTTGCGCATGTTGCAGAAAAAGTTACCCATCAATCTTCGGGTGATGTAAGTGACAAGCACAGTTGGACAGATATTATTGCCATCATGAAACTAGAAAGTCTTACACGAGAGTTAGCTAACAACTGTGTGTTGGAACACATAGATAACCAAACGTGTAAATTGCTGCTGGATGCCAGCCATCAACAATTACTGACTTCCACCCGTGAAAAAAAATTACAACAAGCCTTACAAAATTATCGAGGTGCGCCATTAAAACTGGCAATCAAAATAGAACAGGCACAGCTTGAAACACCTGCGGTACAATTCGCCAAAGACCAAGAAGATCGGCAACAAGCAGCAGTTGATGCCATTAATTCAGATGCTAATGTCTTAGCATTAAAAGAACATTTTGATGCCAGGATAATGCCCGGCACCATAGAACCTGTATAACAAGGTGGAGATAATAATATGAAAAATGCACTGGGCAACATTATGCAACAAGCCCAAAAAATGCAGGAAGATTTAAAAAAAGCCCAACAAGAACTGGAGATGATGCAGGTGACTGGAGAATCTGGCGGCGGCTTAGTGACGATAGTCATGACCGGGAAACGTGAAGCCAGAAAAGTGACTATTGATCCGTCGTTGGTTGGCGAAGATAAAGACATGCTGGAAGATATGGTGGCTGCGGCAATTAACGATGCGGTGAACAAAGTCGGCAAAATGAAAAAAGAAAAAATGTCCGAAATTACCGCCGGACTGCCGATACCTCCCGGATTCCAAATGCCTTTTTAACATGTTGAAAAAAGGCTTGCTCGGACAGTTAACGCAGACTTTATGTTGTCTACCAGGTGTGGGCCTAAGACCGCCCAGCGCATGTCCTTCCATTTGTTACAACGGGATCGCAACGGTGCAAAAATACTGGCCGAAACCTTGATTGAAGCCTTGGCAAAAATTGGACATTGCCAAGTCTGCCGCACCCTAACCGAACAAGCTATCTGTCAGATTTGCGCGGATAAGGCCAGGGACAGTGGCTTGATTTGCATCGTTGAAAGCCCTGCCGATGTTTGGATTATCGACCAAGCTACCGTTTTTAAAGGGCATTATTTCGTCCTTCATGGTCGGCTATCACCTCTGGATGGCATAGGGCCTGACGAGCTTGGCCTTGACGTGTTGGAGCAACGCATGTCAGCAGGGACAATCAAAGAGCTTATCCTAGCCACCAATTCAACCGTGGAAGGTGAAGCCACCGCTTATTTCATTGGCGAGTTGGCAAAAAAGCACCAAGTACAAGCCAGCCGCATCGCCCACGGTGTGCCGATGGGGGGGGAGCTAGAATTCATTGATAGCGGTACGTTGGCTCATGCGTTTAATGGGCGTAATTCGCTATGACATAAGACGTGAGGATTCAACGGGTAGTGGCAAATAATCATTTGTCCCTACCATATACCGTCATTGAGTTGACTCAATTCCTTACCTAGGAGGTAATAATGACCGATTGTCTTTTTTGCAAAATGGTTGCCGGAGACATTAAACCGGATATCGTGTTTGAAGATGACCATATCCTCGCGTTCAATGACATCAATCCGCAAGCGCCCGTTCATATCCTCGTAATCCCCAAGCGCCACATTACAACCTTGAATGATCTCGATGATGCCCAACTGGGTGGGAAAATCCTACAGGTGGCAACAACTTTAGCAAAACAACAAGGGATTGCTGAGGAAGGTTACCGTACTGTATTTAATTGTAACGACAATGGTGGTCAAGCTGTCTACCACTTACATTTACATCTTTTGGGTGGTCGCCAAATGTCTTGGCCTCCAGGCTAGATAATCATTACTGGGCAAAACCAAATCACCGTGACGGTACGTCGAATCAGCAAAGATAAAACAAAGAATATGCGCCACACCTTTGAACATCGATGCCAAAAACCAATTCCTCTTAGCGCTTTTTTAATTAGGCAAGCTAAGTATTTATTATCCGCTTTCTTGCTGCTAGCCTTTGGTCTAGGTATCGGTGTAGTCGGTTATCATGAGTTTGAGTCTATGAGCTGGCTGGATTCATTCCTTAATGCGGCAATGATTCTGGGTGGCATGGGCCCAGTTGATGTGCTTCATACACAGGCGGGTAAGCTGTTTGCAGGCTTGTATGCGCTGTTTTCTGGTTTAATGTTTTTGGTGGCCGCAGGGCTTTTCTTTAGTCCGTTGGTGCATCGCCTGTTACATAAATTTCATTTTGATGCTGAACAAGATAAGGATGGTAGTTAGCTTTAGGATCTGAAAAAATTTAAACATAAGCTGTTTGGAAAAGTCCTTCCACAGACTCTGGCGACTGCTCCATGCGTTGCCCTAGCTCCTGCATCCATGCAGTCAAGGACGAAAGTTAAGAGGTTGATTCCGTTCGTGGTGAGCCGAGTTTGTCGAATGGTCGAACCATAAATGGAATCAAAGTTTCCTAAAGTCCATAAATTCAAGATTCGTCATTTCTTGAGACATCAATAAATCCATGTATACCCCGTTTGGATTTAACTGCCAGCCATTCTTTCAGATACCTTAATTCATCGGTTTCTTCCAAGTTATCCAACGGCTGTTTATTCTTTAGCAAACGAAATGCCGAGGCAAGTACATTGTAACGAGCACCGGTAATTCCAGCCCGTCGCAAACCCACCGTATTCAACTTATAGTGTTTAGCATAATGGCCACCTATTAAGGTAAAGGGGATGACATCCATACTTAATCCCGTCGTACCTTGCACAATTGCATAAGAACCAACCCGGCAAAATTGATGCGCGACGACACCGCCGCCCATAAAGACCTTATCACCTACTTCTACAAAGCCGCCGATAGCGACATTGTTAGCAAAGATAGTGTTATTGCCAATAATGCAATCGTGGGCTACGTGGCTGTTGTTCATAAAATAACAATTCGAGCCGATTTTTGTTTCAGCATTTTCTTTGGAAGCACGATGCGCGGTGAAGCCTTCCCGAAAAACATTATTGTCGCCTATGATTAACCAGCTTACCGTTTCTGCCTTAAAACTGGTGTCTTGTGGTAAATCACCTAAGACCACATGCGGATGTAACACATTGCCTGTCCCCATTTTTACATAAGGCTGGACTACCGCATGTGCGCCTATCTGGCAGCCGTCACCAATTTCAACATCATTTTCCAGCACGGCAAAAGGCCCAACGATGATGTTGTCGCCCAGTTTTGCATTCTGGGCAATATAAGCGGTAGGGTGGATTTGTTGCGGCATGTTCTTGTTATCCTCGTGGATGATATATGGTATGTAATTCTTTTAGCCGTTCGCGGGCGATATGGGTATAAATTTGGGTGGTCGATAAATCCGAATGCCCTAACAACAACTGAACGACCCGCAAATCTGCGCCATGGTTTAATAAATGGGTGGCGAAGGCGTGGCGTAAGGTGTGCGGCGATAGGGTTTTGCTAATGCCCGCTTTCTTGGCATGGCGCTTAATGATATGCCAGAACGCCTGCCGAGTCATGCTGTCCGCTCGGTTAGTGACAAAAATATAAGAGCATTGCCGTTCACCCAACAGGCTTTTTCTGGTTTCGTTAAGATAGTTTTCCAGCCAACTCATCGCTTCTTCACCGACGGGCACCAGCCGTTCTTTATTGCCTTTGCCGACGATCCTGACCACGCCTTGCCTTAAGCTAACCTGATCCAGCGTTAAATTAACCAGCTCTGATACCCGTAGTCCGGTTGCATACAACATTTCCAGCATGGTTTTATCGCGAAATCCCAAAGTGTGTGCGGTTTCAGGTGCATTCAAGAGTAACTCCACATCTTCTTCCGTTAAAGAGCTAGGTAACGGCCTGCCAATATGTGGCGATTCTATCAACGCAGTCGGGTCAATGGTTATATTATTTTCCCGAATGTAATAACCGTAAAAGCGTCGTAAACTGGATAAGATGCGGGCGGAGGAACGGTTGCCAATACCCTCTTGATAACGGTTGGCAAGAAAGCTGGAGAGCACACCTGTGTTAACGTCGAGCAACGATTTGTCTTTTAACCAAAGGGCAAAAATCCTAAGATCGCTACCATAAGCGGAAAGGGTATTTTCACTCAAGCCCTGTTCTACCCACACGGCATCTAAAAACTGGTCGATTAATGCGAGATTTTGCACGTTTTTGGAGATCTTATAGGTAAGCCAAACGATTCAGTCCCTTCTCCCTCTAGGGAGAAGGTTAGGATGAGGGCAATTAAAAAAAGCATTTTTCCATTTTTATTCTCCTCACCCCAACCCTCTCCAGCAGGAGAGGGAGTTTATTTTCTTAACTTAACGGTATCGGCTTCGTATGCCAGCAATTTTTCCTTAATAAGCATGTATTCACCATGCCGTTGTCCGCTGTACCCACCCATGCCGTTAACAGAAACCACGCGATGACAAGGGATAAGCAACGTATAGGGATTAGTGCGGCAAGCATTGCCGACAGCGCGGGCTGCTGAACCGATTTTTTTAGCTAGGGACGAATAGGTTAAAGTTTCGCCTTGTGGGATTTTTAACAGCTCAGCCCAAACTTTGTTTTGATGAAGCGTACCTTGTTTTAATAGTTTCAGGTTGATGGTTTGCTTTGGCTCAGGCCAGAAATCGAGATACTGTTTGTGATTATGCTCCGTTGCGTCAGAATCTTGGGTAAAATCCCAATCGATGTGGGTTATCACATCCTGCCGACGATGAATTTTGATTGTGCAGACAGGCGTATGCAGCCTTTCGACTTCTTCAATGCCTTCGCAATTATCGACCCAGATGATGTTAATTGGCATACTTGTTTTCCAGATGGTTAATATCTTCGTAGGTTGGGTTAGGCGCACAAAACAAACCATGCCAATATTTCAATCAGGTTAACCGTGCGCCGTAACCCAACATTGGAGGGTAATTCAATCGCCGAACGTTGAGTTACGACGCGCCCAACCGTCAGCAGTTTTTTTGTCAATGTTGCCATGCGCGTCTAACCCAACCTACGTGCTGCCTCGCTTTAATTTATTGAACAAATTCACCATTTTTAAATGTGCCTACTTTTCGAGTGCCGCCGGGTAAAACAAATGTTACTTGTCCTTCTGGGTTACCATTTTTAAAATTACCAATAAATTTTGTTCCGTCCGGCCAAGTCATTTCTCCTGGGCCTTCCAGTTTGCCATTGATAAAATTGCCCATGAATTTTGAGCCATCTGGCAAAGTCATAATTCCATTTCCTTCTAGGCTACCATTTTTAAGTTCGCCATCCAGTTTAGTGTCATCTGGTAAAGTCATTGTTTTACCTTCCGGCATACTATTTTTAAGTTTGTCAGCCTTACTTTGGTTAGAGATTGTTGGAGCTTTAGTATTTGCCCCTTTACTTTGAATCAAGTCAAAAACTGAGCGTTCGATAATGCCAGTCGAGTAACAATGTGAGGCTTTGTCTACCCATTCAGTTCCTTGGACTGCGTAACCTCTAACATAACCAACCACTTCCCCAGGCACCTTAACCGAATAGTTTTCATGGAAACTACTATTAATTTGTACTCGTGTTGCATTTGAGCCGTACCCATGGGGTGTCAAAACGATCCCTATCATTCCATGATCCAATCCATTCCATACGTTTGCCCAACCTCCGTTGTTTGCTATTGTGCATTCAGTGAGGCTGGAGTCGTTAGGCTTATAGTTAGTGACGATTAGCGCTGACCCAGTGTTACCAGGGCTTATCTCAACATATTTTTTTGTTTCTATTTTGGGAGTCTTAGAAGATGTGGATGCCAAAAGTACCGGCAGTTTTTTTTCTAAGATATCGATAATTTGAGGTGTAGAAAGATCAAAGGTTTTCTGGTTTATAATTTTTGGTGGTGTGAAAGGAGTACTTAAACAAGCACTTAGGCTAATAGTGCTAATTATAATGATTAATTTTTTGGCCATTCTTGGTGTGCCTTAGTTTATTGTTTTTACCATATAGTGAGTAGGATGGATAAGCGTAGCGCATCCATCGAATTAACCATCATTTTCACCCCTGGCAAATGATCTATGTGCCATCTTACAACTTGTCTGTTACATATTCCCAATCATCGAATCCGCAAATTCACTACTTTTAACTTCCGTCGCGCCTTCCATCAAACGGGCAAAGTCATAAGTAACGTGCTTGCTTGCAATCGTCGCATCCATCGCATTGATAATAGCATCGGCGGCTTCCGTCCAACCCATATAACGCAGCATCATTTCGCCGGATAAAATCAACGAGCCGGGATTGACCTTATCCAGATTGGCGTACTTGGGCGCAGTGCCGTGTGTAGCTTCAAATACAGCGGTGCCGGTTAGGTAATTGATGTTGCCACCGGGGGCAATGCCGATGCCGCCGACTTGGGCGGCCAACGCATCGGACAGGTAGTCGCCGTTTAAATTCAATGTGGCGATCACATCGAAATCGGTTGGGCGTGTTAACACTTGTTGCAAGGTGATGTCGGCAATCGCATCTTTAATCAGGATTTTTCCTGTATTTAAAGCTGCTTTTTGCTCGGCATTGGCGGCATCTTCGCCTTTGTCAGCCTTGGTAAATTCCCATTGCTGCCAGGTATAACATTGCTCTGGAAATTCCCGTTCGGCTAAACCATACGCCCAGTTACGGAACGCGCCCTCGGTAAATTTCATGATATTGCCCTTGTGGACAATCGTGACACTTTTCCGCTTATTGATAATCGCATAATCAATCGCCGCGCGAACCAAGCGTTCCGTGCCTTCCTGCGAAACGGGTTTGATGCCAATGCCAGACGTATCAGGAAAGCGGACTTTTTCGTAAGATTTAGGAAAGTTTTCCTTTAGCAGCTTCAAAAACAGCTTGGCTTCATCGCTGCCTTTCTCAAATTCGATCCCGGCATAAATATCTTCGGTATTCTCCCGGAAAATCACCATATCGACCTGATCGGGGCGTTTGACGGGTGAAGGTACGCCCTTAAACCAACGTACTGGCCTTAAGCATACATATAAATCCAGCAATTGCCGTAACGCGACATTTAACGAGCGAATGCCGCCGCCGATTGGGGTGGTCAACGGGCCTTTTATGGATACCAGAAATTCCCGACAAAGGTCGATAGTTTCATCGGGCAACCAAGTATTGAATAGCTCAAAGGATTTACCGCCAGCGTATACCTCCAGCCAATGAATCTTACGTTGCCCCGAATAAGCCTTAGCAACGGCAGCATCCAAAACCCGAACCGTAGCTCGCCATATATCAGGCCCAGTGCCATCCCCTTCAATATACGGAATAATCGGGTTATTTGGCACAACCAGCTTGCCATTCTTGGAAGTGATTTTAGCGCCGTTGGCGGGTGGGGTAGGGCGGTTCATACTAACTCCTGTTATTAATCGAAAATACAGTGCGTTGACCAAGCCCAATCATAACAAATGCCACCTGTTTTGTCCTAAGATACACATTGTTCGTTATTGGTGGGCTAATCTGGGCGAATTATTGAGCTTCATGGCGATTTTATTCATATATAATCGGGTAAAAGTTATTACATAAGCACTCAGGATTAATCGCCTTAAGGGGCAAAGGTTTTGAGGGTTACCCGATTAATATTTTTTGGAGGCATATATGCATAAAGTTACGCTGATTAAAGGCGATGGGATTGGCCCGTCCATCATGGATGAGGCCGTCAAAGTAGTAGACGCTTCCGGTGCTAAGATACAATGGGAAGAAGCTTATGCCGGTATGGCAGCATATGACAAGTTCGAAACGCCACTGCCGGAAGCAACCCTGGATTCTTTTGACAACACCCGCGTGGCGTTCAAAGGCCCGTTGACGACCGTGGTTGGCACAGGGTTCAGAAGTATCAATGTTGCCTTGCGGCAAAAATATGAGTTGTATGCCAATGTCCGTCCAGCTAAGAGTTGGGAAGGTGTAAAAACCCGTTATGATGATGTCGATATTGTCATCGTCCGGGAAAATACCGAAGGCTTATATTCAGGGCTTGAACATTACCTGACCCCTAAAAAAGACATTGCAGAAAGCTTGGCGGTAGTCACCCGCAGCGGTTCAAAGCGCGTGATCGAGTATGCGTTTAAATACGCCCGTGACAACAACCGCAAAAAAGTCACTGTTTGCCATAAAGCCAACATCTTAAAATACACTCAAGGCATCTTCCTCGATGTTGCACGGGAAACCGCCGCGCGTTATCCAGACATTCAGTTCGATGAAAAAATCGTCGATGCCGCCTGTATGCACATGGTGATGAATCCCCAACAGTTTGATGTGGTGGTGACGACCAATATGTTTGGCGATATTTTGTCGGATTTGACTGCTGGTTTGGTCGGTGGGCTAGGTCTTATCCCAGGTGCGAATATCGGCGATGATGCCGCCTTGTTTGAAGCTGTCCACGGCAGCGCGCCTGACATCGCTGGCAAAAATTTGGCAAATCCTGCCGCCGTTATTATGGCAGGGGTGATGATGTTGAACCATTTAGGCGAGTTTGCTGCTGCCAAACGGGTAAAAACAGCTATCGAAAAAGTCGTGAGTGAAGGTAAGTATGTCACCCCCGATTTGAATCCGCAGTCCAAAGTCGGGACAAAAGAAATGGGTGATGCGATTGTTGGGGCGATGGAATAAACTCAGCAGATAAAGCATTCAATAATGCAAGCTCATTAGTCATTTAACCCTTCTGCAGGAGAAATGTATGGAAATTCCAAGTGAACCCATCGGCAGTATTCCGCGTTCGCCAAGTTTGTTGGCTGCGCTCAAAGCCTATCGTAACGGCGATATTGCGGAGCTTGAATTAAATGAAGCCTATGAGGCCGCTATAAAAGATACCATACGACGCTTTGAGGAAACCGGATCACCCGTGATAACCGACGGCGAACAACGCAAATCCAGTTTTGCGACGTACCCACTGGAAGGCTTAACAAATCTTGCCGCCGACGGAATTAGCATTCCTTTTGAAGACGGCCATTGCCGCCAACTGCCCAGGTTAACGTCCGGGCCTTTCCGTTATGGCAAACATGCGGTCGATTATTTGAAGTCGGCGCAATGTTATGCCAAGGTGTCAATCAAACAAGCGGTGATTTCCGCGTCCGCGCTCAGCCTACTCTACCCGGAACAAGGCTTGCCCGAGTACAGCCGTGAACAATTTATCACCGATTTAGTTGGGGAAGTCTCAAATGATATCCGCTTATGCCTGAATGCCGGTGTCCATCGGGTGCAAATCGATTTTACCGAAGGTAGGTTGGCGGTTAAACTCGATCCATCCAAGGGCTTATTACGGCAATTTATCGACCTGAACAACAAGGTTTTAGAACAATTCAGTGAAGATGAGAGGAAAAGGATTGGCATTCATACTTGTCCTGGCGGCGACCAGGATTCCACCCACAGCGCTGATGTCGATTACGGCGAATTATTGCCTGACCTGTTTCAACTGAAAGCAGTTAATTTTTATGTGCAAATGGCAAGCGAAAGAGACCCACGTCGGGTACTTTCGATCATTAAGGCGCATCTTAAACCCGAACAGTTTGTTTATATAGGCGTAATTAATGTCATCAATAATGAAATTGAAAGCCCAGAAATGGTGCGTGATCGAGTTTTAATGGCGGCAGAATATATCCCGCTGGAACAATTGGGTACGACCGACGACTGTGGTTATTCGCCCTTCGAGGACGACACCTCAACAGGTAGGGATATTGCTTTTGCCAAAATAAAAGCCAGAATAGACGGTACGCGTTTGGCGGCTGAAATTTTGCAGAATAAGCTATAAGCAAGTCAGACACAAAATTCAGAATCATGTCCCCAATAATAAAGTTGATAACAGCCTTAATAAAATGTATGCCTTGACCTTAAAGTGTATATTTTTGGTGTTTGGCAACATTACTTTTTGAAACTTTGAAATCTTACTTTGGTAATCCCTATGACAGATCCTATCCGTCCACCGATCCCCCCATTTAATCTGGAAACAGCCACCCAAAAAGTACGGGCCGCTGAAAATGCCTGGAATAAGCAGTGTCCAGAACAAATAGCGCTTGCCTATACGGCAGACAGTGTTTGGCGTAACCGGGCAGAATTTCTGCGAGGGCGCGAGGAAATCGTGCAATTTCTTAAGCGTAAATGGGAAAAGGAACTGGATTACCGTTTGATAAAAGAGTTATGGGCATTCAATGATGCCCGAATCGCTGTCCGCTTTGCTTATGAATGGCATGATGGTTCGGGCAATTGGTTTCGTTCCTATGGCAATGAAAATTGGGAATTCGATTCAAATGGGTTGATGAAAGTACGGATTGCCAGCATAAATGACTTGCCTATTAGTGAGTCAGATAGGAAATTTCATTGGCAATCGGGAGAAAGGCCTAGTGACTATCCAGGATTGTCCGATTTAGGTTTATGATGTAAGTGGCAGCATAATAAGCAAACAATTACTGGTGTTTATTTGTCCACAGTCGATATAATCCATTGAATAATAATAAATATTAAAATAACTAAATCTACCGGAGGAGATATGTCACAATCACACCACACCTTATTGATTATTGGCGGTGGCGCTGCTGGCGTTTCTGTAGCCAATAATATGCGTCGGCAGAACTCTACAATAGCCATCGGCCTAATTGAACCATCCGAAAAACACTATTACCAACCTGGCTTCACCATCATTGGCGGTGGCGCTTACACGCTGAAACAAGCCACCAAAAACGAAAAAGACCTCATCCATCCCAGCGTCACCTGGGTCAAGGATTATGCTGACACTTTCCAACCGGATAAAAACAGCGTTACCTTGCGTTCCGGCGATAAGGTTACATACGACTATCTGGTTGTTTGCCCTGGGTTGCAACTGGATTGGGACAAAATTAGCGGTTTGAAAGAAACTCTCGGTAAAAACAATGTGTGTAGCAATTACTCGCCTGACACAGTGGAATATACTTGGGAATGTATCCAAAATCTGCAATCAGGTACAGCGCTATTCACCCAGCCACCCATGCCAATCAAATGTGCGGGTGCACCGCAAAAAATCATGTACCTTGCTGCCGATCGCTTCCGCAAAAAAGGTATCTTGGATAAATTCAGTATTGAGTTTTATACCGCAACTCCCGGCATGTTTGGCGTACCATTTTTTGCCAAAGCGCTGCTTAAAGTGGTCGCTGATTATGGCATAAAGACCAACTTCAACAGCAACTTGGTAGCTATTGACGGCGAAGCCAAAAAAGCAACGTTTGAAGTCACCGACAGTGAAGGCAAAAAGAAGAAAACCGCCAAAAAATTTGACATGATCCACGTCACACCGCCGCAAAGCGCACCGGATTTCATCAAGCAAAGTCCATTGGCAAATGCCGCTGGTTGGGTCGATGTCCATCCAAAAACTTTGCAACATTCCAAATACCCTAATATTTTTGGCCTGGGTGATGCTGCTTGCACACCAAATGCCAAAACTGCCGCCGCCGTGCGTAAGCAAGTGCCTGTCGTGGTCGACAACATCCTTAACGTGATGAACAAAAAAACCGTTGCGGAACAATACGACGGTTATGGCTCCTGCCCGCTGACCACGTCGCTTAATTCCGTGATGCTGGCTGAGTTTGCTTATGATGGCAAAGTAACGCCATCTTTTCCTTTGCTCGACCCGCGGGAAAACCGGTCACTCTGGTGGTGGGGCAAAACAACTGGCTTTCCTTGGTTGTACTGGCACATCATGGTTAAAGGCTTACGGATTGATATTCCGCACTTGGAATCTTATGCTAAGAAGTTTATGAAAGAGGACTAAGCGTTAGGGACTGTGAGAGCATTTCTTATCACGAAGAGTACAAAGTAAATACATAGCTCCTGCTCCAGCGCGTAAGAGCTATGTAATCAGCAAAATAGAGATAGCCACATGCCCTACGATATTATTGCTTTCGCAGTCAGTTGCTTATTTATACTGGTTTATTATCTCTACTTAGGCTGGCGGACTCGTCGCGCACCGGATGCGAGCATACATGCAAACAATGCCAAGATAAGGGAACAATGGGTAGGCATGGTAATGAGTAACGGCAATATGGACATTCTTGCTATCCAAACATTACGGAATTCGGTCATTGCCGCCAACTTCATGGCCTCTACCGCTGTGCTGTTAATCATCGGTAGCTTAAACATAAGCGAAAAAATAGGTCAATGGGCGCTCAATTGGCATCCTTTTATTATCGATGACCCAACACCAGGCGTAATATGGCAAATTAAGTTAGGTTTATTGCTCCTGGTTTTTGCTATTGCCTTTCACTTCTTTGCTATGGCAATACGGTATTTCAACCACGTCGGTTATATGATTAATCTACCTAGCGAGCCCTCGAAAGACAGCGGGTTATACCGTCAAACTTGCACCTACTTAAACAAGGCTGGTCGCTACTATATGTTTGGAACCCGGACCTTCTTTTTTAGCTTGCCGATCATCATGTGGTTTTTCGGTCCTGCTTTTTTGGTGCTGGCGACATTCGGTTTAGTTGTCGGACTTGCCATGCTTGATAGGACACCAAGCTGAGGGATAATGGAAACCCAATTCTTAGATTTCTTTCTACAGACAGACTGGAGAAAACAATGATAAAACGAGTACTTTCAATATTGGGCGTTATCATCTTATTGGGCGGCGGAGTGCCAAATTTTCAAGTATCCGCTAATACCAGCCCTTATTTTGGATCGCCTAATTTATTTTCCAGCTTAGGTAGCGGAAATAACGTCACATTGACTAGTTCAGATACGATTTCAACCAAAGCAGGGAAGATTTATGACGAGTCTAAAGACCCTGCACTGAGGAAAGGCACCGAAAATTGGGAAGAACCACAAGGCAGTTACTTTGCCATACCAGCTCTTGTCGTTGCAGTGATAGGTTTAGCGCTGTTTTTCAATCGGGATAAGTCTTCCTAAAGATAAAATAAAATTGGAAGACATCCAGAGGCTCAAAAACCCTCTTTTCCCTGGGAACGAAGATTGGGGGGAGGAAGGTATATTTAATTGATCCTCCTCACCCGAACCCTCCGCAAGAGAGGGTTTTTTTAGAGTTTATAGTGGTTACTTTTTTATGCTCTTGTAATTGTCTTCGCTTTCCCGAATGATCTTGTTGCCTTCAGCAATTAATCGATTCCCTTCAGCAATTTTGGCTTCCCCTTCGCTAACCATATTAGTGCCGCGATCAACCATTTCCTTGCCGCTTTTCCAACGATCACCGAGGCTGGCAATACCTTGGCTTTCCCGAATCATCGTTTCACCGGAAATAATCGGTTCCGGTTTTGGCGCGGGTACTGGCTCAGAAGCGCAGCCAACAACGAGTAGTGGTAAGCAAATAAGGGACAACCTAAGTTGGGTATTGAAAGATTTCTGCATCGATTTATGCTCCTTGGTGTATTGGTGAATGGTTAATACTACCAATGTTACAAAACACCGTACAGCTTACAAACCTTTTTTTTGGCGAAGCTTGCAGAATGAAGCGGGAAATTGGGAAATATAAGGGGCTTAATCGAACATAAAACGTACCGTTTTTTATTCATCCCATATTTGGCTTAGGCGGTGGTCACGTCCACAGGTAAACCTATAAAATTGATAGGATGTTGGATTGTTTAAATAATAATTTTGATGATAGTCTTCTGCTGGAAAAAACTTTCCAAAAAGCTTGATTGTAGTGACTATGTGTTGGTTAGATAGCTTTTTACTCACTTCTGTTTTCGAGATTTCGGCAA
The DNA here is from genome assembly GCA_963804035.1 of uncultured Gammaproteobacteria bacterium. Taxonomy (GTDB): domain Bacteria; phylum Pseudomonadota; class Gammaproteobacteria; order Methylococcales; family Methylomonadaceae; genus Methyloglobulus. The sequence continues at coordinate 214,986 of CAWDOO010000004.1, read as the reverse complement.
GCTGTTTTTCTTTCTCATCCTGATAAAAAATGGCAGCTTTGTACTGATCGCCTTTATCGCAGAATTGCCCGTCATCATCAAAGGGGTCTATGTTGTGCCAGAAAACTTGGAGTAGCTGTTCGTAGCTTATTTTTGTTGGGTCATAGGTTACTTGCATGGCTTCTGAATGGCCTGTTTTACCATTTGAAACTTCCTTATATGTCGGATTTTCGGTATGTCCACCGGTATAGCCAGAGATGGTACTGATAACACCGGGTAAGGCATCGAATGGATGTTCCATACACCAAAAACAGCCGCCAGCAAAAACTGCTACTGCCTGTTTTGTGGCTATCTTGTCCTCAGCGATCACATTCCCACTGAACAATATAAGGTTGACCAAAACAACGCTCAGGTAATCCTGTAAAATTTTTTTTATCACTTAATCACGCTCTGATTGTTATCAAATTTAATGCCGGCTGGAATGGCCTCGGTATCATGAAAATATCGCCAAGATCATTTGTTAACCAACAGCCCTGTTCACTTTGGCAAACGCTACGCAACTTCATACTTATAACCGGAAACAGGAATAATTCAAATAATTTCCTACTATGAAATGTTCTAAATGTGGGTTGTTATGCCAAGAAAAAACTTCAGCAATTATCGGATAGCGGGGAGAATTTTTTTTAAACTTTAAAATTTGCAATTCCCCCTAAAGTGGATAAATTGAAAGAGAAAGTTAGTGATTTTAATTAAGCCAAGATAGCCTTCATATCTTGACAGGAGAGCGTTTTATGTACCCTTTCGACATTTCGAGGCCAGTTATAGGCAAGGCCAGTATTGAAATAAATAGGCCTATTACTTTTGTATTTTGCTTCGTAGGAAAACATTTTTTTGATAATTACCCTAAATGGGCCGTTGAGGTTTCCGAATTTAAGCCCTTGAGTGGAAAAGAAATATATGTGGGTGCAAGGGCACAGCAAACTCGTATTGAGCAAGGCCAGAAAGTGGAATCAGTGTTTGAAGTTTCTGAATTTGAAATGCTGAAAAAAATGACGTTTATAGGTGTGGACGCACAGTTCCGAAACACTTACCAATTTTCTGCACACGATGACCAGGATTTAACAGAACTGGAGTTTTCCTTTGAGCTGCTTGAATTAGAGCTTTTCATGAGACCTTTTGAAAAACTGATCCGCATGTCTATCGAAGAAGGCGCTGAAAATACCGTGGAAAACATCAAAAATTTACTGGCTGACGGCTGTCATTAACCGATCTACTTAGGAGTTGTGTATGAGTTTTGTAGTTGAAAAAGACAATGGGTTAATTCCACAAATTCTCTCTTCAATACTTGATGAGTGCGTTAATGGTGTTACTTTGGCAGATCCTGATATTGAAGGAACGCCGATTGTATACGCAAATAAAGCCTTCGAAAGATTAACGGGATACTCCCAAGAAGACATCATCGGCCACAACTGCCGCTTTCTTCAAGGTGATGACAGGGAACAAGAAGCCCGATACCTGATCGTCGAGGCGGTCAAAAACCATAAGCCCATTGAGGTCACGCTTAGAAATTACAAAAAAAATGGCGAATTGTTTCATAACCATCTAAAAATCACCCCACTGTTTGACCGTAAAGGCAGGGTTATTTATTACTTGGGAGTGCAATATGATGTGACTTATCAAGTCAATGCCAAAAATGAAATAAGTGAACTTACCAAGTTATTGAACGATTCATTTTCTCCTGGGGCTGATTTTTTCTAGTTAACTTTACTTACGATTTATTTATAAGAGGACAGCAGCCATGCAAAATGACCCAGCCAGTATGCTCCCAAGCCAAATATTATTTGGTGTGGCAATACTCGGTTTCTTTGCTTTAGTGGTCATGGAAAAACTTAAGCCCTATCGACGTTTCACCAATAAAATCGACAAGGCTTCCTTTTTAACCAACACTGCAACTTTTGTTTTCAATAACATCATCCTGACTGCACTCAGGGCAACTTCGCTGTTTTTTGTGGCGCAACAATTCTCGTCACATGGTCTTTTGAGCGGTATGGGGAATAATCCGGTCAAATGGCTGTTCGCCTTTCTGCTATATGATTTGGCGATTTATGCTTGGCACGTTGCCAGCCATAAGTATGAGTTTCTGTGGCGATTTCACAAGGTACATCACAGCGACAAAAGTTTTAATACATCTACTGGTTTCCGTTTTCATGTTTTTGACCTGTTCCTGGAAATACCTTACAAATGCCTGTTTGTTGTGCTTATTGGGGTTGATGCCTATTTGGTGCTGGCAATTGAGACTGTCCAATTGTTTTTTATATTTTTTCATCATTCCAATTTGACTTTTGACAATGAAAAGCAGTTGTCAGAAGTCATTATAACGCCCTCCCTACACCGCACCCATCATTCAACCTTACGTGTCGAACACGACAGTAACTACGGCATCGTGCTGGCATTTTGGGACAAGTTGTTTGATACCCGTAAGGAAGTTGTGCCTGAAAAAATTGGCCTAGACATTATTGTCGCAGAAAATTTCCTGCAACTTTTTTTCCTGGCTTTTATTACCGAACGGCATATTAGGAAAATACTGCAGATTATCCCCAGAGGCAGGAATTCATAACACCGAGCAAGGCTTGAATCTCTCTCAGCTCCGTGTTAACTGCAAGTAAAATCAAACAAATTTGAAAGGTTTGTTTTTGAGATAATTCAGTTTAATTGGAATATTTCGGCTTGCTATGGGTCTTTCCCTGTTCCCTGCAAGCTTCAAAAGAATTGCCCCCGATCCTTATTTGAAAGAATCAGGGAGTATCTAAAATTATTGCTGCTTACCAAACAACTTAGGGCCTGCGGGCTCTACTTTCCCTTGTAGGCATTCGTAAGCACCGGCTTCGAATTTAATGCGTAATGACTGAGGGTGTTCGTGTTCTTTATTAAATTTTTCCGCTTCCTCGTCGGTTAAGTCTTTCATAATATAAGTGGAAATACACTCGCAAGTTTTAGTGATACGGTCAGCATCATCAATCTTGTTGGCCGAATTATTCAGTTCTCTTTCGACGCATTGCGCGGCAAAATCATGCTCGAATTTTTGCTTTTGACTGTCTTCAGCTTCCGGTGTCGCATCGGTCGGAGAATCAACACTGATATTTTTCCCTGGAGATGTTTTTTCTGGAGTGGCAACTGTTGTTTCTTTGGATTTCTCATCCGAACAAGCATTTAACGACAAGGCGATGAGGGCGCTTATTAAAACAGAAATGAGATGATTTTTCTTGGGTGTTAAGATTTTCATACAGTTATAGGTGTAGTTAGTGTTATTAATCGGGTGCATTGTAATTTATAGGTACACTTACGTTTTTAACTATTCAAGTTGTTTTGGTGATTCCCTTTAGTTAACAAGTAGTTTATCAGCGCAAAAGGCGCAAGATACGGGTCGAAATGGCTGTTTTGTATCTTGCGCCTTGAAAGTCTCTGTTCTAGTCTTATTTTTCAGTTACCCGCACATCAATGCGGCGATTTTGTTGCCGACCTTCCGCAGTATCGTTGCTGGCGACAGGGTGTTCACTACCATAACCTTCGGCATCAATACGATCCGTTTTGATGCCTAGTCCGACTAATGCTTTTTTTACGGCAGCAGCCCGGCTATCTGACAGTTTTTTATTGGCATTGGCTTTGCCAGTATTGTCGGTGTAACCGCCAATGTTAATTTTCACTTTCGGAAAAGCTTTTAGAACTTCAGCGACGTGGGTTACTTGCCCACTCGATTCCGCTTTGATGGTCGCTTTGTTGGTATCAAAAGTGATGCCGTCCATGGTAAACCATAAATCTTTGTTAATTGCTTCATTACTTTCAATAAAACCCACTAATTTGCTTTCAAATCCGCCCTTGGCAGCTTTAATGGTATAGCCGGTAGTTAAGGTCTTTTCAAAGAAATCGCTAGTGGTATCGACTGCTTTTTCTACTACTGGAGCCTCAACTGCGGCTGGCGGCGGAGTTGGCGCAGCTGGTGCTGCGACAACGGGTTTTGCTGGGGGTGGAGTGGGAGCACTTACCACAGGTGCGGTCGTAGTATCCGTTTCTGGAGAGCTACAGCTCTTGAGCAGCCCCCAAGCCAGTGCAAGTGCTGCCGCCAAGAGTATCCAGGGAAGCCACTTACTTCCCGCTCCTGAATTTTCTTCGAAGGCATCGGTAGCACTGTGGACAAATTCTTTGCCTTCATCAACGATATTCGAGCCAAATTTACTGGCGGAATCGCCAAAGTCTTCTGCTATATGTTTGGCGGAAGCTAGCGTTTCTTCGGCCATGACCTCAATCTTATCGCCAATATTGTCGAAGGTATCTGAAAAAGATGTTGCCTTTGTTGTCGAGCTCGAAACCGTATATTCAGAATCAATGGTATTGACGGCCTTATCGAAGTCGCTAATGATGTGATCGGTAGTTGTTGTCGAGATTATGGAATCACTCGCTAACAGATTACTTAGCCCAGCAGGGATTAAGTTTTTCAAAAACCCGCTTTGGCCACTTAAAAGCCCAGCCAGTCCGGTTGCGTTTTCTGTATTTTCAATCTTAAGGTTTCTACCAATCAAACCCAACAGGACAGGCATGACAAAACCAAGTAAGGAACTTGATGAGGTTTTGCTAATGCCACTGGCGTTTGCGACTAGATCAGTAATTCCGGCAGTATTGTCGCCAAAGATAGAGGTCAATAACTTTGCACCTTCTGATACTAATTTGCTAGTTTCTTCTCCACCACGGGATAAAGCGCCCAGATTGCTCAGTACGCCGCCGTCGTGGTTACCTTCAGTGAGTAAGCTGAATAATTTGCCAATACTTGTTATGTCTGAGCTTTTATCGACCAGTCCGGCAATTAAGGAAGGCAGGGCGGTTTGTAAAGCGGACTCGGTATTTTTTGGCGATTCCCCAATAAGTGCAGCGATGTTTGTGACTACATCACCCGATAAGTGTTCTTTTAATAGTTCTAATAAGTTTTTAGACATTTATGATCTCCTCATTGTTGGGTTGACACAGTCTGGAAATTAAGTGCCAACGCTCAATTTACCAGTATCCGACTGTTTTGTTAATGAAAAATTGTCAGAATGTGTTGTAACTAATGGATATTAAGAACCCATTTAGCCACTTGACATAAATAACCATCGTATTTTGCTGGATCTTGTATTTAGAGCCGGTGCTTGTTTTTAAATGCAGTGACAGCAGTGGAATACACATAGCGTGCTTTGTTAAGGGTTGGGTTTGGCCAGGTCTTCAATTTTTGCGTGTAGAAACCAATCGGGTGGAGGAGCGCAATCTGGAACATATTTATGCGCCCAGATTGCAAGTTGTTGGATCACCGGAAGAAGATGCGTTCCTTTTGCAGTTAAACAATAGTCATATCGTAAGGGTTTAAGCTGGTAAGGCTTTTTTTCCAGGATTCCTATGTCCCCCAGACGGCGTAGGCGGTTTGCTAAAATGTTGGTCGGAATACCTTCTGGTGAGGCCAGGAAATCGCCATACCGCGACTTATTCATACACATATCGCGTACTATCAACAGGCTCCATTTGTCGCCGATAATATCTAATGCCGTTGACAGGGCGCATTCCGAGCGGTAGTTGGGCGTATTAATAGTCATGAAGTGTAATCAATATGGGTTAAGTGAATTGTACACGAGCTATTTTCGCCTTCACAGCGCAGAACAACAGAAATACACGAATGAGCAAAGAAAAAGAAATTAGGCTTGTAAAAAGCAAGCGTGTATGTAAATATAATGTCACTTGTTTTATACAAGTGACAATGCCAATAAAATTTAACTCGAGGTTAACATGAAGCTATATCATTTCCCCATATCACCCAATTCCCGGCGCGTGGTCACTGTCCTTAATCATTTGCACCTGGATTGCGACCTGGAAGTGGTCGATTTAAGCAAGGGTGAGCAACTGCAAAAGGAGTTTCTCGAGTTGAATCCCAACCATATGATACCGACTTTGGTGGATGGCGATTTTGTCCTGTGGGAATCGAATGCCATCATGCAATATTTATGTTCTAAAGTGCCCAATAATGGCTTATGGCCGACTGACCCGCGCGGACAAGCCGACATTGCGCGTTGGCAGTTTTGGCAATCAGCACACTGGGGCAGTGCGTGTTCAGTGTTTATTTTTGAGCGGGTGATCAAAAAGGTATTTATGTCGGCAGAAGCCGATCCACAGGAAATTGCCAAGGGTGAAGAACGTTTCCACCGCTTTGCCCAAGTGCTTGAAGATCACCTTAAAGGCCGTGAATGGTTAGTAGGTAACGCGGTGACGTTGGCTGATTTTTCCGTAGGGTCATTTCTTGCTTTGGCAGAAATGGCACAGTTTCCCATGTCACCTTATAAAGAAATTCCGCGTTGGTATCTGAATATTGAACAATTGCCAGCCTGGAAAAGCTCTGCGCTAGCCGCTGGATGACGGTCAGTTTGGTCGAATAACGCTAACAGATTGATTTCGTTTGTGGCGAGCCGTTAACGCCATGAACGAGATCAACGTGTTCACACAATTTACAAGGCAACAGTAAACAAAGTCTTTTAGCAAAAAGTTACCCCAAACTTAAGTTATCAGGATCGGTGTTGCCGGTATTATTGCTTTGTCGTGGCATATAAAGTTTCGCATTAATCATAACCAGAAAAACTAACGTGATTAGAAAGAATATAGGCAATATAGATGCATTGCTTAGTCGATAAGGGATAATGTTAACTGACAGTACAGCGTCGTACAGGCCATGAATTATTGCGGTAAATAACACACTGCCCGTATAAATAAATATACTGCCAAATATTACGCCAGCAAATGCTATCAGTATTAATCCGCTGAATTGACCATAATAAATATACTGAACGTGGGACAGCGTAAACAGCAGAGATGCTGTTAATAAGGCTATTTTAGAACCGTATTTTGTTTGCAAGGTATTTTGCACAATGCCGCGATAAAACAACTCTTCTCTCAATCCCGCCGTAATACCCGATATTGCAAAAACCAGTTGCCATCTTGGCGTTTCATGTTCGGCATTAGTATAAAAAACGGCAAAGAGAAGCAGTAAAAATATGGCCGCACTAAATTGCGGCGTAAACAGCTTTGTCGTCCTAAATGACTGGTTAGCGCCAAACCAATGTTTTCGATAAAAATAGAGATAACATACGGCTGAAAATGCTCTGAGACCTGTCCTGACAATCTCGCCTTCATCAGACCATTGTCCATATATTTGTGCGATAATAAAGGAAAGGGTCAGGTAAATGATTTCAAGTAGTGCAGCAAACAAGATTATTTTTTTCATTATTGTTTCTCATGCTAGCAATGTCTGAAGGCGTGTTTGAAAATCCAACCTTCTCAAACAATTGAGACCTGCCTCAAAGCTTAGTCAGTAGAGTACGCGATGCATATCCTACTGGCTGGAAGGATGGGCTCAATCATAACCGAACTTATAGGTTATCGCCCAATAGAAGGGGACGATTGTAGATTACATCAAACTCTTACTCGCCACTTCATAAACATCCCTGGAAATCGCCGGACAATTCATGACCCGTTCCAGCTGTGTTTTCATAAGATTTTGCCGGGTTTCGTCAAAGCGTCGCCAGGAGGTTAATGGGCCTAACATGCGGGAGGCAACTTGGGGGTTTAGGATGTCGAGTGCGATAACATGGTTGGCCAGGAAGTCATAGCCTTGTCCGTTGACGGCATGGAAATGTAACTGATTGGCCTGGGTGAATGAACCAATGACTGCCCTTACGCGGTTAGGGGTTGCCAAGTCGAAGCTGGGATGTGCGGTTAATGCATTTACTTTAGCAAAAGCGTCTGGCATGGGGCTGGATGACTGGATGGCAAACCATTTGTCGATAACCAGGGCTTCGTCTTGCCATTTCTGGTAAAACTGCGCCAGGCATTGTTCTTTGGCAGGATGCGGAAAGTTGACGATAGTTGCCAAAGCAGCAATTTGATCGGTCATGTTTCTGGCCGTGCTGAATTGTTGTTCAGCCCATTGTTGCGTTTTCTCATTTTCCAGTCGGCTGAGAAAACTTAGGCAAACATTTTTAATGCGTCTGCGCCCAATTGCGCCAGCATCAAATTGCCCCGATTCATCCCGATGATTTTTAAGGTACAAGTCTTCCAGCTCTTTCTGCAAATGTTCGGCAAGGGTTCTAACAACGAATTCCCTGGCTTTATGGATGGCTTCTACGTCCACAACTTGCATTTGTTCGGCCAGATAACTTTCCGAAGGTAAGCCTAACAGTAAGGAGCAATAGGATAAGTCATCCCACGATTGTAATAACACCTGTTTGAAGGCAGTGATGATGATCGGGGCTAGCTTCAGAGGTCGGTTTTGTTGTACATCGGTGATGAGTCCTGTAATGATCTGCCCTGAAAGTAGTTGTCCCGCTTCCCAGCGGTTGAACGTATCGCTGTCGTAGCTTAGCAAAAACGCCAGTTCATCAAGACTGCGTGACATGGCCAGTTTGACGGGTGCGGAAAAATTTCTCAGGATGGATACGACGGGTTTCTCTGCCAGATCGGTGAACGTAAATGATTGTTCACTAGCGGTTAGCTGTAAGATAATCTCTTGTTTTTCAGTTGGTTGGCCTTTTAGTTTGCATGTTACTGCCTTACCTTGATGGTCAATTAAACCTACTGCAATGGGTATGTGTAGCGGTTCTTTGGCTGCTTGGCCTGGGGTTGGTGGGCAACTTTGCGTAATCGTTAGAGTCAGGGTTTTTTCATCAGGATTGTAAATTTCTTTTACGCTGATAACAGGCGTACCTGCCTGACCATACCAGCGCCGGAATTGGCTTAAATCCCAGCCATTGGCAGCTTCCATGGCATTAACAAAATCATCACAGGTAACGGCTTGCCCGTCATGACGTTGAAAATACAAATCACAGCCTTTACGAAAACCGTCTGCACCCAAAAGCGTGTGTAACATCCGTACGACTTCCGCGCCTTTTTCATAGACAGTTAAGGTGTAGAAATTATTGATTTCAATATAAGCATCAGGGCGGATGGGGTGCGCTAAGGGCCGGCATCCTCGGCGAATTGCCGCGTCCTAAGCATGTTGATGTTTTCGATGCGGTTTACCGCTTTAGATGATCGGTCGCCGCTAAATTCTTGGTCGCGGAATACCGTGAAGCCTTCCTTTAAGCTGAGTTGAAACCAATCTCGGCAGGTAATGCGGTTACCCGTCCAATTGTGGAAATACTCATGGCCGATAACGCCTTCAATATGTTCATAATCGGAGTCGGTGGCGGTATCGGGGCGAGCCAGTACAAATTTGGTGTTGAAGATATTCAAGCCCTTGTTTTCCATTGCGCCCATATTGAAATGGCTGACGGCGACGATCATGTATAGATCGAGGTCGTATTCGCGTCCGTACACTTGCTCATCCCAGTGCATGGCATTTTTCAGCGACTGCATGGCGTGGTCGCATTTGTCGATATCATGCTTTTCTACAAAAATTTGCAAGCCAACTTTTCGCCCGGATAAGGTCGTGAAATTATCTTCCAGACATTCCAATTGTCCTGCCACCAGGGCGAACAGGTAACAGGGTTTATTGAACGGGTCTTCCCATGTCACCCAGTGTTGGTTATTGCCTACTTCACCCTGGGCGATTTTGTTGCCATTGGAAAGCAACACCGGATAGCGGTTTTTGTCAGCCACCAGCGTGGTAGTGAATTTAGCCATGACATCGGGGCGATCGAGGAAATACGTGATTTTCCTGAAACCTTCTGCCTCGCATTGGGTGCAGAACATGCCATTGGATAAATACAGCCCTTCCAATGCCGTATTGGCTTTGGGGTTGATTTCATTTTCGATGGTTAGCGTGAAGGGGCGTTGTTGCGGAACATCATGGATAATCAACGATTCTGGCGTTATGTGGTAATCCGTTCCGGTCAGTTCCTGGTCTTCGTTAAGGACGATGCGGATCAATTTGAGGTTTTCACCCGCCAGGACTAAGGCTGTTTCCGACGATTCGCTGTCGGGATTACGTACTAAGGCAAGTCTGGAAACAACTCTCGTTTGTTGCTCATCCAGCGTAAAGTTAAGTTCGACGGTATGAATAAGGTAGTCAGGTACTTGATAATCTTTTAGGTAAATTGTTTGGGGGTTGGCATCACGCATTATTCGTACCTTTTTTTAGATTTACTATGAGTGGCGGACAGGCAAAGCAGCAGCCAAGCGATAAGGAAACAGACCCCGCCTATGGGCGTTATCATGCCGAGTTTCGGCATGTCGAGCAGGACTAACAAGTACAGGCTACCCGAAAATAACAGAATGCCAAGAAACATAAGCCAACCCGCGACTGTAATTCGTTTTGAATCGGGTATGTGTTGCTGCACTAAAGCAATAGCAATCAATCCTAAGGAGTGCCACATCTGGTAAGTGACACCTGTTTGATAAACAGCTAAAGATTCCGAGCTCAAGGTGGTTTTTAAAGCATGGGCTCCGAATGCACCCATACCGACACCCACGAATGCACATAGAGAACCCAGTGCTAAAAATACCGATTTCATGTCATTTTTCCATTAACCTTGGCATGAGTTGCACCAGATTGCAGGGACGGGTACGAAAATCCAGTTGCTCTTTTATAAGGCTATTCCAAGCTGTCCGACAAGCTCCTGAAGAACCCGGCAAGCAAAAAATGTAGGTGCCGTTGGCTACACCAGCTATCGCCCTGGATTGTATGGTGGATGTCTTGATGTCCTGATAAGACAGCATCCTGAAGGTTTCGCCGAAGCCATCAAGCACTTTATCTAGCAAGGGTAGGACTGCTTCCGGTGTGCCGTCCCGTCCAGTCACGCCCGTCCCTCCCGTGCTGATGATGACGTTTAACTTTTCTGATGCTATCCATTTGGAAACAACGGCCCTAATTTGGTAGATATTATCGGGGACTATTACCTTGTCAAATAGCATATGCCCTGTGGTGGTTAAGTATTCTACTAGCGTTTTGCCTGAAACGTCATCGGCTTCGGTTCTGGTATCCGAGATGACCAGTACGGCAATAGATAGGGGGATGAATTGTTTATCTTTGTTCACATTGCTGGTGTTTATGGTTGATTTTGGATATTAATTTAAGCAATATGCCCGATAATACAAGTTGTTTCGAGTGGTTTTTACTGCAACATCACAAAGAAAGCCTCTTGCCCGCGTTGAATATTGATAAGCAATCCGGAATCGGCATCAATTGCTTGTTTTAGTTCATCGAGATTATGCACCCGATATCGATTTGCCGATACAATTACATCACCTGGGCGCAGGCCAATTTTCCAGGCATAAGAAGATGTGTTGATTTTTTCGATGACGACCCCTTCAACCTGATCCCGTTGGGTATTGCCGAGTATTGTGCCTTGCAATCTGCTATGTAGTTTCTCGCCGACTTGCTGTGGATGTTCCTGCTTCCCTATGACAGCAGTGGTTTCTTTTTTTTCATCGCCGCGGTAATACTCAATATCTACTTTATCTCCAATTTGTAGCAATCCGATGATATTGCGAAGTTCGTGGCTATTTTTGATAGGTTTGCCATTTGCAGAAATAACAATATCACCTAAAGCCAGTCCTGCTTTCTCTGCGGGGGAGTTATTTTCAATACGGCTGATTGCGGCGCCTTGTATGTTGGCCAGATTGAAAGCTTTGACCAGCTCAGGCGTTAAATCCTGGGTGGTGACACCTAATAAGCCCCTGCGCACTTCCCCGTGCTTGATTAACGATTCCTTGATAGTCATTACCATGTTTGCCGGAATAGCAAAGCCGATACCGACGTTGCCGCCGCTAGGCGCCAAGATTGCGGTGTTCATGCCGATAAATTCGCCACGCAAATTGACCAGCGCGCCGCCTGAATTGCCTGGGTTGATGGATGCGTCAGTTTGGATAAAGTCTTCATAGCCTTCAATTCCCAATCCTGAACGGCCTAACGCGCTGACAATGCCTGATGTTACAGTTTGTCCCAACCCAAACGGGTTGCCGATAGCGACCACAAAGTCGCCTACTCTTAGGCGGCTGGAGTCGGCAATCGGAAGTTGGGTTAAGTTGTTAGCAGGAATACGGATAATCGCAACATCGGCCTCTGGATCGGTGCCGACTAAATCGGCATTAAGTTGGCGACCATCGGTTAAGGTCACCATGATTTTATCGGCTTTGTCGATAACATGGTTATTGGTCAACACATAACCTTTATCACTGTCTATAATTACCCCAGAACCTAAGCTATTTTTTTGGCGCGATTGTTTTGGGATATTAAAAAATTGCCGGAAGTAAGGGTCTTGCAACAGTGGATTTTCCCTGCCTTCAACATTCGTGGATGTAGAAATGTTGACGACCGCTGGCATACTACGTTCCAGCATGGGCGCTAAGGTAGGCAATGTTTGGTTTTCGGTGAAAGCGGGTAATCCAATCGCAAGGCACAAGGGGCTAAACAACAAGCTTATGGATAAAATGCTAAGAAAAATCAGTGGCTTTGATAAGTTGCTGCGGATCATGGTTTTTCCAGGGTTATTAAACGCGGTTAATAGACAATATAGGTTCAAAAACGTTTAATTCAAGGTACATATCTGCTTTGTGTTATTTAGTGCGCGGTAGGTATTATTTTTTGTTTGGTAACAATAGATAAGTCAATGGCAGTTCATCCCAATTCAGAAGAGCATCGTATTCTTCGTAAACTAATGCCTTTAGCGACTTTCCCAAGTGCAGCGTTTAAGGAATTATGCACAAATATAACCGTGGAGCAAGTTCAAGATGCCCCAATATTCAGAAGGGGGGACAAGAATACCGATTTAGTATATTTGTTAGAAGGCAGTGTTACTTTACAAGCAGAAGGGCTTGTCGTTGAGGCGATTTCTTCGGAAAGTGAGTCTGCAAAATTTGCGTTGGCGCATCAAATTCCAAGAAAAATTGATGCAGTGGCAAATGGGTTGGTGCGTATTGTGCGTTTAGACGCGGATGTTGTTAATAACCCGCCACCTGCTGTTTACCAGGGAGACCAAAGTTATATCATTACCGAGGAGTCAGATGAGGTTTCTGACGACTGGATGACTACCTTGTTGCGCTTGTCGCTTTTTCAAGCATTACCGCCATCTAGTTTGCAGAAAATCCTGATGACGTTGAAAACTGACCACTTTGCCCAGGGTGATGTCATTATGGACAGCGGTAGTAAGGTAGATTATTTCTACGTCATTACAAAAGGACAATGTTTGCTTTCTCGCCCCTTATTGGCGGATGGGGGCAAGATTAGGTTGGGTGCGGGGGAAAGTTTCGGCGAAGAATATTTGGCTACCGATTATCCTGCTCAGGAAACGGTAACTGCACTCAGTGATGTCAGTTTGGTTCAATTGGAAAAAAAGCATTTTTTTACGTATGTTAATGCACACATGCGGAATTTTATGTCACATGAAAATATGCCGGATGCGATTAGTAATGGTGCGGTTTTGTTGGATGTAAGGTCGCAAAGCCAGTATAAAAATCATCATATCTATAATAGCGTCAACATACCTTTATTGTCGCTACGGATGCGGATTGAAGAATGTCCCAGGGATAAGCAGATTATTGTAGTCTGTGCCAACGGCAATGCGAGTGAGGCAGGGGCGTTTTTGCTGGTAAAGGATGGCTTCAATGCCTTTGTGTTAAAAGGCGGCATGGGTATTGAAGAGGCTAGCATTGCAGAAGAAATGACCCATGATGCTGATAATTCTCAAGCTATTTTTGAGGTAGAACAGACGGTTACGGAAAAAGAACCGACCGCATCCGTATTTGCCATTGAGGCTCAATTAGAAACGTTAAAAGCCGAAAATGAAAGGCTTGCCGAATGTAACCGCAATCTCGAAGAAAAAGCCGAGAAACTGCAATCTGAAAAAGAACAAGCAGAAAGCCAGTGTCAGTTGCTAACCCAACAACTGGAAAGGCTGAAGGAAATCTTGGGCAGGTTTACTAAGCGACAATAGCAAATTAATAAACTTGGTCGTTAGCTACAGCAAACCATGCATGCCGTAGCTTAGTGCCATTGCTTTGACAAGCAACAGGATTTCGCAAAAACAATTATTTAATTTTGCCTTCTTTGTACATTACGTGCTTACGTACGACAGGATCGAATTTTTTTATTTCAATTTTTTCCGGCATCGTTTTCTTGTTTTTTGTCGTAGTATAAAAGTGACCTGTGCCTTCACTGGAAATAAGTTTGATTTTATCGCGCATTTTGAAGCCCTCTTAAGCTATTGTGCCGTTTTTACGCATATCCGCCAGAACGGTATCTATGCCTTTTTTGTCGATGATTCGCATACCTTTTGCGGATACCCGCAAGCGAACCCAACGATTTTCACTTTCTACCCAAAAACGATGGTGGTGCAGGTTAGGGAGAAAGCGTCTTTTGGTTTTATTGTTAGCATGTGATACGTTGTTACCGACCACTGGCTGTTTTCCTGTTACTTGACATACTCTGGACATGATTAGCCTCTGTTTTGCTGCCTGAATTCAAATTAGCCAATCTTTATACCAAAAAATCTTTTCAAGGTAAATAACAATCTATAAAATGAAGCGAACAGTTACATTCTAACTTCTTATGGAAAGACAGCAATGCCAATAAAGCTAGGCATGGTCATGGATCCCATTGACCGTATCAACATTAAAAAAGATACCAGTTTCGCTATGTTGCTGGAAGCTCAGGCCAGAGGCTGGGAGCTACATTACATGGAATTGGCTAGTCTTTATTTAAGGAATGGCAAGCCTTACGCCAAAACCCGTACGTTGGCGGTGCACCGTGATGAAAAGCAATGGTTTCAATTTGTTGCCGAACAGGATGTTGGGTTGGATGCGCTTGATGTCATCCTAGTGCGGAAAGATCCGCCGTTCGATCAGGAGTATTTATATGCAACTTACATGCTGGAACTGGCCGAAAGTGCTGGCGTATATGTGGTCAATAAGCCCCAATCCTTAAGGGATGCCAATGAAAAGCTGTTTACGGCATGGTTTCCGCAATGTTGTACTGAAACCTTGGTTACTCGAGATGCAGGCAGGATTAAAGATTTTCTCAACGAATTAGGCGATATTATAGTTAAACCCTTGGATGGGATGGGTGGTGCATCTATTTTCCATGTACGCTTAGGAGATCCTAACCTGAGTGTGATCCTGGAAACGATGACCCGGCACAATAGCAATACCGTGATGGCGCAAAAATATTTGCCGGAAATAAAAGACGGCGACAAGCGCATCTTGATGATAAACGGTGAGCCTGTGCCTTATTGCCTGGCTCGTATACCCGCCAAAGGGGAAAGCCGAGGTAATTTGGCGGCGGGTGGAACGGGGGAGGGCAGGCCATTGTCAGACCAAGACCGTTGGATTGCTAACCAGGTTGGCCCTACGTTACGGGAGAAAGGCTTGGTATTCGTGGGCTTGGATGTCATAGGATCAACCCTGACCGAAATTAATGTCACCAGCCCAACCTGTGTTCAGGAACTGGATAAACAGTTCGGCCTGAATATTGGCGGTTTGTTAATGGATCATATTGTCGAGCATCTTGAAGTTACTCTGAAATAATGGCAACCCCGGTAAGTTTCGGTTCAACAAGTACGGTAACCAATAGTGATCGGCTATTGATGGCTTTATTTATTGCGGCTATCGTTCATATTATCGTTCTGCTTGGTATCCGTTTTAGTGAGCCGGAGCAGCCCGTCCAAAACAGTCGTTCAATTGATGTGACCTTAGTCAGTACGCCGGCCAAGAAAGCGCCCAAAAAAGCAAAATTTTTAGCCCAGGACAATCAGATTGGTACCGGTGAAAAAGCCCAAAAGCCAGAGCCACTTGCACAAAGAATTGTCAGCCAAGGTAACAATCATAGAAAACAGGTAGATAAAACAGAACAAGAAGAAGCCGAACCTAAAGCCAAACAAAAACTCCTTACCCAGGATAAGGCTGAGAAAAAAATCGTCTCCGAAAAACATCCTGAAACCACTCAGGATAAAGAAAAACGGCCCAAGTTGACCGCAGAAATGTTGCAGCAGCAAATAGCGCAATACGGCACTGAAATAAGGCTCAAGGAACAAAGCTCAGATCAGGCCAAAATAAAGTCTGTGAGTTCAGTAAGCGCCCATAAATATGTTGCTGCCCAATATGTAAAAGACTGGGAGAGTAAAGTTGAGCGTACGGGTAATATGAACTACCCTGCCATCGCACAACAGAAAAATTTTTCGGGGACATTAACCATGGATGTCGGCATAAAAGCTGATGGCAGTATTTATAGCATTCGTATATCCAAATCTTCTGGTGTTCCTGCGCTTGATGAGGCCGCAAAAAGAATTGTCAGGATGAGTGCCCCATTTCCGGCACTGCCTAGCGACCTGCTTAAGGAAGTTAACGTCCTGGTCATCACCAGAAAATGGAAATTTTCTGATGAATCGGGGATGACTACGCCATAATAAGGTCTAATGTTAGTGTACTAGGAGGATTGCCAAAATGAGTGGAAGCTATCTCAATAATCAATTCATCATTGCCATGCCGGGCTTGATAGAACCCATTTTCCATCATACCGTTACTTATCTGTGCCAGCACACTAAGGAAGGTGCGTTAGGCATAGTGATTAACCGCCCTGCTGAGATGAAATTAAGCGAAATCTTTAAACAAATGGATATAACCGTCAGCGCTTTGGAGGCGGCGGAAACTCCCGTATTTTCTGGCGGGCCAGTGCAGCAGGATAGAGGCTTTGTAGTCCATAGCGCTTGTGGGACATGGGATATGACATTGCCGGTTTCAGAAGACATTTCCCTAACTACTTCCCGTGATGTTATAGAAGCGATTGCAGTTGGCAAAGGCCCCAAAAATATTTGATTGCCCTGGGTTATGCTGGCTGGAGCGAGGGGCAACTGGAAAAGGAAATATTAAGTAATTCCTGGTTAAGTACACCTTGTGCCAAACAAATCTTGTTTGAAACCCCAGTAAGTCAACGTTGGAATGCTGCCGCCAGCCAAATAGGTATTGATATTAATCTGTTAACTACACCAGCAGGTCATGGCTAAGGTTGTGGGATACCCTGTGAAGCATGATCCTCTAAGGATAAAAACGCCAGACGAAACCTATCTAGGCTTTGACTTTGGCAGTAAAAAAATAGGGGTTGCTGTCGGACATTTACTGACAGGTATTGCCAATCCACTACAAACCTTGCGTTCAATCAACCAAAATCCTGACTGGGAAGGCATAACAAAACTTATCAAGGAATGGCAGCCAGCGGGTTTGGTTGTTGGTATATCCAAACAAGATGATGGCTCAGACAACCTTATCACCCCGCGTATGTTAAAATTTTGCCGACAATTGGACGGTAGATACCATTTGTCGGTTTTTCAGCAAGATGAAACCTTATCCACCTTTGAAGCTAAACAACTATTATTTGACGAGATTAACGTAAGTGCTACTAAACTTTGGGCAATCCAGGATCAACTCGCCGCGCAGCTTATTTTGCAGACTTGGCTTAATGACAACAAACCAAAATGATTGCTAACAGGCTTCAAATCCCCAGTTTGTTAGATGCACTGGAAAAACAAATAAGACAGGCCATTGTCAACAGGCAGTTAACTGATCCCTTGATGATAGGCATACGTACTGGCGGCGTATGGGTGGCCGAAAAATTGCACCAGCGCTTAGCTATCAAGCAGCCATTAGGTTTACTGGATATCTCCTTTTACCGCGATGACTTTTCGCAAATTGGGGTCAATCCTAATGTAAAGCCCAGCCAGTTGCCCACTCAGATTGAAGGTCGAGACATTATTCTTATCGATGATGTTTTCTACACGGGCAGGACTATACGAGCCGCATTGAATGAGATTTTCGATTATGGTCGTCCAAAACAAGTGGTATTGGCGGTGTTGATAGAACGTGACGGGAAGCAAATTCCTCTAAGTCCAGATTGTGTCGGCACCAGTATTACCTTGGATGCAGGGCAGCGCATTAAACTGACTGGGCCTGATCCATTGGGTATTGAGATACAATCCGTTGATGTGGCTGCATAGCGATGTCCGATAACCTGCAATTAAATTCAGAGGGCAAACTCAAACACTTCCTGACCATTGAAGGGCTGGACAAGCAGGTTTTAGTGGAAATATTGGATTTGGCGGAATCCTTTGTTGGCATTAACGACGGGCGGATTAACAAGATACCTCTCCTGCGCGGAAAAAGCATCGTCAACCTGTTTTTTGAAAACAGTACCCGCACCCGCACCACTTTTGAGCTTGCAGCGAAGCGTTTGTCAGCAGACGTATTGAGCATGAGCATTGCCACGTCATCTACCTCAAAAGGCGAAAGCCTGTTGGATACCATCCGTAACCTGGAAGCCATGTATGTCGATATGTTCGTCGTACGCCATGGTATCAGCGGTGCGGCACATTTTATCGCCCAACATACCGCACCCCATATCAGCGTAATCAATGCCGGAGACGGCCAACACGCCCATCCTACCCAGGCTATGTTGGATATGTTCACCATACGCCAGATTAAAAAAGATTTCTCTTTGCTAAGGGTTGCCATCGTTGGTGACATTTTGCATTCCAGGGTTGCTCGTTCAAATATTCAGGCATTAAATACGCTAGGTGTAACCGAAATTCGTGTCATTGCCCCCAAAACTTTACTGCCCGCACAAGTTGAAACAATGGGTGTTACGGTTTCACACAATCTCGCCGATGGGCTGAAAGATATCGATGTAATTATCATGCTGCGACTACAAAAAGAGCGCATGAGTTCTGCGCTTTTGCCAAGCGAAACTGAATATTTCAAATGTTTTGGGCTGACCGAAGAAAGGCTAAAAATTGCCAAGCCCGATGCAATTGTGATGCATCCAGGGCCGATTAACAGGGGAGTGGAAATCGACTCAATAGTGGCTGATGGGCCGCAGTCCGTTATTCTCAAACAAGTGAGCAATGGCATTGCCATTCGCATGGCGATTATGGCAATGGCGATGCAAAAGCAGGGAAGTTCGTAATGTCACGGATAGTTATAGAAAATGGCCGAATAATTGATCCTGCCAACAACCTAGATCGCCTCGGTTCGGTATATATTAACGACGGTAAAATTTTATCGACTATATACAAACCAACCGGATTTAGCCCAGATCAGGTTGTTGATGCTAGAAATAAAATTGTCTGTCCAGGCTTTATCGATCTAAGTACCCGGCTGCGCGAGCCTGGGCAATCCCGCAAAGCCACTTTTGCCAGCGAAACTGCAGCCGCAGCCGCAGCCGGTATTACCACGATGTGCTTACAGCCAGACACGATCCCTGTTATCGATGCCCGTGCCGTTGCTGAACTTATTAAAGATCAGGCAGAAAAAACGGGATACACGCAAATTTTGCCGATTGCGGCGCTTACCCAAAAACTGGAAGGAACAGAGTTAAGCGCGATGCTTGCACTAAAACAGGCGGGTTGTATCGCAGTCAGCAATGCCAATCAGCCCGTAAAAAACCTGTTGGTGTTAAGGCGGGCAATGGAATATGCCGCCAGCCATGATTTATTGTTCATATATAGACCTAACGATGTCTGGCTGGCAAATAACGGTTGCGTCCATGAAGGTGCGCTTTCGACCCGTTACGGCTTGCCCAGTATCCCCGATGCGGCAGAAACCATCGCGTTGGCACAATGCCTGGAATTGGCTGAGCTTACTGGTTGCCGAGTACACTTCGGTCAACTAAGCAGCAGGCGCTCAGTTATCAAGCTCCACCAAGCCAAAAAATATGGTTTGGCAGTCAGCGCCGATGTCGCCATCCATCAACTACATTTGGCCGAAAACGATATGGTTCCTTTCGATAGTGCCTATCATGTATTACCACCATTCCGTTCTATTCGAGATAAAGAATCACTTAGGGAAGGCGTGGCTAGTGCCACTATAGACAGCATTTGTTCCGACCATCAACCGCATGATCTCGATGCTAAACTTGGTGCTTTCCCTGAAACAGAACCTGGTATTTCATCTTTGGAAACCCTGCTGCCCTTAATGCTTAAGCTAGTAAACCAACAAGCCATAACGTTAGCGCAAGGTATAGCCGCGCTAACCCAAAATCCCGCGCAAATACTGCAACTTGAGCGGGGAGCCTTAACACCGGGTTTTACTGCCGATATTTGTGTTTTCGATTTGGAGCAAGAATGGCAAGTCAATGCAGGAAACTGGAAAAGCCAGGGCGTGAATACCCCGTTTTGGGGGCAGGTCTTTAAAGGCAGAGTAACTTATACGCTACAAGCAGGTAAGGTTATCTACGGTTAGCCACTAATCGCATATTAGGTGTTTAAGGCAAACCACATCACGTTTAGGCTTAACTAGCCATTCCATTAATTGCCGCATAATTAAGTAATCGCATGGGCATCATCAAAAAACTCGCCTCTCAAACGGCAATCTACGGTCTAAGCAGTATTTTTGGGCGCTTCCTGAATTACTCTTTGGTGCCACTCCATACCCGTTTTTTTTCTGCTCAGGAATACGGGGTTGTCTCGGAATTCTACGCTTACGCTGGATTTTTTTCTGTGCTGTTGCTGTTTGGGTTTGAGACCGGTTATTTTCGGTTCCGTAACAAAGAATTGATTACTGGGGATAAAACTTACTCAACGGCCTTATGGTTTATCCTCCTGGTAAATATTACTTTTTTTACTTTCATCCTGTCGATTAACCATTGGTTATCAAGCCTCCTGGATTACCCGGAACACCCCGAATATGTCCTTTGTTTTAGCCTGATATTGGTTCTGGATGCCATCTCGTCAATACCGTTCGCGCGTCTTCGCGCAGAAGAAAGGGCATTCCGGTTTGCTGGCATCAAAATCGCTGAAATTCTGATAATTGTCGGATTGAACCTATTTTTTATCTGGTATTGCCCGAAACTTTATGCCGATAGAAGCGTTCCATTGGTCACCGAGTTTTACGATCCGACGATAGGTGTGGGTTATATCTTTATTGCTAATTTGATAGCCAGTATTTTCAAGTTTTTATTGTTGGGTTCACAATTGCTCGGTCTGCATTGGGGATTCGACAGAACCTTATTCAGTCGTATGCTCCGCTATTCCTTGCCCATGGTGGTGATTGGTTTTGCGGGCATAATTAACGAAATGCTTGATCGCGTACTCCTCAAGCAATTGTTGCCTTACGATCTGGCGACCAATATGAAAATGTTAGGCATTTACAGCGCTTGTTACAAACTGTCAATTCTGATGTCTTTGTTTATCCAGGCTTTTCGTTTTGCAGCCGAGCCGTTCTTTTTTTCCTATGCAGATAAATCCGATGCCCGGCCAATTTATGCGAAAGTGCTGCGGTTTTTTGTGATTTTTTGTGTCTTTATTTTCTTGTTGGTCACCTTATTTATCGATTTTTTTAAATACTTTGTCGGCCCAGAATTCCGCGTTGGGCTGGATGTCGTGCCTGTGTTGTTGCTGGCTAATTTGTGTTTAGGCATCTATGTCAACCTGTCTATCTGGTACAAATTAACGGATCGAACCATGTTAGGAGCTTTTGTGGCTTTGTGCGGTGCTACGCTAACAGTTATCTTAAATATCTGGTGGATTCCCGTATATGGTTATATGGGATCCGCATGGGCCACCTTGGTCTGCTACGGCGGCATGGCGATTGTTTCTTATCTATTGGGGCGGATTTATTATCCGGTCGATTACGACGTGTTAAGAATTTTGGCTTATATCGGTTTCGGTTTAGGTCTTTATCAAGCGAAATTGCAATTGCAACCGATGATTTTCTGGCAGCCTGGGTTGTTGGCGGGGACGTTATTGGTGCTTTATTTGTTAGTTGCTACGCTTTTTGAAAGGCGGCAGTTAATTGTAGGCAGATAACGTTGCTGGGTTGATGCGCGATATATGGTCTAATGTTGTGAAGCGCTGATTTAAATGAACTTTAAACAGGCACTCGCTAGCTAATCACTCGGGTATCATGTGGCCAAACTTAACTGCAAGCCTTGTCAGTTCAACATCATTTTTCACATTGAGTTTTTCGTATAGCCGATAACGGTATGTGTTTACTGTCTTATCGCTTAACAGTAGCATTGTGGCCATTTGTTGAATGGATTTACCTTGTAAAATGAGCGTCACTACCTCCGATTCCCTGTGGGAAAGCTTTGCAAAAGGTGATTCTACATTACCCGGTAGGCCTCCCATATTATTCGCTACTTCTGTACAAAGATAACGTTTTCCTGACATGACTCTTCTTATGGCAAGCACCATCTCCTCAAGCGAAGAATCCTTGGAAATGAAACCCATGACCCCGATTTTAAGCAATTGCTGGGGAATAGGGCCATCCTTATACGCCGAGAGTGCAATTATTTTTACCCTAGGATCATGCCTTAATATCCTCCGGCAAGCTTCAACCCCGCCTATGCCCGGCATTTTAACATCCATGACTACAACATCGACAGTTAGCTTAATGACTGCATCAACCGCTTCTTCCCCCGATTGGGCGACCCCAACAACAGCCATATCATCAGCTGCATTCAAAAGTGCCTCAAATCCGGTTCGCACAAGTTCGTGGTCGTCTACAAGTAAAATTCGAATCATTATTATTGTTTTTTTAAAACACTAAGTTATTGAAAAGATTCTGTTAACATCATTGTGTTAGAAGCTTAACCTTGCAATTATACAACTAAAATATTAGGTTGTGCTTACGTTAGTAACAAAACTGAGGTGAAAAATCTTTTTGCTTAACATATATCATCAATGGCAACCTTATCAAGCGGTTTCAAAATATGGTTCAACCAGTTGGCAAGTTTGCTATTTACCATACCAGCATAATCAACTTATTTTACGTTCTTTGTGAATCCTTAAAGAACTTATCCGGAACTCCTTTTAACATGCAATTGTCATTATTTAGTCTGGGTTTTTGAACTTTTAGGTATAGAATTAGAAAGCCACACTACCTCGATAAACGTCGAGTTAGCATGTAGGAATTTCATACGTGCCGTTAAACCTAATATGAAGGTGCAAAAATGCAACAAGAAGTATTTGCAGGCTTAAAGAAAATTCCTTTTTTGTCGAAAATATCTGATGAGGTATTGATTAACCTTGCGGATAGGGCAAAATCGGCAAAATTTCCTAGGCAGACGATGATAATTACGGAAGGGGATGAGACTAGTTCGCTCTATATTATGATTACAGGCAAAGTGCGGGTATTTAGCAGCGATGATAAAAGCAAGGAAGTGACGCTCCTGGTTCAGGAACCCGGCTCCTGTTTTGGTGAGATTGCCCTGTTAAGTGATGAACCGAGGTCGGCTTCCGTAATGAGCCTTGAAAATACAACCTGTGCCGTTATTGGAAAAAGTGACTTTATTAACTGGTTGATGGGTCACCCCGATGTAGCAATCACTTTATTGGGCGTGTTATCAGAAAAAATAAGGCAATTAACTGATAAGGTTAAGCAATTGGCTTTATCGAATGTCTATGAGCGAACTGTAAAAGCCTTGCAAGATTTAGCCGTTATCGAAGGCGATATCAGGGTGATTCATAATCGGCCCACACAGCAGGATTTGGCTTCGATGGTTGGTGCATCGAGGGAAATGATCAATAAAATCATGCACGAGCTCACCAAGGGTGGATATGTGTCAATTGAAGATAAAACACTTATCATTCATAAAAAATTGCCTTCTTCGTGGTAAATGGCCTGCGTTTTGTTGCATTCCTCCATGCGCCGCAACTTGGCGCTAATTCAGTACAGGTATTAAGCGGGTATAAAAAGCCGCATACCCGATAATTCTACCGTCTTATAAAACCTCGCGTTTTTCCTTCTTATTCAAAATACGAATATCATCTACAACTACATACAATGACGGTATCGGGCTCAGCGTGGCAAACAAGCGCCGCAACCGATTGAAATCGCCATTGACACCAAAAAACTGTTTTGTCTGGAGATTTCCAAGATCATCGGTATTAAGCCACCGAAGTTGGTAAGAGTAGCCAGGATTACAGGCCGTAAACCGTGGATGGCGGCGGTTTTGATAAGGTCGATCACTTTTAAATGATGCTTACGCGCCGATGCACTAGTTTTGTGCTAACCTTGATCGTATAACTATAATGTATCCAAACCACCACAATGGATAAGAACAAACTGTTTTAATGAACCACTCTAATAATCAATTTCCAGTTGTGTTGTTGATCGACGATGATAAGACCTTGCATTTGTGGGCGAAGCGTAAGCTTCCCAGCTCAGGATTTGAGTTAATTTCCTGCGTTAACGGTAAAGAAGGTATTGACGCTTTTAAAGAACATGCACCTAGTATAGTTTTGATAGACATTGAAATGCCTGGTATGGACGGCTTTGAATCCTGCGCCGAAATACGCAAATTGCCTAGTGGCGTTAATGTTCCCGTGGTCATGATGACCGTGACCGAAGACCCGCAAAAAATATCCCAAGCCTACAGTTCTGGTGCCACTGAATTCATTAGAAAACCCATAAATTGGGAGATACTTGGCCACCGGCTACATTACATGGTGAGGGCAAACAAAAATTTACAAAAACTCGCGCAAAGCGAGTCTCGCCTGTCAAAAGCAAAAAAAATGGCACGCTTGGGGGATTGGGAATTGCAGGTCAACGATAAAATTTTGTATTGGTCAGATGAAATTTATTCCTTGGTAGGGCTTAGCCGACAGGAATTTACACCAAACATGCATAATTTTTGGGATTTTATCCACCAGGATGATTTACGTTATGTTGGTCGCCAAGTACGCAAAGCGATCAAAACCAAGGCAGCAGCCACGATTGAATTCCGTGTTATCACTTCAATGCAGCAAGAACGTTTTGTTTCCCAGCACATTGAAGCTGTTGAAAACCACAAATCTCAGCTCACTTCCCTAATCGGTACTGTCCAGGATATAACGGAACGTAAAGACCAGGAAAATCAAATACGGCACTTGGCTTATTACGATGAAGTTACGCAATTGCCTAACCGAGTTTTCTTTCTAAAATTTTTATCGAAAACCCTCGAACTAGCACAAAGGAATAAACGTAATTTCGCCATTTTATTTTTAGATTTGGATGGTTTTAAGGGCATTAATGATACCTACGGACACCAAGCGGGTGACGAGCTTTTGCTGGAAATATCCAGGCGTTTGACAGATGGCTTAAGATGTTCTGATTTGGCATCAAGGTACTATGACCATTTCGACCATAAAGTTGATGTCGCCCGTTTGGGAGGGGATGAATTTATTATTCTCCTGAATGAGCTAACACGCCCTGAAGATGCAGCAGTCGTAGCGGATCGTATTCAAGGTTGGATTACTGAGCCGATAGCGCTGGGCGCAAGGCTAGTACATATTGGCGGCAGCATGGGCATAGCTGTTTATCCACATGATGGCGAGGATTCTGAAGCTTTGCTGAAAAATGCGGATATTGCGATGTATCACGCCAAACAAACGGGCAAAGGGCATTACCAATTTTTCCATCAAGGCATGGCCACAAAAGCCATAAAGCGATTGGAAATGGAAACCTATATGCACTATGCCGTCGCCAAAAATGAACTACGCTTACATTATCAGCCTGTTATGGATGCTGTAACTGGGCATCCAATAGGTGCAGAAGCACTACTACGATGGGAAAGCCCGCAACTGGGGTTTTTGCCGCCCAATGATTTTATTTCCTTGGCGGAAGAAAACGGCATGATTAATCAATTTGGTGAGTGGGCTATACGTGAAGCGTGCCGCCAACATCAAGTTTGGCTACAGCAGGGGTTAGGCGATCTACCCATTGCCGTTAATCTGAGCAGTTTGCAATTCAATCAAACTTCATTTGTTCCTATGGTTGCAGGAATCATTAAAGAATACGGAGCAAACCCTGCTTTCTTAACGTTTGAGCTAACCGAAAGCATGATTATGGCGGATACTGAAAAGATGCTGAAAAAATTAAATGAGCTAAAAAGTTTAGGTGTAAGACTGGCGCTTGATGATTTCGGTACGGGGTATTCTTCATTGCGTTACCTCAATCGTTTCCCTTTGGATATACTGAAAATTGACCGGTCTTTCATAAAAAAATTACCTGAAAGTGGCGATGCTTCAGCCATAGTTAATACAATTTTGGCCTTAGCTAAGGCGCTTAATTTAAAAACCGTTGCTGAAGGTGTTGAAACCTTAGAGCAACAAATATTTCTGCAAAATACCACTTGCGATGCCGTACAAGGTTACCATTTTTCAAAGCCCATGCCAGCCATAGAGTTTCGTAAATATTGGGTGCAAAAAAACAGCTCTATTGCCTAGGCAAAACTTATGTTTGGACTCGATCAAGTCAAAGCTTATTTTCGCAATGCTTCCATACAAGTTAAGCTGACTTGGGCAATAGGTGCAGTTACTATACTTGCGCTAATTTTTGTCGCATCCGCGCTTTCTATCAGAGAGTACATCAACCGAAGGCAGCAAACCGAACAGGATCTATCCTCTCTTGCCAGTATCGTCGCCTGGAACAGCAAAGCGGCTTTGGCTTTCAAGGATTTTGATTCAGCCAATGAATCATTGCAGTCCTTGAAAAACCAACCTAGCGTTGTTTCAGCCTTATTGTATGACGGGGAGGGCGTGTTAGTTGCCGCTTATATAACCGCATATACCGTACATAAGAAGGACGAAAAAACAACGGCTTTAAAAGCACTCGTAAGGGATGACGCTCCAATTGCACCGCCACCGCCTTCTATATTGGGATCACTGCAACAAAAACTAAATAAACTTTTTGGCAGTCCATCAAGAAAGCCGCTGCTGCCAGGTTTTTCAGAAGTAACCCTCTATGATGAACAAGGATATTTGCATTTATATCGCCCCATTTTTGTCGACAATGAGCTTATCGGTACGCTGCATTTGGTGGATGACCTCAGCCGGTTAAATGCTTTTCTATCCAGCTTCTACCTTATTACTGGCACGATTGTTCTGTTTACGCTATTGGCTGTTTTGTATATTTCGACCTATCTGCAACGTATTTTTTCAGCTCCCATGCTGGATTTGATGCAAGCCATGCGCTTGGTGACGCGTGATAAAACATTCACCAGTCGTGTGGCTAAGACAACTAATGATGAATTCGGACAATTGGCTGACGTTTACAATGAAATGTTGGGTGAAATTCATAGTAGGGATGAATTATTAGAATGGCAGCGAGAAATGTTAACTGCCCAGGTGCAAGACCGTACTGCTGAGTTGTCGAATAAAAATATTGAATTACAGCGGGTTGCCGCTCAAGCGTGGGCGGCAAAAGAAGATGCTGAAGCCGCCAACCGGGCCAAGTCACAGTTTTTGGCTAATATGAGCCATGAAATTAGGACGCCGATGAGCGCCGTTCTTGGAATGGCGGATTTTTTATGGCACAGCAACTTAGCTGATGAGCAGCGTCGTTCCGTCGAAGTGATGAAACAATCTTCGACGTTATTGCTTAGCGTCATCAACGACATTCTGGATTTCTCCAAGATTGAATCCGGAAAATTGGCGCTGTCCTTACAACAGTTCAACTGCCATGATTTGCTTCGTGATAGTTTTGAAATATTACAACTTGAAGCAAAATCGAAAGACTTAAAGTACCGAATGCAACTAACTACTGAGTTACCGGAGAGCCTGTCTGGAGATTCAGTCAGGTTAAGCCAGATACTGGTTAATTTGCTCAGCAATGCCGTAAAATTTACTGCCCAAGGTGAAGTCACCCTCAGTGCATCCAGCCAACCGCTCACCGATCGAAAAGTCCGGTTGTATTGCGAGGTAACCGATACCGGCATCGGTATTAATCCAGATAAGCTCAATTTGATTTTTGACGCTTTTTCCCAGGCCGATAATACAATGACCCGTGTCTACCGAGGAACAGGATTGGGTCTCGCCATTTCCAAGCAGCTCGTCCAATTAATGCAGGGACAAATTGGCGTAAACAGCCAACCTGGGATCGGTTCAACTTTCTGGTTCTGGGTGGATTTGGAAAAATCGAAAGCACCGTCAAAAACCCTGAAAACGAATGCTAATTACCGATTTAAAGCCAAGCTACTGGTCGCAGAAGACTATCCTGCCAATCAATTGGTCGTCGAGCGGTTTTTGGAAGACTTGGGCTGTCAGGTACATTTAGTCAACAATGGTTTTGAAGCGGTAAAAATCCTCAAGAAACAACACTTCGATCTTGTTTTTATGGATTGTCAAATGCCTTTTATGGATGGTTATCAAGCTGCTGAAGAAATTCGCCTTAATGAGCTGAGTTCCGGTTCAGGTAAACATATCCCCATTATTGCCCTAACTGCCCATGCTTTGACCGAGGATGAGGCCAAATGCAAAGAAGCAGGCATGGATGAATGGGTTACCAAACCGTTTACCCGTCAGGACTTAAGTAAGATACTGCAAAAATGGTTGCCCAAAAAATTGGTTATTTCAGATCAACCCGCATTGAAAACAGACATTAAAACGCTAGTAAAAGCCAGCAACATGATCGAAGACACAACTGCGATTAATATGAAATTTTTCACGCAGCAATTCAAATTAGATAACGCTGATGACTTGGCTTTTATCACTACATTAACGGAAGCTTTTCAACAAAATGCCGGCCAAACGCTCAGTAACTTGCAATTCAGCATAGAAAATGAAGATAGTGTTCAAATTCGCAAGCTTGCACATGGATTGAAATCACTCAGCACCAATGTTGGTAGTGGAAAACTTACGGAATTATGCATGACGATGGAACAAGCCGGGAAAAATGATGATCTTAGTGGTATCCAGTTATTGCTTGAATCTATGAAACAGGAGTACTTAAGGGTGTTGACTGAACTTAATGCACTGTGTGTAAAAGCGTAAAAGCATTTTGCCAATTTCTGACAAACAAAAGGCCATTCTTACCCTGCTAGCTGACGGACAATTCCACTCAGGTACTGAGTTGGCGCAAGCACTGAATATCAGTCGTTCGGCAGTCTGGAAGCAATTGACTGGCTTGTCTGAGCTTGGCTTGCATCATTCCGCTGTCAGCGGCAAAGGTTATCGGCTGGAAAGGCCTTTAGAATTGCTGGATGAAAACAGAATTTTGGCGAGCGTTGGAGAATCGCTCCAATCATTAATTAGCTCAATCGAAGTTTTTGACCAAATACCTTCTACCAATACCTATTTAGCGGAACACGCATTGGAAAATTTACCTTCCGGTGCGGTTTGTTTTGCCGAGCAACAAACCGCTGGTAAAGGGCGGCGAGGGCGACATTGGGTTTCGCCTTTTGGCAGCAATATCTATATGTCTATTCTCTGGCGTTTCCAAGCCAGTCCATTGGCGATTTCAGGCCTGAGCCTTGCCATTGGTGTCGCCGTAATCCGCGTCCTTGAATACCATTATGGCGATGTCTTCCGGTTAAAATGGCCTAATGATCTTTATTACGAAAACAAAAAACTGGGCGGTATTTTGGTTGAAGTTTCCGGTGAATCTGATGGTCCATGCGCGGCAGTCATTGGTTTGGGGTTGAATATCTACTTACCGGAAACGGAAGCCGCTGAAATTACCCAGCTTTGGACTGACTTAACTCAGATTACCGGACAACAGCAGCTCAATAGGAATGTTTTAGCAGGAACGTTGCTCGAACAATTGCTATTAGTTATTTCTGAATTTGAAGCAGCGGGCATCGCCGCTTATTTGGACGAATGGCGTAGATACGATTGCCTCAAAGACAAACCTGCAACGCTGTTCATCGGTCAACATAGCTACGAAGGTATTGTGAAAGGCATTGATGATAAAGGGATGCTTCTGTTGACTGGGCCAGATGGCAATACTCAGGCCTTTGCTTCTGGTGAAGTCAGTTTTAGTGGCACTACTTTATGAATTTGTTGATCGACATAGGCAACACACGGCTTAAGTGGGCAGTCGGTAGCCGGCTTAATATCACCCCGGGGCAAGCTATTGGCAATAGCAAGATTGATCGTACTTCACTTGCCCATATTTGGAAAACTATTCTCCCGCCTGACCAAGTGGCAATTTCTTGTGTTAGCTCCGGCCAGTTATCCGACTTGGTCATGTCAGTGGCAAACGAAATTTGGCCTGGGATAACGCTTATCCAATCAAAATCTGAAGCACAAGGATTTGGTGTGACTAATGCTTACCAGCAACCGCAAAAATTAGGCGTTGACCGTTGGTTAGGCATGATAGCTGGCTACAACAAATATCAAAAAGCACTTTGTATCGTTGGGTGCGGTACGGCTATTACGGTGGATGCCATCGATGCGTCAGGCAGGCATCTAGGTGGTTTGATTAGCCCAGGTTTGCGGTTGATGAAAGAATCGCTTGCAAAAGGCACTGAAAATCTTAGCTTAAGTAAAACTGTATATCCATTCGGACTCGCAACAAATACCGATGCTGCCATTTATAATGGCACTTTATCAGCGGCTTGCGGACTGATCGAGCTTGTGCTAAAAAATCAGCCCGACACAATGCAGTTGCTTTTAACAGGCGGCGATGCAGGAATAATTGCCGCCCACTTAACCAGGCCAGCTACTATCGACCCTGATTTAGTGCTGAGAGGACTGGCCTTGACATTGTATAAGCCATGATGAAAATACTTTGCCTATTAGTTGTTCTAGCCAATATTTTTTTGTTGATGTTGGAATACAGAAGCAGCGCTTTCACAGCCGACAATAAAAATTCTGAACAACAGGTGATCAAGGGCAAAGAGCAAGTCCTCTTGTTACGCGAATTGAAAAAAGAGTCCCAAACTTTGTTGCCAAAAATAAATCAGGAAACACAGGGCGACTTAAAACATACGGACACGGCAACAACCAAGCAAGCCGAATATCCGCAAGCCAAGTTGCCTTGAAAAATTTAAACGCGTAGAGACGCAAGATTTTGTGCCACTACCTCAAGCTATCACCAACGCAAATACTTGCTGAAATAGCAATCTTGGGCAATAGTGGCTATGTAATGTACTAAGTTATTTTTGAATTACGCAGGTAAATAGTCAGAAAAAACTGCGCTCCAAAGATCAGGTTTGCCATTAGCAGATGGATAGGTTGGGCTACTGGCGGCACACCCAATCTATCGAGGGAAATGCCTGCAATAATTGCAGTGACTATTAACCCCATCAACAACAACCCCAACTTAAAAATAAGGGTTGACCTATCAAACCGCTGGAATATTTTCCAGGACAGCCAAGCGTTGGTAAACAAAATAACGGAAGAAAACGAGCGGTGTACATAAAAAATAATAGGAAAATCATCGCGCCAATACTGTCGGTCAATATAAGCGTGTTCGTTGGCAATCAAATCCACCGCTTCTCTCACCTGCGTTCCCATGACCACTTGCAATAGGGTCATCGCCATTGCCGCAACCAGCACTTTATTGAACTTGGCAGGTAACCCACTTATATCTAAATAGCCCCAATGCGCCTTTTGTGAACGAGCAAGAATGTAGATAAGCAAGGCGACAATGAATAAAGCCAGCAACATGTGCAAGGTAATAATCACTGGTTTGAGATTACTGGCAACAACCGTCGAACCTAGCCAACCTTGAAAGCCCACCAGAAAAAACACAGCCCACGACAAGTAAAAAATCACTTTGTCATCGCTACGATAAATACGCGAACGCCAAGCCGTAAGGAAGATGAGAAATCCAATGGTAACGCCCGTTAAGCGGTTTAGGTATTCCGTCCAGGTCTTTACAGGATTAAATTGGGTGTTTTCATAACCTATCGCATAACGTTCATGGTAATCAGGCGGTAACTGAGATTCTTCCGTCGGAGGAATCCACTGGCCAAAGCAGGTCGGCCAATCGGGACAACCCATCCCAGCACCGGATGCACGGACTATTCCGCCAACCAGTATCAGGAAATAAACGGCAATGACGGTTAGTGTCGCTAAGCGGCGAAAAGACTGGACGGCTTGTTGGTCAATCATACGTTAAAAGGTAATAGCTTAATCTGGGCTTGCATATCATCTTGCAAACCAAGATTGTTGTAGTCAGAGTCAGTCGTTTGGAGAACAACCAGCATTTTGCAACTTTGTTCGCCTAACTGTGCCAGCAGCACTTTTCCTACGACCTCTTGCTCGGCACTATTTTTGTTGATTATGCTTGAATTCGATTTTGGGCGAGTTAAAGTTTGGCATTCGGCAAGAAACATCTCGCGTTTAGATTTGCCTAGATAATGTGTACGGGCGACAATTTCCTGCCCGGTATAACAACCTTTATTGAAGCTTATACCGCCTAACTTATCGAGATTTAGCATTTGTGGGACAAATTCTTCCGAAGTTGCCGTCGTTACCCACGGAATGCCAGAGATAATGTCGAGATAAAGCCATTCATTCGAGCTGCCTGTGCGGAAGCCTTTGGAATCAACTTGCTCAGTCCATATGCGTGTAGCATTCTCAACGTCGCTCACCAACAGTTTTCGGCTTGTCAATCCAGGAAAACTGATCGAGATGATGCCTTTTTGAATCAGTGTGGAGAAAGCTTGGGCAGCATTTTCAGGCTCACATAAACCGAATAAACAAAACTCATCAGAGCTGTCAGTTATTTTGGCATCAGAACGCAACACATACATCTGCAACCGTTTTTTGATGGTTTCCAACAATTCTACCGGCAGAATTAAAAGAAATTCATCCGATTTTTTCACCAGCAAAAACGTAGCTATCGCCCTGCCTTTAGGGTTGCACATTGCTGCCAAACTACTCTTAGTTTCACTAATGTCATTGACATTACAGGTGATTTGTCCTTGCAACAATTTGGCTGCATCTTTACCCGTGACCGACAATACTGCAAGATGGGTCAGTGGGTAAATGCTATTATCGCTAAAGCTTGATGTATCTGCAGAAGCAATGCGATTTTGATTATTGGGTAATGTCTGTTGGTTTAGCAAAAATGTTTTCCAGTTTGAGTTCATGTTTTAGGGCAAAGGCCAAAAAATCTTAACTAATTATACCGTGCTTTCATAAGGCATAATGGCGATGTTTATGGGAACTCCGGCAAAATTCCGCTAACCTGCTTAAACTTTAAAACTTAGGCCATTCATTTGATCGCAAAAAAACACGGCGCGCCATTTGTCGTCGAACTCAAGCCTTCAAAAAAATTACAACGATTAATCATCGTTATCCATCTGATCACCTTGGTCGCAAGTGTTGTTAACTCTCTGCCTATTGCAGTGAAGCTGGCAATAGCTGCTGTGATCGGCTTAAATTTCAAGATCAACTGCCCCCGGCTTAAGATTGAACAACGTAAAATAAGATATACCGAAAAGCTAGGTTGGGAAATTTCCGACGGTGATGACTTTGAAGCGGTGGAAATATTAAAATCAACTGTCGTCACAACGGTTTTTATATTTCTACAGATGCATAATAGACCCACCATTCTTATCGCTAATGATGCACTCAGGGAAGACGATTATAGACAGCTTATAGTAAAGCTGAAAATGACTGTGCATTAGTTTTCACTAAATGTATTAATCGCCCAGATTTCTGTTGGAACTTGTATAATGCCGCTTATTATCTGGAATATCTGAACATGTTATCGTTCGTCCTAAGTTTGTCGAAGGACTTAGTCAGAATCCGCAATTCTTTACCTTGCTCCTTATTCGCTTCCAAGAGAACTTATGGCACTTTACTGTGGAATCGTTGGTTTACCCAATGTGGGCAAATCAACCTTGTTTAACGCACTTACCAAAGCAAAAATAGCGGCAGAAAACTATCCGTTTTGCACTATTGACCCCAACGTTGGTGTCGTGCCTGTACCCGATCCAAGGATGGACAAATTGGCAGAAATCGTAAAACCGGATCGCATTATCCCCACGACTATCGAGTTCGTAGATATTGCAGGATTGGTTGCAGGTGCATCAAAAGGCGAAGGCTTAGGCAATCAATTTTTGGCAAACATCCGTGAAACTGATGCCATTGCCCACGTTGTCCGCTGCTTTCAAGATGACAATGTTGTCCATGTTGCTGGGAAAATCGATCCACTTTCCGATATTGAAGTCATTAACACCGAACTGGCACTTGCCGATATGGCTTCAGTGGAGCGGGCGTTACTGCGTGTAAGCAAAGCGTCCAAGTCCGGTAATAAAGATGATCTGGCGAAAAAACAAGTCTTAGACCGCATTTACCAACAACTGGATGCCGGATTACCAGCACGAGGATTAGATTTAGATGATGAAGAAAAAGCCCTCATCAAAGATTTGTGCCTGTTAACTCTTAAACCTACCATGTACATTGCCAATGTCCAGGATGACGGTTTTGTCAATAATCCTTTATTGGATAAAGTCCAAGCTTTTGCTAATAACGAAGGGGCAACGGTGGTAGCGATCTGTGCTGCTATAGAGTCAGAAATAGCGCAGCTTGAAGACGATGAAAAAAAAGAATTCCTTGATGATCTAGGCTTGGAAGAACCTGGACTAAATCGTGTGGTAAGAGCTGGCTATAGCCTGCTTAACTTGGCTACTTACTTCACTGCCGGGGTCAAAGAAGTCAGGGCATGGACAATACCCGTTGGTGCTACCGCTCCGCAGTCAGCAGGTGTAATCCACACTGATTTTGAAAAAGGTTTCATCCGCGCCGAAGTTATCTCCTACCAGGACTTTATTGGCTACAAAGGTGAGCAAGGTGCTAAAGATGCCGGTAAGTGGCGACTGGAAGGTAAAGAGTATGTGGTTAAAGACGGTGATGTCGTGCATTTCAGATTCAACGTTTGACAAAACTAGGAGTGAAACCTATAATCCGCGGCTGTCTGTCAAGTCCCCTCATGCGGCGATATAGCTCAGTTGGTTAGAGCACGGGATTCATAACCCCGGGGTCGGTGGTTCAAATCCACCTATCGCCACCATCTATATCAATAAATTAGAGATTTTCTCCTAAAGCTTCTAGCCTAGTGGTTCAATTTTGGTTCACTAAGACCGCACCTGCCCGCCTAACTGCCTAAACGGTAAGGGGTTAATGTGGCATCATTCACAAAGCGAAATGGTATATGGCGTTGCCTAGTCAGGCGCAAAGGTTATAAACCTGTAAGCAAGTCATTTAAAACCAAGGCATCGGCTCAAAAGTGGGCGTTAAGCGTTGAAGCTGATATGGACGCGGCGTTAAGCGTTGAGGATATAGTCGGGCAGGGGGTAACTTTCAAGGAATGCCTAGAACGCTATGCCCGCGAGATTACCCCGCTTAAAAAGGGTTGTTCCCGTGAACTGCTAAGGCTGAAAGCTTTATGTAAAGATCCTTTGGCAACGCTACCCATAACCGATATTAAACCCCGCCATTTAGCCGCGTGGCGCGATGATGTAAGCTGGAAAGAATGGAGTCCAAAGTTTCGATAAAATGAGAAGAAACGGAGGACAAATGCAACGATTACCCAAAGGGGTTTACAGCCCAGAATTTAGAGATGAAGCCGTACGGTTACATCTGGAAAATAAATTAACAATAACTGAAATTGCTAATCGCCTTTCGTTACCTAAAGGCACTCTTAAAAATTGGGTTGCGGCAGCCCGTCATGGAAAACTAGGCGAAGTCGGTAAATGCCATAAACCCTTGAGTGACCTGGAACTTGAACTAGCAAGACTAAAACGGGAACTGGCCGAAGTCAAAATGGAGCGAGACCTGTTAAAAAAGTGCACGGCATACTTCGTGAGGACGTCAGCGTGAAGTATGGCCGGATTAAGGAATGGCGGAAAGATTATCCGGTAGCAGCATTGTGTCGGGTGCTTAAGGTTTCGGAAAGTGGCTACTATGCTTGGGTTACGCGTCCACCTTCGCCACGAAACCGTGAAAATGCACGCCTAGAGCAAGAAATAAAAGCATCCCATCAAAGAACGCGAGAGACTTACGGCCCAAGTCGACTACAGCGTGATCTGGCTGACTACGGCATCTTCGTGGGTATTGACCGAATTAAGCGCATCCGTCGAAAGTTGGGTTTACGGTGTAAACAAAAGCGAAAATTTAAAGCGACGACTAATTCCAAACATACCTTGCCCGTTGCCCCTAACCTGTTGGCACGGGAGTTTACTGTTTCAGTGCCTAACCAAGCTTGGGTGAGTGACATAACCTACATCCCAACAGCTGAAGGGTGGTTATACCTGGCGGGCATTAAAGACCTGTTTAGCGGTGAATTGGTTGGTTACGCGCTGAATGAAAGAATGACCAAAGACCTCGTTATCCAAGCGCTATTTCGTGCCGTCAGCAACCAAAAACCCAAGCCAGGATTGATCTTGCATTCCGACCGTGGCAGCCAGTACTGCGCCCATGATTACCAAAAATACTCGCCCAGTTTGGCATGCGGCCATCCATGAGCCGAACAGGCGATCGTTGGGACAATGCCCCAATGGAAAGCTTTTGGGGTACGTTGAAAAATGAACTGGTACACCATAGAAATTATCCAACACGTCATCAGGCAAAACAGGAAATTGCCGAATACATAGAAGTTTTTTATAACCGACAACGTAAACAAGCGCGACTGGGATTCTTGTCCCCTGTCGCTTTCACTAAGCAATATTTCAATAAACTAATGAATGTGGCTTAACGCTTTCGACTCCACTATTGCCAACACACATCATATTTAATCGATGGCATGTTTTCAGAGTTGTTCATATACATCTGAACATATCTGAAAATCACTTTACAATAGTTTATTTCCTGTAATACATTCAAAGCTGTATCAGCTATACAAAACAGCCTTAAACAATCCCAACTTACAGCGCTGCCCCATCATCCTCAGTTAAGTTATAATAAACGCTTATCTATTGTCGAAAAAACTATGCTTACTTACCCACAAATTGACCCAATCCTAATTGCCATTGGCCCATTAAAAATTCACTGGTACGGTTTGATGTATCTGGTCGGCTTTGCCGCTGTGTGGGTGTTGGGGCAAAAACGGGCGCAGCAGCCGTGGTCACCGATCAAGCCAGAAGCGATTGAGGATTTGGTGACTTATGGCGCGATGGGGGCGATATTGGGCGGCAGGATAGGCTATGTCCTGTTCTATAATTTCAGTGAATTCCTTAGCAACCCACTGATTCTGTTTAAGATATGGCAGGGCGGTATGTCGTTTCATGGCGGCATGTTGGGTGTATTTATCGCCATGTGGTATTTCGGTAAAAAGCAGGGCTGCACCATGTTGCAACTGACTGACATTATTGCGCCCCTTTGCCCGATTGGTTTGGGTGCAGGTCGCCTAGGTAATTTTATCAATTCAGAACTTTGGGGACGGACTACTGACATGCCTTGGGGCATGATCTTCCCTAATGGTGGTGCATTTCCACGCCATCCTTCACAGCTTTACGAGGCTTTCCTGGAAGGCGTGGTACTGTTTATTATCCTGTGGCTTTACACAAGCAAGCCCAGGCCGACAATGGCGGCGACTGGGCTGGTTTTATTTTGTTATGGTTGCTTCCGCTTTTTTGTCGAATTTTTCCGGCTGCCCGACGCGCAGCTTGGTTATCTCGCGTTGGATTGGGTGACGATGGGGCAAATCTTATCAACGCCAATGATTATTATCGGCGCAGTCATGTTCTTTTGGGCGCATAAAAAAGCGGCATGAAACAATATTTGCAGTTACTTGATAAAATCCTGCAAGAAGGCAATTTAAAGGGAGACAGGACAGGCAGCGGTACACTATCCATTTTTGGACATCAGATGCGATTTCCCCTGGCGGATGGTTTTCCTTTGGTCACCACCAAAAAAATTCATATCAAATCCATCATCCATGAATTGCTGTGGTTTTTACAAGGCGATACTAATATCGGGTATTTACGCGAACATAATGTCAATATCTGGAATGAATGGGCGGATGAACAAGGTGAATTAGGGCCTATTTACGGACGTCAATGGCGTGCCTGGCCTACCCCTGATGGAAAAGCCATCGACCAAATACAACAAATTATCGAGCAGTTGAAAAAGACACCCAACAGTCGTCGTATGATTGTTTCTGCATGGAATGTCGTGGATTTACCTGATGAAAGCGTCAGACCACAACAAAATGTGGCGAACGGCAAAATGGCCTTAGCTCCTTGCCATGCGTTTTTTCAGTTTTATGTGGCGGATGGCAAGCTCTCTTGCCAGATGTATCAGCGTAGCTGTGATACCTTTCTGGGCGTACCGTTCAACATTGCCAGTTACGCTTTGTTGACTACCATGGTCGCGCAACAAGTTGATTTACAAGTGGGTGATTTTATTTGGACGGGCGGCGATGTGCATTTATACTCAAACCATCTTGAACAAGCTAAAATACAGTTGGCTCGTCAACCATACCCACTTCCGACCCTAACAATAAAACGCAAACCGGAAACTATTTTTGAATATCAATTTGATGATTTTGAAATCACAGATTACCAAGCCCATGATCATATCAAAGCGGCAATATCCGTTTAACAAAATAAAATTTTCCGCTTCAAAAGACATAGATTGCAGTTATTCGTAAAGTAAAAGGTAATGAGTATTAGACACAAAGCCCACCCCTGGCACGGTATAGAAGCTGGCGATAACGCCCCCGACATTGTAACGGCGTTCATTGAAATCGTCCCGTCCGATACAATCAAGTATGAAATTGACAAGGTTAGCGGGTATCTTAGGATAGACCGCCCACAAAAATTTTCCAACATGATTCCTACGTTGTACGGGTTTATTCCGCAAACCTATTGTGCCGAGGAAGTGGCTGAATACGCTGAGATAAAGTCAGGCCGAAAAGTAGCCAAAGGTGATTGCGATCCGCTTGATATTTGCGTACTCAGCGAACGGAGCGTAACGCATGGCGACATTCTCGTACAGGCAGTGCCTATCGGTGGCTTTCGTTTATTAGACGACGGGGAAGCGGATGATAAGATTATTGCCGTTATGAAGGGCGATGAGTTTTATCGGCAATGGAACGATGTTTCGGATTGTCCCCCGTCCTATATTGACCGCTTAAAACATTATTTCCTAACGTATAAACATTTGCCCAGCGAGCATTTGATCTGTGAAATTACCCAAGTCTACGGTCGAGAAGAAGCGCACGAAGTGATCAAACGTGCCATGGCAGATTATCAGCATCACTATGGGTATTACACGACTTAGATAAATAGGATAAACCATCTAACTTATTGAATATCCATAAGGTATTCGTAAACGTACTTGAAATCGTAACGAAGCTGTAACCTAACCGTAACCTAACTGTAATCATCGGTTGCTAACATCAATCCCGCATAAGTAACGCCTACTTTTGTTGAGGTTTATGCCTAATACAACCGATGCATTCTCGAATCTAAAATTTTTAGAGTCGCCGTGTGTCGGACTTAATAACATATTGGAGTCTATACATGAAAACGAACAAAACCCCATTGCTTTTCGCACTAGTAGCATTGTTTATTATGAGTTTTAACGCAGCTGCGGCATCATCATGTGCACCGCTTGTTTTGAACAAACTAGCTGCACTGCCCTTCAGTACTTTGAACGGTAAACTTACACCGCGGCTAGTTCCATTAAAAACCAAGCTTGATGGGGTTAAGAGTCAAGCGACTTATGCAACACTGTTAGCTGAAGCTAATGCAGATGCCGTGTTGGTTCCAAAAGGTCGTATAGTAGTGACGCTTCCTGATGGCACCGTGGTCGTTGATACCTCTAAAAAGACATTAAACACCTATGCCAATTTTCTAGCTAAAAAAATCAATGAAAATCATAATACCCGTGTTTCAATTTTTGATGCTCAGGCATTTGAATGTGGCGTCGGGGTTGAAACTAAACGCAGTTCAACTGACGGTGTTGTAGAAAGCTACGTGGCTAAACGTCTTGGCAACTATCTGGCTAGTTCTGGCACGGTCAGGATTTCAAAGAAATAACACAAGCTATTTCTTTGACTTAAGTTTCGTCTGTATTCTTGGGTGAAATTGCACAAAGGGTTGTCTGCTGGTCGGACAATCCTCATCTCCGTATTAAAAAAAATTCGGCTTCATTTTCAAACGTCTAAATTTTTTCGCTTAGTTAAACGGTAAGAATTGTCGAAACTACCCAACCAACCATAATCCCTAAGTAGATTGGGCTTTCCATTACTAAAAAAATCAGCGTTACATCACAAGCCTAAATAACGCTTGTTGCTATTTCATACTTTTCGACTAACATAAAACCACTACTTAGCTCGGTGGAGAATTTTATGGCACTTTTTGATGGTATTAGACGGCAACTACGTTCGGTTATCGAATGGCGCGATGCCAATCCTGATGCCTTGTTTCATGAATGGAGCGACAACGGCGACGAAATCAAGAATGCTTCCAAGCTTATTGTAGGGCCAGGGCAAGGCTGTATTTTCGTTTACGAAGGCAAAGTGCAAGCGGTGCTCGAAGAGCAACGTTTGATCGACCTGGAAACCGCCAACATCCCGTTCTGGACGACGGTCAAAAACTTCATGCAGTTTTTTGAAAGCCACCATAAAGTTGGCATTTACTTTTTTAGGCGCACGGAGATTCTTAACCAAAAATGGGGTACTACCTCAAGCATCAAGTACGAAGATCCTAAATACAAATTTCCTGTAGGATTAAAAGCTTACGGCAATTACAGCTACCGTATTTCTGATGGACGCGGTTTTTTCGTCAATGTGGTCGGTAGCCATGGCGATTTTTTGGTTGAAGATTTCCGTAGGGTCATGTCCGAACGAATTATTCATCCGCTAAGTGACTTTCTTGCCGAAAGCAAATATTCCTACGCCGATATTGATGCCAGCCGTAATGAAATATCTGACGGCGTATCGGCAAAATTAAATGCCGATTTTAGCAAACTCGGTTTTGAGATGACCGATTTTCGTATCGAAGGCACGAGCTTCGATGACGAAACCCTGACGCGCATCAACCGTATTGCCAATGTAACCGCAGAAGCGCAAGCTGCAAAGGCCGCAGGCGTAGATTATGCCAAACTGCAACAGCTTGAGGCCATGCGCGAAGCAGCACGTAATGAAGGCGGTGCAGCAGGTGCTGGCGTAGGATTGGGCGCAGGTATTGGCTTAGGGCAAGCGATGGCGCAAGGGATGCAAAACGCACCTGTCACTCCAATAGCACAACCCGCTAACGACGTTGCGAGTAAGTTGGCTCAACTCAAAGAACTCAACAAGGATGGCTTGATTTCCGACCAGGAATACGCCGACAAAAGACAAGCCATTTTAGACGCGTTGTAGTCTGGTGCTAATAACTCATGGCTAGATGCACTTCCTGTTCAGCACCGTTACCTGCCAATACCAATCGCTGTCTGTATTGTAATGCGCGCAGCGATGTAGATTTACATGCCAAGCATCCGTATAAAGTAGAAAAACTGCTTAGCAAGCGTATTTGTCCAAACTGTGACAAATCACTACAAACTATCCGCTTAAAAACGCCAGAACCGTTAGCTATTGAACGCTGTCAATCGTGCTTTGGCTTGTTTTTCGATAAAGGCGAAATAGAGCTGATTATGCAAAGTTCGGTCTCCAATGTTTTTGATATCAATCACGAACATATCGACAACATCAACAAAGACCGTTACCGCAAACCCCAAAAAATACGCTATCTTAAATGCCCCGAATGCCAAAGGCACATGAACCGCGTCAATTTCGGCCAGCGCAGCGGCGTGGTTGTTGACCAGTGCATTATCCATGGCATCTGGCTGGACAGCGGTGAACTGACCCATCTGCTGGAATGGAAAAAAGCCGGTGGGCAACTTCTACACCAAGAATACGCCGTCGAGATAGAAAAGCAAAGACAACAGAAGCAGAATGTTCTTCCCGTCAAGGCAGCCGATTATTCTAGTACCAGTGGCAGTTTTAGTAGTACGCTGGAGGTGGATTTAATTGAAACAGTGGCGGGGTTGTTGGGAAGGTTATTATAAATAAAAACAATAAAATCAGTAAATTGCTTTTAATATATCATAGCTACATCTCTAAATAAGCTTCATCTAAGATCATAATGCCGTTTTGAGTTTTTCCGATGTTTTGAGTTTTGTACCGAATCTATGTCCCCAACCAACCAGTAAGGGCCGACACAGGCTTTGGGTATTGGTTGAAGAAGATCAGTAGGCCTGCTGTCGAATCCACCGCCAACAACGGTGATTCTATCCCCAATTCTCAAGTGAGCCACCGTAATGCCTAACCGTGTATGCATGGCATAGATAGCACTACCTTCAACATCAAGTGAAAACCAGCCAGGCCAGATTAACAGGCTGCTTTCGGTTGCGCCAGTGTCAAGTCGAAGGCAGCCATTCTTCAAAATTAACTTTCCCCTGTTTAATGCCAACATCATTTTTTCGTCCTCCCCTGCTTTAGGCGGCGGCGACTGAGGAAAGAAAATGCTTAAGTTGGATTGAATAATTCTCTTTTGTGCAAAACTGGCTAAGGGAATCATTACAAAAACAATAAATAATCCCGCTAGTAGGTTTCTGTTTGAGCTTAAGATGTTTTTGCCCCATTAATATTAAACATGAACTTGCTAATCAAAAACATTTACGCGAAAACTCTGAGTCAAACTATGAAATTTTTCCAAGAACCTTCTCCAGTGATTCTGAGGGAACGACTGGAGAAGCCTCCTGCTTCGCATGTTTTTCTTTCCGATTGTACTTGCTTTTGTCGTCGAAAACTTTGGCTTTATTAAACTGAGATGCGAATTTCGCAACAGGGTTTTGCCGTTCAATTTCCTCTATTTTGTTCATATTTTTACGTTTTTTCATGGTTTACCCCTTATAATTGAGCAATTAGTAACTGTCTTTGGACAATCAGCTTTTAAAGCGTACGTTAGAGTGTAAAACACTTGTGAAATTCAAAAAAGATTTTGATGTGATTGTGGTCGGTGGCGGCCATGCAGGTACAGAAGCGGCTTTGGCGGCGGCACGATGTGGCGCGCGAACACTGCTGCTTACCCAGAATATAGAGACCCTGGGGCAAATGAGTTGTAACCCAGCAATTGGTGGGATCGGCAAAGGTCATTTGGTTAAGGAAATTGATGCATTGGGCGGAATCATGGCTCAGGCGATTGATCTTGCAGGTATCCAATTCCGCACCTTGAACGCCAGCAAAGGGCCAGCGGTCAGGGCGACGCGCGCCCAAGCTGACCGCAGCTTGTATAAAAAAGCGATTAGAAGTGTGTTGGAAAACCAGCCTAATTTAGCTTTGTTTCAACAAACTGTAGCGGACTTAATTGTTGAAGGCGATAAGGTCGTCGGCGTTAAAACCCAAATGGGTCTGAACTTTATGGCCCGGGCGGTGGTGTTGACTACAGGCACTTTTTTGGGTGGCAAGATCCATATCGGTTTGGAAAATTACAGCGGAGGTCGTGCGGGTGATCCTGCTTCGATTGCCTTAGCTGATCGGTTGCGCGAATTGCCGTTTCGGATAGACCGGCTGAAAACTGGCACACCGCCGCGTATTGATGGCCGTACGATTGATTTTAGCAAGTTGGCAGTGCAACATGGCGATGATCCCGTGCCCGTATTTTCTTTTACGGGCAAACGAGAGCAACATCCCAGGCAAATCCCTTGTCATATTACCCGTACGAATCCACGTACCCATGACATTATCCGTGCTGGCCTAGACCGCTCTCCCTTATATTCCGGTGTTATTGAAGGCATCGGTCCGCGTTATTGTCCATCGATTGAAGATAAGGTTGTGCGGTTTGCCGACCGTGACACACACCAGATTTTTGTTGAACCGGAAGGTTTGGATACCCATGAAATCTACCCTAACGGCATTTCAACTAGCTTGCCGTTTGATGTGCAATACGAATTTGTTCGGTCAATGGAAGGCTTTGAAAATGCCGAAATCGTGCGTCCCGGTTATGCCATCGAATATGATTTTTTTGATCCACGCGATTTGAAAATGTCTTTGGAAACCAAGCATATGCAAGGCTTATTCTTTGCTGGGCAAATTAACGGGACTACGGGCTATGAAGAAGCTGCCGCGCAAGGGCTGATTGCGGGGCTGAATGCAGCACGTCTGGTACAAGGGCATGAAAGCTGGTGTCCAAAGCGTAACGAAGCCTATATGGGCGTGATGATTGACGACCTGATTACCCGTGGCACACAAGAGCCGTACCGCATGTTCACTAGCCGTGCGGAATATCGTTTGTTGCTGCGTGAAGACAATGCCGATTTGCGTTTGACTGAAAAAGGTCGTGAATTAGGTCTGGTTGATGATGTTCGTTGGCAAGCATTTGAAACTAAAAGAGAAGCAATAAGCAATCTTCAAGATGATTTAAAAAAGAAATGGATTCGTGCAGAAAGCCCAGAAGCCGAACTGGCCGAACAATTTTGGGGCAAGCCTTTGTTAAAGGAAGCCAGCTTGATGGAATTGTTGCGCCGTCCAGAAGTTGATGTACAACGCTTATTGAGTTTTTATGAAGGCGGTGAAGAAATTCATGTGCAGGTTGGCGAACAGGTCGAAATCCAGGCGAAATATGCCGGTTATATCGTCAGGCAGCAAACCGACATCGACAAAGCATTACGTTATGACCACTTGCGCTTACCGGATAGCCTAGACTATAACGGTGTGCCTGGGTTGTCAAACGAAGTCAGCCAAAAACTCAAGGCGCAACGCCCGGAGACATTAGGTCAGGCTTCAAGAATGCCTGGCATGACTCCCGCCGCTGTTTCCTTGTTGTTGGTTTACCTGAAAAAGAAAAGTGCTTGATGGAAGACTGCCGTGAAATCCTGGTTGACGGCATTGCAGCGCTCAACCTGTCGGTTGACGGGCAAAAAGTTGATCAATTGTTAGCTTTTGTTAAGCTCATTGAAAAATGGAACAAAGCGTATAACCTCACGGCAATAAAAGAGAAGCCGAACATGGTACGGTTGCATTTGCTGGACAGTTTGACTGTTATACCTTACCTTGAAGGTAACCGAATTATCGACATCGGCACAGGCGCAGGTTTGCCGGGCATTCCGTTAGCTATCTGTTTGCCACACATGACGTTTACCTTACTGGACAGTAACGCCAAAAAAACCCGTTTTGTGCAGCAGGTCGTATTAGAATTAAAACTTGCCAATGTCGACATACAGCATAGCCGGACGGAAGACTATCAAGCGCAGCAACCTTTCGACATGGCATTAACTCGGGCTTTTGCGGAATTAGCCGATATTTTAGCAATGACCCGGCATTTGTTGGCAAAGAACGGACT
Source organism: uncultured Gammaproteobacteria bacterium (assembly GCA_963804035.1). Lineage (GTDB taxonomy): Bacteria > Pseudomonadota > Gammaproteobacteria > Methylococcales > Methylomonadaceae > Methyloglobulus. The sequence continues at coordinate 170,033 of CAWDOO010000004.1, read as the reverse complement.
GTTATTAGCTATGAAAGGTAATTGTCCAGAACAGGAATTGGCAAAAGTTAAGTCACCAATCTCCGTAATTCCGGTACGAATTCCGGGCGTTGAAGCGGAACGGAATCTGGTTCTGATAAAACCTTAATGCCGCAGGTGCTTGTCGCTTTCCACTATACGTAATGGAGAATCCGGCAGCGGCATTTTAATTTGAAGGAGGGGTAATATGAAAGATATTGATCGCATCAAATACCTGCGTATTGCATTGATTGTCATTGGGCTTATCTTCATCTTTGGGATATGGCTGCTTACCGTAATCTGGCCTTCGGGCTGGTCTTGGCACACAGAAGGCCGTTCTGAATATCTCGAAATGATCTTGGGCATTTATGCGACACTTGGTGTATTTTTGATATTGGCATCGCGTAATCCGATGATGCATATAAGCCTTATATGGTTTACAGTTTGGTCGAGCATAGTGCATGCAGGCATAATGGCGGTTGAATCCGTCGCCAATCCTCAGCATATTGGGCATTTATGGGGAGATGTCGCGGCGTTATTTATTGTAGCTGTGGCATTGGCGGTATTAACTCCGCGTCAACATACAAGCATTTCAGAATCGTTAACCGATAAAAATAAGACTAATAATTAAGGTAAAAGTGTGGGAAAAGTAATTGCCTTAACGAATCAAAAAGGCGGAGTCGGTAAGACTACAACCACGGTCAATTTGGCTGCGGCACTGGCTGCTGCTAAAAAGCGGGTTTTGGTGGTCGATCTTGACCCCCAGGGTAATGCGGCTATAGGCTGTGGAGTGGATAAGGAAGCCGTCAGCTACACCAGCTTTGATATTTTGATGAAAGATATTCTTGCTACCGAGGCGATCATCAAAAGGCCTGAATTGGGCTTCGACGTAATTCCGGGCAATTCCGACCTCACTGCCGCCGAGATCCGCTTACTGAAAGAAGAGCGCCGTGAGCGGCGGCTGGACGATGGGCTGGTTTTGATTAAACCTTTTTACGATTACATATTGGTCGATTGTCCGCCCTCTTTAAATATGCTCACCTTGAATGCCCTGGTTGCTGCCGATAGCGTGTTGATTCCTATGCAGTGCGAGTATTATGCGTTGGAAGGGTTAACCGCCCTGATGGGTACGATCAAGAATATACAGGATACGGTCAACCCTGGACTGCATTTAGAGGGCATACTCCGCACCATGTTTGATGACCGTAGCCGATTGACCAAAGACGTATCCGAGCAATTAATAGAATACTTTGGCGACAAAGTATTCAGGACGTGTATTCCTAGGAACATACGTCTTGCGGAAGCACCCAGCCATGGCCTTCCCGTGTTGTTTTACGATAAGGCATCGCGGGGTTCTTTGGCTTATATTGCGTTGGCGGGGGAAATGTTGAGAAAAGATGGCCGCAAGAAAGGGTCGTGACAGCATAAGGTTTGAACCCCTTATGCAAAAAAATATAAGGGAAGCCCTAAAAATGTAGAAACTTCCTAATCTCAGATGGAGCAATACTGTCAAGTAAAAGTACCCTTTTGGAGAAGGGACAGTCCCTTTAACTTAACAACATTGCCAATATGAGGAGGTGTTTTTAGGCTTCCATGAATAAATAGCAACAAAAAGGTGAATACTTTGGTTAAACGCGGATTAGGTCGAGGATTAGATGCCCTGTTGGGCGATGTTGCTGTTGCAAAAGAAGCAAGCAACCCATCGCACACTTTACCAATTGAACACCTGCAACGGGGCAAGTTTCAACCCAGAAAAGACATGAATCCTGAAAAATTGCAGGAGCTAGCAGATTCCATCAAAGCGCAGGGCATTATCCAGCCTATCGTCGTCCGCAAGCTAGGCCAGAACAAGTATGAGATCGTCGCTGGGGAACGCCGTTGGCGCGCAGCCCAACTTGCAGGGTTGCAACAAGTACCGGTCGTCGTTAAAGATATCGACGACCGTGCCACGATGGCGATCGCCCTCATTGAAAATATCCAACGCCAAGACCTGAACCCTCTGGAAGAAGCTGAAGCCCTAAAAAGGCTGCTCGATGAATTCACTATGACCCATCAACAAATCGCCGATGCGGTGGGCAAGTCGCGGGTAACCGTGACCAATTTGTTACGGTTGATGGATTTGCAGCCTGAAGTAAAAAAACTGCTGATCAGCGGTCAACTGGAAATGGGTCATGCCCGAGCTTTGCTTTCCTTAGATGCGGCAAAACAAGTCGCCGCAGCCCAAAAAATAGCCAGGGAAGGATTAACCGTAAGGGCAGCGGAGAAACTGGTCAAAGATGCCCAAACTGAAGCCAAACCGAAAAAAACCAAAACCGTTGACCACGATACCATTCGCTTACAAAACCAATTGACTGCAAAACTGGGTGCAAAGGTTGTCATTGAGCATAAGGACAATGGCACGGGAAAACTGGTAATTGCCTATGCCAGTTTGGAGGAATTGGATGGGATTTTGGAGCAGATAAGGTAAAGACCAGAATTTATGAAAAGATTGGGCGAGGAATTAAAAGCAGCATTTTCGGATGGTGGGGAGGTTAGTCAACCCAGCCCAAATGGTCTAAAAATAGAGAGTAGACATTATTTTGGATATTAGGAAAGACTTTATAACTGTATCAAGTTACATCTTTCGATTGCTAGGAATTGCCAATGTATTCTCTGAAAATAATAAAGATTGGAGTCACTTAAAAAATCAAGAAGATTTCAAATTTATCTGTCGGATACCCATGAATGATAGATATAAAGTTGAGAAAGTCTATTGTGATGGTAGAGATATGGCTATTTTCATGAAAGACGCTCTAAGTGCTATCAATTATGATTTTAGTCGGTATCCAACTTTAACAGCAGTTATTGAAGGTTTCCAAGGAACGTGGGTTTACGGTGCGTATGACCCTAAAGTTCCCGATGTTGCTAGAGAAATATGCGCTGTACATGAGGTAAATCTTTTCTCTGTTAATCAGATGATTGATCTATTTAAACAGCAGGAAAAGTTACTAAAAGTCGTTCGAGAAACATTGAATATTAAAGTGGGCCCCATTGTCCAGACAAATATCTGCCTAGTTTAAGATAGAGACCTGTTCACATTACAGCTGGATGGCGCTGTCCCAATTCTTCAGTTGAGGCGAATGTTTCCTGCTTATCACTGAATTTATCCACAATTTTTGCGCCACCGCCCGTGGCTGTCCGGTACACCGTGTTGGGTGTGGCGTAGCCCAGTGATTGATGCAACCTTTCTTCATTATAAAACTGGAAATAGTCGGTCAGGCCTAACAGTAAATCCGGCATGTTGGCGTATTTCTGCAAATACACATCCTCATATTTCACTGTCCGCCACAGCCGTTCGACAAAAATATTGTCCAATGCCCGTCCATGCTGATGGCAATGCCGTTGTCGAGCAGCACCCCCGTGAAGCTGTCACTGGTGAACTGCGAGCCTTGGTCGGTATTGAACACTTCCGGCACACCGTAGGCCTTGATGGCTTCTTCCAGGCAATCCACACAGAACCCGGCATCTATCGTGTTCGACAACCGCCAACCCAATACCTTGCGGCTATACCAATCGATAATGGCGACCAGGTAGACAAAGCCGTGCAGCAGCCGGATGTAGGTGATGTCGGTGCTCCAGACCTGGTTGGGGCGGACGACCTCGACACCCCTGAGCAAATAAGGGTAAACCTTGTGCTGCGGATGCGGCTTGCTGGTGTTGGCCCGGGCGACATGCCTGCCAAGCCCAGTTTTTGCATCAAGCGCCGTACCCGCTTGCGGTTCACGGCATACCCACAGCCACATAAATAGAGGGTCATGCGCCGAGAGCCGAAAAAGGGGTGCCGGGTGTATTCTTCATCCACGAGTGACAACAAAATACACTCAAGGCCGTCTCTTTGTCCTGACGGCGCTTTAATTGCGCGTAGACGACCGAACGGGTCACGGCAAGCAACTGACATTGCCTGGACACCGTCAGTACGTCGCCTAGGCCTATCCAACCCTGGCGTTGTGCTATGGGTTGAACCCAGACTTTTTTTTAAGCCAATCCAGTTCCATGTTGAGCTGCCCGATCTTGGCGTACAGACGGTCTGGGTCACCCTGTGCGTCGGCTGGCTTCGGGCCGCGCTTGCCTTCAAACAGGCTGCCCGCATTTTCCAGTAACTCTCGTTTCCATTGGTTGACTTGGGTCGGATGGACACCGTACTCTTGGGCGATCTCATTGATCGTCTTAACACCCTTGACCGCCGCCAGCGCTACCTTCGCCTTCTGTGTACCGGTAAATGTTTTCCGTTTGCTTTCGCTCATTGCGTTCCACTATTTTCCTTAACAGGCTATAGCTTAAACTACTGTCCGGATTTTGGGGTCCACTTTATATTTTAAAAATGAGTGACTTATGTAAAATTGAGAATGGGATAGAAATTGTGGAAAAAAAGCATAACAATATAAACATCTCAGATGTTACTGGGTCTAGCATTAATATTAATTCTAATGGTGCAAAAACCAATATATCTCAGATATATAGCAAACCTCCAGTGTTTGCTGAAATGATCAACGCAATAAAAGCTGAAAATTTTGAATCAGATACTGAAAGCATGCTCATTAATAATACACAGTTGCTCGCATCGAGTCACGGGACCGGAATTTTCAAAGAAGTGTATAAAGATTTTATGCAAAATGTTTCAGCTCATATAACTGTCTTTACCCCCTTTATCAGCAGTTTGTCTGGGCTGTTGTAGTGGAAAATTGCGAAATGTGGTTATAAATGTAAAATTAGTGAGTTGGAGAGATTTATTTGAAAATATTAAAAAGCTGGTTTGAGTTATTGGTTATTGTAGTACTCATCTTTTCCATAACTACTCATGCAAATGCTGAACAAGTGGAAAAAGTTTGGATTACAAAAACTATTGAGGGATTTGAAGCTTATTGTTATAGAACTTTTGGAAAATATGACCAAATAGATAGCCTAGCAAAGGCTTCGGCATTAAAACCAATTCCAATTGAGTATATATCTGTATAAATGGGGTCTGATAGTACCAATGGAAAAGGATTCTTCGCTGAATGGGATAAGGATGTGGGTATGTTTATTATGCTGGGTTACGCTAAACCGGATACTTGCTCAATTAATATCCAAGGTATCTCATATGTAAATATAAAAAAGAAAGTACAGGCTATTTACCAACTTGTATTGGCTGTAAAAGATGATGTTGGTCTTCAAACAACCGAGATGTATGTTCCCGGTGGAAAGAATGGTTCTAAACAAGAAGCATCTGACTTAGGTCTAGTTTTAATCACATATCCAAAATCAGGTAATGGCGTTACTCTGGGTTATATTCCTCCAGAGGCCATAAAGAGCAAGGGACTATATTAGCTATCCAAGCCAAGTAAGGTACGCATCGCATACCACAACAAAGCGTCCCATGTAAATAAAGCCCCAAAAGGTACGCGATGCGTACCCTACCTTTTCACACTTCCTGCAATGCTAATACGGCAGTTATTAACAGTGCGTCCAGATTCTCAACACTCTCAACACTATAACTCCCTTGCCTTGCTAAAGGCATCCCTGAAATCAAGATATAAGGGCTTATCGGTTTCCAGCATCAGTTTCAGCAGGATGTTTTGCAGTTGGTACTTTACGTTACCGACAGCCAGCGCCCCTACACCTACTGCGCCCTTAGAATTAATGGCATGAATTAACGGTTCACCCATGTGGCTACGTTTGATGCCTTCTATCCCCAATGGCGGCACGGCATTGACATCACCCGCCACTTTCAGTTGTTTGGCATCGTCCAATATGTCCGCGCTGATTACCTGAACCCCAGCTTTTGCGGTACAGAATACGATGTCGGCGTGAGCAATCAAACGCGCCTTGTCTGCGTCCGAACTGGCATACGTTCCTTTCAAAGAGCAGCCGAAGCGGTGGTTATATTCATTTGCCACCGCCAGTGCCGTGTCAACGGATAAATGATCAGTCAGGATAATATCAGCACCCGCAAGAGATGCAATCACGCCAGTTGCAATACCTACTGCGCCAGTACCACCAAACACAACGCCATGGCAGTCCTTTAATTCTTTGCCGTGTTTTTCCTTGAGTTGTTTTTCCACGCACGCAACCAGTGCCGCAGCGGTGGTGTATGCACCACTGGGATCAGCAAAAACGGAAACTTCAAACGGCGGAACCATCGCTTTTTGGGCGGATTCCAACATATCTACTGCCAAACCTAAGTTACGCCCACCAATAAAAATCCCTGTGCGTTTAACACCGGATGGCCCCGTGAAAAAATAGCGTCCTGCACCAAGCCATGTACGCTTTCCAACTTAACATTGCTGTAAGGCATCAGGACATCAAAACCGGCATCCATCGCCATATTGATGTCAAATGGGCTGTTATGTGGCATAGGGTCTAACATGTGTAAGATGCTGCGTTTTTCCATGATTTTTTCTCTTTATGGCGTGGGTTAATTTAAGGAAACTCTGCACAGCACTTCGACAGGGCCTCCTGAGTTTATCGAAGGGCTAAGGCCGAACGGCAATGGGTTCATTCCGTTCTTGGTGAGCGGGTCGAACCATGGGCTGAATCAATTTATTCAAAAATTCCTTAAGATGTCGATTTGACATACTCTCTTGCAACCTCAAAAGCATGTTCAAAATGCAGGTAAACGGGCTTGTTTGTTTCAATCATTTGTTTCAACAAACGATTTTGCGCCTGATATTTAACGTCACCAATCGCCAATGCGCCAATTCCCACTGCACCACTGTTTGATCCAACAATAGCTACACCATTATGGAGCGCATCAACGCCTGCAATACCTGTGGGTGGAACGGCGTTAACATCAGCTGCAACTTTTAACTGGGGAGCTGATGAGATCAAGGCGGCGCTTAATAATTCAATGCCTGCCGCGCCAGTTGCTACAACTATATCGGCGGTTTTGATGTATTCGGCCTTATCAGCGTCAGCTCCCGCAGTGATAGTGATTTTGCCTTCGCCGAATTCATTGTTACACATGTCCGCAATATGCTGGGCTTTTTCAAGCTGACGGCCAATAATCCTTACGTTTGCCCCCGCTTTTGCCGCAATCACCGCTGCCGCTTGTCCTACTGGACCCGTGCCACCGAGTGCAAGCATGTTTTTTCCTGCCAATGTCGTGTTGAATTTTGTCGCCAGTTCCCGTTCGACTGCCGCCATCATGCCTGCTGCGGTAGTAAATGCACCGCTGGGATCAGCAAATACGGATATTTCAAACGGCGGAACCATTGCTTGTCTCGCCAATTTCAGCATATCCATCGCTTGTTTGGTGTCGCGCCCGCCGATGAAAATAGCGGTACGTTTTAGATTTTTTTCACTGCGAGAAAAAATGGCATCCTGGACTAAGCCTTGAACGTCGTTAGCTTCCACATTGGTATAAGGTACGGCAGACACCCAACCTGCATCCATCGCCATATTCACATCAAAAGGGCTAAGATTTTTTGCCGTGGTCAGCATGTGTAGAATGTAGGGCTTTCCCATGTTATGTCCTCAAGTAAACAGCGCGAGAGTATAAAAGAAAATCCGCCGAATTGACACATGGCATGATAGTTCGCGGTATTTTTTGCAATTATCCTTCACTAAAGCTCCAAAAATACAAAGCAAGGAGCAAGCCTAACGGTCTCCTTTCTTCTCAAGTTTACGTAATTATTTCGACTAGACCGATTACTAAACTACTGGCAAGCCTTTAATTTCTATCACAGGTCGGATTTCGACTATTCCCTTGCGCGCCATCGGAATTCTGCTGGCTATATTGATAGCCTCATCAAGGTCGATGGCATCGACCAGAAAATATCCGCCTAGTTGTTCGCGGGTTTCAGCAAAAGGGCCGTCGGTGATTAATTGCTTGCCTTCCCGGACACGGACACTGGTTGCCATTGCTGTTGGTTGCAATGGGTTTGCCGACAAATACTGGCCGTTCGCTTTAAGGTTATGTGCAAGTTGTATGGACTCTTTGTAACACTCTTCCCGTTCGATTTCGCTTAGCGATTGTTCATCTTGGTAAATCAATAACATGTATTTCATATGTATCTCCATAGTTACTGTCGTAGCATTGAATAACCGGCATGAATTTAGATTTTTCCAAAAAATAGAACACCTATTCAAAATAGACGCACAGCTTAAACTTTATGTTACAACCATTGGGCTAATTTCCTTATTGTTGCTGATATGCTGCCTTCAAATCCGAAATCTCGATTTTCCTCATTTGCAACATTGCTTGCATCACCCTTCCCGATTTTTCAGGGTTCGAGTCACTCAACATTTCTCCCAGTACATTAGGGATAATTTGCCAAGATAAGCCATATTTGTCTTTCAACCAACCGCATTGGGATTTAGAACCACCGGTCGATAGCTTATCCCACAGTTCGTCGACTTCTTGCTGTGTTTCGCAATTGACGAAAAGCGATATGGCTTCGGTAAATTTGAAAGTCGGGCCGCCATTGAGTGCCATGAATGGCTGGCCATCAAGTTTAAATGTCACCATCATCGAAGTAGCGCTTGTTATCTTTGAGTTTTTGAAGATTGAAACATAAAAGTTTGCCGCTTCTTCCGCTTGGTTATCAAACCATAAAAATGGGGTGATTTTGTGCATGTCAATTTCCTTGGTTAAAGGCTAAGGGTTGGTAGAGTGAAGTTTACTTAACCGCTCTTATAATTATTTCTCTGCAATATCCTTCAAATTAGCCAGACCTTCCTCAAACTTGCCGCCAATCATTTTGTCTTGATTAAAGAATAAGGTACACATCAATTTGGGAAGGAAGGTGCTGGTGCCGCGCATAGTTTGGGTAACAAGCGTTTCGTCGCCGTTTGCCGCTAAAGTAAAGTCGATTGAACTATGCCCTTCAAAAGGTTTAATAAAGTGCATATGCAATCCGACTTTGCTGTTGGGTACGGATTCGATAATCTCCATGCTGCCCTGGCCGATTTCCTTATTGCCTTCCCAGGCGTATTTCGCGCCTTTGCCACTGGCTTCACCGCTATAGCTTCGTTGCATTTTCGGATCAACCTTTTCCCAGGCCGACCATGTTTGCATAGCGTGCAAGTCGTTGATGAGCGGAAACAGTTTATCGGGCGTAGCTTTGATGGTGATGCTGCGCTGGATTTGGAAATCGTTGGGTCTGCTTGCCGCATAAATTAAAACGCCCACGATAACAACGGCAATGAGCATAAGAATAATTTGGGTCATAAGAATTGCCTTTAAAAAATAACGTCGAAAAAACGGGTGTTACGCCTTTTTATTTGCTAAGCGAAAACTTGGATACCAAGCGATTGATTTCCAAATTTAGTTTTACTTTTCGCCTTAGCGTGTTTTTAACCATTAACACCGATTAAAAAGTTAGCTACGGGTAACAAGCGCCTGCAATTTGTCCAAATTTTGCTCATTTGCCGGTTCGACAATATGGGCAATATTTCTGGCTATGGCTTCGTCGTCAAAGTCTTGCAACCAATTAAGTAGTGCGCCGTCGTCAACATCTTCAATCGTCACGGTTAACGTGAAATAAGGGTCGCAGTCATGCCGAATCACAACTTTATTCGGTTCTAAAATTTCCTGAAAGATATTTTCGTTCGGGTAATTTGTCCCGTCTGGCCCATGCATCACAAACGACCATTTTCCTTGTGGTTTGAATTCAAAGTTATGAAATGTATTGCTGAAACCGGCAGGCCCCCACCATTGGGACAACAGCGACGGATCTTTAAAAGCCTTAAATATTTCGGTGGGCGATGCCGCAATTTTTCTCTGGTGCTTGAATACTTTCATGAAAGTTTTTTCAGTTAGTTAATTAATCGGGGTATTCTGTTTATCTTACCTGTTAGCATTTAAATTCGCCTCTCCACGAATGATCGCCAAACGATTTGATGGCGCATTGGGCGAAAGAAAATCAAGGATTGTCTTTTCTGTTCTTTTAGGCCGACTCAGAAACTCAATAGGCCACTCCGTTACGCGCTCCTCCTTGACATGTATATATTGTTCCGGCTCAGGTTCGTCAATGTGTTCTCTTTGAAGAACCAATGCCAGCGGCTCTTTGCAACCTGGATTGTTTTCCGAGAATACCAACGCTTCCTCATAAGTTGCAAAGGGGTAGTAATAATCATCCCCTTCGAATTCATCGGGAGCGCCATCTTCGGAAGAGCACCAAACCCGATATTCAAGTACTTCATCCCACACATAGCCGCCGCCCGCCTTGGCACGGGCTGGGTAACTGCCAACGAGTTCAGGGTCTAAAACATCTGGCGGAGTGAACGAAATTGACATAGCTCATCTCATGCCTTAATCATCGCAATCATCTGATCCAGCGCGATGCCCCAGCCTTCTTCAAAACCCATGGCTGCATGTTTGTCGCGGCTTGCTTTGTCCGCATGTAAGACCATCGCACTATAGCGAGTGCCTTGGGCGTGGGGTTGGAGGGCAATCACCGCTGTCATCAAAAATTCCGCACATTCGTGTCCGGGGCTTTCCACCGGCGGTTTAGCGGGGCGAAAACCAGGTTCAAGCGCATTGGTCCAAACCAAGCGCTCATTGGGGATAACCTCAAGGTAACAACCTATGTTCGGAAATTCCTGCCCCTCCGGCGAGCGCATTACGCTGCGGAACAGCCCGCCAGGGCGCAAGTCGATTTCGCAATCCACGGTTTGCCACGGCAATGGGCAAAACCACTGCTTAAGCAGTTCCGGCATCGTCCACGCCGCCCATATCTGTGCCGGGGATACGTCAACAATGCGTTCAAAGCTTAAATCCAGTTCCGGGTTAAATCCGTATTTCAGTAAGTTGGTCATGTTGTTACTCCGGTTTGTCAGCTTGACACGCTTCGGCCATGCGGCGTTGCAGGTCGTTTGGATCGATGTCTTCAATGTGCGTGGCGATATGCCAGTGGTGGCCGAAGGGGTCGATAACCTGGCCGGTGCGGTCGCCCCAGAATTGGTTCGCCAGCGGCATTTTTTCTTTTGCGCCAGCTTTGATTGCGGCGGCAAAAACGGCATCGACATCGTCCACATAAACCAGTAGCGTAACCGGGCTGCCGCCGAGTGTTTCCGGCGAGGTCGAACCCCAAGCCGGGTTTTCTTCTGAAAGCATGACCACGCCTTTGCCGATCCCAATTTCAGCATGCCCGACACTGCCGTCAGGCGCATCGAGCCGCATGATTTCAACAGCACCGAAGACTTGCTTATAAAACTCTATCGCCTCAGCGGCACGGCGAACGACTAGATAAGGCAATAATGTGGGATAACCTTCCGGTAATGGTTTGGCTTTTTGTGTCATTGGTATTCTCCAAGTGAGTAGGTTCAAGTAAAATTCAGGTCTTGCTTCATAGTCCGTTGGGCAACCATATTTTCGACAAGCTAAATATTTTTTTCATCATACCAAAAACTTATTCAGGGAATGTCGAATCCGGACATCCCCGTTCGATTACAGCGTGAGGAAAGCAAATGCAGCAACCGCTTTCCGATAGATTACTTATTATGTGCAGACAGCCAATTTACCTGTCTGTTCCCTATCTTGAATGGAGAAGCCAATGTCATATGTCGATGGTTATGTGGTAGCCGTACCGGTAAGCAATAAAGCGCGTTATATACAGCTCGCTCAACTGGCGGCGGGAGTGTTCAAAGAGCACGGCGCGTTTCAGGTGGTCGAATGCTGGGGCGATGACGTCCCGGAAGGCAAGCTGACCTCCTTCCCAATGGCGGTCAAATGTCAGCCCGATGAAGTGGTGGTGTTTTCCTGGGTACGGTGGTCGTCGCGGGCAGTCCGTGACGCAGGCATGGAAAAAGTCATGGCTGACCCGCGTATGCAACCTTTCCACGATGCTATGCCCTTCGACGGCAAGCGCATGATTTTTGGCGGGTTTGAGGTTATTGTTGATGAGTAAGCCAAGAGGGTTTTTGCTTATATTGTTGAAACCGCGAATTAATAAAGTTTCATTCTGTACCGAAACCAAATTTTATTGGGGGTGGAAGTCGTCTCGCATTTGTTTGTCCGCCATGACTTTTTTTAATCTATACTCTTTTTTATAAAACAATCAGTTAAGGTAGATAGCGATGAATATACGACAAATTCAATTTTTTATAAGACATTCGATGTCGTATAAATCACGTTTTGTGAAAAAAAAGGCCTAGTGTGCCAGATTCAATGACAGAAGAAGAACGAATCAATGCAGAATGGATTGCTCTAAGTGCTTTTCGTGGATTGACCAAGATTGCCTCGCATGGTGATATCGATAAATCTACGTATGAAAATGCACTCGAGCTTGGCGGGGTATTGTATCCAGAGCTCTTAGGACCAGAGGTAAGTGTTCTTAAGAGGGAGCACGAGAGTGATATCACAAAAGAATGCCGACAAAAGGCTCGATTGCGCTCAATAAGGGATAGACAAGAAATCGCTCCCTTGGAACTAGTACTGTCGGATATAGAGGATTTAGAAGGCTTGCTGGAGATTGCTAATCGTGAACGTGGAAATAAACAGCGAACTGATCAGCTAAAAAATAGGCTCGGCACTCTTAATAAAGCAAAGAAAGAGCTTCAACCAACGAGTCATACGGAAAACCAGCTAATTTTTCGGGATGCATACAATGTTGAGCGCCCAATGAAGGCTCTTGAAACAGGTCAAGGCTATAGAGATTTTGAGTTGCCAAATGAAAGCATACTCAGATTACGGGTCTTGCATCCAGATCACCCAGTAAAGTGGACCCCAAAATCCGGACAGTAGTTTAAGCTATAGCCTGTTAAGGAAAATAGTGGAACGCAATGAGCGAAAGCAAACGGAAAACATTTACCGGTACACAGAAGGCGAAGGTAGCGCTGGCGGCGGTCAAGGGTGTTAAGACGATCAATGAGATCGCCCAAGAGTACGGTGTCCATCCGACCCAAGTCAACCAATGGAAACGAGAGTTACTGGAAAATGCGGGCAGCCTGTTTGAAGGCAAGCGCGGCCCGAAGCCAGCCGACGCACAGGGTGACCCAGACCGTCTGTACGCCAAGATCGGGCAGCTCAACATGGAACTGGATTGGCTTAAAAAAAAGTCTGGGTTCAACCCATAGCACAACGCCAGGGTTGGATAGGCCTAGGCGACGTACTGACGGTGTCCAGGCAATGTCAGTTGCTTGCCGTGACCCGTTCGGTCGTCTACGCGCAATTAAAGCGCCGTCAGGACAAAGAGACGGCCTTGAGTGTATTTTGTTGTCACTCGTGGATGAAGAATACACCCGGCACCCCTTTTTCGGCTCTCGGCGCATGACCCTCTATTTATGTGGCTGTGGGTATGCCGTGAACCGCAAGCGGGTACGGCGCTTGATGCAAAAACTGGGCTTGGCAGGCATGTCGCCCGGCAACACCAGCAAGCCGCATCCGCAGCACAAGGTTTACCCTTATTTGCTCAGGGGTGTCGAGGTCGTCCGCCCCAACCAGGTCTGGAGCACCGACATCACCTACATCCGGCTGCTGCACGGCTTTGTCTACCTGGTCGCCATTATCGATTGGTATAGCCGCAAGGTATTGGGTTGGCGGTTGTCGAACACGATAGATGCCGGGTTCTGTGTGGATTGCCTGGAAGAAGCCATCAAGGCCTACGGTGTGCCGGAAGTGTTCAATACCGACCAAGGCTCGCAGTTCACCAGTGACAGCTTCACGGGGGTGCTGCTCGACAACGGCATTGCCATCAGCATGGACGGGCATTGGACAATATTTTTGTCGAACGGCTGTGGCGGACAGTGAAATATGAGGATGTGTATTTGCAGAAATACGCCAACATGCCGGATTTACTGTTAGGCCTGACCGACTATTTCCAGTTTTATAATGAAGAAAGGTTGCATCAATCACTGGGCTACGCCACACCCAACACGGTGTACCGGACAGCCACGGGCGGTGGCGCAAAAATTGTGGATAAATTCAGTGATAAGCAGGAAACATTCGCCTCAACTGAAGAATTGGGACAGCGCCATCCAGCTGTAATGTGAACAGGTCTCTATCTTAAACTAGGCAGATATTTGTCTGGACAATGGGGTCCACTTTACAGAGCATATCACAGGAGCCGACATAATCTACGAACGTCATGCACCTAAAGAAGAAAAAGTCAACATTGTTGCGGTTCAATACAAAATCTGGGAGGATAGAAAGCTGTACGTCTCCGAACATCGTATGCAAGATCAGCTATCTAAATTAAAAGCATTTCTTTGTAGTCGAAAGATTTGTGAATCCAAGTCAAAATCAAGTTCTTATCGTTTTCCATGCTGTTCTGCTTTCTTAAGGCCAACCGACAAACTGCAAAAGCCTGATCAGAAGTTTATATCTCGTGGAGAGCACATTCCAATTTGCCGAATTGATGAATGTACTACGAAGGGGGATCGCGGCGGCGTGCTCTTAAAATACGAGGATATGCGCAAGGTTTCACTTTCAAATGAGACATTTGAGTTTTTGTTCAATACCGGAAAGATAGGCTCTGATTATCTAAGTTACGATGAGCTGTCTAATCTCTATTCAGGAGCATTAATGCAAGCATCAAGAGAATCTGTAGTTATCTATGCTCAGGAATTCGGGCGCACATAACAATGCCGTCAACAAGGGCGCATTTTTCTTTCGAGCTGCTCACGAAAAATACGCCTTTTACGCCTGATGTTAAAAATCATCACGGTTAACCACATGCCGAAACAACAACGTATAGATCATTTTAATCAATGGCCTCTAGCTCAGAAGTTTAAAGCGGAGAGTCTTTTTGAAGATCGCCTTGCAAAATTCAAACTGCAAGAGATCTTCTTTCCTTACCAATTGCCATCGACAAGCAATTCAGATATACATATTACTGTTTCATATCTTCTAGATGCCGTAGATAGTCTCCCTACAAGACCTGATCACGCTTTTGATTGGACTTGGAGGGCTTTTGAATACTTATCAGTAAGCGCATTCCCCAAATTAAACATCACCAATAGGCTACGAAGCGGTATTTGCCCAGAGCTATCTACTTATTTCAATACAAACAGAATTGCCGCAGAAGAATTTGTTACTTTGCTCAAACTAATTCCATTTCAAACCTGTGAATATTTTCTTAAAAGAATTATTGAAAATGGCTCATATATATTCTCACCTGGAGGAAATAAGAACTTTTCGTCTTATGCAAAACGTCTCCTCTTTTCTAACGGAAATCCTCCAATCACTAGCCAAGATACACAAACGATACTTTCCCACCTGCATACTAGGTTTGACTACAAGGATACAGTCCAAAGAAGAAACGGCGCATCCCTATTGAGAAAAATAGTTAGCATGACCCCTATTGTTATAAATAATAAAACCATTCAACTAACCCGTGATGAGATGGTCTTTTTAGCTCTTAGTGGGCTAGGCTATGAATTCAGAAATGATCGCGCTCACGCTAAATCTATTGCACCATTCAGAAGTAGTTATGCCTGCATAAAAACCTATGCACACTGTTGGTTTATGTTCTTACTTACTATATGAAGCAACTTTCTCGATATTGCACACACATAAATCGCCAGAGCAATTATTGGGGTGTCCAAGCGAAAATTTTAGAAAGAACAACAACGCTTTTTCAAAGCTCTTTGGTGATTATTTGAATAAATAAATTTCTAGCAAGTCATGTAGGGTATGCACCGCTTACCATAATCTACGCCGAATGGTTATGTGGCATCAAAAAGGTACGCAATGAGTACCTTACGGAAGTTTATAGCGGATGTAAACAGGCTTTTTAACCCTACAACTCCCGCAATCTACCTTCAAGAAAACGCCGTTCCGGCTTCATTTGCGCAAACAAAAGCGCGGTTTCATAAGCGGATTTGGCCTCGGCCTTTCGGTTCAGGCGGCGGAGCAGGTCGGCACGCGCCGAATGCGCTAGGTGGTAGTCGCCAAGTTTGCCTTGCAGCAGGATTTCATCAATTAGCACAAGCCCAGCCGAAGGCCCATCGCGCATGGCGACGGCAACGGCACGGTTGAGTTCGATAATCGGCGACGGGTTGATGCTGAATAGCACCTCGTATAAGGCCACGATTTCCGCCAAGTCGGTGGCTTCCGCGCTGGTGGCATTGGCGTGGACGGCGGCAATGGCGGCTTGCACGGTGTACGCGCCCACCTGTCTGGAGGCCAGGGCTTGTTTGACCAAGGCCGAACCCTCGCTGATGTAGGCTTTATTCCATAAACGGCGGTCTTGGTCTTCCAGCAAAACCAAATCCCCGGACGGCGACGTGCGCGTCATGTGTCGGGATTCTTGCAATAGCATCAAGGCCAGTAAGCCGACGGCTTCGGGTTTCGGCAATAAATCCACCAGCAAGCGTCCCAACCGGATGGCTTCTTCGGACAAGTCGGGGCGGGTCAATGTTGCGCCGGAGGATGCGAAATAACCTTCGTTAAAAATCAGATATACCACATGCAACACGCTATCCAGGCGTTCCGGTAGCATGTCTGGAGTCGGCACATGATAAGGGATGCGGGCAGCGCGGATTTTGGTTTTCGCCCGCACGATGCGTTGCGCCAGCGTTGGCACGGGGATCAGAAAGGCGCTGGCGATGGCTTCGGTGGTCAAACTGCATATTTCGCGTAAGGTCAAGGCAACCTGGGCTTCCGGCGGCAAAGCCGGATGACAGCAGGTAAAGATTAGCCGCAGGCGGTCGTCTTCGATGCCGTCGCCGTCTATATCATCACCAATTTCAGCAACAAGTTGTTCTTCAATTTCGTCCGGTAATGCCTCAAACCGTTTATGGCGGCGGATACGGTCAATTCCTTTAAAACGGCCGGTTGAAACCAGCCAAGCCTGCGGATTGACAGGTATGCCATCACGAGGCCATTGCTCTAAGGCTGCCCTAAACGCATCATGTAAAGCTTCTTCGGCAATATCAAAGTCATCCAGCAAACGAACTAACGTGGCAAATACTCTGCGAGAATGAGTACGGTAAACCGCATCAATTGCTTCATGTATTATTAAGGTATCACTGTTATGCTTTGGCATTTTGGAGATCTGCTTAATTTAATAATGTTTCTCTAAATTATGTGGTTAGAGTACGCAGCGGTCATTCTAAGAGTCGAAAATTATATTTATCCATATTGAGTTATGCGCCTATATGCAACGATGGTTTCAAATGGACAGGTTGCAAACTGCGCAAGTTACGATCAATGGCATTAGGGACTGCTTTTCACCATCATTTTTTGTAATTCCAATATCGCCCCTCGGCAGCTCGCCATGATTCTATTTTCACATCTTGCCCGACATTAAGTTGGATAGCGCCATCATCTGCACTATTGAACCAATTGACATGCAAATCCTTATAGCGTTGGAGAACTTCCGCGTGTGGATGGCCGAATTGGTTCCGATAGCCTGCAGGGATCAATACTAGATTGGGTTTAACGGCTTTCAAAAATGTAGACGTTGACGACGTTTGGCTACCATGATGGGGCGCGATTAAGATGTCGGCTTTCAATTTATTTTTATAGGTTTCGACCAGCGATGATTCAGCTTCAGACTCAATATCGCCTGTTAACAGGATTGTCCGTTGTTGGGTTTGGATTTGCAGTACGCAGGAATTGTCATTTTCCGATAGGAAATGGTCTGCCGGTGGTGACAATAGGGTAAATACGACGCTATCCCACGACCAGGATTGCCCAGCTTTGCACTGCGTTGGAGAATATCTCCCCAATAGTTGGGGTACGCTGGTAAATAATTGCTCAGTTGTCGTGCTTGATAATAAGGAATCAACGCCGCCGATGTGGTCATTGTCCCCATGGCTTATAACTAAAGTATTAATTTTATCAATAGCCTGGTTACGTAAAAAAGGCAAGATGACACTTTGTCCACTGTCGCTGGTGGATGAAAACTTCGCTCCCGTATCGTAAACCAGGGCGTGATTAGCAGTTTGTATAACCGCCGATAAGCCTTGTCCAACATCAAGCAACGACAGCTTGAAAGTCCCCAATGCAATCTTGTCTTGTGCAGTAAACATCAGAGGAAATAGCATAATCAATCCCAGGTAACGCGATGGCATCCCTTTGGGTGCAAACAGCAGCAATATGCCCGGAATCGCAAAAGCTAAAGCCCACCACGACGGTTGGATATGGCTTACAGTCGATAAGGGCAGGGCAGCTAATTTGACTAAAATCCACCATAATCCCTGTAAAGAAATGTCTACGATAAAAAACAGTTTTACTGCCACTAATGATGAAATGGGCATGATAAGCGTAGCGAGCAACGCGACCGGGACAACTATCAAGCTAATGATGGGTACGGCGATTAAATTAGCCAGCGGTGCAATCATTGAAACTTGCTGGAAAAAGAATAGCAATAGTGGTGCTAAGCCTATCGAAGTCACCCAGTTGATCTTGATACTGCCGCGAATAAAGCCCAGTTTGCCCAAGCGTCCGGCAATAACGTAAATAATCAAACTAACCGCAATAAACGACAACCAGAAACCAGCGGATAAAACCACCAAGGGATCAACAATCAGGATGGTACATAAGGCAACAGCAAGGACATTATAAGGTTTGGTATTGCGTTGCTGGATGATCGCTATCATGGCGATAGCAATCATCAATGCAGAACGTTGGGCAGGCACGGAAAAACCCGTAAGCCCAGCATAAAATATGGCCGTCACCAACGCAACGATAGCAGCGATTTTCTGGGGAGACCACGCCAAAACCCCCGACCAAGCCCAAAGCCTGATGACCAATAAATACACCAGCCCGGCAACCAAACCAATATGTGAACCGGAAATAACCATGAGATGGGTTGTACCAGTCCTGCGAAAGACCTCCCACTGCTGTGGCGTGAGGCTATCACCATCCCCTATGGTCAAGGCTTTAATCATCGACAAGCTAGCGCTATTCGCCAGTACCTGCTCCAATTGCTCGGCAATATGTTGTCGCCAAATCAACAGGCTAGTTTTGGAAGAACCGTTGTCCAGCAATTGAGGTTGAGGTTTGGGGCGGACATAACCTGTCGCACCGATGCCCTCAACAAACAACCAGCGTTCATAATCAAAACCGCCGGGATTAAGATTGCCGTGCGGCGGTTTTAACCTGACCGTAAATACCCATTCCTGTCCAGCTTTAATGGGGTGGTCAGGATAATACCAAGTTAATCTCAATTTATTTGGAATCTGCTTGGCTGCTTCTGATACATTAATATTAAAGCGGACGTGGTTGCTTTCATGCTCTGGTAAGTCAGCGATATAACCTTGAATTTTGATGTCCTGACCTGCCAAATGTTCTGGCAAACGGCCATTTAGCCTGATTGAGGCAAATGCTACAGCCCACAATATGGCAAATCCAAAACAGAAACTACGCCACCACCGCAACTTTGCCAATACACCTAAGCCAACGACCGCGACTGGAAACCAGACGACATCTGGCAATATCGTCATTTGCTGAACCAGCAAAATTCCGGCGAGAAAGAATAAGACCAGTGCAATCATAGTACTGGATAGTGTAGCAATTTAACGGGGTAGATATACTGAATTATGACTGTTCATAAAATCAGGGCAGGCTATAAGGCTTATCTTTCACTTTCTGACAAAATCAGGGCTGTTGGTGATGTCGCAATGTGGTGGTTACGCCGCGAAAATAACGCCGGATCGCATAAAGTAAGCGGTATTTGGTTCTTTCTTTTCTTTGAATCCACTCTTTTGTGGAAAATACACTTATATTTTTCACATTCATCTAATCCATATGGTTTGGTTAAGAAAAAATGGCACTCTGCCTTCTGAAGAGAGCTCGGTTAAATTTGCTGTCCGACGCAGATCTTTGGCTAACAATGTATTCATCATTAATTCATAGTGAAAATCTGCTAAAATTTACTAAATAAAAATAACTAAAGCACTCGTATGGCCAAAGAATTTATAAAAAAATTAATCCATAGATTCGTACCTGACCCCGAGGTAATTAGTAAGCACAAAAATCTCCAATTTCTTGGCGATAGATTGCAAAGTCCCAATCTTTGGCATATCAACCGGCGCTCCATTAATGCGGCAATTGCCATCGGCCTTTTTTTCGCTTGGGCACCTACACCCACGCAAATGGCTTTCGCCGCTGCAGCGGCGGTTTATTTTCGGGCAAACCTGCTTGTTTCCGTAGCGACCGTGTGGGTTACTAACCCAATTACCATGCCACCATTGTTTTATTTTGCTTACCGGGTTGGCCTTTGGTTTTCACATAGGCCATCACCTGCGGATAATTTTGTATTTTCTTTAGAAGGGTTGTGGTCGGGATTTGGCGATGTGATTGGGCCATTCTTGCTGGGTTGCCTTATTTTAGGTTTAATATGTTCTCTTGCTGGGTACATTGGCATGGACACATACTGGCGTTATCAAGTCACTAAGAAATGGGTGACTAGAAAACAGAAGCGATCAGAACGCGCATAACAATTGTTCTGGAAACACACTACTTAAAAATATTTTTTTTAACTTAACGACTTAATCATGAATCAACACGCTATTAACCTAATAGAACAATACTACGCCGCTTTCAACAGCGCAGATATGGATACATTTTTAAACCTGCTCACGGATGACGTTATCCATGACATCAACCAGGGCAAACGTGAAATAGGCAAAGACGCGTTCAGACAGTTTATGGCTTGCATGAACTTTAACTATAAAGAACAATTGGTCGATATGGTTATTATGGCAACACCTGATGGCACTCGAGCTGCTGCGGAGTTTGTCGTATTAGGTAAATACATTAAAAGCGATGAGGGCTTACCTGCCGCAAAAGGGCAAGAATACCGTCTTCCTGCCGGTGCGTTTTTCGAGATACGCGACAACAAAGTCGCCCGAATTACCAATTATTATAATCTTCAGGACTGGATTGCCCAGGTTGGCGGATAGATTGTCACTCAAATCAGGTAAGTCTAAAAAATAAAGCGAGGGAATAATGAGGTTAGTGAGCATTGCTATTTTTGTGGGATTGGTGCTGCTCTATTTTGTGAATGCGGCATTAAAAATTAATTTCTTTAATTGGGAAATGTTCATTCATAGTGGGATCAGGTTTTTCACTGGCTTCATTATTTTAGGTATCAGTTGTTTCTACGAACACAAAATCAAATTAAAAATCGCAGTTTATTTGGTTTTAGTGTTGGTGCTGGCTGATGACATTATGGATTATTACAGGCATGTAAATAGTTTTAGCGCTGAATTCATGGTTCATGGAGCTTATATGCTTTTTTGGGGGGCATTGGTTGGTTATTTATCCATGAGGTATGTTAAGGGCAAAACTGACAGTCAGTTATAGTGATGTAAGCATCTTTGTTGGCGATACCTTTCAGGTGACTTCAGTGCAATTTGGGCTGAGTTTATCGAAGTCTACTAATCTTTTCAGAAGCTTAAGGCGACACTGCCTATATTTGCAAGGCTCAATCAATAGTTAGCCTTGAGCAGTAACGAGTTCAGCATCTTTATCCCTTACCCATGCAACAGAAGGGCGAGCATTCACTCTGTCAATGTAAGTTTGAATTACTGGCAATGTGGGTACAAGTTGAAATTGTGTAACCCAGGTAAGCGCCGTACCCCACAGGACATCAACGGCGGTAAATTTGTCGCCCAGCAGATACTGGCCTTTGGCAAGCTGATCGGTCAGGGTTTTAAACATAGTATCGAAATCACCATAAGGCGACATCATTTGTGGCGCAGGTTCGCGATTTTGTGAGCGGTCAATGATCGCTGGCTCAAAGCACGAACCGTAAAATACCATCCAGCGTAAATAAGGTCCGCGTAGTGGATCGCCTATTTTCGGGGCGAGACCGGCTTCTGAATAAAGATCAGCGAGATACAGGAATACCGCTACCTGCTCTGTTATTACAGCATCTCCATGCTTTAATGCTGGCACTTTCCCCATCGGATTAATTGCCAGATATTCAGCTTTGCGTTGTTCGCCTTCTTTCATATTAAGCACATGCAATTGGTATTCAGCACCGAGTTCTTCGAGCAGGATGAGTGCCCCAGTGGAGCGGGTGTTCGGGGAATGGAAGAGGGTAATTTCTGATGTGGAGGTCATGTTGATTTTTCCTATGGAAATTGCCGGATGATTAACGAAGATGCATCCCTAAAAATCAAAATCAATCTCGCCAAAGTCGCCTAATTGTTCCTGTAGCCGCTTTTTTTCCCAATACATCTCGATTTTACGGCGGACGGCTACTTTGTTATTTGCCAGCACGTTTTCAGAGGGCAACGCCAAATCGTCTTCATTGGCAGACGCATCAAAGTCTTCTATGTCGATGGAGCCCAAAGATTCTGAGTTTTTGTCGGTCGCAGATTCCGATTTTGCAGTGTTTGCGGGGGATTGTGATGTTTCGATTGCCATGACTAAACTGAATAAAAAACAAATATTGTGGGTCTTTAATCAGGGTGGTGTAAAGTAATATTTTGCTCTGAATGCAACAGGTTTGAAAGTGCGGGGAGAAAGCTTGCTTGACCGCAGATACTGGCGTTCACCAGTTCATGATTTAATTAAATCTGGAGCAGCTAAGCGGCTGATAGCAGGGGTGCGTAAGTCCTTATTTACGCACCCATAATGTCAAATATAGCTGTTAGTCTGGGTAGCCCTATTGTGGGTAGTTCTGCTGAGGATAGCCCTGTTGTTGAGGGTAACCTTGTTGCTGCGGATAGTTTTGCTGTTGTGGGTAACCTTGTTGCTGCGGATAGTTTTGCTGTTGTGGGTATCCCTGTTGCTGTGGATAGTTTTGTTGTTGAGGGTAACCTTGTTGTTGCGGATAGCCTTGCTGCTGTTGGGGCGTGCCTTGTTGATTGCCTTGGCCAGTGCCCGCATTATTATTGGCGACAATTACCAATTCTACGCGCCGATTTTGTCCACGATTATTTTCGTCAGTATTAGGAAATTTAGGCAACCGTTCACCCATACCTTGCTGGGCGAGACGGCTAGAATTTACATTATGCTGGGCTAAATAAGCGGCGACGCTCGCTGCGCGTTGTTCGGATAACTTCTGGTTATAGCTGTCGCTGCCGATGTCGTCGGTATGTCCTGTGACGTTAATGGTGGATGCAGGATATTGATTTAATACATTGGCTACGGAATTAAGTGCATTTTGTGCATCAGGTGTTATTTGTGCTGAATTAAAACCAAACGTGATGCTGCTGGGCATGGTCAGGTTCAGGGTGTTTTCTGCTGTCCGTTGTACTTCAATACCGGTACCTTTCAGCGATTGTTGCATGGCTTGTTGCTGGTGATCCATATACGCGCCCACAGCGGCACCGACTGCGCCACCCGCCAACGCGCCCCAGCCTGCATTTTTAAGGTCATTACCACCAAATGCGGTGCCGGTCGCCCCGCCCAAAACAGCACCGATACCCGCACCTTTGGCGGTGTTGCCGATGCTGGATTGCCCAGTGTAAGGGTCAGTTACACAAGCCGTTAACAATACTGAACTTATGCTTATCACTAATAATTTTTTGTGTATCATGGTGGGTCTCTAAGTAGTAAGTATATAAAAAAATCAAAGGGTTATTTGTTTTGTTGTGGGTAAAAGAGCCTTTTCTCTTAAGTGTAGTTTAGCTCAAAACAAGACAATAAGCCCAGTTACTGGTTGCTAATTTACCCGATGATTATTAACCATAGCTGAACAAATGGCTTTATTCCATTGTAAAAAATGCCATGATAAGGGCTATTGACGTAGATTCTCGCTCACTTATGGTTAGGATTCCGTGTATTATCCAGCGCAGTTTTCATGGCTTACAAAGCGATTGGTTTTCGACAATGGACATTCAGGGTTTAAAAAATAGCATCCCAACCACGCCAGCGTTTGTGATAGATGAAGTCGAGGTGCTTAACGCGTTGAAAAACTTGGCGATACTTAGAAAGGGTAGCGGATGCAAAGTTTTGTACTCAATAAAATCCCTGCCCTTATCTGCTGTTATGGAGTTGTCAAAACCTTATCTTGACGGGTTTTCGGTTAGCTCATTGTTTGAGGCACGACTGGTAGATGAAATCCTGACGGGGCAGGGCAGTATTCACTTGACGACACCTGGGATTCGGCAGGATGAGATTAATGAGCTGACATCGCTTTGCTCCCACATCAGTTGCAATTCCATTAACCAATTCCGACAGATTACAAGCGTTGGACAAAATAGGGCATCAATTGGTATCAGGGTTAACCCTAAGCTTTCATTTACCGAAGATGCCCGCTACGATCCTTGCCGCCAGTATTCAAAATTGGGTGCTGATGTAAATGATGTATCCTTTTCTGATGTTGCAGGACAAATTAAAGGATTACATTTTCATACGGTTTTTTCTTCGACGGATTATGCGCCATTGATGCAAACCCTGGATAAGCTAAGGCATTTGATGGGTAAAAGATTGGTAAATCTTGAGTGGCTAAATCTTGGTGGCGGCTATTTATACGATCAAATTTCAGAAAACAGCGGTTTTATCGATCAAGTAAGGCAGCTAAAACATGACTTTGATTTAGATGTCATTATCGAGCCGGGTAATGCTATCGTAGGAAAGGCGGCGTATTTGCTAGCGACCGTGATTGATTGCTTCAACAGTGACGGCAAAGCGATTGTGATACTGGATACTTCAATTAATCATCATCCTGAAGTGTTCGAATACCAACGTCAACCCGAATTATTTGAACATGATCCAGATGGGCTTTATCCAGCTATATTGGCAGGCAGCACCTGCTTAGCAGGCGATTTATTTGGGGAATACCGATTTGACCAGCCATTGTTGGTAGGCGATAAAGTTGTGTTTAAAAATGTTGGCTCTTACAGCTTAGTTAAAGCTAATCGGTTTAATGGGTATAATCTTCCCGATATTTATATGGTTAATGGTAAGCAAATAAGGCTAATAAAACACCATCCTTATCAGGACTATAGACGGCAATGGGTACATGATGATTAAAGGCTTATAGCCTTTGAATTCGATCCAATAATATAAGCACAGAGGTAACAGATAATGAAAGCAATCGTCATGACAACGACTGGCAATCCCGATGTCCTAAAATATCAAGACATTCCAGAACCCCAAATAACCTTACCCACGCACATTAAAGTTAAGCTTGCTGCGGCTGGGGTTAATCCTGTTGACACCAAAATCAGGCAGAATGGCATTTTTTACGATCAGCCTTTACCTACAGTCTTGGGTTGTGATGGTGCCGGTACAATAGTTGAGATTGGTTCTTCTGTAAGTCGGTTTAAACTCGGTGATAAGGTTTGGTTTTGTCATGGGGGCTTGGGTCGGGAGCAGGGCAATTATGCAGAATACAATGTGCTTGATGAGCGTTGGGTTAGTCTGATGCCGACGAGTTTATCATTCACTGAAGCCGCTGCCTTACCTTTAGTGTTGATAACGGCATGGGGTGGGCTTTATGATCGTGGCGGCTTGCAGCAAGGGCAGACCGTACTTATCCATGCAGGTGCAGGCGGGGTCGGCCATGTTGCCATCCAATTGGCAAAACACAAAGGAGCCAGGGTAATCACTACCGTAAGTAGTGAGGAAAAAGCCGATTTTGTCAGGGCATTAGGCGCTGATGAGGTGATTTTGTATTCGCGTGACGACGTTGTAAGTTCAGTATTAAGTCTTACGGAAGGTAAAGGTGCTGATTTGGTTTTCGATACAGTCGGGTCAGCGGTGTTTAAAGAAAGCATCAACGCAACTGCACATTTCGGACGACTAATCACCTTATTAGCTGTGGACAACATAGATTTAACCGAAGCCAGAATGCGGAATTTGCTGATCGGTTTTGAACTCATGTTAACGCCGATGCTCAGAGACCTCGATGAAGCTAGGGACAAGCACGTTCAAATATTGCAACAATGTGCGCTTTGGACAGACGAAGGCTTATTAAAACCGCATATCGGTCAGCAGTTTTCCTTGCAACAGGCGGCAGAAGCCCATCGTCTTCTCGAAATAGGGCATGTCACGGGAAAAATAGTTTTGTCCCTATCCAACCTTAAGTATCCATAAATCCTGTTTAATTTATGATAATCGCCGAGCTTGATCGTAACCTTAAAGCGTTCATCCTGTATTCACCTGATATTGTTAGGCTACACACAGCCAAATCAGCATGCTTGAATTCAGTATAATAAGACGATGAAACACGTAATTAACACGGAAATTGACTGACCCAGTCGGGATATATGGCAGAGAATACACCAAATCGTAGCACCAGATATAATGCCAAAAAGAAACCGAAAAAACCCAAATCGCACTGGTTTAGGAATTCGGTCATGGTTGTTTTTGTCGCCGGTTCGTTTCTGCTGTTCTGCCTTATAGGTTATTTCGATTATAACGTCCGTGAACAGTTTGAAGGCAAGCGTTGGGCAATCCCTGCCCGTGTATATGCCAGCCCGGTCGAACTTTATGCTGGGCAAAACCTGACTGCCGGAAAATTTGAAGAGCTAGTGCAGCGCTTAAATTATCGACAGGATAATCAATTTAATACGGAAGGCTCATATGCCAAAAAAGACCAGAAAATCATCGTTAAAACGCGTGCGTTTGATTTCTGGGATTCACGTGAGCCTAGCAGGATGCTGGCAGTAAATTTTAACGAATCCGCTATCGTCAATGTTATGGATCTAGTTGAGGCAAAAGAATTGCCTGTCGTACGTATGGATCCTGTGCAAATTGGCAGTTTTTACCCTGCTATCAAAGAAGACCGGATATTAATCAAGCTCGATGAAACTCCAGACATTCTTATCAAAGGTTTGCTGGCATCCGAAGATCGGGATTTTTTCAATCATATCGGTATTTCTTTTCGTGGAATTGCCAGAGCCATTATGGCTGACATAAAAGCAGGTGGATTGGTACAAGGCGGCAGCACGATTACCCAACAGTTGGCGAAAAATTTCTACCTAACTTCTGAGCGTCGGGTTTGGCGTAAGATCAGGGAAATATTCATGGCGCTGATTTTAGAGTTTCGCTACAGCAAGCATGAAATCCTGGAAGCCTATCTCAATGAAATTTACCTGGGTCAAGACGGTGCCAATGCGGTGCATGGTTTTGGGTTGGCGAGTGAATTTTATTTCGGCACAGCGCTTAGGGATCTTAATTTGGAGCAAATGGCAACCTTGGTTGCTTTGGTACGATGGGCCTTCCCAGTATGATCCAAGACGGTATCCTGAACGTGCGCTCGAAAGGCGTAACTTGGTGCTGGGTGAGATGGCAAATCAAGGCTATATCACCGTAGCGCAAGCAGATCAAGCAACTCAGATACCATTGACGATTTTGCCGCGTTCGCATACGGCAAAAAACCGTTATCCGGGTTTTCTTGATTTAGTGAAGCGCCAGCTAAAACAGGAGTATCAAGAAAAAGACCTGACTTCTGATGGGCTGCGTATTTTCACTACTTTGGACACCCAAATCCAAGACACACTTGAAAACACAATTAGCAAAAAATTAAGCCAGTTGGAAAAATCGTCCCACGCAAGGGAGCTTGAAACTGCAGTAGTTATAACCCGCAGGGACAGCGGTGAAATCGCGGCCTTAGCCAGCGCGAGGGAGGAAATGGCATCCGGTTTCAATCGGGCATTGGATGCATTGCGGCCTATCGGTTCGCTCGTCAAGCCAGCGGTATATTTGACTGCATTACAATATCCAAACAAATACACCATTACCACACGCGTTAGTGATAGTGATATTACTGTCAACTTACCGAATGGTACCAGTTGGAGTCCTAAAAATTACGACCATCGAGAACACGGTAACGTCTCGCTGCTGACTGCTTTGACCAAATCCTATAATTTGGCAACAGTAAGGGTTGGGTTGGATATTGGGGTTGCCAGAACGGCAAAGACCTTAAAAGAAATGGGTGTCACCCGTGAAGTCGATGTATTTCCATCATTACTGTTAGGCGCGACTTCGCTTACACCTATTGAAGTAGCGCAAATGTACCAAACCTTGGCTGGCGATGGCTTTTTGACGCCACTTCGTGGGATTCGCGCAGTGGTTGCAGAAGGTGGCAAGCAACTCCAAAGTTATCCTTTTGTCGTCAGGCAAGCAGTTGATCCTTCCGCAACCTATATCGTAAACACAATGTTGCAAGAGGTAATGCTTCATGGCACTGGGCATACAGCGTATGACGAATTCCCAAAAGATTATGGTTTGGTTGGCAAAACCGGCACCACTAATGATGCCAAAGATAGTTGGTTTGCGGGTTATACGGGCGATTACCTGTCGGTGGTCTGGTTAGGGCGGGACGACAATAAACCCATCGGCTTGACAGGGTCTACAGGTGCATTGCAAGTCTGGACAGCTTTAATGAAGCAGATTTCCAAACAACCCGTCACACTCATTCCACCAGAAAATATCACGACTGCCTGGGTGGATCCAGGAAACGGCTTATTGGCTAACAAAGCCTGTAGGGGGGCGAAAGAATTCCCTTACCTACCGGGATCAGCGCCCACAGCTTATTCAACCTGTGGGCAAGCAGTTATCGAGCAGGATAAAAACTGGTTTGATGATTTATTTACAGAATAATCTTTAATAATCGAGAAAACTATGAATAAGATTAATGCGTTATTGGTTGGTATGTTTTTGTTAGTAATGACGGGTTTAAGCGATGCAAAAACCCACTCTAAAAGCTCGTCAAAAAATGAGCCTGTCATACAATTGCAAGTATTTTTGAAGGTCTCAAAATCTCTATCTGCTGATTTCAAGCAGGTGCTTATTAATGAAGCCGGAAGTCCAACCCAAACAAGTTATGGCGTGTTTTATTTACAAAGACCGGGAAAATTCCGCTGGGATTATAAAAAACCCTTTCAGCAAGAGATCGTTTCCAACACAGGAAAAGTCTGGTTTTACGATACCGATCTTGAACAAGTCACCGTAAAAAAGATTGATGAATCCCTGGGTTCAACCCCAGCCTTATTGCTAAGTGGTGATGTTTCACTGGAAGATAATTACACCATGGAGGGGCAGGGCGCAGATGGCGACATGCAATGGGTAAAACTTGTCCCCAAAAGCCAGGATAGTAGTTTTAAGTATGTATTAATTGGTTTGTCAAAAGGGACTTTAGCTGGCATGGAATTGAGCGATAACTTCGGTCAGTTAACACGAATTTATTTCTCCAATGTGATCGTGAATGCGCCGCTAAAGCAGACTTTATTTGAGTTTAAACCACCCAAAGGAGCTGATGTCTTTTCTGATGATTAATCGGAAGAGATAGATTTATTTAAATTTCAATGCATTAGTTTGGTATCTATGAGTGATGACTTAACCAAGCCTTTAGCAGACCGGATGCGTCCAAGCCAGTTGGATGAGTATATTGGTCAACAGCACATCTTAAAACCGGGCAAACCCCTATACGAAGCCATTAAATCAGGGCATCTGCATTCCATGATTTTTTGGGGCCGCCCGGTTCAGGAAAAACTACTTTGGCACGCCTCATAGCACAGCATTCCGATGCCGAATTTATTCCTATTTCTGCCGTGCTTGCAGGGGTTAAAGACATCCGGGATGCGGTCACACAAGCCAAAAAAATCCAAAATGAGCAGCATAGGGCTACCGTGTTGTTCGTGGATGAAGTACATCGTTTTAACAAATCCCAACAAGACGCTTTCTTGCCGCATGTCGAAGACGGTACGTTTTACTTTGTCGGTGCGACTACCGAAAACCCCTCATTCGCCTTAAACAACGCCTTGTTGTCACGCGCCCGCGTATATGTGTTGAATGCACTAACAGCCGACGATCTTTTAGCGGTTCTAGAGCAGGCCCTAAATGATAAGGTCAAGGGACTAGGCACTTTGGATATAAAAATTGATGATGGCATTAAGCAGCAATTTGCCCAGGCTGCAGATGGCGATGCCAGACGATTGCTTAATCTTTTAGAAATAGCCGCCGAATTGGCTTTGGCACACGATCAAAATGAAATAACAGAGGCTTTTGCAACCGAAGTGCTTTCAGGCGGAGTCCGGCGTTTTGACAACCAAGGCGAAGAGTTTTATAACCAGATCTCCGCTTTACATAAGTCGGTACGTGGCAGCTCTCCAGATGCTTCCCTTTATTGGCTATGTCGGATGATGGATAGTGGTTGTGATTTATCTTACCTAGCAAGAAGAATCGTCAGGATGGCATCGGAAGACATCGGTAATGCCGATCCCAGGGCCTTGCAGATTGCCATCAATGCTTGGGAAGCACAGGAACGCTTGGGTAGTCCAGAAGGGGAGCTAAGTTTGGCTCAAGCAGTGGTTTACTTGGCCTGTGCGCCTAAAAGCAACGCGGTGTACATGGCTTACAACGCCGCAATGCGAGAAGCCAAACTGCATGGCAGTTTGCCCGTGCCGGTACATCTAAGAAATGCACCTACAAAGCTTATGAAATCGTTGGATTACGGTAAAGAATACCGCTATGCCCATCATGAGCCGGAAGCCTATGCCGCAGGGGAGAATTATTTTCCCGATGATTTAAAGGGTAGTTGTTATTATGAGCCGGTGAATCGCGGACTGGAAATAAAAATAGGTGAAAAACTAAAGCACCTCAGGGAATTGGACAGGGAATTTGGTAAGTAAAATGCTTTGTCTTCCGTCAGTAAGATGTAAGCGCCTGTGCTTGATTTTGCTTTACTGAGGGTTTATCTAAACTGCGTTGCACGAAATAATATGTTTGAATAGGTGGAGACCAACAAACAGACCGCCGTCAAAGTAAATCGTATTGGCGATGCTGAGTGTTCCTTGTTAGATATTGTTCGGACAGTACCTGGTGCAAATTTAAGGCATCTCCATAAGTATTTTTACAGCCTGCGATGCCAAAGGGCTTAATCCTTCACCATTGTTTTGGTAATGCGCGATAATCGCTTTTCTCATGCGTGGGTCCCACGAGCGCAATATATGTTTTTTTACGCCTTCAGCTGCGATTTCTTTGTCGCTTTCCGCATTAAAAAAATCGGCAATATCATTCGCCATTGAGATCAGTTTTTCGATGTGCATTCAGGGTAAGTATTAGATTATTTAATTAAGGTCGGGTAAATGGTGTGATTTAAGCGTTGCGGATGGCTGTAGACAACATGTTTATTGTCACGGACAAAGCCGACTAGGGTAAGTCCTGCTTCTTCGGCTAGGCGTATTGCTAATCCGGTTGGGGCGGACATCGCTGCTAATAAGGTAATGCCTACGCTAGCGGCTTTTTGTACGACTTCATAGCTGGCTCTGCTGGTAATAAGCACGAATCCATCTGCTGGATTTTTGCCTATCCGTAATAACAGGCCTATAAGTTTATCGAGGGCATTATGGCGGCCCACATCTTCCCTTACATATTGCACACCTTGCCCAGGCACAACCCAAGCGGCGGCATGTACAGCGCCGGTCAATTGGTTGATCTGTTGATGTTCGCTGATTTGTGCCAATGAAGAAAAAAGCTCTGGCGCGGGGACGCTAAGATTACCTTGTACAGATTTTGGGTCGCGTATGGCTTGTTGCAAGGTACTGGCTCCGCAGAGTCCACACCCAGTCCGTCCGGTTAAGTTACGGTTTTTATCAGATAAATGACAGAAACGGGATTCGGGGATTTGCAGCCGGACTTCGATGCCATTGGAGCGGTTATAAACGTGGGTAGATTGCAGTTCAGCGGGGGTTTGAATGATACCCTCAGTGATGCTGAATCCTAAGGCAAAATCTTCAAGGTTTGTCGGCGTGGCTAACATGACCACATGGGGTACGCCGTTATAAACCAAAGATACTGGTACTTCTTCTGCAATATAGTCTAATTGGGTTGAAAGCTGATTCCCTTGCCAGCGCTCGACCTTGCTTTGTTGATAGCTAGGCCAGCCCAATTCAGGGCTAAGTTTTGGCATGATGACATTTGGGTTAGCCATTTCTCATTCCTTGGCGAGCAGTTCCAGTTGCCGCTCAGAAAACGCCTGATAACCTTGTTGCCACTCTGATGGGTGACTTACTTTGCTGACTTGTACAGCAGTCACCTTATACTCTGGGCAATTTGTTGCCCAATCAGAATTATCCGTGGTAATTACATTGGCACCGGATTCAGGAAAGTGGAAAGTGGTATAAACCACACCCGGTTGTACCCGCTCACTAATTTTTGCCCGTAACACGGTTTCGCCTGCACGGCTTTTGATTCCTACCCAGTCGCGGTCGTTGATGCCACGGTCTTCTGCATCATGGGGATGGATTTCCAGTAAATCTTCAGCATGCCATGCATTGTTGTCAGTACGCCGGGTTTGTGCGCCGACATTGTATTGCGACAGGATACGCCCTGTTGTTAGGATCAGCGGGAATTTTTGTGTTACCTTCTCATGCGACGCAACAAATTCTGTCAGCATAAACAAGCCTTTGCCATTATCACGCATGAATTCATGTTCATGCATGGTTGGGGTACCTTCTGGTGTGTCATCCGTACAAGGCCATTGAATACTGCCAAGTTGGTCAATTTTTTCATAACTGATACCTGAAAAACTTGGAGTAAGGCGTGCAATTTCAGCCATGATTTCAGATGGATGCTTGTAGTTCATCGGATAACCCATCGCATTTGAGAGCATCTGGGTGATTTCCCAATCTTCATAGCCAGCCAAGGCGGGCATTACTTTACGAACTGGGGAGATACGGCGTTCCGCATTGGTAAAGGTGCCGTTTTTTTCTAAAAAGGATGAGCCTGGAAGGAACACATGGGCAAACTTGGCGGTTTCATTAAGGAACAAGTCCTGAACGATCACGCATTCCATCGAACGTAAGGCATGGTGTACATGTTGGATGTCTGGATCGGATTGGGCAATGTCTTCGCCTTCGACATAAAGCCCAAGGAAACTGCCGTCTGATGCGGCATCAAACATATTTGGGATACGAAGTCCAGGTTCTGGTTGTAAGGAAACCCCCCAGTTTTGTTCGAACAACTGCCGAGTAGCTTTATCGGATACATGGCGATAACCTGGATATTCGTGCGGGAACGAACCCATATCGCATGAACCCTGGACGTTATTTTGACCGCGCAATGGGTTAACGCCCACGCCTTCACGACCCAGATTGCCGGTTGCCATTGCCAAGTTGGCAATGCCGATAACCATTGTAGAGCCTTGGCTATGCTCGGTGACACCCAAGCCGTAGTATATCGCACCATTTTTGGCGCTTGCATAAAGTTTAGCAGCGGCACGTATATCGGCGGCAGGAACGCCAGTAACAGATTCTGTTGCTTCCGGTGCGTGGCGTTTATCGGCAATGAAATTCCGCCATTTATTGAAAGATTCAACGTCGCAACGGGATTTGACGAATTCTTCATCGACAAGGTTCTCAGTTACAACAACATGGGCAATTGCATTAATCAGGGCGACGTTGCTGCTCGGACGCAGTTTAAGATGATAATTTGCTGCAACATGAGGTGTCCTGACCAGATCAATTTCACGAGGATCGACAACAATCAGCTTTGCACCTTGGCGTAAGCGTTTTTTCATTTGCGATCCGAACACCGGATGGCCGTCAGTTGGATTCGCGCCAATCACCATAATGACATCGGCCTTCATGACCGAATCAAAGTTCTGTGTACCAGACGACTCTCCAAAAGTTTGCTTGAGTCCGTAACCCGTCGGAGAATGGCAAACACGGGCGCAGGTATCGACATTGTTGTTGCCAAAGCCTGCCCGTATAAGTTTTTGTACCAGATAAGTCTCTTCGTTGGTGCAGCGTGAAGAAGTGATGCCGCCAATGGAATCTTTACCGTGTTTTTCTTGGATACGCTTTAATTCTGAGGCCGCATAATTGATGGCTTCTTCCCAGCTTACTTCCTGCCAATGGTCTTTGATGCTCTTACGGATCATCGGTTTGGTGATGCGGTCTTTGTGCGTCGCATAACCAAAAGCAAAGCGGCCTTTTACGCAAGAATGACCATGATTGGCCTTTCCATCCTTATTTGGCACCATGCGTATCACTTGGCTACCTTTCATTTCTGCACGGAAGGAACAGCCGACACCGCAATAAGCACAAGTCGTGATGATGGCATGTTCTGGAACGCCATGATCGATAACGGATTTTTCCATCAGCGTTGCGGTAGGGCAGGCTTGTACACACGCGCCGCAAGATACGCATTCAGAATCCATGAAGGGCTGGTTTTGGCTGGGGGATACTTTGGAATCAAAACCGCGTCCGTCAATCGTCAGTGCGAATGTGCCTTGGGTTTCTTCGCAAGCGCGAACGCAACGGGAGCAAACGATACATTTGCTGGGATCGAAGGTGAAATAAGGATTGCTTTCGTCCTTTACGGAGTTTAAGTGGTTTTCACCCGCTGGGTTGTATCTTACTTCCCTTAAACCAACCGCACCCGCCATGTCTTGCAGTTCACAATCGCCATTCGCAGCGCAGGTTAAACAGTCGAGTGGATGATCGGAGATATAAAGCTCCATGACACCACGCCGCACATCGGCGAGTTTTTTGTTCTGGGTAGTGACCACCATGCCTTCTGCGATTGGCGTAGTACAGGAAGCAGGCATACCACGACCGCCCTTGATTTCTACCACACACAAGCGGCACGAACCGAACGGCTCGATACTATCTGTTGCACATAACTTGGGGATGTCGATGCCGATACTTGCCGCCGCTCGCATTACCGAAGTCCCGGCTGGGGCGATAACCTGAAAACCGTCAATTTCAAGGTTGACCATTTGCGTAGCGGAGCTGGCAGGGGTGCCAAAGTCTTTTTCTGGTGTCATCGACATTGTGAATACCTCTTAAATTTATATCAGGCAGCGTCGGCTTGGTCCGCTATGCCAAAATCCGCAGGAAAATGGTTTAATGCACTCAACACGGGATAAGGTGTCATGCCTCCGAGGGCGCATAACGAGCCGTTTAACAACGTATTGCAAAGATCGCGTAATAGCGGAACATTTTTGTTTAAGTCGCGACCCTTCATAATATCTTCAATGATTTCCATGCCGCGCGTCGAACCGATACGGCAAGGCGTACACTTACCGCAAGATTCAATCTTGCAGAATTCCATGCTGTAACGCGCCATTTCGGCCATATCAACGGTGTCGTCGAAAGCAACAATGCCGCCATGACCTAGCACCGCCCAAATTGTGGCAAAAGCCTCGTAATCAACGAGTGTGTCAAATTGTGATTCAGGCAGGTAAGCACCTAAAGGGCCGCCGACTTGCACGGCCTTGATTGGGCTGCCGGAAGCAGAGCCGCCGCCAAAGTCATAGAGCAGTTCACGCAAAGTTACGCCAAAGGCTAATTCAATCAAGCCCGGTTGTTTTAAGTTGCCAGCAAGTTGAATCGGCAATGTGCCACGTGAACGACCCATACCAAAGTTTTTGTAATACTCGCCGCCTTTATCCAAAATGATGGGTACGGAGGCCAGTGAAATAACATTGTTTACAACAGTTGGCTTGCCAAAAAGACCACTGATTGCAGGTAAGGGTGGTTTGAAGCGAACTAAGCCTCGCTTGCCTTCCAGGCTTTCCATCAGCGACGTTTCTTCCCCACAGATGTAAGCACCAGCGCCTAAGCGCACTTCCAAATCGAATTTTTTGCCGCTGCCCAAGATGCTGTCGCCTAAGTAACCCGCTTCGTAAGCTTTTGCTATAGCGGTATTAAGTGCTTTGTGTGAATGCGGATATTCACATCTAAGGTATATATAGCCTTGAGTAGCACCTACTGCAATTCCTGCAATCGTCATACCTTCAATCAATACGAAGGGATCACCCTCCATAATCATACGGTCTGAGTACGTACCGGAATCACCTTCATCGGCATTGCAGATGATATATTTTTGTTCCGATGCCGTATTAAGCACGGTACTCCATTTAATTCCGGTAGGAAAGGCCGCACCGCCACGTCCACGCAGACCAGAATCGGTAACGTGTTTTACGATGTCAGCACCCGATAGGGCTAGAGCATTCTTCAAGCCACGATAGCCATCGTGAGCTATGTAGTCATCAAGATTGACTGGATCAGTTATGCCAACACGGGCAAAAGTCAGACGTTCTTGCCTTTTGAGATAAGATATTTCGTCGGTTAATCCCAACGCTAATGGATGTGAGCCTCCCGTCAGGAAATCAGCATCAAATAAGCTGGTTACATCACTACTTTGGACTGGGCCATAAGCAATTCGACCTTTAGCTGTTTCCACTTCCACAAGTGGTTCTAACCA
The DNA here is from genome assembly GCA_963804035.1 of uncultured Gammaproteobacteria bacterium. GTDB lineage: Bacteria > Pseudomonadota > Gammaproteobacteria > Methylococcales > Methylomonadaceae > Methyloglobulus. The sequence goes on along the minus strand of CAWDOO010000004.1, from coordinate 134,011 downwards.
GAACAATCCTCTGGATCCATTTCGTACCAAATTGACATGTACATTGCGTTTTGCAGCTTCTTGAGAAATAGCCGTTGCAACTTTATTCGCGCCAAGTGATAACGCAGCAGAATCGCAAGGCACGTAGACTGTAATCGTCATGACGTTACCCCTTCCTGTATGATGGTATTGTCGAAGGATTCTGCCGTTACTCGACCATAAACCTGATCGCCAATTTGCATCGAGGGTGAACAAGCACAAAGACCCAAGCAATACACAGGTTCAAGTGAAAATGCACCATCTTTAGTGGTTTCATGAAAGTCAATGCCTAGCTTGTTTTTGACGTGGCTTTCCAAAAGCTTAGAACCCATAGCCTGACAAGATTCGGCTCTGCATAGATGAATGGTTGTTTTGCCTGGCGGGGTATCACGAAAATAATGATAAAAACTGATAACGCCATGCACTTCCGCACGAGAAAGATTAAGTGCATCAGCGATAGCTAGAACGGTTTCGGCAGGAATATACCCAAGCTCGTCTTGTATTCCATGCAGGATGGGCAATAAAGCACCAGGCTTATCAATAAAGTTGGCGATGATTGCTTGTACATCGGCTTGCACTTTCGGGTTAATGTCGCTTGTTCCTGTCATACGTTTCTCGTTAAGACAACGCAGCTATTCCTCATAACGGCAGTCTAAATTTTTAGGGATAAATTATAAAATCAGTTTAACACATCAAAGAATTTGTGCAAAAAACACCTAATCCTGAAGTAAATAAATAATCCATGAGACCTGAATAGAGTGGCCAAGTTCATGCCCTTTGTCATTATGGTTGGGTATAACTATTTCCTGTTTGCTCAAAACAAACCTATTAAGTGTTCTTAACTAGGTGGTAAAAAGTAAAGTAAACTGGGATTTATTTAGAATAAATCTACAAATTTCTATAAAATCTACGTTTTATCTTAAATGGTTATGCCAAAAGTCTAAATGGACCTGAAATTTCTCGATTTTGAACAACCCATCGCCGAACTGGAAGCTAAAATCCAGGAGCTTCGTAATGTCGAATCCGACAATAACATCAACATATCAGATGCCTTAACGCAGCTTGAGGACAGGTGCGAAGCACTGACCCAATCAATTTTTACTAGCCTTTCCGATTGGCAGATTTCCCAACTTTCACGGCATCCAGGAAGGCCCTATACACTGGACTATATTGAACATATTTTTACCGATTTCCATGAGTTGCATGGTGATCGTGCTTATGCGGATGACCCTGCGATAGTTTGCGGTATGGCAAGGTTGGAAGGTCAGCCAGTCATGGTGATTGGACACCAGAAAGGCCGTGACACCAAACAGAAAATCTACCGTAATTTTGGAATGCCTCGTCCAGAAGGTTACCGAAAGGCATTGCGGATTATGAAAATGGCTGAGCGTTTTAGATTGCCGATTATCTGCTTGATCGATACGCCCGGCGCATATCCTGGCATCGGTGCAGAAGAGCGCGGACAGAGCGAGGCTATCGCCAGAAATCTGTTTGAAATGTCCAAACTAAAAACCCCCATCATTTGTACCGTAACAGGCGAGGGCGGTTCTGGCGGAGCGTTGGCTATTGGCGTGGGTGACCGTCTGATTATGCTGGAATACAGCACTTATTCCGTAATTTCACCCGAAGGCTGCGCTTCCATACTTTGGAAAAGTGCTGATAAATCCCAATTAGCCGCTGAGGCAATGGGTATTACCTCAGACCGTATTCGAGAATTGGGTTTACTAGATGAGGTTGTTAGAGAGCCTTTAGGCGGAGCGCACCGCGATTTTCCAATGATTGCAGCGAGTTTGAAGGAAGTGCTGATTAGGCACTTAACCTATCTGCAACAGCAGACTATGGATGATTTATTGTCAACACGTTACCAGCGGTTGATGGGTTTCGGGGCTTTTATTGAAGAGGCGGTAAAGTAGTTTTGATTGTGCCTGGCTTTGGTGAAGTGTAGGGGAATGCAATAGTTGCTCTCTATAGGAAACACAGATCGTAGTCTAAGGATCTGTTTTCAACTCTGAAATTTATATTTACAAGAATTGGCCAGTTTCAATTTTAAAATGCACATATCACCGCATTATGCTGCTAAAAATTATATGCGACTTGTTTAAACAATTCGGCAGGGCGTTTAAACCTAACGATTTGCTTGGCCTGATGCTTATCGTACACAGCAATTGTATCTAAATCTTCTGGAGGGATATGCTATAAGGCTGCTTGACATGTACTTAGGCAGGTGTCCCTTACATAACACTTTTGCTGGGAGACCTAAAATTGTTGGAAAAAGCGCGTGAGCGGATCAAGCAAGTGTTCCATAAATCAGTCTATTCTCTCACGGCATATTTTCTCCCCGTCTTGTCTGGATACATAATGATCTGGTTAAAAATTTTCATGCCCTTTGTTTTTCGGGTGACTAAATTAAGGCGGTGGGATTGCATTAAAAAAATGCTAGCTAGGGTGAACTTATTTAATCTTTTAACCACCTACGTTAAGTAGGTAGCGAAAATCTAGGCCTCAATCACTCAGCCTTAGGCTGGTAACTCATCCAAGTTTGAGCAGAAAAAACCAAGCAGTTTGTAAGATAATGTTTATTCTTTCGGCAATACAAAAAATAACTATATGGTTAGCAAAGAGGACTTCATATGACCGACACTGTTATCAGTGAATCCGTGCAAAATTATTACGGCCAGGTACTTCAATCCAGCCAGGATTTGAAAACCAGCGCTTGTTGTACCCTGGATGCCATGCCTTTCTTTTTGCGGCCATTATTGGCTGATTTGCACCCTGAAGTCGTTGCCCGGTTTTACGGCTGCGGCTCGCCTTTACCTCCCGCTTTGGAAGGCTGTACCGTTTTGGACTTAGGCTGTGGTTCGGGTCGGGATTGTTATTTGTTGTCCCGTCTAGTTGGTGAATCGGGGCGCGTCATTGGCGTTGACATGACGGAAGAGCAACTGGCCGTTGCCAAGGCTCATCTTGCTTGGCATACCCAACAGTACGGCTATGGCCGCCCAAATGTCGAATTTTTGCATGGACATATTGAAGATCTAAAATCAAGCGGGATTGCCGACAATTCGATTGATGTTGTCGTGTCCAATTGCGTCATTAACCTGTCTGCCGATAAGCGAAAAGTGTTCGCGGAAATCTTTCGGGTACTCAAGCCTGGTGGCGAACTGTATTTTTCAGACGTTTATGCTGGCCGGCGCATCCCAAGTTCATTAAAACTGGATCCGGTGTTGTTAGGTGAGTGCCTTAGCGGCGCATTGTATTGGGAAGATTTTCGTCGCATCCTGCAAGACATCGGTTGCCCCGATATCCGGGTGGTCAAACAGAACCCGATTACACTGGATGACCCTGAAGTGGCAAACAAGATTGGCATGATTGAGTTCCGTTCGGTGACGGTACGCGCTTTCAAAATGCCCTTGGAAGACCGCTGCGAGGATTTTGGGCAAATCGCGATCTATAAGGGTACGTTACCGCAACATCCCCATGCCTTTGACCTTGATGACCACCATCATTTGGAAACTGGGCGGCCTTTGCGGGTGTGCGGCAATACCGCCGACATGCTAGGCACTAGCCGTTATGCCAAACACATCCAGCTTATCGGCGATAAATCGGTGCATTTTGGCCTGTTCGATTGCGTACCGCCAAATACTAGCGCGAAGCTTGAATCAGGGGCCGCATGTTGCTGAACTCAAATTGCTAAAATCCAGAAACCATGGATAACGATAAGCCAATATTACTGAACGGTCAATTCCCCAAAATTCGCCGTGAACGGCTAACTACCCTACAAATGAATCTGGGTTACCTGTGCAATATAAGTTGCAGCCATTGCCATGTGAATGCAGGGCCTAAACGTACCGAGCTGATGAATCGTGAAACCATGCAAACGGCGTTAAAATTTGCTGACAAACATGGCTTAAAAATTTTGGACATAACGGGTGGTTCACCAGAAATGAATCCTGAATTCCGCTGGTTGGTCAGGGCTGCCAAGGAACAAGGGTTACATATCATAGACCGATGCAATCCGACAATCCTGGTTGAATCGGGTTATGAGTGGGCGGCTGAGTTTCTGGCAGAACAGCAGGTGGAGGTGATCGCATCGTTGCCTTGTTACCTCGAAGAAAATGTCGATGCTCAACGTGGCAAAGGCGTTTTTGCGGCATCTATTAAAGGCCTGAAAAAGCTCAATGCCTTGGGCTATGGCAAGCCAGGAACTGATTTGGTACTGAACCTGGTCTTCAATCCGCAAGGAGCCACTTTACCGCCGCCGCAGGAACAACTGGAAGCAGATTACCGCCGCTACTTGGGAGAACAGTTCGATATCCAGTTTAACCAGTTATTCGCCTTGGTAAATATGCCTATACAGCGCTTTAGGGCAGTCTTGTTGGCTAGTGGGAAACAGGAAAATCAAATGAGGCTGGTGTTTGATAATTATTTAGCTTTGCTAAAGGATGCCTATCAGCATGAGAATTTAAAAAAGGTCATGTGCAAGACTCTGGTCAGTGTCGATTGGCAAGGGTTTGTCTATGACTGCGATTTCAACCAGATGTTGGGATTGCCATTGGGCAGTGATGGTGCAATTCATATCAGGGATTTACTGGATAAAAACCTGGAATCCAATGAAATCCGTGTGGCAGATCATTGTTTTGGCTGTACAGCTGGACAGGGTTCCAGTTGCACAGGCGCATTGACATAAAATCTAGATATTCTTACAACTTAAGTGCATTGATATGCGCCAGAACACTGCTCCCAAGCGCATTTAGGGCATACCCTCCCTCAAGCAAAGATACGATCCGCCCGTTGGCATAACGGTTGGCAATATCTTTTAGTATCTCCGTCACCCAAACATAATCCGCTTCAGTTAACGCTAAGCCGCCCATATCATCTTCGATATGGGCATCGAAGCCGGCCGAAATAAGCAGGAACTCAGGTTGAAAACGTCCGAGCGCAGGTAGCCAATGCTCCGTCACGGCGGATTGAAACTCCTTGCCTGAACTTCCTCCTGTCAGGGGAACATTGATGATATGGTCGTTACAGCTATCAATGCCGCAATAGGGGTAATAAGGATGCCGAAATGTCGAACATAACATGACGCGAGGATCGTCATGGAATATCTCTTCGGTGCCATTGCCGTGATGCACATCGAAATCGGCTATCGCGACGCGTTGTAAACCGTAATGTTCAAGCGCATGGGCTGCAGCCACGGCCACGTTGTTAAAAATACAAAAGCCCGACGCATTTGCTCGTCCGGCATGATGGCCGGGTGGACGAACATTGCAAAAAGCATTGTTAACTTCACCGGACATTACCAAGTCGACTGCCTTGACTGCCGCCCCCGCTGCGTAAAGTGCGGCATTAAGGCTGAATTGATTCATGGCGGTATCGCCATCCAAATATATCAGTCCTGAATGCGGCGCATGATTGAATACCCATTCGACATAATCGCTAGCATGAACTCGGATAAGTTCTTCTTTACTGGCCTTGGGTGCATCGTAACGTGATAGTAGATTTAGCACACCAGATAGGATTAACTGACCCTCAATGCTACGCATTCGTGCTGGACATTCCGGATGATGCAGCCCCATGTCATGTTTGAGACAATCTGGATGTGTTATGTAGGCAGTTGTCATGATTAAAGTAATTTGCGGACAGTCTTGAGGTTCTCATCTTCCAGACTAGCTTCAATAGTAAAGTCTAGACGTTCCATTAATTTCAACATGTTGACATTGTTATTTAAGACTTCGCCTTCCATGGTTTTCAATCCTTTAGATCGAGCGACATCCATTAGGGCAACCATCAATTTTTGACCAAGGCCTTTACCACGCATTGTATCGGCGACTACTAAGGCAAACTCGCAGCTTTCGCCGTCAGGGTTAATGGCATAGCGGGCTACGCCCAGCTCAATTTCTTTGCCCTGTTCTTCGGTTACGGCAATCAGTGCCATTTCCCGGCTGTAATCGATTTGGGTAAAACGTGCGAGCATGGACTGGCTCAGTTCTTGAATACTATTCATAAAGCGGAAATAGCGTGGTTCTTCCGATAAATCCTGTACAAATTGTTGTTCAATCTCAGCATCTTCAGGGCGTATCGGGCGGATGGCAATGTTAGTGCCATCGGCAAGCTGCAAGTTCTTAACCAAATGCGTCGGATAAGGATAGATCGCCATATGTGCATAACGGTCGGGATTAGGCGGGCGAAAATGCACTACTACACGGGCATCGGCGGCCAATGCGCCGTATTCATCCACTATGAGCGGATTGATATCCATTTCCATCAGCATCGGCAATTCGCAAACCATTTCAGAGACCCTCAGCAATACACTTTCGAGCGCATCCTTGTTTACCGGCGGCATCTGACGAAAAGCACCTAACATCTTAGCAACACGTGTCCCTTTAATGAGGTCTTTAACAAGAAAAATATTCAACGGAGGCAAGGATACGGATCTATCAGCCATTACCTCCACAGCCGTACCGCCCGCACCGAAGGTAATGATAGGGCCAAATATGGGATCGCAGGTGACACCTACCATCAGCTCGCGTCCGTTGGGTTTTACCACCATCGGTTCGATAGATATACCATCGATTTGTGCATCCGGTCGATTACGTTCAACGTTTTCGATGATTTCATGATAAGCCCCACGCACCGCTTGGGCATTTGTTAGATTAAGTCGTATACCGCCTGCATCGGTCTTGTGGGTAATGTCGGGTGAGTTTATTTTCATTGCCACCGGATAACCTAATTGCTGCGCTATCAGTAAGGCCTCATTGGGAGAATGTGCGACCAAGGTCTGGGCCACCGGTATATGGAAGGCCGATAATAACGCCTTTGATTCCATTTCACTCAACACCATGCGCCTTTCCTGTAACGCCCCTTCGATAATTAGACGAGCGCCTTCTACGTCCGGTTCTAAATGATGGGACAGGGAACCTGGCATTTGCACCAAAAGTTTCTGGTTTTGATAGTAGGCGGAAAGGAATGAAAATATCTCTACTGCGGGTTCCGGTGTGCGGAAATTCGGTTTTTTGGCTTGATTGAACACTGCGCGCGATTCCTCAACTTGTGCTCCGCCCATCCAGCATGCAAGCAGCGGTTTGCTGTATTGGTTGGATATCTCAACGACAGCATTAGCTGCTTCCAAGGGCTTGGTCATTGCTTGTGGGGTGAGAATGGCTAGTACGCCATCTACGCCAGGATCTTCCATGCAGGCTTTGACGGCATGGCGGTAACGGTCGGCTTGGGCATCGCCGATAATATCTACTGGATTGCTGTGTGACCATGTGGGTGGAAGTACTTGGTTTAGTATTCCTATAGTTTCTTCTGATAAGACTGCCATATCTAATCCCAAGTCGGCTGCACAATCGGTCGCCATTACGCCAGGGCCTCCACCATTCGTCACAATCGCTAAGCGATTTCCTGTAGGGTGAAAACCACAGGAAAGCGCCTTGGCCGCAGAAAAGAGCTGAGTCACTGATTGCACTCGCACCACCCCAGCGCGTCGTATTGCGGCATCGAACGCGTCATCCGAACCCGCCATGGCAGCGGTGTGCGACATGGCCGCTTTGGAACCGGCTTCGTGCCGACCTACCTTGACTAGGATTACAGGCTTAATGCGAGCGGCGGCTCGGAGCGAACTCATGAAGCTGCGTGCATTGCGGATGCCTTCAATATACATCAAGATGCTTTGGGTTTTTACATCCGATACCAAGTAGTCGAGAATTTCACCGAAGTCCACATCCGCTGACGATCCCATCGAGACGACACTGGAAAATCCGACATTATTAGTTTTTGCCCAATCCAGGATAGCCGTACATAAGGCACCGGATTGCGATATAAAAGCAAGGTTTCCAGGATTTGCACTGCCTTTGTTGAAAGTTGCATTCAGCCCGATGTCAGGCCGCATTACGCCGAGGCAATTGGGGCCAATCAGGCGGATATTGTAGCGTTTGGCATTATCGAGTACTTTTCTTTCGAGAGCCTTGCCTGCCGTGCCCGTTTCGCCAAAACCTGCGGTGATAATAACGGCAGCTTTGACGTTATGTTTGCCACAATCGTCGATGATATTCGGCACGGATTCCGGCGGCGTGGCTATCACAGCCAGTTCGACAGGCTCATTAATCAACGAAAGCGAAGAATAAGCCTTACACCCCTGTATATCAGGATGTTTTGGGTTGATGGCAAACAAAGTGCCTTTGAAACCGCTTTGTAACATGTTCTGAAATACAATTTGCCCTACGGAATCGACACGGTCGCTAGCACCAAATACCGCAACGGAATTAGGCGCAAATAAGGGCTTGAGATAATGTTGTCCCATACTTAAAGTGTTGTTGAGAATAGACTGTTATTGGTAATCCTAATAATCAGCTCCTAAGGTAATTTTGAAAAACTGCAATTTACCTTGATGTGATGAACTTAACTGTCAGCTTGTACCCCAATTGATTGTAAGTTACAAATAAGTTTTTTCAATCAAATATCATCTATTGCGATTTTTCAATAAATTATAAGGGGAAAAGAATGTGTTTTTCTGCCCTAACGAGTTTTACCACCACGGCTCTTTTAATTCCTATTGGCATTTACTCTATAAAGAAAGCGTTTGAAGTTGATAAGCATTATTTGACTTTGGCTTTCGTTCCTTTTTTGTTTGGTATCCAACAGGCATTTGAAGGAGGGTTATGGTTGGTTGTAGATGATTCCGTCGAATCAAGCAGAAACAGCATGGCTTTGGGTTTTCTATTTTTTGCTGATCTCCTTTGGCCGTGCATTGTTCCTTTAGCTGCTGCATTTGTGGAAGAAAACAGGAGGAAACATCAAATGTTCTTGGTTTGCTCTTTTTTAGGAGGGGCATTTGGCCTTTCTATCTTCCTTCCATTATGGTTTCAACCCGAATGGCTGTCAGTACAGACTACACAGGGTTCTATACTCTATCAAACGGTTCAACTCTTTGATGCCATTATTCCTCAAGTGGGCGCGCGTTTCATTTATGTCGTTATCGTCACAGCCCCTTTACTGTTTTCCTCAGTCAATACCATTCGGAATTTAGGTATCCTTCTCTTAATTTCGATTATTGTTAGCGGCTTGTTATTTTCATATGCCTTTGTCTCCGTCTGGTGTTTTTTTGCAGCTATTATCTCGTTCTATATCGTCGTCATAATAAATCATTGCCGTCCATTGCTTACTCAATGACACATTTTAGTGCTTGGCAAAACACCAAAAGATTGGCAATTTTGTAGACACAAATCATGCGATCATTAATCCGGCAACCACGGCGATGGCCAAAGTTGCCCCCACCGTTAAACCCAGTGTTCGATCACCGATCACGAATGCGATAATGCTTTTGACGGCGGAATTGACCGCTACAGCTATAAGAATAGCCCAGGCGGCAACATTGAGTTCCAGCCCTTCCTTGTTCAGTTGGGACATTGAAAGGGTGATTGGGTCTACATCGGCTAGTCCCGATGTAGCGGCAGCGACATACGTACCCATATCCCCAAAATGGATGCTCAGAAGCTTGGATAACAACAGGATGATGACCAAAAAGGCACCAAATTTTATGGCGATTGTAAGTTGAAAAGGATTTTCTAACTTTACTTCCTGGTTTGACTGAAATTCCTGCGTATTTTTCCATAACAGATATGCTATGAGGTAAGTAAAAACTCCCATCAACGACAACGTAGGTATTAGTGTCCGGAATAACGTTAAATTTAAGATTGAAGTTAATAGCAGGGTACGGATAAACATGGTGGCGCAGGCTGTCAAAATGCCTGCCGCCAGCGCATTTTGCATGTCGGGATGCGTTTTTGATAAGCGCGATAGATTTAGGGTTAACGCACTTGAAGAAACCAGTCCCCCAAAAATACCGGTCAATACCGGCCCATGACGGTTACCGAGGATTCTGATGGCAAAATAGCCCAAATATGAAATCCCGGCAATCAACACGACCAGCCACCAGATCAAGTAAGGGTTAATCACACCCATTGGGTCAAAGCTACGATCAGGAAGAATCGGCAGCATAACCACCGAGATCAATAGCAGCTTTAGTGTTGCTTCCAATTCATGTTGTTCCAGCTTGTTGATCCAACCGTGCAATAAGGGTTTAAAACCAAGTAATAGGGTAATTACCACGGCTGTCGACGACGCGAGCATTGAATGCCCGAACACTGCGAGCGCCCCCAATGTAAAGGTAATCAATGAGGCGACCATGCTGGTGATGCTGTAATCTTCAAATTTGCTGAGTCTTTTGCTGTAAGCAACGAGCAAAACAAACGTCAGCGACAGGAATACAAACCCCATTAGTAAAATCCCCGCTTGTTGAGCAAGAACACCCCAAAGGCCGCCAAGCACGGCAATTAGCCCGTATGTACGCAACCCCGCAATACGCATGCCTTCACCTTTGTCACGCGTGTGCCAACCCCGTTCCAGGCCAATGAGTAGACCAATAGCTAACGTTATCCCGAGGAGCTTGAAATTTTGCAGTTCTATCATTGTCAGGGATTATTTCAGCCCAATCGATACATAGATCACCTGCGACGCCAGCCACCATGGCCCCAACCTTGATGGCCTCCTCCCCAATTTCGATATCCAGGCCCGCCTCCAAAATGATGATGAGGACGGTAACTGTAATAACTGTGCGGCCAATAATTGTAACCAAACCCATAATAAGGCGCATAACCGTAATAGCCTGTTGAATAACCATACGGAGAAGCATAAATAGCGCAACCTTGCATCATAACGGTTAGTCCGATTGCTGCTGCCAATAGTAAGAGTCGTTTCATAAAGTCCTCTCTGTAAAAAACTGTTCAATACTAATTAGATTAAGATTTTTGAAGATCATTCAAAAACCGTTATCAACGTGGCGAAGGTGGCGTAGCGTAAGGCTGGCTGTAGTCGTCCAACGAATTTTCATCGATCAAGTTTCCCGAAATAGGTACCCGATTACCCAACGAATACATACACTGTATATAACTCATGTCATATCTGGATTGTGCTTCGTAGCCGGATGCTTGGGCTGCTTCTCCACCTGCCATGCTGCCCATCACAAGCCCACTGCCTGCGCCGATAGCGGCACCTTTGCCACCTCCTATCGCAGCGCCCGCAGCAGCGCCGAGAGCTGTACCGGTAACAGCACTGCCAATTCCGCTGACTGTGGATACTTGACTTGGCGTTGCACCGCCTAATTGGGTAAAGGCATAATAGCGACACCGATAATCTTCTGACCTAAACTGGTCGAAAGGTTTGCCTCCGCCCGGCAAGACCAAAACACTAGGTTCGGTCGGTATAGATGTACACGCGCTTAACGAAAATAGCCCGATTATGATGAACAATGCTGTGTTTTGAAATTTCATAGATTCTCCTAAGAATTTATTCGCCCTGACGGTATTAGTGTTGCTGCTACTTTGAATGGCATTCAGAATATTGCTAACTTAGGGTTAACTTATTGACATAAGTCAATAAACACTAACTATTATTAGTTAGTGCCTGTTAAACCACTTTGTTCCCCAGTTTAGAATAATAATTACCACATTCCTTTTCCCTCCCCCTAACAACCCGCTTTCCCATTGCAGTACCCCGCGTTTCGGTGACGACAGTATGCTGTCCTTCATGATGCTGATCGTCGTGAAATGAAATGATGACCCAGTCTTTCACCCGATTCAATTCGTGGGCGCGGGCGGTATTGGAATATAAGGCAGTAAAATGCCAGCCTTGCTTGGTTGTATGCAATATGGGCAGCCAGGCTTCCCCACTGGGGTTGAATCGCTTCGGCGCGATGGTGGGCAACACACCATTCTCAGCTTTATTGCGGTATTTTTCGTCTAACTTTAATAACAGCTCGACCGCAGGCTCTGCTATGGGTTGTTGCGCTTCTTTATGCGGACGACGATAACCCAGGATATGGGCTAGCCAAGTTTGTACCAAGGCGATTTTTTTTGTGCTGAAGCCGGGAACGCTTTTTAAGCGTCCGTTATGCGCCGCCAGCTCCAGCGCTTCCAGCGAGTCGATATGAAGCGTTTCGATGATCCGGTGCGCTGACTTTGGGCCTATGCCCGGAATTTGTTGGAATAAAGCGATGGGATCATGCCCTGACTGTAAACTCTCCAAACGGCTCATGCGCCCGGTCATGATGTATTCGCTAATTGATCGTGCGATGCCTTCACCAATGCCCGGAATGTCCAATAATGCAGAAACCCCTTCGCTCTTTACCAAATCCTCGATCGAATCGGTCATGGTACCGATTGATTTGGCCGCTGATAAGTAGGCATTTACTCGAAACGGATTGGCCTGTTGCTCATCCAGTAAGTCGGCGATTTCCTGTAATTTGGCAGCGACCTCGTTATTTTTTTCATGATAAATCAACAACATCTCCAACGGTTATCGTGCCTGCAAATAGTTTAGAAGCCTTAGATTAAGTCCTTCGTCAGGCTAAGGACAAACGGTCAATATTTGATTCCATTCGCGGTGAGCTTGTCGAATCATAAAAGGAATCAATTGATTCAGAGATTCCTATATTCAGATTAGCTACTTACCACTAAGTGCCTCGGCATTGCGTTTAATCAGATCATCAATTACAGCAGATAGGGAACCTTTCCTTTGGATTTCTTCGTTAAAAGATGAACGGTAATTGGTTATAAGGCTCACGCCATCAATGACAATATCGTAGACTTTCCATTCGCCTTTACTCAGGAACATACGGTAGCTGACCTCAACGGGTTCAATACTGCGTTGCATGACTTTCGTCTTGACGATGGTTTTTGAAGCATCTTTAGCCAATTCAAGAGGCTGGTAACGTATTGTCCAATCATTGTATTCAATGAATGCCCTTGAATAAGCCCTTACCAGCAGTATTTGGAATTCTTTTTTAAAGCGCTCCTGTTCGCTTTGGGTTGCTGTGTTCCAGCGTTTCCCCAAGACTAACGGTGCGATTTTATCGAAGTCGGTATGCGGTCCAATAACGCTATTTACAAACCGATTAACTTGGGCAAAATCCTGGGTAAAAGATTTATCCTGTAGTTTTTTCTGTAAGGTTTCCGATACTTCCGCTATTACTTGCTGAGGAACTTGTAAAACCTCGGCGAGTGCTTTGCTAACAAGCATCAAGCAGAGCAAAACCGATAAAATTCCAATGACGATATTATGTCTCGATTTTTTAGGCATACATTTCAATCCCGTAATGATGAAAGTTTATTGTTCAATCCAGCATACTCTTTACAAGGCCTAAGCCCTTTATAAATTATTGCGATAAAAACCTGCGATTTGCAATCTTAGGCAACTAAAATGCACAACTGGTTCATTTAATTGGACATTGTACAGAGTAAGTGTAGAAATCATACAGCCATTATGAGTGCTTGCACTCATATGGTCATTTGCAAGCTTTTAGTGTTTAATGGCCGAATAATCCCCAAATTGCATTACAGGAATCTTAAATAATCATAACGCTTCCTACTTTAGGTCTGTTAACAAAACCCAGTACTTAGTTTGGCTAATCAGTATGGAAGGTATTGAATCATTAATTAGTTTCGCCAAAACTTACATCTATTACACATTGAAAATTTTAAAAAAGGACGATGAAATACCTTTCTGCCCTATCTTCCCTGGCGATAAGGAGAGTTGCCCCATATTCGACATCAGATTTAGCAGTTTGGTTTTGGGTTGTTTATAGTAATTCCTAGACTGGGATATTACCGTTTCGCATGATTCTAAGGGTTAGTTAGATAATCAGTAGTTAAAGTCTCATTTCCATATCATATCTATGAATATAAAATACCCTGAAGCAGCAACTAAAGTTCTGGTCGTGGAAGATGAAGTTGTCATTGCCATGGATACCTGTAATCAATTGGAGGATTTCGGTTACAAGGTGGTTGCAAGAGCATTTTCGGGAGAACAAGCCATCACTGAGGCCAGTCAGCATAGACCCGAAATTGTGATTATGGATATCGTGCTCAATGGGAATATGGATGGTATCACAGCGGCACAATCGATCGTCGAATCATTGCGGATTCCAGTGATTTTCCTCACCGCTTATAGCGACCCCGTAACCTTGGGGCGTGCGAAAACCACGGGTGCTTCGAGCTATTTGATTAAGCCTTATCGCTTTGCTGAATTGCATGCCTGTATTGTAATTGCCCTCCATAAGCACCACTCGGAGCGTAAATTACGGGAACGCGAGCATTGGTACGCCAAAACATTACACTGTATTAGCGAGGCAATAATTGCAACCGATGCCGAAGGAAAAGTCCGCTTTATGAATCCCGTGGCGGAAGCCATGACCGGTGTGCAATTAGTGCAGTCACAAGGGAAAACTGTCAGTGAGATTATGGCGCTCTTGACCCAGTCAAATCGGACAATAGCCGAAAATCCAGTTCTAAAATCGTTAAAGCCCCTGTCGGTATCAGGCCTGGACTCAAAGGGTCAACCGAATTATCAGCCAATAGAGGGGTTAACACTCGACGATGGTCCAACCCCGATCTTGGATGATGATGGGGGTTTACTAGGGGATGCCTATGTGTTCCGTGATATCGACCAGTTTTGTAACTTGGCGATGGCAGAACGGACACTGGAACGTATGACTCTAGAAAAAAACTTGCGGATGGCCGTAGCCAATAATGAACTCATGCTTTCCTATCAACCCCAAATCGATCTAGCCACTGGGTGCGCGGTCTGTAGTGAGGCCATTGTCCGTTGGCCACAATCTGAAGGGGTGCTCATGAATCCTGACCGATTTGATGCTGTGGCAGAAGAGACCGGGTTGATTGTGCCCATAGGCAATTGGGCGTTACATACGGCCTGTTTGCAAGCTAAGAATTGGGAAAAGAATGATGGGGAATTTGCTCGCATCGCTTTAAACGTATCTCCACGTCAATTTATTGAAGATAATTTTTATCAAATGGTGAAAGACGTGTTGACAGAAACTGGCCTTATTCCTTCAGTACTGGAGCTTGAAATCACCGAGTCGGCGGTGATGCGTGATCCTGAAAGATCGCTCCAGGTGCTCCAGCAATTAAATAAGCTGGGTGTACGGCTCAGTATTGATAATTTTGGCTCAGGTTATTCCAGCTTGACCTATTTACGACAATTCCCGATTAACAGCATCAAGATAGCCCGGTCATTCGTCCAAAATTTGTCCCATATTAACGGTAACATGGTGTTAGTGCGGGCAATCATCGCTCTCGCCCATGAACTAGGGCTGGAAGTTACGGCCGTCGGTGTGGAGACTGAAGAGCAATTGGCTTTTCTTAAGGAACATAAATGCGACAGGGTACAAGGCGTTCAAAATTATCAACCAGCTGCTGTTCCGCAAAAGTGATAACCTTCAATACGTCTGGGGTTTTGTCATAAATAAGTGGTGTGTAATGGCAATGTCGATCCATTACGTGTTTTTATTTAGGATTTACCCGTTTTTGTGTGTCACTTTATGAGTGCAATTAGGTGCCTTTTTTTTTCGCTTATGGGAAACGTATGGGCTATACAGGATGAGCGTTAACCCTCCGTAGAAATCCTTTTAGGGCTTTTGAAAAACCACAACAGCCTTCTATCCATGTTTTCTTAAGTCCGGTAAATTATGAAGTATAAACTACCCTCTCCATCAAAATTGTTCCTTTCAGCCATTATTCCGATACTGGCGAGTACGATACAATGGCTGCTCTGGTCAATATTAGCCCCAAAGACCTGGATTCTTTTTTACCCGGCTGTTTTTATTAGTGCAGCAATAGGCGGATTATTTGGTGGTAGCCTAGCAACCATTCTCTCAGCAATATTAGGTGTGTATTTATTTATTGAACCAGCATTTACCTGGGAGTTAGGGAAAGTAAACAATTACCTGTCACTGACCATATTTACGTTTATGGGGTTGCTGTTCAGTTTTACTTTTGAACGGTATCATCAAGCGATAGTTGAAATAAAACGCTTATCAACAATTGAGCTTAAAACCCATTTAGATTCAATAAACCAAGCGCTTGAATCGGTTAATGTAGGGGCATGGGAATGGGATACAAGCACTAATTTAATGATTTGGACAGATAACCTATGGAGCTTACTCGGACTCGATAAAAACAGTTGCCAAGCTTCCTTCCATGCGGGGATTAATTCTATACATAAAGACGATCGCGCCGCTGTTGAAGAAAGCATTAAATCGGCCTTAGAAAAGCACGGTGAATTTTCCATAGAATGGCGCTCGGCATCCTGCAATGAGCGTTGGTTGGAGTCTCGAGGACAGCCTGTGCAGGATGCCTCAGGCAGAACGAAGATTTACCGCGGCATTATAATCGACATCACCGAACGTAAGGCAATAGAACACGAATTAAAAGAAAATGAGCGTTTATTGGCTGATTCACAAGGCGTTGCCCATATTGGAAGTTGGATGATGGATCTCGAAACGTGGCAGATCATATGGAGCAAGGAAACCTTCCGGCTTTACGGCCTATCGCCCGAGACAGATGACGCTCCAGGATTGGAACAACTCCTTGGGTTGATACACCCAGACGACCAGAGCTTAATGCAAACCTGGTGTGAAGATTGTATTGCCGGCAAACAACCAAAAGAATTGGAATTTCGCACTCGCATGAATAACGGAGAGCCTCGTTGGTTACAGGGAATTGGCAAACTCGAAATTGGACTAAATGGAAATCCGATACGAATAATCGGCACTGTGCAGGATATCAGTGAGACCAAAAAGATTTTTGATGACCTGCAAAAAAGTGAAAGTCGGGCACAAACTGCGTTAGCAGAACTACAATACCAGAAGTATACCCTCGATCAACATGCCATCGTTGCAATGACGGACGTAAAAGGAACGATAACTTATGTCAATGAAAAATTCTGCCAAATAAGCGGTTATTCCCAGGAAGAACTGATCGGACAAAATCATCGTTTAGTCAATTCAGGAGTACACCCCGCTGAATTCTTTACCGCCATGTTTCGGACAATCGCCTCCGGTAAGGTTTGGACGGGTGAAATCTGTAACCGCAAAAAAGATGGTGGCCTCTATTGGGTATTGACCACCATCGTTCCCTTCTTGGGCAATAATGGCAAACCCACCAAATATATAGCCATACGTTCAGACATTACTGAACGCAAGACTACAGAACTTGAGCTTAAGAATAGCAAAAATCGAATTCTTCTAGCCATAGAGACAACAGGCGTTGGCATCTGGGAATGGAACCTAAGCACCAACAAAATCCAATGGGACGACCAAATGTTCCTGATTTATCGAACCGCCCCCACACCCGATGGGTTTGTTGATTACAGCACCTGGAGCGAGAGAGTCCTGCCGGAAGAATTACCTCAACAAGAAGCCCAAATGCAAGATGCTATCCAACGGCAAGGGAAAAATACACGAATATTCAGGATTCGACGTGCCAATGACGGGGAAATAAGACATATTCAAGCAATTGAAACAACGCGCACAAACGAAATGGGTCAAGTCGAATGGTTTTTGGGGACTAACTTTGACATCACCGAGATTACGAAAGCACGTGATAAGTTGCAAGATTCTTTTAACGAAAAAGAGGCGTTGCTTAAAGAAGTTTATCACCGGGTAAAGAACAACCTGCAAGTGGTGTCCAGTTTGATTAACCTTCAGTCCCGAACTGTTAGTAATGAAGAAGCCCTGAAATTGCTTAAACAGAGCGCCGACCGCATCAAAGCCATGGCCTTAGTCCATGAGAAACTTTACCAATCAAACGATTTGGCGAAAATTGATTTCAATAATTATATTGGGAGTTTGGTCGAATCCCTGCGCTATAGCTTAAATATTCCCCTAAGCCAGATCAAAACAACAGTACATGTCAATGATGTGTACCTTGATATTGATAAGGCAATCCCCTGTGGGCTTATTATTAACGAACTTTTGTCCAATGCTTTAAAGCACGCATTCCCTCAAGGCCAACATGGAAATATCGACATCAGCTTTACGAACGATCAACATGAATTCACGCTGATGGTTTCCGATAATGGCATCGGGCTGCCTGAAGGGTTGGATATCAAAACATGCACATCGTTAGGCCTGCAACTGATAACCGGGCTAGTGACCAATCAACTTAAGGGGCGTATCTCCATTGAACAAAATAGTGGTGTTTCGGTTATTATCCATTTCCCAGTGACCCCCATGAAACCGCAAGAATTTAAAAATGATCCGGTTTATGAACCAACCACAACTTAATGGTTTGATATTAAACAGTTTCAAAAAAAAATGTCACAACAGTATCGTATATTTTCTCAGAAAAGTGCACAGCACCGAATAAGGGTGCTGCTTTTGCTTCTTTTATGAGCATGAAACCTTGTGTATTTATTGTCGATGACAACTGTGTGCTACGGCATAGCCTTGGGTTGCTACTTGAAGCAGAAGGCTTTGCATTCCAGACCTTTGTAAGCTTTGAACAATTTGTTGAAAACTATTGTGCTGGAACGCCAGGTTGTCTGATACTCGACTACAATATGGCCGGAATGGACTCCCCTGAATTGCATGCTAAGCTCAGCCGCCAGCAAATATACTTGCCGATTATCTTCCTCAGCAGTTATGGAAACGAATCGTTAGTTGTCCGGGCTATCAAGGCAGGAGCGGAAGGGTTTTTGATTAAGCCCGTATCTCAACAACTTCTAATTGAACATATACATACCATTTTGAAGCTTAAAGCCAGAGCATATGGACAAAAGCAAAAAGTATGGAAAATTAAAAAATGCCTTTTAAGTCTTACCGTTCGTGAAAAGGAAGTTTTAGCGCTGGCTATAACAGGTGTTTCGAACAAACAAATGGCTAAGCAACTGGGTATCAGTTACAGAACCATAGAAAATCACCGAAGGCGAATATTAAAAAAAAGTGGTGCAGATAACTTTATTGAACTTGCCAATTTGTGATTAGCCGAAAGGCATTTAATAAAAAAAAATTTGTTTTTTGATAAATGGAATTTGGGAGAAACTTAGTAAATTAGCTTCATTTTTATCTGAGTGCTTGCACTCATAGCATTTCCCATTGTTATAGTCTCTAATTAAGAATACACATCCCTGTTCAGGGAGTTATTTCACCACTCTATTATCGGGTAGATACTTTAAGATTTATTGTAGAACCCGTAGGTATAGTAAATTTTAAGGACTAAGTTTCAAAAAATAGTTATTTATGTCAGTGGATTAAGCAGCAAAGACGTGCTTGAAAATCCTAATCATTGGGTCTGTTAATTGCTTAATGTCTTTCGCCAGACAGACGCTCAGATTTTGTAATTCCGATACCTTTAACTTATAAAAGTTTTATTGTTCCAAGAGGTAATTGCCCTGTCCAAAGACTTAATTAAATAACATCAAATGCTTCTTAAGATCAGATAGATAAAACCGTAATTTACTCATATCAAAATGTATATTAACTCCGAAGTACAAATATTGCCGACTAAAGTCATGCTCGTTGAAGACGAAGTCGTTATAGCCATGGATACCCGCAATCAATTAGAGAATTTTGGTTATAACGTAGTTGCAAGTGCATTTTCGGGGGAACAAGCCATCATCGAGGCAAACCAGCATAAGCCCGAAATTGTGATCATGGATATCGTACTGAGTGGAAAGATGGACGGTATTACTGCAGCACAATCGATTGTCAAATCGTTACATATTCCGGTGATTTTCTTGACGGCTTTTAGTGATCCTAAAACCTTGATACGTGCGAAAACATCAGGCGCGGCCAGCTATCTGATTAAACCATATCGTGTTGATGAATTGCATGCTTGCATCGAGGTGGCCCTCCATAAGCATCAGATGGAAAGGAAATTGAAGGAAAGTGAACAATGGTTTGCCAAAACCTTGCATTGTATCAGTGACGCAGTGATTGCAACGGATGCTGACGGAATAATCCGGTTTATGAATCCGGTGGCCGAAACCATGACTGGTGTGTTATTGGAACAAGCAAAGGGAAAAGCGGTTAGCGAAATCATGACGCTCTTGACCCAGGATAATAGGGACATAATTCCAAATCCGGTTCTTAGGGCTTTAGAAACCTGCTCTGTAAGTAGCCTTGGGTCTGCTGCACTACTGGTATCCCAGTCAGGACAAGAGTTTCCTATTGAAGATGGTGCTGCTCCGATTTTAGACGAGAATGGAACTTTGTTAGGTGCTGTAATGGTTTTCAAGGACATCACCCAGCGCCATGAGATTGAAAGCTTATTGCGAGATAGCGAAGAGCGTTTTTCTAGTGCTTTCGACTTTGCCGCCATCGGTATGGCCTTGGTTGCGGTGGATGGCCACTATTTGCAAGTGAACAGTTCACTTACCCATATTCTCGGCTACTCTAAGGAAGAATTGCAGGCTTTGAGTTTTCACGATCTTTCTCAAGATGGCGAATGCTATCAGATGTTAGAGCACCAGTTGCACCAAGTGCCTGTGGATGCACTAACCTTATTTCCAATTGAAGTGCAATGTTTTCATAAAATCGTAGGCAAAATGGTCTGGGTTTTGCTAAGTGGTTCGTTGGTTCGTAACGAGTTTGGCGAGCCGAAGTATTTCATAATCCAAGTACAAGATATCAGTGAACGAAAAGCTATAGAGCAGCAATTAACCTATATTGCTAACCATGATGCCTTAACAGGCTTAATGAACCGACAACAATTTCATAACCGACTCACAGAGGCACTGTCTTATAGTCGACGTCACAGCACAAAACTAGCGGTAGTATTTCTCGACCTAGATCGATTTAAGTTAATCAATGACACCTTAGGGCATTGGATAGGTGATTTGTTGATACAGGCAGTGGCTGAACGGTTAAAAAAATCCTTTCGCACAAATGACACCTTGGCTCGGTTAGGGGGTGATGAGTTTATCTTGTTATTGAGCGAAATAGATCATATTGAGGATGTAGCGCGTATTGCCCAGAAGACGATTGATTTACTCACTAAGCCGTTCACGCTCGAGGGCAACGATATTGTAATTACTGCAAGCGTCGGGATCAGCGTATTCCCAGATGATGGGGACAATGGTCAAACATTGATGATGAACGCCGATTCAGCGATGTATTTGGCCAAAGAACGTGGTAAGAACAACTACCAGTTTTATACTTTGGCGATGACTGAACGGTCTATGGAGCGCATGACCATCGAAAGGGGATTGCGCAATGCCCTTACCAACCATGAGCTCAAACTTTACTATCAACCCCAGATCGATGTGGCTACCGGTCGGACGGTCAGTTGCGAGGCCTTGGTGCGCTGGCAGCAACCGGATGGTTTGATTATGAACCCTGACCGATTTATTGTAATAGCCGAAGAAACTGGGCTGATTGTACCAATAGGAGCCTGGGTGATGCGCACGGCCTGTTTGCAAGCCAAGGTCTGGCAAGATAACGATAGCTTTATTGGGCGCGTCGCCGTTAATGTATCTACCCGTCAATTTCTGGAACATGATTTGTACCAAATGGTTAAAGACGTATTGACCGAAACCGGCCTTAACCCTTCGGCTCTGGAGCTTGAAATCACGGAGTCGGCGGTTATGCACGATCTTGAAAGGACACTCCAGTTACTCCAACAATTGCATCAACTGGGCGTACGGCTAAGCATTGATGATTTCGGGATAGGCTATTCCAGTTTGACCTACTTAAGAAAATTTCCGGTTCACAGCGTCAAGATAGACCGTTCATTTGTGCAAAATATACCCGAAGATAAGGGCAGCATGGCATTAGTGAGGGCGGTAATTGCGCTCGCCCATGAACTTGAACTTGACGTTACGGCAGAAGGGGTAGAGACAGAGGAGCAGCTGACTTTTCTTAAGGAGCACCAATGCGATAAGGTGCAGGGTTTTCTTTTTTGCCAGCCTGACACGGCAGCGCAACTCGAAAAAATTTCGGCACATCCGCCATTTCAAACCTAATGTTGAGAGAAAGCCTATGAACTCCCTCTTATTATTTAAGCCAGATTGCAAATAGGTACAACTTGACATTTACTGATCCAATGTTCATAAGGTTGACAAGCCTAGTAATAGGCATATAATCAGATAAGCTAGAAAAATATGATTTCACTTTGTTTACCAACTCGATGTTTCTTCTGTAGTTCCTCGTTCTGTTCTTCAATTAGTAATTTTCAAATTTACCAGCCTTGTTAAAGTCCTATGATGGGTTTCATTGTAGACCGCATTAACAAATTTAAAAAAAGCTGACTGACTTTGATCGGTGGCTTTAACCCTGTTTATCGTAATACTTCCCATATTCAACAAAAAGAGATTTATGACCACTTCTAGCAATTACAGTGCTTACTTTCAAGCACAACTTCAAGTTATCCCCCAAAAAATAGTCCAGCCTGCAAAAGAAACATCTAAAGTGGTTATCCGATACAAGCGTAATTGGACAAAAGAGCAGACAGTGTAAAATTTTGGAAGTTTTTTACATCATGGCGTGTTTGAAAAAGTAGCGATACATATGTCAACTATGTTTGCCTGAATTTACATCTATACCGGTGACGGTAAGGTCTCACATTAATCCCTAGATCGCTCAAGGCAGTGCGTAACAAGCTTTACCCCTAGTCAGGTTTACAACACGTTTAGCCATTGAAGACACCTTCGATTCATTTTTTTCATTTTTAGGGAATTGATTTGTTAATCAATATCTTGATATGACTACATGGGGCAGGTAGCCACAAAAAATATTTTTACACTTGGTAAAGCTATAAAACCCTCTGCCTTGTTTTGTAGCAACATGTCTCGAAAAAGATGCGGACTAAAGGGCATATATTCCTGTATGCAATCAAATCCGCATTAGAACACGAGAGGTGCAACTTACGTGAGGTATGAATGCCCACAAAAGTTAGGATTTAGTCTAACAGTTCGCTCCTGTCTTTAGAATGTGGCAAATTGTCGCACCCCTAGTGTTCACGATAACTGGCAAGAATCAATAACTTAATTGAGTCGCTGTGTAATGCGTGTGATAGAAGGCGTATTGATCCAGTGGAACGATTTGTGCGATTTGAGTTTAATACTAGTTATGTTATCGGTAATAACTTGGTTGGTGGACAAGAATGGATCGGCATCCGTACCGAGCAAACAAGCCGATTTGGTATGAATTCTTATTTAATGCGGCATAGCACTGTTAAAAATACCGCTGATTATTAAAGTCATTAATTCCACGCAGTTTGACGAACGCCACCATTTTATTATCCAAATAACAAGCATAAATAAATCTCTGAATATTGAATTTAGTGCATAAACACTAGTCCTAAAAGTAGCCAATTATCTAATCTGGGTAGATGCCTGTCGATTGGTGTTTAAGCTATGTTACTTACGCTAAATTCAATACATTAAAGTTAATTTTCGAGGAAACTATGACGGCTAAAGATATTGTTATTATTCAAGGACACCCTGACCCAGAAGGTAATCATTTTTGTCATGCTCTGGCAAATGCCTATTTTAAGGGCGCGGAATCTTCAGGACATGCCGTCAAAATAATTGATACTGCCCAAGTAGAGTTCCCAATGATAAGGTCGCTTGCTGACTTTGTTGAGGGTGAAGCCCCAGAAATGATTAAACAAGCGCAGCATACGATCCAATCGGCGCAGCACCTTGTTATCATCTACCCGTTATGGTTGGGTACTATGCCAGCCTATTTGAAAGCTTTTCTGGAACAAGTGTTTAGGCCGAGTTTTGCCGCCAATAAAACCACTGGTGAAAAGCCTTGGGAAAGGCTGATCACCGAGAAAACGGCACACATCGTTATTACAATGGGGATGCCAGAAATTATCTATCGGTCATATTTCTTGCGCCATGGCACGAAAAGTCTGGAAGGAAATATTCTGGCGTTTTTTGGCATCAACACTATCCAAGAATCTTTGATAGGCGGGGTAGAATCGATTGATGATGCCGAGAGGAAACAATGGCTAACTAAAATGGAACTAACTGGGCGCGCTGGTTTATAAAAAGAAAGCCCATGGTGATAGGCGATTTAGTTTTATCGATGTTATCAAAATTAGGAAACATCGCGTTGCGCTTAGCGTGTCAATTTATTGCATACCGGCAAATTCTGTTAGTCGTTTCCTAGTCACATCTTCAATAAAGGGGAGGAATCATGGCACTTAAGCAATATGGTGTTTTAAAAGGCAAGGCGATCAACAAAATCATCGGTCAAGGTTCAAGCCCGCATTATGAAGTGCATCTGATCGACGATACGACCGATTATCGTATTGCCATCAATGTGAAATCACAGTTGGCTCCTTCGGAGTTGTTGTATCTGATTGTGGAGGATTTTCAGCACCCTATCTTGGAAAATCTGGCGTTTCTGGAAAGGGGGTTTACTGCGCTGCAGAGTGCACCAAACAAAATGGCGCTGGATTTCATCCGTGGCAATTTGTTCGACCCAAGACAGATGCGGCCTTTACCCCATAATATTCCGGGCTCAGATAACGATCTTAACGAAAAAATAGATGCTTATGTACAACGCGCAATAGGTGATGAACGGGCAAGCATTTACTCTTTCGGTGAACGCTGGGGGCCTGAAAACGGTATAAAGGACAAATATTTTGGTTTCCAGCCAGGAAACGGGATTCACGATATTCACATGAACCAAGGGAATGTGGGGCAATTTGTTAAAGATGACGGCGTTTGGCAGGATGGAGGCTTACTTTTTCATTTTCCGAGCATAGATAAGGTAGATGTGGGTGTTGGTGCCGAGATCTGGCCGGAGCAGTGGATCGCCGTTTTTCTGGCCTTCCAGTCGCAGTGCTGGCATACCGACGATCAATCAGGCCATCAACTGCCTGAATGCAATGCCATTATTCCACCTAAAATAGATTCAAGCGTCCAGATTATAGCTGCGTTGGTCAATCCTGAAGGTGACGACCTTGGGAATGAAACAGTAACCTTGATTAATCGCTCGCCTAGCATTGCTGATTTGTCCGGTTGGTTTATTGCGGATAAAAATAAAAGCCGCTCTATTATCGGCAATATGCTGCTTCATCCAGGTGCTACCGGCGTAGTTAAACTGGATGGACAAGGGGCGCAGTTAAGTAATAGTGGTGGAATTATCACTTTACTGAATCCACAAGGAATTAAATACCATGGCGTATCGTATACCAAAGAACAGGCTAATAACGGCTGGACGGTTTTGTTTTGAAGGGAAAAAGAAAAGCACTCAAAACTAATTTAAGAGGTAATTACTAATGAACGATGTGACAATTAAAGACAAAGATACCGAAACCTTGGAAAGGCTGAAAAAACTGGCTACAACAGTATACCTTTGCCAAGTGTTGACTTTCTTTCTGGCAGGACTGCCTTTGCTAATTGGGGTAGCGATTAATTTGAGCAATCGACACGATGTTGAAGGAACTTGGCTTAAATCTCATTTCGATTGGCAAATCAAAACCGTTTGGATAACTTTGGCCGGTTTTGCTTTATCTGGATTGACGTTTAACATCGGCATCGGCTTGTATATTTTGCTTCCGACACTTGCGCTTCTCGCCACTAGAATAGCCATTGGCTGGACCGCATTAATGGCTGATAAACCGATTGGCGATGCGGAGTGATATTTTTGTCAAGTTTGGATAAGCCCTTTGGCGATACTGATGGGGCAATAAACTGAGCACCCATGTCGAGTACGATGAACAGACATCCTTATATCGGATCGGTTTTATCACGGGCAAGAAATTGCAGGCTTCGGTGCTTATCGCTGCCGGGTACATTCAGGTGACGTTCACGGCCTCGCCCCAGAAAGGATAAGGTGCAGTTACCGTTTGTTGGTGCGAACAACCGATGCAAGACAGCAGTAATAAAAAGCAGATGAACCTTATCGTACACATAAAGCGCTATGGTCTTATATCAGCGCTGATAAGTCCCTATCAATTCAGTATGCTCGATGATATGTCCAGCCATAGCTTGCTCAAGCTGTGCTTTTTTGGGAGAATTCAAATCCGGTAAGGCTGTATCCAGAGCGTATAGCTTAAAAAAATAACGATGTCTGCCGATAGGGGGGCACGGCCGTCTATAACCGGTTTGCCCCCAGTCATTCTTGCCTTCCAGTGTGCCTGACGGTAAGTCTTGCGGTGCTACGTTTTCCGGTAGTCCGGTAATGGTTGGGGGAATGCTGTAAAGTAACCAATGCACCCAGGTTAACTTAGGTGCAGCAGGATCCGGCGCATCGGGATCATCCACGATCAGCACGAGACTTTTGGCATTTGTCGGGACACTAGACCAGTTCAAAGCGGGTGAAACATCAGGCCCTTCGCAAGTATATTGCCTGGGAATATCTGTTTGGTGGTCAAAAGCGGAAGATTTAAGGCTGATGGGCATGGAAGCGTCTCCTTCAAGTGATAGCACGTTAGCAGCATAAAAGCAGAAAATCAAACTGCTTAATTGTAGGCTCTTGCGGTGTTTTGGAGTCTGCATCGGTTTCTCCCAGGGATCGAATGCTATTGTTAAGACTAGATATGTTCTCTAGAATTCAAACAAACAATGGAAAGTGAGCGTTCTCGACAGTGCAGTTCATCAAGCTGGGTTGTGGCCTATAATGTGGATAGACTGGAGTCGGTCATTTTGCCGGTGATGCTTGCTTCATTAGCAATCTTTGCATCGTTGTTACGGTGTTATACCAATCCCAATAAGTTGCTAAATGAATTCCCTCATCCTGGCCTTCTCCCTCTGGAGAAGGTTTCAATTAGAACTTATTGGGATTGGTATTATATTGACTTAAGTAATGGGTGGGGAAATGAGATATTACAACTAAGTGTTAAATGACGATGTTAAATGCGGTATTCGCTGATCTTATTGTATTCGTCCACTTTGGCTTTATTCTTTTCGTCATTTTTGGTGGCTTTTTGGCCCTTAAGTGGCGGAAAATTATTTGGCTTCATTTTCCTGCGGTGATTTGGGGTGCCTTGATTGAGTTTTCCGGCTGGATTTGTCCCTTAACAATCTTTGAAAACAGTCTGCGGACAGCGAGCAGCGGAGGCTATGCCAGCGGCTTTATTGAGCACTACATTGTCCCGATAATTTATCCTTCAGGATTGACAAGGGAAATACAAATCGGCTTAGGGATAATCGTCATTTTGATTAATTTGTTGGTCTACAGAAAGCTATTCTTCAAACGAAATGAAAGCCAGTAACTTCAGCTCCGATATACTGCATTGAAGCAACTGCTTGATAAAATGGGCAGGGTATCCAAAAAACGTTATTTCTTAGCGTCATAATCGGGTAACCGGGTTTTTACCTAAATCCGTCAGGAATTCGGATAATACATTCCGATTTACGTGCGGCATCACCACAACATGGGCAAATTCCTGTTTTTCATTGTTTATCTCCAAATGCATAGTTGCCAATGAATATTTTTTCACAATCCAATCACTAGGCTTTTTAAAATATAAGGTATTGGAAAGATCGTTGGCACGTGTGGGTTGTAAATGGGAAAAGTGGGTTTGAATCTGTTCCAATAGGTAATCAGTTTTTTGCAATATTGATAGTGCGTCTTCAGCCAATTTGGTCATGGCAGATGGCGTTGAGAAATAATAAAATTCCGCTGGTTTTACGCCATCGCGTGAGCAAGTTATCGTACCCGGCACATGATGAATATATTCAGGATTATGAATTTGACTGAAAAGCGCATTAAATTCATCGTAATAACCTTTTGTGGTAATAAATAAACCGGCAGGCGATGGGAAGCCGAAGAATTTATGGCAGGATACTGCTATGGAATCATATCTCGGTTTTGTCGGGTTATTCTGGGAATGGTATGAAACTTCTTTGGAATGGGGAGTAAAGGGCAGGTAGCCGCCAAATAGTGCGGCGTCCAGATGTAGATAATTGGGATGGCTTTTTAACGCATCCTGAATATCATCGACATTATCAATAGCACCTTTAAAAGTTGTGCCAATTGTGGCGACGACTAAAGCCGGATGATTTGGGTTATTTTCTAGCTTCTGCTTCAGGTCAGCGGAATCCATGCCGCCATCCGGCAGTGTGTCAACAAACACTGTTTCAAGCCCTAACAAGTCCCGTAATATTTGTACCGAATAATGTGCTTCTTTAGTGAAGTAAACTTTCGGCAACATTCCGGTACGTCCTTTTAACAGGGTTCGACCCATATACATACCATGCATATTGCTGTCGGTACCGCTGTGTGAAATGAAGCCCCAGGTGTTGTTGGTAGGAAACCCGTATAGCTTGCCAAATCTAAAGATGATTTCCCGTTCAAAATCGTGGGTATTGTAGGGAATAGCGCTATCTTTAAATGGATTGCCAACGTTATTGTAGGCAAATTGGCCGATTCCTACATCGAGTAGCTGTTGTCTCCAGGCAAAAAACTCCTCCGATGGGGTGTTCATATTGATCGGATACCCTAAAAAAAGATTTTTCAGTTTTGCTAGTTTTGCTTTGTCTGCAAGTGACAGGTTTGTATTCGAAGATGCCACTTCCTGATCTAGCAACCCATTGAGATGCTGAGGTTTACACCCAGCACTAACAGCAAGTAGACCGGCACCCCCATAACTTAGAAATCGGCGTCGTGTTAGCATATAAGTCTCTTATTATCCGAGAGTTTTTATGTTGAGAAATTAGGCAATTATTAGACATTTTTGGCATATTAAGTTCATTCACGTAAGTCGTGATAATCACGGCAAATGTACTCTAAGCTTATCAAGACGCTTGCCGATAACTCCAACCGCCGCCCATTGATTTAAACAGCAATACCGCAGCCGTTAATACATCGACATGAGCCTGAATTTCAGTGTCTTGCGCGTTTAATAAACTGCGCTGAACTATCAATAAGGTTTGATAATCGGTAGCACCGGCCAGAAAACGGTCCCGCGCAATCTCATAAGCTTGCTTGGCACTATCGACCGATAACAGTAATTGCTCACGGCGGCGTGTCGATTGGCTACCGAGTGCAAGCGCATCTTCAACCTCTTGATAGGCGGTCAGAATGGTTTTACGATAAATCTCTAACAATTCGGTACGCCGAGCCAAGGTACGCTCAAGCTCGCCTTCGATGCTTCCACCCTGGAATATGGGCGCTGTTAAAGCCGATGCCAGTGCGATCCCAACTCCTGCGGGTTGCGCGATAGTCACGGCAGTAAATATATTAGCTTCACTCAATTGTAAACGAGGGTAAAACGCAGCCCTAGCCTTACCAATATCGGCGTGGGCGGCAATCAATTCGGCCTCGGCGCTATGGATATCGGGTCGCCGGTCAAGCAGAATTGACGGCTGAGAAACATCAGCTTTTGGTATAGCTATAGGTTGCAGGTTCTTTTCACCTACTTTGAATTGTTGAGGTGCGCGACCAAGTAACACGGCCAGAGCGTTTTCAGACTGTGCAATTTGTTGGTCAAGCTGCGCTACTGCGGCTGCGGCATTGGCAAGTTCCGTTTTCTGTTGCGCTACTTCCAGCGCCGATGTAGCCCCAGCTTCGAAACGCGTTTCGATGATAGCTAACACTTCTTGAATATTGTTAAGATTATTCTCAGCAATAAGCTTACGTTCCTTCAATCCGACGATGGCAAAGTAGGATTGGGCCACATCACCCATCACCACAAGACGCAATGCATCGAGAGAGAAACCGGCATTTGCTAAATGACTTTTCGCGCTATCGCGCCCAGCCCGTATCCCACCCCACAAATCAACTTCATAAGACATATTCCATTGTCCTCTCCAGGAGTTGCTATTGGAATTGAGGCCGTTTCCACTATTGTTACTAACGCCACCACTGCTATTAACATTGCTCGAACTACCGCTGTTGCTGTAGTTGTAACTTCCTGTGGCACTGATTGCGGGCCATAGTGGCGCACCTGCAATTTTAGCCAAAGCCCTAAATTGCCCTACACGTTCCTTGGCCGCAGCCAAGTCCAAATTATTGTTAAGCGCTTCAGTCATCAGGCGGTCTAGTTCGGAACTGCCGAACTTTTTCCACCAGTCTTTAGATATTAAATACGGACTAGTTGTAAGTGCCGGATGGGATTCGTTCTTCCATTGACTTGGGGTTATGGGCTCAGGCTGTCGGTATTTAGGCGTTAACGAGCAGCTGGCTATAAGCAATACAAAACTAACTGTCCACCAGATAGTAAATCGGTTCATTCTGCCGCTAACGCCACGACGGGATCGAGCAATGCAGCTTTACGTGCAGGTAAGTATCCGAATAAAATTCCAGTGGCGAACGCGCAGGAAAACGCCAGAATTGCGGGGAGCGGAGAAAATATAACTGGAACCTCAAACATCTTAATAATGTAGCCTGTGCCATAACCGATCAATACGCCTAATAAACCACCTAGCGTACAAACCACCGCTGCTTCGGTGTTGAATTGCAGCAGGATGTCGCGTCGGCGTGCCCCGACCGCCATCCGAATCCCGATTTCACGAGTGCGTTCGGTGACGCTAACCAGCATGATATTCATTACGCCAATCCCGCCAACCAATAATGAAATTGCCGCCACTGTGCCTAAAAGAGTAGTAAGCGTATTTTGGGTAGCTGTCGCAGTTTCCAATATCGATGCCATATTGCGAATGCGAAAATCCTCGGTTTGATGCCGTGCCAGCAATAAGCTGGATATCGCTTCTTGGGTATCTTCGATAAGCGATACGTCGCTAACACGAACGGTAATTCCGTTTAAATAATTTTGCCCGAATAAGCGGATAAGCCCTGTGCTGATAGGCACGATCACAGTATCATCCTGATCCCCGCCATAAGCTGAAGCACCTTTAGGCGACATGACACCGATAACTTCGAAGGGAATATTGCCGATCAGGATGTAGCGGCCAAGCGGATCGTCCCCCTCTGGAAAAAGTATCTGTGCAACAGTTTGCCCTAGAACAACAACCGGGGCAAAGCGTTTTAAATCCCGTTCATTAAAGAAATCACCCAACGCTACCGGCCAATCGCGTACCCGGATCATTTCGGCTCCTACCCCTTGTATACTGGTGGCATAATCGATATTACCAAAACGAACCGTCATCCGGGAATTGCGTTCGGCTAATGCGATTTCCACATTCGGTAATTCTTGTATTGCGGCAGCATCGTCGGGAATCATCGTGATAACGTCGCTTGAGCCGCGCAAACCTGGCGCTCCCGGACGGATCGACAGTAAGTTGGTACCCATGGAGCGTATTTGATCCAATACTGACTGTTGACTGCCTTGGCCTACGGCTAACATGGTAACGACAGCAGCCACCCCGATGATAATTCCCAACAAAGTCAGAGCGGTACGGAACAAATTAACCCGTAGGGCACGCATTGCGGTTTTAACCGCTTCGCCAATATCTGCAAATACATCGGCTTTTCCAGTTGGATTAAAGGTAAATGAAGATTGTGTGTGTTTAAGATTATCCGGCGCGGTATCGTTAGTAATTCTGCCATCACTAATATCGATAACACGGTCAGCATGAGCGGCGACTTGTGAATCATGCGTAATCAACAGGATTGTACGGCCAGTTTTATTCAAATCTGCCAGTAATGCCATTACTTCTTGACCACTGCGGCTATCCAGTGCGCCGGTAGGTTCATCCGCCAGAATCACAAGCGGATCGTTCATCATTGCCCGGGCAATGGCCACCCGTTGTTGTTGTCCTCCGGATAATTGCGAAGGCACATGATCGAGTCGATCACCTAGGCCAAGGTTGTTGAGGAGTTTTCGCGCCCGTTCAAGGCGCACGTTCTTGCTGATACCCGCGTACAAAGCTGGAATTTCGACATTTTCCTCTGCGCTTGCCGAACCCAGAAGGTTATAACGTTGAAACACAAACCCGAAGGTAGTCCTTCGTAATGCCGCAAGTTCGTCCGGATCAAGCGTGGCGACATCCCTGTCCATCACGAAATATGAGCCTGACGTTGGACGATCCAGGCAGCCCAGCACATTCATCAGGGTCGATTTACCCGATCCTGATTGCCCTATAATCGCAACGAATTCTCCGGGCCATATTTTCAAGGAGACATTGTCCAGCGCTCGAATCAAATTATCGCCATTGCGGAATGTACGGCAAATATTTTCCAGATTCAGCAACGGCTTCTTTATTTGAGTGCTTTCGCTCATAGTCGCGGCGTGCTTGGGAAACCAGCAGGGTTACCATTATTCTTTTTCGGCGCTACGGCGAGTTTAACCCGTTCACCCACTTTCAAACCGCCACGTACTTCTGCAAAGCGGCGGTTCTGTAGTCCGATATGAATGATCCTTTCCTGAAATTCTTTTCCAGTTCCAAATATTTTAATCCGATAAGCCGAGCCTTTCTCGCTATCTTGTTCAGACAAACGCTTACCCAAAGCCGATACTGGAATCAGCGGTACATGTTTGGCCTCACCTAACACAAAGAAAACCTGTGCACTCATCCCTGTCATCAGTTGTCGATCCGTGTTGTCCACGTCAATGAGCACGTTATAAAGCACTACATTGTTGACCACTTCAGGTGTCGGCAACACCTGCCGTACTGTACCGCGCCAACGCCGTAGTTCCGAACCCAATGTCGTAAAGTAAACCGGTAAACCTGGGATGATTCGCATGATATCTGCTTCGGCCGTTTGCGAACGCACCGTCATTTTATCCAGCTTTGCCAGTTGCATGATCATCGGTGTCTGCTGATTGGCGTTTAAGGTTTGTCCGGCGCGTGCGCTTTGTTGCACGACTGTGCCATCCATGGGGGCAAATATTTTGGTATAGCCTAAGTTAGTCCGGTCGCCGCTCAAAGTTGACTGAATTTCTTTTAACTGCGCCTTGATCGAATCTGCCTTGGCCTTTGCCGCTTTAATATTAGTTTCACTGCTTTGCAATTCCTGTTGGCTGACCGCTTTGGTTTTGAACATGAGTTGATTGCGGGCATACTGTCGATCGGCAAACAATATTTGCGCTTCCTGTTCGACCAGTTGTGCTTTCAACGTGTTAATCTTAGCTTCGTCCGCCATTACCCGCGAGGCATAAATACGGGGATCGATTTCTGCGAGTAAATCACCTGCCTTAACGACATCACCGATCTCAACATGCAGTTTTTGTAATTGGCCTGTCACTTGTGCGCCTACATCGACATATTCTTTCGGCTCTAGTTTGCCTTGAGCGGTTACATTTTCTTCGATGTCGCCATATTCAATAATTACAACCATTTCATTTAATGACAGCTTTTCAGAATCCGCCGACTTCGAAAAAAACAACCACAAACCTATGCAAACCAATACAACGGCGAGGAGCAAACCACCAACCCAATATCGGATGCCTGGAGTTTTAAATAACTTTTCTTGCATGGTGATAACCAAAGAAACATTACAATCTTAAATTCAATCGCAGAGAAGGGTGGATGCATTCCGTTTCTCAACTTGTCTGGAGAATTGTAACATGGTGGGTAAACTACAAGCAGGGCATGGCATGGATTATCAATATACTGGCATCTCAATAGGCGCTTAATTAAACCGAGTGCAGCTTATCCGCCAGTGATACCAAGTTTTCTATAATTCTGTTTCTGTTAATCGTTCCAAAAGTTATCGTATGTTTTTAGGCATAATCTTTGATCTTGCCCGGATTTAACGGACACTCCACTAAGCGACTTTTTTAGCTTCAAACGCTTCGGGGCTAAGATAGCCCAGTTTTGAATGAAGCCGTTTGCGATTGTAATACGTTAACCTTTTGCAACGGAGAGGCAATGACTTATTGGTGCGGAACATCCAACCTTTGCGGGAGGCGGTCAAAGTGGGCAAAGGCGCGGCAGCCATTTGAGATATATGGGTGGGTGGTGTTGCCGGAGCATTTTCATTGTGTACTCGAACTTCCGCCGGACGATGCCGATTACGCCACGCGCTTACGGTTGTTTAAAATCGGGTTTTCCAAAGCGTTGCCGAAAACTGAGCGGAGGTCTGCGGTTAGGGTAAGGCGCGGCGAACGCGGCATCTGGCAACGGCGTTACTGGGAACACTTGATAAGGGATGAAGCCGATTACCGGGCGCACCTGGATTACATCCACTATAGCCCGGTCAAGCATGGGTGGGTGAAACAAGTAAAAGATTTGCCATTTTCGACCTTTCATCATTGAGTTAGGCAAGGCGTTTGTCCCCTTGATCGGGGTGGTTATGAAGGAGATTTGTACGACGAATAAATTTGGAACAATACGGCGCACTGCCTTTCAGTTAGTGCGCCTTACGGCCTTGGTTTTCTACAATCCGGCTATCTGTGGCGGGGCGTGGCTATAAATCCCTGCATCAAATACGTTTGGGGGGTCGTGAAAAAACCAGTCACTTGCCCGCTATCATTGATGGCCATGGCCGCTGTTGAATCGGCACCAGGGACATTAAAGGTCGTGAATTTGCCCCGGTTGTATACGAAACTTCCATTGTCGTAAAAACCTGCTACCTGTCCACTCTCATTGATGCTATAGGCTTGCGTTAAACCATAGGGACTCAGGACATCCAAGGTCGTGAATTTGCCTTGGTCGTATAGGAAACCGTGGTCTTGACCAAATTCTGTGTAGATTCCCACAACCTTTCCGCTATTGTTAATGCTGGCGGGAAAAGTGTAAGTGGCACCCGGGACATCCAAGGACGTGAATTTGCCCCGGCTATACAAGAAACCATGCGAAGGAGACGAGGCATCGGAGTATTGCCCTATGACCTGTCCGCGCGCGTTATTGCTACTGATATACGTAAAGCTAGAACCGGGGACATCCAAGGTTGTAAATTTGCCCTGGCGATATACAAAACCGTGGTGTACATCTAATTTGTCGGCGAAGTTACCCACTACCTCCCCGCTATTATTAATGCTGGTGGGAGAAGTGGTGGTAGCGCCCGGGACATCCAAGGTCTTGAATTTGCCGTGGCCGTAAACGAAACCATGGCTCCCCGCAGTATCAGTGTAAGAACCTATCATATCTCCGTTATTATTGATTTTGCCGACAATGGTGCCATTTGCGCCTGGAACGTCTAAAACCGTTAACTTACTACGGGAAAAAATGAAACCGTGGGTATTATTAAATTCATCGTAGTAGTAACCTGTTACCTGTCCTCTTGCATTGATACTTGAGGGAAAAATGAAAGTGTTAAAAGTGTTAGTGGTATCCGCCGAAAAGGTCTCAAATGTATAAGATACAGTTTTAGTGTTCGAGGCTACGCTGTCTGCGTTGGGGAAACTCACGGTATCGGTTGGATTGGCAACAGTATTGGATGTGGTGGTTGCTGCCAGGACTGTGTTGGTGGGTTGTAGCCAGACCGCTATGCTGATTAGCAGGGCCAATGTGTTGCATACGCCCCGGAGCTTTGGAACCTTAAGAAACAATCTCAATATCATGATGATTTACTCCTGTGTTGGTAAGAAACGCAATTTATCCAGAGTACATAAAACTCTGGTACGTGGCATGACAGCCGTTAGTATGAACAATTGCTTTGTAAGCGTATTGACCTAAATCAAACAATCGCTGAAATTAATTTTCTGGGACAGAATAAAAAATCCCCCTACCTTCACTGAAAATCTTGGAGGCGAGAAACTCATGAGGTAATCTATAACCATGACTGAATATCGCCGATTTATGCATCCCGGGGCGACTTGGTTTTTCACCGTGAACTTGGCCGAGCGGCGTGGCAATCGGCTTTTGACTGACTGGGTTGATGTGCTGCGGATTGTTTTTGCCCATGTGAAGGACAAACATCCTTTTGAGATTGATGCGGTTGTGATTTTGCCAGACCACTTACACTGCATCTTGACCTCGCCGGAGGGCGATCCTGATTTTTCGACCCGGTGGGGGTTGATAAAGGCTTATTTTCCCCGCCGCGTTGAAAAAGGTGAGCGGATTTCAAAAAGCCGCCAAAAACGGGGCGAAAGGGGATTATGGCAACGGCGCTTTTGGGAACACCTCATCCGCGACGAAATCGATTATCGACAACATGTCGATTACATCCATTGGAATCCGGTCAAACATGGCTGGGTAACTAGCGTAAAGGACTGGCCGCATTCCAGCTTTCATGGCTATGTGACACAAGGGATTTATCCAGAAAATTGGGGCAATGAAATTGAATTGCCGGATATTACGGCAGGAGGATGACGCGAACGATGCGGTTCGTACCTCACCGCATCCTACCGGAAATCAACCCACGGCGACGGGCTTAACGATTTGAATTCTTAAAGCACTCATTAAAAAAGCCGCATTGAGCTTAATTTTCGATTGCATTCGTTAAAACATCATCTACCTTTTCCAGCCAAATAAACTGGAGTTGGTTTCTGATTGTTTCGGGTATTTCTTCCAAGTCACGCTGGTTACGTTTTGGCAGTATGACCGTTTTTATGCCAGCCCGGGCGGCGGCAATTACCTTTTCCTTAATGCCTCCGACCGGCAATACCAACCCACGCAGGCTGATTTCCCCGGTCATGGCAACATCACTGCGGACAACGCGTTCAGAAAACGCGGAGTAAAGGGCGGTAAACATGGCAACACCGGCACTAGGGCCGTCTTTAGGAATTGCCCCTGCCGGTACGTGGACATGAATGTCGTTTTTTTCGAAGAGCTCCTGGTTTATGCCTAATTTTTGTGCGTTCGACTTGACTAAACTTAAAGCGGCTTGGGCGCTTTCTTTCATGACATCCCCCAACTGTCCGGTTAAAATCAAGTTGCCTTTGCCGGGGACTTTAGTGGCTTCGATAAACAGGATATCGCCGCCGACCGGTGTCCAGGCAAGCCCTGTCGCAACCCCCGGGACGCTGGTGCGCATGGCAACATCGCTGTCAAATTTTTTCGCCCCCAGAATACCTGAAACCTGTTCGCAGTCGATTTGTGCATTGACGGCAATGCCTTCGGCAATCTGCATGGCGACATGGCGAAATACTGCACCGATCTCCCGTTCCAGGTTTCGGCAACCCGCTTCACGGGTATAATCCTGAATAAGGCTGAGTATGGCATTGTCGGTGATGTTGCATTGTTCAGGGCTTAGGCCGTTACTTACCAATTGCCTATGTACCAGGTAGCGTTTGGCAATCTGTAGTTTTTCGTCAGTTGTGTAGCCTGTCAGTTCGATCACTTCCATCCGGTCGCGTAAAGGTACTGGGATGCTGTCCAGTACATTAGCGGTTCCGATGAACATGACATGGCTCAGATCAAAGGCTACCGCCAGATAATTATCGCGGAAGGATGAGTTTTGTTCAGGATCTAACACTTCCAATAATGCGGACGAGGGGTCGCCATGAAATCCAGAACCGAGCTTATCCATTTCATCCAGCATAAATACTGGGTTATTGGTGCCGGCCTTGCGAATGGACTGGATAATGTTGCCTGGCAGTGCGCCGATATAAGTGCGTCGATGCCCCCGTATTTCGGCTTCGTCATGTAACCCGCCGAGGCTGGCGCGGACAAATTCACGTCCGGTGGCACGGGCGATACTGCGTCCCAGCGAGGTTTTACCGACACCGGGCGGGCCTACAAAACATAAGATAGGGCTTTTGCCATTGGGGTTCAGTTTACGGACCGCCAAAAATTCGAGTATCCGTTGCTTGATTTTCTCCAGGCCGAAATGATCTTCATTCAGAATTTCTCTCGCGCTTGCTATATCAATAACACCTGCACTTGCGACCGACCAAGGCAGCTCCGTCAGCCAATCCAAGTAGGTGCGAACCATCGAATATTCACCGCTGGCATCCGGCATGTGCTGTAAACGACTGAGTTCCTTACGGGCTTGTTTTTCCACTTCTTCAGGCATCTTTGCCGCTGTAATGGCTTTGCCTATTTCTTCAATTTCGGCGTTGCTGCCTTCCCCTTCGCCCAATTCCTTCTGGATAGCCTTCATTTGTTCGCGCAATACGAATTCGCGCTGCCGCTGTCCCATCGTTTCTTGGGTTTGTTCGCTAATCTTGTTGGAAAGCTTTAATACTTCAACTTGGTAATTGAGTAAATCCAGAAGCTTGTCTATCCGTTCCTGTATATCAAACAGGGCAAGCAGCTCTTGTTTTTCTTCCGGTTTTGTAATCAGATAGCTGGCAATCAAGTCAGCCAGCAAAGTCGGTGAACTAACGGTTTGAATGGCATTCACTAGTTCAACGGGTGCCTGTTTAGTCTGAGCCAACATATCCAAGGCTTTTTGTTTCAGCGTTATAACGCGGGCTTCGATATCTTTGGAGCTAACCTCAATTTCTTCGTATTTTTCAATTCGGGCGACCAAAAACGGGTAACCCTGCAAGTACTCTTGCACTCGAAAGCGTTGTACTCCTTGGCAAACGATATGATGGGTGTTATCAGGCGCGGTCAGGTAGCGTAAAATTTCTGCCACGGTACCGACCGTGTGCAGGCTATCGGGGCTCAGATCTTCATCGTTGTCACGCAATTGCATGACTAAGCCAATAGGTTTCTCGGAACGTACTGCTTGTTGCACGGCTGCGACAGAAGGTTTGCGGCCTATCACCAACGCAGAAACGTTTTGTGGAAACAGCACCGTACCGCGCATAGGCACAATAATCAGTGCATCATTTGGGATAGGCGGGAATTCCAATAGAACATCCTGCTTTATCTCTGAAGAGGTTTCTGTCTTATCCAGTGTTGATTCTAGAAGACTATTTTTCAGGTCTTTGTTTTGCATAAGAAGCCTTTAAATTTTTCGCAGAGAAATTAATAAACAGCCGTGTACAAACTCACGAGCGCCAATTTCAAAACGCCCGGCGGGCAGTTCAATATGCCGTTTAAACCGTCCATAGGGAATTTCCAAACGTCGAATCTGCGCCTGGGCGCTTGAAGGTAGATGCCGTTGTCCTTCAATAATCAAATAGTTATCTTCCAGAATTACTCTCAAATGCTCTGGGGCAACACCCGGTAGTGCAATCATGATTTTGTATTCATCACTGGTTTCGTAGACATCGACCGGCGGTTCCCACGTGGGCTGTCTGACGTTCATAACAGCCGGCCTAAAGAATTGTCGATGCAGCCGATCGGCGCGATCCAATATTTCGCAAGCTTCCGTCCACATCCAGGTTTCAAGGTCACGTATTGGCATAATGATTATTCCAAATTGTCGATTTAAAAATTGTTACGAAATGTTTTCTTTTTCATTTGCTTTCAAGCTCGGATTCCCGTCTTGAAAGCAAGGTGCGTTTGGCAATGTATATCGTTACTATTGGTATGGTAAAACCTAACAACATCACAGTAAAAAACAGGTTACCTAATTGACTGTAGTCAGCGGGTATCGAAACGACTCCGGTCATTGTATTTTTGACCTCACGCGTAACAATAAACCAATGGTTAAGCAGCTTGGTCAACAATTGGGATAGCGAAAGTGCGAGGTTGATCAGTGCAGCCATGACTGCGAAATAAGTAGCCTTGAGTTGCGGTGGCGCTGAATTGGCTATCCATGCCAGCATTGGTATCATCGCAATCTGTCCCAATGGCGATTCCAGGGCGGTATCGACCAAGGCAATGAAACGTGCATCAACAAAACTGGCGATATGTGTTTGGGTCCATTCGTGAAAACCATAATATAAAGCTATTTCTGGGAGGCTTAATACGGTCAGGACGATGGTTAACATGGTAATTATCTCGGTGATAGATCGTTCGGCCATGAAGCGCCGAAATATGAACATACCGAACAAGGTCAATCCACTGGAGATTAGGGATAGTTTTGAAAGAAACTGCTGATCGAAGCCTAAATCATCGATCATCCACCAAGTAGAACCAGCACCAGGCGATGGAATCGAGCGAAAAGCAAAGATAACTAATGCTGTGCCGAATAATTGTTTTTTGACAGAAGTTGAAAGTTCGTCGGTCAAACGCAACATGAGGAATATCACGATAGCCAGAGAACCCGCAAAGATAAGTTCTTCGTTAAACGGTACTTTGGCAAGCCCCATGGTGACGGCGAATACAGTAAAGCTTAGTCCACCGCCTAAGATCCACCAGTTAATTTTGGGTAATTCAGTAACTGGCCGCGCCAATACGCGTTCAATATCTTCAAACTCATAGCCCTGGGCGGCAAGCCGCCATTCTTCGTTAGAGCGAAGATAAGTGGCAAGCAGAACGCCAAACACGGAGATAATGGGGATTAATAATGCCCAACGATAAATCTTTACATAGATCGCCACTTGGGCTGCAGCATCCATATTTTCCACCCCCCTGAACCAATAGACATTGGCTAAGGCAACGATCAATGAACCGCCAATAATCGCTACCCTTCCCAACGTTTGCATGGTGGTGTGAGCTAGCTGAATCTGTTCATCAGGGATAGGTAAGCCCTGTTCATCTAATCTCGGAACGGCCTCCACTGTCATGGCATCGGCGACGGTATCCTGTATGACGTACCCGACAGGCGCAAGCAACACAGCTATAACAAACCAGTTTTCCACGGACAACACGCCGGCCATAGATTTCGGGTCGGAAAGAATATTGAGCATAATCAGGAGACTGGCCGCAATCAACGCCGCGCCCAGATAGATCAACTTGGCCTTATGCCGCCATAACAAATCCACTAGATGGCCGATAGGCATTTTCAACGTCCATGGCATCATTGTCCAAAAGCCTAGCGTTGCCAGAAATTCGGCAGACAAACCGAGATAATCTTTGACAAAAAATGCTCCCACAATCCCGGTTAATCCCGAAACGCCAGCGGCCAGATAAACCATCATAGGCGGAACATAACTTAAGCGCATCTGCCGGGCTAAATCGTAAACATTGCGATCTAGCCAGTTTTGTAAGCTGGGAAAAACGCCTGTCAATGGGTATAAGCAATACTGTTGAATAGTTGGACGTTTTGACATGGACTATCCTAAACTGGCATCGGGTGTAAAATCACTTACGCACTAAGACTATACAAAACGGAGTTGGTTCGAGTGGCAATTGGTGTAGGTATCGAGTTTGCTCCAACCGATGCACTTGAATGCAAGTTAACAGATTTCGCATCGGCTCCAGGCGCATTGACGGTGACGACATAACGGTCGGGTCTTCTTGTAAGTCGACATCAGGCGTTTTGCTAAAGCTGCCAAAGGGAGATTTCATATGAAAACGCGAAAATGAATCCCTCAAATAACCGCTCCATTTTATCTTGCAAGTTGCATTTCTTCATACAGGGTTCCATGGGTTATCCATAAAGAAGTCATCGTCGATACCCGGTTTTGGTGGCTTAAATTTGGGAAAGCCCATTTGACTGCCTTGGCCACTGAACTGATTAAGCCTTTCGTTCTAATAAAATAGAATATAGCCCTGTATTCCTAACGCAGTCACTAATACTACAATTAAAATAACTCGGTTTTTCTCTTCCATGTATTTCTCCCGATCAACGGACTTTTAGGGCAATAACTCCTGTATTATGGGTATTAACTTCTTCGACAATAATCAAAGAAATGAAGTGAGAGCAATATTTTTCTCACTCTATACAACAATCGATAGCTTTCTTGATAAGCTCCCCTAATTTGTCGAAAAACCCGCTTTTCGTTTCGTCATGTTTATTCAAGGCTTGTTCGTCGATATGCTTAATTTGGCTGGTATCGATAACGTTCATATTAATGCCC
Source organism: uncultured Gammaproteobacteria bacterium (assembly GCA_963804035.1). Taxonomy (GTDB): domain Bacteria; phylum Pseudomonadota; class Gammaproteobacteria; order Methylococcales; family Methylomonadaceae; genus Methyloglobulus. The sequence continues at coordinate 92,651 of CAWDOO010000004.1, read as the reverse complement.
CAAAATAAGCAATACAAACCATAGGCTTTTTCAAATAAATCTTTGGAGATTCAATGGGTGAAAGCAACACTTAAATTGTATAGTTTACATTTTGGAGTGCGCCCATGAAATATCAACCCTCAAAACGAAGTTTTACGCACCATCAACAAGAAACGATGTGGCAACTATGGTCACAAGGCAAATCATTGAGTGAAATCGGTCGGCAACTGGGTAAACATGCCGGTTCAGTATTTTGTTACTTACAAAAATCAGGTGGGATAAAGCCACCGATACCTAAACGTTCTACAAAGGAATTGTCGTTACTGGAACGTGAAGAGATATCGAGAGGAATCTCTGCCCACTTATCTTTAAGAGCCATTGCCAGAAATCTAAATAGAGCGGCATCAACGATTACTCGGGAAATCAACCGTAATGGTGGACTGTCGAAATACCGTGCCATAGCAGCCGATAGACGTGCCTGGATGAAAGCCAAACGGCCAAAGTCCTGTAAACTTAATACCGACGCTAACTTGCGTACAATCGTATCGGATAAACTGGCTAGCAAGTGGTCCCAGAACAGGTTACGGGTTGGTTGAAACAAACTTATCCTGAGTCATCGACTATGCATATCTCACACGAAACCCTCTACAAAACGCTGTTTATACAATCGCGTGGTGCTTTAAAAAAAGAGCTGATCCGGGAGTTACGGACACAACGGGTAATGCGTCAATCCAAGCACTTCAATACCAAAGGCAATGCTCGGGGTGGCATTATTGATGCCGTATCCATCCATGATCGGCCGGCAGAAGTGAACGATAGAATCATTTAAGGACACTGGGAAGGCGATTTAATCTGTGGCACCCAAAAGTCCTTTATCGCTACGTTAGTCGAGCGAAGTTCCCGATATACTTTGCTGGTTAAATTAACTGGAAATGATACCCAGTCGGTAGTGAGTGCTATCACCCAAAAAGTCATCGGGCTTCCCGAGCAACTAAAAAAATCATTAACCTGGGATCGAGGAATGGAATTGGCGCAGCACAAACTGTTCACCATCGACACCGACATCAAGGTCTATTTTTGTGACCCTAAGTCGCCTTGGCAAAAAGGGACCAATGAAAACACTAATAAACTACTCCGGCAATACATGCCTAAAAAAACCGACCTATCCGTTTATTCACAGGAGCAACTTGATACGATGGCAGAAGAGTTAAATGATCGCCCAAGAAAAACGTTGAATTTTTTATCACCTTCGCAGAAAATTTCAGCACTGTTGCAATGACCGGTTGAATCTCCATTTGGCTTCTTCGTTATTGCCCATTGATAATTGCTTGGTGCCGACTTCCATCAGCCGCATGGAAGCTGCAAGTAAGTGTTTGGAGATACACCAAACTTCGCCTTCGTAATCCTTGATAATTTTTTTGAGCAAATCTTTCCGGATCGACCTGATTTCATTGAGCATGCCAAAATATTTGTCCTTTCCAGTTTTTACGCCGGTAAAGAAGAAATGCTCTTCTATACTGATGAGGTTCATTAAGGCAATGGATAAGTCTTGATCAGACGATAAATCCATTTTCTCTTGCTTCTTCATCTGGTCGATTTTTTCGATCAATTCCTCTATTTTTAAAACGGTCTTGTCCATGCTTTAACTTCCCTATAAAAAAATGTAAACAATAAGGCTAATGATGACTAAGGGCAGGATTGGCATAACGATTTTTTGAAAAGGAAAATAAGCGTGGCCATCATTTTTCTTTTTAAGAAGTTCATACCACCAAGCTCCGCCGAAGAAGGCCCCGCTTCCAACGATTGTTCCTAAAACAAGTTTGTCGATACCCCAAAATTTATTGTCTGGATGCCCCATTATACCGGTTAGATAAAGCGGTATAAAAATCAATAAATAATATGACCCCGACGTAAGAAATGTCTTGCCCCTAAAACTGATGTTGCGTTTTTCCATCCAGTTTATAGTCCAATAAATAAGTGACACGACCAGCCCTCCCACCCAAAGGCCTGTTATCAAATCATCAACGCCGAGCCACCTTGATAAACCGACACCTGAAGCCACAGCAACCGTGCAGACAGGACAAACTGCCTGTGCCGTTACGGAACTTAACCCAAAGATAAGGGCAGTTAAAAAATAGAAGTGCTTCTTTGTCATCATCTTTCAAGGTGTTATGGCATTTGCAAGGATTCAAAAAAAAATTTGACCAATTATTTTTCTGTATTAATTCTTAGCAAAACTCCATTGTTTGCATGTCCAATGGATATGTTTTGTCTACAGGTTCGCCGGAATCCAGCAAGGAAATCACATCTTCGCAATAAATAATTCCTGGCTTAGTTTGGCGTTGGATAAATTCAGCCAAGGCCGATATTTTTCGCCAGCTACTTTTTTTCTCAACAAACCTGAATGCTACCAAAAACAATTCGGCTAGTTTTTGTTCGCGTTCGGCCGCATTGAGCACATAGCACGCCATGTATTTGTTGATAAGGTCAATATCCGACCTATCCGTATAGAAGTGCAGCGCTTTAAGGTTAACTAAATTAGCACTGAAAGCTTCACCGTCACGTAAGGCGATATATTTGGCTTCCGCCAGTGATCCTGCCAATAGATTAGTCACATCCGCCTCAAAAGCGCAGCGGTATTCTGCTTGCTGGTACCAGCTTAGGTTTTCTAAGGCTTCTGAAAACCACGTTGGTAAACTTTGGATCAACCGACCCCCTTCGACTTTGACAGTAAACTTGCTGAGGATGCCTTCAACTATCCCAGCCAAAAGATGGGTCGCTTCCTTGTCCAAGGCCTGAGGCTTAATGGCGACCTGAAAATGGACAGGCGGCAATTGTTTTTGCTGGTTGCCAAGATGGATGGCCGCAGCGTATCCTGCCTGGTGGTAAGCCATCCTTTTGCTGATTTTTTCGATGCCGGTATTTTGTTCTACTTTAGTGGCAAGTGTGTTGAATTTCATTGTTATTACCCCTTTGAAAAAGAATAGGATTAATACTTGATTTCCTGACTAAATCTAACAAAAACGAAACAGTGAAAATCAATTTCAAAGCGATTTATAGACACAAAATGACTTACAAAGATTCCCTCTTTTTTTCTATTACTTTATTTTCGCAGCCCAGTTTTCTCGGAGCCAAAATCGGGAAGTTCGGGCCTTCCAATTGCTGGTCGCCGGGTAGGCTTATTTTGGTGCTCAGTTGGCTTACCTGGTCAGTTAACTTAATCATCAAATAAGCTTGTATTGCCAAGGCGGTTACGACCGGGACGATGACAGTAACAATCATTTGGTTTTTCATATGTGCTTTCTCCAGACACATTCTACTTAGCTTGTAAAAATTAAAATCAGCCACTTTATTCTTCAAAATAACCCCCAAACTATTGTGGGCTGAAAAAAAGACATAAATCAGGAAAACTTCTGACACATTAATAAACAGGACTAACCTGGATGCATACTTTATATCGCCAGCCTTAGCAGCTTGTCATGCTGTTGCATAGGGCAGGTATTTATTTAACGCCATGCGGCTTTGTATATTCAAGGTATGCATCCTAAATAATCCTGGTAACAATATAACGATTCTCTAGTCCTTGATTTCGATACTCTTGCGCTTGCCTTTAGTGGTTTTGGGAATAGTCACTTTCAAGATGCCGTCCTTAAACGTGGCTTTGGCATGGTCAGCATCGACATTGTCCGGCAAAGACAGGGTGCGCTGGTATTCACCACGGGTAATTTCGCGGCGGTAGTATTTGCCTTCTTCCTTTTTTTCTTCCTTCGTGGATGTCCGGATAGTGATGGTCTGATTGTTGATGGACACATCCAGGTCTTCCTTTTTAACGCCCGGCAAGGCCGCCTGGACTTCCAGTTCATTGTCATGGTCGATGATATCGGACTTTCGGGAAACTTTTTTCCAAGGCTTCCCATCGATGGTAAATTCCAGTCAAAAACCCGCGGCCACCGGCGCGTGAGGAAATCATCGAAAAAATTGTCGAAGTCATCGAATGAAATCAGGCTGCCCGTTGATGGGGCAGGTGTTATTTCTTTTTTTGTGTCTTTGTCGTTCATAAAATTCTCCTCGATTGTTTCAGTAAATTTAAGCAAGCAACGCTTCCGACTTGCTCCTTGTTTATACGGTTTTCAATGATTAAAAACTGAATTCTTTTTCCGCTTCCAACCAGTCGTCAAGCTCATAGCCGGGCAGAAAATTCCTGCTTTTTGCTTTCTCATAAGCAATCTCTGCAATTCTTGCATCTCGGTCGGGCAGAAGAATGGATTTGTTGGGTTTTTTAGCATTTTTACTATGGGAAACACCTTCGGTTCTTGTTTTCTTGACTGTTTTACCCATCGTGTCCTCCAAATTTTTTAGGTTAAAGTTGATAAGCCATTTCCAATGGCACGTCCGCTTTGAGAGTGAAAAAATGCGGGCAATATCCCGTCACCTGCGGCCAAGAATTAGATTATTTGCATGGCCGCCCATCCTACGCCGCCTTTGGCGGAGGCCCCTTGTTTTGGTGTGAATAGCAGTCCGAACATTCGCTCAACATAATTTCCCGTTCGGCCAGGAGCCAATCCTCCATCTCATGACCGGGCGAGAAGCCCCTCTGTTCAGCCCTGTAGTAAGCCAATTCGGCAATCTTGGCCTCTCGCCCAAGTATTCGAGCCGCTTCATCAATAACGCTATTGGGGCCTTTTGTCTTTTCAAGAGTCATAACCATTTTCCACCTCTTAGTGCCATCTGTTTTCATGGCCGAAAAAATCGCCAAGAAGCTCTGATCGTTGGCCGAAAGCCACCACGTCCCATCAGGCCCTTAATAACTTATAGGGTTATAGTCTATGATTACGGGGGGGGGGCGCAATGGTTAATAATGGTGTATTAATGGGTATATAATGGATATATAAAATATCAATTCCGAGGGAATGGCTTGGCCGTGACCAATCCACAGCATCGCCACCTGGCGTATAAGGATCCAAGCTACGTCAGCGCTTGCCATATAACTCCCGCAAGGCTTGTTTTGCTTCTTCAAGTATTTGGCGTTGGCCAGTGCCCAGGTTTTTACCGGCGCGGTTGATATAAAACACCAGCATCGACATTGCCGACCTGTATGGCCCGGCTTTACGGCGCGTGCTGGCTTCGGCGGAATTTTTGAGTGACAGCGCTATCGCCTTGGGGTCTTTCCAGGTAAATACCCCTTGTTCCAGGCTTAGAGCGTTACTCTCGCGGGTAACCTTGGCTGACCATTTGGTGCTTGATCCTGAGCTGGGCTTCTCAGCCATGGTTCTTACCCAAAATTGGTAGTTGGGGTTAGGTTTATCGGTATTCCTTCTCCAATTTTTGCTGCTTCCCAATCAGTCCGGCGAGGTCTTTTAGCTGTTCAGCAATAAGGTCGATCAGGTCATCCATAGTGACGATACCAACCAAGGCACCGTCGGTATCGACGACAGGCAAACGCCGGATACCTTTTTGACGCATGAGTTTTATCGTATCGTTAATATCGTCGTCTTCTTTCGCTACGGTGATCTCGCGGTACATAACATCGCCCAGAGTGACCGAATTGACATCCACCTCCTTGGCGATCAATTCAATGACGATATCCCTGTCGGTCACAATGCCGACCGGATAGTTGAGGTTGTTACGTTCCTCGATCACGATGACGTTGCCGACATGATAATCACGCATCAGCTTGGCAGTTTCCACAATGGTTTCGTTCTGTTGGGCGATCAAAACTTCGCGATTGCAAATGGTTTTTAGTGTCATTACGGTTCCTTATAACGTACTTGAATTGTGAAGGACTAATCGTGTCTTTTATACGTTCAGTTCATTGCAACGGCTTGACGCTTTGCGCCCCAGTTGCCAGGATTGGCTTCAAATATGCCCGCACAACGGGTACCGCAAAATTTGCAATTTCCATTTACATCCAAGTTCCACTCGGACAATTCATACCAGTCTCTGCCAATCAATAACTTGTTGCAGCTATGACAATAGGTGCTGTCTGCGGCCTTGTCATGGACATTGCCCACATAAGCATGATGCACACCATTTTTTAAGGCGATTTGCCGGGCTTTCAACAACGACTGCAATGGCGTATGGGGTCTATCCAGCATTTTCCAGTCGGGATGAAAGGCAGAAAAATGCAGCGGTACATCAGGCCCCAGATTTTCTACTACCCATTGGGTCAGTTCTTCAAGTTCAGCTTCGGAATCATTTTCACCGGGAATGATTAATGTGGTTAGTTCCAACCACACAGATGTTTCATGTTTTATGTATTTAAGGGTTTCTAAAACCGGTTGCAGATGGCTGCCAGTAATTTCATGATAAAAACGCTCGGTAAAAGCCTTTAAATCAATGTTGGCGGCATCCATCCATTGATAGAATTCGGCTCTGGGTTCTGTACAAACATAACCTGCCGAAACCGCTACCGATTTTAGGCCAAGGCTTCGACAGGCTTGTGCCGTATCTATCGCATATTCGTGGAAAACCACTGGATCGTTATAGGTGTAAGCGACACTCTTGCAACCAAAATCGAGAGCTGATTGTGCAATCGCATCGGGAGATGCTTTGCTCATCAAAGTATCCATTTCCCGCGATTTGCTAATATCCCAGTTCTGGCAAAATTTGCACGCTAAATTACATCCTGCGGTGCCGAATGAAAACACTGGCGTGCCAGGCAAAAAATGATTCAAAGGTTTTTTTTCGATGGGATCGATGGCGAAGCCACTGGATCTGCCGTAACTGGTCATGACAATCTGATTGTCCAGGTTCTGTCGGACGAAACACAATCCGCGCTGATCTTCGTGTAACTTGCAATATCTTGGACACATATCACATTGTATGCGGCCATCATCTAATTTATGCCAATAGCGGGTTTTCACTGTGTCATGGCTTACAAAAGCAGTCATTGTCATTCTCCTGGAACCGTTAATGAGTCATCTTGTCCTATTAAAAGAGGAAGTGCATAAAGTTTTTATTTAGGTCTGTGACTTTAATAAAATGCAAAGATATGAATCTTTTGCGAGGAAAAGAGAATGCCTTATGAATAGACAACCCGCTGTAGCAGGAACTTTTTATCCTGCAAATCCGAATCAATTGCATCAAATGCTAGGCCAATATTTAAATGACGCTGAAATAGGCTGCAAAGTTCCCAAAGCAATGATTGTGCCTCATGCCGGTTATATTTATTCTGGCCCCGTTGCCGCAACTGCCTATGCCCGACTAAAGCAAGGTCGCGAACTGATAACTCGAGTCGTTATTATCGGGCCTTCGCATCGTGTCGCTTTCAGGGGTCTAGCAGTCAGTCGGGCAGAAACTTTCACGACACCCTTGGGCAACATACCTGTTGACGAAGAAGCTGTGGGGATGATTGTTCAGTTTCCTTTTGTCCAATATTTAGAGCAAGCACATACTTATGAACACAGTCTGGAAGTTCATTTGCCATTTCTACAGGAAACGCTGAATGCTTTTAAAATCGTGCCCATTGTCGCTGGCGATGCATCACCGGAACAAGTCGGTCAAGTTATTGATGCGCTGTGGGGGGGGGGTGAAACATTGATCGTTATCAGTTCCGACCTGAGTCATTATCATGATTATGCCACGGCGAAAAAGCTCGATAAATTAACCAGCGAACGTATTGAAAAACGACAATATGAATTGATCGAATCTGATTCTGCTTGCGGTAAAGTTCCCGTTAGCGGCTTATTGAAAGTGGCGCGTGAAAAGTCATTGTCTATTAAAACTATTGATTTACGTAACTCCGGTGATACCGCTGGCGATAAATCCCGTGTTGTGGGCTATGGCGCTTATGTCATTGAATAAAACACATCAGAAACAGTTGCTAGCATTAGCCAAAGCATCAATCCAACATGGCTTACAAACCGGCAAGCCGTTAAAGATTGATTTAGCTGGTTATTCGGCAGAATTGCAAGAACGTAGGGCAACCTTTGTAACCTTGCACATCAACCATGAATTAAGGGGGTGCATCGGTGTGCTGGAAGCCATTAGGCCGTTGGCTGAAGATATTGCCGAAAATGCTTTTTCTGCCGCCTTCAAAGATTCGCGCTTTCCGCCTCTATCTCCAGAGGAATTCAAGGGTTTGGAGATCCATCTGTCTATCCTTACGCCAGCCGAACCCATTGTTTTTACCTCTGAACAGGATTTAATCAACCAGCTGCAACCGGGCATTGATGGGCTGATTTTACAGGAAGGCCATAGACGCGGAACGTTCCTGCCGTCGGTATGGGAATCCCTGCCGAAACCGGAACAATTCCTTCGACATTTGAAACAAAAAGCCGGGTTGCCCACCGGTTACTGGTCTAATTCAATCTGTGTGTTCCGCTACCGGACAGAAGCGATTGGTTGAATATTAGATTCACAGAGTATTCAATTTTGAGCGTGCCGAGTAAATAATAATTTCATTGAAGCTTAAATAGACATACATAAATCACTCGACTCAAGTCCTGGAGAATTGTTACGTGAAAAATCTACAGCACATGCTTAAAGAAATAGAAATGGAAGTTAACTGGACACGCCATCTTATTGGCAAGGATTCATTGGATAGCCGAGTGATGGACGCTATGGCACAAGTGCCGCGGCATGATTTTTTACCTGAAGATCTTCGCTACCTTGCTTACGAAAACGGCCCCGCGCCCATTGGTTCAGGACAAACCATTTCCCAGCCATATATTGTTGCCTTGATGAGCGATCTATTAAATACCAATCCCTTCGATACTATTCTGGAAATTGGCACGGGCTCTGGTTATCAAGCGGCAATTCTCTCTAAATTAGTTAAACAAGTTTATTCTGTTGAAATCATAGGAGATCTAGCTACAGAGGCCTGTGATCGCCTCAATAGGCTGGGCATCAATAATATGGCGATTCGCGTCGGTGATGGTTACTTCGGTTGGCCGAAACATGCGCCTTACGACGGCATTATTGTTACCGCTGCTGCGCCCCAAATCCCTCAATCACTTATCGATCAATTAAGGGTTGGCGCAAGGTTGGTCATCCCTGTTGGCTTACCCCATAGTTATCAGGAATTGATGGTAGTTGAAAAAATGGCGGATGGTGAAATAAAAACCCAAGCCATTCTTGGTGTCAGTTTTGTTCCCTTAACCGGTAATTGCAAAACGGAAACGAATCGTAATACTCATTAAACCGTCAGCATAGATAAGCAACATGATCAAGAAAACCCATGACATCAAGGATATTTCCCTCGCCGACCAAGACTGTGACCGCGTTGAATGGGCGCTTACCGAGATAGCAGACGGCGAGGAGCTGGTATTCTGCGCCAGCAATCCTCTTAGTACCCAGGATGATGTCGCTGCTTCTCTGATGCAGCATTATCATTTTCCCATCATTGCCATGCGCATTGAAGGTGGAAGCACTTATTATCAACATATCGCCAAGCGCTGGATCAACGGCCAAAGCTCACCATGGATGATGGTGTTGATTTGGTCGGTGAATTGCATAAAAACCGCAACGATTTATTTGCAGAAATTATAGGTGGTGCAAAAGAAACCACCACTGGTGTGATTCTGTTACGAGCTTTAGCAGAGCGGATAATGCGCTCAAATTTCCGGAAATTGCCGTCAACGATGCCCCACCAAACATCTATTCAACCGATACGGCACAGGACAAAGTACCGTGGATGGTTGATAAGGCTTGTGAAGAATGCTTAAAAGTATCCGCCCAAGGGAAGATGATTTCCCGAAAAGTTGCGCATAAGAATTTTAAAGATTGGGGATTATAAATTTAGGTTGCCCACTACCATTTCGACCTGGTAGCGGGCGGTGCAAATTTTCTTATGAGGATAATTTACGGAGGCAAGTATAGATGGCAAATAAAAAAATAAACGTGACCAATCTCACAAATCCTGAATTATCGAAGCCCGTTAACTCGGGCTTTTTTGTGCGGACTGCAGACTGATACCAATAAGTTGCTATATGAATCCCCTCATCCTGGCCTTCTCCCTCTGGAGAAAGTTTCAATGAGAACTTATTGGGATTGGTATAAGGATTGCCAGTCGATAGGCTTAGGTATGATTAAAGTGGCAAAATTGGAAACTTGGATTTGGTTTATTCAACCTATGAAAAAAAATATATGGTGCTGAATAGAAAAATAGCAGGGGTGTGTTTGATGATGCGTAGAAATAGTGTAGAAACGGGGTTTTTAAGGAAAATACGAAATATCTTAAGCCATTGATTTAAATGGCTCCCCCGGACGGGCTCGAACCGCCGACCTAGTGATTAACAGTCACCCGCTCTACCGACTGAGCTACAGGGGAATAATATTTTTTGACTTGATCTATTCTTGAATTCTCAATGGCACGCCCGGAGAGATTCGAACTCCCGACCGCTCGGTTCGTAGCCGAGTACTCTATCCAGCTGAGCTACGGGCGCCTTATTGAGCCGATAATTATCCTGTTATGTTGAATGTTTGTCAACCACAGTTGAGCATAAGCTGGACATTATCTTTGAGCATATGGCGGAGAGAGAGGGGTTCGAACCCTCGATGGGCTATAAAACCCATACTCCCTTAGCAGGGGAGCGCCTTCAGCCGCTCGGCCATCTCTCCTTAAACTGGTTTATTTATAAATTTGGTTTATCTTTCAGGGTCTGTAGAATCGGATTGCTCTTTTTTGATTCTTTCGTAGATTTCTTCCCTATGCACTGAGACTTCTTTGGGCGCATTGACACCGATGCGAACCTGATTCCCTTTAACCCCAAGGACGGTGACGGTTACTTCATCACCAATCATCAATGTCTCCCCTACCCGACGAGTCAAGATAAGCATGGCTACTCCCTATTTGTAATAAAAACCCACTGCTCTTAAAGAGCATCCAACCAAGGCCGAGAATTATAACAGCTTTATGCGATAAAAAAAGCCCGCTATTCCGAACAATCGATAGCAGCTCCAATTTTGGCTGAATATAGCTATCATCGACAAATATACATTACAAATTTCAATCTTACATAGCTTTTGTCTAGGTAAAAAACCGGTCGCTAACTCAATACTGGTGCGTAATCAATCCCAAAGCTTGGTATCCCAAATTGTTGCGCTTCTTCCCATTCCAAGCGGTGAGTGTCGAGAATTAAATGGCTAGGTCGGTTAATACGTATTCAATTTAGGCCATAAGCGAAGTGTATTTAGCCATTTGGGTTAATCAAATATTCGGCCTAACACGCGTGGCTATTTCACTGCACGCAATTAATGTCCTGTGTGGTTATTTCCCCGTGGTTTTACTACGTCTTTTCTTTTCAAAATATAGCGGTCAGCGCTGTCTTTAGTGATCCGGTTGCCGTCCTCATCAAGCTTGATGAGCATGTCGTCATCGATTAAATACTGCTGCGTTGTAGTTGAGCCCTTGCGTGGCGTTAATACAAGCGATTTGCCGTCTTCACCCAAGGCAAATTTGCCTTTTTCCACAAATTCACGGTCTGATTTGCCAACGTAGATAGTAATGAGGACATAACTATTGTTTTTATTTAAAGCAAGCGTTGTTCTCATGCCCTTGCAATCATCACAAGGGAAAAAACCAAGATATAGACCCGACAAATTAAGGTTATTTTGTGCGTGTTGCTCATTCCCATTACTGGCGGTTTCAGCAAAAACCGGGCTGCAGCCTAGATAAATAAAGGCGGTTAGTAAAAAAACTAGACAAGGTTTAAATTTTTGCATGTTGGTTCCTTATAAAAAACGACGATTTATAGTTCTATTTAGGTAGGCGATCCGCCTCTATATATTCATTATGTTCATACTGCTTCCACATTCAATCCAGCCCGTTGCGCCGCTTCAAGCTGACGTTGGTCGGCGGAGATAAATGTATCGCAGTCCAAGGCAATTGCGCTAGCAATATGTATGGCATCCATTGCCCTTAATGTATTATTTTCCAAACTATTGACGGAATAAGAAAGCACAATCGGCGTTAAGTCGCCAATGGCAATGTCTTCTATATCAGAAAATAAGTGGGTTTTGAGTTGTTGATACTGCTCACGGGTTATTTTATTTTCCCGCTTTAATCGGCAAAAAGCCGAGATCAATTCAGGAACAGCAATCGCCGACAAGCCGATTTCTGTGGCGCGTTGGCACCAATCCAGCACGGCATCGGTGCCGCTTTCGGCAATATACCGTTTGACGAAAGCCGAGGTATCGAAAAAGACCCGCATCAGCTGTTTTTACCTACTTTGTTCGCGTTCGTCGAGAATCATCCGGCTAACCGATTCGCTATCGATAACCAAAGGTTGTGCGGCGCGGCGTTTCCACGAAGGCAGATCGGCGGTTATCGGGACAATGTCGGCGATGGGCTTGCCGTTCCGCAACACGCGAACCGCTTCGCCGGATTCGACCAGATCGAAGAATTGCTTGGCGTTATTACGTACTTCTGTGAAAGAGGCTTGTTTCATTGTTGACTATAATGTACAAAATAATGTGCATTATAAGTGAAAAGCTAGAGTATGTAAGATTTTTTAGAGCAAAAAATCAGGTAAACGGAATCCGATCTATATAGCCCTGAATTGTTGGGGTTCGTATCTCACCCACAAGCTACAAAATACCCAATATACGGGATACAAAATGCCCAACATAAGGGATGCCGAGATGTTACCGGTAGCCAGCTTATTTTTGTCATTTACAGGGGGTTGAGTGATATAAGCTTCACCTTAGTTCTCACATTAGCTAAATTTATTGTTATGTGAGTTAATCCACAAAATTAGTGCTGACAAAGAGACCTGATAAGCTACACTTCAAGCAGATTATGGGTATGGGCGTTGTAAGAGCGGACTCACCTTTGCTATTGATGCCTCATTAGCTGTACATACCAGCTTGATGATTCACAAGACTCTAAAGTACATGACTATCAAATTAAAGTTGATATGAACACATCGACAATCGTTAACCAAATGCTGATTCAAGTAATAGCTGGCTGTTGGTGGGTATTTCTTTTATTAATTCTGATTGCATTTTTGAAGTTGCCTTTTATGAAAGGCGTATTGGGTGAGTTTCAGGTTAATTTTGTGGCCAAGTTTTTCCTTGATCGGCAACTCTATACGCTATTCAAGAATGTAACGCTTCGAACCGAAGACGGTACGACTCAAATTGATCACGTTATTGTCTCTAGGTTCGGTGTTTTTGTAATCGAAACCAAAAATATGAAGGGCTGGATATTCGGCAGTGTGCAACAAAAAACCTGGACTCAAAAAATATATCGGCATACAACTAAATTCCAGAATCCTTTACACCAAAATTACAAGCACACTAAAGCATTGCAGGATGCGTTAACTCTTGATCCTGAGAAAGTTTTTTCGGTCGTTGTTTTTGTAGGAGATAGCACGTTTAAAACTGCCATGCCGGATAATGTTGTTTATACCGGTGGTTATATCCGATTTATCAAAAGTAAAATGCAAATAGTCTTGAGTGAAAGCGAAGTTCAGGAAATATGCAGCAACATTCAATCTGGTCGCTTAAAACCTTCTATCAGAACTCACCTTGATCATGTTCGGCATGTCAAAACCATTGTCGAAAAGAAATCAAACTTTCATGATATCTCGTGCCCTAAGTGTGGTATGCCAATGGTTTTAAGAACGGCACGAAATGGGAATAGCCAAGGCAAGCAGTTTTTTGGCTGTTCAGCTTATCCAAAATGCAGAACGGTTAAGCAATTAGCATGAATTGATATTTTGCTTTTCAAAATAGCCTAGGATCTGTTGACGTTTTATCAATCAGTCAAGTAGGGTACGCATTGCGTACCATTATCAAAGCGCTTCGGGTGGTAATCTCCAAAAAGGTACGCAATGTGTACCCGTGCAACCCATAGTGCCTTATGGTTCGACATTAAAATAAGGCGGCATCCCGTTAATATAAGCCATATACATGGCATCCGCCATCGACCATAAGACATCCAGTTTAAACTGCAAAATCTTGATCATGCGGTCTTGCTGCTCGCGGGTCTTGTACCAGTCCAGGGTTATAGCCAAACCGTGTTCGACATCGCGGCGGGCTTCGGTCAGGCGTTTGCGGAAGTAGGCGTAGCCGTCCTTGTCGATCCAGGGGTAATGCTCGGGCCAGTTATCCAGGCGTTGTTGGTGGATTTTCGGCGCGAACAGTTCGGTAAGTGACGAACTGGCGGCTTCGTGCCATTCGGCTTGACGGGCGAAATTGACATAGGCATCGACGGCAAAACGGACTCCCGGCAACACATGTTGTTCGGAGGTGATTTCTTCGCGGCTTAAGCCCACCGCCATGCCGAGTTGAATCCAAGCTTCAATACCGCCGAGGTCGCCCGGATGGCCGTCATGATCCATGATGCGTTGAATCCACTTGGCACGGGTTTCGCGGTCGGGGCAGTTGGCGAGGATGTTGGCGTCCTTGCGCGGAATGCTGACCTGGTAATAATAACGGTTAGCCACCCAGCCCTGGATTTGCTCCTTGGTCAGCTTACCCTCATTCATCAGCGTGTGGTAGGGATGATGGATGTGGTAATACTTTTCCATGCCGCGCAATTGCGTTTCAAATTTTTCGCGTGTCCAGGGTGTATTATCTCTGTTGTTCATAAGCATATGAAAAATTAATAATGTAGTTTTTATGAATGGCAAAAAATATACGGTGTCATTTCGAACGTGAGTGAGAAATCTTAAGCCACTTAAAATTAAGATTTTACCTGAAGGTCGAAATGACAAGATACCGTCAAAATAATGTTTTTAGATTTTTTGTCATGTATCAAGTTAATGTCGCTAAAGATTAATTTCCATCCCATCATAAGCCATTTCAATTCCCGCTTTCGTCAACTCCTTGTGTGGTATTGAATCTTCGTCCAGAATCGGATTGCTGTTATTGATGTGAATCAGAATCTTGCGCGCTTTTGGCACAGAATTCAAAATCTCAATCATGCCGCCTTTGCCAGACTGTGGCAGGTGGCCCATTTCCCCCGCCTTTTTCTTGGATAAACTAAGGTCGATCATTTCATCTTCCGTCCAGAATGTGCCATCAACTAGCAGGCAATCGGCTGTTTGCATGGCTGCCATGACATGCGGTTCAATTTCGCCCAGTCCCGGTGAGTAGAAAACTTTTTTACCTGTCGAGATTTGTTCAATGATTAAGCCAATGTTATCGCCCTCATGCGGATCTTGCCGATGCGGTGAGTAGGGCGGGGCTTTGCTTTTTAATGCCTGGGTGTAAAAACGCAGGTCGGCGATGGCGGGAATTGTAAAACTGCCGCCGTCAATCGGAACCGGATGGTGGTTAACCGTGCAGTAATGCGACAGCATGTTGAAAACCGGGAATCCGGTGGTTAAATCCTGTTTAACCATCTCGGTGCAGTAAATATCCAAAGGTTTTCCTTCCCGTAGCATCAACAAGCCCGTGGTATGGTCGATCTGGCTGTCGATTAATAACACGGCTTTGATGCCAGTGTCGCGCAGTCCTTGTTTTGGCTGGATGGCTGGAAAGGCTTCCAGTTGGGCGCGGATATCGGGCGAGGCATTGATCAACAACCAGTTTTGGTTGTCACTGCTGACTGCGATTGAGGATTGGGTACGAGGTTTACCATTCATCTCGCCAGAGCGAATACGTTTGCAGTTATTGCAATTGCAGTTCCATTGTGGGAAACCGCCGCCTGCGCCTGAGCCTAGGATTCTGATTTTCATTAGATAAAATAGAGGTTAATGCGTAAGCTTTGAATGATAGTGTATTTGACGCTTACTAGGCAAAAAAAAGGGGTTCATAAAGAACCCCTTTTTTTATCTGAACTAATAGCTAATTAACGGTTGTAGATGTACATGGTGACTTCAAAACCGAAACGCAAGTCAGTGTAGCTTGGTGTTTCCCATTTCATTGCAAACCTCCAGAAGTTTTAAATTTTTTATACGCTAGCTTGATCAAGTAAGCAGACCGAAGTATACGACGAACAAATCTTTTTCGCAACTACATGGATTCGACTGATTAATCTTGATTAAGTTGCCGTTTATTTAGAGCATAAAGGCTACTTTATTTTTTGTTAGAAAAGCGTATCATCAGGTTAGCGCCTAACACTTAATCATTCCGATAATAATTCAAACAAACAGGCGATAAGGAGGCATTATGGGTGATGTGACAGAACTTTTTATAGCGATGATTTTTATTGCCGCAGTTGCATTTGCGCCGCTGGGTTATTTTATTTTCAAATTCACGCAAAAAGGCGGCAAACCGTTTGGCGAAACTGAACCACACGGTGACAGCCCTTCTGTGGTCAATGATTTGGCCGAGAAAGTCATCGCGTTGATAAAAGGCAAGCTAGACAAAAACAAACCAGCCGAATAAAGTCGTTGTTAAGCTACAGGTTGCCACACGTAAGGCAACCTGGGTTTTTTTTGAAACGCATGGTTTTGATATTCATGGCCAGACCGTCAATCAGCAGCAATCTTCCAGTCAAGGTTTCGCCAGTGTTGATGATAAGTTTCATCGCTTCCAGAGCCTGAATGCTGCCCACAATGCCGGTAATGGGTGCGATTACGCCGTTTGTCGCACAGTTTTGCATTTCTTCCCCGTCATTTTTGTATAGGCAGTTGTAGCAAGGGCTGTCGTTTATACCCGGTGTAAAAACTGAAACCTGGCCTTCAAACCGGATTGCAGCACCCGACACCAAAGGCTTCCTATAAGTGACGCAAGCCTTATTGATAGCAAACCGAGTTGCAAAATTATCGCTGCAATCCAATACCACATCCGCTTTTTTGACTTCTTCATTCAGGCGTTCACCCTGTAACCGCTGCTTGATAGCCGTTACCTGCACGTCGGGATTTAATTGCTTTAGTGTGTTGCGGGTTGAAATTACCTTATCAATCCCCACATCGTCTGTGTGATGGGCAATCTGTCTTTGCAAATTGGAAAAATCAACCGTGTCACCATCATAAATGGTGATGCTGCCGACCCCGCCTGCAGCGAGGTACATCGCCGCAGGTGAACCCAAGCCGCCAGCGCCCACAATGAGAACATGGGAGGCAAGCAGTTTTTGTTGTCCTGCCATGTCACACTGGGGCAACATGATTTGGCGACTATAACGCAGCAGTTGATTGTCGTTCATTAATCTTTAATGGATGTCGATAAAGCGAGTGATGATGCCAAAGAACTTGACAGACTGCAAAAGCTCATTATTATTAGCACTCATTACTAGCGAGTGCTAATAACATTAAACCTTACTATAAACCCTAGGAGATATTGATGAATATACGTCCGTTACACGACAGAGTGATTGTCAAACGTGTTGAAGAAGAAACCACAACAGCTGGTGGCATCGTGTTGCCCGGTTCTGCGGCAGAAAAACCCAGCCAAGGTAAAGTCCTGGCAGTGGGCAGCGGCAAACAACTGGATAACGGCCAAGTACGTGCTTTGGAAGTTAAGGTTGGCGATAAAGTGTTGTTCGGTAAATATTCTGGCAACGAAGTAAAAGTTGATGGCGAAGACCTCATCGTTATGCGCGAAGAAGACATCATGGGCATTCTAGGCTAAGCCTAGCCTTTTTATCGAATCAATTATTTATATAGGAACAGAACATGGCAGCAAAAGACGTATTATTTGGTGATGACGCACGTACCCGCATGGCGCGTGGCGTTAACATTTTGGCAAATGCAGTAAAAGTTACTTTAGGCCCAAAAGGCCGTAATGCAATATTAGACAAAAGCTTCGGCGCTCCAACCATCACAAAAGATGGTGTGTCCGTCGCAAAAGAAATCGAACTGAAAGACAAATTCGAAAACATGGGCGCACAGATGGTTAAGGAAGTGGCTTCGCATACTTCTGATGTCGCTGGTGACGGTACTACGACTGCAACCGTACTGGCACAATCTATCGTCAACGAAGGTTTGAAAGCCGTTGCCGCTGGCATGAACCCAATGGATTTGAAGCGTGGTATTGACCTGGCGGTTACCAAAGCCGTTGAAGCAATCGTAGCTTCTGCTGCGCCTTGCGCAGACAACAAAGCCATCGCCCAAGTCGGCACAATCTCCGCTAACTCTGATGAATCAGTCGGTAAAATTATTGCTGAAGCCATGGAAAAAGTCGGCAAAGAAGGCGTTATCACCGTTGAAGAAGGTTCCGGCTTGGACAACCAACTGGATGTGGTTGAAGGGATGCAGTTTGACCGTGGCTATTTGTCACCTTACTTCATCAACAAACAAGAAAACATGAGCGTAGAGCTGGATGATCCGCTTATCCTGATTTACGAAAAGAAAATTTCCAACATCCGTGAAATGTTGCCTATTCTGGAAGCCGTTGCTAAGTCAGGCCGTCCATTATTGATCGTTGCCGAAGATGTTGAAGGTGAAGCGTTGGCAACTTTGGTTGTTAACACCATTCGCGGTATCGTTAAAGTGGCGGCAGTTAAAGCACCTGGTTTCGGCGACCGTCGTAAAGCCATGCTGGAAGACATTGCTGTGTTAACTGGCGGTACAGTAATCGCGGAAGAAGTTGGTTTAAGCTTGGAAAAAGCTGAACTGTCACAACTTGGGTACAGCGAAAAAGGTACAAATCACCAAAGAAAACACCACCATTATTGATGGTGCAGGTTCTGAAGAGCAAATCAAAGGTCGTGTTTCACAAATTCGTGCACAAGCCGAAGACGCAACTTCCGACTACGACAAAGAAAAATTGCAAGAACGTCTGGCTAAACTGGCCGGCGGTGTTGCAGTAATCAAAGTAGGTGCTGCGACTGAAATCGAAATGAAAGAAAAGAAAGCCCGTGTTGAAGATGCGCTGCATTCAACCCGCGCTGCGGTTGAAGAAGGTGTTGTTGCCGGCGGCGGTACTGCCTTGGTACGCGCATTATCAGCTTTGGTTGGCCTTGAAGGTATTAATCATGATCAAACTGTTGGCGTTAACATTCTGCGCCGCGCAATGGAAGAGCCTTTGCGTCAAATCGTATCTAATGCAGGTGACGAGCCTTCAGTTGTGTTTCAACGAAGTGCAAAAAGGCAAAGGTAACTTTGGTTACAATGCCGCAACCGGTGTATACGGTGACATGATCGAAATGGGTATCCTAGATCCTGCCAAAGTAACCCGTACTGCACTGCAAAACGCGGCTTCGGTTGCTGGCTTGATGCTGACTACAGAAGTTATGATTGCTGATGCACCTAGCGATGATAAAGGCGGTCATGGCATGCCAGATATGGGCGGCATGGGCGGCATGGGTGGTATGGGCGGCATGATGTAATCTGCTGCTTTTATAGCTTTTTTGCTGTAAAAATAAAAGCCCGGCTATTTTAACAATAGTTGGGCTTTTTTATGTGTTGATCTTATTGCCGTCGCATAAAAATCGTTGCTGAAACTTGTTCGCTTAAAGGCAAGCGTATAGATAAAATAACTCCTTGAATCAATTCTTGCTTTAGTGATCTCATGAAATATTGTGTTTTATTGCTGGGTCTAAGCTTCATTGTTGTTAACAGTTTTGCCTTAGATAAAACAAAAAAGCCGTATTGATGCCCTTGCTACTGTTAACTTGGCTTAGGAGTTAGTTACCCAAATATAACCATGTTTCTTTCCTCCAACACCATAGAATCCAAGCTGTTTCAATATCAGCCGTATCCACAGGTTTTTATAGCCTACAGCGGTGGGATTGATTCCCATGTATTGCTGCGCTTATGTGCTTCCATATATGACCTCAAAGACAAAATAACTGCTGTTTACATTAATCATGGTTTACAAGTAGAGGCTGAAGGCTGGGGTAAGCATTGTGAACAGATCTGTAAGGGGCTTGGTGTTCAGTTTTTGGTTTTACGTGTAGATGCTATTGCTGCATCAGGTGAAAGTCACGAAGAAGCAGCCCGTAATGCCCGTTATGGCGCTTTGAAACGATTATTGGCTAAAGACGATTTGTTGCTTGTCGCCCAACACGCCGAAGACCAATTGGAAACTGTGCTGTTGCAATTGTTTCGTGGCAGTGGGCTTAAAGGCTTGTCTGGGATGCCGGAAAGCATGGCGTTTGGGCAAGGTAAGCTGTTGAGGCCGTTGCTGGATGTCAGCAAAAACGCAATTATTGACTATGCCGAAGCCAATCAATTGAAATGGATTGAAGACCCTAGTAATCAGCACACGCATTTCGACCGTAATTTCTTACGCAATGACATCATTCCGCTGTTAAAGCAGCGTTGGCAGTCTTTGGACAAAACCGTGTCGCGTTCTGCAAAGCATTACTCCAATGCCCAGGCTCTAATAGATACCCTTTCCGGTGATTTGTTAAAGGCTGTTATCCGTCCAAGTAATAACGCCATAAACCTTAGCCTCTTACAGAATTATCGCTTATTACAGCAACAGCTAATCATCCGGCAATGGTTTCAGCACTTAGGTTTGAAAATGCCAAGCCAGGATTTTGTACAAAAAGTTCTGGATGAAGTTGTGGCGGCGCGGGATGATGCCGATCCCGTATTAACAACTCAAGGTTATTGTTTCCGTCGTTACCGGAACACGTTGTATTGCCTAAAACCCACACAAAATCGCTTAGGTGGCGAGCTGATTTGGCCTTCTGATGAAAGTTTGTTACAAATAGTGGGTGACGTTACTTACGAAGTCGTGGATTCATCCAGGGGAATACCCATCGAATTATGGCGAAATGCCAGGATAACGGTAAGATTTCGTTCCGGTGGTGAAAGTATCGAATTGCCTAATCGTAGCGGCCATCATCCTTTAAAGAAACTTTATCAAGAAGCGGGCGTTCCAACTTGGGAAAGGGCGAGAATGCCTTTGATCTATCTGGACGATAAACTGGCAGCAGTCGGTGAACATTGGATCAGCAATGAGTTTTATAGTGATAAGAAAGAGCCTTGTTTACGCATCATTCGCCACAAAATAAATCCAAAAGGCAATGACGGCACGCCCGATGTCGATTAAAATACACAGTTAAGCAAAAGCGCGTCAGTTATTATTTGAAGTCCACCTATCCTTACATGACAAAATACATTTTCATCACTGGCGGCGTTGTGTCATCGCTCGGCAAAGGCATTGCCGCTTCATCACTTGCTGCTATCTTGGAAGCGCGTGGGCTTAAGGTCACCATGACCAAGCTGGATCCTTATATCAATGTCGATCCCGGCACGATGAGCCCGTTTCAACACGGCGAGGTGTTTGTTACCGAAGATGGTGCAGAAACCGACTTGGATTTAGGCCATTACGAGCGCTTTCTCAAAACTACGTTGACCCGTAAGAATAGTTTCACGGCAGGTCAGGTTTACGACAGCGTACTACGCAGGGAACGTAAGGGCGAATATTTGGGCGCTACTGTCCAAGTTATTCCTCATATTACCGACGAAATCAAAAACCGTATTTACCAAAGCGCAGAGGGTAAGGACATTGCGCTGATTGAAATCGGTGGAACAGTCGGCGATATTGAATCTCTTCCGTTCCTGGAAGCCATTCGTCAAATGCGCGTGGAGTTAGGTGCGGAACGGGCTTTGTTTATTCACCTTACCCTCGTGCCTTATATTCGCTCTGCTGGTGAGATCAAAACCAAACCAACGCAACATTCGGTGAAAGAGCTGCGGTCTATAGGCATCCAGCCCGACATTTTGATCTGTAGATCTGAGCAGCCCATTCCTGAAAGTGACCGACGTAAGATCGCCCTGTTTACCAACGTGGAGGAAAAGGCTGTTATCTCGGCTGTCGATGCCGATTCAATTTACCGGATTCCTTTACTGCTCCATGAACAAGGACTCGATGAGATTGTCGTCAACAAGCTCAGGTTAAATGTTCCTAAAGCCGATCTAAGCGAATGGCAGAAAGTGGTGGACGCGTTAGCGCACCCGACATCCGAGGTTACGATTGCGATTGTCGGCAAATATGTCGATCATTCCGATGCTTATAAGTCATTGAATGAAGCACTGATCCACGCCGGTATTTCTACCTTAAATAAAGTAAAAATCATCTACATCGACTCCGAAACCATTGAGGATGAAGGCACTGCCAAGTTAAAAGAGGTGGATGCGATCCTGGTTCCTGGTGGTTTTGGCGAGCGTGGCATAGAAGGCAAGATTGCCACCGTACGTTATGCCCGTGAGAACAAGATTCCCTATTTAGGGATTTGTTTGGGCATGCAGGTCGCCGTTATTGAATTCGCCAGGGATGTTGCCGGATTGGAAGGCGCTCACAGTACGGAGTTTTTACCTAAATCCCCCCATCCGGTCATCGGCCTTATTACTGAATGGATGGATGATAAAGGCCAAGTGGAAATCCGTGATGAACAATCCGATTTGGGTGGGTCGATGCGGCTCGGTGGGCAGCAATGCCGCTTAAAGCAGGATTCTTTGGCTTACCAGATGTACCAGAAAGATGTCATTACTGAACGCCATCGCCATCGATACGAATTCAATAATCAATATTTTGAACGATTAGAAAAAGCAGGTTTACGTTTTTCGGGCAAATCCATCGACGGACGTTTGGTGGAGGTCATAGAAATCCCCAACCATCCATGGTTTCTGGCCTGCCAATTCCATCCAGAATTTACCTCAACTCCCAGAAAAGGCCATCCGCTGTTTTCCGGTTTTGTGACGGCGGCGGCACAACACAAAAAGGAAACAGTTTAATGAAGCTATGTGGTTTTGAAGTCGGTTTAGACCAGCCATTTTTTTTGATTGCCGGGCCTTGTGTTATCGAAAGCGAGCAATTAGCCATCGATACTGCTGGGTATCTTAAAGAATTGACGGCTAAGTTGAATATCCCGTTTATCTATAAGTCTTCCTTCGACAAGGCAAATCGCTCTTCGCACGAAACTTTTAGGGGCTTAGGGTTAGAGACAGGTTTGGAAATTCTAGCTAAAGTTAAAAAGCAGATTGGCGTGCCGGTATTAACGGATGTCCATGAAGACACACCTTTGTCTGAAGTTGCTTCCGTTGTCGATGTCATGCAGACTCCCGCATTTTTATGCAGACAAACCAATTTTATCCAAGCTGTAGCTTCACAAGGCATAGCGGTCAACATCAAAAAAGGCCAGTTTTTGGCACCTTGGGATATGGTGCATGTCGCTAAAAAAGCCAAAGCTACCGGGAATGAGCAGATCATGGTTTGCGAACGCGGTGTGTCATTTGGCTATAACAATTTGGTATCTGACATGCGCTCACTCGCAGTCATGCGTAATACAGGATGTCCCGTCGTGTTTGATGCCACCCATTCGGTGCAATTGCCCGGCGGACAAGGTACGCATTCAGGTGGGCAACGTGAATTCGTCCCTGTATTGGCAAGAGCGGCAACGGCGGTTGGCATTGCCGGTTTGTTTATGGAAACCCATCCAAACCCAGCGGAAGCAAAAAGCGACGGCCCAACTCCTGGCCGTTACACCGGATGCAAGAATTATTAGAAGTTTTACTAACCATCGACAAGGCAGTTAAAGCAACCGCCCTCATAGAAACAACCTTATAGGAAACACAATGGCAGTTATTAAAGAGATCAAAGCAAGAGAAATATTAGATTCACGCGGTAACCCAACCGTAGAAGCCGATGTCATCCTGGCATCCGGCATCGTCGGCAGTGCAATGGTGCCTTCCGGCGCATCGACCGGAGAGCGTGAAGCTATTGAACTGCGCGACGGCGACAAAGCCCGTTATTTGGGCAAAGGTGTATTAAAGGCGGTCAATAACGTCTTAACTGAAATCCGTTCTGCCGTTGTTGGGTTGGATGCCGCTGATCAAGCTGCTCTTGACAATAAAATGATCGCTCTTGATGGCACTGATACTAAAGCCCGCCTGGGTGCAAACGCCATGTTGGCGGTATCAATGGCGGCTGCCCACGCATCCGCAAAAGAAGCCGGACAACCGCTATATAAGCACTTCAACAAATCTGGCGAGTTCATTTTGCCAGTGCCGATGATGAACATCATCAACGGTGGTTCCCATGCCGATAACAGCGTTGACCTGCAAGAATTCATGATTTTGCCTGTTGGCGCACCTAACTTCCGCGAGGCCATCCGTTACGGTGCAGAAGTGTTCCATAACCTAGCGAAAGTTTTAAAATCTAAAGGTTTGGCGACTACAGTTGGTGATGAAGGTGGTTTTGCTCCTAACTTATCTTCAAACGAAGAAGCCATCAGCGTAATCTTGCAAGCTATTGAGCAAGCTGGTTACAAGCCTGGTAAAGACATTTACTTAGGTTTGGATGCGGCGGCTTCTGAATACTACCACGATGGTATTTACGATTTGGCATCGGAAAGCAAAACTTACAGTTCGGCACAAATGGCGGATTTCTTCGTCGACTGGGTTAACAAATACCCGATTATCAGCATTGAAGACGGTTTTGACGAAAACGATTGGGACGGTTGGAAATTGATGACCGAAAAACTCGGCAACCGCATCCAATTGGTTGGCGACGATTTGTTCGTAACTAACCCTGCGATTTTAAAGAAAGGTATCGAAAGGAATATTGCCAACTCAATCCTCATTAAAGTCAACCAAATTGGTACGTTAACCGAAACTTTTGCTGCCGTTGATATGGCACACAAAGCCGGGTATACCGCCGTCATGTCGCACCGCTCCGGCGAAACCGAAGATACCACAATTGCCGATTTGGCGGTGGCTACCGGCACAGGTCAGATCAAGACCGGTTCACTAAGTCGTTCTGACCGGGTTGCCAAATATAACCGTTTGATGAAGATTGAAGAAGAGTTGGGTGGTGCGGCGAAATATGCCGGACGTAGTGCGTTTAAAATGTTGTAGTAGTTTGCTGCTATTCTTATGTTAAGAAATAGTGCCGTCATTCCGACAGGGATTGTCGGAATCCAGAAGCCAAGGATGGCAAGCACGAATCACATCCCTGTGTTCTGGATGCCAGCAGGATTGCTGACATGACGGCTTAGCTTATGGCGATGAGTCGTAAATGGACGATAGTTTGCGAAAGAAAAGTTTAAGTTCGTTCAATTTGAGGATAAACCCATAAAAATCCTGATTGCCATCATTATCTTACTGATAATCCACCTACAATATCGTTTGTGGGTAGGGGATGGCAGTGTCGCGCAAATCAAAGAATACCAAGCCCGCCTGGATGTCCTGAAAGAAAAAACCAAAGAAAAGAAAGAGCGTAACGATGCGCTTTATGCCGAAGTCCTGGATTTACGGAAAGGTCAGGAAGCGATTGAAGAAAGGGCGCGTGATGAGTTGGGTATGATTAAAGAAAATGAGACGTTTTTTCAGGTGATTGAGGAGAAGTAGTTTTGTAGATTGGGCTGAGCGGTAGCGATTCCAAATAGTCAGGGCTTCATTTTATTCAGACCACTAGTCAATAAGGGTTAAGGGTTTCATGATGAACAAAAAGCATCCGCACAGGCACACTGTCCCGCAGAAGATCAACCCGACTTGATATATGCCATAGGCCAGTCGAGTAGGGTGCATTCCATGCACCAAACAACGGTAAAAATGTGGGAGTTGAATTAGGAAATTATCTACCTTAATAACACCATGCTGATGGTGCGTAAAACGCACCCTACGCCCAAAAATCCAATTGTAAAAAATCTGTCCCATGTTACTATGACCATGTGCTGACCATATTCATGAGGAGTAGCCATGACAACTGCAACTGAACGTATTCCGGTTCTCGTAACCAAATTTCAAAAACAACAATTGACTGCCAAGGCCAAAGCGGCGGGGCTTTCGACGGGCGAATTCCTGCGTCGTGCGGGAGAGAGTTATTCCGCATCGGAAGACCAGGATTTGTTGGAAGGGTTGCTGGATCAAGTTGTCAAAATTACCGCCAAAACTGAACAAGCCATCGATAATGCGTTGGATTTCGTCGCCGCGTCTGAACAACGTCTGGCAGAGCTGGATGCCGGTATAAAACCCAATAAGCAAACCGCATAGGCTAGTTAGGGATAAGGCTATGGGCATTTCGGAGAAAGTATGGGATGTGCTGACCACAGTCATAAAAATGGACGACAAGGTGGAACGCATGGCCGATACCATCAAAGGCCAACAAATGCGAATTGAAGATTTGACCATGCGGGTTGTACGCCTTGAAACGGCACTTGAAATTGCCTTAGCTTCTCAGAAAACAAAGGCTACTACGAAAAATAATCTCCTTAAATAACGTCGTAAAGTCACATCGTTTCCTTACTCTGTTGCTAAATAATGCGATTAATAATATGATAAAAAGTATTATTACTCTGTGCATCAGGATTCTTTTATGTCCCACATCAGCGCCAACGATTTAAAAACCAAAGGTATTGCCGCTATTGAAACCGCCTTGGGCGAATCACAGGAAGCTATTGTCTCCGTACGCGGCAAGGATAAATTTGTGGTGATGGAGATCGCCCATTACCACTATCTGCGCGAATGCGAGTTGGATGCGGCATTGGCGCAAACCCAAGCTGATTTGGTTGCTGGACGGTTTGTTAAGGAATCGCCCGAAGCGCATTTGGCGCGCTTAGACAATCTTTAATGCTTTATGCCTTAGTATTTACCGAGCAATATAACCGCAAAGCGGCGGGGTTTTTGAAAAGGCATCCGGAGTTGCGGCAACACTATTTGAAAACCCTGCAATTGCTGGAATCTAACCCTTTTCATCCTTCATTACGCTTACATCCATTACAAGGTAAATGGGATGGTTTGCATTCGGTTTCTATTAACCTGTCTTATTGTATTACTTTGGAAATGCTGATTAAGGATGAACAAATTATCCCCATCAATGTGGGTGATCATGACGCGGTTTACTAAAATATTGCAATGAATGAAACTATAAAATTCTGGGCAGTCGTTCCAGCCGCAGGCGTAGGCAAGCGCATGTACGCCGACAGACCCAAACAATACCTGGAACTGTCGGGAAAAACCGTCATTGAACATACCTTGTCACGCTTATTGCAAGCCAATGTTTTTTCAGCCGTTGCCGTTGCCATTTCCCCAGAAGACCCGTACTGGCCTGAGCTTGAGTTAGCCAAACATAAGCTTGTCATTACTGCGCCGGGGGGTAAGGAAAGGGCAGATTCAGTGTTATCAGGTTTGAAGGCCATCCGTAACCAGGCTAACGATGACGATTGGGTGCTAGTGCATGATGCAGCTAGGCCATGTTTAACCACAGCCGATATTCACCATTTAATTGATACGCTGGTTAATGATGACGTTGGCGGAATTTTGGCATTGTCGTCCCACGATACCTTAAAAAATGTGCAAGATAAGGACATCATAAGTACGTTGGACAGGCGCACAATCTGGCGGGCATTAACCCCGCAAATGTTCCGATACGGTATGTTGAAGTCGGCACTGGAAAAAACCGAGGGTGATCACAGGGTCACCGATGAAGCCAGTGCACTGGAATTAATGGGTCTCACCCCAAAAATCGTCGAAGGCCGCCCGGATAATATCAAAATCACCCGGCCTGAAGATTTGGCGTTAGCACAATTTTATATGGAGCGACAATGATAAGAGTGGGTCAAGGTTACGATGTTCACCGTTTTAATGACGGCGACCACATCATTTTAGGCGGCGTAAAAATCCCTTACGAACAAGGTTTAGAAGCCCATTCGGATGGCGATGTGGTGCTACATGCCTTAGCGGATGCGCTGCTTGGAGCGGCTGCTTTAGGCGATATCGGCAAACACTTCCCAGATACCGACCCTAATTTTAAAGGTGCTGACAGCCGAGTATTATTGCGCCATGTTTACCGTATCGTTCAAGAGAAAGGCTATAGCCTAGGCAATGCGGATATAACCATTGTCGCCCAAGCGCCTAAAATGGCACCACATATTTCAGCCATGTGCGACAATATTTCTGCTGATTTACAAGTGAACATCGATTACATCAACGTAAAAGCCACCACCACCGAAAAGCTGGGCTTTGAAGGCCGTAAAGAAGGCATTGCCGTACATGCCGTCGTCCTGATTGAAAAATAACAAACTCAAATACGACATCTCTTATAGCTGCCCAAATGCGTTGGGGCAGCTCGCTATTTGCTAACCTTTAGAAATTATAGGCCGAGGCCGCGATTTTTAAGCTGTACTAACTTTTCCACAAATTTACCCGCTCTGTTCCCGTTTTTAACGTGAACGCCATCTTTCTAAGCTACTTTACTTTTGTCGCTCTGCGCTGTATTCGGAATTACTTTCATAATTTCAATTTGTTACAACAATCTATTTCTAGTTGTGCAAACCTTATCTAAAACCAAAGACACAATAAACGTAAGAATTTACATAACAGAATGAACCATTTCCCTCTATTTTGGAATATACGCGTAAAGCCATAACTGTCATCTGAAATTTTGCAGAGGCAGTGTTTACTCACCAGCAGGAATACTACGGATTTGTATGCTGTTAAAACTGGTTCCAATACATTCAGGGCGAAAGAAAATAGTTGGGGCAATCACATTAAATTTGGTCGTATGAAGTGGAGTCTCGTGATGTTATTTTCACTACTGATAATTAACGATGCCATGTCACTACCGATTAGTACAGCCAATGCAAACACGCAAAAAAAATTGAGCCTTATAGAGATAAATCGGGTCGCCGAAAAAGCACGTGATCTGTTTGTCCATGATCAGATTAAGGGGGCAGAGGAGTTGTTAGGTCGATTTTTGCATTGGCCCTATCAAATCAATTTATTGCCGTTACTTCGAATGCGTGCTGAGCTTTTTAAGCGAAACAACAATTTTGTCGATGAGGCGGCGACTTACCAACAAATTTTGCAATTTCTCCCTGGCGACCGGGCAGCCCTTCGGGGACGTGCGTTTGCGGCATCACATATGGGTGCTTTACATTTAGCGGCTAAGTATGCTGACCAGCATCCAGAAGCTTTTTCCCAGTCTGAATTATTGTGGTTCGATCAAGCAAGCGCAGGAAAAAGTATTAAATGGGGCGCTGTGGAAAGTAAGGCAGGGTTAGGCCAACAACGTTTTCAATCGACTGATAAAGCGTTGTTACAAAATGATGCTTTGTTAAACCACCATGTAAGCGAACATAAAAGCGATAGTCCATCAGCTCGGTTTACCGAATTTGACCGCATTGTGGCGTTGCGGGATCGGGTGCGTATGCAGGAGGCCATTGCTTTATATCAAATCCTTAAGCAGCGTGGCATTGATATTCAGGCTTACGCGCTTACCGCAGTGGCGGATGCCTATTTATATCAGCGCCAACCTAAGCTGGCGCGTGACCTTTACTTACAAGCATTGGACTCGAGCAAAAATGATCGTGACTATCCTAACCGTGAATGGCAATTGAAGCTCTTTGATGCTTATGTCGATTCAAACGAATTTGCTGCTGCCTGCGAACTAATTGATCATCTTGTAGATACAATTCCGCCGGTTTTAAATCGGGGTTTACGGGGCGTGGAAGTTGATAATGAGATTTATGAACAAGCCCGTACAGACCAGATTCGTTCCCGCCTATATGCGGATCAGTTAAATGAAGGGCAAGAGTTATTGGAAATGGCGCAGGTAGATGCACCGTTTAACCTGGATCTGCGACATGCAAATGGTGATCTATTACAGTTACGTGAACAGCCACGCGCTGCCCAGCGGCAGTATGCCAGTGTGCTTGTCGATGATCCCGGCAACAGTTCAGCCGCTGCTGGGATTGCGGAGACCGCAATTACGTTAAATGATGGACAAACTGCCGAGCAAAAGCTCGATACGTTGATCCAGCATTATCCTGAAGACCGTGAAGTCCAGCGTCTACAGCGCTTATACCATGCTTATAGCCAGCCACTGTTCACGGTTACATCAGGTTGGGGTAGGAGTCCATCAGGTGGCGGTAACCGGGGTAACCAAAATTGGCAGGTCGATACACTATTGCATTCGCCTCTACTCGATCATCATTGGCGCGTATTCACCCATGCCTTTAATGCGGAGGCGGATTTCAATACAGATGCCGGTATTCGGCGGCGGATAGGCATTGGTGCAGATTATCGTTCTCCAGACTGGCGTATCAGCGGAGAAATCAACCAGGATCAAACGCGGCTGGATAATTATGGAGCCACTTTAGACACTGCATGGACACCAAATGACCATTGGCAAGTGGATGCTAAATTTGAATCAAACAGCAACAATATTCCATTACAGGCCAGTGCAGCGAATATCCGTATGCGCTCTGTCGAGTTGGGTGTCAATTATATCCATAATGAATCCCGTAGCCTTGGGACAAGTATAGGTTACTCCTGGTTAAGCGACGGTAATCGCAGGGTTGAAGCTGGTATGAAATGGCAGGAACGTTGGTGGAGCGGTTCAACCTATAAACTGGATACTGTCGTCAATGTAACCGGATCGGATAATTCGTTGGCGAATGCGGATTATTTCAATCCTCGGAATGACTTTTCCATTGACGCACAAATGATTAATGAATGGACGTTATGGCAAAAATACCAGCGTAGTTTCAAGCACCGCGTCGTGTTGGGTGCCGGTGAATATTGGCAACAGGGATTTGCGTCAGGTATCACCAACACAGTGCGTTATGAGCAGGAGTTGAATCTGGATTCTTTCCATACCCTCAACTATGGCGTTGCTTACGAGCGGCATCCTTATGATGGTCAACTTAACGAAAGTACCTCAGTATTCCTTAACTTGACGTGGCATCTATGAAACGATCAGTAATGCAGGTTACAAAGCAATTTATCGCATCAGGTTTTGGATTGCTGCTGATGGTCTATTTGGCCTGTTTGCCGGGTCATGCCGCTGTATCAGCGGATACTGTTCTTAAAACCGAGTTTCCAGAAGATCCTTACGCAAATGATGGACAAAGTTTTCGTGTCCTGTGTTATCACGATGCCCGAGATAATTTGCTTGATAGTTTTCAAACCTGGCCGGAACGAGGAGCGCTTGATACGGCTACTTTAATTGAGCAGTTCGAGTGGCTTAGGGAAAATGGTTATCATATGGTCAGTTTGGATGACATCTTGGCAGCTCGCAACGGCGGGAAAAAACTGCCTTCCAAGCCTATATTGCTAACCTTTGACGATGGTTATCTCAGTGTGTATAGCCGAGTTTTTCCGCTGCTTAAGTTATTCAATTACTCTGCAGTTATTGGTTTAGTGGGCGAATGGTTGGAAGAGTCCAAGGATGGTAAGGTGTTTTATGGTGATCGATGGATTTCCCGTAAAAACTTTGTCACTTGGCCGCAGGTAAGAGAAATGGCGGCTTCGGGTTTGGTAGAAGTAGCTTCGCATTCGCATAGTTTACATAAAGGCGTAAGAAGCAATCCGCAAGGTAGCTTGCCTTCATCAGCAATCACGCGCATTTATAATCCAAAAACCAAACACTATGAAAACGATGACGCGTTTCTAACGCGTATTCGTTCTGATCTTGCAAAAAACTCGGCACTGATTGCGCGGGAAACAGGCAAAAAACCTCGTACCATGATTTGGCCTTATGGTGCATATAACATGATAGGGGTTAGAGCCGCCCAAGCGGAAGGAATGCCTATCATAATGACCTTAGAAGCCGGCCCTAATACGCCCAGTCACCCTTTGACACGTATACGCCGGGATATGTTGGTTTTCCATGATAAGGTCAGTGACCTCAAACGGATTCTGCGCCAGCCGGCAAGCTATGATGGCAATGAGCAACCTTTGACCAGGATTGTCGCGGTTGATCTCGATACACTTTATGATCCTGATCCAATCAAGCAAGAAAAAAACCTGGGCGATCTTATCGAACGCATTCGTCGGTTACAGGTTAATACAATATATCTTCGTGCGGTATCCGATTTAGACCATGACGGTTTTGTGGACACTGCGTATTTTCCTAATCGCTATCTACCGATGCGAGCCGATCTTTTTAACCGCGTCGCCTGGCAATTATACACGCGTGCTTCGGTCGGAATTGAAACGCTTTATGTCTATGTTTGGTTGCCAATACTGGCGTTTGAATCGCGATCAGGCCAAACGGCCAACCGCCAAATGATTAATGAGATTTACGAAGAAGCAGCAAAAAATGGGCCACGCATCGGCGGCTTGTTATTAGGCGATGGGAATAATGTTAGCGAACTGGAAGATAAAAGCCTAACAGCGTTTACTCAGGAACTCATTACAACTTTTAAAGTACATCAGCCTAATGCGTTTACTGCACGGATCGTTCATGCTTCATCAGTATTTGATGCTAAAGCAGGCGCGCTTGGACTTACAAACTTTGTAGGTTGGCTTAAACAGTATGATTTTGTGACTATTTCATTACCTATAAAGAGTGAGGATAAGGGGAATGCAAATTTTAGGTTGGAAGCACTCACGGATAAGGTAGGACAAATTCCGGGAGGATTAAATAGCACGGCTTTTCTATTGAATACGACAGCAGTAACAGCGCGTATATCGAGTGATCAAGTCGCCAGCCAACTGCGTTTGCTGCAGCAAAATGGGGTACGCAATTTCGGTTATTACCCCGATCAAGTAACCCATGACTATCCGGTGTTTACCGTTATTCGGCCAGCCATATCCTTACAAACCAATCCAGGACATCAACAATGATTGAAACACTAAGTCAAAACGTATTGCATACCTTGCAACTATTACTAGGGTTTACTTATTATTACCCGCTCTTTATGGCGTATTTATGGTCGATAGGAGCATTATGGTTTTTTCTGCGCTACGAGTTTAGACAGCCGAGAAAAGCGCAATTGCCAAGCCAACCCAAGGTTAGCATCGTCGTCCCTTGCTTTAATGAAGAGGGGCATGTGCACGAAGTGATCGGTCATTTGATGAAGATGCATTATCCGCACTATGAGGTTATTGCCGTCAATGATGGTAGCACTGATAACACTGGCGCGATTTTGGATGAGATGGCACGCAATCATCCTCGGCTTCGAGTGATCCATCAAGCCAAAAATCAAGGCAAATCTATTGGGCTTACTACGGCCGCTTACTTGGCGGATAGTGATTATATTATCGGCATAGATGGCGATGCACTGTTAGATCATGACGCTATTTCCTGGTTTTTGTATCATTTCCTTACTGGCGAGCAGGTCGGTGCCGTCACTGGTAACCCGCGTATCCGTACTCGTTCGACTTTGTTAGGTCGGCTTCAGGTAGGTGAGTTTTCATCCCTGGTGGGGTTGATAAAACGTGCCCAGCGAGTGTTTTACCGACAACTCTTCACAGCATCCGGAGTGATTACTGCTTTTCGCCGAAGTGCTTTACAAGATGTCAATTACTGGAGCCAGGATATGTTGACGGAAGATATGGATATTACTTGGAAGCTTCAGCTACGGGGTTGGGATGTCCGCTTTGAACCACGGGCGTTGGCGTGGATTCTGATGCCGGAGACCCTTGGTGGCCTTTGGAAGCAACGGCTTCGTTGGGCTATGGGCGGCTTGCAAATCATTGGTAAGTACAAAAGCATCTTCCGCGATTGGCGCACTTACCCAATCTGGCCTCTGTTTTTCGAACATATCCTGAGTGTTCTCTGGGCTTGTTCGGTAACGGCGGTGTTAATTGCTTATGGTCTTGATGTGATGGCTTCTCTATACTACTTTGTTTCAGGGGCTTTAGAAGCTTTAGATACTTCGGACATTTCAGGTTCTTCAAATACTTCTGTGAATTCCATGACTTCATTATTGCCGGAGTACAGTGGCGTTATTATTGGCACGACCTGTTTGTTACAAATGTTGTTGAGCATGTTACTTGACTGCCGCTACGACCAACAACTCATGCGCTATTATGTCTGGACAATCTGGTATCCGTTTGGCTTCTGGATAGTCAATATGCTGACGATAATCGTTGCCATACCGAAAACTTTGTTACGCAAGCGCGGTTTGCGCGCCCGCTGGGTAAGCCCGGATCGCGGCATCACTTTTTGAACATTTTTACTAACTAAGGAGCACTTATGCGTAAATTAATTCTCGATCAATATAGCCACCAGTCACTATTTAAGCGATTTTTAGGGAATACGCTAACAGTGCTAGGTTGGGCGTTCTGGATTTATCTTTGGTTGCCGTTATTCGCGGCGATCAAGTTACTCTTGGGGGCGCATTCCGAGCAAGTAACCTCTGAAGCATCCCATTCCATCTTGGCCTTAGTTACTACACTGGCTAGTCATGCTGGAATGGTGGTTATCATGATTCTGATATTCATTGGTTGGTCATTGTTACAATGGATAGGCAAGCGTTATCGAAGGGAAGCAATACAAAAGTGGCCTTCCAAGGTTTTAAGAAGTCTAATTTTGCCTGCTACAAAGCCGTCTCAAGATATGCTCTGTTGGCAGCATGTGCAAAGCATGGTGGTAAGGCACGATGACACGAGCGGTTTAATTCAACGGGTTGAAATCTTAAAAGGTAAAAGTAAGATTGCACAACGGGAGTATCCATCACCATACCTGGGCAACTTGTTGCCAAATTCAAAACGCCAGTTTGATTTTATTGTCAGGAGCATTCATTAACAAACCGCATAAGCCACACCTGAAATTATCGGTGTGGCTTTTTCTCTTTTGACCCATCAGTGATGTGTCGACATTATTGAGCAAAACTATCCCTTGCTTATCACTCTCAGATTTAACCCTATCTTGATTACATTTTGCGGCTTTTGCATTACTGATTCGGTTTTGTAAAGTATGTCTCTGCTTGCTTTACAACTGCCGAAAGTGAAGTTGGTCTAGACAAGCTTATATGCGCCTATAACCGACTAAATCAAGCCGTTATTGTTCATCCCAAGCCTATCTGAAGGCCTAGCTTAAGTATTGTGTGTTGTTAGGCAACGCGAAGTGATATCGCGTTTGTTAGAAATATTATACCCATCACGCAGAAATCATAAATGTAAATTCGTGCTTTGGATTCGATGGTTGTGTGTGGTTGCAGAAAAATATACATAAAAACAGGCTTCTCGGAGGTACTAGGTATTTATACGTATATTAAAAATAATTTGTTAGTAATACAGTGCAAATAAGGCACATATTTTTGCCAACTTTAAACATTAGTACATTAGCTGTAATTCATCGAGTTCAAATTGGAGGAATTTCAGCTTAATTGTCGAGTGCAAAAATCATTCAATCCAAGAATTATTGAACAGGTATTACAAATGAACCGCAACCGCTTCGCCACCCTTACCACATTATTTGCCCTTGGCTGCCTTGTATCAGGGGCGGGTTATGGCCATGGAACCGTGAGCGATGATGAGGCACACCAACAAGAAGATGCCTACTTGGCCGAAAAGGCGCGGCAGCAAGAAGCCAGCGGCACGGCCGTCGTGAAGAAATATGTTGGCCAGTTCATGTCCTCCGCGCCCGTCAACGCCTTGTTGACCGAATTGGTGAGTGCAGTGGTTGGTGAACAAGCCAATGCCGCCGCCGGCGACAACCCCGCATTGTATGGCGAATGGGGTGCGGTGACCGCCTGGCCGTTTGCCTTTGCCTCTGCGGCCAACCTGCCCGATGGCCGTATCCTGGCCTGGGGCGGCAACGTGTTACGAAACTTCCATGGTGGCACATTTACCCATGGCGCCATCTGGAATCCAAGCAACGGACAATTCACCAATGCCGACCACCCGACCCACGCCCTGTTTTGTGGGACACCCGTCATGCTGGAAGACGGCAGGGTATTTGTGGCGGGCGGGGACAAGAGCAATGCATCCTCATCGGTCAACCGCACCAGCACCTTTGATTACCGGACTCAAGCCTGGACGCGCATCGATGACTTGGCGGTGGGGCGCTGGTACAACGGTGCGGTTGCCCTGCCCAACGGGCAAGTGTTCTCCGCCCTTGGCGAACCCGGCAGCGCCTATCCCGAGCTATGGACACAAGGGGCTGGCTGGTCTTACCTGAACGGCGCAAGCTTACAAACGGCCGTCCTCAACTACCCCTCCAAGACCGAACCCAAGAACTGGCTGCCGCACCTGCATTTGGCGCCCAATGGCAAAATCTTCCATTCCGGCCACACCCCCCAAATGCATTACATCGACCCGACCGGCAACGGCAGCGTGACCCCGGTTGCCGGCCTTGTCAACGACTGGAACACCGCCAATTCACCCAGTGTGCTGTACGATGAAGGCAAAGTCCTCCAAGCGGGCGGCACCCTGTACGACACTTACAACACCAGCACCGGCAAATCCGCCGTGTTTGACCTCAATGGCGGCATCCCTAGCCGTACCCTTAACAGCAACATGCTCTTCCCGCGTGTGTTCCACAACCAAGTCGTCTTGCCGAACGGCGAAGTCATGGTCATTGGCGGCAACAACACGGGACTTAAGTTTGACGATGTCGGCAGCCAGATGACCCCCGAAATATGGAACCCCGCCACCCAAACCTGGCGGCCTGTCGCCGACATAGCCGTGCCCCGCAACTACCACGGGGTTGCCCTGTTGATGACCGACGGACGGGTATGGTCCGGTGGTGGCGGCCTGTGTGACTGTTTGGCTGACCATCCCGATTCACAAGTGTTTTCGCCGCCTTACTTGTTCAACAGCGACGGCAGCTTGGCGACCCGCCCGGTGATCTCCAATGCCCCCGGCCTAGTCTCCTATGGCCGCACCATTGACGTGGCCGCGACCCCTGGGCTCAGCAAATTCAGCCTGGTGCGGATGTCGTCCACCACCCATGCCCTAAACTCCGACATGCGGTTCCTGAACGTACCGTTCACCGAGGCCAGCAGCGGGAATTACCGCTTGACCCTGCACACCAACCCCAACGTCATGGTGCCGGGCTACTGGATGCTGTTTGCGTTGAACGGCCAAGGCGTGCCTTCGGTCGCCAAAGTCCTTAGGGTCAGCACCTCCGGCGTACCCGTCGTAGCAAATCCCGGTGGCAATAATGTTCCGACCACCACTACGTCTCCCCTGTTTGGTGCAACCGGTGGAGTTGCATTCTCTGATAATGTTGCCGGTAACCAGACCTTGACTGGAGTAAACTTGAAGATGGGATGGTGGCTAGATTCCATCCAAGGATTATCCAATACTGGAGCGTTGCCAGCCCATGGAGGTATAGGTGGTAACTTAGCGACCGTTACCTGGCCTGTTGGCGAATACCTGGTGCGTAGCTACGGTTTTTATGGTGCTTACGTTGGGCAAATTAGTTTTGTCACAAATACCGGTCGTATCTTGGGACCTTACGGAACCGCTCAGGGCGGTATGAACGCTGCCAGTTTCGATTATAGGGTACCTGCAGGTAATGAGATCGTTGGCTTTACTGGGCGTGCTGGTAGTTTCCTTGATGCTATAGGTTTTCTGTCCCGTGTTCACCAAGGCGGTAATAACAACCCACCTGTCACCCCTACAAATCCTGGTCAGCCTAATAACACTTCGCGGCCAGTGTTCACTCCCATCAGCACCGCCCCAAAGCCCGTTGACACAGCCGTCAACCTCACTGCCAGCGTCACCAATGCGACCGCTCCCCAATTCAAATGGTCGTTCGGCGACAACACCCCTGAAACCGCCTATTCCGCCACGGCGGCAGTCACCCATACCTACACAACGGCAGGTCTGTTCCGGGTGCAGGTGACCGTCAAGTCGGCAAACGGCACCACCAACTCCACCAACTTTATCCAGGCGATCCATAAAACGCATACCGCCGCCCAACCAACCCAGTCTTCCAACCTGGTAGTGTCCACTGGCCGGTTGTGGGTGGTGAACCAGGACAACAACACGGTGAGCGTATTCAATACGGCTAATAACACCAAACTCGCCGAAATAACCGTCGGCGTATCGCCCAGGGCCATCGCCATCGCCCCCAATGGCCGTGCCTGGGTCACCAACAAGGCGGCGGCCACCATTTCCATCATTAGCCCCACCACCTTAAAAGTCGTGCAAACCGTCAACCTGCCGTTTGCCTCGCAGCCGTTCGGCTTGGCGTTCTCGCCTAATGGCAGTGCCGGCTATGTCGTATTGGAAGCCACCGGCAAACTGCTCAAACTTGACCCAAGCACCGGCGCAAGCCTCGCCAGCTTAAGTGTCGGCCCCAACCCGCGCCATGTGTCCGTGACCGCCGACAGCGGCAAAGTCCTGGTGTCACGGTACATCACCCCCGCCTTACCGGGCGAAGGCACGGCCACGGTGGACACTGTCAACCGTGGTGGCCAAGTCACCGTAATCGATGCCAACACCATGGCCATCAACAAAACCGTCCTCTTGCAGCACAGCAATGCCCAAGACACCACCAACACAGGTTCTGGCATTCCCAACTACCTGGCGATGGCCGCCATCTCCCCTGACGGCCTAAGCGCCTGGGTGCCATCCAAGCAAGACAACATAAAACGTGGGGTATTGCGCAACGGCAACAACCTTAACTTCCAAAACACAGTGCGCTCGATTGGCTCCAACATCGACCTGGCCGGACTCAGCGAAAACACCGATGCCCGTATCGATTTCGACAATGCCGGCGTGGCCAGTGCCGCCGTCTTCGACCGTTCCGGCAACTACCTGTTCGTAGCCCTCGAAACCAGCCGTGAAGTCGCCATCGTCGATGCCTACGCCGGTATCGTACTAAACCGCATCCAAGTAGGCTTGGCGCCGGACGGCCTCGCCATGTCTGCGGACGGACAAAAACTATATGTCAACAACTTCATGGGCCGCACCGTCAGCGTGGTCGACTTGTCCCGTGTGCTGAGCCGTGGGGACTGGGCAGCGCCGGTCAGCGCCACGCTGCCGTCCGTCGCCGCCGAGAAACTGGTTGCGAACGTCCTGAAAGGCAAACAACTGTTCTACGATGCCAAAGACCCTCGCCTGGCGGGCGATGCCTACTTGAGTTGCGCGGCCTGCCACAATGACGGTGGCCACGATGGCCGGGTCTGGGACTTGACCGGTTTCGGCGAAGGCCTGCGCAACACCATCGACCTGCGCGGACGTGGCGGCATGGATCAAGGTTTGTTGCACTGGTCGGGCAACTTTGACGAAGTCCAGGATTTCGAAGGGCAAATACGCGGCCTTGCCGCAGGCTTGGGCTTGATGGGCGATACCGACTTCGCCGCCACCCAAGCCAGCTTGGGTGGCCCGAAAGCCGGCAAGAGTGCAGACCTTGATGCCTTGGCCGCCTATGTAAGCTCATTGAAAACCTTTGCCCCCAGCCCATACCGCAACCCCGACGGCAGCCTGACCGCGTCGGCCATCGCGGGCAAGGCGCTGTTCGGCACGGCCGGTTGCACCCAATGCCATGGCGGCAACCAGTTTACGGACAGCCCGTTGGGTGTAATGCATAATGTCGGCACCATAAAGCCCAGCAGCGGCAAGCGCCTTGGCGGTGCATTGACAGGGCTTAACTCGCCGACCCTGCGTGATTCCTGGAACACTGCGCCATATTTGCATGATGGTTCGGCGCAGACGCTCAATGCGGCAATACGCGCCCATACGCCGGTGACTTTAAGCGATGGAGGTATTGCCCAAGTGGCGGCATATGTCCGACAAGTGGGTGGCAGTGAACGTATCCCTGCAAATTCAATACCCAGAGTTGCCATAACGTCTCCAACTAACGGCAGCGCTTATCTGCAAGGGGCTTCGATAACCCTGGCCGTTAATGCTAGTGACAGTGACGGGAAAATTATCAAAGTTGAGGTCTATGCAGGAGCTATCTTGCTTGGTAGAGATACCGCTGCACCATATAACTTTAGGTGGACTGGGGCAGCAGCGGGCAACTATTCACTGACCGCAAAGGCTTACGATAATAATGGTGCAGTGGTTGTTAGTAAGGCAGTGAGCGTAAAGGTGAATAGCAATGGAGCTATTTCAGCTTCCCCGATATATGGAAATCTAGGTGGTACGGTATTTACGGATACTGTTACAGCGAGACAATTCCTAAAAGGGATTAACATTAGGAGTGGGTGGTGGCTTGATGCCATACAAGGCGTACTTACCACAGGTACGTTGCCGCTTCACGGCGGCACAGGAGGAGGTGCAGCGACAGCGACTCTGAATGCAGGTGAATATCTAGTGGGCATCAATGGGTTTTATGGTAACTATGTGGGAAAAATAAGTTTTGTCACGAATACTGGACGCGTCTTAGGGCCTTATGGGGCTGGGCTAGGGGGTAGTGATACAACCAGCTTTAGTTATACTGTTCCTGCTGGCAATGAAATCGTCGGGTTTACGGGACGTGCAAGTGGGTTTCTAAACGCCATTGGGGTTGTCTATCGTTTTCGGTAAAAATACGAATAATTAAGAATCAAAGGTTAACTGCCCATGCAAGCGGAAGAACGGCAATGTGGAATAAGTGCCTCCCGTTTGCTTTTTAGGGTTAATTTACTGTGATTAGGAATCCCTAAAAACTCAACCATCCTACTTTATCATGGATGCCTACGCATATTAAGGTAGTAGGGCTATGGGAAGAAGAGGCTATTGCTGGAGATGGCTGGATTGAAATCAACCAGATAACGCGTTTACCCAAGGATTCTCCCAGAGGAAGAATGTATATTTAGAAGTTACAATAAATTAGATAGGCTTAGCACTGCCTATTATCATGTTGTATTTAGGATAATATGATTTTTCCTTGTTTTCAGGGATATTCGATATTTAATGTTACTTGCTTAATCAGTAACATAGCTTAATTATCTAGTGTCGATTAACAATATTAACCACATACCCGGTACGCGTAGTTGCTCAAATAAATGGAATGGTTAGCTCTTCTGGCTAGTTTTGACGTTGAACTGGCCGAAAGCTAAGTAATTTGTTAGGTTTGCGTCCGTCCACACTTTCAAGGCAACCCGTTCG
The DNA here is from genome assembly GCA_963804035.1 of uncultured Gammaproteobacteria bacterium. GTDB lineage: Bacteria > Pseudomonadota > Gammaproteobacteria > Methylococcales > Methylomonadaceae > Methyloglobulus. The sequence goes on along the minus strand of CAWDOO010000004.1, from coordinate 52,164 downwards.
TTAATTTTGCTAAAGTAGGCTATGCCATGTATTTAGTAACACGAAACTATGAATGTGTAGAACTGAGAATCATATTTCAAATAAAGCCCCCCACATAGTATCAATTTTTTTCTTTATTTTTTTCGACATTTCAATAGGTTGTCCCCACTCCCTGTTGGTTTCCCCTGGCCATTTGTTGGTCGCATCAAAGCCTACTTTAGAACCTAACCCAGATACCGGCGAGGCAAAATCGAGATAATCAATCGGTGTATTTTCCAAAATAGTTAAATCCCGTGCAGGATCCATGCGGGTTGTAATTGCCCAGATCACGTCTTCCCATTTGCGGACGTTAATATCCTCATCGACCACGATGACGAATTTTGTGTACATAAATTGCCGTAAATAAGACCAAGTGCCCAGCATCACCCGTTTGGCATGACCGGCATATTGTTTTTTCATGCTGATGACCGCCATACGGTAAGAGCAACCTTCCGGAGGAAGATAAAAATCGATAATTTCAGGGAATTGCTTTTGTAAAATAGGGACGAATACTTCATTTAAAGCCACACCTAAAATCGCGGGTTCATCTGGTGGTCGTCCGGTATACGTGCTGTGATAAATGGGATTGCGGCGTTGGGTAATCCGTTCTATGGTAAATACTGGAAATTCATCAACTTCGTTGTAATAGCCGGTGTGATCGCCAAAAGGTCCTTCCTTCGCCATTTCATCTGGATAAATAAAGCCTTCCAGTACAATTTCAGAGTTGGCTGGAACTTGCAAATTGTTGGTCAGACATTGAGCTACTTCGGTTTTACTGCCGCGCAATAGACCAGCAAAACCATATTCTGATAAGGTGTCCGGTACGGGCGTAACTGCTGCGAGTATGGTGGCCGGATCAGCACCCAAAGCTACAGCTATAGGAAAAGGTTTATCAGGGTACGCTTGTTGCCATTCCCTAAAATCCAGTGCACCACCACGGTGTGTAAGCCAACGCATAATCACCTTATTTTTTGAGATCACTTGCTGGCGGTAAATGCCTAGATTCTGTCTTGTTTTGTTCGGGCCTTTGGTGATAACTAAAGGCCAGGTAATAAGCGGTGCAGCATCGCCAGGCCAGCAGGTTTGTATAGGATACTGACTTAAATCAATCTCATCACCTTCTAAAATGATTTCCTGGCAGACCGGAGAAGATACCATCTTGGGTGTCATGTTAAGGACTTGTTTAAACACTGGAATTTTTTCAAAGGCATCTTTCATGCCTTTTGGAGGTTCAGGTTCTTTTAGATAAGCCAGAAGTTTGCCGATTTCCCGCAATTCACTGACTTCATTAGCACCCATACCCATAGCGACCCGTTTGGGTGTGCCAAACAGGTTGCAAAGCACCGGTATTTTAAAGTTTTTTGGGTTTTCAAACAGCAACGCCGGGCCGCCTTTTTTAAGTACGCGGTCACATATTTCAGTCATTTCCAGATTAGGGTCGACTTCAATGGTAATTCGTTTGAGTTCACCTTGCTTTTCCAATTGTGCGATAAAGTCCCGTAAATCCTTATATCTCACGCGGCAATACCTATGCCGTTGTGCCTAAGCAGCGCATCGATGGTTGGTTTGCGGCCACGGAACTTGACGAACAGTTCCATCGCATCCTGGCTACCACCAAGCTCTAGGATGTTAGATAAGAAAGCATTGCCGGCTTCTTGGTTAAAAATACCTTTTTCTTCAAATAAGGAAAAAGCGTCGCTGGACAGCACTTCTGCCCATTTATAACTGTAATATCCTGCCGCATAACCACCCGCAAAAATATGTGAGAAGCCATGCGGAAAGCGGTTGGTCTTGGGTGGATGAAGAACGGCAACTTGTGACCGTACTTTTTCTAAAGTTTCATAGATTCTACCCCCTAGGGCAGGATCATAATTTTGATGAATCCTGAAATCGAACAAGCTGAATTCAAGCTGCCTTACCATTAACATCCCAGCCTGGAAATTTTTTGCAGACAGCATTTTTTCGAATAAGTTGTCAGGCAATGTTTCTCCCGTTTGGTAATGTCCGGAAACCAGTTGCAGCGATTCCTTTTCCCAGCACCAGTTTTCCATGAATTGGCTAGGCAGTTCAACTGCATCCCATTCCACGCCATTGATGCCGGAAACTCCGAGATAGTCGATTTTAGTCAACATGTGCTGTAAGCCGTGACCGAACTCATGGAATAGGGTAGTGACTTCATCGTGGGTCAATAGCGCAGGATCATTTCCGGTAGGCGGCGTAAAGTTACAAGTTAAGTAAGCAACGGGTGTTTGCACTGAACCAGCAGATTTTTTTCTGCCCACACAATCATCCATCCACGCACCACCGCGTTTTTTTGGCCGGGCGTAAAGATCGAGATAAAATTGACCACGTAGTTGATGATCTTTGTCATGAATCTGAAAAAAACGCACATCGGGATGCCAGCTGTCGAATGTGTCAATTTCCGATAAACTCAAGCCATACAGTTTTTCAACGATGGCAAACAGGCCTGGTAGAACGTGAGTGACAGGGAAATAGGCTTTAACTTCTTCTTGCGATAACTGGTAATAATGCTGGCGCATTTTCTCTGAATAATAGCCAGTATCCCAAGATTGCAAGTCCTTAATACCATGCTGTTCATCTGCAAAAGCACGTAATTCCGCCAAATCTTTTTTTGCTTGGGGCAGAGATTTTTCAGCCAAATCTTCCAGAAAATTAATCACATCCTCAGTTTTTTCCGCCATTTTTTTCGCTAAGGAGAGTTCAGCATAATTTTTAAAGCCCAATATTCGGGCTTTTTCGTGTCGTAATGCCAGGATTTTCTCCATGATTTCGGTGTTGTCCCACTGTCCTGCGTTTGGGCCTTGGTCAGATGCCCGTGTGGAATAGGCTTCATAAAGTTCGCGCCTTAAATCCCTGTTGTCGGCGTAGGTCATTACGGCATGGTAGGACGGGAATTGCAGGGTAATCATCCAACCTGTTTGCTCGGCATGCTCCGCAGTCTGCTTAGCCTGGGCTAGTGCTGATGGTGGTAGGCCTGCTAATTCCTCTTCATTAGTTACTAACTTGCTCCAGGCGTTGGTTGCATCGAGGACATTTTCTTCGTAATTGCTGGCAAGTTTGGAGAGTTCCTGGCTGATTTCTTTGTAGCGCTGCTTCTTTTCGTTATCCAGATCAATACCGGACAGCTTAAAATCCCTTAAGGCATTGTTGATGATTTTCTGCTGTGCAACCGTTAAGGTTGAAAATTCAGGGCTTTCTGCGATAAAGCGGTAAGCGTTAAATAATGCTTCATTCTGCCCCATTTCAGTCGAATAGGCACTCAGTTTGGGCAAGCAAGCATTGTAAGCATCCCGAAGTGCATCGTTGTTTACAACTGAGTTTAAATGGCTAACCGGAGACCAGGCTTTACCTAACCGATCATCCGCATTTTCAAGTGGCTCAATTAGATTCTCCCAAGTGTAGTGTTTGGTGGCTTGTAAGTGTTTTTCTACCGTCGCGCGGGCATCAGCCAAAAGTTGGTCGATGGCAGGTTCAACGTGTTCGGGCTTTATTTTGGAAAATAAGGGCAATACGGAATTAGCTAATAGCGGGTTAATCATAAATAAATGCCAAGTTTAAAAGAGGTTAGCAACTCAAAACCGATAAGTTACAGCTAGTACGGTATCAGTAATGTCTCATATAAGGATAACAGTAAGAAAATATCGAGCAAGTCGTTACCGATGAACCATTGGAAATGGAACGCCTACATAAGATAGAAAGGCTTAGATTACGATGGCGACTATGCGTTTTTGTTGATGGTTTCGAGAAAAAGTCCCGTTTTGGAGGCCATATCGTGCCAGCTACGTTGCTTTTTATCGAAAAGTACCCATAAAAAACCTAAACCTAAGAAAATCCAAGAGAATAGGGCTGCTGTGAATCGAATAAAGGCTTGTCGCCAGCTTATCAATGTATGTTTATCATTTAAAACCTTCATTTTCCAAGCCCTTAAACCCAATGTTTGGCCTCCGTGTGTCCAAAACCAGCCATAGAAGCAGAAGCTGACTGCCAATAGATAAAGGGAATAAAAAACTTGATGGCTGGTAAATGCTTCGCCACCATTAAAAGGAAGTAGAATCGCTGTCGCCAAAAACAATAATGCGATTAAGAGCAGGAAATCGTAAACAATGACTGCCAGAAGCCGCAAAAGCCCAGGTTTAGCCATCAGATATAAAAGAGTTTAGCGATGTGTGGACTAACCGATCCTAGTGGCTACAGTTTAAATAATGCCAATTTCTGACCAAAATACATGCACAGAGCCATCAGCCCACCCAGCATTATCAAGGAAAAAAAGAATGGTGGCCTATGTAGCAGAAGAATAGAAAAATCGGCCACAAACAGGCTGGCTAAGAAAGGTTGGTCAACCAAAGCGTTGAGAATTTTTTTGCAGATTACAATCCAGTTATTCATAATCGAAGGTGAGTTTAGTGATGATAAAAGGCTGTTACATCTTTATGTACATAAACAAACAGCCAAATGTTTGTTAGAATCAGCAATACGATTTTACTATATTCAAAAGATTTATGTAAAAGAAAACCATTAGTAGATTGGGTCTAACACTATCAAAATGATATGATTCTCCATAATAAAAACAATACCAGGGACAAAAGGTCATTTTAAATTTTTTCAAAAAAATAATTGGTTCTCCTAAACCCAAAAAAGAATCACTGCCAGCAAAAGTCAGATTGTACCAGCGCTCTGAGCATTGTATTTCGCGTAGCCAAATAAGCGACAATGCTTTGAAAGTATTGTATAAACTGAAAAAAGAAGGCTTTGATGCTTACTTGGTTGGTGGCTGTGTGCGTGACTTATTGTTAGGGCGTGAGCCAAAAGATTTTGATGTCGTAACCAATGCCGATCCTGAAGAAATAAGAAAAATCTTCCGTAATTGTCGTTTAATAGGCCGAAGATTTCGACTTGCCCATGTGCATTTTGGTAGGGAAGTGATAGAAGTTGCCACTTTTCGCGGTGAGGATGCGAAGCAAAACGACAAACAAATACTCAACAAGGAAGGTCGGTTGCTAAGGGATAACGTCTACGGCACGATTGAAGAAGACGTTTGGCGCAGGGATTTTACTGTCAACGCACTGTATTATAATATTAAAGATTATTCCGTCGTCGATTATGTCTGCGGCATGGAAGACCACAAAGCAGCTATGTTACGGCTAATCGGCGATCCTGAAACACGCTTCAGGGAGGATCCGGTACGAATGCTAAGGGCTGTGCGTTTCGCTGCTAAACTAGGCTTTAGTGTGCATCCCGATTGTCAAAAAGCGATTCACACTACGGCGGCGTTACTGGAAAGCATCCCTTCAGCACGGCTGTATGATGAGGTTTTAAAGTTATTTTTAGCAGGTAGTGCACTGCAAACCTTTGAATTGCTTAGGCAGTATGGATTGTTTCAAGTGTTGTTTCCGGCCACGGATAACAGTTTGTCATTTGAGGAAGAAGGATTTCCAAAGCTGTTTTTAATCAGGGCGCTGCAAAATTCTGACAATAGAATTGCCGAAGGTAAAACCGTAACGGCGTACTTTTTGTTGGCGGCTTTTATGTGGGAGCCGGTACAGATGCTTGCTAAGGAACTGCTAAAAAAAGGTGGTGATGAGTATATGGCTTATCAAGATGCCGCCAATGAAGCGATTTCCAGGCAAATAAAAGTAACTGCAATGCCAAGGCATATTACGACGGCAATGCGCGAAGTGTGGAGTTTGCAGCCCAAGTTTAATGCGCGTGTGGGCGCAAAACCCAGCCGTCTGCTGACCCATCCACGCTTTAGGGCAGGATATGATTTCCTATTGTTACGCGCTGAAACGGGTGGTGCCGATCCCGAACTGGCGGAATGGTGGGCACGCTATCAAAGTGCCAACGAAAACGAACAGCGAAAAATGACTGCGCCAGCACGGAATAATCAGAATAAAAAAACAGGCATGAAGAGAAATTATCGCAGAACGGGCCAAAATAAGCCTAAGCCAACAGAGTGATAGTGTTCTTAGGTTATATCTACTGCTAATATGAACAGCTTGCCCCTTTCCACACTTACCGCTTACATCGGGCTGGGTAGTAACCTGGAATCGCCTGTAGCCCAAATAAAGTCTGCTCGTTTTGCGATTGATACGTTAGACAATGTCAGAGAGCTCACATTCTCAAATCTGTATGCCAGTTCACCAATGGGGCCGCAAGATCAGCCTGATTATGTGAATGCCGTCATGGCCGTGGCAACCAGTTTATCCCCCTTGGATTTATTATATGCTCTGCAAGCTATTGAGCTGGAACATGGACGGGTGCGCGGTGTCCAGCGCTGGGGTGCGAGGACATTGGATTTGGATTTGTTGCTGTACGGTGACCAGCAAATTGAGTCGCAGCAATTGATTGTGCCGCATAAAGGCATTGCCGAACGGGCTTTTGTCCTGTATCCCCTAAGTGAATGTGCGCCAGATTTAATCATTCCAGGGAAAGGTAAGCTGTCCGATTTACTAACCCAGTGTCCCCTTGCAGGGTTGCGGCGATTAAATGAATATGAATCAAGTGGTTGATATGCCTTTGTCGATCAACGACATCTCGACGATGAAGCGCAAGGGCGAGAAAATTACCTGCCTTACCGCTTACGATGCCAGTTTTGCCGCAGTCATTGACAGGGCTGGCATAGACATCATGCTCGTTGGAGATTCCCTGGGCATGGTAATCCAAGGCCATAACACGACTGTACCGGTTACCATTGAGCAGATGGTTTATCATACTCAATCTGTAAGTCGAGCACGGAAGCGGGCTTATCTTATCGCCGATATGCCGTTTATGACTTATGGCAACCCTGATCTTGCCGCTAACAATGCCGCGCAATTACTCCAAGCAGGTGGCGCTCAAATGGTAAAACTGGAAGGCTTCAGGGTTGATTGTGTTCGTTTTCTCGTCGAGCAAGGTATTCCTGTCTGCGGACATTTAGGTTTATTGCCGCAATCCATTCATCAGTTAGGCACTTACAGTGTTCAAGGTAAAGAACCCAAAGCGGCTCAAAAACTTCGAGATTATGCCCAGAAATTACAGGAAGCCGGGGTGAGTTTGTTGGTTCTGGAATGTGTTCCTGCCGCACTTGCCAAAGCAATCAGCGCTGAACTGACCATTCCCGTGATCGGTATTGGTGCGGGTGTTGATTGTGACGGGCAAGTGCTTGTCTTATATGACATGCTTAATATTGGCATTAGCAAACGACCACGGTTTTCCAAAAACTTCATGCCCGGGTGCGATGGCGTGGAAGAAGCGATCAAAGCGTATTATCACGCCGTCAAAAATACCGAATTTCCTGGTTTGGAACACAGCTTTTAATAAGTCATGCAAGTAGTCAAGATGATTGTTGAATTGCGGAATATTGCCAAAAAATGGCAAATGGATGGTGAAAGTATCGCTTTCGTCCCCACGATGGGTAATTTACATGCCGGGCATCTGAAATTAGTTGAAGAAGCTAAAAAGTCGGCTGATCGGATCGTTGTCAGCATTTTCGTCAATCCTACCCAATTCGGCGTAGGTGAAGACTTTGAATCCTATCCACGTACCGAATTGGACGATAAGCAAAAACTGGCTGCAGCCGCAGTTGATTTGCTGTTTTTGCCCACTGTTGCTGAGATGTATGGTGATAATCCAAAAACCATTGTCAGCGTGAAAAAATTATCGGCATTGCATTGTGGCGCATCAAGGCCGGGGCATTTTGATGGCGTGGCAACCATTGTAAATAAATTATTTAATATAGTGCAACCTGACAGTGCTTTTTTTGGTCAAAAGGATTTTCAGCAATTGACAATTATTCGCACAATGGTGAAAGATTTGAACATTCCCGTTGAAATAATGTCTGTAGAAACCGTCAGAGAAAGCAGCGGTCTTGCGATGAGTTCTAGAAATGCCTATCTCAGCCCAGAAAAATTGCAGGTTGCACCAAAGCTGTATCAAGCCTTGTGCAAGGGGCGTGATGACGTGCTATCGGGAAAAAAGACTTACGAAGCGATAGAAAATCAAGTTATAACCTCATTAAATGATTCAGGTTTTCAGGTCGATTACTTTAGTATTTGTCGTCAAGGCGATTTAGTAAAGGCAGAAAAGCGAGATAAAGACTTGGTTTTGTTGGTAGCAGCGAAGATTGGGCGGACGCGATTGATTGACAATATCTGCTTTTCTCTTGCAAGATAGACGCAATCGTCATATTCAAGTTGTATAGTTTGATATGAAAATGAATATAAGCGATAATTCGAGGTTAACTTAAGAGGGATAGATCGTTTAAATATGCAAACAACCATGCTGAAAGCAAAGTTGCACAGAGCCACGGTAACCCGTTCCGAATTGGGTTATGAAGGCTCGTGCGCGATTGATGGTAATTTTCTGGATTTGGCGGGCATAAGAGAATACGAACAAATTCAAATCTACAACATCAATAATGGCGAACGTTTTACCACCTACGCTATCCGCGCTGAAAATGGCTCAGGCACAATTTCTGTCAATGGCGCCGCTGCCCGTTTGGCCTGTCCAGGTGATTTGGTGATTATTTGCTCTTATGTGATTCTCGACCAAAAAGAATTGGCAACGTATAAGCCAGTTTTGATCTATTTCAATAACAAGAACGAGATCATTCGTTCAGCATCTTCTATTCCTGTACAGGCGGCTTGAGATTCAGATTGTAGGGTTGGATTGGTCGCGCGTTCGTAGGGTATCCAAACGAATCGTTGCGAGCCCTTCTTTACAATTTATCAGCTGTACTGGCTTTAAAATGTCATGTGCACCACAAGATTAAGGTTTTCAAATCCTATCAAGATTGGGCAGGACATTTGACCTGCTCAAGCTTGACGGCTGTTTTTAGGTTGCTCGGCCAGAGTTCTCAACTATAATCTTAATGCTTTGTCCTGGGCGAAGTCCTTTTCCAACTTGTGGATTGGATTTACGCAAATCGCTTAATGAAACACCGAATTTTCTGGAAAGTTGCATTAATGAATCGCCGGGTTTGATGGTATAGCGTACCAGTCGGGTTGGCGATGCCGAGGCGAGTTGCTGCACGCCACCTTTAATGACCAGTTTTTGTCCCAATCTAAGGCCGCTATTGGGTGAAATGTTGTTCCAGTCTGCGATACTGCTTCGACTGACGGAAAAACGTTTTGATACGTTAAAAAAGGTATCGCCTTTCTTGACAACGTAGATTTGCCCACCAGAAGTTTTATTGGTTTTGCTGGACTTGATGATTTCCCGTACTACGGAAGCATGGCTGGATGCAGGAACTTTTAGGTAGCTCCCCGAATTAACGCTGTTTTTAGATAGCCCATTAATTTGACGTAAATTTTCGACTGTTGTGCCATGATTTCTGGCGATGGTAGACAGGGTTTCTCCGCGATTTACCTTATAGCCTTGGGTTGGTGTTGGCGAATAATAGCGCGGTTTTGCGGCAATAACTTCACGTTTGCGCCGATTTTCATTTCGATCTTCCTCATCGCGCATTTTTTGCGCGATTATTTCATGTTGGTGAATTTTTTCGGCTAACATTTCCTCGTCATGCCGTCTTTGATCGACTCTCTCGTCAAAAGGCAAGCGTGCCAGATTTTGTCTGAATGAATTTACGCGATTTGCTGGAACCAGTAAACGATGCGGGCCATCTGGTGCAGTGCTGCCTTTTTTGAAACAGGGATTCAATTTCAAAAAATGGCTTAATGGGGTTTGCGCCAGTTCAGCGGCTTTGTCTAAATCTAACTGAGAACCCACGTTGACAACTTCACAATACGGTTTATTAGGTATGTTTTGTAATTGAATACCATAACGTTCAGCATTGGCAAATAATTTGGCAATCGCCAATAACCGTGGTACATAATCAGATGTTTCTTTGGGAAGATCCAAAGACCAATAATCGGTTGGCAAACCCTGGTAATCGTTACGATTGATGGCTTTAGTCACGTTGCCCTTGCCAAAATTATAAGATGCTAAGGCAAGAAAGTAGTCGCCACCAAACTCTTCACTGAGTTCTTTAAGAAATGTAGTTGCTGCGACAGTTGAGGCGTAGATATCACGGCGACCATCGTACCAAGGGTTTTGCTCTAGCCCATAAAGGCGGCCAGTGGATGGGATAAATTGCCAAAGCCCAGAAGCTGCGCTTCTTGAATAGGCCTCTGGTATAAAGGCGCTTTCAACGACGGGCAACAAGGCTAACTCGCCAGGTAAGTTTTTGGCTTCAATTTCATCCAAAATGAGGTGCATGTAAGGCGCGGCACGTTCTTGGACTCTGGCGATATAATCCGGGTGGCTTAGGTAGTAACTTAATTCTCTGTCGACCCGTTCATTATCGGTTTCTGGAAGTGAATAGAGGGAAATCATTCGTTCCCATACGGTATTATTGTGCGAAAACAGATTCTTAAGTCGTTTTCTAAAAAAATTCGGTGCGGGCTTGTTTGCCGAGTTTGTGTAAGGTTTTGAAATAGCTGGCGTGTTGTCGATTACAAGTGGCTCTTTGGGGTCATCCGCGCAACCCGCAATGACCAACGTTATCAAAAAAATAAGAAATTTTACCGACCTGTTAGAATTGTTACGCATTATCTAACCCATTGATGTGAAGTTTAAATAGAGAATAGTTTGATTGTAGCTTGTTTTTATTGAAAAATCTAAAGTTAATGTTGAAAGAGTATAGACCATGAAACGTGATTTTTTGTTTGCTTACTATCAAACTCCGAGAGGAAAGTTGCTTAAAGACCTTGAAGTGGGTTATTTGCAGAGTGCAATCATAGTCAGTTGCAAGCAGACAGTGTTGCAGATCGGTGGGTTGGGGTGGGAAAACGAGTTTATCGACTGCACGCTTTACACCAGTTATACGGTACTGGATGCAAAAAATCTAGGTTGTCAAGAGGCCAGAAAAATCCGTGCAAAATCATATCACTTGCCCTTGCAATGCGACAGCGTAGACATGATTATATTGCCGCATTTGCTGGAGTTTGATGCTTTCCGCTTCCAGACCATGCGCGAAGTTGAACGGGTGTTAAAACCGGAAGGGATCGTGGTGATTTTAAGTTTTAATCCTTGGAGCTTATGGGTTAGATACCAATACCTTTGGGACAAACGCTTGGCGGACTCTTGGCACGGGCATTTTATCCGTCGCTCTAGGATTGTCGATTGGCTTAAATTGTTGAATTTTGAAGTGACAACGGTGTCGCAATTTAACTTGGATACCGTAAAAACCACACATTTTAAAATGGCAAATGCTTTTTCCCTGTCAGCCACCGCTTATGGGGTTAAGGCAATAAAACGACGATATAACCTTATTCCCTTAACACCCGTAAAAAGCTTAAGCCCTCGCTTGGCGTTAGCGGGCTCCACCATGACCAGCCACCAACGTAAAAAATATGAATGATACTGTCGTTATCTATACAGACGGCGCTTGCCGTGGTAATCCAGGCCCGGGTGGTTGGGGGGTGGTGTTAAGTTATAAAGGTAATACGAAAGAGCTTTATGGTGGTGAGTGCGAAACTACCAATAATCGCATGGAACTAACAGCAGTGATTAACGCTTTGGAGACGTTAACTAAGCCTTGCGTTGTGCAATTGCATTCCGATTCCAAATACGTGTTGCAAGGCATTACTGAATGGTTGGCTAACTGGAAAAACCGCGGCTGGAAGACGGCAAACAAATCGGCGGTTAAGAACGAAGACTTATGGCGCAGGCTAGATGCCGCTAGGGAAATACACCAAATCGAATGGCTTTGGGTAAAAGGCCATTCGGGAAATAACGGCAATGATCGGGCGGATGCGTTGGCGAATTTGGGGGTTGACATGTTATCTACCCAGACAGAAGCTAGGCCAACTTAACGGCTTATTTCTTATTCATCAAATCTTTAAGATTGGCAAACGGATTGTGACTGGCAGCATTTGAAATTGAAGACGCTGTTTTTGCATTGCCAAACCGCGTTTCTTCGTAGCGCTGATGCTCATTATCATGACAATACAGGCAAAGTAATTCCCAATTACTGCCATCGGCCGGATTATCGTCGTGATTATGGTTCCTGTGGTGGACAGTCAGTTCACTAAGATTCTTGTGGTCAAATTCGCGTGTACATCGTCCGCATATCCAAGGGTACAGCTTCAACGCTTGTCCACGATATGATTGTTCCCGTAATTCTTGATTCCGCCGAGCTTCGGTAACAATTTGGACGGATTTGTTGGCATCTATTTGGGTTTTGTTTAAGGTCATATTATTACCTGTATAGCTGTGATTGACTTTACTCTCACCTTTGTAGGCTGAATTTTGCCAGCCACCAAAAATATAATCAACTATAGCTTAAATTCATCTGCACTTTACTTGGAAACTAAATAGGACTAAAATAGTACTCAATTACTTGGAGCAGTGTATGTTACGGTTAAGCAAGCTAACTGATTACGCAACAGTCATCTTAAGTCATATCGCAAAAGAAAATGAACTGACCCATTCTGCAATGGGCGTTGCAGAGGCTACTGGGATTGCTTTGCCGACTGTCAGCAAGGTCTTAAAAATATTGGTTAATGCCAAAGTACTGGTATCAACGCGTGGGATAAAAGGTGGATATGCCCTGGCTAGGCCGCCAGAAAATATTTCCGTTGCGGAAGTCATTAGTGCGTTAGAAGGGCCTATTGCTTTGACTGAATGCAGTATTTCCCACGAAGGTTGTGAACAGGCATCTGGCTGCGGTATTAGCGGTAATTGGAGCTTAATCAACAAAGCTATACAAAATGCCCTGGAAGCGGTAACACTGGCAGATATGATTAAGCCAGCCAATCTTCCCCAAGAATTTATGATTCCGGTTTCCAGTATATACCGTCCAATTTGAGAGCCATGTTATGTCTGCAAGTACTCAAGAAATAAATAACCTGATTAACCAAACGTATAAGCAAGGTTTCGTTACTGAAATCGAGACTGATACGTTTCCCGTTGGCCTGGATGAGACGGTTATCCATAAACTATCGAAAGTCAAAAATGAACCGGATTTCATGCTGGAATACCGGTTGAAAGCTTTCCGCCACTGGCAAACCATGAAGTCGCCGGATTGGGCGCAGTTGAATATCGAGCCGATTGATTATCAAGCCATCAGCTATTATTCCGCCCCGAAACGTAAGGAAGACGGCCCAAAAGTCTCGATGAAATTGATCCTGAAGTGCTGGCTGCTTACAAAAAACTGGGCATTCCACTGGATGAGCAAGAGAAATTGGCAGGTATTGCCGTTGATGCGGTATTCGATAGCGTTTCGGTTGCGACCACCTTCAAAGGCAAACTCAAAGATGCCGGAGTAATTTTCTGCCCCATTTCCGAAGCCTTACGCGATCATCCTGACTTAATCAAACAATACCTAAGTTCTGTCGTTCCAACTGGCGATAATTTCTTTGCGGCATTGAATTCCGCCGTGTTTACCGACGGTTCGTTTGTGTACATTCCCAAAGGCGTCCGCTGCCCGATGGAATTATCCACCTATTTTCGTATCAATGCGGCTAACACCGGACAATTCGAGCGCACCTTGATTATTGCCGATGAAGGCAGCCATGTGTCGTACCTGGAAGGCTGCACCGCGCCGATGCGCGATGAAAATCAGCTTCATGCCGCCGTGGTCGAATTGATCGCGCTAAAAGACGCGACCATTAAATATTCCACCGTACAAAACTGGTATCCGGGCGACAAGGAAGGCAAGGGCGGCATTTATAACTTTGTCACCAAACGCGCCGATTGCCGAGGCGATAACGCCAAAGTGTCATGGACGCAGGTGGAAACCGGCTCCGCCATCACCTGGAAATACCCAAGCTGCATCCTGACTGGCGACAACACTATCGGTGAGTTTTATTCCGTGGCCGTCACCAACAACAGGCAACAAGCCGATACCGGCACCAAGATGATCCACATCGGCAAAAATACCCGTAGCACGATAGTGTCGAAAGGCATAAGCGCAGGCCGCGCCCAGAACACCTACCGCGGCTTGGTCAAGGTATTGAAAAGCGCCGAAAACGCCCGCAATTACACCCAATGCGACTCGTTATTGGTCGGCGATAAATGCGGCGCACACACCTTTCCTTATGTGGAAGTCAAACAGCCCTCCGCCCAAGTCGAACACGAAGCCACCACCTCCAAAATCAGCGAAGACCAATTGTTCTTCTGCCAGCAACGCGGCTTATCGGCGGAAGATGCGGTATCGATGATCGTTAATGGTTTTTGCAAGGAAGTGTTTAAGGAATTGCCGATGGAGTTTGCGGTTGAAGCGCAGGCGTTGCTGGGCTTGAGTTTGGAAGGGTCGGTTGGGTAGTGGGTAAATACGATAAAGTTTTAGAGAAAATTATATTTGGACGTTCCGATACCAATGTTACATTTTCTGAATTAAGACAGTTACTTTTACTTTTGGGTTTTCAAGAACGGATTCGAGGCGACCATCATATTCTTAGCAAGGAAGGTGTGGTTGAAATTATCAACTTGCAACCATTGGGAGCAATGGCTAAGGCTTATCAGGTTAAACAAGTACGGCAAATTATCGTCCGTTATCGTTTGGAGTTAAAAAATGACTAAATACGAAATGATTATCTACTGGAGCGAAGAAGACCAAGCTTATATTGCCGAAGTACCTGAATTGCCGGGTTGTCTGGCGGATGGCAGCAATTATCAAGAAGCCGTTAAAAATGCTGAAATAGTTATTGAAGAATGGATAACGACAGCGATTGATCTAGGCCGAAACGTACCAGAACCAAAAGGGCGTTTGTTATACGCCTGAGAGTAGATGCGCTTCACTTCGTTCAGTACAGCCAGGACACTTTGCTCCATCGATACTACCCTTAATAGTCGGGTTAGGGAAATAGAAATGACACGTTGGGAATTTACACCTTACAACCCTGTTGAATGGAACAAATCAAGTGAGCGAATACTTTTTGTTGCGGCAGAACCGAATGGAGAGCAACCTAATGGTGGAAATTATGATATGGGCGAATGGTTTAGAACCGCAAACCCAATTAATAAATTTCACAATAATGAACGGTTCTATAGAAGAACAGAAATTATATTGACTGGTATTTTGAAAGGCAAAAATATAGGCAACGTTTTTGACAGCTTTAGGTTTATGGATCTGAAAGCAACATCAGGGAATGCAAAATCCGATATTAGTGAAGTTGAAAACTATGTTAACAATAATTTAAATGAAGTTATTAAGTATTTTAATTCTACCGATGAAAAATTCGGCTTGTCTCCCCACATTATCGTTTTACTTGGAAACGCAGCTCAATCAATATTCAAGAGACTTTTGAGACCACAGTTAATGAGTAATTCAAGTTTACAATGGGTTGGTATGCCCCACCCATCTCATACAGTTGATTACGAAGCATTAGCAAAAGCTAGCGCAGAGATTAGGAAGCATCTTAGTCCAATAACAAACAGAACGACTAATAAATGGATTTACCAAAAGGGAAATCTTAACAATTGGAAAAGCATTCCTTAATTTAACAAACTTAAAGCAGCACAGTAGGTTGGAGATGGATGAATTAAACCCCAACCAATAAATAACCAATTTAATGTTGGGGTTCGTAAACTTACTCCGACCTACGTTTTTTAGTTTTAATGAAATAAGTGAGTAAAAATTAATCATGCTCAAAATAGAAAACCTCCACGTCAGCGTAGCTGACAAACCCATCCTGAAAGGGATTAACCTTGAAATCAAGGCTGGGGAAATCCACGCGATTATGGGACCTAACGGTTCGGGTAAAAGCACGTTGTCGCATGTGCTGTCTGGCAAAAGCGGTTATGAAATTACCCAAGGTTCCATTACTTATCAAGGTAAGGACTTATCCGACATGCCGCCGGAAATTCGGGCGCGGGAAGGAATTTTTTTGGCCTTCCAATATCCTGTCGAAATTCCCGGCGTCAGCAATATTTACCTGCTGAAAGCGGCATTGAATGCTGTGCGTAAGCATCACGGCCAGCCGGAAGTCGATGCGATGGATTTTTTAACCTTAGTAAAACATAAGGTTAAGTTGCTGGAAATGGATGAAAAATTTCTTTATCGCGCCGTTAATGAAGGTTTTTCCGGCGGTGAAAAGAAGCGTAACGAAATCCTGCAAATGGCGATTTTGGAACCGAAACTGTGCATTCTCGACGAAACCGATTCCGGCCTGGATATTGATGCCTTGAAAGTGGTGGCAGATGGGGTTAATTCCTTACGTTCGCCAGACCGTAGTTTTGTGATGATTACCCATTACCAACGCTTGCTGGATTACATCAAGCCTGACTTTGTACATGTGCTGGCACATGGGCAAATCGTTAAATCCGGCGGGCCTGAACTGGCTTTGGAACTGGAAGAAAAAGGTTACAGTTGGGTTGAAGGCAATCAACCGGGGGTGGCTGCTTAATGGCGACAGAATCTACCAGCCGTTATGTGGCTGAATACCCAGCTTTAGCACCCGAATTGCCAGGGCAAAACTTGCCGTGGCTGCAGCAATTACGCAGGGCGGGTTTAAGCAACTTTTCGGCAACCGGCTTTCCTTCTCCGCGTGAGGAAGAATGGCGTTACACCAATGTGTCTGCTATTGAGAAAAAGCTGTTTACGCCAGTGTTGGATTTTGTAAGCGCTCAGCCCAACCTGCCAGCAATTGATCCGTCTTGGCTGAAAGCGCAACAGTTGGAGGATGTGTGGAGCGTTGCTTTGGTCAATGGCCATTTTTCCACAGAACTGTCTATGTTGGACGGTTTGCCTGATGATGTGAAAGTCATGAGCATGGCGGCGGCGTTATTGACGCTGCCTGATTGGCTGCAACCTTATTTAGGTCAAGCTGTGCAGCCGGATGAACATGGTTTTGTGGCGTTCAACAGCGCTTGGTTTACGGATGGCGTGTTTATTCATGTGCCGACCAATCAGGTTCTGGCTAAACCGATCCAGATTTTAAATATCGCGACACAAGCCGATGTACTGGCGACGATGCGTAATGTAGTAGTGGTGGATTGTTCTACAGAAACGACGTTGATTGAAACCTTTGTGGCGGCGACGGATGCGGCTTATTTATCAACCTCAGTTACGGAAGTATTTGCCGGAGAAAATGCGACATTAACGCATTACAAATTACAGGCAGAATCAGACAAGGCATTTCACTTCGGTGGCATCTATGTTAAACAGGCGCAACACGCCCGCTTTACCCATCACAATTTTGCCTTTGGCGGCTTACTGGCGCGTTGTGATATTCACACCGATTTGGGTCAGGCTTCTGAATGCGACTTAAATGGCTTATATCTTGGCGTAAAACGCCAACATCTCGATAACCATACCCGTATTAACCACCTTAAACCACATGGCATCAGTAGGGAAATGTATAAAGGCGTTCTGGATGATCGCGCCAGAGGTGTATTTCAGGGACGGGTTGTCGTCGCAGAAGATGCCCAAAAAACCGATTCGCAAATGAATAACCGCAATTTGTTGTTATCCAACGATGCCGAAGCGGATACCAAACCGCAACTGGAAATTTACGCCGATGACGTGAAGTGCGGGCATGGCGTTACCGTCGGGCAATTGGATGAAAAATCAATTTTTTACCTGCAATCGCGTTGCATCGATGAAGAAACCGCCCGCAACATGCTGACCTTTGCGTTTGCCAACGAAATGGTGGATAAGATCAAGATAAAAAGCTTACATGACCAAGTGTTAGAACACGTGCTGGCGAGATTTCCACAGGAAGGAGTCCAAAAAGAGTGGCTGTAACATCTTTTCCTATAGAAAAAATCCGGGCAGACTTCCCCATTCTGCAAGAGAAAATCCGCAATAAACCTCTCGTTTATTTGGATAATGCCGCCAGTTGCCAAAAGCCGAATGCGGTTATCGACAGCATCAGTAATTTTTACCGGCACGATTACGCCAATATCCATCGTGGCGTGCATACCTTAAGTGTTCGCGCTACCGATAAGTTTGAATCGGCGCGCGAGAAAGTGCGGGGCTTTATTAATGCGGCCAGCACCAAGGAAATCATCTTTGTGCGCGGCGCGACCGAAGCCGTTAATCTGATTGCCCAAACCTTCGGCAAAGCCAATATTAAAGCTGGTGACGAGATTGTCATTACTGCGATGGAACACCATTCAAACATCGTGCCTTGGCAAATGTTATGCGAAGAGACGGGTGCCGTGTTGAAAGTTGCGCCGATGAATGTCCAAGGCGAATTAATTTATCCTGAATTTGAAGCGTTGTTAAATGCCAAAACCAAACTGGTTGCGGTGGTACACATGTCCAATGCGTTGGGAACGGTTAACCCTGTTAAACAGATGATCGCTGCGGCACACGAAAAAAACATTCCGGTTATGTTGGACGGCGCGCAAGCCATTCCGCACATGCCAGTCGATGTGCAGGATTTAGATTGCGATTTTTATGTGTTTTCTGGTCATAAATTGTACGGGCCTTCTGGCATTGGCGTAATGTACGGTAAGCAAACCTTGCTGGAAGCCATGCCCGCTTACCAAGGTGGCGGCGATATGATCAAAACTGTCAGCTTTGAAAAGTCTACCTATGCCGGATTGCCACATAAGTTTGAAGCCGGTACACCGGGCATTGCCGATGTTGTTGGCTTAGGCGCTGCCATTGATTATTTGAACGAAATTGGCATGGCTAACATTGCCGCTTATGAAGCCGAATTATTGGCTTATGCCACGCAACAAGCCAAGCAAATTAAAGGCTTAAGGATTATTGGTGAGGCGAAAGAAAAAGGTGCCATCCTGTCTTTTGTGTTGGATAAGATTCATCCCCATGACATTGGCACCATGCTGGATAGTTTAGGTATTGCCATTCGGGCAGGGCATCATTGCGCCATGCCTGTCATGGATTTTTACGGCGTACCGGCAACAGCACGGGCATCTTTTGCCATGTATAATACCAAAGAAGAAATTGATGTATTAATGCAAGGGATTAAATCCCTAATTGAGGTGTTTGGCTAATGTTTGAAGATTTACGCGACCTCTACCAAGAAGTCATATTTGACCACAACCGCAACCCGCGTAATTTTCGGGTGATGGAAAATGCTGACCGGAAAGTGGAGGGCTTTAATCCCTTATGCGGCGACCGCTTGACGCTGTATTTGAAAATGGACGGTGATAAGATTACCGATGCCAGTTTTCAGGGTTCCGGTTGCGCTATTTCTACGGCATCAGTTTCTTTGATGACCGAGATTATCAAGGATAAAACCGAGGCCGAAGCTGAAGCCTTGTTTAAAACCTTTCACGACATGACCACCGGAAAAGAGGAAGACATCCAACTGGAAGCGGTTGGTAAATTGGCCGTGCTTGGCAGGTGTGCGTGAATATCCCGCACGGGTGAAATGCGCTACCTTGGCTTGGCACACGTTGGATGCGGCGTTGAAAAATGAAAGACATCGATTTCTACGGAGTGAATGTTTGCCTTCAAATACCTAGGTTGGGTTAGCTTTAGCGTAACCCAACAATCGAAGTCATAAATACTGGGTTACATTAAGCCAATCCAGCCCACATGAATGAGTACCAAGGAAAACTAGCTGTACTTTATGAAGGCCAAGGCGATACTTTCGAGTATCAACAGCTTGCAAAAAGATTACACCTTTCTTTGTATCAATCACTTAATGATGTCACTTTAGTAGATTTCTTCATAAGCTGGCGCGAGGGTGTTTTGTCATTGATTGACAGTAAAAATAGTAAAAGCGGCATGTCGGTTGAGATTGAACACCGTCCGGGTGAGCAACTTTCCTGGCCGATTGCCAAATCCGGTGCTTTAGCCCAGGCCCTCGGGAAGAAAACCAAAACAGTGGTGGATGCCACGGCAGGTTGGGGAAAGGACAGTCTTGCCATGTTCCGCATGGGTTATGACGTGCTATCGATAGAGCGATCCCCAGTGATGGCAGAATTATTGGCTGATGGTTTTAAACGCTTACAACAACTGGCTTGGGTTCAACAATTAAACCTAGCACCGCCTCAATTACAATTAGGCAACGCCATAGAAATTTTAGAAAAGCTGGAGTTTACGCCTGATTGCATCTACCTTGATCCTATGTTTCCGCCCAAACGTAAAAAATCGGCCTTGGCGAAAAAATCGATCATGGTGTTGCGAGATTTAGTAGGCGATGATATCGATAAAGAAGATTTGTTCGAAGCGGCGTTAAGAGCCGCAGGTAAGCGGGTAGTCGTGAAAAGTCCCGATTACGCCGAGCCTTTAGGAGGTAAACCGAACGAGAGTTTTAAAGGTAAGCTATTACGCTATGATGTCTATTTAAAATAAGCGGAGTAATCTAAAGAAATGTCAGAGTGGATCAACGTAATCGGACAATCAGCCTTAGCTGACGGTGAACATGTCGTCGTCGATGTTGACGGCACTGATGTCGCCGTATTCAAACTTGACGGCCAGTTTTATGCGATTGAAGATATCTGTACGCATGATGGTGCTGAACTTGCCAGCGGTAAATTGGACGGTGACGAGATTATCTGTCCACGACACGGTGCTCGGTTTTGTATAAAAACCGGTGCGGTAAAATCTCCCCCCGCCTATGAAGATATTGCCTGCTTTCCTGTCAGGATTGAAAACGGTCAAATCCAAGTTAAAGATGAACGCTGGGACTGAACTATAATGTAAGTAAATTATGTTGGCTAAATTTCTAATCTTTACTAAATCATATGTCACAAAACAACTCTACAAAAGCCGTACTTTACGCATTTTCCGCTAATTTAGGTATTGCCATCGCCAAGACGGGAGCAGCCGTTTGGACAGGTTCAGGCTCCATGTTGGCGGAAGCCATCCACTCCTATGCTGATTGCGGCAACCAGATATTGCTACTAATCGGTATGAAACGGTCAGTAAAAGAGGCCACCCAAAAGCATCCGATGGGTTTTGAGCGAGAAACGTATATCTGGTCGATGATGGTAGCCATTATCCTTTTTTCCGTTGGAGGGGTGTTTGCAGTTTATGAAGGTTGGGAACGGTATCTCAATCCTCACACAATAGAAAATGCCAAAATTGCATTGATGGTTTTGGCGGTTGCTGTCGTTATGGAAGGGTTTTCATTAAAAGGCGCTTTAGACGCAATGGCGGAAGAAAAAGGCGATAAATCACTCTGGCAATGGTTTAAACATACTCATTCAAGTGAGTTGATGGTAGTTACTGGTGAAGATATTGCCGCATTACTCGGCTTAGTGATTGCGTTGGTAACCTTGGGCCTGGCTGTGTGAACCGGAAATACTGCTTTTGATGCGATTGGTTCAATACTTATCGGCATATTGTTGATAATTGTTGCAGGCGTGGTCGGTGTAGAGGTGCATTCACTCTTGATTGGCGAATCTGCTGAAGATATTCGAACAAATGTGCAAGTTTATCTGGAAGCCCAACCTTGTGTTTTGCGGGTATTGAATATATGGGCGATTAACCATGGCAATTCTGTAATGGTGTCGATTAAAGCAGAACTCAAACCCGATATGACGGTGTTAAATGCTGTCCACGAAATTAACGCTATGGAAAGGCAGATCAAACAGACTCACAGCCGTGTCAAATGGATCTTTTTTGAAATAGATAATGCTGATTAAGTTTGGATTTCAATAGCTTTCGGGACTCTCGTTTATAAGATGCGCCGTCAGCCAGCGTTGGAATATAAAAATAATCAATAACCCTGATGTTCAGGCGGGTTTTGAGATTTATTAAGGACTGTCCCCAAGAGGTTTTTTCCTGACAAGAGCTTTAAGGATCGTTGTACTTCTTCTGGTTGGGTTTTACCTTCTTCAACGACCAATAAAATAGCATCGTAGCAGTCTACTGTGGATAGCACATCATCCGTCGCCAATACAGGCGGTAAATCAAAAATAATAATTTTTGATTGCTTGCGGCTATTGATTTCGTTCATTAGCGTTTTCATCCGGGGGCCTGATAATATTTCAGACGAGCCTACTGCTTGGCCTCTTCCTGGCAAAATAGTTAACCGATCAATTCCTGGGCTAATTAGAATATCCGAAAGGGGTTTATCGGAAAGAAAATAATCGCGCAGACCGACTTCATTCTCAAGCCCGAAATACCAGTGAACCTTGGGATGCCGGAGGTCTAAGTCAACCAGAAGAACAGATTGGTTGACATCCATTGCCATCGCGATGGCGAGATTGACAGCGACCGTTGTCTTGCCTGCACCTTGTGTTGGGGCTGTAACGGCGAAACTATTCCAGTTTTTCTCGCGTAGTTGTTTTAGTATTTTGGTTCTCAGCATCCGGAAAGCTTCGGATTCAGCACTGTGATTGTGTAAGGTTACAATCCGTCTTTGCCTCATGAGGTCAGGATCAAACTTATGCTGAACGCCTTGGACTGGAAGGACTTGATCCTGGTAGACATTTTTTAAGGTTGTTTCTGCTTTTTCCAGTTCAGCACTCTGAATAGCTTTATCTAATGCATCGTGGACGCTACCCATTTGTTTCTCCAGTTTGGTTACAAATCCTTTTGGGACATAGGGTTAAGTATATAATCATAAACCGACGCGCTGCTTGAAAACTAGATAATAAGTTTAGGTTAAATTTCATTGTAGATAGTAAATTTAGCCTTTTTTTGGGATTATAAATTATGGGTATCTTCACAAGCTATAACAACATGCTTAGTCGATCTGAAACTCTGTCGTACACTAAGTCTAAGGGCATGTAGAAAAAATGAATTGCGATAGTAGCGCCGATAATCAAAAATAGGCCTAAGATAATGAAGTGAATTTTATTTCTTCTGCTCCGGTTTATGTCTTCCTTATTTTCAATATAAGGGATGACAACCAAGGGTTCTGAGCCTACTAAATGTGTTAATGCAGTGTGGCTACGAATGCTGTTATCCATTGTCTCGGCCAAAATGCCTGCACCTAAACCACTGAAAACTGAAAAGGCAAAGCCGAGAAATAAAATCTTGATACGGTTTGGTTTTTCAGGTTTTGCGGGCACTCTCGGTGGTTCCAGTAATGAAAATTTCTCCGCCTTTTGTTCGACTTCCAAATTTTGGGATAGTTTTGCCTCTAAAGATTTAGCTATTAATTCCTTGTACTTAGCTTTTTGGTTATCCAAATCGCGCATTAAATCATAATACCCACGTTCAACTTGGTGAGTTTGCGACACATTGACTTCCAGTTTTTTTAATTGCTCGGACAACTCCGCTTTTTGCTGGGCAATACTTTTAAGTTCGACTGCTGCCACGTTTATTTCGCTCTGTAACTGTAAGTAGACAGGGTTATTTATATTTGCTTGTTTAGGCGATTTATCGTCTTTTTGGCCTTCGTAACCGTCTATTTTTCTTTTTAAAGCCTTAACGTCAGGATGAGTAGTGGAGTACTTTTTTAACAGGCTACGGTATTCAGCTTCAAGCGATGCGCGGCTTTCGATTTTTGTACTTTTGCCCTCGCCAGATTCTATAATAACGGGATTAGTGGCACTGATTTGAAGGCCTAAGCTAATTCTTCTTTCTTCCAGCATTTTTTCTTGTAATTGCAATTGTTGCAATGTGTTTTCTACTCTGGCTATGGAAGACATGTTAACAGGTAACAATTCTGGCAAGCTGCTGCTGTATCTTTCCTTATATTCGGCTATCTGATTTTCACTTTTCTGGATTTCGAGTTTGAATTTTTCAGCTTCTTCTTGGAGAAATTTAGTCGATTCTTCTGCTCGCTGTGTTCGTGATCTGATGTTTTCATCCAGAAATAAGGTAACCAGTTCGTTAGCGATTTTTTGGGCAGTTATAGCTTCTTTATGATCGAATGCTAATGTAAATGCCAGCGTTGCTTTGCCATTACTACCATTGCCAACGACATCTGCATTGATTAGTTCAAGCGTTGTGGCGGCCTTAAACCGCTCCGCTAAAACGGAGGGACTGACTACTGTTTTTTCTTTGGAATAAAGGTTAAATTTCTCGATAATTTTGTTTAGGTTATCGATTGTCATCAGTTTTTGTTCGATTTGGCGGATACGTTCATCGGCAAAACTAACCACTGTAGACCTTACTAGGTCGGTAGGTATATGCTGTTGTTCGATAAGTATGGTGGCTTTTGAACGGTAAACGGGGGGTAAAACAATTGCCACTATAATACTAAGCAATAGTAAGGCCAGCATCGGTAAAATAATGGTATATTTGCGCCGACGAGCAATTTGCAAATAGTCTTTGAGGGTTTTTTCTTCTTCTAATTCCATGATTATCTCGTCAGTTTCAAGCCTTGCCAATTATAGTTGATAGATAACATAAATAGGGTGGAATCAGCTACTCCGTTGGAATTAATGCCCCCGAGAGTGGTGGTGTCTAGGACACCTTCTTGGGTTCTGTACCGATAAGTGCAACCCAGTGTCCAATCGGGGGACAACATCCACTTGACTGATGGTTGAATAATGAGGTTTTGCCGCGTTGATTGGCTATTTGCCTGTGTGGGTTGGTTATTGACCACATCGGATTCTTGATAACTCGTGGTAAAGCTGGCGGATAATCGTTCCAAAATCTGGTAGTTAAAATTCAAGCCCACACTAGTTTGTTCTTGTAGCTGTCCTTGGTTTGATGGGATCAGTGAGCGACTAAAGTTAATGCCGGAAGAAAAGCTTTCACCAGTGTAGTTAACACCCACATCAGCCAGAAAACCTAATGAGCTGGTGCTAACGTCGCCGATATTGGATTCGGTATGCCGGCCACCAACCGTACCCAAAAATCGCCAATTATTTGACCATAAATAGGTGTTGGAAAAATTTATGCCGACACTATCGAAGCTGGATGGGACGGGGATGCCTACGTTATTTCCCAGAAATTGTTGAGTATTGTAGTTAGAGTAGAACAGGTTGACCCCGCTGGTGTAACGTTCAGTCCACTCTCGCTGCCATGTCAGGTCAACATTGGTGGAGTCATAATTATTAAAATTATTGTTAAAAACTCCAGGATTGGTTGAAGTTGAACCCGAATCCGAAAAAGAAGTTTCAGAATAAGTAGGGCGTAAAATCAAGCTATTGGTTTCATCAATTTTGTAGCTCACAGAAGGCGATACTGACCACATAGTCATATCTGAATTTGTGTTAAAAACACCAGAATTTTGTGCGGCGGTATTACGGGACGGTGTTATTGATAGATTTGCGGAAAGTCCCCAATCAAACTTTTCGGTTTTATAAATACCGCCAAGGCCATAGTTCTGTATTTTTTGGTCAAGGCCTTCTATGTCCGTATAAATCTGGGTGCCGTAAAGGGCATCGGCATGGAGTTCAGAGACATCCGTTTTGTGTTGAAAAGTCAAAACCGGAATTATCCTGTATTGAAAAGATCCTCGTGACTCATTGCTTGGCTGGTTATTGCCTAACATCAGGACGTTATCGTCATATGCCAAAGATTGGTCAATAGAGCCTTTTAATGACCATTCCGCACCTTGCGAATGTACAGGCATAAGACAAAAACATAAGCCGACGATAGTTAAGGCATTCCGAAACATCTTAAAACTCGTTAACCGACTAAGGTACAACAATAACATCACCGCTTTTTAACAGATGATTTTTGTTCAGCCCATTCCCCTCTTCTAAATCACTGTATTGAAATTTAATCGATTCGGCACCTTTGCTTGTTTTCCTTAAAATAATTATGTCATCTTCAGCTGCATATGGTGTCAAACCACCGGCTAAGCTGAGTATTTGCATGACATTCATTGGTTCAGTCATAATGAACTTACCTGGCTCTTTGACTTGTCCAGTTACATAGACGGAGTTGCCCTCAGTGGATTTAACGGCAATATTGACGACTGGTTCTGCAATATATTCAGTTAACTTTTCAGTTAACTCTTTTTTTAAAGTATCAACCGGTTTCCCTGCAGCCATAACAGTTCCGGTTAAGGGAAAGCCGATACTGCCGTCGGGCAATACCCTCACTTCGCGTTTTAAGGCATCTTCGTTCCAAACAGATATTTCTAAAAGATCGCCTGGATTGATTAAATACGTTTCAGTTTCTGCAAAACTTGTTTGAAAAAACAAAGATATAACTAAAACAAACAGTGCTTTTGTTAATGTTGATCCCATTATTATGAATACTCTCATGTTATTTTAACCTAAATTAAAAAGGGGGGCATGTAGCCCCCCTTCTCAGTATAAAGCAAAAAGTTTTTATGCGGCAAGCGTTAGTATAGCTCGTGATTTCCGGCGAGCCATCCCAATTAAACCCGTCAAGGCAGAACCAAATAGCCAAAAGGCGGCCGGTATTGGAACATTTCCGACATTATCCACGTTCTTGCCAACACTGGTGGCGGTGAAACTGTAAGGTATGCCTAAAGTACTTGGTAAAACAGCAAGTAAATATTGGCCAGCAGCCGTATAAACAGCATCAAAACTGGAGGTGAGGAAAGGTTGCGGGATTCCAGAACCATTCTCGATGATTGTTTGAAAAGAAGTGACATCACCAGACAGTTCAAAATGCACGGAAGTCGCTTCAGATACATTTAACGACCAAACAGAAAAGGGTATTTTCATGCCAAACAAGGTAATAGTTGTGCCATCTGAAGAGCCACTTACCGATTGATTTGGCCCAATCGAGTGGGCAGCTCCTCCAATAACGTTCGTTAGGCTCAACGTTGCCGCTGATGCTGCTTGTATTGATATTAAGCTCAAGCCAAAAACTAACGCAAAAAAATAACTTTTCATTTTAAAAGCTCCAAGTAAAGTAATCATTAATAATATTCAGCTATATTGACTGGCGAAGCTGCTTGATAATCCCTTATTCTTATTCCCAATCTTTCCAGGATTGGTTGTCTATCAACTGAGCTCTCATGTATACCTTAGGAGAGCAGCCAGGACTGAATTCAGTTGAGTCAAATACTAAATGAGCATTATTAAGTAAGAGTTAACTGATGGTTAGTTACATAAGAAAAATATGCTTTATAACAGGAACACCGATCAAACTTTTAATAGGACGAACGGCAAAGTTAAGGGTTTTATGCGTAAACCAGTTAGGTTACTTAACTACAGCAACACTTTGCCATTATTATAAATTTGCATTACTTAAGTACTGCAACATGACTTTGTTTTGAAAGCAGTTGGGCTTAAGGCGGGGCGCATGATCCCATTCCAGATTAAAGAATGTAGGCACTTATTATGCCTAATAAGCTTTTGCACCAGTAAAACCCTTGAAGATAGTCAACAGTACAATTTTAATGTCCAACGATAATGACCAGTTCCTTATATAGTTAAGGTCGTATTGAATCCTGCTTTCCATTTTATCTAAAGTGTCGGTTTCACCACGGAAACCGTTGACTTGTGCCAATCCGGTGATGCCAGGTTTCACTTTATGCCTGAGCATGTAGCCCTTAACTTGTCCACGATAAAACTCATTATGGGCAACTGCATGTGGCCTTGGGCCTACGACGGACATCCGCCCTTGCAAGACATTAAAAAATTGTGGTAGTTCATCTAATGATGTACGTCTTAGAAAGTTGCCCAACTTGGTGATTCTAGGGTCGTTTTTTTTGGCCTGTACAACATTATCCGAATCCTCGCGGACGGTCATCGACCTAAATTTCCAGACAATGATCTGTTCCCCCCTAAAACCGTAGCGGCGTTGTTTAAACAGCACGGGGCCTGGAGAGGTAAGGCGGATAGCGAGTGCAATAATCAGCAAGGGTAGGGCTATGAGTATCAACACGAAAGTGCTAAAAACAATGTCGAAAAATCGCTTCATGGCACCGTCAACCCCATAAAATGGCGTATCATGGATGCTAATAATCGGTATGCCTTTGATATTATTCAGGCTGGAACTGAGTAAATCGAACACAAATAAGTCAGGGACATAATGGACGGAAACTGTTGAGTCCGCCAATTGTTCAACTATATTCTTGATGCGGATTTCTGCGCGGAGAGGTAAGGTGATGTAAACAATATCAACAGCACCTGCTTTGGCAAGCTTGATAAGTTGGTCGGTGTCACCCACTAATTTTGTCAGATCAAATTGGTAGCGGCTCTCGCAAACCCGTTGTCGATCATCAAAAAAACCTAGGAAGTTTGTGCCTACCGCTTTTTCTTCCAAGAATATTTTTTCCAGTTCAGTGCCAAGCATAGTGCCGCCGACAATGGCAATTCGATGCTGGTTTTTACCCATTTTTCTGAATAAATTCGCTATGCCACGTACGATAACGTGCCAAGAAATAATTTCAATGGGTACTGCTAAGCTCCACGACCAGAAGTAAGTTTTGTAAACAGGATCTATTAGTGGATAAACTTGATCCACGATCAGCATTACAAGTAATACGCAAAACCAAGAAATGGCTATCAGCCTGACTTCGTTGAAGGTAGACATCGATCGACTGCCACGGTATAGCTCATTAAATGAGGCAAATACACCAAAGCCAACGACAGAAATGAAAAGCCACCAAGTGTGTTTGTTGTCCCACTCCACGGCCACCAGGTCCAGAATAGACCACAATGTTAATGCGATAACAATAACATCCAATAACCTGACCAGTACGACGAGCTTGTTTCTTTGTGGCTGGATAACACCGAAAGATTGGGAATGGCTCACCATGAATTTGATCTACTTTTCATTTTTTAAACTAAGGCGTTAATTTTATTATCGTTAGTTGTAGTTTACAAAAATAAGATTGCCAAAAGTACAATTCAAGCACGCAATTGTAAGAGAAGCAATTAACAGCTACAAGTTATGCCCGATATGAGTTAATTGTAGCTAACTGGCTAAGGTGTTGGATTGCTGGCAGCAGCGGTAGGAGACTCTACGCTGTTGCTTACAAAAATCGACTGGTCTGAAAGGTCATCGGCTTTTTTAAGTGCCTCCAGAAGAATTCTGTCGTGTCCATAAATATCCTGATAAAATGCAAGATTATTGTTTTGGTCAATAAATGAGGTTGTGTAAAAGAACAACACGGGTATCGGGTTCTTTAAAACGACATGCTGCATGGTCTGCGTACGCATGGCTTTCTTTATAGTATCGGCATTCCAGTTGCCCTGATTTTTTAGGGCGAATTCGGCCAATGCTTTAGGGTTTTCAACACGTACGCAACCGTGGCTAAAATCCCTGCGTGACTTACTGAACAATGAGTTGGCGGGGGTGTCGTGCAAGTACACGTCATCTTTGTTAGGAAAAATAAACTTAACTTTTCCTAAGCTGTTGCGGTTACCGGGGCGTTGCCTAACTCGATAAATGCCTCTTTTTAATTTTTCTATGGAATCGCTGTCCAGTGAAACTGGCTTAGCTGAGTTTCCAAAATTGGAAACCACTTCCATGTTTTGGGAGGATAAATATCCTGGATTTCGAATCAGTTTAGGTAATATTTCATCTTTTAAGATATTTTTAGGGACATTCCAATAAGGCATAAATTCGATAAAACTCATTTGTGCCATCAATACGGGCGTTTGGTTTTTCAGCGCTTTGCCCACCACGACGCGCATATTGGTTATGTTGACATCGATATTATTGATGTCGTCAATCGCCCATAACTGGAATGCGGGGATATTGACGATGATTGACCGACCGACTTCCAGCTCAGGAAGCCAGCGTAATCTTTCCATCGCCAACTCAATCTGCGTTACGCGCTGGGCTAATGGTTCGTTGATGGCAGCAACAGTGCTTGGCCCTATTGTGCCGTCTGGATTTTGGCCGTGACGGAGTTGGAATTTTTTAACCCCTGCTACGATATTTTCGGTGTATTTAGGGTTTTTTTCCGTTGTATTAATCGAAGTATCTTCGGGTAAATCACCTACAGTAGCTAAAAACTTGTTCAGTTCTACCAATTGGGGATGGTGCTGTCCAGGCCGCAGTTTACCTTTCACGGTAAAATTGAATGCGGGTGATTTTGCAGCAATAAGGCGATAAGCAGCTAATGCAGACTTCAGCTTTTGGTATTGGTGTAATTTTGGTTCGACTAGGAGCGGTAATTGGGAAATGGTGTTAAGCGCCAAGCTGTCTTTGATTAATGCGGGGAAATCAGTCAGTTTTTTTTCGCGCAGCTGTAAGTTGAAGTTTATGCCTTGTGGATTTACTCGGCCATAATGAAGGTCGTGCAGAAAACGTAACACCGCTACACTAAGTGCCGTATCATAAAGAGACAGTTCCCGATAGGCTGTCGGCGTGAGCGTTAAGGCAAGGCTGTATTTGTTTCGTAGCATTTCTACATCATAATTTTCTTGGATTAAGCCTTGAGTTGGTGCATTCGCCAGCAGATCAAGTGCATCGGCCGTATTTTTGGCGGAGTTGGTATTCCCTAACCACAGCAATTGGTAATTGGCGCGCTTATAAAGTGCGTCAAGGTCTTCGGCCCGATTAGAAAAATTAGACTGATGTAGGTAAGGGTTTTGCCTCGCGGTAATAATCGAATTAATTTCTTTGCTAACACTAGGTTCCAGGAATGCAGGCTCTTCGGCGAACAGCGTTTGCAAGGGTAAGGTTGCCAAAAAAAATATTAACCACATGGCGGCGAAAAATTTTGTCTTTTGAGTCAAAGGATTGCTTCCTAGAGAAAATAACAAGCCAAGATTTGATGTTAGCAATAACGTCATATAAAGTTTGGGTTAATTATACTTAACTGCTAACCATAGCACACAAAATTCAATAGTAGCAGACAATGCAGATACCGATAGGTTGTTAAACAAGTGTCATGTTCATCTAGCCGTTTCTTCTAAAAGTACAGAGTACGCTAATTTTTTGATTAGACTTAAAATTTAGAGCTAATGAACCACTGCTAGTACGCTTGCAGAGTGAATTCTTAAGCCGGAATTAACCCAGGCAGAACACAATATTAGAATGACCGTCGTGATATGTGGCAGTGTCCATTTTTCCGATTATCAGGATGCAAAGCGGGAGCTTAGTGCAATTTCCGATGGGGAAAGCTAATAAATTTATGTTTGTTGATGAAAGTGCGATGACAAAGTGCGGTCATGAATTCGTTAACTACACCGAATCTGCTGTTGCAGCATGGACTACACTTTGACTCATTGCACCAATGGTAATAACCACAAGGCCAAGTAAAACCAATAATGTTTGTTAATATATCAAAAAATTCAGTAAGTTATAATATTCTGGTGATGGTTAAGTTTATCTGCTTGTCGATATTCTTGATGGTGTCGGGAATATTCAATGTACAAGCTGAAAAGTTTACGACTGGCAGTGCCTCCGAAAACTTAGGGCCTGAGATTAGCCAAAGCCTGCTCAAGTCCAAAATTGAAGCTATCAATGCCCAACAGGGAGTTGATGAGGCTATGAAGACCAAGTTGTTAGAGCTTTATCAATCAGCTCAGGAAAACCTGGCTAACAGTGAGTCTTTTGCCGCTAAAGCTGTTGAACTTGAAAGTACCGTCAAGCAAGCACCAGAGAAAACCAAAAAACTGCAACGGGAAATCCAACAAGCACAGCAAAAACTGAATAAGCAAAAGACTGAGGATTTCAGCAAGATTCAAGGTGAAGAGCTAGAGCAACGGTTGATTTTTGAAAAAGAAAAAATTGGCACGTTGGATGAAAAAATAAAGAAATTTGAAAAAGAGCTGGTTTTGCAAAACGAAAGGCCGCAATTGATTCGCCCAGAAACGATAGCGGCAGAACAAGCGTTAGAGGCCGCGCAGAAAAAATTGGAAATTCCACTATTGCCAACCGTATCAAAGCTGGAAGCCGAGGCCAGGAAAATACAGCTAAACACACTGGTAGCCTCAATTAATGCCGAATTAAAGTTGTTGGCAGTTGAGGCTAATACTAACCTTGTACGGGTCGAATTACTCAAAACCGAATTGCAATTATTAAATCTCCAGAAAGATCTGCTGAGTCCAGTGATTGCCGCTATAGAAAATTTGGCTAACGAACGCAGGCAGCAAGAAGCCATTCATATGCAAAATGTGTTGACGGAGGCTGAAAAAACACTTTCTGATAAGCACAGTCTGATCCAACAAGCCACTCGTGAGAATATCCAGTATAGCCGTGATTTACAGGCGATTACCGCCAAAATTGAAACGTATAGCGAACTCAAAAACAAAGTAGATACGGCCTCAAAAGATATTGAGACAGATTACAAAAGTGCAGAAAAGAAAATTAGCTTGGCTGGGTTAAGTCCTGTTTTGGGCAAAATTCTTCGTGAGCAGCGGCGCAATTTAGCCGGTCAAGATCAGTTTGTTGGCGCGGAATCCGAGGTCATCCAAAACGAGACGGCTTTGGCCAGTCTCGAACAATTCAAGATTGAAGATAAGCTCAAATTGTTTTCCGATATGGATGCCTATTTAAAAGATTTGATGGGTCAACATGTTGATAAAGCAATGCCCGCAAATGAACGGATGATGATACAGGCAGAGTTAAGGATCTTGCTAAATAATCAGAAAGATTTGCTGAACAAGTTATCTGTTGCAGACACGGCTTATTTGCGTACGTTAGGTGATTTTGATTTTGCTAAACAACAAATGCTAATCCAGGCTAATAAATATGCCGGTTTTCTGGATGAGCGGCTGTTATGGGTGCGGAGTTCTACGCCGATCAATTCCGATTACTTGCGTGGGCTTTATCATTCAATCAAGTGGCTATTATCGCCGTTTAATTGGTTGGCATTGATTAAAGATACAGTCACGGTAGCCTGGGAAAACCTGTTTCTTACTATTATCGCGGTATTGGCATCGCTAGTATTGCCAGTAGTATGGAGTTGGGCAAAGCAGGAATTAGTTGTTATCGCGGAAAAAATTGAAAAAATCTACACAGACAATTTTTATTACACGCTAAAAGCATTCGCTTATACGCTGCTTCTCGTGATGCCATTGCCGGTATTTGTGTATTTTTTGGGCTGGTTTCTCAGTGGCAATTCGCATGGTGCCGATTTCAGTAAAGCGGTGGGCGTAGGTTTGCAAAACTCTGCTATTTCAATGTTTGCCTTGCAATTGTTTTACCGTTTGTTTTCGGCCAATGGTATGGCAATCCGGCACTTTCAATGGCAAAAAAATACTGCACACATGTTTCAAAGGCAGATGGCCTGGTTACGCTTTGTCATCGTCCCTGGTATTTTTCTGATTAGTTGTACAGGCGCTTCCGCCATATCTAGTCATGCGGATAGCCTTGGTCGTTTAGCATTGATAATCAATATGCTTGCACTGGCGGTGTTTTTTGCCAGATTGCTCCATGCAGACACGGGGCTATTGCAGGGTTATCTTAAAACGCATCCCGATGACTGGTTTACTAAACTACGCTATGTCTGGTATCCGCTGATTATTTTTATCCCGCTGGTGATTGCGGGCTTTGCGGTAGCAGGGTATTACCTAAGCGGTTTAGAGTTACAAAAAAATCTCGTTATTTCCTTACGATTGATTTTTGCCCTCGTTATTATTCATGGCATGGTGATGCGCTGGCTTACACTCGTTAACCGAAAGTTGGCGTTCAAGAATGCCAGGCAAAAACGTAAGACTGCTGCTCAAGCTGAAAAGCCCACTTCGGACGAAGGGGTAGGTGATGATGATCCTTTGCTTCCAGTGGACGAACAAATAATTGACATCCCGACTATCAATGCCCAAACGATTAAGCTGTTAATTATGTTTATCGGATTCAGCTTGATCGTTGGTTTTTGGATGATTTGGAGCAGTATCCTGCCAGCATTTTCTTTCCTCGAAAATATTGTGCTTTGGGAGCATCTAGTTGCTACGGATAAGCAGGAAAGCTATCAGCCAGTCACGTTAAAAAATCTCCTGATGGCTGGGTTGTATGTGTTTATTGTCGTGGTGTCCGTACGGAACTTTTCCGGCGTGATGGAGCTTTTGTTATTCAGCCGTATATCTATAGCCGCAGGTGGGCGTTATGCAGTCAATCAATTAGCTAAATACATCTTAATCGCTATTGGATTTATTTGTATAGCCAATGAATTGGGTGGTAGTTGGTCTCAAGTGCAATGGCTGGTTGCGGCACTTAGCGTGGGTTTGGGCTTTGGCTTGCAGGAAATTTTTGCCAATCTGGTGTCTGGGATTATTTTATTATTTGAACGGCCTATCCGTGTCGGTGATACCGTTACTATCAGCAATGTGACAGGTAAGGTCAGTCGTATCCAAATGCGCGCGACGACCATGATCGACCCAGACCAAAAAGAATTGATTGTACCCAATAAAACCTTTATTACCAGTCAGTTAATCAACTGGACTTTAAGTGATTCAACAACTCGGATTGTGATACCTTTACGTATTGCGTATGGCTCCGATGTGGAACTCGCCCATAAAGTAATGATAGAAGCGGTACGTGATACCCCTCTCGTGTTGGAAGATCCCGCGCCGGGTGTTGTATTTACTGGTTTTGGGGATCACGGCCTAGAGTTTTCCATACGGGTTTTTGTAAGTGAACTGTCGCACCGTTTACAAGTCACCCACAAGTTGAATGTCAACCTCGATAAAGCGTTGCGGGTAAATAACATACGCATGACCGATGTTGTCCAGCAGAATGGTTGAATTGAATCCAGTAGGGAAATTTGCCCTTCCTTTATTTATATTTCCTAATGCAGGATGGGGCATGTTAAAAATACTTAAGTTGAGGAAGAAAAATCTTTTTTTCGTTGGAGAGGGTTTTGAGTAAATGAATTTCCTTCGACGGAGTTCTTGGCAATTTCTGAAGTATAGGAAGTGCTGAATGCAGCAAACACTGGTGCAGTTTGTCGTCCTGCATTGCCCTACTGTTCTCCATGTAAGTATCCCTCAAAGAAGAATGGGCTAAATTGCTTAACATGATGGCAGATAGTCATCGGTTTCAATTTTCCCGAATCCTGTTTCTGGCTTCTAAGACATCGGTGCGAGGTATAAATAATAACCGAGCGACCTTGTCGATTAGATATTCTTCATCCACATCCAGATTGTTGTCAATGAAAGCAATTTTCCATAAGGATTCAATTAACTGCGTTTTTTGGATGGTCGTGAATTCAGAACAGATTAAATGGGTAAATTCAAAGTAATCGGTCGCTTGTTTCCTTTTATGCTCGGCAATTTCAATTAAGCTAGCGGCTTGTTCGTTCGTTAATCCGAAATTTTTTTCCAGTAAATTCAATATCAAGTCTTGCTTTTTGTGCCCGCAGGCTTCTTCCGTGTGCATCATTTCAATGAATAACGCGGCACTGGCAACTCTTAAGTTATTTTCAATATCGCCTTTTGGTTTCGATAATGAGATATGGGTTTCAAAGAAGTGCTTTATTTTTTCGAGCATAATGATTATTTGTTAGGAGTTTTTACTATGTGGTTGGGCAGGATTATAAGCCAATTATAACGAACATATGGTTTTCTGGGCTGCGCGGATAAATGTGCTGGCGCGTGTGAGGGATATAATAATCGGCCCACTCAATATTACAATAAAGTAAATAGCTGTGCGATTAGCCGTATTGATTGCCTGGATTGATAGTAAAATAATCTTTCATAAATTGTTAATATCAGAGGTGTCTGTTGGCGTGGTTGGTTTTATTTACTGCGGGTTTAGTGGAAATCGTTTTTGCGATAAGCCTTAAATATAATGCGGGATTTACCCGTTTGATACCGAGTTTGATTACGCTTGCATCAGGCGGTGTCAGTCTCTTCATGCTGATGACGGCAATTAAATTCCTGCCAGTCGGTACGGCTTATGCGGTTTGGACGGGCATGGGCGCGGTTGGCGTTGCCATCCTCGGTATCGTGTTGTTTAAGGAATCCGCTGAAGTTTATCGCCTATTTTCTATTTTCCTGGTCATAGCCGGAATTGTCGGGCTTAAACTGACCGACAGTAATTAATGCTGCACCTTATTTTTCAATCACCTATCGATATTGCTGTGCTGGATAGAATGGGTTCTGGCGATGTTGCTGTGTTTCTTGAGAATGCTGTGTTTGGATTGTTGCAAAAAGGTAAGTTTGCCGATGTGCTAAACAATCAGCTCAACATGAATCGTCTATGCGTGCTGTCCGAGGATATGGAGGTTAGAGGACTTCTCACTTCTGAGCTGGTGTCAGGCTTAGAGGTCATAGACTACGCAGGACTGGTAAACCTCACCGTTGAGAACCCTTTGATTACATCATGGTGTTGATGGTTGGCGAACTGTCTTTGGAAACTACCGAACAGGGGTTTCTGGCAAACAGGTTTGATTGGAACGAAGACGTTGCAATGCACCTTGCCCAACAGGAAGCCATAACCCTTACCGACCAACACTGGGAAATCATCTTATTCATAAGGTCATATTACGAACAATACAAACATTTGCCCAATACCCGCGTGTTTATCAAGGCGATAGCGCTTACTTTGGGTGGTGACAAAGGTAATAGCCGGTATCTACACCGTTTATTTCCTGACGGCCCCTTAAATACGCTTGCAAACTGGCGGGTTTGGCTAAGCCGCCGAATTGCCTATAGTTTAGTGTTCCCAGGCCGGACGTGGAAAAATAAAATGTGCTTACCATTGTTCACTGCCAAAAATTCTACGGCATCATTGCTCCCATTAATCTCCTGTTAAGCTTGGCCATAATATAGTCTCTGGCAGTTGCTTCGGTTTTTGGCGACAATTTTTGGTTTTTTCATTGCACCCTTGTGCCATTAAGGAGAAATACATGACCGCATTAAACAAAATAGTATTCATCGCAGGGATTTTAGTCACCCTCGTCTCTGCACCCCAAGTTATTGCCGGCACGAATACGCCGCGCGTAGACCAGCGCCAAGAAAACCAAGGCCGCCGTATCGACCAAGGTGTCGAATCGGGGCGGTTGACTCAAGGCGAAGCGCAAAGGCTGGAAACCCAGCAAAACAGCATCGAAAACGCCGAAACGAAAGCCAAAGCCGACGGTGTTGTTACCCGCGCCGAACGTGTGCGTTTAAGCCATCGGCAAAACAAGGCCAGCCGCAACATATACCGCAAAAAACATAACCTGCGCTAATAAACAGCATCAATCTCCTGCATTATCCGGTGGGTTTCGGTTAATGCGACGATGATTTTTTGGTAATGCAGGATGTCTTCAAAGCTTAGCGCCCTGCCGTGGCGGTCTTTTAGCCATTTTTGCGCGGGCTGGTAGCCGCCGATGTAGAATTCCCAGGCGATAGCGGGTACGCCGTCAAAGTATTGCTGGTCGTTAATCCAGACCTTGCCGTTGTCGAAATCATTCTGGTTGATCTTGCGGGTGACGGTATTGTCGCCATCCATCGGGTACGTGGTGATGGGGCTATTGACCACTAGGCCGTCCAACAAATGCAGTTGGCGTAGTTCGCCGCCCAGTTTTACCAGCGCCCAGAAGGTGTGCGGGTCTGGATAAGGTACGCGAGGGAAGTCGGTTTTCAGGAATTCCTTGTAGGTGTTCTCGGTAGTTTGGCGAATGCAGTACCGCATAGATGTAATCGAGCAGGTCGATGGGGGCGAAGCTTGTTGGCCTGATATGTTGCTTTCCTGGTCCTTTGGTTTCTGCCGTTTGCACATCTTCAAGAGGCACGTCATTCCGGCAGGAATTGCCGGACCAGCGTCCAGGGATTGGACACATTAACATCCCTGTCACTGGATACCCGCATCCCTGCGGGTATGACGGCGGACTTTTCCGGCGTAAAGGCCAACCCCAACTTTTCCGCGATTTGCTGAACGATGGCGGGGTTCATGTTGGGTTGTCTGATGCTGGTTTCTTGCAGGGATTGTTGTCCGGTGGTTTCTGGGTAGAGGTAGAGGGGTGCAATATTATTGCTTTCTTTTAGGCTTAATGAATGAAGGGTAAATAACTCCGAAGTAACAAATACATCCGCGAATAATCTTTGCTGCTCAATTTGACGGTTGAAACAAAGACCTATATTTTCGCCTTTCAGGAAATGTTGCATGACTTTTTCACGGCCAAAATCAATCAAGTTAGACGAGTAATATATCTTCCGGTAATCAAAGGGACGGTATAAAACATTTTCTATCTTTGATGGGGTAAATGTTTCTTTCTGCCTTGCTTCCGATATGCTCCAGTCCCGGTTGTCTTTCAGGTTTAATTTTTTAACTATTTCTTTGTCAGAATAATTTTGGTCATAAAAAGTTTGGATTCGGTTTTTTAAGGTTGCCTTATCCATATCAACCACAAAATCATCTCGATGGGTTTTGATTCCGCTGGAATTAACCGGAAACAACTCATTCACCGAAAAACCCAGTTCGTACTGCCCATACACCCCAAAATCCTTCGCCACAAAAAAATATTCCGGCGCACGGCATTCAATCCTGTTCCACGCCAAGGTGTTGATGCTGTTATCCAATAAGGTTTGGTATTTGTCTTTACGCAGGCCGTATAGGTCCAGGTGGTAAACGTCGGCTAAGGGTTTGGACATAAGATGAAAGCGGGTTAAAGGTTAACTCTTGTCATCCTTGACCACTGGATTCCGGCAATCCCTGCCGGAACGACGTGTTACTTCATCAAGTTTAGGTTTGTTATCTAAGGTCGTCCGATACTTCTATAATGCTCAAATGCCGTCATCCCGGCAGGGATTGCCGGGATCCAGATTACAAGGATGTAATCTAAGTATATGTTAATGCCAACAACTAGGATGGCGAAGCTAACTCAGTCCACAAGTCTTGCCACAATGGATTCTGTTGTTCGATCAAACAAATTTTCGCCTTCCGCGACCATTTTTTAAGTTGTTTCTCGCGCAGGATAGCACTTTCCATCATTTCGTGAACTTCATACCAAACCAATGTATGGACAGTATAGCGTTTAGTGAAACCGTCCACCATTCCCATGCGGTGTTGGTAGACCCGTTTTATCAGATCGGAAGTCACCCCGATATAAAGCGTTCCGTTGCGTTGACTGGCGAGTATATAAACACAGGGTTGTTTAGTCATTTTAGTGCCGTATCACGTCCCTATGGTCTGGATTCCGGCAATCCATGCCGGAATGACGATTTCTTTAGGATATTGTATTTTGTCTGAAAATCTTTGCTAATCAATAAGTTTTCAATTATCTATTCTGCTTCTCATTGTTATCGTAAAGCAATTATTCCTTAGTTGCATTATTTTTGAGCTTAACGAATATATTGATGCTTACACCCTGCATGATGTCGAATACGTTTTCATCCTTGCTGCCATCAACGGCGGTTTCTTTCTTTTTGCTGTTGCCGTGCAGGTCTAGGATGTAAATCTTGTCGAAGGTTTCTAACAGATGCTTACGCATTTGCCGGTGGATTACGCCGTCGATAAAGCTGTTGTTGCTTATGTAAGCCAAGATACCTTCACCGTTCTTTTCGATAAAGTGCGAGCCGTAGCGGATAAACTTGATGTAATCGTCCGATAAGGGCTGGATGTTTTTTTCGTTGAGGTCTTTTTTGTAATCGGCAACCAAGCGTTGTATCCAATCACCCTTATTGCTGCTGCTAACCGAATACGGCGGGTTGCCCATGACCACCATGATCGGGTTTTCGCATTTGATGTGGTTGGCTTCGTTGGCTTCCTGCGCCAGCCAGGTGGCGAACAGGGTGCCGGTGTCGGGGTGGGATTCTTCCAAGGAATTGGTCAAGTAGATGTTGAGGCGCGGTTGTTTTTTGGGTTTGTAACCGGTTTCTTTCAACAGCAAATCCAGCTTTAAATGCGCCATCGCATACGAAGCCATAAGGATTTCAAAGCCGTGTACCCGTGGGATAAGGTGTTCTTCCACGTATTGGCTCCACAGCCCTTGCTGGCCTTTGAATTTTTGGTGGATGTGCTTGATGGCGGCGGCCAAAAAAGTGCCGGTACCCGTGGCCGGGCAAGGATTTGGACTTTGTGAACCTCCTTATCGACCTTTTCCAGTTGGGTGTAGTTGGCTTTGCCCTTACCTTTAACCACGGGCATCTCAACCTGGATGGTGGTTTTGGACGTATCTGCCAAACCCATCGGCAGGTTGAAGTCGGTTTTGAGGATGTCATCGACGGCGCGGACGATAAAATCCACTACCGGTTCGGGCGTATACCAAACGCCACGGCTTTTGCGGAGTTTGGGGTCGTATTCCGCCAGGAAGGTTTCGTAAAAGTGGATAATCGGGTCGGTTTGGCGGGTGGCTTTGCCAAAGTTTGCCAGTATTGAGCGCACATCGGCAGCGCGGAAAATGTCCGCAAGGCCATCGACAATCCAGGTGATACGCTCGTCCAAGTCATAACCCGCAATGTAATGGAACAGTTTGCGTAAGAACGGGTTGCTGTGTGGGATAAGCTCTGCGGCTTCCTGACGGGAAAAGGTATCCAGGGTTTCATCATGCAAACGGGCGGCGAACATGCCGTAAGCAATGGTTTGCGCGTAAATATCGGCAAATTGTTCAGCATCAATATCGTGCAGCAGGATGGACTTGAAAGCATCCATCTGGTCTTTCAAGGAACTGTTGGCATCTTCTTTTTCGTCTTTGGTCAGCGCATTCTCGATGATGTTTGCGAGCAAGCGGGCTTTTCCTGCCATCATGCTGGCGAGTTTGGACGGTGATTTGATGGTCTGCCCGGAATAAGCGGCAAAGTCTTTCATCAAATCGACGAAATGGGCGAATTCCTCCGGCTTGGGTTGGAGTTGCCCATTTTTAATATCGGCAAGCCTTATACTCGCGACTTGCAAGCCGTCGCGGAAAAACCGGAATTCCAGGTAATCTGTAAAAATCAGGTTATTGAGGGAGTTTTTATAACGGTCGAACTGTTCTTTGTAGTCTTTGTTATCCAGGGATTTGCCGATGTCTTTGGCTTCAATATAACCCAGCGGAATGTGCGCTTTGGTCAAAATGTAATCCGGCGCACCGCAGGCGATATGGGCGGGTTCATTAGTCACTAACACGCTGGGCAGCAAGATTTTTAGTAGCGCTTGTAAGTCGCCACGGTAGCTGTGTTCGCGGGAAATGCCCGTAAGATAACGCTGGTTTATTTTGCTGAGGTAGTTTTGGACTTCTTTCATGCGTTCGTCCTTGGGAGTTTTTCGCTAGAAGATAAGGATAAGCTAAAAAAGGTACAACTCGCGTGCTTTTGGGTTATTCCTGCTTAAAACGGTGAATCAGCCGCCGCTCTTTTTTGTTAGGCTTATGGTCTATCCCAGAAAAACCAAGCAATTCTTTTTGTTCGCGTTCAGATTGGATTTGTAGTTGCCGTTTGGCATGGCTTTCTGGCGTTTCTTGGTAAAGCAAGACGGCATCCTTAGCGGAACGCCGTTGTGCAGTCAGGGCGGTAACGGATATATCCCAGCTATAGCCGTTTTTGCTGATGGTGATTTCTGCACCAATTTTGATTTCTTTTGCGGCTTTGGTGCGCTGCCCATTGACGTGGACTTTGCCGCCGTTGATGGCATCCGTTGCTAGGCTGCGGGTTTTATAGAAACGAGCAGTCCATAGCCATTTATCCAGCCTGATGGCATCAACGTCCGTTGGCACGGTTAAGCGGTTTTTTTCAATCCTTTAGGTAAGGAGAACACGACTTTTTCTTCAATACCTTTCAGTTCGCTGGCGGAGTTACCACCCCATGCCTTCAACTGGTCAATCACTTCTTGCACCAGTACTTCCGGTGCCGACGCACCTGCCGTAACGCCGACCACCTTACTATCTGCAAACCATTCTTTTTGCATATCCTTGGCGGTGTCGATCAGGTAAGCGGGCTTCCCTAATTGTTCAGCAATTTCCCGCAAGCGGTTGGAGTTGGAGCTATTGGGTGAACCAACAACCAATATGGTATCGGCTGTTTTAGAGAGGTCATAAACCGCATCCTGGCGGTTTTGGGTAGCATAGCAAATATCATCCTTTTTCTGTTCCTGGATGGAGGTAAAACGCTTTCTTAAAGCATCAACCATCACCTTGGTATCCGTCATAGATAAGGTGGTTTGAGTGACATAAGCCAGGTTATCGGGGTTATTAACTTTCAAATTGGCAACATCCGCTGGTGTTTCTACCAGATAAATACCGCCATTTTTTGAACACTTATCATATTGTCCCATCGTGCCTTCCACTTCTGGATGCCCAGCGTGGCCGATCAAGATGACTTCCCGGTCGGATTTTGCGTGTTTGGCGACTTGCAAATGCACTTTGGTAACGAGAGGGCAGGTCGCATCAAAAACAGTTAAGTTACGTTCAACAGCTTCTTTTTGAACCTGTTTGGATACGCCGTGAGCGCTGAAAATTAGGTACGAACCTACGGGTACATCGGAGATGTCTTCAATAAAGATCGCGCCTTTTTCTTTCAAACCGTCAACAACGGTGCGGTTATGCACGACTTCATGCCGGACATAAATGGGTGCGCCAAAGGTTTCAAGGGCCTGGTCGACAATATCAATGGCGCGGTCAACACCGGCACAGAATCCACGAGGGTTAGCGAGTATGATTTGCATGGCTATATTTCTTATAGTTTAGTTAGTTGCGGTTATTTTAACTCAACATCAAAATAGATACGATGATTCCGTTAAGATTGGCAATTTAAATGATTTTCCTGAGTGGTTCGGGAAAAGTAATCAATATCACATCGTGGTTGCCCGCGTATTTCTTAAAACTAAAGAATGAAGCTGTAAGAATTGTAGGGACAAGCACAGGCCGCCCCTAATAGCACTTAAAAGTTTAGCCACCCAGACCCAAAGGAGCTAGCAAACACAAGGCTCACAATAGTCATCAGCTTGATTAAAATGTTCAAGGACGGGCCACTGGTATCTTTGAAAGGATCGCCGACTGTATCGCCAACGACTGCGGCTTTGTGTGAATCTGAGCCTTTGCCGCCATATTCTCCGGTTTCAATGTATTTTTTCGCGTTATCCCATGCGCCGCCAGCGTTTGCCATCATGACAGCCAACAAAAAGCCTGACAATAAGGTGCCGACCAA
Organism: uncultured Gammaproteobacteria bacterium; assembly: GCA_963804035.1. Lineage (GTDB taxonomy): Bacteria > Pseudomonadota > Gammaproteobacteria > Methylococcales > Methylomonadaceae > Methyloglobulus. The sequence goes on along the minus strand of CAWDOO010000004.1, from coordinate 9,501 downwards.
CAGCCCCGCCAACGCTTCTTTGCCCAGTACATGGCCGACCAAAATCGGTACGATGACCGCCAAAGCACCAGGCACGATCATTTCACGCAATGCGCTTTCGGTGCTGATGCCCACACAGGCTTTGTAATCTGGCTTGCCTGTGCCTTCCATCAAGCCAGGGATTTCGTGGAATTGCCGACGCACTTCCAGTACGATTTCGTGTGCCGCTTTGCCTACTGCCATCATCGTGAGGGCGGAGAACAGGTATGGCATCATTGCGCCTATCAACAAACCGGGCAACATGGTGGGGCCTAAGATGTCTAGACTTTCAATTTTAGCCGCTGTAACGTAAGCCGCGATTAATGCCAATGCGGTCAAAACGGCGGAACCAATGGCAAAGCCTTTGCCGGTAGCTGCGGTAGTATTGCCTAAGCTATCTAAGGCGTCAGTGCGATGTCTAACTTCTTTAGGCAAATGGCTCATTTCCGCAATACCGCCTGCGTTGTCGGCAACGGGGCCGTAAGCATCTGTTGCTAAGGTGACACCCAAGGTGCTTAACATGCCAACACCTGCCAATGCGACTGCGTATAATCCAGCAGCGAGAGTACCATCGGCTTTATGCCCTAGCCATATGCTAATAAGGATGGCAAATGCGGTGATAAGCACAGGCAATGCTGTACTCATCATGCCCACGGCTAATCCTTGTATGATAGTGGTTGCTGCCCCAGTTTGGGTGGCCTTGGCTATCGCCAATGTCGGTTTTTCGGTATATGCGGTGAAGTATTCGGTTACATAGGCAATCGCGTTTCCGGCTACTAAGCCAACTACAATAACCAGCCAATAATTGAAATGTAAGCCCGACAGCAACACAGCCAATAAAGTCAGGCCTAAAACAATCACAGACGCACCCCAAACGGAACGCCGTAGCGCAGTCAATAAGTCTTCTAAAGTGGCGTTTTCGTCAATTTTTGCTACGAATTGGCTAAGATAACGAACACATTTTGAGGCAAGTGATGCATTGGCGACTATACCGGCTAATTCGCTTTCATCCCGATCCTTGCCGATTACCATATAGATTCCAAACAGGCTGGAGATAACACCAACAGCAGCCACCAGAAAAGGCAAGCCGATAAATGCAACCGTAGAGCCTTTGCCCAATGCTGCGCCCAACGTGGCGGCGGCAATAATAGAGCCGCTATAGCTTTCAAACAAGTCTGCACCCATACCTGCAACATCGCCCACATTATCACCCACATTGTCTGCGATTACGGCAGGATTGCGAGGGTCATCTTCTGGAATCCCTTTTTCGACCTTGCCTACCAAGTCAGCACCAACATCTGCCGCCTTGGTATAAATGCCACCGCCTACCCTTGCAAATAGCGCAATACTGCTGGCTCCGAATCCAAATCCGGTAATGTAAGTAAGATGGTTGGGGTCGTTATTGAAAATCAGGTACAAAAGCGTCATGCCGATTAAGCTAAAACTGACGACGGACATGCCCATAATCGCACCACTGCCAAAGGCAACCCGCAAGCCTTCATGTAGACCACGACTGGCGGCTGCGGCAGTGCGGGTGTTAGCGCGAACGGCGACATACATGCCCAGATAACCCGCTCCGGCAGAAGCAATTGCGCCCGAAACAAAACAAAATGCCGTTTGCCATTGCAAGAACACTGCAATGACTGTGGCGACAATCACCACAAAAATAGCAATCACGCGGTATTCCCGTGCCAGAAAAGCGGAAGCGCCTTCTTGGATAGCCAAGCCAATTTCCCGCATGAGTTCATTGCCCTGGTCGAAGGCAAGAACGCGTTTAAATTGCCAAAGCACAAATCCGACTCCAGCAATACCCATTAATAAAGCTATAACAATTGATGCCGATGTTGGTAGCAGCATGTTTTCCACTCCTCTGGTTATTATAATTATTAGTTTTTTAGTGGTGTCTAGCGGTTTAACTGTTGTTAATTGCTATGGTTAACGATTATACCTATTCATTTATGGCTGTATACATTTTGTATGGTAATTTGTAGAGTTGTTAGTAGCGTATCCCCAAACATGAAAAAAGCCGGATAATTCCAGCCTTATTAAGTCATCAATAGTTGAAGTTACGATTCGCGGTTCAACCGATCCATGTTTAACATGCTGATTTTTATATATCCATAAACATCATAGGAATACCGTAAGTCAAAATGAAATAGCTAAACGCTGAAATTACGCTAATAGTCATGGGGAATAAAAGCATTTGCCGGAAAATATAGCTGACAATAGCGATATACCAGCCGACCAATAAAAACCCTATGCCTATCGAGATCGCTTCCGCGTTTTCATTATGATCCATTACCATCAAAAAATATAAGCCTTCGGTGACAGTGGCCAGTGTCATGATAAAGTTTTCACACACAAAAATGGCGGTGAACATCTGATTGTAGTAAGGCCATTTTTTCGTGATCAGCAATAAGGTTGCAACTGTCGAAAACGCCATGATGGTTCTCAAAGAGACTTCTAAAGAACCGTCGGCGGGGTCGGCAATCAGGCCCTCCACAATACAGCCCGAAATAAGGTAGAACGCCACCGTTTTCCACATAAACGATTTGGTGGGAGTCAAATCGGCAGGATTGTTTACAAAAAAACAAAGAGACAAGTATTGCAGTAATAATTTCATGGTTGACGAATTGTCCGCTTAAAGGGCAAGGCTAAAGGGTTACAAAAGCTGGGCATTATAACCGCTGGTGGAAAATCCTTGGAATCGAGCTTTAGAAAGTTTGGCAATATAGAACCATGAATTATCTCAAGGTTATGGTAGATGGCCATTGGCGAAAACATCGTTAAACCTGTCGATGTATTTTAGGAAGCTCTGAATAAGTTGATTCCATTCATCGTTCGACAAGCTCATCACGAACGGAATCAATATGTTACCGTCCGTCCTGAGCCTGTCGAAGGACTTATTCAGAGCTTCCTTTATCCAAATGCTTGAATTTTGTTAAACAACATTGTCCTGATGGGTTTCTTTCTTCACAGGCGCAATCGCCTGATTTTGTTCGCTGGATGACAAAGTTTTTGATGGGCTCTGCAGTATCATTATTAAATGCAGTGAGATAGGCGGTTGTATCAATATCAAAGCAGTAACAAAGCTTATCTTTTTGAATGTCTAAGCAGGATATTAAATGTTTTTTTGGGATTTTGTTTCCAGCGCTTGAAAAATAAGCAATATCACAGCCTTTGTTCGGGCAAAAATAATAAGTGTCTGAAACAATAGCCTGATTTTCTGGAAATTTTACCTGATGGTAAAGCGTACGCATTTTGACGGGTTTGCAAGCTGTCCCGCACTCAGGGCAAGCTAGGTTGGTCGCGTTGGAATTACTCACACAACAGCCAGACATATCAATCCTTATTTTGTCGCTTTCGGTCTGTTTTTATTTCGAATCCATTCGCTCCACGAACCTGGATACAACTTGGAGCCAGCCAGTCCTGCCACTTCCATCGCTAAAAGATTATGGCATGCCGTAACGCCTGATCCACACATGTGGACGACTTGCTGTGGATTTTTGTCGCCTATAAGCATTTTGAATTGATTTCGTAAGGCTTCGGCGGATAAAAACAAGCCATTGCTATCCAGGTTTGACTGGAAAGGACGGTTTACCGCGCCTGGAATATGCCCTGCAACGGAGTCGATAGGTTCTTGTTCGCCGCGATAACGTTCGGTTGTTCTGGCATCAAGTAGACAAATTGCTTTCTGTGCCAAACCATTTTCCACATCTAGTGCGGTTAATCCAGTATTTCCGCTGGGATAAGCCCTGAAAACACTGGATTTTACGGTGGGTAAGGTAGTGGTGACGGGAAGGTGGAGTTTTTGCCAATGCTTATAACCACCATCCAGTACGGCGACATTTTCATGGCTCAAACAGCGAAGCAACCACCACAAACGTCCGGCAAATGCGCCGCTGGTATCATCATAAACAATCACTTGGCTGTTGTTGTCAACTCCCCAAGTACCCAGTTTTTTGACCAACGTTATAAAGTTGGGCAACGGGTGTCGGCCAGTGAAGTCCGTGATTGTTGACGATAAATCCTTATCCAAGTCGGCATATCGGGCGTTTGGGATGTGTCCGTGCCGATACGCTTTGAATCCAGCTTCTGTATCTGCTAATGAAAATCGACAGTCAATGATAATCCAGTCGGGATCATTCAGGTGCTGATGGAGTCTTTCTGCTGAAATTAAGGTCGTGTAGTTCATGTGTCTGTCGTGAGGATGATTTTGCCCATATGCAGGCTGCTTTCCATGAGTTCGTGTGCTAAAGCAGCATCGCTGAGGGCAAAGGTAGAATGGATAATAGGTTTGATGCGTTCGGAAGCAAACAAAGGCCAGACATTTTTAAGCAATTTGCTGGCGACATCAGCCTTGAAGGTATCATCCCTTACCCTAAGCGCGGAGCCTGTAATGGTGAGCCGTTTTTGCATCACAGTCCATAGGTTGATGTCGGATTTCGGGTTTTGTTGTACGGCGATTTGCACCAATCTGCCTTCTAAGCCTAAGCATTGCAGGTTGCGAGGGAAATAATCGCCACCGATCATATCCAGGAGAAGGTTGATCCCTTTGTTGTCGGTAATATTGGCAATTTCGCTGACAAAATCTTGGCTCTTATAGTTAATTGCGGCATCTGCGCCTAGGTCTAAGCAAAATTGGCATTTGGTCAGTGATCCTGCTGTTGCGAATACCTTAGCATCGAATGCTTTGGCGAGTAGTATCGTTGACGTGCCTATGCCGCTGCTGCCACCGTGTACTAACAGCGTTTCGCCTTGTTGTAAGTGGCCGCGATCAAAAACATTGCTCCACACGGTAAAAAAAGTTTCCGGTATGCCAGCGGCTTCTATAAAAGACAAGTTTTCGGGAATAGGTAGGCATAAGGATGCAGAAGCTAGGCAATATTCCGCATACCCGCCGCCTGTGACTAGTGCGCAAACTTTATTTCCGATAGCCAAGTTGCCGGAATTGTCGCCCTTGGCGACTACGATCCCGGCGACTTCCAGGCCAAGGATGTCAGAAGCGCCGGGCGGTGGCGGATACAATCCCTTACGTTGCATGACATCGGGACGGTTCACACCAGCAGCCATGACTTTAATCAGCACCTGGCCTGTTTTCGGTGCAGGAACTGCTCGTTCAACAGGCACTAATTTTCCCGATTGAACTTCGATAGCGCACATGATATTAGGTATCTGCATAACTTCGGTATGGGAAAAGCTAGGTTATGGGTATTATATACACACTATTTTTATGAGGTTAGGGTAAGAAATGATTCGCGCGGGTATTGTTGGCGGCACTGGATATACGGGTGTTGAGCTATTACGGATTTTGGCATTACACCCAGAGGTTGAAGTGGCGGTTGTTACCTCACGTGCCGATGCGGGATTAAGGGTTGATGCGCTTTATCCCAGCTTGCGTGGCGTAATCAACGTGGTTTTTTCCGCACCTGATGTCGATGTACTGTCTAGCTGCGAGGTCGTGTTTTTTGCCACACCCAACGGAACGGCAATGCTGATGGCTAAAGCATTGTTAGATTGTGGTGTTAAAGTGATTGATCTTTCAGCAGATTTTCGGTTAAAAGATGCTACAGAATGGGCTAAGTGGTACGGCATGGAACACGCATGTCCTGAATTGCTTGCAGAAGCCGTATATGGTTTGCCGGAAGTCAATCGTGAAGCGGTAAAAAATGCGCGGTTGGTTGCTAACCCAGGTTGTTATCCGACTTCCGTCCAATTAGGCTTTCTACCTTTGCTTGAAAATGGCTTGGTTGATGTGAATCATTTGATTGCCGACGTGAAATCCGGTGTCAGTGGGGCAGGGCGAAAGGCTGAGTTAGCCTTTTTAATGAGCGAAACGGGAGAGAGTTTTAAGGCGTATGCTGCGAGTGGTCATCGCCATTTACCAGAGATTAACCAAGGTTTGCGAACTGCATCGGGAAATTCAATTAACTTGACCTTCGTGCCACATTTGATCCCGATGATTCGCGGCATCCATGCAACTTTGTATGCTCAGGTAAGTCATACCGAAGTAAGCTTGAATGATCTACAGACTTTTTATGAACAGCGTTATGCCAACGAACCCTTTGTCGATGTGATGCCTTCAGGTTCTCATCCCGACACCCGTAATGTAAGGGGGTCTAACAAGTGCCAGATTGCCTTGCACCAACCACAAGGTGGTCAAATGGTTGTGATCTTGTCGGTGATTGATAACCTGATTAAAGGCGCGGCAGGGCAGGCCGTGCAGAACATGAACCTAATGTTTGGGTTTCCTGAAGACCAGGGCTTGAAAATACTGGCTTTGTACCCATAATCCTTGACTAGGTTACTGGGTGTACTCATAATGAGTTCAATTAATATTTTTAGGTGATGACATAATGGCGGATGCAATAGTTTTTACTGACAGCGCGGCTTCTAAAGTGAGCGAATTGATCGCTGAGGAAGGCAATGACAATTTGAAGTTGCGAGTCTATGTAAGCGGCGGCGGTTGCTCAGGTTTTCAATACGGCTTTACGTTCGATGAAGAAGTCAACGAAGATGACACCAGCGTTGAAAAAGGCGGTGTTACCGTGTTGATCGATTCCATGAGTATTCAGTACTTGACTGGCGCGGAAGTGGATTATAAGGAAGATTTGTCGGGGGCTCAGTTTGTGATACGTAATCCAACAGCAAAAACGACTTGCGGATGTGGTTCGTCTTTTTCTGTCTGATCGCTTGGTTGTCACGAAAAAAAACCGGAGATTGTCCGGTTTTTTTATGCTTAATATAACTGTTTTGTTGGTTTCATGCCTGTTAGTCGTGGGTATTTTCGAGTATTTGCCTAGGTTTACAATTCCGCCCCAGCTATCAAACTACAGGATATATTGCTATAAAAATTTTTTAGATTTTAGTTTATAGTCTGATTGTTCCTTGCAAACAGCGAGTTAGCTTTCACTAAGTTTAGTTTAGCTAAAGGATCGGTAATCTGCGATTTAAAATCCGCCAAAGAGGTACTTCTAACAGGCACTAAGTTAGATGCTTGTGCAGTCAAAGGATTTTGGTGGACACCATCGATACGGAATTCGTAATGTAAGTGCGGTCCTGTCGCCAATCCGGTTTGTCCTACATAGCCAATAACATCGCCTTGCCTAACTGGGCTGCCTTCAAATAAACCACTTTTATATCTCGATAGATGGGCATACACCGTTTCATAACGGTCGCCATGTTTAATGATGATAACCTGACCGTAACCACCTTTATTGCCGAGGAAAGCGATTGCACCGTTGCCCGTTGCCTTGACTGGAGTACCGGTTCTGGCGGCATAATCAACGCCTTTATGGGCACGGATTCGGTTGAGTACGGGATGTCTGCGGCTAAGGTTGAAGCCTGAACTGATTCGGGCAAAGTCAACAGGGGTGCTAAGAAAGGCTTTCTGCAAAGCATGGCCTTCGGGAGTGTAGTAGTTAGCGTAGCCTTCCTTATCGATGTATCTGACTGCTCGATAAGATTTTCCACGATTAACAAATTCTGCAGCAACAATATCATCTGCGCCGTTAAAACCGCCACGTTCGTACACTACAGTAAAGTGGTCGCCATTATGCAGGTTGGTGGCAAAATCAATGTCCCAAGCAAAAATCTGGGTTAATTGATCCATCAACGTTTCGGATAATCCCGCTTTTTTTCCAGCTTCGGATAAGGAAGAAGAAATAGTCCCTTGGCCGCTAGCCAGTTGCATCATATTGAATTTATGGGTGTATCGACCTAATCTACGACCTAAGTTTACATTGCTCGATAAACCAAATCGGCTTGTTTCTAATCCGCTGAATTCTTCAGGCTTATCGGTAGATATTGTCGCAAAATGAGTTTTGTCATGGTTAAAGCTGACAATTTTTTGTGCTTCCGAAGAATGTAATCGAGAGAAGATTTCAGAAGGCTTTTCACCTGGATTCACTTTGTGGATGGTGATCCGAGTGTGTGTAATTTTGCTAAAAACGTGTTTTTTTTGAGACTTGGCATCGCCGATTGTCGATGTAAAAACCAGTAATAAGCTAACTAAGCAAGCGATAAGAGGTCTGGTTTTTACTGCGGAATCTCTAAGTATTTGAATTTTAATCAAAATAAATATCCTGTATTTTCCATAGGCTAATTTTAAGTGCTTTTGTAAAATTTACCAACAAATTAATGGTTTCAATGTAGGGAAAAATATTTTATTCGTAGCAAATATTCGTTAAACCTAATAATATCCAAAGATTAAAAAATGTGACGGTTCTGGAGAAATTAAGTTGCAAGAAGAAGTATTGAATAACCTGTTAAGAGGTGTTGAGGAAATCCTGGTTAAGCACGAATTCGTAAAAAAATTGGAGGAAGGCAAGCCATTAAGAATAAAGGCAGGTTTTGACCCGACTGCCCCAGATTTACATCTGGGGCATACCGTGCTGATAAATAAGCTCAAGCAATTTCAAGATCTTGGTCATGAGATCCTGTTCTTAATTGGCGACTTTACCGGCATGATCGGGGATCCAACCGGGAAAAATGTCACCCGCAAACCCTTAACAAAAGAAGAGGTTTTGGAGAACGCCAAGTCGTATCAAGAGCAAGTTTTTAAAATACTTGATCCAGATAAAACGAAAATTTTGTTCAATTCGACTTGGATGAATGCCATGTCGCCGGCCGATTTAATTCAATTGGCGGCAAAGCACACTGTAGCCAGAATGCTAGAAAGGGACGATTTTAGTAAGCGCTACAAGGGCGGTCATGCCATTGCCATTCATGAGTTTTTATACCCATTAATACAAGGTTATGATTCCGTGGTCATGAAAGCTGATGTTGAGCTAGGTGGAACCGACCAAAAATTCAACTTGCTGGTAGGTAGGCAATTACAGGAAGTGCATGGGCAGTCCCCTCAAATTGTTATCACCATGCCTATATTGGAAGGCTTGGATGGTGTCCAAAAAATGTCCAAATCGCTTAATAATTATATAGGTATAGCGGATGCTCCTGATGATATGTTTGGCAAGATTATGTCAATTTCCGATGAGCTGATGTGGCGGTACTTTGAGTTATTGAGCTTTGAAAAAATGGAACGCATTAATGCGTACAAATCAGCTTGCGAATCAGGAGTGGAAAATCCGAGAAACGTTAAGTGCGAATTGGCTAAGGAAATAGTCAGCAGGTTTCATGGGGGGGTATCCGCCGGAGAGCTTGCAATGCGGAATTTCATCGCCCAATTTCAACGTGGCGCTATACCTCATGACTTAAGTGAAATCACCTTGAAAACAAGTATGGAAGCGTATTGTATTGCCAATTTATTAAAAGATGCTGGGCTGACTGGTAGCACATCCGAAGCAGTTCGTATGATCAACCAGGGTGCAGTAAAAATTGATGGTGAAAAAATTATCGACCCGAAACTGGGGATTCCTTCTGGGACGAACCATATCTATCAAGTTGGCAAACGAAAATTTGCACGTATTATCTTAGATTGATTCGATGGCCTAAATTTTTCTATCTGATCGGTTATCTAATTGT
>CAWDOO010000003.1:0-10288 GCA_963804035.1 uncultured Gammaproteobacteria bacterium | reverse complement strand
CAAACGCTCAGGGGTTTCTTCGGTGAACGGTACTACCCAATCTACGCAAGACAAAGCGGCTAAGACCGTCATCCTTGATTGTAAGCCATTGATGGGGCGTGATTCGCCCTTGAGTTGTTTAACCGATTCGTCTGAATTTACCGCCACACACAAGCGATCACCCAAGGCCTTGGCCTGTTCTAAATAGGTTACATGCCCCACATGCAGCAAATCAAAGCAGCCATTGGTCATAATGATCTTTTCCCCATTGGCTTTAGCTGTGGCTATGAGCGGTATCAATTCAGCTGCTGAAACCACACCATATTGCGAGTCTTTGTCGCCGTGCATGGCACGAGTAAGCTCTGCAATAGAAACAGTTGAGGTGCCTAATTTGCCGACGACTATGCCACCTGCTAAATTGCCCAAATACATGGCATCGTACCAATCCATGCCGATGGCCACACAGGCTGCCAACACAGCGATGACGGTGTCCCCCGCGCCAGTTACGTCGAATACATCTTTGGCTTGCGCGGAAATAGAATGTGCTTGGTTTTTTTGTAACATCGTCATACCCGCTTCACCGCGAGTCACTAACAGGTTTGGAATCTGGTGGGTGTTGATGAGTTCGCGGCCTTTTATAACCAAATCTTCTTCATTGTCACAAATCCCCATAACGGCCTGGAATTCAGACCAATTAGGTGTAATAAGGTCTGCTTGGGCATAACGCTGGTAATCTATACCCTTGGGATCGACCAATACCTTTACTGCTAGTTGTTTAGCTTGATGTATATACTGTTTTACATGCGACAAAGTCCCTTTGCCGTAGTCTGAAAAAACGACAACGTCATTTTTGGGCAGATGTGCGGATAAGCGAGACTCCATTTCACGCTGGGCAAACTCGATAGGCGTTTCTTCGAAATCGACCCGAATCAATTGTTGGTGCTGTGCCACGATACGTAATTTGCAGATACTACGGACAGATTTCTCAACAATCAAATCACACACAACGCCAGCAGCTTCCAGTAACTGTTTAACGATTCGCCCTTCTTCATCATCGCCAACCACGCCTAATAAAGTCACCTTACCGCCAAGTTTGGCGATATTGAGGGCAACATTAGCTGCCCCACCGACACGGTCTTCAATGGTTTTGATTTGCACTACAGGCACAGGTGCTTCGGGCGAGATTCGCGCTGCTTTGCCTGACCAATAGCGGTCAAGCATCACGTCGCCGACTACCAAAACACGGGCTTTGAAAAAATCAGGCGTTGTTGCCAGCATCAAGCGCCTCCTGACTGAACGCTTCTTCAACAACCGCACACCACCAATGCCCGATTAGGATGTGGGCTTCTTGAATCCTTGCGGTTATGTTTGATGGGACTTTGATCGTTACGGATGCTAACTGACTGAATTCGCTCTCTTCACTTCCGGTCATGCCAATCACAACCATGCCCTTAGCTTTTGCCGCTTTTATGGCAGCAATGACATTGCCGCTACGGCCAGAGGTAGAAATGGCTATCAGACAATCATTAGCATTGCCCAACGCCTCAACTTGACGGGAAAAAATAGAGTCAAAGTCGAAATCGTTGGCAGAGGCAGTTAATATGGAAGTATCCGTGGTTAAAGCGATAGCGGCTAAGGCCTTACGTTTTTTTTCATATCGGACGACGAATTCGGCCGCGATGTGCTGGCAATCTGCGGCGCTGCCACCATTACCGCAGAGCAAGATTTTTCCACCTTGTTTCAAGGTGTTAATCAGCAATGCTCCAACTGCTTCAATTTCATCGCTGCTATTTGCGAGCTGAGCCAGTACAGCCTGATGCTGGACAAGCGCAGACAAAAATGTCTTCACATTAAACTCCTTTGACTTATGCCGAGTTTTTACGCCTGAACTTGGGTAACATTAACGATGTTGCGGGTAGGTTCGGCATCCTGCTCGAATTGTATATGATGCAATCGGGCATACGCGCCATTTTTTTCTATCAATTCCTTATGCGTTCCTCTTTCCACAATTCGACCACGCTCCATTACTAAAATAATATCAGCTTTCTCAATGGTCGATAGCCTATGGGCAATGACTAATGTAGTTCTGTTGCTCATCACCTTTTGGAGGGCTTTCTGTATATAGCGTTCCGAGGCAGTATCCAGTGCCGATGTCGCCTCATCAAGAATAAGAATTGGCGCATCCTTAAGCAACGCTCTCGCTAAAGCCAGGCGTTGCCTCTGTCCACCCGAAAGTTTTACGCCGTTTTCACCAATTTCCGTGTCCAGCCCATGCTCCATCTTACTAATAAATTCCATAGCATACGCATCAGTGGCTGCGGCAATTATCTGGTCGCGACTGGCGGATGCCAAAGCACCATAGGCGATATTATTGGCTATCGTATCATTGAACAGGGTGACATTTTGAGTAACCAGCGCCTGCTGTTTCCTCAAGTTTGCCAGTTGATAGGTATTGATTTCAACACCATCCAATAGAATTTCACCTGCTTCATGGGGATAAAATCGCGACACCAAATTAACTAGCGTACTTTTCCCGCCTCCCGAAGAGCCAACCAGAGCGATAGTTTGCCCAGGCTCGACCTTAAAACTGATTCCCATCAGTGCAGCTTCTTTGGATCCTGCATAACTAAAACTTAGATTTTTGAATTCCAATGCGCCCTTAGCCTTGTGAACCTGATAACAACCTTCATCAAGCTCGCCAGGCTCATCCAAAATTTCAAATAATGATTGTGCAGCAGCTATACCCTTCTGGATATCGCTATTGGCATCACTCAGCTGCCTTATTGGACGCTGCAATAAAAATGCCGCTGTCAGGTATGCTATAAATTCTCCCACGCTGGCTTGCTTCATAAACATCAGCGCCATATACATTAGAAATGATAAGGCTATGGCAATAATAAACTGCATAATGGGGTTGTGTATCGCCGTTGTAGTGGCAAGTTTTAACGATTGCCGTCGATTATACAAACTACTTTCCAAAAAGCGTCGGCGTTCATATTCCTCTCCGCCATAACCACGCACGATCCGGTGTCCGGTAACGAGTTCCGAGGTGATATGGGTTATGTCCCCAATGGAGTCTTGTATTCTTTTGCTGAGCATTCTGAGTCGTTTGCTTACGTATTTAACCAACAATACAATAATTGGAGAAATACCGACAAAAACGAGAGACAGCATCCAATTCGAATAGAACAGGTAACACAAAAGCCCGATGACGGTTAAGCCTTCCCTCGCAAAAGTACGTACCGCATCCGTACTTGCCTTAGTCACTTCGCCTACGTTATTGGTAATTCTGGAAATTAAATAACCGCTGTTATTGGCATCGAAAAAAGCGGTCGGCAGTTCAGTATACTTATCGAAGATTTCACATCTTAAGGCGTGAACGACGTTGGTTGATACTTTTGCTAGAAAATAATTGCCCAAATAAGTGCCAATACCATGGACGATGATTAAGCCGCTAAAGAACAGGGGCAAGTACACCATTCCTTCCCGTGCTTCAGTTTGTAATGCATCCACAATTTGTTTGATTAACACTGCAAACAGCGATTGGGTCGCAGAATAGACAGAGAAGCCAAAAATACTGATAGCAAAAAGCCCCCAATAAGGCTTTACATAGATCAAGAGCCGCTTGTAAATTTGAATGCTTACATCAGGTTTTTTTTTATTTTTTGAAAGCTTCATTTAGGGTAACCTCTGAAAATACCCTCTTTTTTTGAGAGAGAGTGTGTGTGAGGGATGTAATTCATTGATTTTAAAATCCTCAACCCAGCCTTCCCCTTCCTTGCGGCACAACGCTTGCCGCCTCTGCGTTGCCAAGTCACAGAGACGTGGAAAATGCAGGACACAATCGACCTGCTTTGCTTACCTACATCCACCCCAGATTAAGAAGACGGTTTTTGATTTTTTGAGATTCCCTTAACCACATTTTTAAGACTTAAAATGATTTTGTAACTCCAATAGTTTCATATACTTATAATAGGTGACTTCAGCAGTGGAAATAGAGAGCATTAACCCTTGCCGCCCTTCAATGATTGCTAATTTAATAAAATAAGTTCGAACGAACATCCAAATAGCTTTTAGAATCGCTTTACTTATGGATGACTTAACGCCTTTCTGTAGGAGCATTTCTGCGCCTAACGTCGAATAGCAATTTACTTTATGTAAAACCTCATCAAGATTTACGTAACTCTCATGAAGAAGAGGAGCATGCATCCTACCGATTAATCCTTGAACGATAATACGCTCATGAACAAGTGAATCGGAGAATCGGCCAACATCACGGCGGAATAGCCTCAGGACATAATCCGGCCACCAGCCACCATGGCGAATTTGCTTGCCACAATAACTTGAAAGACGCGGAATTTCATACCCATTAACTTTTCCTTGGTGAAGGTTTTTTTCAATTTCTGCCCTTAATTCCTGGCTTACAATCTCATCAGCATCTATGGATAAAACCCAGTCTCCTTTGGCTTTCTCTAAAGCGCGTTGCTTCTGGATGCCAAATCCAGGCCAATCTGTCTCATAAACATTATCAGTATACTGGCGACAAATCGCTACTGTGGCATCTTCGCTACCTGAATCAAGGACAATAACTTCATCCGCCCAGACAACAGATTCTAAGCAGGCAGCTATATTAGGAGCTTCATTTTTGGTAATAATTATGACTGACAGCATAAGATTATTGCCATCTAAAACAATTATTATCCCGCCTTACATGCATTGACATTGAATAACGCGCCAACTCGTCATCGCGCCACTTTCTTATTTGACGGACCCGAAGCATTTTTTTTAATTTTCTTTCAATCCAATTTTGCCGTAAAAGCCTCAAGGACAAGCGTCGATCAGGAAGGTCATCGTTTTGTGACAAGCCGCGTTCTTGTTTCATTATTTTTTGCGTTACAGAGCCATAATGATGTAACCATGATGCCCCAGTTATCGCGCAAGGGATACCCGCTTTTTCGACTTCACGAAAAAACACGGCATCTTCGTAGCCACGTAATTTCGGAATAGGCTGAAAATAACCGATATCTTGCCACACTGATTCGTGTATCGCCATGCAAACTGCATGTCGTCCACCTAATCGCAACGCCATTTGCATTTTAGCGGATGCTTGTTTGACAAAATCGTAAAAATCATAATCCAACTCGCCTTCAACCAGCGCTGGTGAAATAATTTTTAACTGGTTTTGTTCGGCAACGTTAATTAAATTTTCTAACCACAATGGAGAAACCAGCACATCATTATTCATCACGATTGTCCATTCGGCTTGTAAGGCCAAAGCACCTTGATTCCATGCTACGCCACAACCTAAATTGGCCTTGTTAAAAATCCGCCTTCCTAAAGGTAGCGTGTTTAAATATTCTCGTGTGCCATCAGTTGAGCCGTTATCAACAACAACTAAACGGCTTAAATCTAATCCGTGTTTTATAAGACTATCTACACATTGGCGTGTATATTCAATTTGATTGTAGCAAGCAAAAGTAACCGCATAGGCTGGTGTATTCATATTTATTTTTATTGAAAGAATGTTTGCCGCCGAAGGTCTGACCAGTTTTTTTATCGCAGCTAATTTACAGGATATGTAAGTGCTTACCAAGATAAATTGCACCGATTTGATTCAAATGATTATTGTCTCGATAGAGCATCTTGTCTTCCTTAATTGCCCAGCAATAGTTTTTGTCACACAAAGCAGGCAGGGTATCCCATACTTTCACTGCTGGATAATCGTGTAACACCCTAGTCACTATATCGAGATATTTTTTTCGCCGGGCATCAACTTGTGAGCGTGGTATCGCACATGGTGTTTTGGCAGCAATACCGTTTAACCGCCATGGTCGAGTTACACAAGCCATCGGTTCAAATTCTAATCCTGGAATATCGAGAACAAAAATGATTCTTTTTTGGGCATCAAGGAGACGTTGCAATGTTTTTCGCATGCCGTTTTGATAAACAAAATAAGGATCATTATTTGTTGCAGCGTTTAGTTTTGCACTTGAAAAATTAAACATTTTTATTTTTGGTACAAAACTTTTTTCGTTAAATTCACTTATGGCTTGACTGGTCAAAATTATGGTTTTGATGGAAGGCGTAGTAATTACCATCTCCAACGTCTGATTAATAAGCTGTCGACACTTTTTATTTGGGTTTAGCGGGTTATCAAAAAAAGGGAAACAACTGGCTCCCCCGAGATTTAGCAAGTTTCCGCCAGTTAATTCGATGTTTTTTAATAATCCTGAATACAGATGATTTGCATGGCTATCACCGATTAACAAGGCTGTTGGCGGTGTTTTTGGGTTTTGTATAAGGCAGAACTCATCATCGGGATATTTGCCGAACGCTATTTTTGCGTATTTATCAATGCAGGCTTTACTGGAGAGCCAACCTTTGGCTTTATAAGAAACGTTTCCAATCTCTCCAGCAACAAAGCTAGGGTCAGATACATAACGGTTTGGATAACCATTCTGCTTTAGAACTAAGTAACCTAAAGCACCAACAAAGGCTAGACACACAAAAAGCACTATAGACACAGCCTTGGGCTTTTGAAAACGTAGGTTCTTTTCTACGAAGAAATAAGTACCCCATGCTAAGGCTACGCTAGTTATTAATACAGTTATCTTGAGCAATGCGCTCGGACTTTCCATTTCTGTGATGTTGACGAAACTTAACAGCACCCAGTGCCATAAATATAGTGGATAACTGATTAAGCCAATAAAGACAGCCAGTTTGCTTGCCAAAATTTTTCGGTTGAACCAGGCTTTTTCGCCTGCCAAAATAAGACACGCGGCCCCAATGCTGGGATTAATGCCCACCATGAGGGAAAAAGTATTTTTCTACTATCAAGGAAGATCCATGCAACAAAGATTAATACAAAGCCAAACCATGCCAATCCATTGGCTAGATTGCTATTGTAGCCACTTCCAGGCGACAACAAATTTTTTATTTTGACTTTGTTTTTAATAGGGTGATGATGATTGTAAGCAATCAAGCTCCCTACCAATAACTCCCAAGACCGGGTGTAAGGATAAAAAAATACTTCTGTTGGCTTGTCATTGACATTGAGAACATTGAAAGTAAATGATGCCACCAAACATAACAAAATTGTTAAAAATGGGCTGAAATTGAATCGAAAGGAAAAAATCAAAAGCAATGGAAAAACCAAGTAAAACTGCTCTTCAATACCCAATGACCATAAGTGCAATAACGGTTTTCGTTCTGCGTCGGTGTCAAAATACCCAGATTCACTTTCAAGTACGATATTGGATAAATAAACAGACCCTGCCGCAATATGTTTTCCTAATTGTTGGTATTCATCAGCAAATAGTACATACCAGCCTACGATTAGACAAAATACCAGCACTACGATTAACGCGGGGAAAATGCGCTTAATCCTTCGGCTATAAAACTCTAATAAGCTAAAACTGCCCTGATTTTGCCCCCTAATAATGATGCTAGTTATTAAATAGCCAGAAATAACAAAAAAAATATCAACGCCAATAAACCCGCCTCTTAAAAACTTAGGAAAGGCGTGAAAAACAATGACTAACAGGATTGCCAAGGCACGCAAGCCATCAATATCTGGGCGATAGGCGAGGTGGTTACTGTGAGTTGAGTTGGGCATGGTTTTTTGTGACAATTCTATTCGATGATTTGCTTGAAAAAATTTAAATATGCCGAACGACCTTTGCTATCTTCAACAAAATTCGCCATCACTCGCAGGCCATTTAATTACACACTGAATTGGGTAATTCCTTATGCTACTCATTGTTTTATTTTGCCGTCCCGATTGTCTTTTGATTTTTTGCCAACCAATTTTGCTACGAAAAATAGTGCCACGCCCATTTGCTTTGTAGGGAGTAGATGAAAAAAACGTTGGATTCTAAATTAAATACCTAATTTTTCAAATCTTTAATAAAAGTACGAATTAAATAGCCAAGTGCGGTCAAGGTAATTTGTTTTATCTGAAAGCGACTTAAACGCAATTTGCGAAAAAATTGTCGGGCTTACACTTACATTAAAACACGCCAATGGCTTTCGCGTTGGATGAGGCCCATGTTTGTCTCTTTGCTGTTCTCTTGTATGATGCCTTCAACTTTTTACTCATTCAACACATCTTAATGCTGACCAGAAAGTTTACACATAATGATCAGTTCACTGATTACATGCAAATTATCTTAAACGTTATCAAGCGTGATATTACTGCACCAGCAAAAATCCTTGATATTCCCGCCGGGTATGGGAGATTGTCCAACGAGCTTAGGTCGCTGGGACATACAGTTGTATGTGCCGATATAAACGAGCAACGGCCCGACTATGTCCAAGTAAACATGGAGTTTCCTTTGCCATTTGCAGACAATGAGTTTGACATTGTTATTTGCATGGAAGGTATTGAGCATATTATTAATCAAAAAGCATTGCTGAATGAGTTGGTTCGGATCACTAGACAAGGCGGATTGCTTTGTATTAGTACTCCTAACATTTCTAATTTTTGGTCAAGATTGACTTTTTTATTTACCGGTTACTTTTATCAATTTACACCTGCTCAGATTCGCGTTGAAAAACCGGACGTATTAATCGATAAGGGACATATTTCACCAATCTCCATTTATCAATTAGGTTATATCATGGCAGTATCGGGGGCGGCGTTATTGTATGCAACGGGCGATAGAGTTAAAAAGAAAATATTTTTACCGCTTGCATTGCTTGTTTTCCCTTTTTGTTATTTACATTCGACAGCAATAGCGAAAGAACTGCCCACTGCAATGTTTGCCAATACACCCAACACTGCAACTAATTATTTTAATTGGCGTGTGTTTCTCAGTAGGACATTGGTAGCTTTTTTTATAAAACAATAGATACACTTGAAAGTGCATGATCTATGTCGAAGTACCCTGTCTTTCAAACTTACTGACCGAATAATTGGGCGCAAAGCACAGGGCTATCATAACAGCGAACCAATGCCCTTCGGCGTGGTCAAGCAATGGGCTATTAAATAAGCTGGTAGTGATTAGGGTCAGTAAAAGTCCCTGAGCCAACCGCTTTTCTTCATTAGGCAGTTTTCTGGAACAGAAATACAGGCTAGCAAGAAATACGGAATAAATAACAAAACCCAACGTGCCAAACTGAACGGCTATCAATAGAAATTCATTATGAGGATTTGATGTTTTAATATCTAATTTGCCGCCACTTACACGCTGATATTCTTTTGCAAAGCTGCCGGTTCCATGCCCTATCCAGGGTTTCTCAGATACAAGGTTTAGGGAGTTTTCCCAAAATGTGTATCTCAGCCCCATAGAAGTTGGCTTTTTTTCAGGAACGTGTTGTGAATAGGCTAACGTTTCGGTTAAACCCTCATATATACGGGTTGATTTGTCGGAAAAATTAATATATAGCAACAAGACAGTAACCAGCGTCACTATTGCCAACAACAAGCCTTTTTTACTTAACCGCTGCACGGCAAACAACAATACAAGTGCTATAAAGGCCGCCTGCCCGGTACGCCCTTGAACGATAAAGAAGAGATTAAACAAGCTACATGTTAACAACAATGTGTACCCACTCAGAAATTGCTTACTGTCGGCTATTTTGTGGGCGCAGAAAAAGATAAAAAAGGCGATAAAAACGCTATGCGTAATACGGCTTTTCAGCGTGAAAGTCTTATGTCGGAACATCTCCATAATCCCAAAATCCATCAAATAAGATGTCACTATTGTCAGTATGGATCCAATGACAAAAGCTTTCCAGGCCCAAGTACGATAGCGCTCATCAGTGAAAAAACAGGTTAACAGTGGAATAAACAAAAGCTCCCGATATTTCCTGAGCATGGAATACGCCTCAGAGCTGGGTGCATCCCCATAACACAGACCCACGATAAAACACAGGTACAAAAGTAACGCCCATCTTGTGACAGGTAAGTCCTTGAGAATTGTAGGCAGCTTTTGGAATTGAGCGGTAAGCAGCCACAGCATCCCTATCAAGATTGATAAAATAATTGCCAACGCTGTTGATAGGTAAATTGATACCACAAAAATTGCCATGAGAAATACGCCATAGCCCAACAAACGCTGTTGCACCTGGCCAACCTTAGTTTGGTTAGTACTGACATGGTACGATGTTTGTTGATTCATAATCATGACGCCATAAAGCAAGTATTTCGCAAGGTCTTGTCTTTTAATGCAAACATTGTAATTATTCTTGCATTGATACGATGGTCTTTTGATATGGCCTAAAACGCAAAAGACTGCAAGGGTAATCTATAAGCTAGTCGTTTTGAAATCGAACCCGAAGTATCAGGTTTTAAACATTAGCAGCATTC
>CAWDOO010000002.1:0-42949 GCA_963804035.1 uncultured Gammaproteobacteria bacterium | reverse complement strand
TTGCCGTTGATGATGGCATCAAACATCATTTTTTCAGACTCCATGGTATACCGTGACCGTATTTGCTTCTGGAAGTCATGCCATTCAGTCGGGTTATAAAGGCGATCAGGGTTTTCCACGAGTTTTGACAGCCCCCTTAAATTGGAGGTCACATGTTGTAGGCATTGCTGCATTCGGTCGTAAAACTGGAATGCAATAATCGCCGCCTGGATTTTGGCTTTGGTCTCGGATCAGCAATCCAACACGTCATCTTTTGTACCCGACGCTTCAAGGGCTGACAAATGATTCGTGATGGTCTGCATACTTTCCACAATATCGGTAAACGAGTCGGTCAACGTATTTACCGATGACTCGCTTTCCTGGAGAATATCGTCCACCTGCACCGCAGATAGGTTTAATAATTTAATGGTTTCACGAACCTGACTCCAATCAAGGTCGGGATTTTTTGAATTAGAATAAGCCATAGTTCACCAATCGATGATTTTAAGAAACCACCATTAATTGCATTTTAGATCGTTCGGTCACCCAAAGGCAAAAAACGATTGATAAATTTTCAGCAAGAATGGAAGTCATTTTTCGATCAGCCCTTTTATAGTAAGGATAAAATCTTTTGCGCCACTTCATCTAACGGCAGGACATAATCTGCGCAACCTAACTTAAAAGCCGCCCCTGGCATACCCCAAACAACGCTGCTCTGTTCATCCTGGATTATGGTTTTTGCGCCGGCATCGTGTAGTTCTTTCATACCTGCGGCACCATCCGCCCCCATCCCGGTTAATAACACCGCAATGGCATTTGCGCCTGCACTTTGGACGACTGAACGGAACATGACATCAACAGCAGGCTTATGTCGGTTAACGGGTTCTGTATCCAATAATTTAATCACGTAACGGGAACCCTCCCTTACGATTTCCATGTGCCTGTCACCGGGGGCCAAGTAAATATGGCCTGCTTCGACAGTTTGGCCATTTTTGGGAATGCAGGCAGACATTTCACTAACAAGGTCAATATGCCGGACAAACGACTCGCTGAATGCTGCCGGTAAGTGCTGGGTAATAACGACGGCGGGGGTGTCGGCAGGTAAGCCCTTAGCGACTACCTTTATCGCTTCTGTACCGCCTGTAGATGCCCCTAAGGCAATAATTTTATTGTTGTTAACCGACCGTCTTTTTGCTGGTTCTGTTTTAGTGCTTGTTTCCGGATTTTTTAGAGGCCTAGTAAAACTGTTCCCGATATTCGCCCGCGCCGCCATTTTAACTTTGCCAATGATCTCTTCGGCATAATTGTTAAGCGTGTTAACAACATCAACCTTGGGTTTGGCGATGAAATCGACCGCACCCAACGTCAGGGCTTCCAGGGTAACCCCGGCTCCTTTTTCGGTAAGCGTTGAAATCATGACGACCGGTGTTGGCCGTAACCGCATCAAATTCCTTAAAAAAGTGATGCCGTCCATGTTCGGCATTTCGATATCCAGCGTCAACACATCGGGATTAAGCTGTTTGATCAAGTCCCGGGCAATAAGCGGATCCGCTGCGGTACCGATCACTTCTATTTCAGGCGATGAATTAAGGATTTCAGTCAGCATTTTTCTGATTAACACCGAATCATCGATGATTAATACTTTTATCTTATTCATCCGCTTCTCTTAAAAAATAGTCAATATCAGCTAAGTCTAGTTTTAAACAGGTATATCGTAATAATTAATATTAGATGGTTATTCAGCTTTTTTAAAATTAGACTTTGCGGCCACAATTACTTTGGCAATAATTTCTTCAGCATACTCATTCATGCCTTCCTCGGTGTCGCCAGCCGGTTTAGCAATAAAATCTACGGCACCTAAAGACAGCGCTGTTAAGGTCACTTCGGCATTACTTTCTGTTAAGGCTGAAATCATAACCACAGGCATAGGCCTTAGCCGCATCAGGTTACGCAAAAATGTAATGCCATCCATACGTGGCATCTCGATATCCAACGTCAACACATCAGGGTTGAGTTGCTTAATAAGCTCCCGAGCAACATAAGGGTCTTCTGCCGTACCAACCACCTCAATGAGCGGCGAGGAATTAAGTATTTCCGTTAGCACATTTCTGATCACTTGTGAATCATCGGTGATCAGCACCTTTATTTTATTAACGCTTGCCACTTACTTTTGCCCGCTGATGTCAGAACAGCTCAACGTCCCCAGCAACCGGGGCACTCTTAAGTGTATGAATATATTGCCGCTCCCGTTGAATAATTGTGTCATTATGCAGATCCTGTATTTTTTTCATGGCGACTTTGCCGGTTTTGGGGAAATAAACCACTTTCCTAGGGTAAATGTCACCTAGATCCTGGGATAATAGTTTTAATCCTTCCTGGTCAAGGTACGCCAACACGAAATCGATATTTTTCATACCGACATCGGTTAATGCTGGAATGATTTTGCCACCGCCGAACACTTTTACTTCCAGATTTTTCCGTTTGCCGCCATTGCTTAAAATGGCGTTAATCAAATGCTCCATCGCATAATTACCATAGCGGGTGGCAATACCCACAATGGCTTCACTGCCTTTATTGAATTTACCCACATTGGTTTGTGGCAACATAAAGTGGTTCATCCCGCCAATCCCAGACTCCCTGTCCCTGATACAGGCAGACACACAAGAACCCAATACGGTCGTAATCAATTCATTCTGGTGGGTAACATAGTATTCCCCTGGTAAAATCTTGGCCGCGACCATGTCGCGCTCACGATCCCAATAGCGGTTGACGTGTTCAAACCCAGCTACCGAAGGCCGATCAATTTTGACCTTAGCGTTCATTATGAATCTTGTTTCCTGTCAGTCGTGTATTTAAACAATCAATGTCCAGTATGCTTAATTGGATATTATCCCCGACGACTCCAAAACCAATTATATATAACGAAACCATGTGGGTTTCGCGGCTAATAAATACGCCAAAGTGGCGGGGAAGCGCCGTTTTATTACCGGACCTACTCAAACATGAATAATTTCAAGTATATCCAGTAAATCCAGCAATCGGGCCGACTCTATAAATCGCGGGGACGGCTGAAAAAAATCAACTTCTTTTTTTTGTTTAATGGCATCTTTCTTTAACGCAACGAATAATTGCAAAGTCGCCGTATCCACAGAAGTCACATGGGACGCGTCAATTTCAATGGCATCATAAGTGGCGTAAGCCCTCTTGAGTTTGTCATAGAGCTTCACGGCGTTCTGGATAGATAAATTAGGTTCCAGGTTGATAACGGGTTCGACGGGATCATCGGTCACCGCCGTATCAGAAATTTGGGTTTCGGGTAGTCCTTCATTGTCATTCATTTTGACCTCGTTACTTTCGCTTTCGGCTTGTAAATGTTCAGTCTGAGTAAAGGCTTGGGGCAAGCTATCGGTTTCGGCGGTAACAACTTCACTATCGCTGATAACGTACAATCCTGAGGCCGGTTCTGCCGTTATGGCCACTCCTTCCATATCTTCACTTTGGGGCTTCTGTCCTGTTTGGGACAGGATGCCTTTCTTTTTAATTCTTGCTGCCATACATCGCTCTACTTAATAAAATCAGCCGATCTTGGCTGATTTGGCTACTAGTTAATTTTCACTAATTTCCTGTTCTTCCAGATCTTCCAATTTAAGCAACTTATCCACATCCAATAGGATGACCATGCGTTCATTCACCGATACCAGGCCATTAATAAACTCATTACTGACTTTGGCACCAAAATCGGGCGCATCTTGGATTGTGGTTTTATCCAGATTAATCACATCGGAAACGGAATCGACTACAACACCCATCGTCCGGGTTTTTTTATTGCTGTCAGCGGCTTGTAACACCACCACAACAGTAAGCGATGTGTATTTGGTAAATTTGATGCCGAGTTTTTCCCGCAAATCGATAATCGGCACGATGGAGCCGCGCAAATTAACCACACCCTTTTCGTAATGCGGCACGTTCGGAATCCTGGACACCGGTTCCCAACTGCGGATTTCCTGGACACGCAAGATATCCACGCCGTATTCTTCGTTGTCCAAAGTAAAACTCAAGTACTGAACGCCGTTAACCAGCTCTTTGTGGTGCTGGTTTTGGCTTATAGCCTTAGTGATAGTTTCTTGCATCATTTCTGCTGTCCTGCGACTTGAAAGAGCCTGAGGGCTTACGGTTGGAGAAATTCACTAGGCCTGGGATATCAAGGATCAAGGCCACGGAACCGTCGCCTAGAATGGTTGCGCCAGAAACGCCCTGCACCCGCCGATAATTGGTTTCCAATGATTTCACTACCACTTGCTGCGGCCCCAGTAATTCATCAACAAACAGTCCACACAAGATGCCCTGCTGTTCGACCACAACAACAACCCCCTCATCGGGATTAGTTTTTTCCGTGGGCGGCACATTAAATAGCTCGTGCATCCTGACTACCGGGATATATTGGTTGCGCAGCTTATACGTCTCATTTTTCCCGGCTATCTTATTAAGTACGTTTTCCGTGATATTGATGGATTCCTTAATTGAAACCAAAGGAACAATGTAGATTTCATGGCCGACAGCAACCGATTGCCCATCGATAATGGCCAAGGTCAACGGCAAATGGATCGATATAGTCGTACCTTTGCCGTACTCGGAAATGATTTCGATATTGCCGCCCAAGGATTGGATATTCCTTCTGACCACATCCATACCGACACCGCGCCCCGAAATATCGGTAATGCTTTCCGCCGTCGAGAAACCGGGTAAAAAAATCAGTTCATAAGCTTGCTTATCGCTGAGGACGTTGTTTTCGTCAATCAGTCCCTTTTCGGCGGCTTTTTTGATGAGCTTATTACGATCAAGCCCTCGGCCATCGTCGGTAATCTCAATCACAATATGACCGCCACGATGGTAGGCATTCAATTCAATAGTACCGGTTTCTGGCTTGCCAGCATCAATTCGGTCAGACGGCATTTCTATGCCATGGTCGAGGCTATTCCGGATTAAATGCACAATAGGGTCGCTAATCAACTCAATAACAGCCTTATCAACCTCTGTGCTTTCGCCAATCAATTTCAAGTCAATTTTTTTACCCAGTTTGCTGCTGATGTCATGCACCAAACGCGGGAAACGACTGAACACAAAGCTGATCGGCACCATGCGGATATTCATGACGCTTTGCTGCATGTCACGGATATGCCGTTCAAGCTGGGAAAGCCCCCGTTTTAGATGGGTAAGCTTGTCCATAGAAAAATTTTCGCCTATCAGGCTCAACATGGATTGAGTGATCACGACTTCGCCCACCATATTGATTAAAGTGTCAATTTTGGTGGTGTCCACCCGGATTGTGCTGGCGGCCTTCACCGCCGATTTGGCCGGATCATTATCGGTTTGTTGCGCATCAGGCTTCGGCATTGGATTTGCCGTTTCTTTAGCCACTGCCGCCAGGGTTGGCAACTCTGGCTTAGGCGGTTCGATCTCAGTAGGCGGAGGAAGCGACTCCGGCTCGGCTGGCTTGGCGATAGGGACGGCTTTTTTAGGGGCTGCCTTGGCGAGGGGTTGGATGTCGAGTTCGCAATCCCCTTCAACCCAGTTAAAAATCTCCTGGATGTCATTCAGCGGAATATCGCCGACGACTTCCAAGGCCCAAGACATGTTGCATTCCTCAGGGTCGAGTTTGGCAAATTCAGGAATATCCTTAGTGTTGACCTTGACTCGAAATTGGCCTAATTCTGCCAATTCCCTAAACATCCGCACCGGGTCATTGCCGGTTTTAAGCAAATCAAGGTAAGGACAAAAAGCAATTTTCCAACCTTGCTCGGCTAGTTCCGCTTCATCGGCAACTTTTACGGCTGCCGGTTCGGCGGTTTCTGCCGCTGGTGGCGTAGCTGCGGAAGCATTAACTACTAGCTCGCTTGCCGAACCTGAAAGCTCGATTTCCAACGCTTTTTTATATTTTTCAACAGCGGCGCTATCGACACTTTCCTCAGCCTGGATCGAAGCCAACATCGTCCGCAAACAATCTACCGAACCCAGTAATACGTCAATGGCGGGCTGGGTGACCTTCCTTCGGCCATCACGCATTTCATCCAGCAGGGTTTCCATCACATGGGTAAAATCGGCCACTTCGTTAAAGCCAAAAGTACCGCTACCACCTTTGATGGAATGCGCACCCCTGAAAATGGTATTGATTGTTTCCGAATCAATATCTCCCGTATCAAGATTCAGCAATCCTGATTCCATCGCTTCCAAGCCTTCGAAGCACTCCTCGAAAAAGACCTGGTGGAATTGTGACATATCGATAGACATACGCTTTCCTGGGTATTCCTGGGCTTATTACTAACTAAATCAACCTAGTACTTTTTTTAATGTTTTCAGTAACTGATCCGGATCAAAAGGCTTAACAATCCAGCCGGTTGCCCCCGCCGCTTTGCCTTCCTGTTTTTTTTCCACACTTGATTCCGTTGTTAACATCAACATGGGTATAAATTTGTAATCAGGTAATGCACGCAGATCCCTGATTAAGGTTATCCCATCTTTATTGGGCATATTGACATCGGTAACAATGCAATCGAATTGTTTGGTTTGCGCTTTGGTCAGGGCATCAACCCCATCCACTGCTTCTTCCACTTCGTAGCCTGCGCCCTTTAAAGTAAAAGTAACCATCTTTCGCATCGAAGCTGAATCGTCAACCGCAAGAATACTTGCCATTGTTTTCTCCGTTTTTAAATTTAGTAGCTAAACCAGGCACAAATCAGTTGTACCTTTCAAAACTTGTAAAAATTATAGTTAAAGAAATTTTCCTGTCGCATTTTTATTGTAAAAACTAGAGCTATGTCGCATTAAGATTGAATGAGACACCCACTAATCAGCCGAATCGTGCCGAACAGTCACCCATTCAAGGACAAACCATTAACAGCAAAATCCCTAAGCGCCCGATTTAAGAAAGGCTTAACTATGTGCCTACTTAAATAACTATAGAAGAATTATGGAAATAGACCGGTTAAGTCTAACGAATTTAATGAGGTCACTTGGCTAAGACCACCCCAGTCTCAACAACTATCCCGCTAATGACCCGTCCCGAACTATCGTTTTTTACCCTAATCACCTGACCTTTCGTACCATCCATCAGCGCCGTCCCGCTCATTTGCACCGAAACCCCAGTTTGTCCAGAGCTGATAACCACTTTATCCTTCCTTTTAACAAGGGGCGGCACGACAAAGCTTCTTAGTCCCAAGATGGCTCCTGTGGATAGGTTGCGCGAGGCTTCCTTGTTTTCAACTTGGTCAAATTCGGTGACAAAATCCCCCCTGGTGTTGGATACGTCCATTTTTTCAAGGCTCAGATGTTCCCGGGTAATGATTTCCCCGCGCTGCACTGGGCGAGTCAAAACAATGACGGATTCATATGACTTGATGACGGCAGACACGAAAATCGACCATTTTTTTTCGCCGCTACAATGGACACCGATAGACACCCTACCCGCTTTTATCAAATTGCTTGCCTTAAGTGCTTCGAGCGGTTGGGTGCATTCAGCTAGCTTCAACTGGTCGTCCAACGGCAACACGTTGATCTCATATTCGCCCGATGTACTGCTCATATTTTTTTCAATGGTTTCTTTAACAAAACCATAAATTGAATCTAATGCCTGAAATTTTTCCTCCGCTGAGGTTGATATGGCAACCATCAAACCTAACAGCAAAACAAATAATCTATTCTTAATCACGGGCTATACCAATTTTATGCCTGAATAAGTTGGTTAAAGCATAATCAATGCCAAGGTAATTACGGGCAGAAACACGGGTTTTTTGACGATTTTTAGCCAATTTTTTGACACCTTTACCTTACCTAATGACTTCATTTTCACTAACTTCCTGTGTTTTGTTTATTCCTGAATATAGTTCCTTTCCAGGAAAGACGCGGGTTTATTTAGGGGGCTAGGCTTATCTGTTGATTCAATATACCAATAGTCACTTTATGGCACATATTATGCATGTTGATATTTTGTACACAATTTGAGGCAATCATCATGACAATTAATTTTGATAAAGCATTAGGCATCCATCCGCAAGCTTTGGCGATGCGGGAAAAACGCGGTGAATTACTTGCGGCTAACTTAGCCAATGCCGATACGCCGGGCTACAAGGCCCGTGACATGGATTTTAAATCTGTTTTAAATCAAAACATGCAGTTAACCCAACCGATGGAACGAACCCAAGCTAGCCATTTTTCATTCCAGGACAAATTTGAAGCACATACGATGTACCGCAACCCCAATCAGGCTTCATTGGATGGCAATACGGTTGAGGCAAATGTCGAACAAGCTAAGTATGCTGAAAATGCGGTGCAGTACCAAGCCAGCTTGCAGTTCCTCAATAACAAATTTTCCGGGCTAATGATGGCCCTACGGGGGCAATAAGTATGTCATCCCTAAAAATATTCGATATTGCCGGTAGCGGCATGAATGCCCAGTCGCTGCGGCTTAACCTGGTCGCCAGCAACATTTCCAATGCCAATAGCGTCAGCAGCAGCACAGACCAAGTCTATAAGTCCAGGCAACCCGTATTCTCGGCAGAACTGCAAGGGGCCATGAACAAAATGGACTCTGCCAGCAAAGTGAAAGTGCTGGGCGTGGTTGAGAGTGACGCACCTCCCATCATGGAATATGCACCCAACCACCCGATGGCGGATAAGGCCGGCTACATCTATAAGTCCAATGTGAACACGGTTGAAGAAATGGCCAACATGATGTCGGCATCACGTTCCTATCAAAACAACGTGGAAGTGTTGAATACTGCAAAACAATTGATCCTTCAGACCTTAAAAATAGGAGCGTAAAAAATGAATGCGATAGATGCACTCAAAAGCTTAAGTGGCAAATCCGCCGCTGCAACTAAAAAACAGACCTTGGGTCAAGACGAATTTTTAAAATTGATGACCACCCAAATGACCCATCAAGATCCGACCAAGCCGATGGACAATGCCCAATTCCTTTCGCAAATGGCACAGTTTGGCACAGTCTCCGGCATCCAAGACTTACAACAATCGTTCAAAGATTTTTCTGCATCCATCAGTTCCGACCAAGCGTTACAAGCAGCTGGTTTGGTGGGGCGTTCCGTTTCCGTGTCTTCCGACCAAGCTACATTGACGGCAGGTGGCGATATTAAAGGCACCGTTGTGCTTCCCTCCAGCTCATCCAATGTGACCTTAAAAATCATGGACTCGGCAACCGGTGATGTGGTTAAAACCCAGAGTTTGGGAGAACACTCAGCAGGACCGATGCCTTTCGAATGGGATGGTAAGAACAACAACGGCAATCTTGCCAGTCCAGGTGTCTATAAGGTTCAGCTAGAAACTAACATAAATGGCATCAACACCGCGTTGCAACCCGATATCCAGTCACGCGTTGAAAGCGTCTCGATGGGTAGCGGCGGCAATGGTATACAGGTCAATTTACCGGGCATAGGCGCAGTTGACTTTAACAAGATCAAACAAATCTATAATCAGGAGACATAAAATGGGTTTTTCAACAGCATTAAGCGGATTAAATGCCGCCACCAACAATTTAACCGTTATCGGCAACAACATCGCCAACTCCAATACCGTTGGCTTTAAAGAGTCACGCTCGGAGTTTGTTGACCAATATAACGACAGTATCGCCGGTATGAGCAAACTGCAACCCGGATCGGGCGTGAGGCTTGCCCAGGTTGCCCAACAATTCAACCAAGGCAATGTCGATTTGACCGGCAACACCCTGGACTTGGCAATCAATGGTGAAGGCTTCTTTACCATGGCAGCCAACCCAACCGACGTGAATTCACATGTCTATTCCCGCAATGGCGCATTCCACGTCAACAAAGACGGCATCGTAACCAATAGCCAGGAACAAGCTTTGTTGGCTTATAAACCCAATGGCGCCACAGTTGCTGCAGGTTTCAGCACTGGAAACTTGACGCCAGTTGCAATGAATGTCGGTGCAGGTAGCCCTGTGGCAACGTCCAAGATCGATCTTGATGTCAACTTAGACTCAACTAAAGTCAATAATATCGCTGTGTTTAACCCATTGGACTCGAGTACCTACGACAACGAAACATCCGTGACCATCTATGATTCGTTAGGAGTCTCCCATAAGTTGACGAGTTACTTTAGTGCTGGAACGACCGCTGTTGGTAACTCCAAAAACTGGACAGTACATCATTACATTACCGACGACCCGCTGAATCCAGTGTCCGTAGATACTGCCCCGGCAACCTTAACTTTTGATTCAACCGGAAAGCTCACTGCACCCGCTAGCGGGCAAGTCGCATTGGCATCTTTCACGATACCAGGCAGCTCTGCAGCCAGCATTGCCGCGACTATGGACTACACAGGCTCCACACAGGTAAATACAACTTTCAGCGTTGATGCCCTTAAACAAAACGGGTTACCGGCCGGCACTCTGACCGACGTTTCCATTGATAAAGACGGTGTCATCTTCGCCAATTTCAGTAACGGCGGCCAAACTCCTTTGGGTAAGATCGCATTAACCCGTTTCACTAACCCGCAAGGATTGACTAAGCTGGGTGATGGTGCATGGGGGGAAAGCTCCGCTTCAGGAACTCCCATCATAGGCAATGCCAGTGAAGGTAATTTTGGCTCCATACAATCAGGTGCACTTGAGCAATCCAATGTTGATATTTCAAAACAATTGGTCAACCTGATCCTTGCCCAGCAAACCTATCAGGCCAACTCACAGTCGATCCAGACCGAAAAAAGCGTCATTGACACCATCATGAACCTCCGTTAAGCACTGAGGTAGGAGAGCCGCCATGGACAAAAGCCTATATATTGCAATGAGTGGCGCCAAACAAACCTTGTTGGCGCAAACCGCAAACGCCAATAATTTGGCGAATGCCCAAACCTCAGGGTTCAAATCAGACCTGGAGCAATTCCGTAGTATGCCGGTTTATGGCCCAGGCTACCCTACCCGCGTCTATGCCATGGCGGAACGTCCAGGGACGGATTTGTCGCCTGGTGCGATCCAACAAACTGGCCGCGACCTCGATGTGGCAGTTGAGGGTGACGGCTGGCTGGCAGTGCAAGGCGCTGATGGCAAAGAAGCTTATACCCGTGCTGGAGATCTCCGCATCACGCCTGAAGGATTGCTGCAAACCGGTACCGGCTTGCAAGTGCTGGGACAAGACGGCCCATCTCCATCCCTCCGGCACAAAAATTGGCGATTGGTAAAGACGGCACCATCAGTATGGTGCCGTTGGGTGCCAATGCCAGCAATACCGCCGTCATCGACCGGATCAAGCTGGTTAAGCCGGAGCTACAGAATATGGAAAAGCGTAGCGATGGCTTGATGCACGTTAAAGACAACAAACCGGTCGAGGCCAATGCCGATGTTACCTTGATACAAGGTGCTGTGGAAAGCAGCAACGTCAACACCATTGGTGCCATGGTAGATATGATTGAACTCTCCAAGAATTTTGAATTGCAAACCAAAGTCATGAAGAGCGCAGATGACAATGCCAGCGCCAGCGCTAGGTTAATGCAACTGGCATAAAAAATGCTTAAGTTAATATATAAGTTGTAACAAGACAACTTTTTGACACTTAGGAGAATACCATGACAGAACGCGCACTATGGGTGGCCAAATCCGGCCTCGATGCCCAACAAACACGGATGGCGGTTATTTCCAATAACCTGGCCAACGTGAACACCACCGGATTCAAAAAATCCAGGGCTATCTTCGAAGACCTGGTCTACCAAAATATCCGCCAAGTGGGCGCCCAATCTTCCCAAAATACGACCTTGCCTTCCGGCCTTCAATTAGGTACCGGTGTCAGGACTGTCGCCACTGAAAAATTGCACACCCAAGGCAATATCCAACAAACAGAAAACTCATTGGATGTGGCCGTTAATGGTCGTGGCTTTTTGCAAATCCTTATGCCAAACGGCGACATCAACTACACCCGCGATGGTTCGTTAAAACTCGATTCAACAGGCCAATTAGTTACGTCCGGCGGTTTACCGTTGGAGCCTGCAATCACCATCCCCAATGACGCGCTGAGCGTCACCATAGGCCGGGATGGCACGGTTTCGGTTTTACAACCCGGCAACGCCGCGCCGAACCAGGTCGGGCAAATCCAAACCGCCGATTTCGTTAACCCTACGGGCTTAGAACCGGTTGGTGAAAACCTTTACCGAGAATCTGTTTCCAGCGGTGCACCGGTGTTGGGTACGCCGGGCGACCAAGAATTTGGGGCGCTACTGCAAGGCTCCCTGGAAACATCCAACGTCAATGTCGTCGAAGAACTGGTCAACATGATCGAAACCCAGCGGGCTTATGAAATGAATTCCAAAGCCATATCCACGACAGACCAAATGCTGTCTTTCGTAACACAACAACTATAACCAAGTGATAGCGCGATGAGCCGAAAAATTATTGTTACTGGATTGAGTCTGGCGATGTTATCCGGTTGTGCACAGATGCAAATGAAGGAATCACCTCGTGATCCTGCCTACGCCCCAGTCGCCCCAACAGATTTAAGGCCGCCAGTACAAAACACCGGTGCCATCTATCAACCCGGTTACGACATGCGCTTGTTTGAAGACAATAAAGCCATGCGGGTCGGCGATATTTTGACCATTAACCTGAAAGAAGTCACCCAAGCTAAAAAAGCGGATGACCTTAATACCGCCAAGGGCATTAGCGCGAGCGTATCCGCACCCAGCATCATGGGATTTGCCTTGTCTGCCTTAACAGGCAACGATGCAAAAACCGAATTGGCATCTAAGCGAACATTTAACGGTCAAGGCAAGGCCGATCAAAGCAATAGTTTACAAGGTGATATTTCGGTAACCGTCACCGAAGTATTGCCCAACGGCAACTTGAAAGTCCGTGGTGAAAAACAGGTCAGCTTAAACCAAGGCGATGAATATATAAGGCTTTCCGGCATAGTCAGGCCTGTCGATATAGCTAGCGACAACACCATCTCTTCAGATAAAGTCGCCGATGCCACCCTCATGTATATTGGTGAAGGTGCAATGGCGGATGCCAGCAAGATGGGCTGGCTCTCACGGGCGTTGCTTAGCCCCTGGTTTCCGTTTTAAGTGGGGTTAGCCATGAAAACCATAAATATCAATCTTATTATCGTCTTGGGAACATTGTCCATTATCAGCTTTAGCAGCGAGGCTCATGCCGAGCGCATCAAAGATATTGCCTCCATTCAAGGTGTTCGTAACAACCAATTGGTCGGTTATGGCTTGGTGGTAGGGCTGGACAAGTCTGGAGACAAAACCAAATTCACCGGTCAAACCTTAACCAGTATGCTCGGCCGCTTTGGTTTGACCTTACCGCCCGGTGTCGACCCTAAAGCCAAGAATATCGCGGCTGTCGCCATTCAGGCGGACTTGCCACCGTTCGCCAAAACCGGCCAAACCATTGACATCACCGTCTCTTCGATCGGCGATGCGAAAAGTTTACGTGGCGGCACGTTATTAATGAGCCCGTTGAAAGGCGCTGACGGCCAAGTCTATGCAGTTGCCCAAGGCAATCTAGTCGTAAATGGCTTGAGTGCTTCCGGCCAAGATGGTTCAAGCATTACCGTCAACAATCCCAGTGTTGGTCGGATTCCCAATGGCGCAACTGTTGAGCGCACGGTCAATACACCGTTTTCCGAAAGCAAAGAATTGATTTTTAACCTGCATTCACCAGATTTTACGACCGCTAACCACATGGCGGAGTCTATCAACAGCACTTTGGGTTTCGGTACCGCAAAAGCCATCGATGCCACCTCTGTCAGCGTTCAAGGCCCAGCCAACACCAGCCAAAAAGTTAACTTTGCCTCTATGGTCGAAAATATCACCGTTGCTATGGATGACGCACCGGCCAAGATTATCGTGAATTCCCGCACCGGCACAGTGGTCATCAATAGTAAGGTACGGGTTCAACCCGCTGCAGTTACGCATGGCAACTTGACTGTCACCATTAGCGAAAATCCACAAGTGAGCCAACCTGGGGCTTTCTCTAAAGGCCAAACAGCGATCACTCCGCAATCAGATGTCCAGGTTGAGCAAGATAAAAACCGTATGTTTGCCTTCAAACCCGGCGTTTCTTTAGATGAGATTGTTAACGCGGTCAATAAAGTCGGGGCTTCACCCAGCGATTTGGTGGCCATCCTTGAAGCCCTTAAAACGGCAGGCGCTTTACGTGCCGAGTTGATTATTATCTAGATTCGAGGTCGTTATGTTAAATACCAACAGCGCCGATGTTTATACTGACTTAAATAGCTTGGCCAAACTAAAAACCGAAGCCAGAAAAAACTCGCCGGCAGCGATAAAGGAAGTAGCCAAGCAATTTGAGTCCATTTTTCTAAGCAACGTGCTTAAAGGCATGCGCGACGCAAAATTGGCGGATGGCATTAGCGATAACGACCAGAGCAAATTCTATAAAGAAATGTATGACCAGCAACTTGCGGTGCATTTAGCCGGCAAACCTGGAGTTGGCTTGGCAGAGTTAATCGCCAAACAACTTTCCCATGAAGACAAGGATGATCATAAAAAAATGGGCGTTGAGGATTATTTGAACCGGTCTTCTGTATCGAACAAGACCGTTTCCCCAACATCCCATGCGGTTTCAAAAACGACGGCGGGCAGTGAAAATAACGACTGGCTCAAACCCAACAAGGAAATATTACATGCTTATCTTCATGATAAGCATCCAGTAAAACAAATTTCTGAAAATAAATTAAAGAATATCTTTTCCCGGCCGATACAGTCAGCAGAGGACTTTGTCCAAAAGTTAAGCCCTTATGCCGAACAAGCGGCAAAAGAACTGGGCGTTGCCCCGAAAGTGCTTTTGGCACAGGCAGCATTGGAAACAGGTTGGGGACGTTCAGTGATTAAACACGGCGATGGCAGCAGCAGTTTCAATTTATTTAACATCAAGGCCGGGAAATCCTGGCATGGTGATAAGACCCAGGTATCAACTTTGGAATATGAAAATGGCGTGGCCAGAAAAGAACAGGCTGGCTTTAGGGCTTACAACTCATATCAGGAAAGTTTTCAAGATTACGTACAATTTATTAAGAATAACCCGCGTTACCAAGATGCACTGCAACACGTCGGCAATGGGGAACGCTATTTACAAGAATTACAACGGGCCGGTTATGCCACCGACCCCAGCTATGCCAGAAAAGTCATGGGAATTTACCACGGCGATGCCATGGCACAAGCAGAAACCCAAACATCCGTGGCAATGCAGTGATGATCCAGCAAAATTCTGGCTTATCAAAGCACAGCCAAACAACGAGTAGGATTTTAGTATGTCAGGAATTCTAGGCACCGCACTATCAGGCTTGATGGCTTCCCAACGCTCGTTGGACACCGCCAGCCACAATATTGCCAATGTCAACACCGAAGGCTATAGCCGTCAACGTGTCGAACTGACCACTAACACCCCCAATTTTGTAGGGGGTAATTTTATCGGTCAAGGCGTAAATGTTTCTGCGGTTACCCGCAATTATGACCAGTTCATTAGTAGTCAGTTAACCTCCAGCACCTCGGCATTTGGTGAAAGCAGCACGCTTGCCACAATGGCCTCCCAAGTAGACAATATTGCTTCCAATGAAGCGACTGGTTTGTCCTCCAGTTTGAAATCCTTCTTTAACGCGGCGCATGGGGTCGCCAATGACCCTTCATCAATACCAGCAAGACAAGTCTTAACTTCTGAATCAGCGTCTTTGTCACAGCAATTCAATCGCTTGTCCGCCAAGTTTGATGCTTTGAATAGCCAAGCCAATGGCCAAATGCAAGGGACAGTTGATGAGATCAACCTCTATGCCAATAGCCTTGCCAACCTTAATGGCAAAATTGCCCTTGAGTCCAGCCGAGGGAGCGACCAACTGCCTAATGACCTGTTGGATCAACGAGATGCCCTTATTAACAAAATTGCCGAAAAGGTCAGTGTATCGTCAGTTCCGCAACAAGATGGCACCGTCAATCTATTCATTGGCAAAGGCCAACCTTTAGTATTGGGGGCGAACAACTCCAAATTATCTTTAGCGGCATCAAGTAACGATCCCAGCCGTCAAGAAGTCGCCTTAGGCGGCCAGCAAATTACCAAAGATATTACCGGCGGCGAATTGTCCGGGGCGATTAAGTTTCGCGACCAAGTTTTGGAGCCTGCCCGACAACAGCTTGGGCTGGTGGCCGCTGGCGTTGCCATCCAGTTTAACTCGGTACATACCACTGGGTTCGATTTAAACGGTGATGCTGGTACAAACATGTTCAGTCTTGGCACGCCAGCACTGGATGTACCCGTTATTCCTAAGTCCGGCACGGTTGGTAGCATTACGGCAACCTACGATCCTTCGACGGTTGGTCAACTGGCTCCTAGCGATTATGATTTAAATTATGACGGCGCCACTTTTTCACTAAAACGCTTGAGTGACAACACAGTAACTACTTTTGCAGGCCCTCCACCAACAACTATCGCTGGCCCTGGGTTTAGTATTGCAACCGACGCGTCTGTATCCGCCAATGACAGTTTTTTGATCCGGCCAACCTTTGATGCCGCAAAAAAAATGACAGCCTCAATCACCGATCCGACCAAAATTGCCGCTGCCGGCTCGACTGGCGGTTCAGGACTCCCTGTTCCTGGTGATAACACGGTAGCCCTCAATCTGGCCAACCTTGAAAAGGCTTCAACATTGTCTGGCGGAAAATCAACATTAAGCAATGCCTATTCCCAATTAGTGACACAGGTCGGCACCTTAACACAATCCGCCAAGGTCAGTAGTTCAGCCCAAGAAGCTTTATTAAACCAAGCGAAGCAGGACAGGGAAAATCTGGTCGGTGTCAACCTTGATGAAGAAGCGGCAAACTTGATTAAGTTCCAACAGTCATATCAAGCGTCAGCTCAAGTCGTCAATATCGCCAAATCACTTTTTGACAGCCTAATCAGCGCTGTCCGTGGGTAGGTCTTTATGAGAATTTCAACATCATGGTCCCATCAATCATCCGTTAATGCAATGCTTAATCAGCAAGCCAGTTTGCAACAAACGCAGATGCAACTTTCTTCCGGCAAGAAATTACTGACACCTTCCGATGATCCTATTGCCGCCGCCCGCGTCATTGACCTCAATCAAAGTTTAAAGCAGACGGAACAATACCAGAGCAATATTAACTATGCCCGAGATCGGCTTACCATGGAAGAAGGGGTATTGCAGGGTGCAACCGAGATATTACAACAAATTCATGAGATAGGGATACAGGGATTAAGCGGCAATCTTTCGGCAAATGAACGGTCTGGTATAGCGTCACAGATGGAGCAACTCAACAATCAGTTATTAAGCCTGGCTAATACCAAGAATGCCAATGGCGAGTACATGTTTTCAGGCTTTAAAAGCAATACCCAGCCCTTTAGCAAAGATGCCAGTAACCCTGGAGCCTATGGCTATGCTGGAGATGCCAGTTCACGTCCCATACAAATAGACGCGATAAGCCAAGTGGCTGACGGCGATCCCGGATCCAGGGTTTTCGGGGCACCTACAGGGGCATCGCCAGCCGTATTGCCGGCTCCAGGCTCCATCGCCAATGTTTTTGAAGCAATAGACAAGTTTGCTACCGACCTAAGAAACAATGTCCCAACCAAGGCATCTCTTGACGATATATCCAAATCGTTGGATAAAGTCGTTACAGTGCGGGCATCAGTCGGAACGCGGCTGAATGCTTTGGACAGGCAAGAAACGATCAACTCGGACGCTATCCTCAATACGAAGACAGTTTTATCGAATACAGAGGACTTGGATTACGCAGAAGCCATCACCAGGCTTACCCAGCAGACCGCTTCTTTACAGGCCGCACAACAAACCTTTGTCCAAGTCAAAAAATTGTCGTTATTTAATTACCTTTGACTATGCAACCCGAAATTTAGTCTGGCTCACTTTTTTAGTTAGCTTGCCTTATTACCACCCAGAAGGAGAATTAAGATGAACCCTAAT
Organism: uncultured Gammaproteobacteria bacterium; assembly: GCA_963804035.1. Lineage (GTDB taxonomy): Bacteria > Pseudomonadota > Gammaproteobacteria > Methylococcales > Methylomonadaceae > Methyloglobulus. The sequence continues at coordinate 25,001 of CAWDOO010000002.1, read as the reverse complement.
CACAAAGTCGAAAAACCCATCGGATCGAAACTTAAATACCTTATGGATGCTGAATCAGTAGCAAAAGAAAAACGCTACAAACTTGGCGCATGGCTGCACGGAGAACATAGGGAACAACTAAAAAAAAGCTACTTATCACAGCGAATGTGCGAATAATAATTTGGCAGTTTTTCAAGTCGCACTCTACAAAAAGAATGCTTGTTTCTGACGATAATTCAGCTCAGCTAAGATACCGCCTTATGTCTTATAAGACATAAGGCAGAAAGATTGTATTATTGATCCAAACATAATCGTTGATAGAAGATAAGACGGCAATTTAGGGTTTTCTTGCAGCAAATCAAGAGAGATAAGCTTTAACCGCAACGGCTTTTGCATAGCCGTGAAAAGGTTCTGAAATAATAACCTTATAAAATATGCCTTTGGCTCCCAAAAAAGCCACATTATTTCATAACTCAGCCTGTAATTATCCAGCGATAATCATTATCGCTAACGGGGATAATATCAAAGTCGATAATGTTAATTACACGCTAAAAAACTTCATGGCATCGGAAACTTGCTGCTTTGCATCATGCAATATCTGCAACGACATTTCCGGCGTTAAAGGTTGGTTTTCCAATTTCTGATACGAAGGCAAGGTATCGATTTGCGGCAGTTTTTTTCCGCCAGGCGCATCCAGAAAATGATGATATTTAGCCAAAATGATGATGTCATTCAAGTTAAATTTTTCAGTGGTATTAGTATGCCAGTCCGCAGAAAGCAAAGGAATCTGTTTTAAACTATCCGGAAATTCCCATTCCTCCAGTATAATCGCACCAATCTGCCCGTAAACTTCATCAATGCAAAGCTCAATATCGCTGAGCTGATAACTGCCTTCAGGCTGGCTACCAGCAAAGCTTAAAATAGGCAACACGCCGATATTATGCAAAAGTCCGGCAAGCAGCGCCTCGTTTGGATCCACCTTTTTAGTCAATTTAGCCAGGATAAAGCTAATACCTGATACTTTGACACTCTGCAACCAGGTTTGCTGGATCAGTTTCTTGATTACAGGCTTGTCGCTCCCTATCAAGTTCTTCATACTGAAAATGATCACCAAATCGCGGGTAGTTTTCCGTCCTAAGCGGTTGATGGCCTCAAAACAATTGCTTATCGGATTCACCATCATATAAAAAGGACTGTTAACCACCTGAATCAGCTTGGCCGAAATCACCGGATCCATGTTTACGATTTTAACAAGATCGTCTATTTCACAATCCTGCTCAATCGCCTTGCGTATTTTAAAGGCGGCATCAGGAAAAATAGGGGTTTCAATCTCCCCCTGAATAAAATTTTGGCAAAATTTCTTGAGAAAGGGATTATCTTGCGCCTGTGGTGAAATTTTTAATTCTTTATGCACGGGGGTAGTTGTAGTCATAAGGATTTGCCTTAAGGTGTTCCGAAATTTTTAGTTCATTATCCACAGTGGTAGTGTAGCCGTTCTATTAGCAACCAATGTGGTTCGACATAATCACAAAAGCAGAATGACACAAGGCATCAAGATACGCCTGCATCAGAATGAATTATTCTATTATAGTCTAAATGAGCGAACCTTGGGTTAAGCCCCATAGGCATGAAGCAAACGTTGTTCTTGGCGATTGCTTTGCATGCTGAGTTGCAACTGGGCCATCCAGGCTTGGACGCGCTTGCGAATCTCGGCATCGTCGGCCAAGATTTTGTTAATCAGTTGCTTTTTGTGTTGCCGCGCCGCCTCATCAAGCCTTACCTCAACATCAAGCGATTTCATGGCGGCAACCAGTTCGCTGTATTGATATTCCATATTGATAAGCTGATCCCATTCGTCAAGCAAAGCCGTTTCGCGCATTTGACCGGCTAGGGTCGAAAGTGATTCGTAATTCGCAATGACTTGAGCCGCGTTCATTAACTTAAGCTCTTCTATAAGCTTGTGAAACATTGGCTGAAGCCTTAGGCTGTGACCCAAATTGGGCATAATTAGGGCGTATGCCGTCCCAAGCTTCCGCTATTCCAGTCAACAGGCCTGCCACTTCATCCAAAGCAGTAATGTCATTTTTCAAATTGGCATCACACAATCGCTTTACCATGTAGTCATATAGTGACGATAAATTCTCTGCCAACTCACCGCCAACCTTTTTATCCAGGCTGGCATGCAGTCCTTCGCCAATGATGGCGATGGCTTTGGAAATGGACTTGCCCTTGGCAGCGATATCCTTGCGCAATATTTCGTTTTTTGCGGTGGCGATTGATTGGAGTGCGCCCTTAAACAACATTGAAATCAACTGGTGCGGATCGGCACCCGCTACGCTAGATTCTATGCCGACTCTCTTATAGGCATTGACGGCGGCAATTGCATTCATATTGGTAATATCCTAAGTTATAGTTGTGAGATCTGCTGAGTCAGGTAAGAACTCGTGCTATTCATGTTGCTCAGTAAAACATTAAGGTTGGCATACGTAGTCGTGTATTGCTTTTTAAGCGTCGTCATCCGTACTTCCAATTTATTGATTTGGTCGTTATAGCCTTTAATGGATTTATCAAGATTTTTGGTGCGGGTATCGATCATACCGCCTGGGGTGAGCGCGGTATCCGCCCACGCACTCAATCGGGTAGCGTAACCTGTTGCAGAAGAGAACAAATTCTTCACATCGGTGAAGTTGTTTGTCATGGCGCTATCAAGTTTACTACTATCCAGTTTTAGTGTGCCATCTGGCTTGGTCGTAATACCGACTTGAGCAAGCGTTTTCAGGGTGCCGCCCGCGCCCGCATTAAAAACACCGTGCAATTGATCCAACATCAAGCGAACCGTCCCGTCCCCCGCCAAAGCGGGCTTATTGGTGTCGGTACTACTCCCGAAAGAGGAACGGGACTTGAACTGGCTAACCATCGCATTATAAGACTCGACAAAGCCAGAGACCCCCTTTTTAATGGCATCTGTGTTACGCACTACGGTTAAGGTTGCCGGTACTGTCGTGGGCTTGCTCAGTGTTAAGGTAACCCCTTCCATGGCATCATTAACCGTGTTGGAAGGCTTGGTAATCGCAATCCCGTTCACCGTAAAATTAGCATTCTGCGCCGCCGCCGTTTGGCTCAAATGTTGTGCAGCGGGTGAGCCGGCAGGGTCATGCGCTAATAAATTATCAACGGCACTATCCCCGCCGCTGGTGGTAATCTTAAGACTATTGCTAACGCCGCTTTTTTCTGATGTCAAAGCAAGACGATAAGGCGTGCCGCTGCCATCGTTGACGATGGTTGCCGTCACCCCTATCTTGGCGGTATTAATCGCATCGCGTATGCCTTGCAGGCTATTGTTCGTGCCATCTATCGTAATGCTTTTTGTGCCATCACCGTTAGACGCAAAGGCGGCACCGCTGTAAGCCCCGGAGGCCAAGGTGCCGCCACTGATGGTGCCAAAATCAAAAGTAATCGTGGTAGGGTTGCCATTACCTATCGCAGCTGTATTGCTGGTTTGCCCAGCGGCAACCAGGCTCTGGGTTTGCGCCAGATTGGTCACATCCAAGGTATAAATGCCTGCCGCCGCTGTGCTGGTTGCAGAAGCGGAAAAAACACTGGCGTCTGATGGCGTAGCGCTAAATTCTTCAAAATTATTGCTCAAACCTTGTAACGAAGTTTGAAATCCAGAGACTAACCCCTTGAGTGTGCCAAAAGATGAAATCTTGTTCTGGTAACTGTCTATCTGGGTATTAAGCTTATCGATGGGTCGACGCTCAAGTGTCATCAACTGTGAAACGAGGCTCTGGACATCAAGACCCGAACTAACTGATGATGTGGTTGAGGTGGTTGCCATGATTTGCTCCCGTGCTTACTAAGCCTTTTGGCTTAGCAATAAGCTGCGCTGGAATTTGTCTATCGAGCGCGCAATCTCTATAGTCTCTTCCGAAGGAATTTGCCGGATCAACTCGCCTGTTTGCCTATCCATCACCTTAACTACCGATTTATTAGTATCGGTGTCCATGCTGAATTCAAACTGAAGGTTTTGGTCCGCCTTTTCCGCAGCCTTGCTGATGTTGTCAGCCGCTTTTTTTAGCTGTTCCGGTGAAGGCGACGCAGGCTTGGCGGTAGCTTCAGCAATAGCTTTAGGCGTATCCGCACTGACGGGCCTTACAGCCGATTCAGCATGATTGATGCTATTTGGAAATTGGATGATCACCTTATATCTCCTTAGTACTAATACCCAACCGGTTGCCCGGCTGGGTATTGATTAGCGTATCGAACTTAACGCAACAAACCGAGTACTGAGTTAGGTGTTTGGTTGGCTTGCGACAGCACCGCAGTACCTGCTTGTTGCAGGATGTTATTACGGGTCATGTTTGCAGCTTCTGCAGCATAGTCGGTATCCATAATGCGGCTGAACGAAGCAGATACGTTCACTGACTGAGTCTGCAATGAGGAAACGGCAGACCCTAAAGCCACCATATCAGCACCAATTTTGGCACGTTCGGCGGTTACTACATCAATGTCTGCAGTGACTGAAGCAACGTCAGTATAAGCTGCGGCGGTAGCAATACCTGCAGCAGTAGATGTAATTGTATATTTACCGCCATCCGCGTCATTTACAACATCAGCAGGAGCTTTAGCAAGGCCAGTAAGTCGGGTATTTTCCAATATAATCGCATCGGACTCAGCACCGCCAGCCGCTGCGCCAGTTGGCACCGTGCCTGAGTTTTGTACGGCAATTTCACGCAGACGTTGTAAGTTTTCGGTCACTTGAGCCAAGGTGCCATCATTGGTTTGTAGCTGTGAAATACCGTCGTTAGAGTTACGGATGGCCATATTTGTGCCGCGAATCTTGCTATCATAGCCTGTAGCTATTTGAAGACCGGTAGCGTCGTCCTTAGCGCTGTTGATGCGCAGACCTGAAGACAAGCGTGATTGAGCGGTTTGCAAAGCATTCGCTGATTTGTTAAGGGCTGCTCCAGCAAAGAGGGCGCCGACGTTTGTGTTGATTACTTGTGCCATGATACATCTCCAAATTATCCCGGGTTAAGAGTGTTGCCGGGTTGATTAAAAGTCTGGGTTCTTCATCGGATTGATATTTCCCCCACCTGCAATAGTTATCGACCAGTCTTTTTTAAACTTTAATATTTTTTTAGCTTTTGAAAAAAATAATTTAATCGGCAGTCCTCACTTGATTTCTACCGTTATGTTTAGCCTGGTACATCGCGGTATCAGCGCGTTTGACAAACGTATCAACCGTATCATCGCTGTGCAAAGCACTTACTCCCAGGCTTGCCGTTACTTTGAGGGTGGACATATCGTAAGATAAGGTATGGTTTTGTATTGATTTGCGTATTCGTTCCGCAACGAGCTCAGCACCTTCAAGGTTGGTTTCTCTTAATAGAACGACAAATTCCTCGCCGCCATAGCGAAAAACAATGTCGCTGACCCGTAAGCTTTTCTTAATCCATTTCGCCACAAGAGCGAGCGTAATATCACCGCATTCATGGCCATGTTCATCATTGATGGCTTTAAAATAATCAATATCTAAAAATACCACGGAGAGGCTTTTGCCATGTCGGATCGCAAGGCTCATTTCACGTTGAATCAAATCGTCAAATGACGCCCGGTTATTGGTGTGCGTTAACGGATCGGTATATGCCATTCTGATTGCCCGCTGATACAGAACGGTATTTTTTAATGGGTAGATCAGGCAACATAACAGCGTTTCCAACAGTTCAAGCTCATTATTGGTGAACTTTGACTGCCGCATGAGTTTTAGCTCGCCGAGATATTGATCCTCGACCTTAAGCCCATAACTGCAAGAGTGGCGGCTAAAGACACCTTTTTTAATTTCCTGCCCGAATTCTGCGTTGGTATAAACGAATGCACTATGTGGAATGATGCTTTCAATTTTGCTGCTGAAAATGGCAATGAGCTTGTTAAACTCCAACGTCGTTTGTAAGGCGCTACTAATGTCATAATGGTTTAGATTAACAACTTTCGTTGCTTCAAGGGTTTTATTGCTGATAACTGCCAAATTGGATGATTTGTTCTTCATTGCCGCTGACTCCTGATTCTTAAAAACTTGGCGCTGTAAACATTACAGCTCTACAAGTTTAATAAGCAATATCGATGCCACTAGCAATAAATAATATTAATCAATATGTTATATATTAACTGACATTTGAACTTGGTCTGCAGTGTGCTTGAATGTCAAATATTTGGCGAAAAACGATCCAAGGGCATAATAAAATATTTTAATGGCAATGCCAGAATTTTGACGATTACTTACTTTTGACAGCAGCGCCAAAACGATAGTAATACCAATCCCAATAAGTTCTCATTGAAACCTTCTCCAGAGGGAGAAGGTCAGGATGAGGGGATTCATATAGCAACTTATTGGGGTTGGTATAAAGCAATTGCTAGGGTCTTTAATATCTTCAGCGCCCAACCTGCCTTTCGCAGTAGGGGCGATATAAAAATTGAATCCTATGACGCGATATTATTTTTTGAATTGGCAGATAGCAAGGGTCGCCATAAGGTGTTTTTAATTTATTGAGTAAACGATGCTGTGTGTAAGCGGCAATGCTTGCCCACTTACATAAGGCTTAATGATGATCCGAAAAAAATTAACGCCCCAAATAATCGCTCAAATGGCCGGAAAACAGGTTGATACCCAAGGTCGACTTAACTAAATAAGCCATCAGAAAAACAACCAGGCTGATGGTTAAGTTTAATCCGAACAGCAAGATAATGGCTGCGGCTCTATTGGCAATAACACTGCCTGCTGAGGGTGGGGGTGGCCGCAAACTTTTACGGCGGTCTTTACCGACGAATAGGACAATATAATAGCGGGCAACAAGTAGGTCAATATTGACCCGTAAGTCCACAATTTTGGGATTAGATTTTGGGATCGCCGATTGCAGCGCAGCCCGAACTGCGACTAGCTGTTCTGGCGTGAAACTGTCATGAATATTGACATCGATTTGCTTAAGATAGTCGTCAGCGGTACGCGCTGAGTATTCAGTTTGAGTTTGATTGGCTACTAGGTTTTGAGCTATAGAATTCATATTAAAACGAAGGAAAAAGTAACAGCGTTTCCGCGTAAGACTGCCAACCAAATATCAGGCTAGTCACCACAACACTAATCAAACCGAAAAATACCAGCATTCTGGGAAGCGTAGTTTTCCGTAAGTTGTCGCTTAATTTACCTAGCCGCCAGACAATTGCTAACACTAATAACCAATTTGCCAATAATGTCATTGGAATGTATCGGAATTCAGGCCTTGGCATATTATGGAACCAGAGTTGATGTATCGCCGCCATAGACATCAAACCAACGACCCAAATAGATGCCAACGCAACCCCACCCGATCCAACCCAAGTTAGATAACAACTTACTGCTAACGTAACCATCCAAACCATTATTGATGCTTCGAATCCATTCATAAGCCAGCCAATTAATACGAAGCCAACGAAAACCGTTAGCAAATGCCATGAATTTGTAAACTGTCGCCTCAAATTACTTGAAAGAAAAGTGTGCATTACCGCGCTCAATTTTTAGGATTTATTTAAAATATGCCTGTAATTTACTGACCCACCGCATTACAACTCGTCCTGAAACTTACGATGACAATAGGATTTAAAACCTACAATTTCTACTTAGAGCTAGCCCAAAAAAGCTAATCCTCCAATATCCTAAATTTCAAAGTGGCTAAGAGCTGGATCGCTAATTAATGTATCGGCAAGAATATCAATTTGTTTAATCTGGTTAGGGGTATAAAATCAAAATAGCTAAATTAGTCACAAACTTCTAAAAATAGCCTTTACAAGTAGAACAATTTTTCGGTTTAACTTTGGCTTTTTCATATTGTGGGATTACCAATACTTTTATGCTTCTTTAATGAATCTCGATGACTTAACTCTTCTGCGTGGCTGGATCAGGCATATAGACTGGATCGATATGAATGCCCAGCTCCAGGAAGGCGACGAATCTGTACGCAAGCAAATCAAAGCCCTTCGCCGTGGCCTTATCGTCAAGTCCAGGTTTTATGGCAAGCCTGATTGGATCAAGCTTTGGTTAGGCGAACGTCAACCCACGCCAGCTTGGGAGCGCCGCGCCCTCAATGCATTGGACGTGCTCAACGGCTTACCCGAACCATCACCTGCACTCGACCATGCCGTTGAGTTATGGCTTCCTGAAACCGTGTGCGCCGCCCTGCCCTTCAATATTAAATCCTTAGCGGACTTAGTTGACCTGTTGGAAGCGTTTTTTTCCGGTGATGCGGCATTACCTGATGCCATAAAACCATCGTTAAAACCCCTGACCGCTTTTTTTGACGACCACGCGCTACAACTGGGTTACCAACTCAACAAAAAACCACAATCTACCGCCCTTCCTGTGCCGCTGGATAAGGTCGCGCCTTTAGAGCGGGTGTTGATCCCGATTGAACTCAATGGCGAGCAAGGCAGTAACCGTTCGGCTGAACCGTGCCGAATCCGAGCCACCCATGACCTCGATGCCATCAAAAGCTGGCTGGCACTGAAAGACGATAATGCCAAAACCTACCAGGCTTACAAAAAAGAACTCGAACGCTTATTACTGTGGGCAGTGCTTGTCCGTGGCAAGCCCATTTCCTCCTTGAATACCGACGATTGCCGTGCCTATATCCGATTTTTAAAGACCTTGACCACGGCTGATAGCCAGTGGGTCACCTTACAGCCCGCCAATAAGAACTACGGTAAATGGAAACCTTTTTATTACCGACCAAAGAAGCCAGGACTCGGACAAGAAACTGGGCAACCAGACTTACCGCAGTTGGTGCTTTCCCCCAAAAGCATCAATTACGCAAAAACCGTTATCTCCTCCTGCATGGAATGGCTAGTCAAACAACATTACCTCAAACATAACAATTTCGACAGTATCCAAACCATCAAATTTGCCCAAACCACGCTACAAACCAATAGCCGCGCCTTCACTTTAAGCCAAATGCAGATGGTTTTTGCCTATGCCGATTCCAAGGTAGAACCCAATTCCCCTGAATTTTGGACCAACCGCCGCACCTTGTTTATCTTGAAGTTCGCCTTCAGCACGGGGCTGCGCATCCACGAACTGGCTGCCGCGAGCTTCGGCGATATCGAATGCATGGAAGATGAATCCGACGAGCATTATTTTTTGAGGGTAGTCGGCAAACATAGCAAAATCCGCAAAACCTCCTTGCCCCTAATGTTCACCGAAGAATTACGGGATTATCTCAAGCAAAGGAAACTGCCTTCCCATTTCGACTTTTTGCCGCACCAAGCGCCACTGATCCCAAGCCTACGTGACAAGACCGGGCGTAAACATCTCACCGCTGCCGGTATCCACAAAATACTTTCGGCATTTTTTACGCAAATGCTCAGTGATATTGAAGTTAACTCCCAAGCCGACAAACGCTTGGCCGGCAAACTCCGTAACGCGTCAACCCATTGGCTGCGCCATAGCTACGGTAGTTACCTGGCTAATGATAAGCAAGTGCCGTTAACCTATATCCGTGATGAACTAGGCCACGCCAGTATCAGCACCACATCCCTGTATTTAAACGCCGATGCTAAACAACGCCAGAAAGTCGTCAGCGATGCATTCATAGGGGTGTAGTCTGCCTCGGCAAATTTAAAGCCACCTGAGATTTAAAGGCTATACTTTAGTTATCCCTTTTGCTGTTGATTTTAAACCTGTATTCATTCGACCTGAGCCGCTTTCGATGGAAATACAAAAAACCACCGCTATTAAAAGCATTTCTTCGGATTCAAATAACCCGCCGAAGGATTTCTCCAAACTGCAACCGGGTTCTTCGCTTAATGCGGTAGTCCTCGAAAAATCGGCTGACAACACTTACACCTTGAAATTATCTGATGGTCGTCTGCTCCACGCCCTAACCCAAAATGAACTTCAGCTGGGGCAAGTATTAAAACTCGAAGTCGTTAAACCAGGGGCTGTACCTGAGTTAAAAATTGTTTTACCAACACTTACCGGCCAAACCACACCATTAAATGTTCAAAACGTATTACGGCAGATGTTACCGAAACAGGTGAATTTAACTGATTTCGCACTCGCCTTAAGACAAGTTGCCAACATGGCAACAGACAAGTCAAGCCCCGTAAGCGCGGCGATACAGCAAGCACTAGGGTCATTATTATCAAAAGAAGACTTAATGACCGCCGAAGGACTGAAGCAAGGAGTCAACAATTCAGGTGTTTTTCTGGAAGCCAAAATAGCCCACCAACTAACACCGCAAGGCGATATAAAAGCAAGTTTACTCACTTTGGCGAATGCGTTGCAAAAAGCGACAATTAATCAGGTTGGCAATCCTACATTTGCATCAGCATTGCCCACCGGTATCCCCGAAATGCTGGATCAAAATAATGCCTTGTTATCTAAAACCGAAGGGGCAATTGCCCGGATTGTGCTCGACCAACTGGCCTCATTGCCACAAACCAATGAACCACAAAACACCTGGCAAATTGGCATTCCGTTTACTGATGGGGCGCACACGGATACGGTCAATTTAAAAATTGCTAATGAAGGCAAACCGAACCAAGCCCCTAATAAAGCGAATTGGTCTGTGGTGCTTGAGCTTAATCCACCAGGAATGGGGATAGTCCATTGCAAAATCAGCTTAAATGACGATAAGGTAGACACCTATTTTTGGAGCGATCTCCAATCCAGCATTCTGCAAGTAGAGGATCACCTTGATACGCTTGCCGATGGTTATACCGAAGCAGGTTTGGTTGTTGGAAACCTTACTGTAGTGGATGGCTCGATAACCCAACCTGACTCGCCTGACAAAGCATTGATGCCGGGTCTTTTGGATGAATTCGCATGAAAGATGCAATTAATCCCCCCGACATAGCCATTGCGTTAAATTATGACGGCAAACGAGCCCCTCGGGTAACCGCCAAAGGCCAAGGTGAAATTGCTGGACAAATCATCGAACTGGCTAAAGCACATAATATCCCGCTACACACCGATGTGGCTTTAGTGAAGGTGTTATCCAAGCTAGACTTGGGCGATGAAATTCCGCGCGAATTATACTTAGCCATCGCCGAGGTCATTGCTTTTGTTTATATGCTCAGTGGCAAGCAACCTGGCAACAAGTAATATTCGCAAAACCAGACAACTTTCAAACCTAAACCCTAATTGTGGCCATATGCCTCAATAATTCCAGACATCGCTGAAAGCGGTACTATTTTTTCCGCAGCCCCCAATTTAATGGCCTCTTTCGGCATCCCGAAAACGACACACGTTTGTTCATCTTGAGCCACAGTACGTGCACCCGCATCAAACATTTCCTTTAAGCCACGGGCACCGTCATCACCCATGCCAGTCATGATAATGCCTAAGGCATTTTTTCCCGCATATTTAGCCACCGAACGGAATAACACATCCACCGAAGGTTTATGCCGATTTACTGGCGGGCCATCCAGAATTTCAACGTGATATTGTGCACCGCTTAATTTCACGGCCAAATGCTTACCTCCCGGCGCAATCAACGCACGACCTGGAATTATCCGGTCACCGTGTTTTGCTTCCAACACTTCAATGGCACAAATATTATTTAAGCGTGCCGCAAAAGCGCCGGTAAATTTTTCCGGCATGTGTTGGACGATGACAATGCCCGGGCTTACGCGTGACAATTGGGTAAGGATCGCCTGTAACGCTTGCGTGCCACCGGTCGATGTCCCGATAGCAACAAGCCGATCCGTAGTGGTGCCAATTGAGCGCGAACTGTTGTCGGCTGGCTTCGGCGTAAACTCTGGGGACAGCTTGGCCGGACTCCTTACATTGGTCATGGCCTTCATATGCCGCATATCGGCAAGAGCCGCCCCTTTTATTGCGTTGATGATTTGACCAAAATCGTCAGTCAGGAAATCTTTTAAACCTACTTTGGGTTTTGTGACTATTTCAACCGCACCGGCGGCTAAAGCCTGCATGGACGTTTCTGCGCCTTTCTCGGTTAAGGTTGAACAGATCACCACAGGCGTGGGGCGCACTGACATGATTTTTTTTAAAAACGTAATGCCATCCATACGCGGCATTTCCACATCCAACAGCAAAACATCAGGCCATTCCTGGTTCATCCGCGTCATGGCAAAAATCGGGTCGGATACAGCCCCTAGGACCTGAATGCTGGGTTCTTTGCCCAACAAAGATGTCATGACCTGACGTACTACAGCAGAATCATCTACGATTAAGACTTTAATTTTACCTTGATTCATTTCTAGTTCCCGTTTACGTGTTGCACCCAAACATCACCGCTCCACAGATCGAGGATCACATTGCGATGCCCCTTTCCACCCAGGTGAAAAGAAGATAAATTAAACCCATGGTGTAATAAGAGTTTTTTTCCTGTTTGAATGTTTTTTTCAGGAATATTATGGTTATTTTTTAGACCAAAACCTTCGAATTGGTTACCGCCGCCAAACATTTTCACCACATACTCGCAAGGGTGCGTACCGGCACTCCTTATCTCGTGCATAAACAACTGCAAGGCTTTGTCAGCATAACGGCCATCCAGGTCATTACCGCTTCCTTGCCGATCCTCCGGCAACAAATAATGGCACATCCCGCCAATCCTGAATTGAGGATGCCATAACGTTATCGCCACACACGATCCCAACAACGTCCGTACTCGAGTCTCAAAATCACCAAAATAAAAATCACCCGGCTTTAAAAATACATCTAGGACAAATTCTGGCGGGTTCACAGCGGTTTTTGATAAATGGAGGGCTTGATCATTTTTAAAGGGGTCTTGAAGCCATTGAGGGACTCCGTATGACTGATAATAAAGTGCCCCCCCGACAATAAATAACGTTGTAGGCGATCCAGCACACGTTGCTTGGTATCCTGTTCAAAATAAATCATTACATTACGCAAGAAAATGACATCAAACATCCCTAAGTCGGGAAGTTCCCCAATAAGGTTGGCATGTTCAAATTTAACGCGCTTACGGATACTAGGATCGATCAATAAAAAACCGTCATAGTCATCGACACCTTTAAGGCAGTATTTTTTAAGCAGGCCAGGAGGGATATATTCTGAAGCCGACAAAGGATATAAGCCGTCCCTGGCTTTTTCTAACACTCTTGAAGAAATATCGGTGCCAATGACTTCCCATTGGTTGGATGGAAAATATTCTGCCAGCAATAACGCCAAGGTATAAGCCTCTTCGCCGCTGGAACTGGCGGCACTCCAGACGCGCAGGGGTTTTGAAAGCGGATGTTTGGGCAGGATTTGCGAGCAGAAATAGTCAAAATGTTGCGGCTCTCGAAAAAAATAGGTTTCATTGGTCGTTAACAAATCAATGGCCAAGCGCAGCTCTACTTCATTGCCGGATTGTCCCAAACTACGGAAGTATTCGCCGTAAGATTGAAAATTATGTTTGCGTAGCCGTTTTTCAAGGCGGCCCATAACCATAGCTTGTTTGCCGTCTTTTAACTGGATACCTGTACGCTCATTTAAAAACTGGCTGATCCAATTGAATTCATCGGCGTTTAAGGGCGCAATTCTGGTGAGCTGTAGATTGTTGCTTTTCAATTGCATTACGGTATTATTTTCACTGATTACTTACATAAGTGTTAACACTTATGAAAAGTAGCAGATCTTTCAGTAAACGGGGAAATACGGCGACGTTTTACTTGACCGAGATCACAAATTTTTCAATAAGCCCCAAAAACTCATCCGTGAGAATAGTTCCTTAACAATATTCTCTTTACACTGTACCAACTGATTGTGAAATATTAGGGTTTACAAGCGTTTGCCCTAGCTTGGCCATTTCGTTGACAGACAATACGGTATCCACGGCCAGCATCACTATGAACTTGCCTTCTTTCTTGGCCATGCCGATGATAAATTCAGGGCGGATCGCTGCACCAAAACTCGGCGGCGGCTCGATCATGTCCTCGGCAATGTCGACCACTTCGTTCACTGCATCGACGATGATGCCGATGTCGGTCACCTTGTCGCTGCTGTCTTCGTTCTGCCCCAGGGTCTCGACGATAACGATGCTGGTGCGTTTTGCTAAGGTAGTGTTACCGTGGCCAAATCGGGACAATAAGTCCACCACCGGTACGACCCTACCCCGCAGGTTAATGACCCCACGGATGAAGTTAGGCATCATCGGCACTTCAGTCAACCGGTCGTAGGCAATGATTTCTTTGATATTTAAGATACCGGCCGCATAGGTTTCCCCATTCAGTAAAAAGGTCAGGTATTGCCCCGGCTGGGCTATAGTTTGATGGTTGACCACTTGCCGTTGCGACGATACCGCTTGCAGTGTTGTATTCATGAGTCCTCCTTAGAAACGTTGGAATTTACTTTCGTCAAACATCAATTCGGCCGCTGGCACTCGCTTTCCTGAACCTGTTGATTTAGACACCTTCGGTTGAGACGAACCCATTAGCTTGCGGTTGGGGCTGCGCCGCTCGGCTTGGCCAATGTTAAAAAACTCCATCAAGTCTTGCAGCTGTTCAGCCTGGCTGGTCATTTCCTCAGCGGTCGCCGCCAACTGTTCACTGGCAGAGGCGTTTTGCTGGGTAATCTGGCTCATTTGGCTCATCGCGGTATTGATCTGGTTGGCACCGGAGGATTGCTCAATCGAAGCCGCCGAAATTTCCTGCACAAGATCGGAGGTTTTACCGATCCCAGGTACGATGGTGCTGATCAGTTCGCCAGCCCGTTCTGCTGCTTTCACGCTGGCTACCGCGAGATCACCGATTTGTTGTGCCGCCACTTGGCTACGCTCGGCCAGTTTGCGTACTTCAGCCGCGACGACAGCAAAACCTTTACCGTGGTCACCGGCCCGCGCCGCTTCAATCGCTGCATTCAAAGCTAACATGTTGGTCTGGTAAGCAATATCATCAATGATGCTGATACGGGTGGCAATTTCTTTCATTGCATCTACGGTCTGCTTGACGGCTTCACCGCCTTCCACCGCTTCTTTAGCGGCCTTGGTCGCCATGCCGTCGGTCACTTTGGCATTTTCGGCGTTCTGGTTGATGCTCGCCGCCATTTGCTCGACGCTGGCACTGGTTTCATCCACGCTTGCCGCCTGCTCACTGGTCGCTTGCGATAACGATTGCGATGTAGCACTGATCTGTTCAGAAGCGTTGGTCAATTGTTCGGTCGCATTAATAACATCACCGATAGTTTGTGCCAATTTGGCAGCAGTATTATTGGTCGCAACCCTCAACTCTTCGATTTGCCCGCGATATTGAGTGGTGATTTGCAGGGTCATATTGCCTTGCTCCATACCCAACAGCATAGTACGCACTTCATTTAACGGTTCGATTACCGCATTGAGTGTATTATTGATACCTTCTACTAATTTACGGAAATCGCCCTGATGCTTGGTTGCATCTGCACGTATATCAAGCTGACCCTCAGTGGCTGCTTTGGATAACATGTCGGTATCGGCTATAACCGCTTTAAGGTTACTGCGTACTAGCTCAATGGTCTCGTTAATAAAAGCGTTTTTACCAGGTAGCTGTTCCAATGGCGCATCGAAGTTACCTTGGCCAAACGCTTTAATAACGGCCATAGCCTTGCTGTTCACCGAAATATGACCACTGACCATATCGTAGATCCCTTGCGCCATAACTTGGAAGTCACCAGAAAGTTTTTTACTATCGATAACAAGGCCATCCTCATCTGTGTCAAGCTCATTACCCATCCGATCCATTTCCGACACCAGCATTTTGATGCTGTCACTCATCGTATTCATGGATGCCATCACACTGGTTGTGTCACCAGTTTTAAGTTCAATTTGACTACTAAGATCGCCTACAGCAATACGGTTAGCTAACGTAGCGACAACAACCGGCTCGCCACCGAGACAAGCCGTCAATCGCGCATAAAGACGCAGGTATAAAAATGCAATTAACGTAACAGCAACCAAGCTGGCAATGACCACAAACCAGCGTAACTGGGAAATCTGTTCGCTTAATTGCACTTTCGACTGCGCCGCCTCATCTTCCATGGGTTTGCTAAATGCGCTCATGCTATCGATCAATGCAGCAGAACGGGCATCGAAACCCGTATCAGATTGCTTCATAATCTGGTTACCGGCTGCGCGGCCTTCAGCAACATAAACATTGGCCATCTTGATACCTACATCGTTGAATAGCTGCAACTTTTCGGCAACCCCCTGTAACACCTGACGCTTTTCTGGCTGAAGGTTTTGTAGTTCCGTAACTAATCGGTTACTTTCAACGAAGTGATTTTTTGCTTCGTCAAACCCACCAGAATCACCCGTTGCGCTGACATCAGTCAGAAACTGTTGTATTTGCGAAACATGATATTGCAGGATATGGCTTGCATCGACTGCATTGACTAATTTTGCAGAACGGTCGCTCAGGTCAGACACCTTGCCCACCATCAAAATGCACACAAAAACTTGTATAACAGCGATGGCTATCAGCAAGCTTATTAACCAGGTGCTCGCACGCTTTAAATTAAAAGCGTGTTTACCTTCCACCAAACCCGATAAAAGGGATTTTTGGTGCAATAGATTACTACTCATCTTTGTTTCCTCATTGTGCGCTTATTTTGTCTAGAGCAACTATAGCTCAACGTACGACCGACCGGCCATGATGTTGTGGCGACTTATATCGTTACACTTACACTAAGCCGCTAAAAGCGCTGGAATTTACTTTCGTCGAACATGAGTTCGGAAGCAGCCACCCGCTTACCCGAACTTGATGCTTTCGCTTGCGGTGTCCCAGTCAGTTTGCGGTTGGGACTGCGACGCTCGGCTTGCGATTGCCCGATATTAAAGAAGCCCATCAGTTCACGCAGTTGTTCGGCTTGGCTGGTCATTTCTTCAGATGTAGCAGCCAATTCTTCGCTGGCAGAAGCGTTTTGCTGGGTAATCTGGCTCATTTGGTTCATGGCGCTGTTGATCTGGTTAGCACCTGACGATTGTTCGATGGAGGCTGCCGAAATTTCCTGAACCAGATCGGAAGTTTTACCAATACCTGGAACAATGGTATTGATCAATTCACCCGCGCGTTCTGCGGCTTTTACGCTATCCACTGCCAAGTCGCCAATTTCTTGCGCGGCAACTTGGCTACGTTCAGCTAATTTACGTACTTCAGCAGCCACTACCGCAAAACCTTTACCGTGGTCACCGGCCCGCGCCGCTTCAATCGCTGCATTCAAGGCTAACATGTTGGTCTGGTAAGCGATGTCGTCAATGATGCTGATACGGGTAGCAATTTCCTTCATCGCGTCCACCGTTTGTTTCACCGCTTGACCGCCTTCCACCGCTTCCTTAGCCGCCTTGGTCGCCATGCCATCGGTCACTTTGGCGTTCTCGGCATTCTGGTTGATGCTCGCCGCCATCTGTTCGATACTGGCGCTAGTTTCATCCACACTCGCCGCCTGCTCACTGGTCGCTTGCGACAAGGACTGCGATGTCGCACTGATCTGCTCGGAAGCGTTACCTAACTGCTCGGTCGCATTAATAACCTCACCGATAGTTTGTGCCAATTTAGTGGCCGTATTATTGGTGGCAATGCGCAATTCCTCGAGTTGCCCACGATATTCTTGGGCTATTTGAGCTGTCATATCGCCTTGTTCCATACGCACTAAAACTTTGCGCACTTCATTCAATGGAATTACCACTGTTTCCAATATGTTGTTAATACCTTGTACAAGCTTGCCAAAATCACCTTTAAATTTTTCCGCATCCGCACGCGTATCAAGTTGGCCTTCAGCAGCGGCTGTTGTCAGTTTATAGGTTTCTGCAATAACAGATTTAAGATTGCTTCGCACCAGTTCGATAGTCTCGTTAATAAACGCCTTCTTGCCCGGCAATTGCTCCATCGGTGCATCGAAGTTGCCTTCGCCAAACGCCTTGACCACCGCCATCGCTTTCTTCTTCACTGCGATGTGGCCAGACACCATGTCATTCACACCCTGCGCCATGACTTTGAAGTCGCCCTGGAATTTATCCGTGCGCATCATTACGTCGATGTCACCCGCGTCGTGCTCAAGACTCATAAGGTTCATGTCGGCAATAAAGCCTTTGACATTGCCGCGTACCAATTCGATGGTATCGTTAATGAATGCTTTCTTGCCAGGCAGTTGCTCCATCGGCGCATCAAAGTTGCCTTCGCCAAACGCCTTGACCACCGCCATCGCTTTCTTCTTCACTGCGATGTGGCCAGACACCATGTCATTCACACCCTGCGCCATGACTTTGAAGTCGCCCTGGAATTTATCCGTGCTCATCATCACGTCGATGTCACCCGCATCGTGCTCACGACTCATGTGGTTCATGTCGGCAATGATGTCGGTCAAACGGTTCATGGTCTCATTACAGCTATCTTTAATGACCTCATAAGAGCCTTGATAGTCACCTTCGATGGCTTGCCGCAAATTCCCCTCTGCCATCCGCTTTAATGCGTCTACGGTATCATTAATAGCGCTCTCAACACTGTTAACCATCGTGTTTATCGATTCGCTTAGGTTTAGGTAAAACCCAGTTCTCCCTTCCAGGCTTATCCGCTGTGTCAAGTCACCATTAGAGGCCGCACCAACAATTTGGGACACTTCTTTCAACATGACTTGAGTCGCTTCCATTTCAGCACCAAGTTTAATTTGCATAGCATCCAACCCAGCCAATACCTTGCTGACTTCATCTTCGCCTGGAATAGTAATAGCTGTGTCATAGCGGCCATTGGAAATATTGCTAAACGCTAGCAAGGCCTGGTCGAGCGGACGAGTAATAGAACGGCTGATTAACACGCCAAGCCAAAGTAGCAGGACGATGGAACCACCCAGCAATGCCAGTGATGCGAAACGGATAGTCTCAAACCGTTGCTGGCCTAATTCATATTCAGCTTTGGCCACATCGAATTGCAAGCCTTTTAATTTCTCGATATCGGTATCTGCTTCAGGATAAAGATCTTTGATTGTTTCGCCCAGTTTTTCCGTTTCAGCAAAGTCATTTGCTTGCAAGGCTTTCTGTAAAGGTTGGAAAGCTTGGGTAATCAATTTTTCTTTGGATTCGACAAATTTTGCCGCCAGTATCTTTTCTTCCGGTGTCAGATAAGTCGCCATGTAGCCTTTCCAAAGAGACTGGATGGTTTCAATGTTTTTGCCAATATCATCCGCCGCTTTTTTTGCATCTTCCGCATTCATCTTGCGACTTGGCTGAGACCCTGTTAATGAGACAATCTCAGCCTCATTGATAGTGAAAAGCATCTGAACTCGGCTATCAATCATCAACTCATTGATCATCGCCAAATCTTTTACCGGTAATACGCGGTCTTCATAAACAGTTCTTAAGCTGGCTTGCGTCTGGCTTAGACCGACAACCCCTAATGCACCCAACGTAATGGCAACTACTAAGGCAATCCCTATTAAGCTATATAAGCGCATGCCGATATTCATTTTTTGAAACATCTCTTTCTCCAAACTATGTAATTTTTTGATTACACTTGATTAACAAAATAAAAGCTTTTAATTAAGCGCCTGCTTTTTAGGTGGTTGTAATGGCTTTGCCAGCAACCTGGAAGCCTTACGCATCGGCATATTGGGGTGTCGCTCTTGAAGCCGTGTGTTTGTGCTGGGCATAATATTGCACCAAGACCTGTACATCGATAATTAAAGCGACTTCGCCACTGCCCAGAATGGTGGAACCACCAATGCCTTGGACATGGTTAAATAATTTGCCCAACGGCTTAATGACTGTCTGAAATTCACCTAACAACCGGTCTACAACGATGCCGGTTTTGCTGCCGCCTGAATTGACAACAACCACATTCTCACGCCGGGAGGGTTCACGTTTAATATTGAAAAATTTGCCTAAGCGGATAAACGGCAACACTTCGCCTCTCAAATCCATATAATCGGCATAAAAGCTCTCGACAGGCAATTCGACACACTCAACAATACGGTCTTGAGGGATGACAAAAAACGAATTACCAACCGCAACCAAGAAACCGTCAATAATAGCGAGTGTCAACGGCAGATGAATCCTTGTAGTGGTGCCCGCCCCTGGTAAACTGTTAATTTCGATAGTCCCCCGCAACGCGGTGATATTCTGCTTAACCACGTCCATGCCGACCCCGCGCCCGGACAGGTTAGAAACTTGATCCGCCGTGGAAAATCCCGCTTCAAATATAAGCCCGTAAATATCATTATCACTGAGGTTAACCCCAGGCTGAACCAATCCCTTTTCAAGAGCCTTAGCCAATATCTTGTCTTTGTTCAACCCGCCGCCATCATCGCTGACTTCGATCACAATCGAACCTGATTCATGGTACGCATTTAGCGTCAACTTACCTTTCGTCGGTTTGCCATGTTCTGCACGGATCTGGGCGTTTTCGATGCCATGATCCATCGAATTTCGCACAAGGTGCATCAGCGGATCGCCTATTTGTTCGACCACCGATTTATCGACCTCGGTATCCCCACCGGAGATGACCAAAGCGATGTCTTTGCCTATCTCCGCACTGACATCACGCACGACGCGCTGAAAACGGTTGAATGTTGCGCCTATGGGAACCATGCGCAGTTTTAAGGCACTATCGCGGACTTCTTCAACAAGACCGATGATTTGGGCGTTGGCTTCCAACAGGACGGAATCTTTGATTTGCTCAGCGCGTAAATTTGCAGCCGCGCATGAAATAACCAATTCACCAACCAAGTCGATCAGCTTATCCAGTTTGTCCGCATCCACCCGTATACTTTGGTTTTCCCGGGCTTTAGCATCCTTGATTTGCTTTTGCTTTTCCAGCGCAGCATCGACTATCGGCTGCGGTACGGTTTGCGTTTCGACCAATATCGCACCGATGGGCTGATTAGTCGCTTCGGTTGGATTTTGCTGTTGTTGCAGCTGTAAATTTGATTCGAGCTCCTGCCTAGTCAATACCCCACTAGCGATAAGGATTTCGCCTAGGCGGCGCTCATCCTCAGGTAAGCTGCGGATCAAATCAATATAGGTATTGAGGCAGCTATTAGGTGGCAAAATATGGATGATGCTGTCTTCCCGTACAAATTCGAAAACAGCTTCAATCGCTTCTTTTCCGGCATCACTCTGTAAATCAATCTCAAACCCCAGGTAGCAGGTTTCAGGATCCATGGTTGCCGCTTCCGGCAAACCGTCGGTCAATGTAGTAATTGAAACGATACGGCCTACCGTAGACAAGTAACGGATGAAAGCCAGCGGATCCATGCCGTTTCTAAGTGAGTCACTACCAAACCTTAAGGAAAGATGCCAATTGCCGCTTTGCACCGTGTCCGCATTGTTGGTATCTTTTTCAACTTTAGCGTTTCTTGGGGTTATCGCGACCGGCATCGGGCTTGTTTGTTCTTGCTCCAGGTAGGGTGTCAATTGCTCAAGCAACAATTCACCTTGGTGTGCCTGGATCTCATCCGCTGTGAGCTGTCCTTCGGCTAGAGCATCAATTAGTAAAGCAATGTGGTCACGGCAGTTCAGTAAGGTGGCAACCAAATCGTTTGATACCTGTATCTGCCCTTCCCGTAAAATATCCAGTACGTTTTCGACAACGTGGGTAAATTCGACAATATGGTCTAACCCAAATAAGCCAGAAGAACCTTTGATGGTATGGGCCGCGCGAAATATTGCCGCTATCGTTTCCGTTGAATCTTCTTGTTGCTCCAAGTTGATAAGGTCATCTTCCATCGTCTGCAACAACTCTTGGCTTTCGACGATAAAGGTTTGTAACGCGGCATGCATTTCTTGATCTAAACTCATGCGCTATGACCCTCAGTGTTGCCTTGAGATAGCTGTATTGCGGTTGGGTTTACCACTTGGATAGAGAAAGATCTAAATCCGAGTTCAACAGAATCATCACCACCGAGCAGCAGCAACACGTTTCCCAAAGCAAACCAGCCATCTACCACTATTGCCTTAAATGAAGCTAAACCCTGTAGTGCTGAGGTTGTCATCCGATACTCCTATTTTCGTGGCGGACGTTGCGGTTTGGTTGTTCTTGTTTCATCCAAAGTTACTCCTGGTCTCCGCTTATAAATAAAGGGTCACCAAATGCGGTAGTTAAATTAGCTAATTCGATAACGTCGAGCACCGCATTGCTGTGCATCGTAAAGCGTAATTTTTTTTGCTTGCGCGCAGCTTCCTGCTTGGCCATGACCAACAATTGCGTACCGGCGCTATCAAGTTCGGTAACCTGGGAAAGGTTAATTTCAAGCTCTTGGGCGGAATTGATATATGCCAACAACTGGTCTTTTTGTTCCGCTGCCGTATATATGGTCATTTCGCCGGTTATATCGAGTGGTTGCATAACACTACATTCCTCTAGCACACCTTATGATGGGCTACTAAATCAGTGAAAAGATCCTTTGCAGACTGCCGCAAGCATTTAGCCTGTTTAAGGTTGTTAAAACATAACGAGAGCTTTGTCCAATAGCCATCTAGATCGGGAAACTAAAACGTTTTAGAAAAATCAACTTGCCTGTCTACTTTGGTTTTTATGCTTTCGTTTACGAAAGGTAATTAAAACAATAAATCCTCCGTCATCTATCCGCATTTATAAAACCATTTCTTTAGTAGAAAAGCATAGTTGTTGTTTCGCATATTACAAATAACCTAGCTTTGTCAACCAAGATAAATCAACTGCATCTTGCCATCGCCGGACTTAGCATAAAAGAGCCATTAAATGCCCAACTTCTTTATATCCGTCCGGCATAGATGTTATGAACTATACTTATCCTTAAAATCACAAACCCTAGCAGAATTTAAGTTGGTGGCGTGTTTTTATGCCCGAATCTATATCCTAATAATTCTGGACAACATCCACTACATCGGAATTATTCTATTTAGGGCACAATCCATTAAATCTTGGTTGTTTTGGTTTTTCAAAAAACACCAACTTTTACCCATATTCTTTTTTCGGTTATTGGATAAAAGCCAACATTAAATGCTTTCACCTTTAGCTAACCTAATTCTAGCTATTTCCATGACATAGGCAATACGCAGTCTAGAGGAATTGTTGAAACTGTGAATGGGTTCACTAACTTGAACTATCTGGTTGTTTTAATGAAAAAAATAAACTACTTTATGCATAACCCAAGAGGATTTTATGCGTACGCACGACAACCCGAACACCAACCCTATTTTGTTCGCGTTTATGCCAGTTTTTCCAAGCGTTTTTTTTGGCCTCATTCTTGTTTCACAACAAGGCGTTTCGTCAAGCAGCGTATCGTTCGCGTTTCTGATGGTGCTTTTTAGTTTAGTAGGTAGTTACTTTATTTTGGTATGGCACACCGACCAATTGGAAAAGCTAGACAGTTATCATAAAAAAAAATATTTAGAAGGATTAAACATGCTGAAGTCTTACACCGTTGAGCTGGAACGGTTAGTGCTGATGGTAGAACCCAAGCTTGCCGAACAAATTGTGGCTGCAAAAGATCTTACTGAACAGGAAGTTTCGACATTGATCCGGCGGTTCTCAACCATCAATGAGGAACTCAAACACATCTTCGAATTCGCCGATCTACCTGTAGACGGTGAAGAATCGGAAGAACTTAAGAATCTCAAAAGTAGCGTCGGGAAAATACGTAAAGAAATTGATGTCGTTTTGGAGACTTTGCAATTCCAGGATAGGGTCAGCCAAATTCTGGCGCTCGTGCAAACCAATTTAGCGACATTAAGAGAAAACCTAGAACATATTCAGCAACAAGGCCAAGATCGCCATAAAAAGATGTTAAATGTGGAAGACATAGTCAGCCATATGCAGACCCAATACGAGACAGTTAAACAACGCAATAACCGGCCAACAACCAAACAACCGGCTGACGACTTGACTTTTTTTTAACCTAAACAGGAATAAACGAACATGGCAAAAACAATTTTGATTGTTGATGACTCGGCTTCAATGCGGCAAGTTGTCGGTATCGCATTAAGGGACGCAGGGTACGACTTAATTGAAGCCAGCGACGGTAAAGAGGCGCTAAAAAAATTAGATGGCACCAAGATCCATCTCATTGTAAGCGATATCAATATGCCGAATATGGATGGCATAACCTTTGTCAAAGAAGTCAAACAGCACCCAAAATATAAGTTCACCCCCATCATTATGCTGACGACGGAAGTCAACCAAGCAAAAAAGGATGCCGCAAAAGAAGCGGGGGCAAAAGCCTGGGTGACCAAACCCTTCCAGCCCAAGAATTTATTAGAAGCCGTTTCCAAGCTGATCGCCCCGTAAACGGCCAATATTGATGCCCACGAATAAGATGATTTGAATTGCCCTCTCCAGTATCCATAATCAATGACTTGATATTATTGGATATTAATCAACAAAAGGCTCTAAAGTTTCAAAGGATTATGGCAAAGCCCTTGCCAATAAAGGCCTAGTCGCTGTTTTCAATCACTCAAATTTTGAGTCCTTTTAGGGGGTGAGCGTTTTCAAGACTATGGAATCAACCGTTTGTTCATCTAAGAAATCATACTCCCCATGTAGGTTAAAATTACCACAGCGCATGACGGAATCGTTTCGGATGTCTTCAATGAGTTCATTCCTGCATTCTTCGTTATTATACTTGCCGAGTTCTTTGACAGGGTGTTGCTTAGAATAGGAGTTCAATCGCCTAAAAAGGCTCGAAGGCATTGGTTAGCCGGTACTCATAAAATCCATAAACCCATGCTATTTGCCTCCGCGTTAAAGCTAAATTCCGTTGAGCGCGTAGCGCGAATAAGGCTAGTGAAGGATGTACACCATGCTTGCATGTGGGCCTACTTCACCTATCTTGCCCTGCATTAAAGCGTTTATACGCCAAGCATGGTGTTTGTACCAAGCGTTGATATGGGTTGTTTGTTCCGTGCTTTTATTGTTTTCTGCAAAAAACGCCAAAAAACTTAAATACAACCCATATACCTGGGAAAAACAACTCAAAAACACTGAATGGAAAAATCTAAGGAAGGCTGAATAGGCTAACGATTCATTAATTAAATTTTCAATGGCAAGAGTATTTATCCCCCGCAGTTACGCTACCCATTACGGGG
>CAWDOO010000001.1:0-536846 GCA_963804035.1 uncultured Gammaproteobacteria bacterium | reverse complement strand
AGAACCAAGCAAACCTGTAGAATAGTTGGACTCAGCGTAACGGAAGTTATGCGCTCTTTAACAAGATGGCCAAAATAATGAGTGTGGGTACGCGTGTTGGCGCCTGTGTCTAGAGACACAGGTTGGCACACAAGGTACTCCGTTAATTCAAACGGCGGAATATTTTTCGTTGACCAAAAAAAGATTAGGCACCCCATCTTAAAAAGGGTGCGCATGAAATTGAACTGAAGAGTTTGATCATGGCTCAGATTGAACGCTGGCGGTATGCTTAACACATGCAAGTCGGACGGCAGCGGGCCTTCGGGGCGCCGGCGAGTGGCGGACGGGTGAGTAACGCGTAGGAATCTGCCCTGTAGTGGGGGACAACGTGGGGAAACCCACGCTAATACCGCATACGCCCTTAGGGGGAAAGCGGGGGCCCGTAAGGCCTCGCGCTATAGGATGAGCCTGCGTTGGATTAGCTTGTTGGTAGGGTAAAGGCCTACCAAGGCGACGATCCATAGCTGGTCTGAGAGGACGATCAGCCACACTGGGACTGAGACACGGCCCAGACTCCTACGGGAGGCAGCAGTGGGGAATATTGGACAATGGGCGCAAGCCTGATCCAGCAATACCGCGTGTGTGAAGAAGGCCTGAGGGTTGTAAAGCACTTTCAATTGGGAGGAAAAAGGCAGGCTTAATACGGCTGCCCTTGACATTACCTTTAGAAGAAGCACCGGCTAACTCCGTGCCAGCAGCCGCGGTAATACGGAGGGTGCGAGCGTTAATCGGAATTACTGGGCGTAAAGCGTGCGTAGGCGGCCTGTTAAGTCAGATGTGAAAGCCCTGGGCTCAACCTGGGAACGGCATTTGAAACTGGCGGGCTAGAGTTAGGTAGAGGGGAGTGGAATTCCGGGTGTAGCGGTGAAATGCGTAGATATCCGGAGGAACACCAGTGGCGAAGGCGGCTTCCTGGACCCAAACTGACGCTGAGGCACGAAAGCGTGGGTAGCAAACAGGATTAGATACCCTGGTAGTCCACGCCGTAAACGATGTCGACTAGCCGTTGGGCCCTTATGGGGTTTAGTGGCGCAGCTAACGCATTAAGTCGACCGCCTGGGGAGTACGGCCGCAAGGTTAAAACTCAAATGAATTGACGGGGGCCCGCACAAGCGGTGGAGCATGTGGTTTAATTCGATGCAACGCGAAGAACCTTACCTACCCTTGACATCCAGAGAATCTGTTAGAGATAGTGGAGTGCCTTCGGGAACTCTGAGACAGGTGCTGCATGGCTGTCGTCAGCTCGTGTCGTGAGATGTTGGGTTAAGTCCCGTAACGAGCGCAACCCTTGCCCTTAGTTGCCAGCGGGTCATGCCGGGAACTCTAGGGGGACTGCCGGTGATAAACCGGAGGAAGGTGGGGACGACGTCAAGTCATCATGGCCCTTATGGGTAGGGCTACACACGTGCTACAATGGCCGGTACAGAGGGCTGCGAACTTGCAAAAGTAAGCCAATCCCACAAAGCCGGTCCCAGTCCGGATCGGAGTCTGCAACTCGACTCCGTGAAGTCGGAATCGCTAGTAATCGCGAATCAGAATGTCGCGGTGAATACGTTCCCGGGCCTTGTACACACCGCCCGTCACACCATGGGAGTGGGTTGCAAAAGAAGTAGGTAGTCTAACCGCAAGGAGGGCGCTTACCACTTTGTGATTCATGACTGGGGTGAAGTCGTAACAAGGTAGCCCTAGGGGAACCTGGGGCTGGATCACCTCCTTACAAAGACGGCAGGGGCCGCACACGTGCCCACACTCATTATTTTGGCCGAAGCGACATGAGCCTAGGGCCTGTAGCTCAGTTGGTTAGAGCGCACCCCTGATAAGGGTGAGGTCGGAGGTTCAAATCCTCCCAGGCCCACCACGCCGCATAGCACTTGCAATCTTCGGCACGAACGCGTGTCGGTTATCGCAGCTATGCAAACGCACGGTGAAGGCTAGGGAACTCAGCAGTGACACTGGGGCCATAGCTCAGCTGGGAGAGCGCCTGCCTTGCACGCAGGAGGTCAGGAGTTCGATCCTCCTTGGCTCCACCACCAATCCTATAGCGTCTTGACGCATTAAAGCCAGCAACACAGCGCACCGGATGCCCAAGCGGCATCCTTTCAGGAAGCCAATGCCCTTCCCGCGTTGATTGTCAACTTTAAGCCGCCTCATCCCAAGACCTTATAGGATTGCTGGGCAAAACCCAACAATAGCTCTTTAACAACATGGAAATCTGTACAAAAAACCCGTAGGGCGACCTGCGTGTTTAAAAGTGCGCCCGAATGGATGGCGGCCAAATTGCGTTTGACTTAAGCGCAGGCTGGCCTCCAGGCATAAGGGCGTGCACTCAAGCAAAAAGCGATAGCGTCAAGCTGGCGTATGGCCACAACAAGGCATGTGGCCGCCTTCCTCCTCTTTCCCTAAGGGCAAGCCCTTATCGGAAGGCCAACGGAAGGCGGCCAAGACAGGCCCATTGGGGTTATATGGTCAAGTGAACAAGCGCATACGGTGGATGCCTAGGCAGTAAGAGGCGACGAAGGACGTTGTAGCATGCGATAAGCCGCGGGGAGCCTGCAAACTGGCCCTGATCCGCGGATTTCCGAATGGGGAAACCCGGCCAGCATAAGCTGGTCATCCTGGGGTGAATACATAGCCCCAGAGAAGCGAACCCGGAGAACTGAAACATCTAAGTACCCGGAGGAAAAGAAATCAACCGAGATTCCCTTAGTAGCGGCGAGCGAACGGGGACTAGCCCTTAAGCTAGGATAAAGTTAGTGGAACGGTCTGGAAAGTCCGGCGATACAGGGTGATAGCCCCGTACACGAAAACTTTACCTTAGTGAAAACGAGTAGGACGGGGCACGTGAAACCTTGTCTGAACATGGGGGGACACATCCTCCAAGGCTAAATACTCCTTACTGACCGATAGTGAACCAGTACCGTGAGGGAAAGGCGAAAAGAACCGCGGAGAGCGGAGTGAAATAGACCCTGAAACCGTATGCGTACAAGCAGTGGGAGCGGACTTGTTCCGTGACTGCGTACCTTTTGTATAATGGGTCAGCGAGTTAATCTCAGTGGCAAGCTTAACCGAATAGGGGAGGCGTAGCGAAAGCGAGTCTGAACAGGGCGTTCAGTCGCTGGGATTAGACCCGAAACTGGGCGATCTATCCATGGCCAGGCTGAAGGTTGGGTAATACTAACTGGAAGGGCCGAACCCACGTCTGTTGAAAAATACGGGGATGAGCTGTGGATAGGAGTGAAAGGCTAATCAAGCCCAGAGATAGCTGGTTCTCCTCGAAAGCTATTTAGGTAGCGCCTCGTGTATAACTGTCGGGGGTAGAGCACTGTTTCGGCTAGGGGGTCGTCTAGACTTACCAACCCGATGCAAACTCCGAATACCGACAAGTTCCAGCACGGGAGACACACGGCGGGTGATAAGGTCCGTCGTGGAAAGGGAAACAGCCCAGACCGTCAGCTAAGGTCCCAAAATCTATGCTCAGTGGGAAACGATGTGGGAAGGCACAGACAGCCAGGAGGTTGGCTTAGAAGCAGCCATCCTTTAAAGAAAGCGTAATAGCTCACTGGTCGAGTCGGCCTGCGCGGAAGATTTACCGGGGCTAAGCATAGTACCGAAGCTACGGGTTCGTCCTATGGGCGAGCGGTAGAGGAGCGTTCCGTACGCCTGCGAAGGTGCATTGAGAAGTGTGCTGGAGGTATCGGAAGTGCGAATGCTGACATGAGTAACGATAATGCGGGTGAAAAACCCGCACGCCGAAAACCCAAGGGTTCCTGCGCAACGCTAATCGACGCAGGGTTAGTCGGTACCTAAGGCGAGGCCGAGAGGCGTAGTCGATGGAGAACAGGTTAATATTCCTGTACCGGTGGTGACTGCGATGGGGTGACGGAGAAGGCTATATCGGCCGGCGGTTGGAAGTGCCGGTTTAAGCGTGTAGGGAGGCAGCTTAGGCAAATCCGGGAGGCCAATCCTGAGGCGTGACGACGGATTTTAGCTTCGGCTAAGATGAAGTGATAGATGCCATGCTTCCAAGAAAAACCTCTAAGCACCAGGTTACCAGTGGCCGTACCGTAAACCGACACAGGTGGGTGGGATGAGAATTCTAAGGCGCTTGAGAGAACTCGGCTGAAGGAACTAGGCAAAATGATACCGTAACTTCGGGAGAAGGTATGCCCCTGGTAGGTGAAGCGGCTTGCCCGTGGAGCCGGAGGGGGTTGCAAAAAATTGGTGGCTGCGACTGTTTAGCAAAAACATAGCACTCTGCGAACTCGAAAGAGGAAGTATAGGGTGTGACGCCTGCCCGGTGCTGGAAGGTTAATTGATGGGGTCATCTTCGGAGAAGCTCTTGATCGAAGCCCCAGTAAACGGCGGCCGTAACTATAACGGTCCTAAGGTAGCGAAATTCCTTGTCGGGTAAGTTCCGACCTGCACGAATGGCGTAACGATGGCCACACTGTCTCCAGCCGAGACTCAGTGAAATTGAAATTGCGGTGAAGATGCCGTATACCCGTGGCTAGACGGAAAGACCCCGTGAACCTTTACTATAGCTTGACACTGGACTTTGAACCGATTTGTGTAGGATAGGTGGGAGGCTTTGAAGCGTGGACGCCAGTCCATGTGGAGCCGACCTTGAAATACCACCCTGGTTTGTTCGGAGTTCTAACCTCGGCCCGTTATCCGGGCTAGGGACAGTGTCTGGTGGGTAGTTTGACTGGGGCGGTCTCCTCCTAAAGAGTAACGGAGGAGCACGAAGGTACCCTCAGCCTGGTCGGAAATCAGGCGATGAGTGCAATGGCATAAGGGTGCTTGACTGCGAGACGTACAAGTCGAGCAGGTACGAAAGTAGGTCATAGTGATCCGGTGGTTCTGTATGGAAGGGCCATCGCTCAACGGATAAAAGGTACTCCGGGGATAACAGGCTGATACCGCCCAAGAGTTCATATCGACGGCGGTGTTTGGCACCTCGATGTCGGCTCATCACATCCTGGGGCTGAAGCAGGTCCCAAGGGTATGGCTGTTCGCCATTTAAAGTGGTACGCGAGCTGGGTTCAGAACGTCGTGAGACAGTTCGGTCCCTATCTGCCATGGGCGTTTGAGGTTTGAGGGAAGCTGCTCCTAGTACGAGAGGACCGGAGTGGACGCACCGCTGGTGTTCCAGTTGTCGTGCCAACGGCATTGCTGGGTAGCTACGTGCGGACAGGATAACCGCTGAAAGCATCTAAGCGGGAAGCCCCTCCCAAGATGAGACCTCACTGGGGCTTGAAGCCCCCTGAAGGGCCGTCGGAGACTACGACGTTGATAGGCACGGTGTGGAAGCGCAGCAATGCGTGTAGCTAACGTGTACTAATTGCCCGTGAGGCTTGACCATATAACACCCAATAGGCTTGGTGTGTGACAAAAGCCGGACAAGCGCAAGCGCAAGGTGGGCGGCCGGAAGGCCCGAACCCAGGCGTAACCTGTCCGGGCGCAGTTGGCGGTGCCGAAGCGAGAGGACAAAAGGCGTACAGATTTCCATGGGTGCAGCAAAGGGGCAAGGCAAACTGCCCGACCTGAGCTGCCCGAAGGCGGTGGGGGGAAGCCCCCACCACACCAGTTTGCTTGGTGACCATAGCGAGCGTGAACCACCCGATCCCATCCCGAACTCGGAAGTGAAACCGCTTAGCGCCGATGATAGTGTGGCAGTTTGCCATGCGAAAGTAGGGAATTGCCAAGCGCCAAAAACCAAGCCCCGGGACGGCCACGCCGCCCCGGGGTTTTTTTTGCCCGAAGAAAAACCTGACCGCACAGAACCGTGGTCGGTAAACAGCGCAAAACAATACGACATCAACTAACAGAAAATCCGCTTTCCCAACAGCTTATGGTAGTATCAAGTTATCAAATAATAAATGGCGATAGTGGCATGGTAAGTATGTTTCTTACCCTCAACAACTTCAATATTTTCTATAAAGGGAGTAGCTATGACTGAAATCTACGACGAACAACATCGGGAAATCCAGGGTGCGTTTAACACGAAAAATTTGGCTGACCGCTTGGATCAAATAATCGTTGCCACTGAGATTGCTGATGATCACAAAGGGTTTATTGAAACACGAGACATGTTCTTTTTGACCACGATAGATCACCGAGGTTATCCCACCTGTTCTTACAAAGGCGGTAATCTTGGCTTTGTTAAAGTGCTGGATAGCAAAACGTTGGCATTTCCGAGTTTTGAGGGCAATGGTATGTTTCTCTCGATGAGCAACATTACGGCAAACAACAAAATCGGTATGTTGTTTATCGACTTCGAGACACCGCATCGTATCCGTATACATGGCACTGCCAGCATTGATCAGCACGACCCTTTGACTGCCGAGTTTCTTGGTGCTGAGTTGGTAGTTAGGGTTGCCATCACTGAAATATTTGTCAACTGTCCTCGCTATATCCACAAATATCAACGCGTAGGCATATCAAAATATGTTCCACAAATAGATTGCAAAACATCCCCAGCACAATGGAAACGTATTGATGCAGTACAAGACGTACGCCCAGAACGCGATAAAAATGTCGCGGAATCACTCGGCGGTGTAATCACGCCAGAAGAATATGGCGAGATGCTGTTGAAGGGTGAGGCTTAGAACAATAGCTTAGATTCCTTACGACATAGTTAGATCGTCTAGCTGAAACTCACCGCCATAATGATAGGTTTCTCCGAATAGCGGATGGATTATTTTAAAATCCAGCTCAAATTGGTTTTCAGTCATGGCGGTTTCGGTGATGGTAGCATGGCCTAGAAAAAGTACGTCAGGAATTGGGATTCTAACCTTGCCGATCTGCCATAAATGTCCATTACTGCGATAAACCAACTTGCCGTTTTCAACTGTTAGCTTGAGATAAAGTCCAAAGCCGCCGCCCACAAACTCAATCAGTTCATTACCCTTTTGATATTCCATTCGCGAGGCAAAAACCGTGCTTTTCCCATTCTGTGCTTGGATAGTGCGTTTCCAAAATAAGGTTTGTGGTTGATCAGCGTTAACCCATTTTTCGACTCGAGCGGTCATGTTAGCGCCTTACACGTCGATTAACCCGCCCATCAATCGAGTGATGAACAGCATTGGTTTAATGAAAGCGGGATAATTAATGTACATAGTGCCTGTGACAACAGTATGCATTAGCTGTCCTTGTTGAATGCCGTAATGATTTTGAATTACGAGAGGAAGTTTATGCCACATGTTGCCGAGGGCTTGCTGAATTATTGATGTATTTTTCATGATTTAATTCCATGCAATGGTTCATCAACAGTTGGGGTATTTTCAATACTATAGTAACTAAAGGCTTTATAGTTCTTTTTTGATAATCTTAGCCCACTCGAAAGATCCCTTATTCCCCATGCAAAAACGCCAAAACCAAGAGCTGATAAAATCCAAGAACGAATTCCATAATCTAAGCCGCTTAATGATGAAGGCATGTACGACCATTGAATTAGCGCAGGTATTAGAAATGCAACATAAGCGCCCCCCGTCATACTTAATAGTAAATGGGTAATTCGTTCTGTTGGGCTTAGGGTTCTCGTTTTATCTTCGACAACGAAATCCCAAGCGGTTAAGGCTATTTCAATAAGGATTATGGCGAACAACACATAGGCCCAAATACCATTCCAGCTAAGCCAAGCGAGTCCTAGAAAAACTACAGCATAAAACAGTTCACTAACCCCATGAATTTTTTGTTCTAACGCCGCATTCAATTTTGAAGGAAGTTTCTCTTTCCATTCATGATTCCATAGCACATCAAAACCGCCTAGAATGCCTTGAAAAATCACTACATAACTAATCGTTCCCATTGCTTACCTCAATCAATTTAAGCAGGTTTAAACACCATCAACCAATAAACTCCCAACATGGCGATAAATGCCGGATAACCCAGCCATTCCCAATAGCGGGCGTAGCGCCAGTAATTAGTTGGGAGGGCAGAATTATTGGTTACGGCAACCGTCGCCATGTCCGCCATACGCAATTGCAACCAGACGACCGGTAGCCAGCAAATCCCCGCAATTATGTAAAGCCCAACAGTCCAAAAAAGCCAACTTTGCGAAAATGTAAAACTCGATATTGACATCATGGCGTAACCTGTAACGGGTTGGATGATGATGGCGGGGGTGGTGAACCAAAAGTCAGCTTTTACAACTAGCCGAGACACTTCCGCGATGGCCTGTGTATTGCGCGTACGATGGATGAAATACAGATAAAAGGCGCTGCCAAAGCCAGTGCCGACCAGCAGCACACTGGAAAGGATATGCGCCCATTTCAAGAATAAGTAAGTGTTCATTGTGTGATACCCTCGTTTTTGTAAAGTAGCCAAAGCAAGGTCAAAAAAGGAATATTCTTCAATATCGGGCCGAACGGATGCAGCCAGAATTCAGGTAAATAAATTGAAATAGCTATTGTGTAGATCAATACGAGTATTGCCTGTGCTTGCCATAGATTTTTGCTGGGTGCGAACAGTGTCATAAGGCCAAACACAATGTCTGCCGTTGATCCCAGATAGAGTGCGGTAGATGCCGCTCCATTTTCAATGCCGATTCGTGCCAACAATGAAAAACTGTCTTCTTGTGGATAAATGCCTAACGACAATATGCCCGTAACAATCCAGACAACGGCTAGGCTGTATCGCATTAATCGAATATCAGCGGTTTGCATCTGTTGTATCCGAACTAATAAATGTTCGATAGCTTTTAGGAGGTCTTCCTAATAATTGGGCAAACGAAGTGCTATCCCCTGTATTTCCTGCATTTAACATGGTCAAGGTATCACTGCACAACGGGCTTGCTGGAATAAAGTCGCCAATTTTTGCGCTAAGGCCAATAAGAAACGCTGGAATGCTGAGATGTATGGCTTCAGAATGCCCCAATTGTTGCCGATAGCTGTCTAACATGCCGCGCATGTCGGTGGCTTCCTGTCCCACACAGGAAACGGTTTGTGACTTAGCATAGGGATCGGCAAGCCAACGGTTGACGGCTTCGCATATATCGTCGATATGGACAGGTTGCAGGAGTTGCTTTCCGTCAGCGGCTAAGGTTTGGATGGGTAATCCAGCCTGAAACCGAAACATTTTGGCGCTGGCACCGTCTTCTCCGTAGATAACAGAAGGTCGCAAGATTAAGTGTTTTATGTCGTCCGGCAAGACGTTTAGAAAGGCTTCCGGCGTGCGGCGGGTTTGGAAGTAGGGTGTTTCGATGCCTTTGTCGATGCCTAAGGCGGAGACTTGCACTATACGTTTAACACCGGCTTCTTTACAGGCCGAAAATAATGCGATGGGGGTTTGTTCAAGCAACAGTTTCATCGGTTGGTTGGCGCTATCGCGCAATACACCGACCGCATTAACCACCACATCAATTCCAGCCAGTTTAGGTAGCCAAGTCTCCTTGGTGGTGTCTTTGCAATAATCGACTGCTATGTCATCAGGTTGCGAGGGTTTGCGAATACCACGAACGACTGCGTGGCCCGCTGCTCGTAATGCAGATGTTAAATGTCGGCCAACAAAGCCGCTCGCACCGCAGACTAATATTTTCATAATGTTATCTCCTTAAAAAAGTTTAATCGCTGACATTGCAACGACCTTCACTACATAAGCGGCTGCGTTTTTCTGCTTTCCTTGCGGTATATTTGCTCCATAAGCCAAACAACTCATGCAGGCCAATTTTTGACAGCGTGTAACGATGCCGCACGACCCAGGGATACATGCGTTCTGCCCAGGGGCGGGTGAGGGGGCTTCCCCAAAGTTTTGCAATGGTAGCCATCCCCACGGTTTGATATATCACTTCAAACGCAGCCACGCCAATCAGCCATTCGCCGTTAGCATCCTGAGCATGAAGCTGGTTCATCATAGCAGTTTGGCTTATGTTATTGATCTTACAAGTCGTGTTGTCGAAATCTGGCGCAGAGCAATCGATTAAAATCAGTTGATTGTTAACGTCATGAAGCGTGATATTTTGCATTTCGCTGCTACATAAACGGCATGAGGCATCGAAATAGATTGTGAGCGGGTAAGCTGTGGTCATATTACCTCCAGTATTGTCAGTTGTTTCTGTTTAAACAGAAATCAATAGGCAAAAAAACGGTTACTTGATTAACGCTAACAGTTCTTTAATTTTACTGCCCAGTTTCATCATTTTCATCAAGGTGTTTGGTTCCAGTTTCAGCATTTGTTCGCCCCAAGTAGATAAAGCTTCCATGAAGCCTAAAGCTTCCTTAATTCGCTGTTGCGCCTCGGCATCTTCCCTGGCTAAATCGGGACTGGCGAGGCAATCGCGCAACACTCCAATGGTGGGGTCGAATTCCCGTTCCTTACGTTCTTGTACCACAGTTTTAAATAATTGCCAGACATCGTTGGAGGTAGTGTAGTGGTCGCGCCTATCGCCCATGATATGTACTGCTTGGATCAGATTCCAATTCTGCAATTCTTTTAGGCTATTGCTAACGTTGGAGCGTGCAACCCCAAGAGTTTCCGTAATCTCATCTGCAGGCATAGGTTTACCGATGAGATAGAGCAGGGCATGTACTTGGGCAACCGTACGGTTGACACCCCATTTTGAGCCCATTTCACCCCAGTGCAGGACAAATCGTTGTGCGACAGGATTTAATAACATGGCTAAATTATACATATTCTTTTATTTCTGTCAATACAGAAATAAAAGAATATTTGAGCGTTTTGGCTTCGTTTTTCGCTGGCAGATCAAGGCAAAATATTTAATATTACCTGTAGAAATACGGTATTTGTAGCCTACCTTCCATAAAGGCTACATTCAAACAATCATTTCTCCAACAGTGCAAGTACAACTTCCTGCGCTTTTTGGTGGTGTATTTTAAAGCCACGCATTTCCAGTACACCTTTAATATTCAAAGAGATAATTAGGTAGAGCGCATCTGGGTAAGCGGCTGCTTCTAGGTCGTAAGTGGAAGGTTTTGCAGGGGCTTTCGGGTGGGAATGGTAAATAGCGAACAGTTCTTCACCCACGTTTCGCATATTTGCCATTGCGGCAATTTGTTGTTTGGCATCGAGCAGGAAGCGCTGCTTAGGTTGTTCTGCAATGTTATCTATGGGATAGCAGGTGCTGGGTAAGCCGTTTTTGCCGCCGACAAGTCCGCATATTTCATAGTCAGGCGATAATTGCGCGAGATGCAATAATTGGTTGGTTAGTTTACGGGATAATTGGTATTCAACGTTGTGTGTGATTTTAGTCATATTAATTCCTTAATGGCATACGTTTCATTCATCTCTCGGAGAAGAAGGTTGGATTACGCTCACCCTAGCATAGGGGAATTGGAGGATGGCATCGCATTGTAGAAGCTTTCTCAAGTCGAAAGTAGGTATTGTCCTGAAGTTACACGCGGTTGTCCTGATAAATCGGTATGGGTTTGTACGTTGTAGTAATTCAGCTCACTAAAAATATTATGCACTTCTTTTTGCTGGTTATACCCATGTTCAACCAATAAAAAGCCACTATTTTCCAGCCTATAACGGGCAGATTCAGCAATTGTTTGTATATCGCTTAATCCTTGCTGGGCAGAAGTTAATGCGGTTTTCGGCTCAAACCGCAGGTCGCCTTGTTGAAGATGTGGGTCGTCTTCAGCGATGTAGGGTGGGTTGCTGATGATAAGGTCGAATTTTCCAGTGGGTATGTGTTCAAACCAGTTGCTTTGATAAAACTTAATACGGTCTACGTTATGTTTAGCCGCATTAGCTTGGGCAATCTGTAGGGCGGCTACACTGATGTCAGTCGCGCTTACCTGGGCATGAAGACGTTCTGCGGCAAGCGTGATGGCAATAATGCCGGAGCCTGTGCCTAAATCAATAATTTTACAAGCTAGGTTTGTCGGAATCAGTGCCAAGCTGAGCTCGATGAGCAATTCGGTGTCAGGCCTTGGTATTAGCACATCGGGGGATACCTGAAAAGACCGTGACCAGAATTCTCTCGTACCAGTGATGTACGCGAGGGGTTTGCCTTGCCGTCGGTCATTTACCAAAACTTGATATTCTTGGTGTTGCTCTGGGTTTAGTGTTGCATCAGGCCAAGCACGTAAATGGGGCCGTTCTTTGTCCAGAACTTTACACAGTAACACTTCGGCATCCAACAAAGGCAATTCGGATACGTCTTGCAATGAGCTAACTGCCTCAGTTAATGCTGTTTTAATCGTGGACACTTTGCGATTTGCCCGGATTATTCATCACCCAGTTGAGTCAGTAATTCCGCTTGATGTTCGCTGATTAGGGGTTGAACGACTTGTTCCAGGCCACCTTCCATAATGTCTTCAAGCTTATACAGAGTTAAGTTAATACGGTGATCGGTCAGGCGGCCTTGCGGATAGTTATAAGTACGTATGCGCTCTGAGCGGTCACCGCTACCGACCTGCAGCTTACGGTTGGAGGATTGTTCAGCGTGGTGTTTTTCCTGCTCGGCGGCAAGCAACCGCGCTGCTAGCACGGACATGGCACGGGCACGGTTTTTGTGTTGTGAACGTTCATCTTGGCATTCTACAACTACTCCAGATGGAATATGAGTGATACGGATGGCAGATTCAGTCCGGTTAACGTGCTGACCACCTGCGCCGGATGCGCGATAGGTATCGACTTTTAAGTCAGCAGGATTGATGTCGATGGCATCGACTTCATCGACTTCCGGCATGATGGCAACTGTACAGGCTGAGGTATGGATACGGCCTTGTGATTCGGTTTCTGGCACACGTTGCACACGATGGGTGCCGGATTCAAATTTTAGCTGGGAGTAAACATCGCGCCCGGATACGCGCAGGATGACTTCTTTATAACCGCCGTGTTCACCTTGATTCTCGCTGATGATTTCCGTCTGCCAGCCTTTTCTTTCAGCATACCGTTGATACATGCGTGCCAGATCACCGGAGAAAATTGCAGCTTCGTCGCCACCCGTGCCGGCACGAACTTCAAGGAATATGTTGCGGGTGTCGTTGGGGTCTTTGGGGAGCAGCAAAAGTTGTAATTCTTGTTCAAGAGCAGCAATTGTTTGCTCAGCTTCTGCCGCTTCTTCTTTAGCGAGTTCACGTAGCTCCGGGTCATTGTCGTTCGCCATTTCTAAGGCCGAGGTTTTCTGCTCAAGTGCTTCGGTGCGTTTTTTGTAGACTTCAACCAGTGGTGTGATTTGTGCGTATTCTTGGCTTAAGGCTCGGAATTTGTTTTGGTTATTTTGCGTTTCTGGTTCAGACAATAACGCAGCTATTTCTTCATAGCGTTCGCAAAGGCTTTCTAATTTGTGTTGTATGGAAGGTTTCATCGTAACGATTCAGGGTGTCTCAGGATATTTAAGGCAAAAGCTTTGGGTTTAATATGCTGTTATGTATTTTTAGCCTTACTATTTATTCAATTTAAAAATTTCGTGTGCAGCGGCAATTAAGTCATGTCTCTCGTTAGCGGCAGCATCGCGAATTTGTGTGCTAGGGGTGTGGATCAATTTATTAGTCAAGCTTTTAGCCAAACGTGTTAGGGCTTCTTCGGGGGTGCTGCCATTTTTTAATAAAGCCAGTGCTTTTTGCAAGCTTTCATCACGGGCTTGTTCGGCTTGCTTACGGTAGTTATCAATAGTAGTGTGTGCGTTTTGAGTGCGTAGCCATCTCAGAAATTGGTCTACTTCGGTTTCGATAATTTCTTCGGCTTGCTCGGCAGCTCGGCGGCGGGAATCCATGCTTTGGTCGATAGTATTTTGCAAATCATCAATGGTATATAAGTAGACATCTCGAAGCTGTTTGACTTCGGCTTCAATATCACGGGGGACGGCAAGGTCAATCATGAACATCGGTTTATGCCGCCGTTTTTTCAAGGCGCTTTCGACACTGCCTTTGCCCAGTATTGGCAATTGACTGGCTGTTGATGAAATGAGGATATCGGCCTCTGCCAAATACAAAGGCAATTCCGATAAGTTGATCGCATGGCCATAGACCTGATCGGCCAGCGCTTGGGCTTTGGTATGTGTCCTGTTGGCGATAATAATTCGAGCTATTCCCCGTTTGCGTAAATGGTGTGCGGTCGATTCAATGGTTTCGCCAGCACCTATTAAAAGTGCGGTTTGCTCGCTAAGGTTAGTAAAGATTTCCTGGGCAAGCTGGACGGCAGCAAAGGCGACAGAAACTGGGCTGGAGCCGATAGCCGTATCCGTGCGGACTTTTTTGGCGACGGAGAAGGTTTGTTGAAACAATTTGCCAAGATTCCTTCCTAAAGTACCGGCTTCACATGCTGCTTGATAAGCTGATTTCATTTGGCCTAGGATTTGTGGCTCGCCCAGTATCATGGAGTCTAATCCGCAAGCGACCCTAAACATATGTCGGATATGTTGATTGTCGGCGTGAGTGTACAAATAGGGCTTAAAGCTATCGACATCAATCCGCTTGGCTTGTGCCACCCAGTCGATCAGGAATTTTTCGTTGGTTGTTGTTGTCGTGCAGTAGAATTCGGTGCGGTTGCAGGTAGAAAGAATAGCAGCTTCGCTGATTTCACGCACTTGCCGTAATTCTTTTAATGACGAATATAAGATGTCGGCAGGAAATGCCAGGCGCTCGCGGATTGCAACGGGGGCGGTGTTGTAATTGATGCCGATAGCTAAAAGTGTCATGGCGTAGAAATCTTAACGGGTTATGCAAATTGTAACAGATTTGGAATGGATGATTGATTTGGACTCCACAGGCTAGCATTGACTAAAGTGAGTTATATAAAAAAGCATGACTTAATCGAAGCAGGATATATTGCTAAAGGAATTGGTAAAGTTACTGCTCAAGTATGCCTATTTTTAAATGTTTTGTAAGTAACTGATTAAATGTACAATAGTGTCAAAATAAATTAACAGTCTGAACCAATTGGGATTTCTGCTAATCTATGCGAGATATTTTATGA
Source organism: uncultured Gammaproteobacteria bacterium (assembly GCA_963804035.1). GTDB lineage: Bacteria > Pseudomonadota > Gammaproteobacteria > Methylococcales > Methylomonadaceae > Methyloglobulus. The sequence goes on along the minus strand of CAWDOO010000001.1, from coordinate 521,924 downwards.
ATTATAGATAGGATCATCTGTGTCAATTTTAAGGTTGTTTCCAGTTTTTTTCCTTTTTTTCCTTGTTGGTTGTGCGACTGCACCGGAACAGACATCGGCACCTAACGCATCTGCTAAACCTGTTGAACTAAACAAGCCTTTGGGCAAAAATGAGCATAGGGTAGAACAGCCTTCCCTTGATCCCGATGTGCTTTTTATGTTGTTGACCGCAGAGTTGGCAGGGCAAAGAGGCCAGTATGAGATCGCCCTGGAAGGCTATCTGGAAGCCGCAAAACGTGTCCATGATCCAAGGCTTACTGAGCGGGCGGCAATGATTGCTTTCTACACAAAGGATGCCGCCAAGTCAAATGAAGCTGTTTCTTTATGGTTAAAACAAGATCCAAATAGCTTGTCGGCCAGAAAGATTGCCGCGCTGTCGGCACTAAAGGCTGAAGATAAACAACAAGCAGTTGAGCATTTAAGCGTACTTTTGAAGCGAGACCCCGCTGGATTCGAAAAAACCTTGCTTGAATTGGTAAGCGCACTGCAAAAAGATGGCAATGTCCCATTCATATACGAGGTAATGGAAACTTTGTCAGTCAAGCACCCTAACCAAGCTGCGATTTATTTTATCCAGTCATTGTTAGCTTCGGATATGAAAAATAAAGGGTTGGCGGATAGAAAAATCGAACAAGCTTTGCAATTGCAGCCGAATTGGGATAAGGCCTTGATTTTGCAGGCGCAGATGGCGGTCTATGCTGAAGATTACCCGCGTGCAGAAACGTTGCTGAGAAATGCCGTACAGAAATATCCTGATAACCAAAAATTTAAAAAAATGCTGGCGCAGGTGCTTATCAAGTCGACCAAATATGAAGAAGCAGGCGAGGTATACGAAACGCTCATAGCCAATGATGCTAAAGATTATGAAAGCCAATTTTCCTTAGGATTGGTGCAGTTGCAATTGGATCGTGATGATAAAGCTGAAGATATTTTTAAGCACACGCTTGAGCAAGCCGAATGGCGCAGTCAATCGAATTTTTATCTGGGGAAAATAGAAGAAAAACGTGATAACACAGAAAACGCCCTGGGTTGGTTTGATAAAGTCACCGATGGGCCATTCCAGTTTGAGGCCGCTGTCACGGCAATTTCTCTGCTTGCCAAAGATAAGCAGTACGATAAGGCAGAGTGGCGGTTGAAAGCTCTGCCAGGTAAATTTCCAAAACAAAAGCCACGTATTGTGTTGATTCAGGCGGAATTATATAGCCAGCAAAAGCAGCATGAAAAAGCGTTCAATTATTTGACAGAAGAGTTGAAAAATTATCCAGATCAAGAGGAATTGCTCTACTCCAGAGCGTTGATAGCGGATCGGATGGGTAAGCTAGATGCCATGGAGGCCGATTTGCAAAAAATATTGGCTAAAGTGCCGGATAATGTCGAAGCCCTAAATGCTTTGGGTTACAGTCTGGCGGACAAGACTACGCGTTATGCGGAAGCTGAAACCTATCTTCTTCGCGCTTTGCGAGTGAAGCCGGATGAAGCTGTGATTTTGGATAGTTATGGTTGGCTCAAGTACAAAATGGGCGATCGTCAGGCTGCCTTGGGTTATCTGCAAAAGGCATACGATAAGCAACCCGAAAACGAAATTGCCGCACATCTTGCCGAAGTGCTTTGGGCTTCAGGCAAAAAAGAGGATGCCAAAAAAATAATTTTAGATGCCTTGGATGATGCCCCTGATGATCCCTATCTGCTTGGTTTTAAGAATAAGTTTATGCAGCTAGAACTCAACCAATAAGTAAGGTGTTGCATCGTATAAAAAAACAGCTAGGCATGGCCTGTTTTACGCTGTTGCTTTCGGCTTGTGCAAGCGTGTCTACAGTGCCTAGCGGTTCTTATTCCCAATCAGCTAGGGCGCATCTTTACAAAATACAAGAATGGCGGCTTGAAGGGCGAGTAGCGATAACATCGCCAAAAGATTCATGGTCTGCCAGCATTGAGTGGAGTCATCTGCCTAATTCCGAGAAAATAAGGTTGTCGGGACCTTTAGGTCAAGGTGCCGTTGTTATTGAGTTAACTGGAGATGTCGTCAAAATAGACCGAGGTGGAGGTAATGTACAGACATCGAGCCAGCCAGAGCAGTTTATCAATCAGCAATTAGGGCTATTTGTGCCGTTGCAGTCATTGCGTTTTTGGGCGGTGGGCTTGCCGGAGTCAGAAAATTCCTTTCAGGAAACTGTCGATGGTTTTGTGCAAAACGGATGGTTGATCGCTTATAAAGAAATGCTAAAAACAGGCAATGAAACCATGCCACATAAAATGGTAGTTTCGGATGGCCATGCGAAATTGAAACTGATTGTCGATCAATGGGATTTGAATGACGGAAATACTAAGTAAACAGGCCGCATGGGCAGAAAGATGGCCGGCACCTGCAAAATTGAATTTGATGTTACGTATTGTCGGGCAGAGGGAGGATGGATACCATCTCCTGCAAACCGTCTTCCAGTTTGTGGATTTATGCGATTGGTTGACTTTTCATCCGGATGATAATGGTGAAGTCCGGCTGCTAAAGACCCTTTCTGGGGTGGCCGAGGCAGATGATTTGACGGTACGCGCCGCAAGGTTGCTCAAAGCTGAGACGGGTTGCGCTTTAGGTGTGTGCATCGATGTGGAAAAAAACTTACCTATGGGTGGTGGATTGGGTGGTGGTAGTTCTGATGCCGCAACTACTTTGGTGGTGTTGAATGAGTTATGGGGTCTACATTTATCTAAGGAGAGATTGCTCGCGATGGGCTTGACGTTAGGCGCAGATGTCCCAGTGTTTATTTACGGACATTCTTCATGGGGCGAAGGAGTTGGAGAAAAGCTTGGTAAAATTACCATTCCTGAACAATGGGTTGTAATCATAAAGCCAGATTGCCATGTGGACACCAGGGAAATTTTTTCCGCTAAAGATTTGACACGTAATAGTAAATCCATCACAATGACCGGCTTTATTGGCGGCGATCATCAAAACGATTGCCTTCAAGTGGTTTGTGGGCGTTACCCACTGGTTAAAGAAGCTTTGCAAGATTTGTCGGAGTTTTCAGAAGCAAGGCTCACGGGAACGGGAGCATGTGTTTTTGCACAGTTTGATTCGTATGAAGTTGCCGCCGATGCTTACCATAAGTTGAAAGGCAAATGGATTGCTTATTTGGCAAAGGGTGTCAATGAGTCGCCTTTATTTGCTAAGCTTAATATGTATCACAACTAATATCGTGAATTGATGGGTCGTCGCCAAGCGGTAAGGCACGGGGTTTTGATCTCCGCATACCTAGGTTCGAATCCTAGCGACCCAGCCACTATTTCCGCATGGACTAAGAAAGATTTAGGAGAGCTCGGATGAACGACACCGCTATGATGGTGTTTTCGGGAAATGCTAACTTGGCTTTGTCCGAGGGTATAGTTAAAAAGCTAAACATGCGTCTGGGTATGGCGACTGTTGGGCGATTTAGTGATGGTGAGGTTGCTGTAGAAATTGAAGAAAATGTCCGTGGTAAGGATGTTTTTGTCATACAGCCAACGTGTTCGCCCACTAACGAAAATTTGATGGAACTGCTGGTAATGATGGACGCTCTCAAGCGTGCCTCCGCAGCACGGATTACCGCAGTCATGCCTTATTACGGTTATGCCAGGCAAGATAGAAGGTCGAGGTCGGCACGGGTGCCGATAACTGCCAAGCTGGTCGCGCAAATGATAGAGCAGGCTGGTGCAGATAGGGTTCTGACAGTAGATTTACATGCTGACCAAATACAGGGTTTTTTTGATATTCCTGTTGATAATGTTTACGCTTCCCCGCTGTTATTGGGTGATGTGTGGCGACAGCAGTATAAGGACTTGATAGTCGTTTCGCCAGACGTTGGCGGTGTGGTGCGGGCAAGAGCGCTTGCTAAGCGTTTGGACGATGCAGATCTTGCTATTATTGACAAGCGTAGGCCGAAAGCCAACGTGTCGGAGATCATGCATATTATTGGTGATGTAGACGGGCGTACCTGTGTTCTGATTGATGACTTGGTCGATACGGCTGGCACTTTATGTCACGCGGCCAAAGCCCTGAAAGCGCATGGTGCCATTAAGGTGGTTGCTTATTGTACGCATGCCGTGTTGTCGGGTTCGGCGCTGAAAAATATTAATGGTTCGGTGTTGGATGAATTAGTTGTGACTGACACTATCCCTCTGAGCGAAGAAGGAGTAAGGTCAGAAAAGATTAGGCAGTTAAGTGTTGCAGAAATGTTGGCAGAAACCATAAGGCGCATTGCTGCTGGTGAGTCGGTCAGTTCGCTTTACGTCGATTGACTTGGCATTGATTAAGGTTGAAAGTAGTTTTTATGTGCGCTTGAGGCGCGAGGTTGAGTTGAAATGTCAAACATATTTGAATTTGTCGCTGAAAGTCGCGGGCAATCAGGGACAGGCGCTGCGCGCGGAGTGCGTCGCCAAGGTAAGGTGCCGGCGGTAATTTACGGCGGACATGCCGAGCCACGGATGCTGACCCTAAGCCATAACGAAGTTGTAAAGCATCTTGAGCACGAAGCGGTTTATTCACATGTGCTTGATGTTATCGTTGATGGTAAGACAGAAAAAGCGATATTGAAGGGCGTGCAGCGCAATCCTGCGAAATTTCAAATACTGCATTTGGATTTTCTTCGGGTTAGCATGTCGGAAGCTATTAAAGTCCATGTCCCCTTGCATTTTGTCAATGAAAGTACTTCTGTCGGCGGAAAGAAAGGCGGTATTCCTACACATTCGATGGTGGATGTAGAAATTAGTTGTTTGCCTTCCGCACTACCTGAATACATTGAAGTTGACTTGGCCAGTCTTGACATTGGTGAAACCTTGCATTTAACCGACTTGGTTTTGCCTAAGGGTGTCGAAATCGTTGTATTGCACCAAGGTGTCGATCATGATTTGCCAGTTGTTTCGATGATGGCATCAAAGGCCAGCAAAGAGGATATTGCTGAGGATGCCGATAAGCCTGTTGATGATAAGTAGATCGAGCGATGTGACGGATTAGTCATGATAAAGCTTGTTGTTGGGCTAGGAAACCCAGGTCAACAGTACGAAAAAACCCGGCACAATGCCGGGTTTTTGTTATTAGACAGCCTGGCTGCTGAGCGGTCTTGTGTTTGGTCAAGTAAGCCTGGATTTCAAGGCCTAATGTCTGAATGCAGTATTTCCCATGAAAAAGTTTTGTTGCTTAAGCCGCAAACTTTTATGAACCGGAGTGGACAATCAGTGGGTAAGGTGGCGCGATATTACAAGTTGGTGCCAGAGGAGATTCTCGTAGTCCACGATGAGCTGGATTTTGATGTAGGCGTATTAAGGCTAAAGAAAGACGGTGGTCACGCCGGTCACAATGGCTTAAGGGATATTATTGCGCACTTAGGCGCTAAAGATTTTTACCGTTTGCGAATGGGTGTGGGCCGTCCACCTGAGAGTGTGGATGTTGCGGATTACGTGTTATCGGTTCCGTCCAAGATGGATAGTCAGCTTATGCTCTCAGCAATTGATCACGGGAAAGTGTTTATCGACCAGATAATTGCCGGCGATATAGCTGCGGTTATGAACAAGATGAATGGCTGGTAAGTGGCCTATTGTTGTTCGGGTTGTACCTAAACAAATAGATGTTGCGGCTTTTTTTAGAATAACTTTAAGAGAGGCCTTGGCATTGCCTCCGGGGGGTAAGTGATTGTTGGGGCGGGCGAGTTAGCCAGACGACAGGCGTGGGTGTAATTACATGTTCGGAGCCCTATAAATGCCAAAGGTTGAAAATCATCGGTTGACAGTTAAGGGCTGATAAATCATAATGCCCCGTTTACGCAATATCGGAGAGGTTCCCGAGCGGCCAAAGGGATCAGACTGTAAATCTGCCGGCTCTGCCTTCGGAGGTTCGAATCCTCCCCTCTCCACCATCTTTATCTACATAACTATGCGGGTGTAGTTCAATGGTAGAACTCCAGCCTTCCAAGCTGATCACGTGGGTTCGATTCCCATCACCCGCTCCATATCTTAAGGCCCATATAGCTCAGTAGGTAGAGCACTTCCTTGGTAAGGAAGAGGTCACCGGTTCAAATCCGGTTATGGGCTCCAGTATTCATAATGCATGTTATTGATTTTATAAAAAAATTTATAATGGATATAAGCTATTGAATAATAATTTTTTTGGTATATAATCATCGGTTCTTTGAGTTTGTCTGAAACAGGTCAGTAGTTCAATTGGTAGAATGGCGGTCTCCAAAACCGTTGGTTGGGGGTTCGAGTCCCTCCTGGCCTGCCACTCAGGCGATAACAAATACATAATATTGCCTTATTTTCGTAATTAATAGCACATGAATACTGAAGCGGAAGCGCAAACGCCGGTTTTTGATATAGTCAAGCAAGTTTTTTCGGTTCTTCTTGTAGTTGCCGGTGTTGCTGGATTTTATTATTTCTCAGAAATTTCCATTTTGTACCGTGTTATTGGCTTGTTAGCCATGGTGCTGGTTGTTTTGGGGTTGATGTTTACAACTAACATTGGCCGAAACGTCTGGAGTTTTTTTCTGGAATCTAAGCAGGAAGTCAGGAAAGTCGTTTGGCCTACTCGCGAAGAAACTACCCGTACAACTATGTTGGTCTTTGCTATGGTTGTCGTTGTCGGGGCTGTTTTGTGGTTACTAGATATGGTTTTATTCTGGGGTGTGCAACATTTGACTGGGCAAGGTGGGTAACGGTATGGCGCTGCGTTGGTATGTTGTTCACGCTTATTCAAATTTTGAAGGTAAAGTTAAGCAGGCGCTAGAAGAGCGAATTCAGCGGGAAGGGCTTGATCATTTGTTTGGAAAAATCCTAATACCGACTGAAGAAGTTGTCGAAATGCGGATGGGTCAGCAACGAAAAAGCGAAAGAAAATTCTTCCCAGGCTATGTGTTGGTGCAAATGGAATTGACTGACGAGACATGGCATTTGGTAAAAGATATTCCCAAAGTGCTGGGTTTTATTGGTGGCACGTCAGATAGGCCGGCTCCTATTTCAGAGAAAGAAGCAATGGCCATTCTCAATAGGGTTGAAGATGGCGTTAATAAGCCAAGGCCAAAGACGTTGTTTGAAGCGGGCGAAGTTGTCAGGGTTATTGATGGGCCATTCAAAGATTTCAACGGCTCTATTGAAGAAGTTAATTACGAAAAAAATAAGCTGAAAATATCGGTACTTATTTTTGGTCGCTCAACTTCTGTTGAATTGGCTTTTGGTCAAGTTGAAAAAATATAAGTAAGCTGAAAACCTTATAATCCCAAGTGTTTTTCGTGCGTAACAATATTGTTAATCCCTGTCTTTAGTGAGGTAGGGATTTTTGTGTCTAAGGGGAGCTGAAATGCGTTTGTACCCATATCGGAGAGAAAAATGGCAAAAAAAATAACTGCATATATTAAGTTGCAGGTTAAGGCAGGCGAAGCAAATCCGAGTCCGCCAGTTGGTCCTGCATTGGGTCAGCGCGGCGTAAACATCATGGAGTTTTGTAAGGCGTTTAATGCAAAGACACAAGATGTTGAAAAAGGCCTGCCCTTGCCCGTTGTAATTACAGTTTATAGTGATAAAAGCTTTACCTTCATTACTAAAACACCACCAGCCAGCATTCTTTTGAAAAAAGCTACCGGTTTAAAGAGTGGAAGTAGTAATCCAAACACTAAAAAAGTAGGAACTGTGACGGTTGCTCAGTTGGAAGAGATCGCAAAAACAAAAATGGAAGACCTGAATGCTGCAACTCTCGAAGCGGCTGTAAAAACAATAGCTGGCAGTGCTCGTAGCATGGGCTTGAATGTGGAGGGCTTATAATGGCTAAATTAACTAAAAAAGCAAAAATAATTAAGTCGAAAGTCGATAAAGTCAAACAATACTCGGTTGTTGAAGCGGTTCAGTTGCTAAAAGAACTGAGCACGGCAAAGTTTGGCGAAGCAATTGATGTCAGTGTCAATCTCGGTGTTGACCCTAGAAAGTCAGATCAAAATGTTCGTGGAGCGACAGTGCTGCCTAACGGCACTGGTAAAACAGTCAGGGTGGCAGTTTTTACTCAAGGTCCGAATGCTGAGGCGGCCAAAGCCGCTGGCGCTGATATAGTTGGCATGGATGATCTAGGTGATTTAGTCAAAAAGGGTGAAATGAACTTTGATGTGGTCATCGCTTCTCCAGATGCTATGCGGGTCGTCGGTCAATTGGGGCAGATATTAGGGCCAAGAGGCCTAATGCCTAATCCAAAAGTGGGTACCGTAACAGCCGACGTTGCTACTGCGGTAAAAAATGCCAAGTCTGGTCAGGTTAGGTACCGTACTGATAAAGCCGGTATCATTCATTGCACGCTCGGTAAGGTTGCTTTTGATGCGGCTTCTATTCAGGGGAATTTGGAGGCATTGCTTTCTGACTTAAAAAAAGCCAAGCCCACTGCGGCAAAAGGCATATATATCAAAAAAATTACGCTTTCTTCAACTATGGGGCCTGGGCTTTGGTTAGATCCAAGCAGTCTGGCCAATTAGGAAAATAAAGAACTTTGGGTTGCCGGTAGTCGGCAGCCGTCAAAGACCGCAGGAGCCGTAAGGCTTAATATTTCCTGCGTAGACGGAAACCTGAGCCTGAAATGGGGAAAGGAACCGTAGGGGTATCCATTTGGATATGTTTAAGGCATCTGTTCGTACAGATAATAATGGGAGTCACCTGTGGCATTAAATTTAGCGGGTAAAAAAGCGGTCGTTGAAGAAGTTTCAAAATTCGCCGCCAAAGCCCACTCTGCCGTAGCAGCAGAATATCGTGGACTGACTGTATCGGAGTTGACAGAGCTTCGTAAAACAGCAAGAGAAAGCGGTGTTTATGTGCGCGTGGTAAAAAATACACTGGCTAAAAGAGCGGTAGCGGGAACGGAGTTTGAGTGCATGGGAGACGCATTGGTGGGGCCACTGCTGATTGCGTTTTCTATGGAAGACCCGGGTTCTGCGGCTCGGTTGATTAGCAATTTTTCTAAAGGACATGACAAGCTGGTCACTAAAGTAGTGGCTATAGGTGGACAGTCTTTTGGCGCTGCTGAGCTTGCTCGATTGGCTAGTCTTCCTACGCGTGATCAAGGTATCAGTATGTTGATGTCAGTCATGAGGGAGCCTGTTGCCAAATTGGCGCGGACACTGGCTGCGCTCAGGGATGAAAAGCAGGCGGCCTAGGCTTTATTTAAACCAGTTAATAGATAAAAATTCAGAGGAAAAACAATGGCGATTGGACAAGAAGAAATCTTGGAAGCAGTATCAAAAATGACTGTTATGGAGATTGTTGATTTAATTTCAGCAATGGAAGAAAAATTTGGTGTTTCAGCGGCGGCAGCGTCTGTTGCTGCTGCGCCTACTGCGGCCGCGGCGGCCACAGAAGAGCAAACGGAGTTCGATGTCATCATGACCGCCTTTGGCGATAACAAAGTGGCAGTTATTAAGACAGTTCGTACCATTACTGGTTTGGGCTTAAAAGAAGCGAAAGATGCAGTTGAAGGCGTACCGACGACCTTAAAAGAAGGCATTTCTAAAGCGGAAGCTGAAGATGTCAAGAAGCAGCTTCTTGAAGCCGGTGCAACCGTCGAAATTAAGTAATATTAATTTGTGGCTGGGCTTAGGCTTGGTATAAATCTGGTCGGTGGCAATGTTGTCGCCGACCTTTTTCTGTTTGCGGCGAGCATACAGTAAAAAATAATTCACAGCGAAAAAGGTCTGGAAGCAATGTCTGGAAGCAATATGTCCTACTCTTTTACAGAAAAAAAGCGTATCCGAAATAACTTTGGGAAAAGTATAGAAGTACTTGAAGTTCCCTATCTCCTAGCAACTCAAATTAACTCATATGCTGATTTTTTACAGGCCGATTTAACGCCTGCAAAACGCATAGACAATGGCTTGCACGCAGCATTTTCCAGTGTTTTTCCTATTGAAAGTCATTCCGGCTATGCTGTGCTTGAGTACATCAGTTATCGTTTGGGTGAACCCACTTTTGATGTAAGGGAGTGCCAGCAAAGGGGGGCGACTTATGCTGCGCCATTGCGTGTGTTGGTGCGCTTGGTGATCTATGATAAGGAATCGCCAGTCAATGCAAAAGTTGTAAAGGACATACGTGAGCAGGAAGTCTTCATGGGCGAATTGCCTTTGATGACTGATAACGGCACCTTCGTTATTAACGGAACTGAGCGTGTAGTTGTTTCACAGTTGCACCGTTCTCCCGGTGTCTTTTTCGATCATGATAAGGGCAAAACGCATTCTTCGGGCAAATTGCTATTTAATGCCCGTGTAATTCCTTATCGTGGCTCATGGCTAGATTTTGAATTCGACCACAAAGACTGTGTTTATGTGCGTATTGATCGCCGCAGAAAAATACCTGCCACAATCTTATTACGGGCTTTAGGGTACAACAATGAAGAGTTAATAAATATTTTCTTCGATACGAACCATTTCACCTTAAGCTCTGACAAATGTTTGTTTCACATTATTCCGGATCGGATGCGTGGCGAAATCGCAGCATTCGACATCAAAAATGATGATAATGTTTTGGTGGAAGAAGGTCGTAGGATTACCGCAAAACATATTCGTGAAATGGTGAAAGCCGGCCTTACCGAAGTAGAAGTGCCTAGAGAGTACCTGGTTGGCAAAACCATTGGCCATAATCTTATTGATCCTGGTACGGGCGAGTTGGTGGCTAAAGTCAATGATGAGTTGACCTTGGCTATGTTGGAGCGGTGTATAGCGAGCGGTGTTAAGGAAATAAACACCTTGTTTGTCAATGATCTTGACAACGGCCCTTATATGTCCAACGCAATGCGCTTGGATTCGACCAGCAATACGCTTGAGGCGTTGGTTGAAATCTATCGCATGATGCGCCCTGGGGAGCCACCTACCAAAGAGTCTGCCGAAAATTTATTCAAAAATCTGTTTTTTACTGACGAACGGTATGATTTGTCAAGCGTTGGTCGGATGAAGTTTAATCGGCGTTTAGGTCGTCAGGAAATCACCGGGCCGGTACATTGACCAATGACGATATTATTGATGTCCTTAAGGAATTAATCAATATCCGTAATGGTGATGGCAACGTAGATGACATTGATCATTTGGGGAATAGGCGCGTACGTTCTGTTGGTGAGATGATTGAAAACCAGTTCCGTGTTGGATTGGTCAGGGTCGAAAGAGCTGTAAAAGAAAGGCTAACGTTGGCCGATTCAGAAGGATTGATGCCACAAGAAATTATCAATGCGAAACCGGTATCTGCAGCAGTAAAAGAGTTTTTTGGATCCAGCCAGCTTTCGCAGTTCATGGATCAAAACAATCCTTTGTCACAAGTGACGCACAAGCGGCGCGTATCAGCCTTAGGGCCAGGCGGTTTGGCGCGGGAACGTGCAGGTTTCGAGGTGCGGGACGTACATGCTACCCATTATGGGCGGGTATGCCCCATTGAAACACCGGAAGGGCCAAATATTGGTTTGATAAATTCCTTGTCGGTTTATGCAAGAACCAATAGTTATGGCTTTTTGGAAACGCCTTATAGAAAAGTTGTTGATGGCAAAGTAACCGACCAAGTCGATTATTTGTCTGCTATTGAAGAGGGCGAGTTTGTCATTGCACAGGCTTCTGTTGCAGTTGACAAGAGCGGTAAGCTGGTAGAAGGCTTGGTTTCGTGCCGTCATAAAGATGAATTCACCTTGGCAATGTCCGATACCGTCCAATACATGGACGTATCTTCAAAGCAGATTGTTTCGGTGGCGGCATCCATTATTCCATTTTTGGAACATGACGATGCTAACCGTGCGCTCATGGGTTCAAATATGCAGCGTCAGGCTGTGCCTACCTTGAGGGCTGAAAAGCCTCTAGTTGGTACTGGTATGGAAAGGACGGTAGCTAAAGATTCCGGCGTAACAGTTGTTGCTGCCCGAGGCGGAAGTATTGAAGCTGTTGATGCTGCCAGAATTGTTGTAAGAGTGAATGATACCGAGACTGAAACCGGTACGCCTGGTGTTGATATTTACAACCTGACCAAATATACGAGGTCGAATCAAAATACCTGTATTAATCAGAAGCCGTTGGTCAAAAAGGGCGATATTGTTAATGCTGGTGATATTTTGGCCGATGGGCCATCCACCGACATGGGTGAGTTGGCATTAGGGCAGAATATGTTGGTCGCATTTATGCCCTGGAATGGCTATAACTTTGAAGATTCGATTCTGGTATCAGAGCGGGTGGTCAAAGAAGACCGTTTCACTACCATACACATCGAAGAAAAAACCTGTGTTGCACGGGATACCAAGCATAGCCCAGAAGAAATAACGGCTGACATTCCCAATGTCAGCGAAGAAGCCTTATCCAAGCTGGATGAGTCGGGAATTGTGTATGTGGGTGCCGAAGTCAAAGGTGGCGATATTTTGGTCGGTAAAGTCACGCCTAAAGGCGAGACCCAGCTAACGCCAGAAGAAAAATTACTGCGTGCTATTTTTGGTGAGAAAGCCGCCGATGTAAAAGACACCTCCTTACGTGTTCCTGGCAGCATTGAAGGAACTGTTATCGATGTGCAAGTTTTCACCCGCGATGGAGTTAAAAAAGATAAGCGCGCACTCGATATTGAAGAGCAAGAAATAAAGCGTTATCGAAAAGATTTGGACGACCAGCTAAAGATTCTGGAAGGTGATATTTTTGACCGAGTCGCTAAATTGTTGTTGGGTAAAGATGCAAAATCAGGCCCTGGACAGTTGAAAGCCGGCGCTCAAATTACACAAACCTATTTGGATAGCTTAAAGCATTCAGAATGGTTGAAGATAAGGATGAAAGAAGAGGATTTGAACGTCCAGATTGAGCTTGTGGCTTTACAGGTTGAGCAGCAACGGAAAGCGTTTGATGAAAAATTCGAAATAAAACGCAAAAAAATCACCATGGGTGATGATTTGCCGCCGGGTGTACTTAAGATGGTTAAGGTTTATCTGGCAGTAAAGAGACGTATTCAGCCGGGTGATAAAATGGCCGGACGACATGGAAACAAAGGTGTTATATCCATGATCCGCCCGATTGAAGATATGCCATATACGGCCGATGGTAATCCTGTCGATATCGTATTAAACCCATTAGGTGTACCGTCCCGTATGAATGTCGGTCAGGTATTGGAAACCCATTTGGGTTGGGCTGCCAAAGGATTGGGTATCAAAATTGGCAAGATGCTGGAAGCAAGAGCCAAAGTTGTCGAAATTAGGGAGTTTCTCGACAAGATCTATAACAGTAGCGGTCGCAAGGAAGATCTGGATTCATTTTCGGATAAAGAAATCCTGGAAATGGCTACTAACTTGATTGATGGCGTGCCGATGGCAACGCCCGTGTTTGACGGTGCGAGTGAAGATGAAATCCGCACGATGTTGCGGTTAGCCGATCTTCCAGAATGTGGTCAGATTACCTTATATGACGGCCTCACAGGTGAGCCTTTTGAACGGCAAGTTACGGTCGGTTATATGTACATGCTGAAGCTGAACCACTTGGTCGACGACAAGATGCATGCCCGATCAACAGGGCCATACAGCTTAGTTACTCAGCAGCCATTGGGCGGTAAAGCCCAGTTTGGTGGGCAACGTTTTGGTGAGATGGAGGTTTGGGCTCTTGAGGCTTATGGAGCGGCTTATACCTTACAGGAAATGCTCACTGTTAAATCCGACGACGTGACAGGCAGAACTCGCATGTACAAGAATATCGTTGATGGTGACCACAAGATGGAAGCCGGAATGCCGGAATCGTTTAATGTTTTGATTAAAGAAATCCGTTCGTTGGCTGTCAATATAGAATTGGAGCGGGAATAACCCCCTCTAAAAACAAAACTAACTGACAGCTTGTTCTGGAAGCTACCAGAAAATACTTAAAGAGGATAAGTTCTTGAAAGATTTAATGAATTTCTTAAAGCGCCAAGGGCGTTCGGATGATTTCGATGGTATTCGTATCGGCTTGGCTTCGCCTGATATGATTCGTTCATGGTCTTATGGCGAAGTAAAAAAACCAGAAACGATCAATTACCGAACCTTTAAGCCTGAGCGTGACGGCTTGTTTTGTGCAAAAATTTTTGGCCCAGTCAGCGATTATGAATGTCTTTGTGGCAAATATAAGCGCTTGAAGCATCGCGGAGTTATCTGCGAAAAGTGCGGTGTCGAAGTGACGCTTTCCAAAGTCCGCCGCGAACGGATGGGACATATTGACTTGGCTAGTCCGGTCGCCCATATCTGGTTCTTAAAATCATTGCCTTCTCGTATAGCCCTCTTGCTGGATATGGCATTGCGCGAGATTGAGCGGGTTCTGTATTTTGAATCTTTTGTCATTTTGGATTCAGGCACGACACCACTGAATGTTGGTCAATTGTTAACAGATGATGAATATCTGGATGCAGTTGAGCAATACGGTGATGATTTTACTGCAAAAATGGGTGCTGAAGCCATTTACGAGCTGTTAAAATCGATTGATCTAAAAGAGGTCGTCGGTATTTTGAAAGAAGAGATTGGTTCCACTAATTCAGAAACCAAAATCAAAAAATTATCAAAACGCCTAAGAGTTATGGATGCATTAATTGCTTCCAAAAATCGCCCTGAGTGGATGATCCTGAAAGTGCTGCCGGTATTGCCGCCAGAATTGCGCCCGTTAGTTCCTTTGGATGGGGGGCGTTTTGCCACATCTGACTTGAATGATTTATATCGCCGTGTAATTAACAGGAACAACCGCTTGAACCGATTGCTGGATTTGAGCGCTCCAGATATTATCGTCCGAAACGAAAAGCGCATGTTGCAGGAATCTGTCGATGCGTTGCTGGATAACGGTCGTCGTGGACGGGCAATTACAGGAACGAACAGGCGGCCACTTAAATCCCTTGCAGATATGATTAAGGGTAAACAAGGACGGTTCAGGCAAAACTTGTTGGGTAAGCGTGTCGATTATTCAGGGCGTTCTGTCATTGTAGTGGGGCCAACATTAAGGTTGCATCAATGCGGACTGCCTAAAAAAATGGCTTTGGAATTATTCAAACCGTTTATATTCAGCAAATTGCAATTTCGTGGTTTGGCCACGACCATTAAAGCTGCAAAGAAAATGGTCGAAAGGGAGGGGCATGAGGTTTGGGATATACTCGAAGAAGTTATCCGAGAACACCCGATTCTATTGAATCGTGCGCCTACCTTGCACAGGTTGGGAATCCAAGCATTTGAGCCGACTTTGATAGAAGGTAAGGCAATACAGCTTCATCCTTTAGTCTGTAGCGCGTTTAACGCTGACTTTGACGGCGACCAGATGGCGGTGCATATTCCGTTGTCTATCGAAGCCCAATTAGAGGCTCGAACATTAATGATGGCGACGAATAATATATTGTCGCCAGCTAACGGTGAACCCGTTATTAATCCGTCACAAGACGTGGTATTGGGGCTTTACTACATCAGTCGAGAAAAAATAAACGCCAAAGGTGATGGCAGTATTTTTGGTGATGTTGGAGAAGTTCATAAAGCATTGCTTGCCAAATCTGTTGAGTTACAATCAAAAATCCAGCTACGCATTACTGAAAAAACCACTAACGAAAAAAGCGAGATAGCCGAAAAGACGCACCGGGTGTCCACCACGGTTGGTCGTGCGTTAATTTGGGAGGTTGTGCCTGATCGCGTACCGTTTGAGTTGGTAAACTGTGATATGACCAAAAAGAATATATCTCGTTTGGTAAACTACAGTTACCGCCATTTGGGTAACAAAGATACTGTTATCCTTGCTGATCAGATAATGTATTTGGGTTTCCGATATGCAACTATTTCCGGTGTGTCGTTTGGTATTGAAGACATGGCGATACCAGCCAAAAAAGCAAATATCATCGCAGCAGCAGAAGCGGAAGTAAATGAGATACAAGCGCAGTATGCCTCTGGACTGGTCACCGACGGCGAACGCTACAATAAAGTCGTAGATATATGGTCGCATGCGAATGATCAAGTGGCTAAAGTGATGATGGATGGTTTAGGTGAAGAATCTGTCGTTGATGCCGAAGGGAAAACGGTAAAGCAAAAATCATTCAACTCTATTTTTATGATGGCTGAGTCAGGAGCAAGGGGTTCGGCGGCGCAAATTAGGCAGTTGGCAGGTATGCGTGGATTGATGGCGAAGCCTGACGGTTCAATTATCGAAACACCTATTACCGCAAATTTTAGAGAAGGCCTTGACGTATTGCAGTACTTCATTTCGACCCATGGAGCACGTAAAGGCTTGGCTGATACCGCATTGAAAACCGCAAATTCCGGTTACTTGACGCGAAGATTGGTAGATGTCGCGCAAGATCTGGTTATTACTGGACAAGATTGCGGAACCTCCGATGGTTTAATCATGACCCCAATTATTGAAGGAGGCGATGTAGTAGAGCCGCTTTCTGAGCGGGTGTTAGGTCGAATTGCTGCTGTTGATGTCATGGATGCAACAGGTGAAAACCTTGTTGTGCCTAAAGGTACTTTGCTTGATGAGCATTGGGTTGCAATTCTGGACGAAAATAGTGTCGATCAGGTCTTGGTTCGTTCAATCATTACCTGTGAAAATAGGCACGGGGTTTGTGTCGCCTGTTATGGTCGTGATTTGGGCCGCGGGCATTTGGTCAATATTGGCGAAGCAGTGGGTGTTATTGCAGCTCAATCAATTGGCGAGCCTGGAACACAGCTAACGATGCGAACCTTTCATATAGGTGGTGCGGCATCGCGGTCAGCAACAATCAATAATGTACAGGTTAAATCTGCTGGAACATTACGCCTTAATAACTTGAAGTCGGTAATTAACCGCGAAGGTAATCTGATTGCTGTGTCAAGATCTGGTGAAGTCGGTGTAGTTGATGACTATGGGCGTGAAAGAGAGCGTTATAAAATTCCTTATGGCGCTGTTCTTTCTGTAAAAGAAGGCGATAAGGTTAATGCTGGTGACATCATAGTGAATTGGGATCCGCACACACATCCAGTAATCACTGAAGTTGATGGTGTTGTCGAAATGTATCATTTCGTTGATGGCGTGACAGTACAAAAACAATCTGACGAAGTAACAGGTTTGAGTTCTTTAGTAGTTACCGATCCGAAGCAGAGAGGCAGCGCAGGTAAGGAGCTAAGGCCAATGGTCAAATTGATAGATGCAAGTGGTAATGCGATTTATTTGCCAGGGACTGAAATACCAGCTCAATACTTTTTGCCGACAGGAGCTATCGTAGGAATTAAAGACGGTGGTGAAGTGAAGGTTGGTGACGTGCTTGCAAGGATTCCACAAGAATCCAGTAAAACTAGGGATATTACCGGTGGTTTGCCGCGCGTAGCCGATTTATTCGAAGCGCGTAAGACCAAAGATCCGGCGATACTTGCAGAGACTAGCGGAACGATTTCGTTTGGTAAAGAAACCAAAGGTAAGCAGCGCGTTATCATTACAGATACTGCGGGCGAGCAGGTGGAAACTCTAATTTCAAAATGGCGTCATATTACTGTGTTTGAAGGAGAGTATGTCGAAAAAGGTGAAACCATTGCTGAAGGGGAATTAACTCCGCATGATATTCTTAGATTGCGAGGCGTTGAGGAACTGGCTAACTATTTAGTCAAAGAAATTCAGGATGTATATCGTCTACAAGGGGTAAAGATCAACGATAAGCATATTGAAGGTATCATTCGTCAAATGCTTAGAAAAGTCGAGATTACAGCGCCTGGAGACACCCAGTTCATGAAGGGCGATCAAGTGGAGCGAGCGGCTCTAAGGGAAGAGAATGATAAGATTGAAAGGGAAGGTAAAATTCCGGCAAGTTTTGAATCAATTCTGTTAGGGATTACCAAAGCGTCATTGGCTACAGAATCATTTATATCAGCTGCGTCATTCCAGGAAACCACGCGCGTACTAACCAATGCCGCAGTGAGTGGGCTAAGTGACAGCTTACAGGGGTTGAAAGAAAATGTAATCGTTGGTCGATTAATTCCTGCAGGAACTGGCTTGGCTTATCATGAAGCCAGAAAAAATAGACAGTCTCAGAGTCAAACCATTAACGCTGAAGCTATAACGGCTGTTGATACTGATGATGTGGAAGAAGCGCTTAAACAGGCATTAAACATTTAGCGTGTTAAACCAAGAAATTCAGCTTGACCTAAATATTGTTAGCAAGTATCATGCTCTGCTCACATGGGCTTAAGTAGTTGAGCTAGGTCGGAATATTGTTCCGCGTCTTAGCATTGTTGGGATTGGCTGTTAGATTATATTAAGACACCTATATTGAATTCGGAGTAAAAAAAGATATGGCCACGATCAACCAATTGGTTCGTAAGCCGCGTGCTAAAAGAATAGAAAAGAGCAATGTTCCTGCATTGGAGGCGTGTCCGCAGCGCAGAGGCGTGTGTACTCGTGTTTATACCACGACACCAAAGAAGCCAAACTCGGCTCTTCGTAAGGTTGCTAGGGTTAGGCTCACGAACGGTGCGGAAGTTAGTAGCTACATTGGTGGCGAAGGGCATAATCTCCAGGAGCATTCCGTGGTCTTAATCAGGGGTGGACGTGTAAAAGATTTGCCTGGTGTAAGGTATCACGTTGTTCGCGGTAGTCTTGATGCGTCAGGTGTAAATAACAGGAAGTGCGGTCGTTCTAAATACGGAACAAAGCGCCCAAAAGGCAAATAAAAAGTTGGTGAAGAATGTCTAGAAGAAGAGTCGCTACTAAAAGAGAAATTATTCCAGACCCTAGGTATGGAAGTGTCATGCTGACTAAGTTCATGAATATGATCATGGAAAGTGGCAAAAAATCAGTTGCAGAGGGGATTATATATGGCGCTCTGGAAGTGATTGAGAAGAAAGGTCATGGCGAGCCTCTGGATGTTCTCTCTAAAGCGTTGGAGAATGTTCAACCTAGGGTTGAAGTAAAGTCTCGTCGGGTCGGTGGTGCAACTTATCAGGTTCCTGTTGAAGTTCGTCCTTCCAGGCGCATGGCTTTGGCGATGCGTTGGTTGATAGATGCTTCCCGTAAAAGAAATGAGCGGACTATGTCATCCAAATTGGCTGGTGAGTTAATGGATGCTTTTGAGAGTAGGGGTTCTGCTGCAAAGAAGCGTGAGGATACCCATAGAATGGCAGAGGCTAACAAGGCGTTCTCTCACTATCGTTGGTAGAGTAAATAAGAAAAAACCTAGGCTTTAACGGTGGTTAGAAAAACTCCAATAGAGCATTATCGCAATATCGGGATAATGGCTCATATTGATGCTGGCAAGACTACCACTACAGAAAGGGTGCTTTACTACACAGGTGTTTCTCACAAGATAGGTGAGGTTCATGATGGTGCTGCAACCATGGATTGGATGGAGCAAGAGCAGGAAAGGGGGATTACCATTACTTCCGCCGCCACAACTTGTTTTTGGAGTGGTATGGCAAAACAGTACCCGCAGCATCGGATCAATATTATTGATACCCCTGGGCACGTTGACTTCACCATAGAGGTTGAGCGGTCATTAAGAGTTCTTGATGGGGCCTGCGCGGTTTTTTGTGCCGTTGGTGGGGTTGAGCCGCAGTCTGAAACTGTGTGGCGACAAGCGAACAAGTATCATGTGCCTCGCTTGGCTTTTGTTAATAAGATGGATCGTACTGGTGCGGACTTTCTGCGAGTCATTAAGCAGATAGAATCTCGGCTGGGAAGTAAGGCGGTTCCTATGCAGCTACCTATTGGTGCTGAAGAGCATTTCGAGGGGGTGGTTGACCTGCTTAAGATGAAAGCCATTTATTGGAATGAAGCCAATATGGGCATGACTTTTGAGGAAAAGCAGATTCCAAATAATATGCTCGCTGACTGCATGAAGTGGCGTGAGCATATGATAGAAGCTGCGGCGGAAGCCAATGAAGATTTAATGGGTAAGTACCTTGAAGAAGGTGTTTTAACCAATGAAGAGATAAGGCAAGGTGTTCGGCATCTGACTATAGCTAATCAGCTTGTCCCAGCTTATTGCGGGTCGGCGTTTAGAAACAAAGGTGTTCAGGCTATGTTGGATGGGGTGATTGAATATCTGCCTTCACCAGTAGATATTAAGCCAGTCGAAGGTGTGCTTGATGATGAGATTACTGAGGCTGTTCGTCCGGCATCTGATCAGGAGTCTTTTTCTGCGCTGGCATTCAAGATAGCGACTGACCCCTTTGTCGGAACATTAACTTTTTTCAGGGTATATTCTGGGGTTTTGAGCTTAGGAGATATTGTTTATAACCCCATTAAAAAGAAGAAAGAACGGATTGGGCGTATTGTGCAGATGCATGCCAATAGCCGAGAAGAAGTAAAGGTTGTGCGTGCTGGAGATATAGCGGCAGCAATAGGGCTGAAAGATGTGACAACAGGGGATACGCTATGCGACCCGAATCACATTATAGTCCTTGAGCGTATGGAGTTCCCTGATCCTGTGATCTCGGTCGCAGTCGAGCCGAAAACTAAGGCTGATCAAGATAAAATGGGAATCGCTTTAGGAAAATTAGCTCAGGAAGATCCCTCATTCAGGGTTCATACGGACGAAGAATCTGGGCAAATAATAATATCCGGGATGGGTGAACTCCATCTTGAAATTATTGTTGATCGAATGAAAAGGGAGTTCAATGTCGATGCCAGTGTGGGTGCGCCGCAGGTCGCTTACAGAGAGACAATACGCGCTGCGGTTGAGCAAGAAGGTAAGTTTATTAGGCAATCTGGTGGAAAAGGTCAGTATGGGCACGTCTGGTTGCGTTTAGAACCTAAGGAAAGGGGTGCTGGTTACGAGTTTGTAAATGAAATTGTTGGTGGGGTTGTTCCGAAAGAATTTATTCCGGCAGTGGATAAAGGAATTCAAGATCAGCTTAAAAGCGGTGTCTTGGCAGGGTATCCGGTTTTGGATTTAAGGGTCTCTCTATTTGATGGTTCGTATCATGATGTTGATTCGAGCGAAATTGCTTTTAAGATTGCAGGTTCCATGTGTTTTAGAGAGGGGGCAAAGAAAGCGAATCCCGTTTTACTTGAACCCATTATGAAAGTGGAAGTTGTTACCCCTGAAGAAAATATGGGGGATGTGGTTGGCGACATTAATAGGCGTCGAGGAATAATACAAGGCATGGAAGATACCCCATCGGGGAAAATAATTGGTTGCGAAGTACCGCTAGCGGAAATGTTCGGTTATGCAACTGATTTGCGTTCGGCAACACAGGGGCGAGCTACTTACAGTATGCAGTTTGAAAGATACAATGAAGTGCCTGCATCAATTGCAGAGGCAATTATTAAAAAATCATCATAATTTGAATGTAACAGAAAGGTATTGAGTCATGGCTAAAGAAAAATTTTCACGTAGTAAGCCCCATGTCAATGTTGGAACCATTGGGCACGTTGATCACGGAAAAACAACGTTAACCGCTGCTTTAACAACGGTAATGGCTAAGTTGCACGGCGGTGCGGTTAAAGCGTTCGATCAAATCGACAATGCCCCAGAAGAAAGGGCGCGTGGTATTACTATTGCCACATCTCATGTTGAATATGAATCTACGACCCGCCATTATGCTCATGTTGACTGCCCAGGTCATGCCGACTACGTTAAAAACATGATTACAGGTGCCGCTCAAATGGATGGCGCTATTCTGGTTTGTTCCGCAGCTGACGGACCAATGCCACAAACTAGAGAGCACATCCTGTTATCAAGGCAGGTTGGCGTTCCTTACGTTGTGGTATTCCTTAATAAGGCTGATATGGTCGACGATGAAGAGTTGATCGAGCTGGTGGAAATGGAGCTCAGAGAATTACTGGATATGTATGAGTTCCCAGGCGACGACACGCCTATTATTAGAGGCTCAGCATTGTTGGCATTACAAGGTGATGAAAGCGAAATTGGTGTTCCTTCAGTCGTCAGATTGGTTGAGGCATTGGATACCTATATTCCATTGCCAGAAAGAGCTGTAGATGGTGCATTCTTAATGCCGATTGAAGATGTGTTCTCGATTTCAGGTCGCGGTACTGTAGTGACAGGTCGTATCGAACGTGGCATTGTTAAAGTTGGTCAAGAAGTCGAAATTGTTGGTATCAGGCCTACTGTGGTGACCACCTGTACTGGGGTTGAAATGTTTCGAAAGCTACTGGATCAAGGTCAAGCAGGCGATAACGTGGGTCTTCTGTTAAGAGGCACTAAACGTGATGATGTTGAGCGTGGTCAAGTATTGGCGCACAAAGGCACTATTAAGCCACATTCGCATTTCAATGCTGAAATCTACGTACTTTCAAAAGATGAAGGAGGTCGTCATACACCTTTCTTTAATGGTTATCGGCCACAATTTTATTTCAGGACAACTGACGTAACTGGTGCGGTTGATCTTCCAGAAGGCGTAGAAATGGTAATGCCTGGTGATAACATTTCGGTTAAAGTGAAATTAATATCACCGATTGCCATGGAAGATGGTTTACGCTTCGCTATCCGCGAAGGTGGCCGTACTGTTGGTGCTGGTGTTGTTGCATCTATCATCGAGTAAGAAAAATGACAAACCAAACTATCAGAATCCGGTTGAAATCATTTGACCACAAATTGATTGACCAATCGGCTGGTGAGATAGTAGAAACAGCAAGGAGAACTGGCGCCCAAGTGAAAGGCCCAATTCCCTTGCCTACTAAAAAAGAGCGTTATACGATTTTGATTTCTCCGCATGTCAATAAAGATGCGAGGGATCAATATGAATTAAGGACATACAAAAGGTTGCTAGATATTGTTGAGCCAACTGAAAAAACAGTTGATGCTTTGATGAAATTGGATCTTGCGGCCGGCGTTGATGTTCAAATAAAGTTAAGTTAAGAATAGAGGTTGTTGCAGATGTCAATAGGTCTTGTAGGTCGAAAATGTGGTATGACCAGGGTATTTACTGAAGAAGGCGCTTCTGTACCCGTTACTGTGTTACAGGTTGACTCCAATAGAATCGCCCAGATTAAAAGTGTTGAGATCGATGGATATCGTTCGATTCAAGTCGCGGTAGGTGATAAAAAATCATCTCATGTAAATAAGGCGATGGCTGGTCATTATGCAGCAGCCAATATGACGGCAGGGCGAGGGCTTTGGGAATTCAGGCTAGCAGAAGATGAAGGAAAGGATTTTGTAGTAGGCACTCAGCTGTCAGTGAATATATTCTCTGCAGGCCAAGTGGTTGATGTCCAGGGAAGAACGATTGGTAAAGGATTTGCTGGCGGTATCAAGCGTCATCATTTCCATATGCAAGATGCTACTCATGGAAACTCGCTTTCGCACAGGGTGTTGGGTTCCATAGGTATGAACCAAACGCCCGGACGAGTATTTAAAGGGAAGAAGATGGCTGGCCATCTTGGTGCGGTTAAAAGGACTGTCCAAAATTTGACCATACACTCAGTTGATATCGAAAGAAATTTAATTTTAGTGAAAGGTGCGGTGCCTGGAGCTAAGGGCGGTGATGTGATTGTTACTCCCGCAATGAAAATGAGAAATAAAGGTTAGGTTATGGGTTTACAAATACCAGCTTTAAATGGAAATAATTCCAATAATGTAGATGTCCTTGAATCTGTTTTTGGGCAAACGTATAACGAAACGTTAGTTCATCAATTGGTGGTTCGGTACTTGGCTGGTGCACGAGCAGGTACGAAAGCACAGAAAACACGATCTGATGTCAGCGGTGGCGGAGCGAAGCCTTGGAAGCAAAAAGGAACAGGTCGTGCACGATCGGGTACCACTAGAAGTCCAATTTGGCGAACAGGTGGTATTACATTTGCTGCTAGGCCGAGAAATTATGACCAGAAATTGAATAAGAAAATGTTTCGAGTTGGTATTCGATCCATTCTATCTGAGTTGCTTAGACAAAACAGATTGGTTGTCAGTGATGCTATTATCCCCGAAACCGCTAAGACAAAAGAATTTAGTGCCAAGCTTAAAGCTGTAGAAGCAAAACGTGTCTTGATAATTGTGGATAAAGTTGATGTTAATTTGGCTCTTGCTTCCAGGAATATTCCATATGTAGAGGTGGTTGAAGCTGCGAATTTAAGCCCAGTACTGTTGGTGGGGGCGGACAAGATTATTGCAACGTCCGCTGCGATAAAGAGTTTAGAGGAGCGTTT
Source organism: uncultured Gammaproteobacteria bacterium (assembly GCA_963804035.1). GTDB lineage: Bacteria > Pseudomonadota > Gammaproteobacteria > Methylococcales > Methylomonadaceae > Methyloglobulus. The sequence continues at coordinate 497,838 of CAWDOO010000001.1, read as the reverse complement.
AGCATGAATTACCAGTTAGCTGATGTTCTGGAAGCGCCAATTATCTCAGAAAAAAGTACTATTGCTGCTGAAAAAGATCACCGATTTGTCTTTAAAGTAAAAAAACAGGCAACTAAAAAACAAGTCAAAAATGCCGTCGAAGCAATGTTTAGCGTTGAGGTTGATTCGGTGCATGTTTTGAATGTTAAGGGCAAGCAAAAGCGGTTCGGGAAGACATTGGGTCGACGATCCGATTGGAAAAAAGCTTACGTTAAGCTCAAGCCCGGACATGATATAAACTTTGCAACACCATAGTTTATTTAAATTAAAGAGATAATAGGGAACGGTAATAAGATATGGCTATTGTAAAGTCAAAACCGACATCACCCGGTTCGCGCTTCGTTGTGCGGATCAAGAATGAAGGTCTCCATAAAGGTAAGCCTTATGCTCCATTAATCAGTAAAAAAAGTAAAAGTGGTGGTCGGAATAACCTAGGTCGGATAACAACTCGCCATGTTGGTGGTGGTCATAAGCAGCGCTATCGCATCATTGATTTTAAAAGAAATAAAATTGATATACCTGCGGTCGTTGAGCGGCTTGAGTATGACCCAAATAGAACGGCAAATATTGCGCTTATCTTGTTTAAAGATGGCGAGCGTCGATACATAATCGCGCCTAAGGGTATTGAAGTTGGACAAGAGCTTATCTCATCGGAAACCGTTCCTGTAAAACCCGGTAATTGTATGCCTTTACGAAATGTTCCTATGGGTGCAATTGTTCACTGTGTAGAATTAAAGCCTGGAAAAGGCGCACAATTAGCACGAAGTGCAGGTACATCGGTGCAGTTAGTAGCCAGAGATGGCGCTCATGCAACTATAAGGCTGCGGTCAGGTGAAATGAGAAAAGTTTTGGCTGATTGCCGTGCGGTAATCGGTGAAGTTTCAAATTCAGAGCATAATTTGGTCTCTTTAGGAAAAGCTGGGGCGACTCGGTGGAGAGGGGTGAGGCCGACTGTTCGTGGTGTTGTAATGAATCCCGTTGACCACCCGCACGGTGGTGGTGAAGGCAGGACATCCGGTGGTAGACATCCAGTGTCGCCTTGGGGTATGCCGACTAAAGGCTATAAGACACGAAAAAATAAGCGCACTGATAGCATGATTATCAGACGTAGAAAATAAATTAAGAGAGGTATTGCAGTGCCACGGTCAATTAAGAAAGGTCCATTTATCGATCATCACCTTCAAAAGAAAGTTGAAGATGCTGTGAATGCAAATAATCGCAAGCCGATTAAAACATGGTCGAGAAGATCAATGATTATTCCTGATATGTTGGGATTAACTATAGCTATCCATAATGGACGCTTACATATCCCTGTACTCATATCTGAAAATATGGTCGGGCATAAATTGGGTGAATTTGCACCTACCCGTACCTTTAAAGGCCATGTGGCTGATAAAAAATCTAGATAGGTTGTGTAATGGAAATTTCAGCGAAATTAAGTAATGCGCCTTTGTCTGCCCAAAAAGCACGTTTGGTCGGGGATTTGATACGTGGCATGCCTGTAGATAAGGCATTGAATACATTAAAGTTTAGCTCAAAAAAAGCAGCGGCAATTGTGAAAAAAATTCTTGAGTCTGCAATAGCTAACGCAGAACACAATGAAAGTGCAGACATTGACGAGTTACGGGTTTCAACTGTGTATGTTGATGAAGCGCCAACTAATAAAAGATTTAAGGCAAGAGCTAAGGGACGTGCTAATCATATCCTTAAAAGAACCTGCCACATAACAGTTAAAGTCTCGGAAAACGAGTAGGGGCAGAAAATGGGACAAAAAGTACATCCAATTGGTATTCGTCTTGGAATAGTCAAGGATTGGAATTCAAGATGGTATGCAAATAGCCATGATTATCCTCTGTTCCTAAATCAGGATCTTGAGGTTAGGAAGTTTTTAAAGGCTAAGCTTGCACACGCGTCAGTTAGTAAAATTCAGATTAATCGACCTGCAAATAATGCACACATTACTATTCATACGGCTAGGCCGGGAATTGTAATTGGTAAAAAGGGCGAAGATATTGACCTGTTGAGGCAGCAAATATCAAAAATGATAGGTGTGCCCGTTCAGCTCAACGTTGAAGAAATCAGAAAGCCTGAACTTGATGCGTTGTTGGTTGCTGAAGGTGTGGCGCAACAGCTAGAAAAGCGGATCATGTACCGTCGTGCTATGAAACGAGCGGTTACCAACACCATGCGTCTCGGAGCTGAAGGAATAAAAATCAATGTGGGCGGTCGGTTAAACGGTGCGGAAATCGCTAGAAGTGAATGGTACCGGGAAGGTCGTGTGCCTTTGCATACCTTAAGGGCTGATATTGATTATGCAACTGCTGAAGCAAATACTACTTATGGAATCATCGGCATAAAAGTATGGATATTCAAAGGTGAAGTATTTGACACAGGTTCGAATAATTCAGCCAATAATTCTGATTCTAAGAAATAAGTAAAGGGACAGAGTAATGCTTCAACCAAAAAGAACAAAATTCCGTAAACAACATAAAGGTAGGAATAACGGAACTGCCGTACGTGGCTCGTCCGTAAGTTTTGGCGAGTACGGATTAAAAGCGCTTAGTCGCGGCAGATTGACTGCCAGGCAAATCGAATCCGCACGTAGAACCATCACTCGGCACGTAAAGCGTGGAGGTAAGATCTGGATTAGAATTTTCCCAGATAAGCCAATTACTAAAAAACCTTTAGAAGTTCGTATGGGAAAAGGCAAAGGTAGTGTAGAATACTGGGTTGCACAAATTAGACCTGGAACGATGCTATACGAAATTCAGGGGGTTTCTGAAGAGTTGGCTCGTGAGGCGTTTACCCTGGCGGCAGCTAAGTTGCCATTGAAAACTCTATTCACTGCTCGGACGATAATGTAATGAAAGCAACAGAATTACGCAAAAAGACCAAAGATGAGCTGGGTACAATGCTTGTTGACCTTTCAAAAGAAAAGTTCAATTTAAAGATGCAAAAAGGCACCGGACAACTTGCAAGGCCAGATCAGGTCAAAAAAGTAAGGCGTGACATTGCACGTATCTATACCCTTATCAACCAAATGGCGAGATCGTAACATGGCTGAAAATGAAGTCAAACTGCGGACGATAACCGGAAAGGTTGTCAGCAATAAAATGGATAAAACCGTTACAGTCTTGGTCGAACGTGTGGTTAAGCATCCGGTTTATGGTAAGTACATTAAGAGGTCAACAAAGATGATGGCGCATGATGAACAAAATGTTTGTCAAGAAGGCGATGTAGTCTCAATTACCTCTTGTAGGCCTATGTCTAAAAATAAAACCTTTAAGCTGGTCGAGGTTTTGGAAAATTCCAAGCAATAAGTGCTGTAATCTATTCAGTTAATTAGGAAAAAATCATGATTCAGATGCAAACTAACCTTGATGTTGCCGATAATAGCGGGGCAAAAAGAGTTATGTGTATCAAAGTGTTAGGTGGGTCGCACAGGCGTTATGCGGGTATTGGTGATATTATCAAAGTCAGCATAAAAGATGCGATTCCTCGTGGCAGGGTAAAAAAAGGTGAGGTCTATAACGCCCTTGTCGTAAGAACCGCCAAAGGCGTTCGTAGGGCGGATGGTTCAGTTATCCGTTTTGATGGCAATGCTGCGGTAATTCTTAATAATAACTTACAGCCGCTAGGGACACGTATATTTGGACCGGTAACTCGTGAATTAAGAGGTGAGAAATTCATGAAAATTATATCCCTGGCTCCTGAAGTACTATAGAGAGTTATTAGCATGAATAAGATTAAAAAAGGCGATGATGTCGTCATTCGCACTGGTAAAGATAAAGGCAAAAGCGGTAGAGTCACCCAAGTTTTGAAAGATAACAAAATTTTGGTTGAAGGTCTAAATCAAGCTAAGAAAAATCAAAAACCAAATCCCAATGCAGGAATAACAGGTGGTATTGTTGTTAAAGATATGCCAATCAATATTTCCAATGTTGGTATTTACAATCCAACAACAAAAAAGCCTGATCGTATAGGTTTCAGATTCTTGGAAGATGGTAAAAAAGTTCGCTATTTCAAGTCAACAAATGAAGTTGTTGATGTGTAAGGTATATTAAATCATGGCTAGATTAGAGTCCGTTTATAAAGAAACCATTCTTCCAGAATTGGTGAAACAGTTTTCCTATAAGTCCGTAATGCAAGTGCCGCGGATTACCAAGATTACCCTAAATATGGGTGTCGGTGAGGCTGTTGCAGATAAAAAAATATTGCAATCGGCTGTCAGCGATATGGAGAAAATATCGGGACAAAAACCCGTTATAACGCTGGCAAGAAAATCCATAGCCGGCTTTAAAATACGTGATGACATGCCGATAGGCTGCAAAGTAACTTTGCGTAGCCAACGAATGTATGAGTTCCTTGATAGGCTGATTAGCATCTCGATCCCAAGAATCCGAGATTTTAGGGGATTAAGCCCAAAAAGCTTTGACGGCTATGGTAATTATTCGATGGGTGTTAAAGAACAAATTATCTTTCCAGAAATTGATTATGACAAGATCGATGCGCTTCGTGGGATGGATATTACAATTACAACTACCGCGCGAACTAATGAAGAAGGTTTGGCGTTGTTAAAGCTCTTTAATTTTCCGTTTAAGAATTGAGATTTACATATTATGGCTAAAAAATCCATGGTTGCCCGCGAAGATAAGCGTAAAAAGTTGGTGCTTAAGTACGATGCGAAACGCAAAGCAATAAAAGAAATTATTAGAGATCCCAATGCGACTTTTGAGCAAAAAGAAATTGCCCATTCACAGCTGCAAAAATTACCTAGGGATTCTAGTGCTGCAAGAATACGCAATCGCTGTGCAATAACGGGTCGCCCTCATGGTTACTACCGTAAATTTGGTCTTAGCAGAAACAAGTTAAGAGAGGCAACAATGCGCGGTGATGTGCCTGGCGTTGTTAAAGCCAGTTGGTAACCTGAGAATAACGGTTTGGAGACAAAATAATGAGTATGACAGACCCAGTAGCAGATATGCTGACGCGGATCAGAAATGGTCAATCTGCTGGGAAAAAATTTATAAAGCAACCATCCTCAAAACTAAAGTTGTCCATAGCTAAGGTTTTGAAAGAGGAAGGTTATATAGCCGATTTCAGTACTGAAACATCGGGTAGCCATTCGGAGATGACCGTTGATTTGAAGTATTATAAAGGTGCTCCTGTAATTGAAGAAATAAAAAGAATAAGTAGACCTGGATTGCGTATCTATAAATCAAAAGATGAGTTGCCTAAAGTATTGGGTGGATTAGGTATTGCGGTCGTGTCAACATCAAATGGCGTTATGACGGATAGGGCTGCTAGAGCCAAAGGTCATGGCGGTGAAATTATTTGTACCGTTTGTTAATGTAGGTGTTTTATGTCAAGAATTGCTAAAGCCCCAATTACAATCCCAAAAGGTGTTGATGTCAAGCTGACTGGTAACAATATGACAGTCAAAGGCAGTAAAGGGCAGTTGTCATTTGATTTTAATCCAGCAATTGGAATGACTGTTGCAGATAACGTTATTCAAATGCAGTGGGATAAGGATAACAAGAACTCTATTGCTCAAGCAGGGACTGCAAGATCTATCGTAAGTAGTATGGTGATAGGCGTTTCTGAGGGGTTCGAAAAGAAGATGTCTTTAGTGGGAGTTGGTTACAGGGCGCAAGCTAAAGGGAGTGTACTTAGTTTGGCGCTTGGCTATTCTCATCCAGTTGAATTTGAAGTTCCGACAGGCATTACTGTTGAAACTCCAACCCAAACAGAAATCATCGTTAGGGGCAGTGATAAACAACAAGTTGGTCAAGTGGCTGCAAAGATTAGGGCTTACAGGCCACCAGAACCATATAAAGGCAAAGGTGTCCGGTACGCCGATGAGCATGTAGTTAAAAAAGAAGCTAAGAAGAAATAGGTCAGTCATGGATAAGAAAAAGTCTCGATTAAAACGTGCTATAAAATTGCGCTGTAAAATTCGACAGCTGAATGCAAGTCGCTTATCTATTCATAAGACACCTCAACATATCTATGCACAAGTCATAAGTGGTGATGGGGCAAAAACGTTAGCAAGCGCTTCGACTAATCAGGCTGAAATTAAAGGCAGCATAAAAAATACAGGCAATATTACCGCTGCCGCAGAAGTTGGAAAATTTATAGCCCAAAAAGCCATTGCTGCGGGTATTACAGAAGTTGCGTTCGACCGTTCCGGTTTTAAATACCACGGTCGTGTTAAGGCTTTAGCAGATGCTGCTCGTGAAGCCGGATTAAAGTTTTAGGAGAATAAGATGGCTACAGCACCTGCACAAGGCAGTACAGATGGTTTGCAAGAAAAATTAGTTAACGTCAGACGCGTTGCTAAAGTTGTTAAAGGTGGTCGAGTATTCGGTTTCGCTGCACTTACCGTTGTCGGTGATGGTGAGGGTCGAGTAGGGTATGGAGTAAGTAAAGCGAGAGAAGTCCCTATTGCTATACAGAAATCACTTGAACAAGCCCGTAAAAATATGCGTAAAGTTGCATTGAAAGGAGATACCTTACAATACGCAATTATGAATACGACTGGAGCGGCGAAAGTGTATATGCAACCTGCTTCAGAAGGTACTGGAATTATTGCTGGTGGCGCTATGCGAGCGGTATTTGAAGTAGTTGGCGTTCATAATGTTCTTGCCAAATGTATAGGTACCAATAACCCGATTAACGTGGTTAGGGCGACTATCAATGGCTTAACTGGTATGCATAATGCAAATCAAATAGCTGCGAAGCGCGGTTTGACAGTCGAACAGATTATTGGATAGTAAAATGGCTAGTAGTAAGTTAAGTGTTACGATGACGAAAAGCAAATTTGGTAGGTTACCCGTGCATCGTGCTTGTTTAAAAGGTTTAGGTTTAGGGAAGATCAATCAAACAGTTGAGGTTCTTAACACACCTGAAAACAGGGGTATGATAAATAAGGTGTCCTATATGTTGAGAGTCGAGGAAAAATAATGTTTTTGAATACTATCCAAGCAAGTGAAGGATCGAGAAAAAAATCGAGAAGAGTTGGTAGAGGCATAGGTTGTACAATGGGTAAGACTTGTGGAAGAGGCCATAAGGGTCAAAAAGCCAGAAGTGGCGGTTTCCATAAAGTCGGTTTCGAAGGTGGTCAAATGCCTTTGCAACGTCGTTTACCTAAGATTGGATTTCGCTCTATGACAGCCAAGTATTCTGCAGAAGTTAGATTGGGCGAGTTAGAAACCCTTAACTTAGATATGGTAGACCTTAGTGTTTTGATCGAAAAAAATATCGTTCCTGCTTTTACACAAAAAGCGAAGGTCATTAAATCAGGTGAAATAAAAAGATCTGTCACACTTAAAGGAATTAACGTTACTGGTGGCGCAAAGCTCGCAATAGAAGCAGCTGGTGGCAAGGTCGAGGTTTAAGTGAGCACCCCTAAAGCTGCGATTCCCGCATACAAGCCAGGCGGTTTTTCTGAGTTAAATTCTAGGTTGCTTTTTGTGTTTGGTGCGTTTGTCGTTTACAGGATTGGCGCTCATATTCCTGTGCCAGGAATAGATCCAAAAGCACTCCAGGTTATGTTTGAGCAACAAAGCGGCTCTATTCTGGATATGTTTAATATGTTTTCTGGTGGTGCGTTGATGAGATTAAGTCTCTTCGCACTCGGAATCATGCCTTATATATCAGCTTCGATTATCATGCAGTTAATGACTGTTGTGATTCCTGCTATGGAACAGCTTAAAAAAGAAGGCGAGTCTGGAAGAAAAAAGATTTCTCAATATACACGATACGGCACTGTCGTATTGGCGACCTTCCAAGCTATTGGTATATCGTTAGCGTTACAAAATCAGACGGCTGGTGGCTTGTCGGTAGTGCTAACTCCGGGTCTTAGTTTTATTGTAATAACCACTATAACGTTGGTTACGGGTACTGTATTCCTTATGTGGTTGGGTGAGCAGGTCACCGAGCGCGGTATAGGCAATGGCATATCCTTAATTATTTTTGCGGGTATTGTTTCAGGCCTGCCTAAAGCAATTGGCGGGACTTTAGAGCTTGCAAGAACTGGTGAGATGAACGGCGGTTTTATAATTCTTTTGTTTTTGTTGTCGATATTTGTCACAGCCCTTGTCGTTTTTGTTGAGAGAGGCCAAAGGCGGATTTTAATTAATTACCCAAAGCGACAACAAGGCAGAAAGGTATATGCTGGGCAGACAAGTTTTTTGCCGTTAAAGTTAAACATGGCTGGTGTAATACCCCCTATTTTTGCATCGAGTATTATATTGTTTCCGGCTACCATTGCTGGCTGGTTTGGTGATACGGAAGGTTTTACTTGGCTTCAAGATATAGCAACAATGTTATCTCCAGGGCAGCCCGTTTATGTAATTTTCTATGCAACTGCCATTATTTTCTTTTGCTTTTTCTATACAGCTTTGGTCTTTAACTCAAAAGAAACCGCAGAAAATCTAAAGAAATCCGGTGCATTTTTACCAGGAATAAGGCCAGGTATCCAAACGAGTGCCTACATAGACAAAGTCATGACCCGTCTTACTCTAATTGGTGCCTTTTATATTACTTTAGTCTGCTTATTGCCTGAATTTTTAATTGTTTATTGGAACGTTCCTTTTTACTTTGGGGGAACTTCTTTGCTAATTATCGTAGTGGTCGTGATGGACTTTATTTCACAGATGCAAACTCATTTAATGTCCCAGCAATACGAAGGCTTGATGAAAAAAGCTAATCTAAAGAAATAATACATAACGCAAGAATTTTAGGAGCTAGTTGTGAAAGTAAGAGCCTCAGTTAAGAAAATTTGTAGGAACTGCAAAGTTGTGAAAAGAAGTGGTGTTGTCAGGGTTATCTGTGTAGATGGAAGGCACAAACAACGTCAAGGATAGAATTAGATGTTGCTGCAAAATTGCAGTAATGCTAAAATTTTGAGTTAACTTTAGAATCCTATCAGGGGAGTACTAGATGGCACGTATTGCCGGGATAAACATACCAGAACATAAGCACGCTTGCATTGCGTTAACTTCAATTTATGGAGTTGGCCGCCAGACAGCAAACGATATTTGTGACAAAGTTGGTATTTTGACATCTATAAAGATTAAGGACTTAACAGAAGACCAGTTAGAGTCTATTCGTAATGTGGTGTCTAAAATGACTGTTGAAGGTGATTTGCGCCGCGAAGTTTCTATGAATATCAAAAGATTGATGGATCTCGGATGTTATCGTGGAATTAGACATCGCCGTGGTTTACCTTTAAGAGGTCAGCGAACTAAAACCAATGCACGTACTCGTAAAGGGCCGCGTAAACCGATTAAAAAATAAGAAGTTATAAAGGGTCTAAATTAATGGCAAGTCCAGCTCGTACCAAAAAACGCATTAAAAGAGAAGTTGCCGATGGCATCGTTCATGTACATGCGTCTTTCAACAATACCATCATCACAATTACTGATAGAAAAGGAAATGCTTTATCCTGGGCGACATCGGGCGGTTCAGGTTTTCGCGGCTCAAGGAAAAGCACCCCGTTTGCCGCACAAGTAGCGGCAGAGAAAGCCGGTACTGTGGCTTTAGAATTTGGTATGAAAAACCTTGATGTACAGATTAAAGGGCCTGGCCCAGGACGCGAATCTGCAGTCCGTTCTCTGAATAACTTAGGGTTTAAAATTAACACAATTGTTGATGTAACACCCATTCCACACAATGGTTGTCGGCCACCTAAAAAACGCCGCGTGTAATTAAGGAGCTGTATAAATGGCAAGATATCTTGGACCCACTTGTAAGTTAAGTAGAAGAGAAGGCACTGATCTTTTTTTAAAGAGCAGAGGTAAGTCTTTAGAGGGTAAATGTAAGTTAGACCAAAGGCCTGGTCAACATGGTGCAAAACGAGCTAGAAGCTCGGATTATGCGCTTCAGTTGAGGGCTAAACAGCGTCTGCGTAGAATTTATGGTATCTTGGAGAAACAATTCAGGAATTACTATAAATCGGCCGATATGAAAAAAGGCGCAACGGGCGAAAATTTATTGAATTTGCTTGAATCAAGATTGGACAACGTCGTTTATCGTATGGGTTTTGCATCCACACGTGCAGAAGCAAGACAGTTGGTCAGCCATAAATCAGTGCAAGTAAATGGAGCGTTAATAAATATCCCGTCTTACCAACTTACAGTTGGGGATGTGTTATCGGTTAGAGAAAAGGCTAAAAAGCAACAACGAATTATTGATGCGTTGGTTGTTGCTGAGCAATACGGTTTTCCTGCTTGGGTTGAGGTTAATTCCAAAAGTATGACAGGAACATTTAATTCTTTGCCGGATCGTGTCGATCTGGGTAGCGATATCAACGAACAGTTGGTCGTAGAATTATATTCTAAATAATTGCGGTTCTGAGGAAGATACATGCAGAATACTTTTGCTGGATTGTTAAAGCCTCGGTTAGTTGAGGTCGTAAATAAAACATCTAATCACTCTAGGATTGTCATAGAACCTTTAGAAAGAGGTTTTGGGCATTCGTTGGGAAATGCCCTTAGAAGGGTGTTGCTTTCTACCATTCCAGGGTGTGCAGTTACAGATGTCGAGATTGAAGGTGTGCAACATGAGTACACAACAATCGAAGGTGTTCAAGAAGATGTTACAGATATTTTATTGAACCTAAAAAAATTGGCTGTGATCCTCCATTCTAAAGACGAAGTTGAGTTAACGCTAACAAAAAATGGTGAAGGAAGCGTAACAGCTGCAGATATTTCATTGCCCCATGATGTTGAAATAATTAATCCTGATTTGGTCATTGCCAATTTGACTCAAGCAGGTGTTTTAAACATGAAAATACGGATTCGTCGTGGCAGGGGTTACGAGCCGCTTAGTGTTCGCAAGACTCAATCGGACTATGTTCCTGTTGTCGGTGCTTTGCATTTAGATGCGTCATACACGCCTATCGTTAAAGTAGCTTACCATGTTGAAAGTACCAGAGTTGAGCAACGGACTAACTTAGACAAATTGATTATTGAGTTGGAAACCAACGGAACTGTTGATCCAGAGCAAACAATAAAATTAGCGGCAACAATATTGCATGATCAATTATCTGTATTTGTTGATTTTGAGCGAGTTGTTCAGCCGCAAGTTGAAGACTCTCCTGTTACCGAGGACGATATAGATCCAGTTTTGTTGCGTCCCGTGGATGATCTTGAGCTAACCGTACGGTCGGCAAATTGCTTAAAAGCGGAAAATATATTTTATATTGGCGATTTGATACAGCGGACTGAGGTTGAATTGTTGAAAACCCCCAATCTTGGTAAAAAGTCACTGACAGAAATAAAAGACATCTTAGCTTTAAAAGGGTTGTCTTTGGGTATGCGTTTAGACAATTGGCCGCCTGACAGTCTTGCTGACCAATCACATGCAATAACACACTAACATAGGTCTGTAGTAATGAGACATCGTAAAAGCGGTAGACAACTTAATATGAATAGCAGCCACAGAAAGGCGCTATTCAGTAACATGGCTAATTCATTGTTTAAACATGAGTTGATCAAGACGACATTACCTAAGGCAAAAGAATTGCGAGGCTTTGCTGAACCTTTGATTACTTTGTCGAAGGAAGACAGTGTAGCAAAAAGACGCCTCGCTTTTGCTAGATTGCGTGATCGTGACATGGTAACTAAACTCTTTAATGAGTTAGGTCCTCGATATAAAAATCGTCCAGGAGGCTATCTACGTATAATGAAGTGTGGTTTCAGGCCGGGTGACGATGCTCCTATGGCGTATGTTGAATTGGTTGACAGACCTGCTGAATCTTGATTATTAGTTGATAGATAATCAACAGACATAAAAAAACCGGCATCGCCGGTTTTTTTATGTCTGAAATTACTTTAAGGTAAAAATTATCTTTCTAGTAAATCCAATTTCCCTGTTTTTCCATTCCATTCGTCCGCTTCTGGTAAAGGTTTTGTGACTTCAGTAATAACAGGCCAAAGTTTCGCTAGTTCCGCATTCAGTTCAATGAAACTTTCTTGTCCTTCAGGTACTTCATCTTCAGCAAAGATCGCGTTTGCTGGACATTCTGGCTCACATAACGTGCAATCAATACACTCGTCAGGGTCTATCACCAAAAAATTGGGGCCTTGATGAAAGCAATCGACCGGACAAACATCGACACAGTCAGTAAATTTACATTTAATACAGTTTTCGGTGACTACAAAAGCCATACATTTTCTACCAGGATAAGTTTTAAACAAGGGTTGCGTTTTGAACGTCTATTTTAACAGAACCTGACTGGCTATAGAACAGATAAGGTGTATTACCTTATTCAGGAAAAATGCCTATTTCAATTAACAACTATTTTAAGCTTGCCGAATTGAATAGCGATAAGAACGTGTTTTTTACGCCATTGATTTTACGGTTTTTTGTGTTGGCAAGCGCAAGCTTTACTTCATCCTTGAGTTTGCTGTCTGCAAATGATTGCTCTTTCCGTGAAGGTGATGATAATGCCTTCTCAAAATATTTTTGCGCTTCTTTGGGCTGGTTCTTTGCCAGTAAAAAGTCACCATAAAAATAATTGGCATCGATACCATTTGGGTTTATTTTTAATGCAGCCTGAAACATTTTTTCCGCTTTTTCGGTATCTCCAAATGCAATTGGCCAACTTGGAACCATATAGTAAAGCGTACCTAATGTTACATAAGCTGAACCGTTCGCGGTTTGTGGATTTATTTTAACAGCTTGTAGCAATAAATCCCGTGATTTATGGATAGCTTTAAGCGCGGTGAAGCCATCTTGCAGTTCCGCGTGGGTTGCTATTACCAATGCTTGCCAGAAAAGTGGTTCGGCCGTATTGGGAAAATGACCGGCAAGCTGTTCCGCTTTGATGAGTAACGCGTCATAAGCCGCTTCCTGCTTACTCTTAGGTAGTTTGTAATAAATCGATGCCCACTCGGATTCAATAGCTTGGGCAGATAGAGTTAAGTCTTCTGCGAAACATTGGATAGAAAGTAGTAATAATGCAACAAACGTTGTTTTTTTCATACATCCACTATAGAGTAATAATTAATATTATTCAATAGGGCTATGAATTATTTGTCTATTAAGCAGAAATATTTATTTATTGCTCCAGTTTTTATAGGGATTTACAGCCAAATTGTTGTTGTAATAACGCAAATCATGGGTAACTTCTGCGCCCAGCCAATGCGGTTTAGTGAAATTTTGCCCAACTTTTGAGAGTTCAATTTCTGCGACAATTAAGCCTTCGTTTTCGCCTTGGAATTCGTCAATTTCCCAGATATTGCGATCATCAGTTACAAAATGGCGGATTTTTTCTATCAAAGGTTTTCTGCAAAGTGTATTAATTATCTCGTCAGCATCGGATAAAGGAATTTCGTACTCGAACTCTAGTCTCTCTGTGCCTATGGTTGCACTTTTGATATTCAGCCAAGCTTGATTATCGGAAATTCGAATCCGTATTGAAGATGTCGGCTGGGAACTTAAGTAACCTTGTTTATACTTTACAGATTTTTTGACATGCTGCCGCCAATCTTCGTTAGCCAACAAAAATTTATGCTCAATTTCAATGGCCATGACGATTAAAATTTATTTCTTGCATTGGAGTTGGTCACAAAATGGCGGGGTCGTCGTTTCGGAGCATCCGCATAAAAAAATTGTACCAGTGGTCTCGGCGAAAAATTTATGCGATTTCTTGGTTGATTTCTCTCGGTGCGAATGGTCGCATAACGGCATGGTCTGGCTATAACCGCAAGTACACCACTTATAGCGTACGCCTTCTTGTACCTCAACGGGTAGTGGGGTATAGGTTTTTGTTGTCATTTTAATGGTATCGATAAGGTGATTAATTTGGGTGATTATAAGATAATTCCGAAACTAACGAACCCAATGCGATCAAGAATATATGCTCAGAATACGTGATGTTACTTTTAATAAGCAGGAATGAAGGGTGTTGTGTAATATAGGAAGATCAAGCTTGAAGCCATTGCTTAGTGCTAGTCCAGTCCGTGTTTATTTTATTTAAAGAGTTAGAGGAGTGTTGTCATGCCAACAGTTTTAGTTACCGGAGCCAACCGTGGCTTGGGCTTGGAGTTTTGCCGACAATATGCCTATGTGGGCTGGAATGTGATTGCCTGTTGCCGCAATCCGGCTCAGGCCGATGAGCTAAGCGCATTGCGTCAACGTTACGCTTCCATACAAACAGAAGCGTTAGATGTAACTCATCTCGATCAAATCGATAAGTTGTCTAAAAAGTTATCAGCCGCTAGCATTGATGTATTAATCAATAATGCCGGTGTTTATGACGATAATAGTAGCAACGGTTTTGGCCAATTGGATTATCAGGCTTGGCAGCACTCTCTGCTAATCAATACCTTAGCGCCGATGAAGATGGCAGAAACTTTTTTACCGCAAATCAAACGCAGCGACAAAAAGTTGATTGTCAATGTCAGCAGCTTAATGGGTAGCGTTTCCGATAATGACAGCGGCGGCAGTATCCTTTACCGATCAAGTAAGGCGGCGTTAAATGCGTCGATGAAAAGCCTGTCGCTTGAGTTAAGGAATCAAAATATCGGCGTACTTATACTGCATCCAGGTTGGGTACAAACTGATATGGGCGGAGCAAATGCCTTGATCGACAGCAAAACCAGTGTAAGCGGAATGTGTGCCGTGATAAATGGTTTTACCCTGGCGCAATCCGGCGCTTTTATTAAATATGATGGCAAACCTATGCCTTGGTAGGTAGAAATGTATGACAGGATCGTTTTTTTTATCGTTTTATTGCCGCAACTTTGTTTCGGTGCTGCTAGGGCAGGTGAAGTAACGATACCGGAAGTAATCAGAGTGCCGGAGGGAAATAACATGTACTTGACGGTTCATGCCAAAGGCGACCAGATTTATCTATGTGGACTTGATGCTGGCGTTTATACATGGAAATGGCAGGCACCTGATGCCAAATTGTATGATATTCAAGATCAAGCCTTGGTCGGAAGCCATGGTGCAGGCCCAAGCTGGGCATACAAGGATGGCAGCAGTGTCAAGGCAAAGGTTATCCAGAAAAGCGATGCAACTGATAAATCTTCTGCTCCCTGGTTGTTGCTTGAGGTGACAGGGCATAAAGGCGACGGCTTGATGGCTAAAGCAACTTATATCCAGCGTATCAATACTTTGGGTGGAGTTGCGCCATTATCCGGTTGCGATGCTAATCATTTGGGTTCAGAGAAACGTGTTGTGTACAGTGCGGACTATGACTTTTACAGTAAATAGATTTACATGGCTATATACAAGTTCCAGGTTGTGCAGGATTTATTTCAGCCAACACTTTGAAATTTCTACAGGTTAGTTTAGCTAACTTGTGCTTTGTATATAGCCATGTAGATTTATTTGGTATGTGAGTCATGATAAGAATAACTTTAATGATGTTCTATGTTTAGTATTGTTAGTATCACTGATACTTATATCAATCTTGCTGTTCCAATGTCTGTTTCAAAAAAGGGATGGTCAGCTTACGTTTAGCTGCCAAAGATGCCCAATCCAGCTTGTCCAGCATTACCCATAACGACGATAGGTTCCTGTCGTAATGGGTAAGTAAGAAACGTGCGACTTGCGGCGCAATCTCAAACCCCATTTGTTGTGCCTTATGTTTTAGCGCGGCGATTTTGTCGTCATCCTCTAAAGGCTGGATTTTTAAGGACAGCCCCCAGTTAATACGGGTTTGCAAATCAGGTAAGCTAAAGGCAATGGCGCTAGGCGCACAGGATGCTGATAGGGTCAGCCTGTGGTTCTGGTCACGATGTTGGTTAAAAAAATTAAAAAAAGCCAATTCCCAATCTTCATGTCTTGCTAGCGCGTCGATGTTGTCAAAGCAAACAAGCTCAAAATCTTCAAGTCCGGCAAAGATTTCGGGTTCTATTGAAACAGAATTCGATAAGTCCAGGTAGAAGGCGCTAATATCTCGTTTGAATGCTTCATGGCAGCAAGCCTGCAATAAATGGCTTTTCCCATGGCCTTTATCGCCCCAAAGGAAAATAAGTTGCTCGCCTGTTCCTATCGTGGTCTTTTTTAACTGCTCGATAATTTCCTGGTTGCAACCTGGGTAGAAGTCGTCGAATGTTTGGTTTGCCCTAAATTCAAATTTGACGGGTAGCTGTTCTGCCATTCAGGCGCGGATTCCCATCAAACGTATATAAAATGATGCGCCAAAAAAAATCATCAGGCTAAGTAGAATTTCTAGCAAGGCATAGGGTCTTGTGCTGGCATTAACGTAAGCTTCAACGCAGCCGTGTATAAAGTAAATCAGGCTGATGTAAGCTAACCACGCGCAACTTTTTAGTTGCCTATCCAAAAATCCTCGCATAGGTAATAACAAGGGCGTGACCGTAATTAAAATCATCAACGCAACAGGGAGCTTAGATGGCGGGGTAAGAACGGTATTCCATAGCATCAGTAAAGCGAATAATCCGAAAAAGCCCACTACGGCTATCCAATAAAGGAAAAGTGGCGCAATCTTCATGCGCTTGTTTTTAGCAACAGCGCGGTTTTCGCTAGGCGTGAACCTAATGCAATGCACAGCGTTTTTTCATGTTCGGTTATAGGCATGCCATCAGTTGTTACGCGGCTGGGCCGTAAGGTGTGCCTCCGGATGTTGTTTCACGCAAGGCATTTTCTGAATACGGTAAGCCTAATATCATCATGCCATGGTGCATCAGCGGTAACATCATAGACAATAAAGTGGTTTCCTGCCCGCCGTGCATACTGCCTGTGGAGGTAAATACTCCGGCGGGTTTGCCTGAAAGTGCGCCTGAAAACCAGAGTTCTGTCGTACTATCGAGAAAGTGTTTCAACGGGGAAGCCATATTGCCGAAGCGGGTAGGGCTGCCAAGTGCCAGGCCATCACAGGTTTTTAAGTCTTCGAGGGTAGCGTAAATTGCACCTTCGGTAGGTATTGTACTCGCAGTTTTTTCGCAGACCACAGATACGTCAGGGACTGTTCTAAGCACAGCTTCTGCGCCTTTTATTGATTCGACACCACGGGCAATAAGGTTAGCCATCTCAGCGGTAGAGCCATCGCGTGAGTAATAAAGTATTAGGATTTTTGCCATTTAATTACAAATCATTTTGCGGAATAAAAGAAATTTTGAATAAGTCCTTCGACAGGCTCAGGACGAACGGAATCAACCTAATCATAAAATACTAAGTACGTTTTCCGGTGGACGGCCTATCGCTGCCTTGCCATTGGCAAGCACAATCGGACGTTCAATCAAGATAGGATGGTTGACCATACCGTTGATTAGCGATTGTTTATCCAATGCACTATTGTCCAGACCATTAGCCTTATATTCGGTTTCTTGCTTACGCAATAAAGCACGCGGTTCCATATCCAATTTTTGTAGAATATCAGTCAATTCTTCAACGCTAGGCGGTGTTTTTAGGTACTCAATCACTTCCGGTTCAATGCCATGGTCTTTCAGCAGTTGTAAGGTTTGCCGAGATTTAGTGCAGCGTGGATTGTGGTAAATTTTTACAGCCATAACGGTTCACCTATTTAAAAACTAATATCAAACAATCTTGAATCCTAAGCGATTATAATAGCATCCCTACTAAATTCCGATTTATAAATGGCAACAACACTCACCAAAGAACGGCTGCTTGATCGTGCTAAACAGTACAGCTTACTAGCACGGCTAGATCGGCCTATTGGCATCCTCATCTTGCTTTGGCCCGCACTATGGGCATTGTGGGTAGCAAGTGACGGCAAGCCCGACCCGCTAGTCTTTACGGTTTTTTGCTTAGGTGTAGTATTGATGCGCTCAGCGGGCTGCATCATTAATGATTATGCCGACCGCAATTTTGATCCCCATGTCGAACGCACCAAATTACGACCTATCGCGGCGGGTAAAGTCGCACCTAAAGAAGCTTTGGTAGTATTTGTAGTGCTGTGCTTAGCTGCATTTGGTTTAGTATTACTGTTGAATATCTACACGATACTGTTGTCATTCGTCGCAGCGTTTTTAGCCGCCAGTTATCCTTTTATGAAACGATACACGCAATTACCCCAGGCTTATCTGGGTATTGCTTTTGGCTGGGCAGTTCCCATGGCTTTTGCCGCACAACAAAATAACATTCCATCTGTGGGCTGGGTGATGTACCTGGCAGTCGTGTTATGGGCGCTGGTTTACGACACTATGTATGCGATGGTCGATAAGGATGACGATTTAAAGATTGGCATAAAATCCAGCGCCATCCTGTTTGGTGATTATGACCGTCATATTATGGCAGTTTTGCAGTTAATTATAATTGGCTTATTGGTGACAGTAGGGCTTATGCAGCAGTTAGGTTGGCCTTATTATCTAGGCTTAACAGTTGCTGCCGGATTGTCGCTATATCAACAGCGTTTGATTTTTCAAAGGGACAAAAAGCTGTGTTTTCAAGCTTTTCTAAACAACAATTGGTTTGGACTGGCAGTTTTTGCTGGGATTTTTATAGACTTTAGTGTGAGATAGTTGATGCTCATTTTAAATAAAGTAAAGGGTTGTCAAAAACGCTCTAAAACATAGCTATTTTTATAAATCCTAACCACGTTGAGTCACCGTGTCGTGTTAAAACCCACAAATAAAACGTCAAACAAGCTAAAAATAGACCGTTTCCCTTGTAGTAAATGTGGTGGTTTGCTGACCTTTAAACCCGGCACGAAGTACCTTAACTGCGAATATTGCGGACAGGAAAACCGGATAGAGAAACGCTTAGATGAAATTCAGGAATACGATTTTCATCAGGCGTTAATCGAATTGGCTCAGGCAAAGCCAGCCACAGAAATACCTCAGATACAATGCGATGCGTGTGGCGCAGGCTTTAAATTTGCTGGCAGCGTCCATGCTGGTGAATGCCCGTTTTGCGGTACAATTATTGTAACCAGCACGTCACTAACAAAGCCGATCACCCCAAAATCCCTGCTGCCTTTTAAAATTAACGAGCAAGAAGCCGAACAGCAATTTCAACGTTGGCTTAAAGGCTTATGGTTTGCACCTAACAAAATTAAAAAATATACCGACGATGATGCCAAATTGATTGGTGTTTACATACCTTATTGGACGTTTGATAGCGCGACAGAAACTAGCTACCTAGGCGCACGAGGTGATGTTTATTATGTCAGCCAGGAAGTGCAAACTGTCAGGAACGGGCAAACGGTCACTGAAATCAGGCAAGTTCCGCAAACCAACTGGACTCCAGTACGAGGCAGGGTGGTGCGTTTCTTTGATGATGTACTGGTTGGTGCGAGTAAATCGTTGCCCAGGCAAATCCTAGATCAACTGGAACCTTGGGATTTGGCAAGCCTGGAACCTTACAATGAAAGTTATTTGAGTGGATTCACCAGCGAATATTACCAAGTTAATCTCGACCAAGGCTTTGACGAAGCCA
Organism: uncultured Gammaproteobacteria bacterium; assembly: GCA_963804035.1. Lineage (GTDB taxonomy): Bacteria > Pseudomonadota > Gammaproteobacteria > Methylococcales > Methylomonadaceae > Methyloglobulus. The sequence continues at coordinate 478,419 of CAWDOO010000001.1, read as the reverse complement.
AACGCAAAATGGACAATGTGATCTACCAAGATATAGCATTTGATATAGGCGGCGACCAGCAACGTGTCGATCAGTTTAATACGCGTCACAACAACACAACCTACAAGCACTGCCTGTTGCCGGTCTGGTCTGCCGCGTTCCGTTACCGGCAAAAAGCCTACCGCTTTGTTATCAACGGCAGGACAGGTAAGGTACAAGGTGAGCGGCCTTACAGTTACTGGAAAATTGCCTTTGCCATTATTTTCGGGATTCTCGTACTAGGTGGTTTGCTCATATTTCTGGAGCGGTCGGGTTTGTTGCAGCAAATGCAGTATTATCGTTAGAGACAACCTGCCTTCTGACTTTTAAAAACCATTAGCTAATTTTGCAAACCAGACTTCAACTTCTGGATTTATAGCCTAGAATTGACCTTATTGATTTTTGCTAAAAAACTGATTATGGAATTTAAAGAATACTTAAAAATACTTGTCCAGAACGATGGCTCCGACCTGTACTTAACGGTTGATGCTCCACCAGCTGCTAAGTTTCAAGGTGTATTGCGGCCTTTGGAGAACATCAAGCTCACTAAAGAGCGATTGAAAGAAATCGCTTATAACTTGATGGATTTTGAGCAACAGAAAGCGTTTGAACACCAGCCGGAATTGAATTTGGCGATATCAGAACAAGGCATAGGCCGGTTTCGTATCAATATTTTTAAGCAGCGCAACACCTTTTCGTTAGTGATCCGCAATATCAAAGTGGAAATTCCCAATGCCGATAAGCTGGGACTACCCGATGTATTGAAAAGAGTCATCATGGAAAAGCGTGGCCTGATCTTGTTTATCGGCGGCACCGGCTCAGGTAAGTCAACCTCGCTGGCGGCACTGATAGATCACCGTAACGCGAATAGTTCAGGCCATATTATTACGATTGAGGATCCGATTGAGTACATCCACCCGCATAAAAAATCACTGGTAAACCAGCGCGAGGTCGGGGTTGATACGCTCAGTTATGAAGATGCGCTCAAAAATACCTTAAGGCAAGCGCCTGATGTTATCTTGATCGGCGAAATTCGTAGTCAAGAAACCATGGAACACGCCTTGGCCTTTGCTGAAACTGGGCATTTATGCCTGTCAACCTTGCATGCAAACAATTCCAATCAGGCATTGGACAGGATCATCAATTTTTTTCCGGAAGAACGCCGCAATCAACTATTGATGGACTTGTCCTTAAACTTGAAGGCATTTGTTTCGCAACGCTTAGTTCCTACGCTTGATGGCAAGCGGACAGCAGCCATCGAGATCTTGCTGGCCTCGCAGTTAGTCAGGGATTTAGTCCATAAAGGCGATATACATGCCATCAAAGAAGCAATGGAAAAGTCTGAAAATATTGGTATGCAAACGTTTGATAGTCATCTGCTCAGGTTATTTAAGGAGGGTATTATCTCTCTGGAAGAAGCGTTAGCAAACTCTGATTCCCCTAATAATCTTAAGTTGAAGATAAATTTAAGCGGGGGGCTGGGTTCGTCATCGCCAAGCACGCGATCGGCAGAAACGTCGAAAGGTGGTGGTACGACAGGTTTATCGCTGCAAGCTATCACTAAAAATGAAGAAAAACCAGAAACAGAAACAGAAGTGCGTATTGGGTTGCATACTAAAGTGGATTAAAGTGTGAACTAGAAGTTTCAATGCCCCTTCGGGATAAAGTTAAATGCGAGTTTTTTACAAATTTTGCTCCCTTGCTCACTTTCTGAGTGGCATGACGTTTAGGCTATTTACACCAGGAGATACTTAGAATCTGCTAAAAAAGGTGTTTTTACGTTATAATTCCCCACCTTTTATTGCCTATCCACACACACGACGTGTCCAGTTCAAACTACGATTTATCAACTTTTCAGGGACTTATCCTGGCTTTGCAAGATTACTGGTCTGCCCAAGGTTGTATTTTACTACAACCATTGGATCAGGAAGTCGGTGCCGGAACTTTCCATCCTGCCACTTTTTTGCGGTCGATAGGGCCTGAAGCTTGGAATGTCGCCTACGTCCAGCCCTCGCGCCGCCCGACTGACGGGCGTTTTGGCGAAAACCCTAACCGTCTGCAACATTATTACCAGTATCAGGTTGCGCTTAAACCCTCGCCAGACAATATCCAAGAACTTTATCTCGGATCCTTACGTCAGTTAGGCTTCGATCTGCTCGAACACGATATTCGCTTTGTTGAAGACAACTGGGAATCACCCACCTTAGGCGCGTGGGGTTTAGGCTGGGAAGTTTGGTTAAACGGCATGGAAGTGACGCAGTTTACCTATTTTCAGCAAGTCGGTGGACTAGAATGCAGACCTATTACGGGGGAAATAACCTACGGTCTGGAGCGCCTCGCCATGTATTTGCAGGGTGTTAAAAGCGTTTTTGATTTGGTCTGGACCAAAACCCCGCACGGAATTGTGACTTATGGAGATGTGTTCCATCAAAATGAAGTCGAAATGTCGGCATACAATTTTGATTATGCCAATGTCCCATTTTTGTTCCACTGCTTTGATACGTATGAACAGGAATGCCAAAAGTTAATTGCGCTGGATTTGCCGTTACCGGCTTATGAAATGGTGCTGAAGGCTTCCCATACGTTTAATTTGTTGGATGCTCGCCATGCGATTTCTGTAACAGAACGGCAACGTTATATTTTAAGGGTTAGGACGCTATCGAGGGCGGTAGCAGAAGCCTATTATCAACGTAGGGAATCACTGGGTTTTCCGATGTGTGCAGGGCAGGGAGCTTAATATGGCTACAAAACATTTGTTGTTCGAGTTAGGTTCGGAAGAATTGCCGCCTAAAACCCTCGTCAAATTAAGCCAAGCCTTGCTGGATGGTGTTTTGCAAGGTTTAAATGCGGCAGAACTCACGTTTTCTGGCAGTAAAGCGTACGCCACGCCGAGAAGGTTGGCGGTATTCGTCGAAAACCTGTCTACCCAGCAGCCAGACAAAATAGTTGAAAAACGTGGGCCAGCAATTCAAGCTGCTTACGCGCCAGATGGCAAACCGAGCAAGGCTGCGGAAGGTTTTGCCGCCAGTTGCGGGACGACTTTCGATCAACTGGAACGCTTAAAAACGGACAAAGGCGAATGGCTGATTTTTAAGCAAGCAGTAAAAGGTCAAGCAACCGAGCAATTAATTCCTGACATTATTCGCCAAAGTATTTCAGCTTTGCCAATAGCAAAGCGAATGCGGTGGGGCAGTTTTGCCACCGAATTCGTTCGCCCTGTGCATTGGGCAGTTTTGCTTTACGGTAATGCAGTTATCGAATGCGAAATCCTCGGATTAACGACGGGTTCGACGACAGTTGGACATCGTTTTCATGCCCCGCAAACTATCACGATCAGCAGCCCAGAGACTTATGCCGATACCTTGTATCAGCAAGGTAAGGTCATTGTTGAGGTCGAGCAGCGAAAAGCGATCATTCGTGACAAGGCTAACCTTGCAGCATCAGCGGTTAATGGCATAGCCCACATTGAGGATGATTTACTGGAGGAAATTGCGGCATTAAACGAATGGCCGGTGCCTGTTACTGGAACATTTGATCCACGCTTTCTGGAATTACCAGCGGAAGTGCTGATTACCACCATGCAAACCAACCAGAAATATTTTCCGGTTAAAAATGGCAGTGGCGCATTGTTGCCTTATTTTATTACTTTCAGCAATATCGAAAGTACGCGGCCTGAATCTATCCAGCAGGGTAATGAGCGCGTCATTACCCCACGCCTGACTGATGCCGAATTCTTCTGGAAACAAGACCGGAAAAAATCCCTGGCAGATCGCGTCGAAAGCCTAGCCAATATCGTTTTCCAAGAAAAGTTAGGCACGCTTGCAGACAAGACCCGCCGGGTGATAGCCCTTTCAGAATTGATAGCAACCCAACTCGGCGCGAATGTCGATTGGGCAAAACGTGCGGCACACTTGGCAAAAGCAGACCTGATGACAGATATGGTCGGCGAATTTGGCAATCTGCAAGGCATTATGGGGCGATATTATGCCTTGGCTGACAATGAGGCGGTAGAAGTTGCCGATGCGATTGAGCAACATTACTACCCTAAACAATCAGGTAGTTCGACACCATCCAGCCAAACTGGGCAGATTGTCGCTCTGGCAGATAAGCTTGATACCTTAACCGGAATTTTCAGTGCCGGATTGATTCCGACTGGCGATAAAGACCCTTATGCGTTGCGTAGGGCGGCGTTAGGTATACTAAGGATTTTAATTGAAAAAGACAACAACCTAGATATTGTGGCCTTAGTCGATGCTTCACTGGCGCAGTACATGCATTCGTTTGATTGTGAAGCAACCCGCAAGCGGGTTATTGATTTTATTTTTGACCGTCTAAAAGGTTATTGTCTAGACAAAGGTTATGCACCAGATGAGTTTGATGCGGTCATTTCTGTTAATCCTGTGCGACCCTTGGATTTTATGAAAAGATTGCAAGCAGTGAAGGCTTTTCGACAATTGCCTGAAGCGGGAAGCCTAGCTGCCGCCAACAAACGGATTAGCAATATCCTTAAAAAATCCGATACAGTACCTGATAAAGACCCAAATCCACTTGGGCTTGTTGAAGAAAATGAAAAGAACTTATTAGTTGCTGCTGCCAAATCAAAAGTAGACATCATACCTTTATTGGCAGAACGAGATTATCAAGCGACGCTCCAACGCTTGGCGCAGTTAAAAAATGATGTAGATTCGTTTTTTGATAATGTTATGGTAATGACTGATGATCCTGATCTACGTTTTAATCGTTTGGCGTTGCTAAATATGCTATCCAATCAGTTTTTGGAGATTGCCGACATATCCAAATTGCAATCATAGTCTGTCGACATGAAGCAACGGCGTTATGTACTGATGGATCGGGATGGCGTTATTAACGTCGATTCCGATGAATTCATAAAATCTCCTGAAGAGTGGATTCCTATTGCAGGTAGCCTTGAAGCAATTGCCTTGCTTAACAAGCAGGGTTACGACGTGGTGGTTATAAGCAACCAGTCCGGCATTGCGCGAGGTTTGTTTGATGAAACCATGCTGGCAATAATCCATGAAAAAATGCATCGGCTGCTTGCTGAAAAAGGTGGGGAAATTGCAAAGATTTACTATTGTCCGCACGGCCCTGATAGTTTATGCAACTGCCGTAAACCAAAACCCGGTTTGCTTAAGCAGTTTGCTGAAGAACACAATATTGATTTAACAACTGTCAGTTTTATCGGCGATTCACAACGTGACATACAAGCTGCACAGGCCGTAGGCGCAAATCCGATTCTGGTTAAAACTGGAAAAGGTCAGAAAACCTTGATAAATAATCCCAACCTCAATCTTCCTGTTTTTGAAAATCTTTATGGCGCAGCCGAATTTATCTTATCAAAACAATAATATCCGAATTTATCTTGGGTCAGCGCTATTTTTGGCGGGTTCGATCATCGCTACTTTTGTTTTTGGCTCTTTGGTTTTGCTTTGTATCATTTTTCCCTTTAACGTACGTTATCGCATGGGCAAAGGCTGGGCGGAAGCCGTATTGAAATTGGCAGAAATTTGTTGTGGTGTCCGTTATGAGGTGGAAGGGTTAGAACAGCTCAACACCGACAGTGCCGCAATTGTGTTAAGCAACCACCAGTCGGCATGGGAAACATTGGCATTCAGGTGTTTTTTGCCGCCTCAAACTTCGTTATTTAAACAATCGTTATTATGGGTGCCGTTTTGGGGGTGGGCGATGGCTACCCTGAAACCGATAGCCATAGACCGGAATAACAAATCCGCTGCTTTACGTAAATTAATCAGTCAAGGAACTGGGGCATTAAAGGAGGGTCTATGGGTAGTCGTATTTCCAGAAGGAACGCGGATGCCAGTCGATAAAATAGTTAGTTTTAGTGCGGGTGGGGCGATGCTGGCGCAAAAGTCCGGTTATCCTGTCATTCCTATTGCACATAACGCTGGAAAATTTTGGCCGCGCTACAGCTTTTTAAAATACCCAGGGACAATCAAAGTAAAAATAGGCCCTCCCATAGCAAGCATAGGCCGCAAAACAGCTGATATTAATAAGGAGGCGGAGGATTGGGTGAAACTGGCCATGCAGGAAATTGGTCAATAACCAGGCTTCCCGTTACAAGCTATAGTTTGTGATTACATCATACTTAGCTAAATGCGTATAATGGCCTTCTCAATATTGTGAGTTTAAAGATAAGTTGGTGTTGTTTACATGAAAATAAAGTTGTTAATTATTCTATTATCATTATTTCTGGTGGCTTGTGCTGATAAGCAGCAATATGAGCAAGTTGTTTTAGAAGAAATGAAAAAAGAACAAGATGTCAAAGATTACAAGATAGATCCTGAGCATATGGCTAAATGTGTCATCGACACGACTTACCAAAGAATGCCGGGTATTTTTGCTTTTGATCCCGAAAGGTTACAGGCTTATCGGAATTACGCAAAAATGCTGAAAATGTCCCTGGCCAAAGATCCCCAAAAGACATTGGATGAATTACGGAAGGATTTCGGTTCTCCACAAGAACTTGCCAAAGCCCATTCGGTTTATACCGAAAGCATTATGGATTGTTATACAGCCATTTTGCATGAGTCAGACAGCGAAGACCCAAGCAAAACCTAATGGGATGGCTGAAAAGCCTTTGGACGTTTTCGTGGTTCGTTAAATTCAGCGTCCAACAGTAATACGTTGAGTGGGTCTGTCCGTGGCCAATTAAGAAACCATAAGTGGAATCAACCAGTCCTCTCCTCCTTACAGGGAGAGGACGTTCTTTATGCGACAGGACTACAGGTAGGTAGTCCGATAAACTAAATTACAGCTAACACTACATCTAAACAGAACGCACTGTTACTCATCGTCTGACGGTTTGGTTTTTTTAGCAGATGCCGATTCGCTTTCAGGAGTCGTTTTACTGGCTTTTTTAGCGGCCTTTTTAGGCGATGCGGTAGTTTCTTCTACTACCTCGCTCACATTTTCAACTGATTCTGGTTCGTTTTGCTTTTCCTTAACCTTCTTTTTTTCATCATGGTAAGGATCAAAGTCATTTGGATTTTTTGGTTTCGGTTTCTTTGCTTCCTCTTCAGCCGCCTTAGCTGCTAGGCGTTTTTCCTCTTCGATCCGTCTATCTTCTTCCAGAGAGGACATAAACTCTTTAAACCAAGCCTTGCCTTTCATGCCAGCGAGATCAGGATCGCTGAGTATATCTGCATCTATTGGCAAATTACCTTTCTCTTTAGCGGTCTTTAAGGCTTCAAGGCAGCTTTCATTGTTACCACGTACGCCGTAAACACAGGCAAGATTAAAGGCAGCAACGCCAGCTTGTATCGAATTGGCTTTGTCAAACTGCCTTTTCGCCATTTCGTACAGCTCATCACTTGGCGGTACTTCTCTGGCACGGGCTAAGTCCATGCAAGCGACCCCCGCATCAATTGCCGCAGCAAGATAATTAGGATCAATTGTCATACAAAAAGAGAATTTTGCAATTGCGTTACGATAAATATTGATCGATTCCGACGGCGCTTTGGATTTTGCTTGACGTAATAAAGTAACTCCCCATTGGTACAGCGCTGCGGCACGTAAAGAATCACCGGTCAGGACATCGGCGTATTCTTGATAAGCTTCTTTAAACAACTGGTCTGCTACGCTGCCTTCGTTGTTGCGTGCTTTGTCAGCTTTTTTTATGGCGGCATCGAGTTTAGATTTTTTTGTGAACGATGCGAAAAAAGACATAATTAGATTCTCCTGAATAATAGTTTTATCGTGATGATATTAGAATAATAATAACCCATTTTTTTATATTGTTATGTGAATGGGCGCTCAAAAAATGAAAAGCGTATCAAGCTGGGCGCTTCGGATGGACAAATTGCCTATTAAGTCAGCTAGTTAACAGCCTTGTACGGGTAATAATAAATTAACGCCGTACAGGTGTTAGTTAACGCGCTATTTTTGCATTTACGGTTTTGAATTGGAACGATTCTTTTGTTTAGTGCTGCGTGGGTTATAACTTGTACCTTCACCACGTTGCGGTGTTTTTTTGTCGATATTCCGATAGTCTTTTTTACCCGAAAATTTGGCAGGAGCAACTTTTTTTGGTGCATCATCAATTCTTAACGATACCGGTTCATAGCCAGTATCACTTACCCGTGGAATTTGCCGTTTCAACAGCTTTTCGATAGCTCCCAGCAAATAAGCCTCTTCAGGGGAAACCAGGGACAGGGCAGCACCGCTTGAACCGGCTCGTCCAGTTCGTCCGATCCTGTGGACGTAATCTTCGGCGACTTGCGGCAAATCAAAATTGACCACATGGGGCAATTCTTCAATATCCAGCCCTCGTGCGGCAATATCCGTGGCAACTAGCGCAGCGACTTTACCCGTTTTAAAATATTCTAAGGCTTTAGTCCTAGCTCCTTGGGTTTTGTCGCCATGCAGCGCAGCCGCACTGATGCCGTCCTTTATCAACTGTTTCTGTAAGCGGTCAGCGCCATGCTTGGTGCGCACAAAAACCAGCACTTGTTGCCAGTTATTGCTTCCTATGAGGTAAGAAAGGCACTCGCGCTTATTGCCCTGGGCAATACCATAGACCTGTTCGGAAACGTTATCAGCCGTCATATTTTGCTTGGCGATTTCAATCTCGACAGGATTTTTAAGGATGGTTGCCGCCAGCGATTTTATGGCGCCGGGCATGGTCGCGGAAAACAATAAGCTTTGCCTGTTTTTTGGCAGAAAGGCCAGAATTCGGCGAATTTCCGGTAAAAAACCCATATCCAGCATTCGATCAGCCTCATCCAATACCAATATTTCCACATTACCTAATGAAATATTTTTTTGGTTTATATGATCCATTAAGCGACCTGGGGTGGCGACTACAATATCGCAACCATGCCGCAACATTCGGGTTTGCATATTGATGCTGGCACCACCAATAATGACTTGCGTTTGTAACGGTAAATATTTGCCATACATTGTAATGCTTTCATGCACTTGTGCGGCTAGCTCACGGGTGGGTACTAACACCAAAGCTCGAACCTTTCTTGGCCTAGCTTTTAAATCAACATTTTCTGCAAGCCGTTGCAACAACGGTAAAGAAAAACCGGCGGTTTTGCCCGTGCCAGTTTGTGCGCCTGCGATAATATCTTTACCGGCAAGAATTGGCGGAATAGCTTTAGCCTGGACAGGTGTGGGTGTTGTATAACCTTGGTCAGCAACAGCTTTAATAAGTGCATCGGATAAACCGAGCGAGTCAAATGACATGAAAAACCTCTATATTGAGAAAATTTGATAAAAAGCTGGGCTTATTTTGGAGAAAGCCAGCTTTGAAGGTGAGGGGATTATCCCCCCGTAACACTCATGTGCCGTAGGATTACCGGTTGCTCATGGATATTGAATTCGTGTTTTTCGGGCTTGATCAGCATGGCATCAATGATAGCTTGTTTTAAGATGCCCATATCGCCGGGATTAGCCCTGATAACTTGCTTAAGATCAACCGAATGTTCATTGCCCAGACACAACAACAAACGGCCTTCAACCGTTAGGCGGACACGGTTGCAGGTGCTGCAAAAATTGGCGCTATGCGGCGAAATAAAGCCAATGCGGGTATTTGTACCTTGCACCTTATAATAAACTGACGGGCCACCCGTTTTTTCGGTTGAGGCAAGCAAAGTGAAGTGGGTGGCCAAATCGGCTTTAATACAATCACTGGAATAATAAGAGGCAGAACGGTCATGTTGGCTCACCACCCCTAGCGGCATTTCTTCGATAAAGCTGATATCGATGCCTTTATCAACCGCAAATTGCGCTAGGTCAACCACTTCATGATGGTTTTTATCCTTCAGTATTACGGAATTAACCTTAATGCGCTCAAATCCAGCATCCTTAGCGGCATCAATGCCTCGCAAGACTTGCTGCAAATTGCCAGTACGCGTGATTGCCTTAAATTTATCCGCATCCAAAGTATCCACGCTGATATTAATGCGCTTTACCCCCGCTTTTTTCAAGGGTAATGCCATGTGTTCCAGTTGTGAGCCGTTAGTCGTCAGTACCAGTTCATGCAAACTTTTTATCCCACCAATATTTTCCAGTAACTCAAGTGCACCCTTTCTGACTAAAGGTTCGCCACCCGTTATTCGGATTTTTTTAACCCCTAATTCAGTAAATACCTTTGCTATTGTATACAGCTCTTCCAGCGATAAGACTTGCTCGCGCGGTAAAAACGTCATTTCCTCAGACATGCAATAAACACAGCGAAAATCGCAGCGATCCGTAATGGAGATACGCAAGTAATCAACCGTCCTGCCAAAGCGGTCAATTAATGGGGGAGGTAGATGGGATTTGGTCATTTACAAAATAATTAAAATCAAAGCTAATACTACCACAATAGCGCTAAGTTTTCTAACGTTACCAACTTACACCATAAGCTATAAGCTATTGAGTTTTTAGAAAAACTGCTAAACTAAATGCGATGTAATGGGTGCTAAAGCAAGTGGTTAAGTTAAAAAACAAATTTCGGGACGACAGCTAAATAAACGCCCAACATTTTTTGAAAGGTATTTATTTGGAACAAGCCTGAAAAATATCTAATTTGTGACTACCTTCACAAACGCCATATAAGAACTACAATACTATATTGCTAAGGCCATTGTGGAAAAACCCCTAAGTAATAGTTAACAACTAGTTATGTAAGGATGATCACTATGCACATTAAGCCGATGACAAGCCTAGGATTAACTCTGCCAGAACTTGCAACGACTGTTTGTATTTCTGGCGTTCTAGTGGCTGTTGCAGTGCCCAATTTTAATGATGCTATTGCCAAAAACAGAATGACAAGTATTGCGAATCAGTTGGTTACAGCTTTAAACTATGCGCGAAGCGAGGCGATAAAACGTGGTCAACAAATTACCGTCAAACACAAAGATACAACGCCCCGTGTATGGGATTATGGTTGGGATTTATTTTCTGACAACAATGGCGATGGAATGATGAACGGTTCGGATGAGCTATTAAAAACCTTCGAAGCTTTACCTGAAGGGTATACCTTGAGGACAGGTAGCAGTTTCGGTAGCTGGGTTTCCTTTTCGGTAAATGGCAATAGTCATGGTTCATCAGGCTTTGCCAACGACACGTTTAGGTTGTGTGGTAGCCCAATGGATAGAAAAAAATCACGTGCCATAATAATCAAGATGGGGCGGGTTAGGACGGAAACAGGCACCAAAATATGTCCGTAAAACTCCGGTTATTGCCAAGAAGCCAAAAATTAAAAAATATCTCAGGCTTTACCTTGCTTGAACTCATGGTTGTGGTAACTATTGCCGCTATCCTCATGGCAATTGCCATACCCAGTTTTAATGAGGCTATAAGAAACAATCGACTTACAACATACGCTAATAATTTAGTAACTGCAATGAATCTGGCGCGTAGTGAAGCGATAAAGCAAGGCATGCCAGTGACTGTGCGGAGGGTGGATAACTTATCATCTACAAATTCTGGGGCAAACTGGGAAGATGGTTGGGATGTGTTTACCGATGTCAATGGCAATGGCGCTTTCAATGCTGGGGATATCCTGATCAGGACTTATCCCCCTCTTCAAAACAATTATACCTTACGGGGTAATGCTGTTTTCCCTGCTTTTATAAATTTTACCGCAAATGGGCAAAGTAATGGCGCAGGGATATTTATGGTTTGTGATGACAGGGACAATAATGCTATTGCAGAAGCCAATACTTCCAGGTTGATCATGGTTAATGCATTGGGCCGCGTGATGATGGGTATAGATACCGATAATAATAGTATCCCCAATGATCCAAATAACGGTAATGCTGACAGTACAGACTGCACGCCTTAATTTGACGAACATGAAAACAAACGCCGGATTTACCTTAATTGAAGTGTTGATTGCCATGGTTATTTTGGCTGTCGGCTTATTGGGTTTGGCAGCCTTGCAAGCAACTAGTCTTAGAAACGATCAAAGTGCTTACAACCGTAGTCAAGCGACCCAGTTGGCTTATGACATGGCTGATAGAATTCGGGCCAATCCTGTTGAATCTTTTGATAGAGCTTATGCTGTACCTAACACACTCGCAGCCAGTGCATATGCTGTTGCAGTCCCATTGGCACAGGCAAGTTGCGACAGTAGTCCCGGTTGTACACCAGCACTCATGGCCCAAAATGACCGACAACAGTGGAATGCAAACATTGCCAATACCTTGCCAAGGGGCACGGGCACCGTAACTGTTAATGCCCCCAACCGAACATTTACCATAACTGTCACATGGGACGACAATCGAACTGGTGCGGCTGACACTAACTTTGCCATGAGTTTCCAGTTATGAAGAGTAAAACCCATCAAACCGGCCTGACCCTTATAGAAATCATGATCGCCTTATTAATAGGCGCGTTTTTATTGGGTGGGGTAATGCAGATTTTCATCAATAGCAGACAAACCTACAGGATGCAGGAAAACCTGTCCAGATTGCAAGAAAACGGCCGCTTTGCGATGGAGTTTTTAGCCAAGGATATCCGTATGGCGGGTTATTGGGGTTGCTTGCGTTCAATTACCGGGGCCGGGAATGTAGACATATTTGATCCAGGAGGCCAAGTAATCTTAAGACGGGCCTTTACCCAGCCTGTTCCCCCAGCAATAAACATAGCTGGGGTTTCTTGTGGTGATACCATTGATACAACTGCGGCTTATTACACCAATGCCAGCTCAACGATCAGCTATAGGATCAATAATAACGTATTGCAACGGACTGATGCTGCTGGTAATTTTCAAGATTTAATCGAAGGCATTGAAGGCGCGCAGGTTTTTTACGGTGTAGACACTGACTTAACTGGAACAGCCGGTTTTGGAACCCCCAACTATTATGTATCAACCTGGAACGTAGGTGCCAATTGGAATAGGGTCGTTAGTATCCGCGTCACATTAAATGCGCGTACGATTGATGGCAACTTGACAACAACGACAGCAGATGGCCGGATCAGGCGCAATTTTACAACGACCGTTGCCGTGCGTAACCGGCTGCAATAATACAGAGGTTTTCATGAACAACCCGACAACCGCAAATGAGCACGCCAAGGCTTACCCCCTGTGTTTCGGCAGCAGGGCGGTGCTACTCGGGCATCCTGCTCACCAATCCGGTGTGGTACTGATAGTCAGTTTAATTATGTTGTTATTGCTTACGTTAATCGGTGTCACCAGCAGCCAAGTGACCAGTCTTGAAGAGAAAATGGCCGGCAACAGCAGGAACTATAATCTTGCCTTTCAGGCGGCAGAATCGGCCTTACGAGCCGGTGAAGCGGCAACAGCAACTGTAGTATCGGCCAACTATTATATAGGAAGCACACAAAACATACAGGATATTGATTGGGCGAATGCCAAGGTGACAACTTACGCCGGTGGAGCATTGGCTGATATTCCTACAGCACACGCCCCGAAATATATCATTGAATTGATTGGTCCCGTAGCAGGTAGTGGTGGGGGGTGCTCCCCTTGTGAAGCCGGAACGGAATCAAGTTCATCGGGTTCGTCAAACATTTATCGGATCACCGCTCGCGGCATGGGCGGCAATGCAAATGCCGTGGTAACCCTACAATCTATTTACAGACGTTAACAATCCAAATCTTGTTTTCACAATAATCACTGGTATGCAGGAGATAGGCATGAATAGTAACAAAATCCGCAAAGCGGCTTCAGGCCTCTTATTTGGGGTTATTTTAATCACTGTACTGAAACCAGCCGAGGCGATTACTCCGTCGGATACACCTTTGAACGTAGGTGTGTCTGCGGCTAAACCCAATATCATGCTGATGATAGATAGCTCAGGATCGATGAATGATGACGTAACGACTGTCACAGGCACAGTTGTACCCAGTGACGCACCTTCGAGCTTCACTTACAGTTGTACGAATAAGGCTTCCGGTGGCTCAACACCACCGGCCACACCGTCCGCTCCTATCAGAATGGTCGTAAATTCTTCTGGAGCACCAAGGTTTTGTAAAGATAGCACCACTTGTTCTAAAAAAAACCAAACTAGTTTTGGCAGTGGCAGCAAAAGCAAATGTTTCGATAACGACAAAAATTACAACGTAGCTTACTACAATGGATCGACATTGTCGGGTGGCCCTTACACAGGAAAAAAACTTAACTGGTACTTCAGTACCAACAACTTCTCATCTGGAAGTTTGGTTGTCGCAACCACCACCACCAGCAAACGTATCGCCATTGCTAAAGAGGCCGCCACGGATCTCGTAGATTCCTTGGCTCCAGATCCAGGCGAAAGGGCGAATGTAAGGCTGGGGTTGTCCAGATATGATACAGATGATGATGGCGGCATGTTGTTATCTGAAATAAAGGATCTCGATTCGACATATGCCGCGACAATCCAAAGCAAAATAGCGACTATTCCCACAACTGGCTTTACACCGCTTGCAGAAACGCTGTCTGATATCGGTAAATATTTTGCCAACGGCGAATCCAACAACCTCAAGCTCCACCCCAACGCCACTACGCCAACCTCTAAAAGCGTCAATACCATTTTTAGTAAAGCCAATGGTACCACGCCGCGCTCCTTGATAAATAGCTCGTGCGGTACGAGTAGTTGCCCCAATACCGATACCTTGACGCCCCCTATTTTGGGCTACTGTCAAAAAAGTTTTGTGGTACTGGTGAGTGATGGCCTTCCTACTCGAGATGACGAAATTAGCCCTTCCCTGCAAAATTATCTCAATGGCTCCCTTTATCTCGACGATGTTGCCAAAGCTTTATACGAAATGGATTTGCGACCCACTTTAGATGCCACTAAAAAAACTGAAACCCATCAAAAAAACAACGTAGTGACGTACACCATTGGTTTGGCAGACCCCACTCTTAATACAAATTCTGTATTAAGCAACGCGGCAGCAGTGGGTGGCGGTAAATTTTTCTTCGCTGAAGATGCCAAAGCCCTGGCCGCAGCGCTTGATGACACGATCGCAGATATTGCCAGTAAAATCAGCTCGTCCGCTTCTGTGGTGGCAAATTCTGCACGGCTGGATGCCAATTCTGCCATTTTTCAGGGCAAATTTGACAGTGCCGATTGGACGGGGAGTTTAAGCATGTTTCCTATCGGTGCTAGTGAAGATGCCAATGGTGACGGGATTTTGAATTTTACCGATACCAATCAAAATGGCAGTCATGATACTGGTGAACCTACTGAAGATACCAATGGTAATGGAAAACTTGATGGGGGCGCTGTTGGCGTCGAAAATTGGAATGCCGCTGACCATATCCCGGCTTTTGGCTCTACCCCTGGTCGGAATATCCTCACCTATAATTCCACCACTACACCAAAGGGGGTGGTGTTTGCATGTGCTAATTTAACAGCTAGCCAGAAAACGTCGTTGGGTATAACTAACTGTACCAATACCGCAGATCAAGGTGTATGGCGATTAAACTATATAATTGGCGATTGGAGCCATGAAGAAAAGAACCCGACACGTGTAGATGCTGACGCGATTAGGCCGGATCCAGTTACTCAACCGGGTGTTGGGATTTTTCGTAATCGCTCACACTTAAATAAGGAAACCCAAGTTAAGGTAGGGTCTGATCCATGGTTATTAGGGGACATAGTCAACTCCAATCCTGTATATGTCAGTGAAGAAAACTACAATTATGATAAATTGTCGGCAGCTGATGGGGGTACGAGTTACAAAGCCTTTGTTACCAGTAAAGCAAGCCGACGCAAGATGATTTATGTCGGTGCCAATGATGGCATTTTGCATGGTTTTGATGCCAGAGCATCCGGTACTGATGCGGGTAAAGAAATTCTTGCATATATCCCAAATGCAGTCTACGACCGATTAAGCGGGTTAACGTCACCCCAATATACCCATCAATATTCGGTGGATGGTTCGCCGCGCGTCGCCGATGCGTATATTGGCGGTGCTTGGCATACAATGCTGGTGAGTACCACCGGCGCAGGCGGCAAGGCCGTATTCGGCTTGGATATCACCGACCCGAGCAGTTTTGGTGGCAGCAATGTATTATGGGAAATAAGCGATACCCAAAGCCCAACTGCCTCTGATCTAACGACGGATACCACAGCATTGCGCGGCTTTGCCAATAATTTGGGCTATACCTTGCCACAAGCTTCTATTGTGAAGATGCATGATGGTTCATGGGCGGCGATTGTGGCCAATGGCTATGGCAGCGTTAACAACTTGGCTGTGTTGTATATTATTAATGTGCAAACAGGGAATATCATTGCGGCTATCGATACCAAAGCCGGTGGTGCAACAGCGGAAAATGGTTTGTCCACCCCTATAGCCGTTGATACGAATGATGATCGAATCGTAGACTCCATTTATGCCGGTGATTTGCTCGGCAATATGTGGAAATTTGATGTCAGTTCTGCAACTCCGAGCGCATGGAAAGTCGCTTATGGGAATGCTACTACGCCAGCCCCTTTGTTTGTCGCTTGCTCGAATCCAAGTGCCTGCGATACCACCAGACAGCCAATCACTGCCAAACCACAAGTGGGTGGAGTAGGGACAATCCAGTCTACGGGTGCCATGGTGTATTTTGGTACAGGTAAGTATTTTGAAACGATTGACAATAATGTGGTTGGTGCACAAACCCAAAGTTTCTATGGTATTTGGGATAATAACGCCACTGTCGCGAAAAGTGATTTGCAGGTTCAGTCCCTTACGGAGGAATTGATCGTAAACGGATTTAATTTGGGGTCATCTACAAATAATAACGGTTTTTACACAACCAAAAAAGGTTGGTATTTGGATCTAATTAAGCCATCGGCGACGACCAGTGATGGTGAACGCGTTGTTAGTGCCCCACTTTTACGTAATGGGCGTATTATTTTCAATACACTAGTCCCTATTCCTCCAGATGGAACCGCAGTTTGTGGGGCAGCCTCTGAAGGTACCAGTTGGTTAATGGAGTTGGATGCCTTAACAGGTGGCCGGTTGCCGGACACAGTGGGCGGCGCTCCATGGGATATTACAGGAGATGGAATGATAGATGCCAATGACCTAGCGCTTTTTGGTAGCGGTAGCAATAAGGTTGCACCATCGCGCAAGCAGTCTAAGGTGGGTAGTACAGGCACGCCAGGTGTGGTTGAATCTGGGAAACTGGAATACAAATACACAAGTGGTTCTAAGGAGGCTGAGATTGAAGTGACTACTGAGTCACGTCCACCCTCTACTGCTGCTGGAAGCAGACAGTCTTGGCGGCAGTTACAATAGGACAGTTAATAAAATGTATGCCTAATTTATGAAGCTTTTTATGTCGGGAAGCAGTAGTAGGGAGGACAAACAGCCTTATCGTTTGTCCGCAGCAGAAGCAGTGTATCGATAGGCAATCAAGAAGACGATTGCCTACATACACCCTAATTGTCTGAATAACATGCTACTGAGATTATCAATAATATGTATTTAAGGCGCGGAAAATACTTATGAAGCAAACTCAATCCGGATTTACGTTAATTGAGCTTATGGTTGTCGTGGCGATTGTGGGTATTTTGGCGTCTATCGCAATCCCCAGTTATCAGGAAAGCGTGAGGCAGTCGCGCAGGGCGGATGCGGAGGGGGCATTGCTTTCGTTAGCCAATGGCATGGAGCGCTTTTTTACGGCAACTAATAGCTATTGTGACACAGCAACAGTAAGCGCAGGGACAGTGGTGGCGGCAGCGGCTGCTGGGTGCGGGGGTGCTGCAACTGATACTGGGATTCCCCTCCCAGTGATTAGTGGTATCCCAAATAATCCAACTGCGTTTTACGAAATTAGTATTATAAATGGGGCTGCACCTTTGTTGCCAATGACGGCAAACACTTATACACTGCAAGCTGCCCCTATTGGGGCGCAAGCCACTGATCGGTGTGGTACGTTGACGCTGACGAGCGCTGGTAATAAAGGATTTAATCCACTACGCACTTTAGCTGAGTGTTGGAAAAATTAGGCAGTCTCTAGGACGTTAAAAAGAACCCATTTGTGACATCAACATAGAAATGCCTGGAACAGTACGCGAGAAGGTTAAGATGGTGGATTTTTAAAATCAATCAGCAAGTAGCTTCGATGCAAAACGGTGGAATCGAGGGTAAACGCCTCGATTTTGTTCCACTCATCGAGGCTACCACCCAAGCCTCTGATATTTTATGGTGTGGGTAAATGGGGCGGCAACAATCTAGAATAAGCTAGGGTTTTAATGTCCAGTCCATTAGGAATGAGCTGCCGATGAACAAATAAAGTTTAATAGGCCAATACCTTAGGAAGCTCTGAATAAGTCCTTCGACAGGCTCTCGGCAACTGCTCCATACGTTGCTCTACTTCCTGCATCCATGCAGTCGAGGGGGAACGTTAAGGTGTGTTGATTCCATACATGGTTTCCTTCATCGAACTCCACCATACAAAGGTAGGCTTATCGCCCATCTTTACAACTCCTCTGCACTAAAATCATCTACACAAATCGCTTGCAGTCTTGCTTGGTCTGCAATAGCAAGTAACTGGGCTTCTTCCTTGCTGATCAGGTTTTTTGTCAACGCATCGTTTACCAAAGTTGAAAGTTCGCCTTTTGCCAATTGTTTTTGTTTTTGCGCCAGTTTAATTTTGGCTTCCACTGGCGCGGCGGCTAAAACGGCCTTAAATGCCACTTCAATCCTGCCGGTGTTGTCTTCAGGCTTATTATTGATATAAATTCCCTGGGTTAAGCGATCACGCACGGAAGAATCTACTGTTAATAAGGCAGCAAGTTGGTGAATCAACTTATCGTTGGCAGGTTTATTGGGTTTACCGAGCGGAAACAGCAAAACCTGCAACATGTAAGTAATAGGGCGGAATGGCAGCTTAGTTAAAATATCCGCTAAAGCTTGCTGCGTGCGGTATATGCTTTCTTGGCAAGCCCAATGCATTAACGGCAGGTCAGCTTTTTGTTGGCCTTGGTTTTCATAGTGTTTCAGCACACAAGAACACAGATAAAGGTTAGATAAGGCATCGGCAAAGCGACCGGATAATCGTTCTTTTCGTTTTAATGCGCCACCCAAGGTTAATAACGCGTAA
This sequence comes from uncultured Gammaproteobacteria bacterium, assembly GCA_963804035.1. Classification (GTDB taxonomy): domain Bacteria; phylum Pseudomonadota; class Gammaproteobacteria; order Methylococcales; family Methylomonadaceae; genus Methyloglobulus. Next base: position 459,386 of record CAWDOO010000001.1, on the reverse strand, counting down.
TCAGCAAGGAATGCAAAACCCACGCTGAGGCGTGCAATTTGGCGATAATAACGCTTGGTTTGTTTATCGCCAGGTGTTGCCAGAAAACGGGCATTGGTCAAACCTAACCAAAGACAAGTGACTTTGTTGTGGCTCCAATGGCCAATATGTTGGAAGAAAACCTGGTCGAATGCCGCCAAGTTACCATCCGCTATCGCCGCCATTTCTTGCTGGATATAAGGATGGCAACGGACTGCACCTTGCCCGAAGATCATCATAGTTCGGGTTAAAATGTTAGCGCCTTCAACGGTTATACTGACTGGAATTACCTGATAGACCCGCCCCAGGTAATTTTTCGGTCCCAAACAAATCCCAGCGCCGCCCAGTATATCCATGCCGTCATTAACCACCCGGCGCATGCGTTCGGTAAGTTCGTATTTTAGGATGGCTGAAATGACGGCGGGTTTCTCGCCTTGGTCTAAAGCGGCGTTGGTGACTTGCCGTGCCGCATCAAGAATATAAGTTTCCCCTGCCACCCGCGCCAGTGCTTCTTCAATACCTTCAAATTCACCGATAGGCATGTTGAATTGCTTGCGGATACGGGCATAAGCACCGATGTTGCGACTGGTGAATTTAGCTGCACCCACACTCAGGGCGGGAAGTGAAATGGCGCGTCCGGTTGTCAAGCATTGCATGAGCATTTTCCAGCCATTGCCGACTTGGGCTACGCCGCCGATAATCATGTCCATGGGGATAAACACATCTTTACCCCAATTGGGGCCGTTTTGGAATGCTGAATCCAAGGGAAAGTGCCGCCGCCCAATGTTTATGCCGGGGGTATTGGTGGGTATCAGTGCAACTGTAATACCAATATTCTCTTTGTCGCCGATCAGGTGGTCGGGATCGTAAAGTTTGAAGGCGAGACCCAATACGGTAGCGATTGGCCCCAAGGTGATATAGCGTTTTTCCCAATTTAGGCGTATGCCTAAAACTTTATCTTGGCCATTGAATTTGCCGTAGCAGACCACACCCGTATCCGGCATAGCACCGGCATCACTGCCAGCATGTGGGCCAGTTAATGCGAAGGCAGGAATATCCTCGCCATTGGCCAAACGCGGTAGATAATAGTTTTTTTGTTCTTCCGTACCGTAATTCAGTAACAATTTGCCAGGGCCGAGTGAATTAGGCACCATCACTGTGACCGCCGCCGTGCTGCTGCGGCTGGATATTTTCATGACGATTTCAGAATGTGCCGATTCGGAAAACTCAAGTCCGCCGTATTTCTTAGGAATCATCATGCCGCAAAACTTTTGCTTTTTGATGTAATCCCACACTTCTGGCGGTAAATCCATGCGGTTATGGGTAATGTCCCAGTCGTTGAGCATTCCACATAATGTTTCTGTTGGACCGTCAATAAAAGCTTGTTCTTCCTTCGTGAACTTTGCGACGGGTAGATTTTGTAAGATGTCCCAATTAGGGCTGCCTGAAAATAATTCGGCATCCCACCAAGTATTTCCTGCTTCCAAGGCTTCCCGCTCGGTTTGCGACATGGCGGGTAATGCAGCTTTCATGAATTTGAAAACCCAGCTACTTATAAGCTTTTGCCGTAACGGGATGACATTTAAAGGGATGAAAACGATCAAATACGTCATCCACAAGCTGAGATTACTCGACGATGAAGCGCCATTCACCAGTAAGTAAACTGCCAGCAATGCGGCGATGGCGAGAGTAGTCCAGTGTATTGATGCTTTGTAATAAGCCAATATACTGGCGAGGATGACGAGGGCGAGGAGCCAAAGCATGGTGATTCTCCAGTTGTGGTTTTTCCTCAGTTTACTCGTATTTTCAGTAAAATAAAGAACTACTAAAAGCGTTTAATTATTAAAAGGATGCGCTTCGTTCCTCGGTACATCCTATAGTTCTACCTTATCGTGCTTTACAGCTAGTTCTTTCATCTAAACATGCCAATTCTTCTTTGGCGATAAAAAATTGACATCTTTTAGCCCAGTTTGACATATTAGATTCCGTTGGCACACACTTTTGGTAAATGCATTTTGGCTGACTGATACCGAGCCGCACACACTCTGTAATACATCTTTTTGGGTACTCGTCCTGTATACATTGTTCGTTTGTTCTAAGACCCAGTTTGCATGTTTATAATTTTCTTGACAATCTTCATCATCATTGGTCGCGGCTGGTATGCCATTCGTTTCCGAACCTTGATCATCAGATACGATTTTATCACTTGTGTTTGATGTGCCATTTAAACATGCACGAAGATTTATAGCTCTTTCTGGGCCGGGTAAATGAGTCCAGTCTCCTTTGAAATGATTAATATCTTTCTGTATAGCGTTAATGTCATCATCGCTCACTAAATTCATTTTCACGAGTGTTCTAATTGCGAAGCAATCAGCTTCTTGTTCTCTTGTTAAAGGAAAACTAAGCCCAATATTGTGACCTAATGCATGATGTCCACACTCATGAGCATAAAAGAACAGTTGTGTTGGTGGGGACGCGGAAATTAAACCACTAGGCCTATAGTAGATGACGGGGCTACCATCTTGTGCAAGGTTAGCAATCGCAATATCGTTTATTGTTTCATCTGGGATGCTTGTAACTTGTATACCTCGAATATCATTGCAAGTCATTTGTGCCAAAATGACTGAGCTAAATACATTTCCAAAAGAAATATTAAAAAACCAAATACGAGTTTCATATAACCACCAATAAAGTTGTGAATGGATGGTTTAAAGTATAGTTGACCCAGATAGAATTAGATGTGCCGAGGGCGCATCGTTCGCGGTGAAAATAAGAAGCTCAAACTTGATGTAATTCTTTCCGAATAGTCTCGCGCACGACATCAGCAAGTGTTAAGCCTTGGGCAAATTGCCGCAATGCCTCATTCATGAGGGTTTGGTAATTGCCGCCAGTGATTTCGGCGCGCACTTTAAAAATAGCCAGTGTGTCATTATCGACGCGCATGGTTATCCGCGACTTACCGCCTTGTTCGGTTTGCAATTTTGCCAATGCGGGTATTTCAGACACAGGCTTGGCATCGTTAAAATCCATGTCGGCATAACGGTCAAACAAGGGATCAGAATTGTTGCTCATAACGTCTCCTTTGGGATTGATTGGCTTTCCAGGCTGAAATTAGACGCACTGTCTCTTCGCGTAACGTCCAAACCACGATTAAAATTCGACCCTTTGCACCCATGCCCAGAGTGATAAAACGCTGTTCATTGTCAGCATGACCGTTTTCTTTGGTCAATGCGTAAGGGTCTAGCAATACAGCCTTGGCTTCATCGAACGTCACGCCCTCATGTTTCAATGGGTTTGCAGTGGCTTTATCAGGATCGAATTCAATCTTCATTCGCTAATTATATGTACAATTGTACGCACAAACAAGGGTTGAAAATTTTCTGTCTCTGAAAAATGCGGCAGAATAGGCTGGGCGTAAAGTTTACAGCTAATTACGCAACGGCTTCCCCGTCTTCAACATATGATCCAACCTTGCCAATGTACCTGGCTGGTTAACAAGTGCAAGAAAGGCTTCCAATTCCAGAGCCAAGATGTTGTCTTCTGTAAGCGGTGCAGTGAAATCACACTCACCACCACTTAAAACATGGGCAAGTTGACCAGAAACGATCACATCATAGTCTGTGGCTTTACCGATAAGATGGAAGGCTTTGATACCCATGTCCATCAATACTTTGGCCGTTTTACCCGGCAATGGGTAGAGATAAGGTTTAGGCGGGGCGTAGTCTTTAGATATAGCCAATGCTTTAGTTTTGGCATCAGCCAAGAGTCGGTCTTTATTCATGGTGATGCTATCGTTAGCGCCTAGATAAAGCAGTTCTTTGGCGTCAAAAGCCGATTTCGACACGCTTGCCAAACCAATTGTTTGAAAGGCTTTGACTACCGGCGGTATCGGCCCACCGGGGCGTTTTAATTGCAAGCAACGGCGCAGATATTCCTTGCAGCCGCCCCAGCCGGGAATCAAGCCGACACCCACTTCCACTAAACCCATATAAAGCTCGGCATGGGCTTGAACGGCATCGCAGTGCAACAGTATTTCACAGCCACCACCTAATGCGAGGCCGGAAGGTGCCGCTACTACGGGGAAAGACGCATATTTCAGCCGTTGATAAGTTTGTTGGCCTGTCTTTATAAGCAATTCCACAGTCGACCAATCGCTTTCATGGATAGCTTTCATCAACAGGCCAAGGTTAGCGCCAGCGGAGAAATTCTCTGCATCGTTATGGATAACCAAGGCTTTGAATTCCTTACTTACCTTGTCGATGCTTTGGTTAATCATCGCCATGGAATCCATGTCCAGCGTATTCATTTTGCTATGGAATTCAAGGCAAGCCACGCCGTCACCGATGTCCCATAGGCTAGCAGAACCATTTTTAAGCAATGGTTTAGTTTGCTGCTTGATGTCGGATAATAGCAATACGCCTTCCGCCCGCTGCACAGGATGATAATTTCCGCTAAGGTCGGCAAACGTTAATCGACCTGAACCTGTTGAATATAGACTAGAATTATTAGCTAACAAAGTCGGGATAGGTCGGTTTTCGGATTTCAGTTTTTCGACAAACCAAGGTACGCCGATCTGGTCAAGCAACTCAAACGGCCGAATTTCCAGTTGTAGCCATCGCGCATGGCGGCATCAATTCCTGTTATGTCATCGGAAATTTCTGGTATCAAGCTAGCGGCGTAACATAACGTGTGGGAAAGCACCCTCCAAGCATATTGGGCGACGGGGTCGGGATGCGAAAGCAAAACTTGAAGCCCGGCTTTTTGGGCATCTTTGATCGCAGACAAGTCGGCTTTATCACTTTTGGCGTATTCACCAGTAACCAGATTAATCGACTCTTTGATACGAGCACCATCCACCTTATTCAAGCGGTAAAAACCACCTTTGCCTTTCCTGCCGGTGTAACCCTCATTAATCATTTTTTGCACAATATCAGGCAACTGATTAACTTCATGGAATGCATCTTGTGGAGGCAGCGCCAGCTTCATGCCTTTCAAAATCGGTGGAATCAAATCCAGGCCGACCAAATCCAATAAGCCAAAAATCCCAGTCTTGGGAATGCCGAAATTGGGCATGATGCCATCGGCTTGTTCAACGGTTATGCCATTTTCTATCGCATTCAATAAGCCGTATAACAGCCAGTAAATGCCGATACGGTTGCCGATAAACCCAGGAGTATCTTTACAGGGAACGCAATTTTTGCCTAATTTAATATCCGCAAACTGGCTGACCGCTGCAACAAATGCGGGGTCTGTCGCCGGACTAGAAACCAGTTCCAACAAGCGCATGTAGCGGGGCGGATTGAAAAAATGAGTAATCATGAAACGCCGCTTGAAACTGTCCGGCATATCCTTGACTAACAAGGCTAAAGGCAGGGTGGAGGTGTTCGAAGAAATCAGGCAGTCTTCTTTACAAACCACGTTCAGCTTTTGGTACAGAGACTGTTTTATTTGTGGGTTTTCGATGACGGCCTCAATCACCCAATCTGCATCGGCTTGAGCAAATTAAGATGCTCTTCGATATTGCCGGTAGTGATGAGTTTGACATTATTTTTGTGCATAAACGCCGCTGGTTCGGTATCCAGTAGTTTCTTTACTGCACCTTCGGCGATGATGTTGCGGTTGTTTGCATCTTTGGGAACGATGTCGAGCAAATAAACCGGAATGCCCGCATTGGTGATATGGGCGGCAATACTTGCGCCCATAACGCCTGCCCCGATAACCCCCACTTTTTGGATGTTCATTAGATTGCCTCCAGGATAGTGGCTATTCCCTGACCTCCGCCGATACATTGTGTCGCTAACGCATAGCGTTTGTTTTCCCGCTGCAAAAGGCTGGCGGCTTTTCCGGTAATCCGTGCGCCGGTTGCACCCAGCGGGTGACCTAGGGCAATTGCGCCGCCATCGAGGTTGAGTTTGCTTAAAGGAATCGGCAATTCTTTCAGGACGGCTAAGGATTGTGCGGAAAATGCCTCATTCAATTCAACAATATCAATATCTTCTAATTTTAATCCGGCGCGGGTCAACGCTTTGGTTGTTGCCGCCACTGGGCCTATGCCCATGATTTCCGGCGCACAGCCGGATACGGCAAAAGACTTGATGCGTGCCATTTTGGTGAGTTTATGGGCATCGGCATAATCTTCGCTACATACCAACACGGCGGCTGCGCCGTCCGTTAAGGGCGAAGAGGTGCCGGCGGTGACTGTGCCAGTGGCTTGGAAAGCGGGATTAAGTCCTGCTAACCCTTCGGGAGTGGAATCAGGACGTAAGCAGCCGTCTTTATCTATAACAACTGATTTCGCTGTAATTGGTATGATTTCTTCATCGAAACGTCCTTGTTGCTGGGCAGCATAGGCTTTCTTTTGGCTATCCAGTGCGAAGGCTTCTTGTTCCTTGCGGTTGATTTGGTACTTAAGAGCAAGATTTTCCGCCGTATCACCCATGCTGATGTAAGCTTGCGGAAACGTCTCATATAAGGCAGGGTTGGGCATATTGTTGTAGCCGCCCATCGGAATTCGGCTCATGGATTCCAAGCCAGCGCAAATAAACACTTCACCCGCATTCATCTGGATGGCACCTGCGGCAATGTGGATGGCTTGCATGGAAGAGCCGCAGAAACGGTTTAATGTCATCCCTGCTATGGTATTCGGCAATCCAGCCAGAAAGATAATCAATCGCGCCACATTTAGCCCTTGCTCGCCTTCCGGAAAAGCGCAACCTAAGATAAGGTCTTCGATGTCGTCTGGATTAACCCCAGTTTTACTGACCAAGGCTTTAAACACTTGTGCGGCGAGGTCATCAGGTCTCACTCTTGCCAATCCGCCTTTCTGGGCTGGCGTGAAGGGTGATCGGCAATATCCAGCAATAACAACATTTTTCATTTTATTCTCCTGTTATACCTACACCGCTTTGCTCAATGCGATTGGACTACGATAAGCTGTTATACGACCTCATTTACATTTCAACCACATTTGAGACCAAATTACTTCTTATTTGTTTCACTTATACAGTCTTTCATAAACTCGTCAATGCTTTCCCATGTGCCGCCGATATTCTCCATCAAAATGCCATGGCGGGTTGAAGGAATGATTTTTAGTTGTTTGTTTTTGCAAGTGAGTTTTTTCATGATCTCCTCGGCGCTTTTAAAAGCAACAACGGGATCATTATCGCCCTGTAAAACCAAGACTGGAACTGTGCAAAGGGGTACAAAATCATCCATGCTCTCAATGAGTTGTCGCAGCTCATACAGGCCTTTGACTGGCACATTCCGATAATTTACCTGGGGATGTTCTGTGGGGTTTTCAATAAAAGGCTTAACACCTTCGAATGAGGACAACCAATCCACCAATTTATTGGTGCCATGCAACAAAGGCACTAGCATGAAGGCAGGATTGATGAATTTAATTGGCAATGCTACGACACTTACACCAATGATTTCAGGGAGGTGTTCAGCAGCCAGTTTGAGTGCCAAAGCCCCTCCAGTAGAGAATCCGGTGATAAAAATCCGGTTACAGTGGGCTTTAAGTATCTTGTAGCCTCGAAGTGCAGACAGATACCAATCTTCCCAAGTTTGATCTTGCAAGGCATAAGGCGAAGATCCGTGGCCTTTAAGCCGCACACCCATCACTGTATAACCCTGTTTGACCAGATACTCGCCGTAACCCCTGAGTTCTGCAGGGCTGGCGAGTAGGCCATGAATCAGGAGAACGCCTATGCCATTGTCATTATGTGGTTCGAGAAAAAACGGGTTAGCATCCGCAGTAGCTGTTTCTTCGTCATTGATGTCATCGAAAATATCCTTGGTATAGGCGTGATGCTCCCAGGTTAAATCGCGGCATTCGTCTTCAAAATGCCAGGCGGCGAGTTCCTGTTGATCGACATCATCAGATTCTGCCAGTGCCTTAATTATGGTTTCACGTACCAGCGTAATGGGTTTGGCTTCGTTATCATAGACTGCAACCATGTTTTCCAACCGGATGCTGTCAAAATCATGCTCTTCAAGCAGTTTAGGCAATAAATGGTAGTCGGCATTGTCTTCGGAAATAAGCCCCGTATTTTTTGCCTCCTCGATAAAATGTTCGAAGCGGATGCCAGCGCCGCTGATTAGCTCGCTGTAATCAATGGGGTTGAGCAAACTGCGATGCAGATTGATTTTGGTATTACTTTGTAATTGTTTGACGGCAATATAAAGTGTGGTAAAAAACTGTTGCCGCCCGATTCGTTTCTGCCCATGTTTGATAAGATACATAATCAAGGCTGAGGCCAGATGGCTCAGATTGATGGTGACGTTAAGGTAGATTTCTTCCATGTACTGGTCACGGGTGGCATTGGCAGCCCTCTTGAAGTAGAGCCCAAGCCATCTTTGTTGCCAGTCTTTTGGGTTGGCTTGCAGGTTAAATATCTCGTCCACCGATTCCGCTTTAGCCATTACTTGTTGCAGCAGATAGTGGCTGCCAAAAAATTTGCGGTCGAAAGGTTCAAGCGGCTTGCCCATGCGGATGTCCATATCCGTATTCTTCAACATAATATTGCCTTCTATCAGCAATTCTTCGGTATGCCGCAAACTTAAGCTATCGGAAAAAAAATCGACGGCTCTTAACATTAGGTTTTCCGATGTGCGGATGGGGTAAAACGTAATATTGGCAGGGATAATCAGGGTGTGTTTGAGTGCTGAGGTCAGCAGTTGATCTAGGCTGTCTATTTGGAGCTGCTCTTTCCACCATACCAGTTGCTTATGATTTTTTTGATGATAAGCACGGCGGATGATGATTTTTATGGCTTCAACGCCTTGAGCCAGTACCGCCGCACCGGTGTGTTGTTTGCGCCGTAGGCCCGTCATGCGCGAATAGATACTATAGTTGCCTTGATCGTCGATGACCCGGTGGTCTTTGACCATTCCGCCTTCCGGGAAAATCGCAACTTTGCGACCGCGCAATATTTGGGCGGTCAGTAAGGAGAATAAGCGGTCGTGATCAGTAGGAAAAACACCAACTTGCTGTAGGTATCTTGCCAGTACTGTATCTTGTTTAAAGAATTCACCAGACCCGATAACGCAGGTATAAGACCCTGTTTGCTCGTAGATTAAAAATTGCGGGATGAAGGTTTCAAAGCGGGAAAAATGGTTAAACAGGAAGATGTCGCCTTGCTGCAATTGGGTTTCAGCATGAAGCTTCATTTTGACACTAAGCACTTTTTTAACGGTATTGAAAACCCGTACTGACCGATTATAAAGTGCCTTGTCTATCTCATACCAATTATCAGGATAAGCTGTTTTTGACATCTTTAAGCCTATTCATCGGGTGGCGATAAATCCAATAGATGTTTAGAGTTATCAATAACAGCTGGTGTTCCTGCAGGGGCTTCCTTAAGTGGCATTGTAGTTGAATTGTTTATAATCGTAACAGCGTTAGGGTCGTGGCTTGTTGATGTGCCTGACGCTGTGTTTGGTGTATTGCCCAGGTTTTCCTGGGTTGCATTGTTTGCCGAACCTTCGGGTGTGCCTTCTCCGAGCCCTTCTTCCAATAAGGGATCACTACTATCTTCAGGTGGATTGCCGTCGTGTATCAGGTATTCTCGGCGTTGTTTATAGGCATTCTTAACAAAATCATAACGGTCTACCGAGGCTTCATTAAGAATTTTTTCGGATGCCATCACGTCAGACCGAGTATCGGTAACATCAACAGCGGTAGCGGTAGCGGTAGCTGCATTGGCTGCAAAGCCGCCAAAAAATGACACATAAGTTAGCGGATTAAACAGGGCATCGGCAACTAGGCCGACAGTGTCCCTGGGAGTGCTGGCTCCCAGAAATGGCAATACCATGTATGAACCGGACGGAACGCCCCAAAAGCCTAGGGTTTGTCCAAAGTCTTCATCATGCTTTGGTAAGTCGATCATTGACGCAACATCAAAAATTCCTGCTACACCTGCGGTCGTATTAATAAGGAAACGACTGGCATCCATACCGCCCTGGAGGAATTTAAATTGTAAGAAATCATTGATGGTTACACCTATGTCATTAATATTGCTAAAAACATTGGTAATGCTTTCATCAACTGGAGTCGGCGTTATTTCCTGATAACCTTTCGCCACTGGCTTTAGGATGGCATCGTCCACATCCTTATTAAAGCCGTGTACATCACGATTCCAGCTTTCCCAGGGGTCGTTCTTGTCTTGCGATGTCGGCGTAGTTGAGCAAGCAGACAATGCACTTGAGATGATTAAAGCACTAAGCATTTGACGGGTATTAGGAATAGGCTTTTGAGTCATCATGATGGATATTGTGCTGAGGTTGATGGGCTTATGTTGGGGTTGAAAGCATTTTCTTACCATTAAGTATAACCCAAAGTGTTTAGCTGTAAAAAACTAAGGATCAGCGCCGGCAAATTCAACGTGTTTGAACGCCTTTATTCCTTAGCGGGTTGTTAATTTTCCCGAATCCATCGATTGATTGTACTGGGATACAAAACCTTTTTTAAGGTAATCTATAAAAATACCCACTCTAAGAGCATGGCTAGAGGTACATATATAACTAATTGATTATAAATATATAATATCAATATTTTCCCGAAGGGAGAAGGATGTTTTCTGAAACCTTGATAATTCTTAATACTGCCGTAATTTTTATCAACCACAATTGAGAAATACTTAAAAAAAACTAGGGTTCTTAATCTGCTGTGCTTTATCAAGTTAAGCAAAATAAAGTCCTATACTTACCCAGATTGTCCAGCTATTTTGATAAATTGACGCTTATAGTTCTCTTAATCAATCCGATACAAGGATTCTGCCAATTAACATCATCCAAAAATGGAGAGTGCAGTGAAATACATTGCAACACAGTCTAAATACCTTGTAGCCCTTGCTATGAGCATAACGGTTTTAATTTTTTCGACGGAAGCTTTTGCAGCACCGTTGAAAACATGGTCTGGTAATTATCCAACCACTGGTTCAGTCACAATACCTGCCGGGGTGAGTGTATTGCTCGACACAAACCTCAATCTTACAAATTTGTCAATTTTGGGTAATGTAAGTTGCGCCGATAAGAGCTTGAACATACGCAGTGGCTGGATTATGGTTGAAGGTAATTTTGAGTGCGGTACATCCGTAACGCCTTACCTAGAAAAGCTAAATATCACTTTAACTGGGAATAATACCACCCAAAATATCATGAAGATGGGTACAAAATTTCTCGGTGCGATGGGTCGTGGTACGATTCAACTCCAAGGTGTTAAGCGGACTAACTGGACTCGCTTAGCTACAACCGCAGTAAAAGGGCCACCCAAATCAGCGTGCAAGGAAATATTGACTGGAAAGTGGGTGAGAAAATTGTCATTGCTTCTTCCGATTACAATACGGGTCATGCAGAGGAAAGTACGATTAGGGCAGTCTCTGGAAGCCTGATCAGGCTTTCAGCGCCACTGGCTTACAACCACTGGTGTAAAAAGGAAACATACTCTGCGACCCAGACACTGCTCGAATGTGCCGAAGTCGGGCTACTCAGCCGCAACATTACTATCCAAGGTGATTCAGGGTCGGTTACTAATGGTTTTGGCGGTCACCTTATGATTATGCGAGGCGCTACTGCAAAAATTGGCAGTGTGGAATTGTTCCATATGGGTCAAAAAAACCTTGTAGGCCGTTATCCGATGCATTGGCATTTGGTGGGTGAAGCACCCGGACAATACCTCAGGGATTCAAGTATCCATCACGCTTACAACCGATTTGTTTCTATACATGGTACTAACCAGGTACTGCTTTATCGTAATCTTGGTTACGGGACGCAAGGGCATGGTTTTTACCTCGAAGATGGTATCGAACAAAGAAATGCCCTGATAGGAAATTTAGGTTTATCGGTACGAAATGCTCAAGATGGTAAACCGACGGCATCGGATCGTAATGCAAGTGTGTTTTGGGTCAGCAATCCTAATAATATCTTGCGCGACAATATTGCGGCCGGTTCTGAACATACCGGTTTTTGGCTAGGATTTCCCGAACATCCTATTGGTTTATCCAGCACAAATACCATCTGGCCCAGACGTACGCCACTGCGAGAATTCAACAACAACACCAGTCATTCCAATGCTGGAAGGGGACTTTATGTGGATGGTGGTGAGCTCCCTAATCGCACCGTCGGTACGACTTGGTATGAGCCACGGATTAATCCTGCGGACAGTAACTCTGCGTTAGTTACGCCTGTTTTCAGGAACTTTACTGCCTACAAAAATCGCGACGAAGGGGTTTGGATTCGCAGTTTCGCGGGTTCGATATTGACGGGTACAAAGTTGGCTGACAATTGGATGGGAGCGTATTTCGCCAATATTTTATCTGGCCCTTCTTATAACAATATCGGCTACATACAAAACTCACTGGTCGTTGGCGAAACCGCCAATAAGGGCAATCCAGAAACTTGGGAAACGAAAGGTTTGGGTGGCAGAGAACTGCCTCGTTTCTGGTCTCCGAATGATTCAATTCGAGGTATCGAGTTTTACGATGGCCCGATGGCGATCCGTAACAGCCTATTTGCCAATTTTCAATCCAACAGCCAGCGTAAAGCCGGTGGCCTCAGCAGTCTGGCACCGAATCCATTTTGGGTCAGCTCGCTTAATTCTGCTGAAAAGATTACGTTTGTTAATGCCAACAGGGTTTATCTTCACAATTTGACGGCCAAAAATAGCGGTGACGCATTTTCTACCTTTCTCGACAAAGATGGCTCAGTCTCAGGCATTATCGGCGGCAAGATCGTGCCGAAAAATCCGCTATTGGTAACTTCACAGTGTAGATTTAATGCACCCTGGAACGCTTATGTATGTCCACACGACTACGTCAACTTGCATATTTTTGATCGGGTCGGTGGCAGCCCATCAGGAACTCTCATTCAACGTGATGATGGCGCAAGCCTAAAACTCGTCAGTCCAGACCAATATTCCAATGAAGTGCACGCCAACCTGATTGCAGCACGTCCCTACGCGCTACAGTTTCCAGGCGGCACACCGAAGCATTTGGGGTTTGTTGTGTCGGAGAAAGCTGGCAAACCGCTGCGCTTATCTATGCCTTACGCATATTCCAAATTCACGGTAACGCTTTGGGGGTCGCCAATTAAAAAGGCCGCTAGCCTAGCGGAACTGGCAACAGGTGGGCATAAATACTTCCATAATGGCTCGCGGTTGTATTTGCGTTTGGTAAGTGCAAAGGGTAATTGGGAGGAAATCGAAGTTAAGCGTCCTTAGGTGAAATAGGTAAGTTCAGGATGTTCTGTCTCCACGCATTGGTGGGGAACGCAGAAGAAAGGATATAGGTATAGAGTGAGTTGGGGTTCGTACCTCACCACCAACCTACAAATACCCAACATACGGGATGCAGCGCCGGCTTAGCGGCGACCAAGAAGGCTGAGATTGCCTCGCGAGACTCGGGCGAAAGCATGGGTTGGCGTTCTACATACTCACCCTTCATCTGCACTGGCTCTAGCTCGGGATACTGCTCCCAGAGCGGCGCGAGGATGTTGGTGTAGCTGTGACCAAGGAACATGCCTACCAAGCGAGCGTAGACATTCAACTCCCCGAGGCTCTCGTGCTGCTTCACGATGCTCAGAGACTCATTACAACGAGCGCTGGCAGCTTCCAGCGCAGCGTTCAACTCTTCCGCAAGTTCGCGAGGTGTGGTCATGAGGCCTAACGTAAAAGTAAGGGGCGTTTTGCCCGTGGATAAGGGTAACAGAAACGAGCGATGAAGCACCCAGCTTAAAAAGCGCATTTGGGCAAAACGTCCCTTTGACTGCCATGTTAGGCCGAATGAGCATTTTGTATGAGGTATATTGGTTATGGTTTTTTAGCGCCCAAAACATTTTTAACCTCAATAAGCCATTGAAAAAATATAGAAAATAATACGCCAATTAAAAACCAAAAAGCGATAAGAAATAAAATTGTTATTGGGGCGTAATTTGGTGTCATTCGCCCGAACACTGAGATTGTTAGTTCGCGCATAAGTTGTTTGTTTTCCAGGAATGGCATTACTTTTCCTGGTGCTGTGCCTATATAAAAAAACGGATGTGAATATGGTTCTGGAATTAGGAAAACGCACAATAGAAGTAAAGCTGGAAGTGCCATACCTGACAATAAATGCAGATGAATGCGTTTAATCATATTTTCCAGATTCGTTTAGCCGCCTAACGTAAAAGTAAGGGGCGCGCCGGATGCAAGACTTTAGCAAAACCAGTGAACCCAAATAAACCACCAACCTTCAAAAGCGCATGCGTCCGGCGCGTCCCTTTGACTGCCGAGTTAGGCCAAATATGGCAAAATTGCATGACAATTAAAGACATGGGACTTTGTGAATTAATAAGGACAGAAGTAGTTTGCCGTTTTAATTATTTGTTAATGCAGCGAAATAGATAAATAAGCCAAAAAATACTAATATTCCGATTAGTTCTCCGCGCTTACGAAACAAATATAGCTCTTTGTTCATTTTACCTGAAATAAAGCGATGCAAAGCATATAAGCTCGTTACAACTAAAAGACCTAACACAAAGGATTTGATAGCGAAACTGCTAAAGTCGCCCCGAATTAAAAAACCGAAACCCATGCCCACGCTTGACCCAGCAACGGCAAAAACTATAGTCCCTAAAAAATAAAGGACGAAAGTGAGTGATTTTATCATCCGGTTTAAAACGCCTAACGTAAAAGTAAGGGGCGCGCCGGATGCAGGACTATAACGAAGCCGACGAACCCAAATAAACTACAAACCTTCAAAAGCGCCTGCGTCCGGCACGTCCCTTTGACTGACATGTTAGGTTTGACGACCCAAATTATTAAGCTTTGCAAGGTATAAAACACCTGGAATAGACGCAACTTCCCTTGTAAAAGCCAAAACTGCATAAGACCCGAAAATTGTTTTGAGCGGAGAATTTAACTCTGGCTTTGACCATGCCAGCCACAATAGTAATGGAACTGCCAACCAAAGTGTGGCAATAGATAACTTACCAAATGTAGAGGATAGTGTTGCGGTTCTTACTTCCAATGCTGTTTTAGTAGCCAAAAAAAGCTGTGGGGTTGAGCGAATGGCGATAAATTGAAAAATCCCTGTAAGCAAGCCAATACAAAAAAAGGGGAAAACAACAATTAAATCAGGTGAATTGCCAACATAAAAACAAACAAAAAGTATTACAGCCCAAACGCAAATGAGCAAAATATTTGTGCGAAGCGTGAGTGTTGTATGCATAAACCTAACGTAGAGCTAAGGGGCGCGCCTTTCACGGAAGATTGGCGAAGCCACCGAAGCCGAAAAAACAGCAAGCCTTCAAAACCGCCACGAAAAGGCGCGTCCCGCTTGAGCGCAATGTTAGCATCCTCTGCCTTATAGATAGCGTTCAAGTGAACGTTTCAATATCCGGGGGAGTTCCCTACCAATCATCCACATTTCCTTGTCAGGCATATACATTTCTCGCATCATTGGATGCTCAAATGTAAATTCAACCAATTCGTAAAACGCGTGAACTGCTTCTTGTTTTTCCTGGTCAGAGGCTTTAACACGAAGTGTTCTTACAACATCCAGTCCAGCATCATAAAGCCAAGGAAAGTCGGCTCGAAATAGGCTTATCGCTATTTGAAAGCCCGCAAGATTCTTTTCGAAGCGCGGTGTTACAAGAAGAATTTCTTCTATGAACATAGGAAGCATCTTTTTGTCGCGCCTAGGGCGGCGGATTTCTCCATCAAAATCCAATCTCTTGCCAAATTTCTCAAGCATAACTTTGATGGTTTCAACCTCTTTGATAAATTCGCCATCTGGATTTCTGAGTAACTTCTGATTGTTTCGTGTTAGATCGAGAATTTCTTCCAAGATTTCGCTTGATGAGTCAATGGATTCATCTTCTTTATCTACTACGGGTACTAATGATCTATTTTGAAGTAAGCTATTTAGTTGCTCCTCAAGAGTAGGATACCAAACTGAAAACGCTTTTTCGAGCCGCTCATCGGAAAGAGTTTCTGTGCCGCAAGCTCTATTGAGGGAGGAAATAAGTTTCTTTAGGTCTTCTTTTTCAAATATAGTGGACTGAAATTGCAATATTGGACCACTGACTTCTGAGCGTTTGATGTCGAATAAGAATGGACTAACAGCGGCTTTTTCCATTGTTTTAGAAAGTGCTCCTGCTTCAAACGTAAGCCAAGGAGCATGTACATTTTCCTTTGTTACGCACAGAATACCAAACGTGGCATTGTCCAACTCTTTTGCAATATCAGTACTCCACCTTGCTCCTTTATCAATGTCTTCTGAGGACACATAGGGAACGATTGATTGAATTACTGAAGGTAACCAGTCCCGAAATATAACAGCCGTTTTATGGCTCAATTCACCAGACCAGCTTAGAAATACCTTCATGTTGGAATAGTCCTTATTTGCAGTTGCTAACGTAAAAGTAAGGGGCGCGCCGGGTGGCAAAGGTTAGCAAAGCCAGCGAACCCGATTGAACAACTTGCCTTCAAAAGCGCCTGCGTCCGGCGCGTCCCTTTGACTGCCATGTTAGGCCAGAAAATTTTACTGGACGATGCCTGCTGATTATTGTGCATTAGGGATTTGTTAACCAGAGATGTTTATTACGAAATGCATACTGAAAATTTGCAAAGAGCATTGGCAACGTTAAGACAGCACCAACAATTATTAGGGTTACAAAAAAGCCAAGACCCATTTCTTTGACTAAACTTGAGTCGAGTGAAAAAGTAGTATAACCCATTGAAATAACGAAATATGCGAGATTAACAAACAAAAATAAGCCCCAATGCTGGTATTTACCAATGCGTATTTGCCATGCGAAACCATACAAACATACTAAAGATAAGACATCAATCAAATAACCTGCTGCTGTGTAGATTATGTCGCCAATGCTCTGATTCGAAAAGCCTTCTGAAAAATCATATACAAGCACGAGTGCGGCCATGATAATTGATGCCCAAAAGTACCATTTCCATGCGCGGTGGATTGTGTGCATTCTCTATGCCGCCTAACGCAAAGCTAAGGGGCGTTTTGCCCGTTGATGACGATAAAAATAACATAACTGACTGATGTTGCATACAGTCTAAAAAACGCACTGGGGCAAAACGTCCCTTTGAGCGACGGGTTAGGCCAAAAACAAATGAATATATTAAACATGCTGCGCACTACCCGTTGGTTAGTGCGCCTTACGGCCTTGCATTTGAATTTTGAGACCTGGCCGTGAGTACCTAATTCTCTCGCCAACGAACTAGCCAAACAGCCGTTCAATCGCAATGTCCCAGTTCTCAACTGGCTCAGGTTTGCCTCGGGGGGAGTCGTGATCTGGATCAAAGTTGCTCAAGCTGGCTTGAATGTGTTGACTGATTTTTTCGAGAGCTGATTTTTGAAGTGCTTCGGGGTAAGAAGGGAAGTCCTCAATAAGCTCTTGCGGAATCGTGATGACGATCGTCTTTGAGTATTTGTTTGGTCGACTCGCATCGGTGTGCAGTTTCCAGTGGATGCTGAGCTTGTAATCGCCGCTAGTAGGCGTGACATAATGTTCAGCACCGTTCGGCATGTGCTTCATGATTGTGCCGATTACTGATTCTTTGACATCCATAAAGTTCTCCTGAGTTAGTTGTGAGAGTTGGTTGCTTGCGATGCTTAACTAAAAAAGTTGAGCGCCGCAGCAACAGCCAATGCAGCAATTATTGCCCTGGATTTAATTGTTTGCCGCATATTTTATAGATGCCCCTGTTCATGCGTGCGCTCGAACGATCGTTAGTCCACGCGACTGGACGGTACTCGGCCCACAAAATTGCCGCGAAACCCCGCAAATTACCGGACGGTGTAGCGACACAACCGTCGTGTGTATCAACGCGTTATACACCGCGTTTGCGACGCTACACTAAATAGCATTATTTGCGGGTTTTTGCAAAAGTTTACTTTAAAATCAATACTAACGCCCATTCGTGGCGGACTAACGTAAAGCTAAGGGGCGCGCCTGTCACGGACGATTAGCGAAGCCGCCGAAGCCGGAAAAAAAACAAACTTTCAAAACCGCCACGAAAAGGCGCGTCCCGCTTGAGCGCAATGTTAGGCTGCCAAAACTTACTCAACCGTTAGATTTTTTTGGCTTGCCTTTACTTTAATTGCAGCTCTTTGTTCTGCCGCCGCTTTTTCTTTAGCTACTGCCGACGCTTTCGCTCTATCTGCCGCTTCATTTTTGTCAATATTTTTTGTTTGCGCCATATCGTGAGTGCAACTACTAAGATTGGTTATCATAATGCTGGTAACTAATACCATTATTTTATTTTTCATATCCACTCTTTTTTACTTACGGAAAATCCAACAAGCAATGAAATCCAGAAACGCCTAACGTAAAGCTAAGGGGCGCGCCTTTCACGGAAGGTTGGTGAAGCCACCGAAGCTGGAAAAAACAACAAACCTTCAAAACCGCCACGAAAAGGCGCGTCCCGCTTGAGCGTAATGTTAGGCATTTAATGTGGCTGCCCTATTTATTCATGATTTTCTAGGGGTTACATGGAATGAAAGCCAATTGTATTGCCTTCGGTGTCAGAAGCGATGGCAATAAAACCGTGTTCACCGATGGAGAACTTTTCTTTGAAAATACTTCCGCCATTCTCGGCGACGCGGGCAGCTTCCACCGCGCAGTCATCGCAGCCAAAGTAGACCAGTGTACCGCCTCCGCCGGAGGTGCAGCCTGCCATTTTAACAAGCATACCGCAAGCGCCGTAAGTGGTGGGACTGGTTTCCTTGTCTGAGGGAAAGCCCCACATTTCCATATCTTCACACTCAGCACTAGGGATGGGCATTTTTTCTAGCTTAACCGCAAGTACTGTTTCATAAAATTTTCTGGCACGCTCCATGTTTTGTACGTAAATCTCAAACCAGACGACTGGATTACTTTGATTATTTTTCATGGTATTTCTCCTTTAGTGGGTTAATAGTAAAAACGCCTAACGTAAAGCTAAGGGGCGCGACTTTCACGGAAGACAAGCGAAGCCACCGAAGCCGAAAAAATAACAGATCTTTAAAACCGCCACGATAAGGCGCGTCCCGCTTGAGCGTAATGTTAGGCCGATTATATAAGCTTTACCCTGAAATTCTGCCAATTAATGGAATAAAGCGACCAACTTGCTTTGCATAATTCAGGTAGTCATCACTGTGATACTTAATCATTTGAAGCTCTTCAACATATCGCACTTGTAATTGAATACCTATGAGGCCAATTACGCTACCAATAAACATGAGTGAATTTGGCAGCAATACCAGAAGCCCAGAAACGAAAACGATAACACCGGAATATATTGGGTTTCTGACATACTGAAACAGCCCATGCGTCACTAAAGTTGTCTTTTCATTCGGGTCTACACCAACGCGCCAAGATTTACCCATTTGGAGCTGAGCAGCACAAATAATGACAAGTCCACCCAAGGATAAAACGACCCCTAACATTTCTCCACTGTTCCTTCCCAATGGAACTGAGGCAAGCAGATTAAAAGCATCCAGAATTGTCGCTCCGAATGTAATAACGAATCCCAGAATAAGGGATATGCTTGCGTAAAATGCTGCATCAAATGAGCGCATCTGTACTACTCGAAGCCCCGAATCATCCGTAGTTCGATATTGAACAACTATTCGAGCAATTACCGCAATCAGAATGAACGTTAAATAGAGTATAAAGGGAGTCATATTTCTCCAAACCGCCTAACGTAAAGCTAAGGGGCGCGCCTGTCACGGAAGATCAGCGAAGCCACCGAAGCCGGAAAAATAACAAACCTCCAAGACCGCCACGATAAGGCGCGTCCCGCTTGAGCGCAATGTTAGGCAGCGACTTAACCATCTAAAGGAGAGCATAATTCGACCAGAATGCCATCTGGGCAGCGAACATACGACACAACTTGCCCCCAAGGTTTGGATTCGGGGGCCTTGACCTCGGCTGCACCCGCAGACAGGGCAGTAGCATGAGCTTCTGTAACCTCCGAAGTAACAAATGCCACTTCACAACCAAGGGGTTTCGCCGATGAGCTTGCCGCAATAAACCCAGAAGGCAGATTCATTTCCCCCAATTCATGTGACGCAAAGGCAAGGGTTGTTTCCCCTGTATCCAATTCTCCATAATCACCGGACTCATGAAGAAAGCGACGGGAGAAACCAAACGCCTTTTCAAAGAAATCGAGCGATGCTGAAACATCGGGGACGTAGATGATGGTGTAACCGAATTTCATGAGCACTCCAGTTTAAGTGGCCTAACGTAAAGCTAAGGGGCGCGCCTGTCACGGAAGACTGGCGAAGCCATCGAAGCCGGAAAAATAACGAACTTTTAAAACCGCCAAGAAAAGGCGCGTCCCGCTTGAGCGTAATGTTAGGTGCTTCTTACCAATGCACTATTTCTCCATCATCAAAGACCATTGCAGAATGTGCCTGCCTATGATTTATAAAAATATTATTTACAGGGAAATTGGCTCTTTTTGAAATGCTCTCAGCAATCGTCCTCAACATAAGGTTAATAGTATCCTGAGTGTTAGAATCTGGAGTTAGAAGATCTACAATCAATGGATAATTGGATTCAGGCTGAACATCGGCTGTCTTGCTACCTTTAGCATAATATCCAGGCTGGAAAAACTCCCATGTGGTATGAATATGGCAAAGCTCAGTCCCTACTTTATCTGAAAAATCCTGTGCTATCCCCGCAATGACGTGCGGCATATTTAGCAATTCATTCATAGGCAATGATTTAATTTGGATAAATGGCATAGACTCTCCTTTTTGAAAAATATTTTTGTCATGCCTCTAATTTTTGCACACCTAACTAAAAAAGTTGAGCGCCGCAGCAACAGCCAATGCAGCAATTATTGCCCTGGATTTAATTGTTTGCCGCATATTTTATAGATGCCCCTGTTCATGCGTGCGCTCGAACGATCGTTAGTCCACGCGACTGGACGGTACTCGGCCCACAAAATTGCCGCGAAACCCCGCAAATTACCGGACGGTGTAGCGACACAACCGTCGTGTGTATCAACGCGTTATACACCGCGTTTGCGACGCTACACTAAATAGCATTATTTGCGGGTTTTTGCAAAAGTTTACTTTAAAATCAATACTAACGCCCATTCGTGGCGGACTAACTATAATTAGACACCAAATAAAAACTTAATTTTTTATTCGGGCAGGTTGTTAATTTCATGTGAAAAAGTATAATTCAAGTTAAATCAAAATGTAAGCATTATTTATCACACCTAATTTAAGCTAATTGAACGAATTAAACACACCTAATAAAATTCATCCGCCCAAACTCTTGGATCAGGTAGCTGCCAAAATGCGGCTTAATCATTACAGCTTGCGCACTGAAAAAAGCTATATCGATTGGATTAAACGTTACATATGGCATCACGGTAAGCGCCATCCCAAGGACATGGGCGCGGAAGAAGTGGAAGCTTTTTTAACGCATTTGGCCGTGGCGCGGAATGTTTCTGCCAGCACCCAAAATCAAGCCAAAAGCGCATTGCTTTATTTGTATAAACAAGTGCTGGCGATTGATTTGCCGTGGTTGGATAACGTTACCCAAGCTAAAGCGCCTAAACGCTTGCCTGTGGTGTTGACACAAGCCGAAGTGCAAGCCGTGTTAAACCGTTTGGATGGCACGATGTGGTTGATTGCGAGTTTGCTCTACGGTAGCGGTTTGCGTATTATGGAAACCTTACGGTTGCGGGTTAAGGATGTTGATTTTGCTCGCCGTGAAATTTTAGTGCGCGAAGGTAAAGGTTTTAAGGATAGGGTGACAATGTTGCCTATGGCTTTGGTACAACCCCTCCAAGACCATTTGCGTAAAATCCAGACGTTGCATAACGATGACTTGGCGGCGGGTTATGGTTCGGTGTTTATGCCGATGGCTTTAGACAAAAAATATCCTAACGCCGGAAAAGATTGGCGTTGGCAGTATGTTTTTCCTTCGATTAAGCTTTCTGTTGATCCCCGTTCCAAAATTACGCGGCGGCATCATGCGGATGAAAAAACGGTGCAGCGTGCGGTAAAAAAAGCGGTTTTGGCGACGAAGATAACTAAACTGGCTACCCCGCATACTTTCCGCCATAGCTTTGCCACGCATTTGCTGGAGGGCGGTTACGATATACGTACGGTACAGGAATTGCTTGGGCATAAGGATGTGCAAACGACGATGATTTATACCCATGTGCTAAACAAAGGCGGAAAAGGTGTGACCAGCCCATTTGATATTTTGTAATGGCTTGTTTGGTCAATAATCGGTAACCCGTAAAATGTGTTTTCGGGAATCCAATGCGAACGCCGGACGGGGCATAGACTCCTGTAAAGGGGGGTTGTTACCCCGTGGTTCACTTTTTACCGACGGTAATGTTTTTGAACCGCGCCGAAATACTATCAACGAAGCGACATGCCACGTCCGGCTTAATGTGGTCTAATTCAAGGGTGCATTCCATGCACTAACAGGTGGCTTTTAAATTAATCCACAGTGAATTAGCTATTTTGTAGGCATCTATTTAGTTCTTCATGAGTTCTTTTAGTGTCCCAGCCCACGATTTTTGCCGTGATATTGGCGAGTTGATCTAATTGATCGGATGCCAATTTTGTTAGTATCAACAAGGGTATTCGCCGTCTCAGTAAGTCATCCAGGTGCATAACCATCTCATGACGGGTACAAAAAACCAAATCAGCCACGATAAAAGGCAATTCTGGGGTTATTCGCTTGACCAAGGCTGGATTTTCCTCGCACAGACCAAAAATAACAGAGACCCTATTGCCGTGCCGCTTGACCAGCAATATGGCGCTTTCCTTATCAATACCAAGTTGCTGTGCCTTTGTCAGTGAAATATCCAGTAAGGATTGATAATCCGTATTGGAAAGCCAAGGGAAGGCTTTGCCAAAAGTTGGGCAATCCGTATGAATCCCTAAATTCTCGCAAAGGGTATCGACAATGACGGCGGCATCTTCCCTGGCGGAGGTAAATTTGCCGCCGATTGATGAAAGCAAGCCGTTTTGGGAAGTTTTTAAAATCCAATCACGGCTTATATGGGAAGGGCTATCGTTATTGCTCTGTTGCAAAACCCTAAGCCCGGTAAACTTTCCGATAATGTCTTGTTCAGTCCAGTTTGCTGTTTTGATCACTCGATTGGCTTCGCTTAATAGATAATTGATTTCCTCATTGGTGATGGGTAAGTTTTCTATGTCTCCGTCGTAGTTAGTGTCGGTCGTACCCAATAAGGTCAATCCGTACCAGGGGATGATAAAAAACACGCGACCATCTGATTTTGCCGTTAACAGCAACGCTTCATCGTTGAGTGTTTTAGGCATGATTAAATGGATGCCTTTGGATAATCGACAACAATCTTTTTCATGCTGGAATAAGGGCGACCATCGTCCGGTGGTATCGACCACTAGCGAAGTCTTGACCGTTAGTGTTTCGTCGTTGATTTTGTCATGAAGGATAGCGCCGCCGATTTTGCCACTACGCTCTATTAATTCGGTGGCTTCGCAATAGTTGATGCAGGTTGCCCCAGCCGAACAAGCACCGTCTATCAATTCCAGCACAAAGCGGGCATCGTCGGTTTGGGCATCGAAATAAGTGAACCCACCCGTTAATTCATCAGGATCTAAGTAAGGGAAATGTTCGATAAAATCAGCTTTTGAATGGTATTGGTGTTTTTGAGTTGTCGGTATGTTACCGGCAAGGAAGTCATATAGAGCTAAACCAATTTTCAGTCGAAATGAACCTATGCGACTGTTTTTGTAGACTGGAACGCCAAATCGTAACGGCCAAACTCGATGGGGAGCGGCTTGCAAAAACATACGACGCTCGGCCAAGGTTTTTTTGACCAGCTTAAAATCGAAGGTTTCCAGATAACGCAGTCCGCCATGTATGAGTTTGCTGGAAGCGGAAGAAGTTGCACATGCCCAATCGCCTTTATCAACGATGGCGACTTTGAGGCCACGAAGTGCGGCATCATATGCCGTCCACGCACCATAAATACCCCCACCGCAGACTAGTACGTCGAATGTTTGGTTTTTAAGTTGGTCGAAATCTCTGTGCATGCTTTAAGAAATCAAGGTTGATCGAAGCCTAAAAACTTAGGTTTCGCAAGCTGCATATAAGCTACAAATCATACATAACATTCCCAATGTTTTGATAGGGAGAGATGCAGCTTAAAGCTCACTTAGCACAACACAGCATCATAACCGCTTAACGTAAAACTTCATCGCTAACCAAACAGTAACACCATTGCCATTTGTCTTAAATAAGGAAAGATTATTGGCCCAAATAGGTTTTGCTGGTATTTCTCCGTTAAATTTTTTATTCGGCGGAATTAGCATCAAGCCGTGCTATGGGCGGCAGCACTCTTTTGATAGTTTTCCATTTGGTTAAAATTAAGGTATCGGTAGGTATCGTCTGCGGTTTCGCTTATTTGGTTAGCATACTGCATGTATTCGTCGAAAGTTGGAATTTTACCCAAAATTGAACACACAGCAGCTAATTCAGCGGAAGACAGAAACACATTGGCACCGTTACCCAAACGGTTGGGGAAGTTACGGGTTGAAGTTGAAACCACAGTCGCACCTTCTTTCACCCGCGCCTGATTACCCATACATAAGGAACAGCCGGGCATTTCCATTCGAGCGCCCGCTTTGCCGAATGTGCCGTAGTAACCTTCTTCGGTTAACTGGTTTTGATCCATCTTGGTAGGTGGCGCTACCCATAAGCGGGTTGGTAAATCGCCTTTCTGTTTTTCCAGCAATTTTCCAGCAGCACGGAAATGGCCAATATTAGTCATGCACGAACCTAAAAACACTTCATCGATTTTGGTGCCGGCGACTTCCGATAAGGGCTTAATGTCGTCAGGGTCATTAGGGCAAGCCAAAAGTGGCTCTTTGATTTCATCCATGTCGATTTCGATGATTTCAAAGTATTCGGCATCGGCATCCGCTTCCAACAGAACTGGATTTTCCAACCAAGCTTCCATATTTTTGATACGGCGTTCGATGGTCCGCACGTCACCATAACCTTGAGCGATCATCCATTTCAGCAAGGTAATATTTGAGGTTATATATTCCTGTATGGGCTCTTTATTCAATCGAATCGTACAGCCGCCTGCTGAACGTTCAGCTGATGCATCGGATAATTCAAATGCTTGTTCCACCTTTAAGTCGGGCAAGCCTTCAATTTCAAGAATACGACCGGAAAAGACATTCTTCTTGCCTTTTTTGTCTAGCGTCAGCAAGCCGCGTTTTAAAGCTGCATAGGGGATGGCGTTCACCATATCGCGCAAGGTAATGCCGGGTTGCATTTTGCCTTTAAACCGCACCAGCACGGATTCTGGCATATCCAACGGCATTACCCCAGTTGCCGCTGCAAACGCGACTAAGCCAGATCCTGCTGGAAAGGAAATACCTAGTGGGAAACGGGTATGCGAATCGCCGCCCGTGCCGACTGTATCAGGCAGCAACATGCGATTTAACCAGGAATGGATAATACCGTCTCCCGGACGTAACGACACCCCACCGCGATTCATGATAAAGTCAGGCAAGCTATGCTGCATGGTAATGTCAACGGGCTTAGGATAGGCAGCGGTATGGCAAAAAGATTGCAACACCAGATCGGCAGAAAAACCCAAACAGGCCAAATCTTTCAGTTCATCCCGTGTCATGGGGCCGGTGGTATCTTGTGAACCGACCGTAGTCATATAGGGTTCGCAGTAAGTATTTGGACGAACACCTGCGATGCCGCAGGCCTTGCCAACTATTTTTTGTGCTAGCGTAAAGCCCTTGGTGCTGGCAGCAATATCGCCTGCACGTTTGAAAACGGTTGATGCACCCATAGCTAAAAACTTGCGGGCACGCTCCGTAAGCCCACGTCCGATAATTAACGGAATACGGCCACCCGCCCGCACTTCATCCAACAAAACATCGGTTTTTAATTCAAAGTTACAGACCAGTTCGTTGCTATCATGTCGTTTAACCACGCCTTCATACGGGTAAATATCAATGACATCGCCCATAGCCATGTTGGTTACATCGCACTCGAATGGCAAGGCACCGGAATCCTCCATAGTATTGAAGAATATCGGCGCGATTTTGCCACCGATACAAACACCGCCTTCACGTTTGTTCGGTATGTAAGGAATATCGTCACCCATAAACCAAAGTACCGAATTGGTTGCTGACTTGCGTGACGACCCAGTACCCACCACGTCGCCCACATAAGCGACGGGAAAACCTTTCTGTTTTAGCTCGGCGATTTGCTGTTCGGCATTGGTGATGCCTTCGCGAGGCATTTTCAGCATCGCTTTGGCATGTAAAGGAATATCAGGACGCGACCAAGCATCCGGCGCAGGCGATAAGTCGTCAGTATTGGTCTCTCCGGTGACTTTAAAAACTGTGACTGTTAGTTTTTTGGGTACTTCCGGCTTAGCGGTAAACCATTCCGCATCTGCCCAGGATTGGATGACTTGTTTAGCAAAAGCGTTTCCTCCCTCGGCTTTTTCCTGCACATCATGAAAGGCATCGAAGATTAGCAAGGTGTGGGATAAGGCTTTAGCCGCAAGCGATGCCATTTCCTTGTTATCCAGCAAATCAATTAATGGCGCAACGTTATAGCCACCTAACATAGTGCCTAATAATTCGGTTGCACGGGTCGCAGTTAATATAGGGGAATTGACTTCACCTTTTGCAACTGCTGCCAGAAAACCGGCTTTGACATAAGCCGCTTCATCGACCCCTGCAGGTATGCGATTTGCCAGTAAATCCAGCAAAAACGCTTCTTCACCAGCTGGCGGTTGCTTGATTAGTTCAACCAAGGCTGCTGTTTGTTCAGCGTTTAGCGGTTTCGGTACTACGCCTTCAGCGGCGCGTTCGGCAACGTGTTTACGGTATTGTTCAAGCATTAGATAGTCCTGATTTAACTTTGTTTGTCTGGCAAATGTAATCGTTCAAGCTTAAATTAATTGTTGGATTATTTTTATTGAATTTGGTTTCCGCATGGTTAAGGACACTTTTTACTAAAAGAATAAGGTAGCAAGTTAGCTGTTTGTTATGAAAGTTTACTAAAAACAAAAATCTTAGAATATATCTGTCCCTTAAGATAACTGGAATAATGGCTTCTAACTTCATAAGGTTGCTTAGGTCGTCTAATATATTATCAATCCAACCCAAAAAACTAAGGTTACAAAATGTCACATGTAACTTCTAATCATTAATAATAAGTTTTGCTGATTTCAACACATTGAAACGATTTTTGAACTGCCAATGTGGTTAAAAAACAAAAATGGAACCACTCTAGCCGTATTTAAAATTCAAGGTAACAATGTTCGACTAATTGTTGTTGTTCATTGCAATAGTAACAAATTATACAGATGCCATATCCTAACACTTAACCCATGATTTTGCCCCGATTTCACGGACACTTCAACGTCGCTTTAGACATGCCAGCGTTTTTCGACGTATTGTAGGATTGCTATGCCCACAAATGGAGATAGTTGCGGATCGATGCCCTAAAAATGGTTTTTGGGTTAAGAAAATCGGAGTCTGATTTTTAGGGTCTATCTGAAACCTGGAAGGTAATTCGATAATTAATACCATGAATAGCAAAGCCTTATATGGATAATGGTAGACCTGCAACATTCGGTGCAAGTCAGGGCATTGTTTTTTTTCGGCGTTTTATTGGTTCAAGATTACCAATTTCTACGCAGAACTCTTGATATTAACCATCGTTGTTATGCGATAATCACCGAAAATAATAATAAGTTTTAAGACATATAAATAAGGAAACCTCATGTTCTCATTGCAAACCATTTTCGGCAAAGGCGATAAATTCTATGGCTTGCTTGAAGCCAGCGCTGAATCTGCACGTTCGTCAGCTACGGCCTTAATCGAACTCCTTAGTACGCCAGTATCGCAAAGGTCATTAGAAAAATTTAAACAGGCGCGCCGCCGTGAGAAAGACCTATTCGCACAAATTAGCGAGGAACTGGTCAATACTTTTGTTACTGTACTTGACCGCGAGGATATTGAGGCCCTTAACAGCGCCTTATACAAAATCCCCAAGGTCGTGGAAAAATTTGCCGAGCGCTATACCTTAGCCTTTACCCGTATTGGTGATGTCGATTTTACTAGCCGTGCCATCATGCTGGAACAAGCCTGCGGAGTCTTGGAGCTAATGGTAAAACAGTTACGGAACGGGATGGACTTGGACAAAATCAAAGAATTAAACGATCAGTTGCAAACCATCGAAGGTGAGGCTGATCGTCAAATTCTTGAGTTATATAGAGAAATTTACACCAATGAATCTGACCCTATCCGTTATCTGGTAAAAAAGGATTTGTTTGAATTTCTTGAAAAAGCGATTGACCGCTGCCGTGATGCGGGTAACGTCATCTATCACATCGTCTTAAAAAACTCATAAGGATTGCCATGCTGACTTTGCTCTTGCTTGTCATCCTGGCGGCTCTCGTATTCGAGTTCATTAACGGGTTTCACGACACCGCGAACTCGATTGCCACGGTGGTTGCCACAAAAGTATTAACGCCGTCGCAAGCGGTTATTCTTGCAGCAGTGACTAATCTAGTCGGTGCGTTTTCAGGTACGGCAGTCGCCAAAACCATTTCCTCGGGATTAGTGGATACCGGCTTGGTGACTATTTCTTCTGAAGTCCTGATTTGTGCATTGACCGGCGCGATTATCTGGAACCTTATCACTTGGGCATTAGGATTGCCTTCCTCATCTAGCCATGCCCTGATTGGCGGCTTATGCGGCGCGGCGCTTGCAGCCGGAAATAATAATTTCGATGTGCTGATTTGGTCCAAAACCGCCGCTGTATGGACAGAAAATAAAGGGATACTTTGGAAAGTCATCATCCCCATGATCAGTTCCCCAGTTGCAGGTTTTACCTTGGGCATATTCATTATGGGAACTCTTATGGCTATCGTCAGCGGGATGAATTCTGCGGGCGGGCTTTTGGCGCGTATGGCGCGGCCCAAATGGATTAATGTTGTGTTCGGAAAAGCCCAACTTTTATCGGCGGGTTACATGGGTTTTGCCCACGGCAGCAACGATGCACAAAAAACCATGGGCATTATCGCGTTGGCGATTTTTTCCGCAAATGCCGCAGGTACGCTTGATCACTTACCCTCATGGGCTGAATTCTTACGTCCTGATGGCGGAGAAAAAGACATTGATCCTTGGATTATCTATACCTGTGCTTTGATCATGGCCTGTGGCACTGCGGTAGGTGGTTGGCGTATTATCAAAACGCTCGGCCATAAAATGGTGAAATTACACCCAATAAATGGCTTTGCTGCGGAAACCAGTTCCGCAACCATTCTACTGACCGCCGCCCATTTTGGTATGCCGGTTTCCACCACGCACAGCATCTCAACAGCAATCATGGGGGTAGGTTTTGCCAAGAATCCACATGCACTAAAACTTACCATTATTGAACGAATAATATGGGCCTGGATTTTGACTATTCCCGCAGCGGGAGGGTTGTCATGGAGTATGGTGAATTTGTTGTATCTGTTGCATTAGCAAAGATTTTGAGTGGGTAACTTTGGCCGGGGTATTAAAATCATCATCAAGCGGGTTATTCTCCCCGAGAGAGGAATTTTAGATTCCCTTAAGTGACATTATGTAAGAAATCGCCATATATTAAAAAGTCATGTGAAATCCATACCCATAAGATCGGCTGTTAGGTATGGTTGTAGGCAAAGCCACATTAGCGTGGTTTTGGAAGCTTTCCAGTTGGATTGAAAAGTAGTTGGTAAGTAATGCAGCAATCCTAATTTTGCTGAATCTTATTCGTAATCAGGTATTATTCTGTTCGGCCCAGTTATTTATACTCAATCAATTTGCTTTTACTTTTCATTATTTGTTTGCATAAAAATTGGAACTTACCCTGAAGTTCTGGAAACTTTCCTAAAACCAAAAAATAGGCCCGCAGCCAATTAACTTTCGTCGTGTAATTGCCTCGTAAAGCCAGGCGGATAATTTGCAGTGGATAAAGTAACAGAATGCCCCCTGATACTAGCCCATTAAAAAAAGTGGCAATTATCGCTGTAAGTGGAATAATGCCTGCCCAAAACCAAGGGCTGCGTGATTCTTTAACCCAATGCTCTTCTGGTGGTGCCCCATGCAAGTAAGCCCCTTCTGTAAACGCATAGCCTCCACGCAGGGTACGTTTCCACCACTGATTAAATCGGGTGATCGCGGCATCATGCCAGGTCATTTCTGCATCTAGGCGATAAATTTTCCAGGCGACTTGTCGTAATCTGATACATAATTCTGGTTCTTCCCCTGCTATGAGGTTACCATTGAAACCATTGACAGCTTTCACTGCATCAACGCGCATTAGGGCGTCTCCACCACATGATTTGGTCTCACCAACAGGGGTATCCCATTCGAGATCACATAACAGGTTGTAAATCGAAGCGTTCGGAAAACGTTCTCTTCGGCGACCACAGACCACTGCATATTGAGGATGGATACTTAAGAAATCTAAGCCTTTTTTAATCCAACCGTCAATAAGCTCGCAGTCACCATCAATAAATTGAACATAACTTAGTGCGGGGTATCGGCTGTTTAAAAAATCAAACCCAGCATTTCTTGCCCTGGCTGCGGTAAAAGGAATAGACAAATCCAGATTAATAACGTGCGCACCTAACTGCTCAGCCAACTTAACACTGCTGTCAGTTGAACCAGAGTCTACATAAACTACATGGTGCGATTCACGAATCGCAGAGCTTATACAGTGGGCTAACCTTTCCCCCTCATTCCTGCCGATAATGACGATTCCTAAATCATTTGTGGCCATTTAATACCTTCACCACCCTAGCAGGGCTTCCCACTGCAACTGAATAAGGGGGAATATCATTGAGGACGACAGCATTGGCACCTATGATGCTGTCATGGCCTATCCTAATTTGTCCAAGCAGGCAGACTCCCGCGCCTATATCCACGCGGTCTTCAATAATGGGCAGCTCAAAATTATGAAATGTCCTAACAACGCCCATCGTCGTATTGTGCCGAATGTGAACATCATCGCCAATAGATTCGGCATGCAAAACCATTCCGCTATGATGCCAAATCCTAACCCTGCGTCCTAGCTTAACGGTGTACGGTAAGGTAATGCCGCAAGTCCATTGCACTATTTTATAGAGTACCCGGTACAAAATCGTACAAGGCGCGCGTAGCAATTTATATTTAATGCCCATGCGCCAATTACCAAACCGATGCACAACAATAGCCCATAATCCCTGTTCAAAAAAATCTTTATCATGCGAGATAAAATCCTCTTTAATAAGTGCGAGGAAGCCAATATCTTTTGGATTTTCGTTGGTAGAGCCACGTTCTTTCATTAAGGCACTCATTTATTAAAAAAATTAAAGTTAACAAAATCCCTTAACAAATACTCTGTCTCATTATCTGGTTTATGTTGGATTTTCAAGCGAATGCGAAATAACGCATAAGCGACTGCCCAAACTAAGTTAGCGAGAAATAAATACAAGCGACCATGATTCTTTAAAAAGTACCGTTGCCTGGACTCAAACCAATAACGAGGCCGTCTTTTTTTGCTGCCATCAGTGACACCTGTTGAGCTACCAACAAAATGCACAACGCGGCTTGCCGGAACATACCAGCACGGCCAACCTGCCTTTTTCGCTTGTAAACAGAAATCTGTTTCTTCAAAATACAAAAAATACTCGTCATCAAACAACCCAATATCTTCGAAAACCTGTTTCCTGATCAACATGCTAGCACCAGCAAGCCAATCTACCTTAATAGGCTCATCTGAAATGGGTAGGGCAACCTGCGATCTTTTTAATAAGTTGGAGATAATGCCTAATTTTAAGCCATCATCCAATTCGCTCAAAATAGTATGAAACCGAAATGCCGAGCATTGCGGCTTGCCATCAAAATCCTCAAGCCTTGATCCAGTAATACCTACTTGCGGATTTTGATCCATGAAAGCCAGCAAGTATTGCAGTGCATTTTCACGAACCACGGTGTCAGGATTTAATAACCAAACAAAATCCGCGTTGAAACCCATTTTTTTTACAAATTCAATTGCTAAGTTATTGCCCCCTGAAAACCCTGAATTATTTTCTGAACAAATTAGATGGGCATTTTTATTCGTTGAAACCCATTTTTCAATTAAATCAGTTGAGTTATCACCCGAAAGATTATCAACAACAACTACTTTAACAGCTTGATTTAAAGTGTTTTTTAACGATTCAAGGCAGTTGACAACCAATTCACCTGTACGGTAATTGACGATCACTATAACAACATTGTGATTCATTTTATTGACCATTAATAAATCCTGTTGACCACATTGCGTCCAATAATAACAAGGCTAACCCTGTCACAAAAACCTTAACATATATAAAGCTGTTCATATTATCATTCGTTAAAAAGTATCAAACTACCTGATAAGCCAACAGCCATAAAACTATAAGCCGCAAATGCCGCATAGGTTCCGCGCCGGTTATTAAACCAGGAAGCGCGATACTTCCTGATACTATTATCGATTACAAAGTATAGAATGGCTGCCACGATTAAGTTAAGTACAAGAGCTAATATTTTGCTAACAGGGGCTTCTCGAAGTCCAAACGGCTCTAGCAATTCATGTGCGACAAATACGCCGATCCAATGATTAAGATAAAATGGGTACGACATTCCGCCTACGAATTGGCCTAAGTCAGTTTTTATACCAAATCGAGCCATTATCAACACTGTTACTACGGAAAAAATAGGGCTGACAAAGGCATACGGTGCAAAATCAAACGCAATAATTGCGATTGAGGTCAATAAGATCGCAAACAACATACTGATGGCCCACTTTTGCAAATGCCAATCACCAAAATAATATCTTAGCACTGCCGCTGTAACACCTAATGCGATTGCACCGTAAACTTGGGCGTCGACTGCAAGTAAACTTAATAATAGCCATAAAATAATCGACTTACCTAAATTGGCAGGGAGTAACACAATAATAAGGGGGGCAAGTAAATAAAATTGCTCTTCCGCACAAATACTCCAAAAGTGATTGCCGGTACCCGATAAAGGCATCTGTTGCCGAAAATGTTCAAGTTGCGGCGGGCCAAATAAATTGTAGACGAAGGTGAGCTTGTAAAAAATGAACTCAAGCCACTTTGGGGTAACCGGGTCACGAAGTAGGCTGGCTGCAATGAGTAGGGTAATGGCTAATGCATAAGGTATCCAGATGCGGGTTACACGGTTAAAGAAAAATCTAGGCAGAGCTCCTTTTGGGGTGTTTAAAAGTATGCCACCAATTAGCCATCCACTTAACGCAAAAAAAACTTGGACGGATAAATTACCTGAATTAGCCCATTGGATAACGTTGTCATGCCCAAGCGCTACCACAATAGCTAAGATGATCCGCAGCCAATCGAAAAGGGGATAATAATCGCCAATAAAATTATGGTTAATTTTATTAACCATTAATGCATCCTTCTGGTTACCATACTAATTCCATAACAATAAACCTGCATGTGTTTAGATTAATGTTTCAACAATGGTAAGCCAAAACCCAGTGTCCACTAAGCAAAGTGGTAGGTGAGGGGGTATTCACAAATGAAGGGTGCTGGCAAAAAATTGTTGTCTATCTAGGTGCATTTGGAGATGCGTCTTACCATTAACAAAATTCAGGCCACTGAGACCCATCTCAAGAACAAGGTCAGGATTTTCAGCCGCGTGGCATATGGCTTTAGCTAAGCTCTGGGAATCGCCACGCTTGCAGATGATTGCATTTTCGCCGTCGATAGTTATATCTAAGATGCCAGAAGTGTCTGAGGCAATTACGCCTACCCCTTGGCTAAATGCATCAAAAACAATCCTAGGCTGTTCTTCTTTAAGATTGGGTATCAAAATCACATCATAGTTATAAAGAATATTAAAGAATTCACTTCCATATTCGACCGGATCACGATATGTAACTTTAATCTTTCCAAATTCTTTTAACGCAAACGTCTTACAATCCTCTGCCAATTCGCCCATACCCATAATCGTTATATTTACAGCCACATCCAGGTTCTTTAAAAGCTCTATTGCCTCAAACAAAACAAAAACACCTTTATTTTCTGTAAGCCGAGCCGGGAAAATCATTTGAACTGTTTTCCCCTTTCGATCTAAGTGTCGTTTCTTGATCTTATCTGGAGAAACTAAATTATTTTGATCTATCCACGTTGCAGGCGCAATCAAAGTGCAATCTGTTTCTGCTTTTAGAAAATACTTTCTATAGAATGATTGGGTAAATATCCTTGCATCAGCTTGCTTCACGCACTGAGTTAAAATGATTTTATGGGCATAGTGACTAATGAGCTTTCTTAAAGTAATTTTTTCGCCTTTATTAAGCATCCAGAAGGAAGATTCAATTACGATAACCCATTGAAATGGAAAAAATGGTTTTAGCAACAGCAAATAAAATGACAAAGGAAATGCCCATCCCGCACCTCCTGAATGGACTATGCTTGCCTTTTTACACGCTTTTATTACACCTGCTAGATTAGGAAGTAGGTTTTTAGCCACGGACTCAAACCCGTAATCTTTCCTTATTTCAAAAATATGGTTGATACCGTAATCCGTAATATCTTCAAGCCCCTTAACGTCATTGCTGTATACAACAGGACAACACATTTGAAAATCTTTTATATAATCCAAATGTAGCTTTAAATCTTTTGCCCACAGCGGATCACAAAATATTCGCCCAAATTGGGTATTTACTATATGGATTCTTGTAAAAAGAATATAAGGTTTAGTGATCACTGTGTTAAAGAGTTTTTTAGCTAAAATTATTCATTTTTTTCTTAAATTGCCGCCACATTTGTTTTATTTGATTTACTTTGTTTGATGCTGCGGAGGTAAGCCCCAGCAATCTTCATTCGCTAACATTCTTACACCCCGTAAATTTTGTCCAATCAAATCAGATCGACTAAGAAAAGCTACAGCAATATTAATTGTTTTTTGTAATCGACAAGTTCAATGCATGTTCAAACAAAGTTGTGGCATCTTGCCAACTGTACCCTGTGGCTCTTGCCAAAGCAGCGTCGGAAAAGGCTTGCCATTCTGGATTAGATAATTCAAGCACTCTCTTTACGGCATTACTCAGGCCATCGACATCGTCTATATTGCACAAATAGCCGTTTTTCCCTTCATCAACAATATCTTCAGGCCCCCCGCATTTTGTCGAGATAACTGGGCAACGGCAAGCCATGGCTTCCAAAACGGTTAGCCCGAAGCCTTCAGATCGGCTACAACAAAGCCATACGTCGCATTGTTCGTATACTTTGTGGATGTCTTCTTGCTTGGGGTTATATTCAAATTCAACATAAGGTGGCAATGGCGCGTTTTTTCCCGGTTTAGCATTGCCGAAACAGATGGCTCTCAGCTCAGGAAAATGCGCTTTTACTTGTTCGATCACCTTTAGTGCCGTTTCAATGCCTTTAAATTCGACATCTGAATACAAAAAACCCAATGTTGGAATAGCTTGTTTTGTTCGGGCGGGAGCAAAGAAAACATCAAAGTCGACACTATTGGGTACGAATGAGACAACAGGGTCGTGATAAGTATTTTGCATTAAGTCCAATAACCACTTTGCAATTGTTATTTTATGTAACGGTAGGCTATAAGTTAGTTTGACGCGATTAATTGGTTGCCCATCGTGTACTTCGTGATGTTGGATAAAATAGGCCTTGGCACCTTTACTGTCGGGCAGTTTTGCTACCCATTCGGCGGTTTCCCACCAGGTTGCAATCACCACATCGGCATCTGGCAGGTCTTCGCCGACCACGGGTCGCGTTGCTTCAAGATAAATTACTTCAACGCCCAATAAATTGAAATGATTTTGCCTTTGTTTGGCAGCCGGTAACCAGCCATCGCCATTAAGGATCCGTTTTATTTGTTGCTTAAGGGGAAAAAGTTTTTTTCTAGGGGCAACGACATTGACTTGATGCCCTCTGTCGATAAGTTGTCTGGCATAAATGGCACAAACCCTATCGCCTCCCGACATGCTTGGATTTGGCATAATCATTGTAATATTCATACAATCAAGGTTCCTAGAAAAAGGCTTTAGATAAAGATAATATACTCATGAGCGTGATGGTGATTCGACAGCCAATCTAGTGGTAACGCGTTTCCTGTCTGCCTCAAATATGGCTTCAGCGCGACCCAATAAAATGCCAGTTATCAGCCATAGCCAAGGAGCTATTGAAGCGTTTGGTATCTGATCAATCATTATTATTCCGATAAGCACTGCGTGTCCGCACAGTAGCCCCATCTCATTCTTTGTTTTAAGCCGCTTGAATGCGGCGATGGCACGAAATGCTGACATCGCTAGCAATCCAAATTCTGCAACAAACCCCATCCAGCCGAACTGTCCAAAGGTAATAATCCAACGGCCATCGGTTATAGTGATGTCTTCGCCTGTTTGTTCGCTGTAGAGGCGATTTCGCCCCCATGTTCCCCAGCCAAAGAAAAAGCGTTTCCTAGCATGATCGAGCAAAACATGTTCATTGTCGAAGCGTACGCCCATTGATTGCGCCCTGTCGGCATCCAGGGCAGATGCCCACTCCATTAAAGTTTGATGTGGGAAAATATTAAAAATAGACAATGTTGGATATAACAGTGCAAGCAACACTAATATTCTGGCAGCCCGAAGTTGCATTTTAAACGACGTGAATTTAATTAAAACAAATGCAGAAAAGCCATAAATAATTGAGCCAACACTTTTGCAAAGCAACAAGACAAATAAGAAATAATAGGTAACGCCTGCCGGCGAAAAGCGCCGGACTTTGATTTTTAATTGCCAAAATATTGATGCAGCAATTACGATGACAACAGCAAAAAAAGACACCAATAGTCCATGTCCCATAAATACGACTGGCCTAAAACCTCCATAACGCATTTGTTGCCCAAAACTATGGGGAAAGTAGCCATAAATCCAAGTATGCAACTGAGGACTCATACGCACCTCAAACAACATCAACAAGGAATAAAACAAGCCAGCGACTAGAAGCACTCGAAACATCTGTAGCTGATCTTCATAGGTTCTGAACAATTGCCTACCTAGAAAGAAAGGCATGATAAAAATCAACTGGTTAATTACCACCGACAGTGCATCATAGTGCGTCATAGAGGGGACGCGATGGGCACCGATAAAAACGGAATCGCCATTAAGTTCTGCCGTTATAAAAGGTCCTGCAACAAATAAAATTAACAGCCAGCGTACCAAACCACGCTGTCCGAAAATTGGAATGCGCTTTTTGCTTACAAACCGACACCCTAAAAATGCAGCAATTCCTGGTATCGATTCCTTACCTAGCGGCGGTATCATAGGTAAGTCAACTGACGTACCTACCGGCAGGAACATGTGACCACCTAAAATCGTCCATAGAGTTGCCTCTACGACCGGTTTAGACCGATACAGCTTAAAGGCAATGATGGGCCATAAAAACAGGGCGGCGTATGCAAACCAATTAGGAATGATAGTCTCCTAGCTTATAGGTAACACAATACATATAGTTAAGAAGACACCATCATTCAATTACAAAATATGTTCATGGCTTAATAGCCCCTAAGAGCACAAGCGTATAACTTTAATGTTTCAAAAGAAAAAGGGTTCTTCTTCAATGCCTTAATGGCGTACTTTTTAGCAGTTTTGACATTACCCGCACTTAACGCCCACCAGCCCCATTTCAAAAGCAATTCGTTTCCGTCTGATAGTGGGGGTTCGCTGATTTTGAAATTTTCATTTAATATCCCCCTTCTTTTCATGGCATCTTTAACTGCATTGTTTGCGGAGTTAATTTGTTCGGCCCTATATTTGTGTCCTACGCTTTGCAGATGCTGTCTATAGTCATAAAGTACATCCGGAAGATTGCCCAATTGACCAACCTCGGCCAGTCTTAGCCATAAATCCAGATCTTCGGCATGAGTAAACTCGGAACGAAATCGTCCTATAAAATTTAACTTGTCCTTTCTGAACATTGCAGCGGCATGAGCGATTGCGCCTCCTTGGCCTTGTAAATGGGCAGCGTCAATTTCCCGATGGGTTGTTTCAAGGGAAAACAGTCTTAATGGATCACTGTCTTCATCAATTAGTCTCACCTTACAACCTATTGCTGCAAAATCAGGATGGTTTATTAGGAAGTCAACTTGCTTAGACAGTCGATCAGGGTAACTGACATCATCTGCATCCATGCGGGCGATGAATGGTGCCTTTGCTAATGCTAGACCTTCATTTAGGGAGCTTACCAAACCACGATTTTCCCTGGCAACTAACTGAATGCGGCTATCCTGTTGAGCATATTGTTGCAGAATTTGCAAAGAGCGATCGCTTGAGCCATCGTCGATAATAATGAATTCGAAATCAGTAAATGTTTGCGTGAGAATGCTATCGATAGCCTCGTTAAGATATCGTTCAGCATTAAAGACTGACAAAAGAACTGTTACTTCTGGTGACTCAACCGAAATAGCCATACACTAATATTGCATCTTAAAAAAATTTCTACTGCTCACATATATTTGTTTAACAAATAACTGAATAAAGACTTTTCACTATAAAATTTAGAGTTTTTGTCTATGCCATCACGCCTTATCATTTCATTCCATAAATGAATACCGTAAGTGTTTTTAAACAGCTGATAATCATCACTGTAGGTATCGTCAAAAATACACTTCCAATGGACAAAATGAACGGGATAAAAATAGGTGTAGTCCTTGCCAATATCGTTGAGTGAAAAATGTTTCAGCGCCTTTCCAAACGTACTAGGCCCGCCCATATCACCCCAAATATATTTTTCCTTATCGTTATAGCCAAATGCTTTTTTTATCGTTTTAAGTATTTTTATTTTTTTACGGTTCCAAGGATAGATCTCATTAATGTCTGCACAATGCAAGGCCATAAATTCAGGCAAAAAGTGGAGTTTGGGAAATTTTAAAACACCGATACTTGATGTATTGGGGTCTTCTTTGCCAAAAACAATATCGTCATTAAGATCAAAGGGTTTCAAACAGACCATGTCCATATCAACCCAGTATCCCCCTTTTTCATAAAGGAGTTTCCATCTAAAATAATCTGCAAATTCAGCATATGACCCATGCACAATAAAGATGTCTTTTTCAGGCAGAATAGTATTGGCATCAATGATTTTGGTTCACTTCAGGAATGCCTTTTACTTCACCGTAAGTATATAACCAGAACTCATGGCCATTTTGCTTAAAAGAGTTAATACAAAGTTGCTCAATAAGTGATAATTGACCGCCGATCCATAATCCTTGAATTACGTTATCCATACAATCCTAGCCTTTTAAAATGTGATCCCATGAGTGGGGAATGGTTATTATCCCATGGGTAGGTATGATCCCCGAACCGTAAAAATCACTTGGGACTACGCTAAACTTTTTAGCAATCTGCACCCAATCGAGCGCTTCAAAATTTGCTTCAGCATGCAGTCCTATAAAATAATCCCCAGGCAAAATAGGCATCTTATCAAGCGAACAGACGAGCTTGCCGGAACCCTTGTTCAAATCAAAATCAACCCCCACCATTTTGTTGCTAAACCAAGAAATACAGGAAATTTGCTGGTCAAAAAATCCCATTGTTAAATGGAGTCCCGTTATTTCGGTATTTGCTTGATAATGAATGATAATATTTACGGGTTTTCCAAAGGCAATGCTTTCATTATCCGTAAAATCACCTTCAAAATTGATTTTCGTAAACCTTAATTTACCATTGCCTTCCCGGTTCTTTACCTGGGTTAAATCGTCTTCTATGGTTTCTTCAAAAGAAGATAAATACATCTTGGTTGCTGTATTAACATCGCCCTTGTATTTGACGGTTCCCTTATCCATAACAATCGCAGAATCACACAAGCTTTCAATTGCAGCCATGCTGTGGCTGACAAACAAGACCGTACGGCTATGGCTATCGGAAATATCTTTCATTTTGCCTAAGCATTTTTTCTGGAAAGCAATGTCTCCAACTGCCAATACTTCATCGACTATCAAAATTTCAGGTTCCAAATGTGCAGCCACAGCAAATGCCAAGCGTACATACATGCCCGAGGAGTAACGTTTTACCGGGGTGTCGAGGAATTTTTCCACTTCTGAAAACGCGACAATTTCATCAAATTTGCGTTTGATTTCGACTTTGCTCATGCCCAGGATAGCGCCGTTAAGGAAAATATTTTCCCTGCCGGTAAGCTCAGGGTGGAATCCGGTGCCAACTTCAAGCAAGCTGGCAATTCGACCCTCAATGGTAATTCTGCCATGCGTGGGTTCGGTAATTCGGCTCAGGATTTTTAGCAGAGTGGATTTGCCCGCGCCATTGCGGCCAATAATACCTACGCGGTCACCTTGGTTGATTTCAAACGAGACATCATTAACTGCCCAAAAATCTTCATGTCCAGGATCGTCTTTGTTCGATCGTTTTTTGAAGCGGTTACTAATCGAATTAAAACCATCAGTAAGGGCATCGCGCAATGTGCCTTGGCCACCGCGACCCCCGGTTTGATGGGAAAGGACGTATTTTTTTCTGAGGTTCTCGACCTTAATGGCTGGATTAGACATGATTAAATAATATCTGCAAAAGTGCGTTCTGTTTTACGAAAGTACCAAATACCACTAATCAGTAGACAAAACACTATTCCAATAGAAAGCATAAAGCCTGGCCAGTAAATTAAGGTGTTTTGCCCTAAAATCGCCCAACGGAAACCATCAATCACGCCCACCATAGGGTTGAGCGAATACAGTAGACGCCATTGTTCTGGTACGATACTGCTGCTAAAACCAATTGGCGATACATAGAGTCCAAATTGCACTACAAATGGGACAATAAAACGGAAATCACGGTATTTAATGTTGAGTGCAGCAAACCATAGTCCACCGCCCAGTGCGGCAGCAAAAGCCAATATTATCAAGAATGGCAACATAAGCATGCCCCAAGTAGGCGCAAATTTGTACCAGATCATCAAGGCAACCAGAATGCTTGCGGAAATCAAAAAATCAATAAAACTGACGACCACTGCGCTAGTTGGGACAATTAGTCGAGGGAAATAAACTTTGGACACTAGGTTAGAATTGCTAATCAAACTATTGCTACACTCGGATAAGGCGTTAGAGAAAAATTGCCAAGGCAACATGGCGGCAAATACCAAGATAGGATAAGGCACGTCGTTGGAAGGCAGTTTAGCCAGTTTGCCGAAAATTACTGTAAATACGATCATCGTTAATAGTGGCCTAATCAATGCCCAGAGTACACCGATGACGGTTTGTTTGTAGCGCACGAGGATATCGCGCCATGCCAGAAAATAAAACAGTTCACGGTATCGCCAAAGATCTTTCCAATATTGCAAGTCGGATCGGCCAGCTTCGATGATGAGTTTGGGATTGGCTGTGCTATTGTTATCAGAATTATGGGGTTCAGATATATTTACTGATTTTTTGGCACTTCTGTAATAAATCCAACCTAACAAAGCAATCACAAGAATGCCTAAAAATGCCAATAGAAAAGGAACGTTGTCAGTGACAAAAAATTTTATTCCTTGGAGTATTTCTAAGTTCACTACATTATCCTAAATAACAGGGTTAATCGATTTATCGGATTGAAACAATGGCTTACTTGATCCACAACTGCAAAACCCGTGTGGTTTTAGTAAATAGCGGTATTTGCGAACAGAGTATAGACAATAATCAATGAGTCTGACTACTTGGAGATGCTAAATTGAAAGT
Organism: uncultured Gammaproteobacteria bacterium; assembly: GCA_963804035.1. Classification (GTDB taxonomy): domain Bacteria; phylum Pseudomonadota; class Gammaproteobacteria; order Methylococcales; family Methylomonadaceae; genus Methyloglobulus. The sequence continues at coordinate 417,621 of CAWDOO010000001.1, read as the reverse complement.
ATCGATAAGGCAACATTTCTTTAGAGGGACGATTGTCATTGAAATTTTAATAGATGATATGGGGTGCGATAAGGTTTTTCCGAAAATCAGCCATTTTGATGCTAATGTTAGCCTAGTTGCTTGTTTACTGTTTGATTTGTTATCCCTTCCTTGCCTGATGCATAAACTCTTACTGCTAGAATGTTTGTTATATCGTGTATTCGTAAAACCGTGTGGAATTTGAGCCTTTAATAATCATCGGCATTTTTTAACAGGCTACGTTGCAATCTGTGTGACACTAAACAAAGATTCATGCAAACGCGCTTGAGTACCCGCTATAAATACCGATCCATTATATTGCCCATCAACAATAAATTTACCGGTAGCAATGCGCCCAGATCCAGTCCATTTTATCTATTTTCCTTAAATACTGAGGGTAGACGCAAAATAATGGCCTGAAAAAGTGTGTCATATGACACACTAATAGTGGCATATGACACACTTTTTTCTGGAAGCCGCACAGCACGGGCGTTACCAAGGCACGCGATTTTTTGAAAAGTGCGTGATATGACACACTTTTTGGAAGATTCCGCGTTTTACCCTGCAAAATCCAGCAGTTCGCAAAACTCCCTAAGTGATAGCCCTGAACCAAGAAAGCGTAAGCTTATTATTATTTATCAATGGCTTAATTCCATAAAATAGCGAAATCAACGCCCTCGCGCCAACCGCAAAACCACCCTAAAACCATCAAAATACATGGCATGGGAATTGCATTATATTTAACGCTTAGTTTTGTTGCGGCGTGAGAGAACGCCTATCTAAAACTAGGCACAGCGGGCTTACATTTCACTGGTTTCTCACCGCGTAAGTTTGCACCTTCCTCTCATCTTTTGCGGGTCGGTGGTATCGCCATCGGCCCGCATTTTTTTCGGGGACGTTAGGCTAAAAACACATTGGTGGGTTTTTTTATGGGTTTTAAAGGCATGGAAAATTTTTTTTTGTGGTTGTCCGTGGTTGTATTGGATTGTTCTAGCAGATTGATTAACAGGCCATAATTAATTTTATATATATAGGAAAAAAGCGCTTTACATTTTAAACGGCATTGCCCTATCCTCTCGACCCGAGGCATCCGAGCCAGCTTGCTTAGCTACCCGATCCTTATGCTTTTTGAGAGGAAGCATTATTCGCATTATCCATAGAGGACAAACAAAGAGTTGTCCCGTTACTGGCCGGTTTATTTAACGGCAAAAATTTAATTCAAATATGGTTTGCTGTTTAACCGGTAAATGACTGTAAAGGAAAGTTAATGGAAGTCTCTCAAGCTTCAGTGTTTACTTTGTCGCTCGTTTTCGCCAGCCTAATGTGGCCGAGAGCCACCCATGCGCTTGCCAGTGCGGACAACGTAAGCAACGCCTTACAAACCAATCCACCTTCCAGCATCCAACTGACCCTATCCAAACAAGCCAACACAGCCATACGCCTCGAGGCGAGAGCCGCCCCGTTAGCACAAATCCTAAAAGCCATCGCCGATAAGACCGATGTAAATATTCACTATTCCGTCCTGCCCGAAGCCCCCGTGACTGCCACCTGCGTCGGCGCAAATATCGGGCAAGTCATGGATTGCCTAGTCGCCAAACAAGTCGGGCTGGTTGCCCACAAGCCAACTGAAGGCAAGTTCGCCGAATTCTGGTTGCTCGGGTCGAGTGTGGGGAGTTGTCAGGCTGTGACGGTGGCTACCTTTGAAACCATCCATTCAAACGGCGACTGAACAACAATCCACGCCAGAACAGCAAGCTGCAATTGAACAAGGTAACCAGAACCAATCGGATATGTTGATAAGGCAATTCAAAAACGCCAAAGATAAGGCAGAACGGGCTGAAGCGCTCAACAACCTAATTTCGGTTGGCAAAATTGATGATCCCAATGTAAGGAACGCATTGCAAGATGCAATGGCTGATAAAAACGAGGGCATTAGGGCACAAGCCCTGGAAACACTGGCCAATCTGGATCAAGATAATCTTGCCCAATACGTGGACAAGGCCATGCAGGATCCTAGCCCAGAAGTTAGGATGGCGGCCTTGAACAAGGCAACAGGGCAAGTGGACTTATTGGAGCGGGCCGTAGCCGACAAAGACCGCACGGTAAGCCAGTACGCGGCATCATTGTTAAAGGCATTGAAGAAACAATGATGGCTTTTGATGGAGCTTTCTATGGTTATACCTAAGTAAAAAATTTCAGGGGCTGTCGTTTTCAACGCGGGCACCCCCTGAAACCAAGGATGATAGGAAATCGTCCTTGCCCTTGACTTCGCTACCACGAAGGCAAGGGCTAAACCGCTTGGATTGGCCCGGAAAAACAGGCCAGCCCAAATGGGAAACATCGCAAGATGTTGTCGTTAACTTTTTATTTTTAAACATAATCTGGCTAACAGCCAGAAGGAAAGTATATATGAAACACATAAGAGTTAAAACAAGCTTGTTGTCTGCAATGGCTTTGGCGGTTGCTGGGTTTTCAACCAGCGGTTGGGCGCATGAAGTCAGCGCAGGACAATCACTTGGATCATCCAGTGTCTTAAACGTCGATGTTTACACCGTATCCTGCTATACCAGTGGCGGTATTGTTCCGCAACGCTTTGTAGGCAGGGTTCAAAAAACAGGTGCAGCAACCAACCAAATGAGGGTATCCGTTGGCAGAGTCAGCACTGTTGGTGCTGGTGCGAGCGCGACAACGACAACAGCGGCAGGCGCTATTTCAGGCTGGGCACAAGTACCGGCCATAAACGGCAGTACGCATGTGGCGGTTATCGGTCATTCCACTGCGGTAGCCAATACCTACAGAGCGTTCTTACATTGCGAAAACCAGCCTGCAAACGGTGGCTTACCCCCTGAAAGTGCCAATATTGAAGCTGGCACTACCATCTCTGGGGGTACCCCGGCAGGTAACGGCAATCCTATCATCAACCAATAAACGTGTTTGATTTGTCGGTATTTTTATGAACTCTTGCCGACAATAAACTCAAACTGTGCGTTTAGCCGGGGCGCTGGAATGAGCACCCCGGTTTTAACCCTGAATTCAAATAATTTCTAGCTACCCAAATTTCAATTGGCCGAATTACAAAAACTGTAGCGGATATATTCTAATGAAAAAAATTATAATACCAGCGTCTTCAAGCGCCTTAAACATGCTGACCGCCGCCGCATTGGTCTTACCCGGCTTAATGCCCATAACCAGCCACGCCGCCGAAGACGACAGCGTGGATTTCCAGTACAGCCACTACCAGGAAGGCAAGCGTGATCTTTATCAAGGCGTATATTTTTCAGACCTAACTGCTGGTATATCAGGCATTAATGGCAGCCATAAACAAAGCTACAACAATCCTATTGAGGTGGACAGTGTGCATGGTAGCGGGCGCTTTAGCCTGACTGACCGCATCAAGTTCAGCTTTAATTATCTGCAAGATACCTGGGGCGGTGCCACGCCGGTCGGCACTGCACCGGCGCTTTTAAGTGCGAATGGCAGTTATTCCCCAGAGATTGTCAATTCGGGCGCATCACCTTTTGGCTCACCTGCTATTTCCAATGTTTATATAGACAATAAAGGGAATCTGTACGGTGTGAAAAGCAGCTTTATTGACGGCTCGAATACAATAGGCGCTCAAAGTAACCAGATTACCCACGTGATGTCTTATGCCTCGCCGGAAACCCGCAAACAGGGCGACTTTTCCTTGAGTTACGACTGGGACGAGGCAGCCGTAAATGTGGGCGGTGGCATCTCAGTGGAAAACGATTATGAATCGCGCTTTGTTAACCTGGGCGGGCGTATGGATTTCAACCAGAAACAAACCACGTTGAACCTGGGCTTAAGCTATACCAACAGTGACACTTTTGCTAAGTTAGACCCGGACGCATTGAATTTTATCAGCACCGCAGGCTATGATGAGGAATATTTTAATGATGCCGATGCTTCCTATAAAGGTTATCGGCCTATAGCTGGCGCCCCCGGCCAAATCGAAAGCGCTTACGTTTATGACGACAATGGCAATATAGCTTACCGTTCGGGCGCGATTCTGCGCGGCAAACGTCAGGATTGGGGCACCCAACTCGGCCTGACCCAAGTGCTTACCTCGGAGAGCACAATGGAGCTTGGCTTTGGCTATACACGCAGCACCGGGTATTTGGCCAACCCTTATAAGTTGGTCTATTTTTTAAATGGTGCGCTTAATTTAGGTGATGATCCCAATGCCCCTATCCTATACGGTACAGGAGGCGGCGCACGCTTGGAAAAACGCCCCGAAGAACGCAATCAGTTCAACTGGAACCTGGGTTATAACCATTACCTGCCCTTTTTCGATGCCGCTTTGCATTTTGACTACCACTTTAGCCACGACGACTGGGGCATCAATGCCCATACCTTTGAAGCGGACTGGGTGCAGCCTTTGGGAGCGGGCTGGACGGCTACGCCGCGCATCCGTTATTACAGCCAGTCCGGTGCCGATTTTTACACCCCGTTTGTTAAGAACCTTGCCGTTATTGATCCAGCCACCGGGGAAAAGGTAAACAGCCCTTATACCCGGGAAGTGCCTGAATTTTATTCCAGCGACCAGCGCTTGTCCGGTTTCGGCGCATTAAGCGGCGGGGTGACGATAGCCAAACAATTAGGCAAAGGCGTTAGCCTGGAAACCGGTTTTGAGTATTACACGCACCAAGGCAACCTAAAAATAGGCGGCGATGGTGAACAAGCATTTGCCGATTATGATTATTGGGTAGCCAATGCGGCGTTAAAGCTTAATCTGGAAGCCGCTGGCGCGCCCGGCAGTTCAACGGGACATTTAAGCCATCACCAACACAGCAACTCACCAGCGGGGGTGATGTTTGATCACGCTCTAGAAAAGTCCGGCGACTTTATGGTGGGTTACCGTTATATGCGTAGCGAACAGGCGGGCAATATGCTGTTGGGCAGCCATTCAATAAGCCCAGATAATACGAGAAACAATGGTTGTGGTGACCAAGCATGTGCGGTTGCCCCGAAATCTATGGTTATGAGCATGCACATGCTGGATTTGATGGTTGCGCCAACCGATTGGCTTAGCTTGATGCTGATGCCACAGTGGATGGATATGAATATGGACATGACTCCATTGTCTGGTTTTGTTTCACAAACCGGGCATAACCACGGTGGTTCAACACATAACCATCAAACTGGTGGTATTGGCGATACCGGGGTGTATGCCCTATTCAAGCTGTTCGACCAACCTAATCAGCATTTGACGTTAAGTTTGGGAGGTACAGCTCCGACCGGGGATGTCGATATAAAATTGAGAACAACTTCGAGCATTACTAATAAAGTAAAAAATGTTCCGCTCCATTACGGTATGCAACTGGGCAGCGGCACCTGGGATTTCAAGCCCAGCCTGACTTATATCGGCGAAGCTGACAGCTTTATTTGGGGCGCACAAGCAACCGGCACCAAGCGCGTGGAAAGCCGCAATTCAGCAGGCTTTGCTTTCGGCGACAGCTTCCAGGGCAGCGTCTGGGGCGGCTACCAGTGGACAAACTGGCTGACCACGACCGTGCGCGGGGTCTATACCACACAAGGCTCGATACGCGGCGAATACCCTGCTGTTTATTATGCTAACAGGAAACCACCGCAAGAATTCAAGCTTATCCACGTTGGCCCTTTCGATAAAACCAACAACTACGGCGGCAAGTTTTGGGACTTGGGCTTGGGCGTGAACGTGACCATCCCCCACGGTGCATTTGCGGGGAATACGCTCAAGTTCGAGTGGCTGCAACCGCTGCATACTGACTACAACGGCTATCAACTGGATCGGGACTATACGCTTAACTTTACCTGGAGCTACGGGTTTTAAGCCGCATAAACCGGAAGCTTTTAACAATCAATCCAACCAAGCTTTTTATGCACAAAATGAACAGACGAATACACCTTTTAACCCTTGCCCTACCCGCGCTTTTACTGGGCTGCGCGGCAAATCCACCCACAGACAGCAAAGCGCCGGTATTGTCCACCGATATGCAAAAGTCAAGCTACGCCCAGGGGGTACAGTACATACAAGTGTTGCAACAAAGTGAAATCCCGCTCGATACCGAACTGTTCCTATTGGGCATCAACGATGTCTTGGCGAAACAGCCGCTGCGCCTGGGTAGCGGACAATTGCAACGCGGCAGGGATTGGGTTTATGTGCAGCAGATGCTGTATCTGGACCGCACCAGCAAGCAGAATTTGGCCGATGGCGAAGCCTTCCTTCAGCAAAATAAAACCAAGGCCGGGATTGTCAGTTTGGCCAGCGGTGTCCAGTACAAAGTGCTGGCAGACAGCGGCAAGGCACTTAAACCGACGTTAAACGATACGGTCGCAATCCGTTACCGGATAAAGACAGCTAACGGTGAGGCGGTTTTTGCCACGGACAGCACATCCAAGCCGGAAGCCATTAAGGTAGCCAATGTGCTTAAAGGCTGGCAAGAAGCCCTGCTATTAATGCCGGAAGGTTCAAAATGGGAGATCTACGTGCCAGGGCCTTTGGCTTATGGGGAAAACGTCGCCCCGGAAAGCAAGGTCAAGCCGAATGAGTTGATGGTTATTGACGTTGAACTGGTTGCGATTAACCCGCCTACCAGCGCAGCCAATAATGCAAGCGCGAAGCCAATCATTAAAAAGACATCAAGCTGGTAGCCCGTTAGTACACATAAGGGCGGGGCAATAATTTGAAATAGCCTACCCATAACCCTAGCTTACTTTAAGGCACAAGCCTTACCTATTGGGGAGATGAAAAATGGACAGTCGTTTAGGATGCCCTGTACGCACCAAATCCGATGCATGGAATACAGGCTACCTCGCCATACCTATAAAACGCCGCGCGAAAACAACAATAAAAACACTAACAAGGCATGAAATGAGACTAAATGAACTAACCACAAAAATGTTGCTGACCGTAACAGCGATTTGGCTAACCGCCTGCGCCCCCGTGCAACCCTGGGAACGTGGCAACCTCGCCAAGCCGCAGATGGAGTTAGACCCGTATCCTTTGCAAAGTGCGCTACGGGCGCACAACTACGGCAGCCGTGAAGCCGCGGCAGGTGGCAATGCCGCGCAGGGCGGTGGGTGCGGGTGTTACTAAATTTGGTATGGATATACGAAGGTTGCCAATAAATAGGGCAACTCGATTGGTAAACAGTTTAAGTAGCACCCTGCCAGCGGGTATCGCATGATTTTATTACTTTTTGCATGCGATGTGGCTGGATGGCGACCACCGGCTTGTGTTGCCATAATAGAAACAAAAACCGGGGCTACGGGATCGAATCGGCGCTCCTCGATTTGGTGGCCGTAGCAAGAAGTACCCGGTTGGATTGGCATAACCTAACTGGGCGTTATTGGGGACTAAAGCAATAACACCCACATTGTTAAGCAGTGTACAAAACTACCCTGACAAAATGAGGCAGACGATATGCAACTATTAAAACTTTCACATGATCCCGCCAGTGCACATGCCCAAGCGGATAGGCTTAAAGACCGCCCTGCCAAGAAAGACGGCGGTTTGATTGATGTGTTTCCCAAACCCCAATATTTCCAGGTGCATTTCCAGCATCTTCATGAACACAACCAGCAACTCCATGAGGAATTGACCCAGCTCAAGGACACGGTGGCGAAAACAGATGAAAAGCTCGGGCGTTTGCTGGCAATGCTAAACGGTAAGTGCGTAATGGGGCAATAGTGTAGCGGTTGCACTGGATGAAAGTCTTATGACAACGCTCTTTCGATCAGATCACCCCGATATGCCGTTAAACCTGCCCTCAATCACTCATCGAAGTCGAGGAAGAAAACGACAACGATTACCACGTCTACGCCGTACCCAATACTGAGCCTTAATTTTGTTTAGAGTGCTTAGACACGGCATTTTTCGGTCATGGCACCAAGACGCACCTGTACATGGACTCGCCTATTCATGGTCGCCGCGCAGGTGTTTTGCTAGAACGCAAACGCTATAAGTACCGGGGTTGTGGGAAGATATTTTCCCAAGATTGCAGCAACATTAACGATAATCATCGGGCTACCAATCGGCTGGTCGAATACGTTGAGAACAATGCGCTGGACAGGGCATTCACGAGTCTCGCCGAAACCTCAAGGGCACAAGTGATATTAGCGTAACGGAAGGTACGGTCAGGAAGATTGTTGGTAGTTATATCGGGAAACTGGAGAAGAAATGCCAGTTTGATTCGCCTGAGATATTGGGCATTGAAGAAGTTAATCCCAACCGCAAGATGCGCTTGGTTATATCTAAGCAGTATATCGGCCAATAATTATAGGATTTAGTGAAAATGTTCATTAATTTCACGCTAACCGAAGTAGTGTAAACTTTAGATGAGTTCAGTGCTTAGGTTGTGTTGATGAGATTGCAGAAAGTTTGATTACAACACCAATCGGTCGAATCTATAGTTATCCAAGGGGAAATTGTTATGAGGTCGCCGTATCTTAAAAAAGTCATTTTTATATATTTCTTTTATGTAGCGCAATGCTACGCAATTGATAAGGTAAGTTTTGACGAAAGCACGTCGTTATTCGTAGCTTCAGAAAAAACTGTGCCAGTTGTAAAAGCAGAGTACGTTGGTTGGGCAGCAAATTGGAAATGGGCGGGTGCTGATGTTAAACCCAATATTGAGGCGAAGAATGATAAATCTAACGCGTTGTCTTATCGAGGGGATATTCCTGAACTCGATACCAGCTTCAAAAGCGATACGACCATGGGCAAAAAGCAAATTTCTTGGGTGTATAAATGGGAAAAAACAACGGATCATCTTGATGCCATTGGTTTTGGAATAGATTTTAGCCTTGCGATAGATTCTTCTGCCTTTGAGTCGCCAGCGCAAGCACCTGAACTGTTACCCGACAAACAAGGTTGGCGTTGGCAAACCCCTGATGGGCAAAGCATAGAGGTAAAATTTTCCCCTGCCTTGGCAAATATTGTTTTTGAACGTCAACAATCAAATAAAATTCGCGCCTTGTTTTTTACGGCTGTTAAAAAAGGCAGTCAACAAACAACTATGACTGTCAGCGTCAGTGAAAAAGTAGCGCTCGCCAGTTCAATAAAATTAGGCTATGGTGAAAATGACCCCAAAAGCTGGCATCGCGACATCCTCCCCGAAAAAACGTCTCCCTTAGACCTATCGTTTTTGAACAAAAACGATTTACCAGCCGGCAAACATGGCTTTGTCATGGCGCAGTCTGAAAGCCTAGTTTTTGAAGATGGTGTACCTGTTAGATTTTGGGGTGCAAATATTGGGGCTTCGGCGTTATTCAGTACATCTGATGTGGATATAAAAGCACATGCTAAACGTATCGCTCAATTGGGATTTAACCTGATCAGAATACATCATCATGATTCCGAATGGGTTCAGCCGAATATTTTCAAGAACCAAGCCAATAATACTCTCGAGTTTTCACCTGAAGCGTTGAAGAAACTTGATTGGTGGATTAAGTGCTTGAAAGATCAAGGTGTTTATATTTGGTTGGATCTGCATGTGGGAAGGGCTTTCACGAAAAATGATGGCGTTGAAAACTATGAAGAGCTGGCCAACGGCAAGCAGAGTGCTGAAATCAAGGGCTTTAATTACTATAACAATAGTATTCAAAATTTAATGCAAAAGTTCAACGAAACTTATTTGAATCATGTAAACCCATTTACCAAGCTGGCTTATAAAGCCGACCCTGCTCTGATTGCATTGTTGATAACTAACGAGAATGAACTGACCCAGCATTTCGGTAACGCGTTACTCCCAGATTATGGCGCTCTAAAACATAGTGCTATTTTTAATAAGGACGCTAAACAATTTTCTGAAGTTAGTGGCTTGCCCAGTGATAAAGTCTGGCGCACTTGGGAAATGGGTGAATCCAAGATTTATTTATCGGATGCAGAACATCGATTTAACCAGAAAATGATTTCGCACTTACGTGGGTTAAGTGCAAAATCTATGATTGCAACGACCAGTAGTTGGGGCTATATGGGGCTTTTTGGTCTGCCATCTTTAACGGATGGCGATTTAATTGATGCCCACTCTTACGGTGTTGCTGAAGAACTTAATTTTAACCCTCGCTATAACCCAGGTTTTTTGACATGGGTAGGTGCAGCGCAAGTGACAGGAAAACCGCTTTCGGTGACTGAATGGAATATGGGTTCATTCCCTATTATTGATCGCTATACCATGCCACTCTTTACTGCAAGCATTGCCAATTTGCAGGGTTGGGACGCAATGATGTTTTTTGGTTATAGTTTCCATCCTCTTGAAGGCAAGATGAATGGTGATAATTTTTCCTCCTTCAACGATCCTGCCATTATGGGGGTGATGCCCGCAGCTGCATTGCTTTACAGGCAAAACCATGTGTCATCTGCAAAAGATTATTATCAAATTAAATTGAGCAGGGAAGACTTCTTCTTCAAAAAGCAGAATCCGACTACGTCCAAAACTATCCGCACCTTACTTGAAACCAGTCGCTTCTCTGTAACCATGCCCGACACGAAGGAATTGCCCTGGCTTCAGGCGAATAATGCCCTAAGCAAAGCTTCAATTGTGAATAATGCTGATAAAGACTTTATTCCTGAAGGCCAGAATTTTGTCCAGTCGGATACCGGGGAATTAAAGCGTGATTGGGAGAAAGGTATACATACTATAAGTACGCCAAAATCCCAAATTGCTTCTGGCTGGATTGGAGGGGAGGCGATCAATCTTAAGGATGTAAGCTTTAATTTAGCTACCAAGAAAGCAACAGTTGCAGTTCAGAGCCTGGAAAATAAGCCGATTGCTACTTCAAAAGCTATTTTTATTACCGTTATGGCGCGATCCGTGCCGGAAAATGTAAGTTTTCTTTCTGAACCTGTCGTGGGAGAAATACTTATTTCCGCGCCTGCTGGGCTAAAGCTATTCCCTGTAAACAGCATGGGCAAGAAAGAGAAACCTGTCAGTGCGGGTTACGATCACGGTAGGTATCATTTAAAACTGGACGATACAAATGATGCCTACTGGTTTTTTTTATCAGCTAGTTAAAATCAGTTTGTTTATAAGTTTGATTCCAAATCAAATAATTAGCTTAATTAAAGCGTTTGTGCGCTATATTTTGTATAATTTTTATTCAGAGCCAATACTGGTCTGTGATTGGTAATCAGCTTCAATGAAGTCAATAATTCAAACCGAACAATACCGTGCTTAGATAAGAAACCATGTTCGATATAAAACAGAAATTGTTAGGTCGCGCGATTGGCAGGGCTGCGCTATCCTTACGCGATAAGATTGAAATCATTCATACAGCTTTTTTCCACCCTGAGCGGGTTGGTACGGTTGCAAACGATCAACTGGCAACAAAGTTGGTGACTAACTTATGCCAGTCGAACAAGACATTCATTGATGTCGGAGCACATATCGGCTCTATTATTTCTGAAGTTTCGTATGCTGATTCTTCGATAAAAATCGTGGCAATCGAGGCGATTCCAGAGAAAGTTGTAAAATTACGTCGAAAATTTCCATCTGTTGAATTTCATGATTGTGCTGTCGGTGAATCCACGGGAGAAGTTTCTTTCTTCATAAACACCAAACAATCAGGTTATAGCTCGCTTGGAAAACCAGCCAGTAACAACGAGGCGGGAATATCCGAAATAAAAGTTTCCATCAAAAGGTTAGATGACCTAGTATCATCCAATGAAATTGATGTCATTAAGATTGATGTTGAAGGTGCAGAATTGGGCGTACTTATCGGAAGCCCGAATATATTGAAAGGAAATCGGCCTACGATAATGTTTGAAAGTGGCCCGGAACCTAATAGTGAGCTAGGATATACAATAGATGCACTGTACAAATTCTTGGTTTCTAACGACTATGTAGTGCTACTGCCAAATCGTGTCGCCCATAATGGTTCGAGCCTTTCTAACGACGGTTTCGTTGAAAGCCACATTTATCCTAGGTTAACAACAAATTACTTCGCTATTCCAAATGAGCGGCGTGAAGAAATTAGGGATAGGGCGCGTAAGATTCTTAACATATCTGTCTCTTAATATTACGACCATTAGCCTGCTATCGAATCTCATAGACTTCAAACTCTGACAAACCAACATTTCTGGTAGTACCGCTAACCGTGTTCACGGTAATTTTTACGCGAGTGGTCAACACTGGTGTAAAGTTGACCACGATCCGTGCACCCGCATTGTTCAAGGAGCCCACTGCCACCGTAGAGCCATCACTGAAGGTTAAAGTGGCACTAGTGATATGATCGTCAGTATTCGGGCGATCATATAAGACGACCTGGTCGACTTGATAAAAAGTGTTCCAATTCAGTTCAAGCCATGAACCTACAAGGCCATTGACGGTTGCCCATTCCCTGGCGTAATTGCCTGGATACCCTTCTATGAAACCATCGACAGCTTTAGTGGCTTGTTGGTTGGTATCGGTGTTTTCGGAAGATGCAGTTACCGTTGCCAGTGGCGCGATATTTGTTCCTGTGCCTGTAACGGCAGCAGCAACAGTAATGTCAACTGAATCAGGGGCGCTGTCCACTTGGCCATCATTGACAGTTAAGGCAAATGTCAGTGTTGTCGTTGCTGCCAAGCCCACTGGAACCGTAAAGTTGGGTGTGGGCGTATTGGTTCCTGACAAGGTCACGCTCGGTCCGGCTGTTTGCGTCCAGTAGTAACTCACTAAGGCATCGCCGTTTGGATCGGAGCTGGCAGTTCCGTTTAGATTGACTGTAACGCCTTGCGTTACTGACTGGTCGGAACCTGCATTGGCGACAGGTGCCAAATTTCCTCCTGCTGGAGTAACCGTTATCTTTACCAAGTCAGTAAGGCTGTCAAAAAGACCGTCGTTGACGATTAAGGTAAAAATCAAGTCTGTTGATGTATTAAGACCTGAAGGTGCCGAAAAAGTTGGAGTAGACGTATTGGCTCCCAAAAGAGCAACAGCCAATCCAGTCGTCTGAGTCCAATGGTAGGTTAATGGATCGCCATTGGGATCAGCACTTGCACGTCCGTCTAAAAATACAGCCGAACCTGCATTGACTGTCTGGTCAGGCCCTGCGTTCGCGGTAGGGGCTAAGTTACCGACAGCCGGCAATTCCCCATACACTTCGATATCTGAAAGGCCAACATTACGTGTCATACCGCTGACCGTGGTTATGGTCAGCTTGACGCGAGTGGTCAGCACTGGTGTAAAGTTGACAACGACAGCGGTACCCGTATTGTTTAAAGCACCCACCGTGGCCATAGAGCCATCACTGAAAGTCAAAGTGGCACCGGTGATTTGGTCGTTTGTATTCGGGCGGTCATATAAGACAACATGGTCCACTTGATAAAAAGCACTCCAGTTTAGGTCAATCCATGATCCGGCAACTCCATTGATGGTCGCCCATTCCCTGGTATAGTCGCCAGGATATCCATCTACGACCCCATCGACCGCCTTTATGGCTTGTTGGTTCGTGCCACTGTTCTCGGAAGATGCGGTGACAGTTGCCAATGGCGCGATATTAGTTCCCGCCACTGAGGCGGCAACAACGGTGATATTGACTGGGTCGGGGGCGCTGTCCACTTGACCATCGTTGACAATCAAGACAAAAGTTAGCGTTGATGTTGCCGATAAGCCCATTGGGGTGGTGAAGCTTGGCGTGGTTGTATTATTATCAATCAAGATTACGGTCGGCCCCGCTGTTTGTATCCAGCGGAAACTCACTAAGGCATCTCCGTTGGGGTCGGAACTGGCAGTTCCGCTTAGGTTTACTGAAGCACCTTGCGTTACCGACTGATCAGGGCCAGCATTGGCGATAGGCGCTAAATTTTCGCCTGTTGGTTGTATGCCATAGACTTCAAGTTCCGACAATCCGATATTACGGGTGCTGCCGCTTACTGTCGTGACGGTGACCCGCAGGCTGTTGGTAATGAGAGGGCCAACATTAATCTCAACGCCATCGCCAGCGTTATTGAGAGAGCCCACTGTTATACTGACACCACTGCTAAATGTGAGCATAGCGCCAGTAATTGCATCATCAGTGTTGGGGCGGTCATATAATACGACACGGGAGATTTCATAAGGCGAACTCCAATTTAGCTGTAACCATGCACCAACACCTTCGCCAATAGTTGCCCATTCATGGGTATAATTGCCGGGATAACCATCGATTATTCCATCGACTGACTTAATGGCTTGTTGGTTGGTGCTGAGATTTTGCGAGGATACGGTCACCGTAGCCAATGGGGCTATGTTGGGGAGAGTAGAATCGGGCGAAAGTACACGCACTGAGACATGGTCTGGCAAGGTATTTAAATAACCGTCAGTGACTCTCAATTCGAAAACCAGCGTGAGGTCAGTGCCTGAACCCGACGGTGCTATAAAACTAGGTTTGGCTGTTGTGCTATTGGTGAGAGTTACCGATGAACCGGCTATTTGCCGCCATTGATAAGTTAATGCAGCATCCTCGGGATCTTTACTTCCTGAGCCATTTAGCTGCACCGCCGCGCCTTGTGTTACGGATTGGTCTACGCCAGCATCGACGCGCGGAGGGAAATTACCGCCATTTACATTGACCGGCCAAAAAAATTCATCCTTATGAACAAACGTTCCAATAAATCCACCATTACCACCCTGTGTTGCATGGGCACTTAGTGCACGATTCTTTAAGTTTAACATGCCCGAAACTTGCATGGATAAGGGTACGTCCAAGCTTTCATGTTCGTCCCAACTTAATCCTGTACCTACTAGTCCTGGTGGTTCGTTGAAATAAGTTTGTGGATTAGAGCTTTCTGGCCATACAGTGGAGTTTGCCGACCAAACCATCATTTTATCTAGTACGGGAACATAGCTCGGATCGGCTGCAGTAACAGCCAGGATTGCGTCTTTGGTTGCAATAGAAGCAGTCTGGTGATCTGTATGCGCGTCAAACTCAGTGACGCTGATAATATGTTCGGGGCGTTGGGTATCGATGATATCCTTTAGGTCGGCTAAAAGGTTGAAACCATTGTAGTTTGCGTGCGACCCAAACCGGAAGTTATGGTAATCAGTTCCGCCGAGGCCGCGGTGAGCATAAGAGACACTATGGCCACTTCGTGCAGTCAAAAAGCGGTCAGATGCTAGCGGGTAATCCTGATAAATAGTCTTTAAGCCCTCATCAGGGTAACCCAGAAAAATCAAGTCGCTTTCACGAGTGCCAAGATTGCTTGTCTGCCCCAATACGGCTTCATCTTGGCGGGTATCGCCAAGGCCATTAGCATCACCGTTTGTGACATAAACAATAGTGACTTGCTCACCCCGCTGCGTAGCTGCATAAGTAACACCAGCAGAGATAAGAATATCATCGTCCGGGTGCGGAGCAACGACTAAAATATTACTGCTTACAGGCGCTACCCAGCTCAAAAATATCAAGCTTAGAGATAGCAATAGTGGAGAACGACTCATAAATATGCCTCCTAGGGCAGTAACTTTCTAAGATAAAACATGCAACTTTCGTTTTTGGTTGACTGAAAGTTGTTTCTTTTGCCCAAATAGCTTATTACGCTTCCTCATGGGGATAAACACCGCATGAATTTTTCAATTCATTTGGTAGGGTTCTAACATCTATACTCTCATTTTCGATTCTCCGGACTAATGTCTAAGTTCCTGAGAATCGGCTTGACCGCCTTAGTAGGTCAAAGCTTTTTAAGTATTCCGGCATCGCCGGAGGTTTACCTTATTTAATTGGAAGCCCCACTTCCGATTAAGTAAGTTTTTGTTGGTTTATGATTCAATATATTCTTAAAAAGCAGGGTGTTGTATTCGTATGAATACTTAGGGTTCGTTAGCGATATTCAGATGAAGCTTTATTTTTGCTTGATCCATAAGCGCCTAATCTAGGCCGTTAACATAAAATCGTAGGGTATTTTGAGAGGAGAACTGGAAACCTGTTCGTAAAGCAAAAATTGAGGAATAATTATGTAAATCAAGTCATCTGATATTGCAATGCGGCTCTGACACAACGCAAAATGCCGTAGTTATAGGCGCCATCAAGCGACTCGAAAACCGGTTTGAGGGCATTTCTTTGGTCTTCGGGTAGGTTGAGGATGATTTCTTCAATTCGTTTAATTTCGTGTTCTGGTAAATCAACGACATCGGCCAATACTAACTGTCCTTGCTCTAGGTATTGTGCTAAGTGACCATAGATAGTGGATTCCTGTAGTGTTCTTTTCTGGGCGATTTGTGGGATGTTAAAACCCAGCTTGAATAATTCCACCGACTCGCTTGCCGTATCGGATGTTGTGGTATTCATATCCCTGTATTCATCAATGACTGCCAGAAATTGTGCGCCATAAAGCGCCAGTTTACGTTCGCCTACGCCGGGCAGCCGGCTCAATTGCTCCAACGTAGACGGCTTGCGTTCCATCATTGACATCAAACAGGCATCATGAAAAATGATGTAAGGCGGGACATCTTGAAGCTCCGCGAGTTCGCGGCGTTTGTTACGCAAGGCATCCCACAACAAGCTGTTGATATTTTTGTTTTTATTGGCTGTTTTGGCGAGTTTCCCACCTTTTGTTTTTTCAACCTGGATGTCTTTACGCAGCATCAATTGTTGTTCGCTGCGAAGGATGGGGCGGCATTCCTCAGTCAATCGCAGTGCACCAAAATTCTCAAAATCGACGGCGACCAAGCCGCGTGCCACCAATTGCCTAAACACCGAATGCCATTGTTTTTCCTCCAACTGGTTGCCGATGCCGTAGGTTGATTGCTTATCATGTCCAAAACGTACGATGCGTTCGCTAGCTTTGCCCAGCAGTACGTCGACCAGATACGCCACACCAAAGCGTTGCTCGGTGCGGTGGATGCACGATAAAGCTTGCTGTGCCGCCAGAGTGCCGTCCCAGGTTTCTACGGGTTCCAGGCAAGTGTCGCAATTACCGCAAGGCTGTTCTAAAGTGTCGCCAAAATAGCCAAGCAAGGCTTGACGACGGCAATGTACTTGCTCGCACAACGCGAGCATGGCATCCAGCCGGTTGTATTCAATACGTTTTTGGATCTCATTGGCATTGGACTCCGCTAACATCCGGCGCAAAGTGATGACATCCTGAAGCCCATAAGCCATCCAGGCGTTAGCGGGTAAGCCATCACGTCCGGCACGTCCAGTCTCCTGGTAATAACCTTCGATACTTTTGGGTAAGTCCAGGTGCGCGACGAAACGTACATTGGGTTTGTCTATACCCATGCCAAATGCGATAGTCGCCACCATCACCAAGCTGTCTGCCATTAAAAACTGGTGTTGATGTTGTTGTCTTTGCTCGTTTGCCATGCCGGCATGATAAGGCAGGGCGTTTATGCCTTTGCTAGTTAACCACTGAGCAGTTTCATCGACTTTTTTGCGCGACAGGCAATAAACGATACCGGCATCGCCCGAATGCTCCGTCTCAATAAAATCCAGCAATTGCTGCCGGGCATTTTGTTTTTGTACGATTCGGTAGCGGATGTTGGGACGGTCAAACCCGCTTAGGAAAAGCTGGGATTGCTCAAGCCCGAGCCGAAACTGGATTTCCTTACGCGTTTTTTCGTCTGCTGTTGCCGTTAAAGCAATGCGTGGGACTTGTGGGTAGCGCTCATGCAGTAAGGATAGACGCAAATAATCGACGCGAAAATCATGTCCCCACTGGGAAACACAGTGTGCTTCATCAATTGCAAATAATGCGATTTGCAGCCGATCTAGCAGGACTAGCATCCTATCATTAGCTAATCGTTCGGGTGCAATATAGAGCAAATCCAATTCACCGTTGAGCAGCTGCCGCTCAGTTTTCTGCACTTCTTCAAAGGATAACGAGGAGTTCAGGAAAGCCGCTTTAATGCCCAGTTGCAACAATGCGCTGACTTGATCTTGCATCAGGGCAATCAGCGGTGAAATGACGATGCCGATACCCGGCCTTATGAGCGCAGGAATCTGGAAACACAGGGATTTGCCGCTGCCAGTCGGCATGACGACCAAGGAATCATGTCCGTTAATCAGATGGTCAATAATCGTTTGCTGCTGACCGCGAAAGCACTCATAACCGAATATCGTATTAAGCAGTTCAATGGCTTTGTTATCCCGTGTTTCCATTATGATGATTTGTTTATCGAATGGGGTAATACCTTTATAATGACCGGATTATACAGGACAGTAAGAGCAGTTACCCACAATGGCTTATCATGAATAACACGGATTCAGCACGTCTTGACCGACTTATAGCAAACAACCAGCAACATCTCATAAGTGGTGGCCTAAAAGGGATAGAAAAGGAAAGCCTACGGATTTCCAAAGATGGCGTGATTAGTCAAACACCGCATCCAAAAGCCTTGGGTTCGGCCTTGACGCACCCTTACATCACCACGGATTATTCCGAAGCGTTGATTGAATTGATTACTCCGCCTTTTGCCGACATCAAAGAAACGCTGGGCTATTTACAATCCATCCACCAGTTTGTTTATCAACATCTCGATAACGAAATTTTGCTGTGTACCAGCATGCCCTGTGGGATAAAGGGTGATGAAAGTATACCGATTGCTGAATACGGCACATCCAATATCGGCAGGATGAAGCATGTATACCGACATGGTTTATGGCATCGGTATGGTAGGACGATGCAAGCGATTGCCGGTATCCATTTCAATTTTTCCGTGCCGGAAATACTTTGGCCTGTGTTGCACCGCCAAGAAAATTGTGGGGTAAGCCTTGAGGAATTCACTGCAAGCGGCTATTTTGGCTTGGTCAGGAATTTTCAACGGATGGGTTGGATAATTTTATACTTGTTTGGCGCTTCGCCCGCAATCTGCAAAAGCTTCTTCAACAGCCGTCCGCAACTGATGGCGCAGTTTGAGGAGTTCGACCAAGGCACTTTGTACCATCCATATGCGACTTCCTTGCGGATGAGCGACATCGGCTACAAGAGCAAAAACCAGGCGAACCTTAGGATTAATTACAATTCGCTGCCCGAATATGTCGGCAGCTTAGGCCAAGCCATCGCCACGCCATATGCTGAATATGAAAAAATCGGTGTGGAAGTTGATGGCGAATACCGCCAACTCAACGCCAATGTGTTGCAAATTGAAAATGAGTTTTACAGCATCATACGTCCTAAGCAGATTGCCCAGTCTTGCGAAAAACCCACCTTAGCTTTGAAACGGCGCGGTGTGCGTTATGTGGAAATGCGGTCATTGGACCTAGATCTGTTTAATCCGATTGGCATAGATGAGGACAAAGCGCGGTTTATCGAGGCTTTATTGCTGACTTGTTTGCTGCAAGATAGCCCACCGATGACGGAATCGGATTTCCAGACCAACAACCGCAATCAATTGCAGGTGGCAAATTATGGACGTAAACCAGGACTTGAACTGGAACGAAACGACAAAAAGATTCCCTTGCAAGATTGGGCGAGTCAAATCCTGGATTCAATGCGAGAAGTGTGCGATATTCTCGATAAAGATGATGAAAATAACCCTTACAGCAAGGCATTGCTAGCACAACGAAAAGTAGTGCAAAACCCCGATTTGACCGCATCTGCACGGATGTTGGTAGGCATGGCAGAAACCGGACAGCCATTCAGCCGTTACGCACTGAATAAGTCAGCGGAACATGCCGAATGTTTCAAGGATCATAGGCCGAGTGAAGCATTTAACTTGCAATTCAATGAATTGGCACAACAATCACTAGCCAAACAGGCGGAACTGGAAAACAAGCCGCAGCTACCGTTTGATCAATTCCTTCAGCAATATTTTACCCAGCAGTGTGACCATGACAATTGATATTGACCAATTACAAACCGAACTGGCGCAAAAGAACCCTCGGTTCATCCTAAAAAAGGCACTGTCCTTATTCGATAATATCGCCATTTCCTTTAGCGGTACGGAAGATGTTGCTTTGATAGATATGGCGGTCAGTATACGGAAGGATATTCAGGTTTTCACCCTCGATACTGGGCGTTTGCACCCTGAAACCTACCGTTTTATCGAAAAAGTCAGGAAACATTACCAGATAGATATTGAGATTTTAACGCCAGACCGGAATATGTTAGATGAATTCGTCAAGCGTAAAGGCTTGTTCAGCTTTTACGAAGAAGGTCATCAGGAGTGCTGCGGGATACGCAAGGTTGAACCGCTAAAAAGAAAGCTGGCGCATGTGGACGCGTGGATTACCGGACAGCGAAAAGACCAAAGTCTTGATACACGCCAAGACGTTCCTGAAGTGCAGATAGATAACACATTTTCTCGACCTCAATGCCAATTGATTAAATTTAACCCTTTGCTAAATTGGAAATCCGCCCAGGTTTGGGATTACATTGAAGCCAATCAAGTGCCTTATAACGAACTGCATAACAAAGGTTTTACGAGCATAGGCTGCGAGCCATGCACCCGCGCCATATTACCTCACGAGCACGAAAGGGCGGGGCGCTGGTGGTGGGAAGAAAGTACCAAAAAGGAATGTGGTTTGCATCGAAATATCAATGCAAATTGAGCGCTTTCGATTCCACAAGCTCAATCTTTCATATGCTTACTAAGCTTTCTCAGTAATGAAGACACCGGCTTTGGTTATGAATTCGGAAGTCAGGAGAGTTGCGTGTACTGAGAAATTTGCACCATTCGGTCGTACTGAAACGACTTTTGCTACCCCTTTTAAATAACTGGATTCGAATTTGAGGATTTGTCCAGTACGTGCGCCATACTCCGTAAGCATACTGAAACCCGATGTGGACAAATCGCGCAACCGTGCCCGATAGCCTACATGAGGCCAACTCGGGTAGATAGTAAGCGTTGCCACTTTCGCGATCCTTGGTGCTGCTCGGCGACCGAATAATTCACCAAGGCGGTTATTTGATAGGGGTTGAACGTGTGATATGGGGCTTGCACAGCGGATGCAATATATATTAACTTGTTGCGCGTGCTCGGTATTACAGAAAAGACAGCGTTTCAGTACGGGTTTATGTTCCTTTTTGGCAGTTTGGTAGGGATTGGGTCTGTAAGATGAAGACTCAGTGTTAGCTGGCGTTTCCGTATCTGGATAGCAATGTCTTTTGCTTTTGCGCGAATTCAGGGTTTCGTCATACTGTCTGCGCCTTTGTGGATCGCTAAGAATGGCATAGGCTTGATTAATAAGAACTGCTGACGCGTGGTTTCCACCTAGATCTGGATGCATTTTGAGCTTGGTCATCAAACTCCGATAGCTCGCCTTAATGATTTCTAGTGGCGCCTCGGGCTGAACATGCAGGATGCGGTAAAAATTGCGTCGATTATTCATAGTCTTGCATCGAGGATAGATGGAGCAGAAATTTATATCAGTTTAGAACAAATCAACAAATATAAGAAACCCCCACTCACTAATTTATTAGAAAGGCGTTTGTATTTTTAGATAAAGATGTTAATTTTAGGAAGAGAAAAAGTTAAGCTTAATTAAGGAAGCTCTGAATAAGTTGATTCCGTTCATGTTTCGATAAGCTCACCACGTACGGAATCAATATCTTACCGTTCGTCCTGAGCCTATCGAAGAGCTTATTCAGAAGCGCCGCTTCATCGTTCCTATGTTGACTTCAGTATAGTGGCTATACGCTACTATATTGGATCTTTGTTTTTACGTATTTTGGATTACACTTTGTATGCATTAGTCGTATTATTAGGATGGTTTGGATACGCACAATGAATGAGCAGCTCCGATGCTTGATTTTCCAATGGCACCGCACATGTCAAAACAGGACGTTCAATGACTCTACTTATTGAGGAGTTAGCGAAAACTGAATTATTACAAAATGTACCGGATGACCTGTTGAGGCAGGTGTTGGCACACGCTTTCCCTTTGGAATTAAGTCCTGGACAATTACTGCTCTCACCTGAACAGGATAACCACCACATCTACTTGCTGCTTACAGGGACGCTCACGGTACATTTTCATTCATCGGATTCACTCGTAATTAGGGAATTAACCCAAGGTGAATCCGTTGGTGAAATGTCGATTATTGACGATGCGACCCCGTCTGCATACGTAAAGGCTAAAGAGTGCAGTCGAGTATTTCCTATACACCGCAATTTTCTGCTAGATCTCATTCAAAGTACTCATCCAATTGCATACAATTTGCTTCGATTACTTACAAAGTGGATGAAAGCCAATACACAAAAAACCATCAATGATCAATTCCAAATATCGGAACTGACTAATCAGGCTAACATCGACGGCCTGACGGCGCTCTACAATCGCCGCTGGCTGGAAAATGCACTTCCACGCATTCTTACTCAAATGATTAAAGTTGCACAACCATTGTGCATTTTGATAATTGATGTCGATCATTTCAAAAAATACAATGACTTGCATGGACACCAAGGCGGAGATATTGCGTTGATTTCTATGGGTAATGTATTAAGGACAAATATTAGGCCTTATGATTTCGCCTCGCGTATCGGAGGCGAAGAATTTATGGTTTTATTGCCGAATACTAACCGTGCCGAAGGTGGCGCACTGGCAGAAAGGATACGCCAAGAAACAGAAAATCAAATGATATTTAATCCAGATGGTTCCTCCATGCCCGGCATCACAGTATCAATCGGACTTGCAGTAAGCGATTCAAGCTGTACGGTCAAATCACTTTTTTCTGCCGCCGATAAGCAACTGTATATGGCCAAACAAAGCGGGCGCAACTGCGTAAAATATTAACTTTTAAGGATGCCCAAAGCGGTAGCAATATGTGCCAATTCCGCTACGGTTGATGCGTTGAATTTGTTTTTGATTTGAGTGCCGTAGTTGGCTACCGTTTTATAGCCTAAACACAGCTCGTCAGCAATTTTGTGTGTGGTCAGGCCTTTAGCCAGTAGGCAAAATATGTCGAATTCTTTGGGCGTTAGGGTGGAGATGAGGTTTTTGTAATCGACCTCGTTTTGATGGATTCGGAAAGATTTTTCTAAACCTGTTTCAATGTACATGTCCCCAGCAGCTATCTTCTGTATAGCATCTACTAAAATTTCAGGGGCGCTATTTTTGGTAATATAACCTTTTGCGCCTGCTTCCATGGCGCGACTGACGTACACGCTTTCGTCGTGTACGCTAAAAACCAGGATTTTGGCATTGGGATCACGGTTACAAATACGGCGAATGCATTCCAAGCCACCAATTCCTGGCATGGATAAGTCCAGTACGACAACATCAGGCTGTTTTTCCATAAAAAGCTGGCAGGCGGCTTCGCCTCGATCTGCTTCGGCGAGTATTTCAATACTGTTTTCAGAGGTAAGTAACATACGAAAACCCGCGCGGACAACTGCGTGATCGTCAATCAGGATGACGGAAATTTTTTTCATGCTAATAGACCCCTCACTCTAACCTCTCTCCCAAGAGGAGAGGGAATTTTAGTGGAATACTTGCCGTAATTTTCATGCCTTGCTGCTGACCAGTTTGGATATGGAGTTCTCCGCCCAGGCTTTTAATTCGCTCCCTTATGGCAAGCAGTCCAAAACCTTTCTTGGTTTCAGTCAACGTGCAGCCTTGTCCATTATCAGTAATTTCTAAGTGCAGCATTTTTTCTGATGCCATTTCCAAATGGATGGTAGCTTCAGAGGCTTGAGCGTGGCGGATAATGTTGGTCAGACATTCTTGTACGATTCTAAATACCTGGATGGTTATTTTATGTTCAATACTATCAACAGTATCAGGGCACAAAAGTGTTAGCGATAGTTCTGGATGACGCTGCGACCAGTGGTTAAGCAAA
This sequence comes from uncultured Gammaproteobacteria bacterium, assembly GCA_963804035.1. Taxonomy (GTDB): domain Bacteria; phylum Pseudomonadota; class Gammaproteobacteria; order Methylococcales; family Methylomonadaceae; genus Methyloglobulus. The sequence continues at coordinate 393,923 of CAWDOO010000001.1, read as the reverse complement.
TCCTCAAGACTGGCTTTCAAGCCCAGCTCGATCAAAACTAAGGGGTGCAGGTTCCGCATCATCGAGCGCACCACGGTGATCAAATGATCGCACACGGAAATAATGGTATCGGCAATTTGTGTGGAATTGGCTTTGTTGTTTTTGGTCGTGATCGCCATGACTTTGATCGCGGTCAGTGATTGCCCTAGTTCGTCATGCAGTTCTTTAGCTAAATGCTGCCGCTCGTCTTCCTGAATTTGGAGGGTATGACGTGATAATGCGCTATTTTCCTTATGGGTTGCATCCAGAACATCGGCGGTATGATTGATGGCCTTGGCGATGCTATCGAACTCTTGGGTGGAAAAATCCGGTAATTTTTGCTGGTAATCGCCTTGTTCTATCGCTATTAAGCTATCGACGATTATCCCTATTGCTTTTAATGTTTTGTTAAACAATAAGTTTACGGTAATGAATGTGATGGCCGTCATGATGAACAATGTAGCAAAAAATGCACAGCTTTCTTTCCATGCCTCGCTAATTTCATCAATGGGATTGGCCTGAATAATGAGGCTGATTGGCTTGGCATCAGCGTTAGTGAGTTGTTGTTCGATTTTGGGAGATTGTGCCGAGATCAACTGCACAAACCATTGCGGTGGAGCAGTGTTGCTAACTGGCGTTGACTTAGCGGCAAAGTTAACGATGTTACCTGTTGGCTGTTTTAATTGTATGGTCAGATGTCGAGTTTGCTCTAACGAAACAAAGCGTGGTAACCAAGCATCCACATCAACTGTACCGTGTTTAGGCTCGCTTTGAAAATTGAGCTGTATCAGTTGCACGGCAAGGTTGAGTGATGAATCCAGTTCTGTTTTTACCGAAAGGCGGGCTTGCCAGATAGCAATGATACCGCCCAATATCAGGATGATAATACTCGTAAGCACAATCCTGAGATTGATCTGGTAACGCAAACTCAAGGTGTTTTTCATTACAGAACCACAAAAAAGCCTGCCCAACATTAGATTGTTCTCACAAGCGCCTTCTCCCTCAAGGGAGAAGGCTGGGATGAGGGGATTAAAGTAGTTGATTTTTATCCAAATCCTTTCGGAAACGGCTCTTGTGTTGTCTACTATTTGCACCATGCTGATATCCAGCCAGTGAAGGAGTTTTTGAATTAATATACACTTCCATTACATTTAAGACTCGTCAGCGGATTTTTCTTGAAATTTTTTGTAATTAATCGAAATCTTCAGTCCGGCAAAGAGGCCTGCCATTTTGGTTAACTCTTGAGTTTTGTTGTCGAAGCTCAGTTTAACCTCACTTATCGCACGGTCTTCATAGCCTTCATCGATAGTTTTGGTGTCCAATAAAAATCGGTAAATATAAACTTCTTTATCTTTTTCCTTTTTTATTTCAAAAGGTTGGCCTAGTTTTGCAACAACGACTGGTTTTTTGGGTAAGTCGGCGGCGATTTTTTCAATCGCATCGGTATTGCCGCGTAACTGCATTTTGTCCTTGTTGATTTCTCCACCACCGATTGAACGCAGTGACGCTTCCAAAAACTTGGGCGGTGCAATTTCTAAAAATAGCGACGAAAATGACCAAGCAGCTAACTTATCTTTCTTATTGAAATTTAGGTCGGAATGAAATTCGACCTTGGGCGATACTGGCTTGTTGTAACCGTTAATCTTGTGAAACCAGTAACGCCAATGTTTTCCATCTGGGGTCGGTGTTTCTTCCGTAGGCCTGAGCCGCGCTAAGGAAACAAAATCGTCACTCAACATAATTGGTTCCTTGAATTGTAAAGTGAAGTCTTCAGCCGCTACCACAGAAAAGTATTTATCAAACTCCCCCATTTGCTGATAGGTTTGATAAGCACGCCACCAGTAGGCGCAACCCGTCAAAGTGGCTACCATTAAAAAGAGGCAAATAATTCGAATGGTTTTTGTTTTCATAGATTTATTTGATATTGATGGTTAATAGGAAAATCTTAGCTTTGGTGAGCCCTGATTAATGCTTTATATGCGGATCAGCAGTGATATTGTTGTCTACGAGCAAAAGTTGTTCTACATCAATCCTGTCAAATTGGTAGTATTTATTGCAAAATTCGCAGTTTACTTCAACATAGCCACGCTCATGAAGTACGTCTTCCAATTCTTCGCGTCCCATCATTCGCAGGGCATTCTCAATCTTTGGCCGAGAGCAAGAGCAATCAAATTTAATAGCTTCACTATCAAACAAGCGGACTTTTTCTTCATTAAACAGACGGTGTAATAATTCTTCGCAATCCAATTCCAGCATCTCTTGTTCAGTAACTGTGCTTGCCAACATAGCAATGCGTTCCCAGTCGGCTTTATCGTTGATATCATTGGGGAGTTCTTGCAACAGTAAGCCAGCAGCATGGGTTTCGTTGGCAAACAGCCATAATCGGGTGTTGAGTTGTTCTGATTGGATAAAGTAAGTTTCCAACGCCTCTGCTAAATTCTTGCCTTGTAAACTGATGATACCTTGATAAGGATGTGCGTTTTCTGAATCTATGGTTAATACTAAGCGGCCTTCCCCAAACATTTCCTGCAATGAGCCTAAGTTGGCGACATCACTGCCTCTAATCAATCCCCTGATTTTATGGTCATGCGTAGCCTGTGCCACCAGGGTTTTAAGCGGGCCGTAGCCTTGTGCCTGGAGGATCATGGAACCATTGAATTTGATGGTTGCTGATAACAAAACTACAGCCGATAAGGCTTGCCCCAGTTGTAACTGTACGGCATCAGCGCAGTGCTGATGCCGTTTTGCAGTTTGCCAACTGCTGGACAAGCTAACCCATAGCCCACGAACACCCAACTCATCAAATAAAAAACGACGTAATACATCTTGTTGTGACATGCTGATCCAAGTAGGGTTTTATTGCGCTTTATTATAAGTCAGAATTATAGTAGGCTTCGGGTGAACATAACCTGAATATCAATAAGTATGATTTTTGCAAGCAAGAAACTTGTTCTACCTGATCCCAAAGACGCATTGCCAGGGCGGGATACGGCTATGGCTATCATCAATAAACATTATGTTCTTAGTAATCCCATTGCGCCGCCATTTCCAGACAATATGGAGCTTGCCTTATTTGGCTTGGGTTGCTTTTGGGGGGCAGAACGAAAATTTTGGCAACATCCCAAGGTGTTTAGCACGGCCGTTGGTTATAGTGGCGGCTTCACACCAAATCCGACTTATGAGGAAGCTTGCACTGGCTTGACCGGACATAATGAAGTAGTTCAGGTGGTTTATGATCCGTCGTTAATTGAATATCAAGAACTGCTCGAGTTGTTTTGGCAGTCACATAATCCCACTCAGGGCATGGGGCAGGGCAATGATAAAGGCACTCAGTACCGTTCTGGCATTTATACTTACAACCAAGAGCAGATGGATGAGGCTATCAGATCGAAAGATCATTACCAGCAACGCCTTGCCGAGTCAGGTTTTGGACAAATAAGCACTGAGATATTACCTGCTGAAGAATTTTATTACGCTGAGGATTACCATCAGCAATATCTCGCCAAAGAACCTCAAGGTTACTGTGGTATTGGTGGATTAGGTGTGACTTTTGATTAAGCAAAAATGGCTTAGTCAAAAAGGCCAGGCAAAAAAAAGGCGGTTAAAAAACCGCCTTAGATAGATTAGGAAGGATATAACGCAACTTTCAGCTATTGCGGTTCTGTAAGAACCCTTAAAAGTTGATGTAATGATAGCAGCGGTTAGCGCAATAGGGAATGCGGCAAATTGTCGCACCCCCAGAGCCACTGTAAGTACGCATAAAATTATTATAATAAACTGATTTATATCGGAAAAGATTTATTTTTTTGTGTATTAAGTAGGCAAAAAATAAAAGCGATGAGATTTTTTTGATGTTTTGCAGGGCTGTAAAATCCTAATAGCAGTAAAAAACTAGGGTTTGGCGGGTTTAGAATAAACCGATAGACTGTTTCAAGACTGAAAATTGACCACCATTCTTCTATTAGCCCAGCCTTTATTGACCCACCTTCGGTTATTACCCTTAAGTCAACTTACATGCTCTCATACGTTTTACCAAAATCTGAAATTTCCGCCCTTCAAAACTTAAAATGGCTATTCATCCTTAGAAATATGATGATCTTGGGCGAAAGTTTTTTGGTTGTGATGTTTGTTTACGGGCTGAATATAGAGATACCTGAGCAACAGTTGTGGCTGGTTATCGTCGCCATCATTGCATTTAATGCATATACTTCGATGCGGCTACAGACGGATGATCCAGTTACCGAGCTGGAGATATTTTCGCAAATTTGTATTGATGTCTTTTCTATAGCAGCATTACTTTACCTGACTGGAGGCGCATCCAACCCTATTACTTGGGTATTCTTGTTGCCCTTGATTATAACGGCGATCATGCTGCCCCAATCATATGCTTGGTATATGGTTATTTTAACCACATCCATGTATTCCATATTGATTGCTTTTAATGTGCCCCTGCCTTCTATAGAACCCCACATGCCAGATTCAGGAATGTTGCACAATAGTTCAAATATTGCGAACGATAAGCTGCTGGAGAAGGCTCATGCTATAAGTGACAACCATTATTACAACTTGCACATGTTTGGCATGTGGTTTGGCTTTGTATTTAGTGCCGGATTGGTGGCATTTTTTGTTGCCGAATTGGCAAAAACCTTGAAAAACCAAGAGCGCAGGCTTGCTGAAGCTCGTGAAAATGCGCTTAGGGATGAACGGGTTGTGGCGTTAGGTACTCTCGCAGCCAGCGCCGCCCATGATATGGGAACGCCACTGGGGACTATCGCAATTGTCGTACACGATTTGATACAGGATTATCCAGTCCAGGATTTTCCAGAATTCAATGAAAAAATGCAGATCATGAAGAATCAAGTTCACCGCTGCAAGGAGGCGTTGTCTTTGATGTCGGCCTCTGCTGGAGAAATGCGAGCTGAGTCAGGCAACATCATGTTGCTAAGCAATTACCTTGATGATGTCCTTTACCAATGGCGTACCCACAAACCAACAGCTAAATTACAATTCTTTATTGATCCTGACATTGCAATTGATGCCAAGATAATTGCAGAGCGCACATTGACCCATGCGCTCATTAATATTTTAAATAATGCCGTTGAAGCCTCTGACCCTGAACGAGGAATTGAATTTCATGTACAGTGGAATAGGGCTGAATTAACTCTTAAAATTAGAGATTATGGCCCCGGTTTTCCCGCTGAAATAGTCGATTTTGCAGGCAAGCAGCCGGTAAGCAGCAAAAATAAAGGTTTGGGTGTCGGCTTGTTCCTGACATATTCCACTATACATCGCTTGGGCGGTAAAATTGAACTCAGTAATATCGAAACAGGGGGCGCATGCGTGGAAATAAACCTGCCATTGTTAATAAATAAGGAGAGCGATGATGACCGCTGAGTTATCAGATCAACCAATCTTGTTGCTGGTTGACGATGATAAGACTTTCTGTAAGGTATTGAAAGCCTCGTTGGAAAGACGGGATTTCGAGGTATTGGTTGCCCACAATCTTGAAAAAGGCATCGCGTTAGCTGAACAGCATTTGCCAGAGTATGCGGTGATTGATTTACGGATTGGGCATGAGTCAGGACTTGAACTGGTCAAAAAACTGATTACCTTGGATGCAAATACGTCTTGCGTGATGTTGACCGGCTTTGCCAGCATTGCCACGGCAGTCGAGGCCATCAAGCTTGGGGCTATCCATTATCTGACCAAACCCACGAATGCCGACGAAATCGTTAAGGCACTTAGTAAAAATGAGGGTGATGCGGGCATTTCCATCAATAAGAACCCGCCCTCGGCAAAACGTATGGAGTGGGAGCACTTGCAAAAAATATTACTGCACTATGACGGCAATATTTCGGCAGCAGCTAGGGCGCTCAATATGCACAGGCGGACATTGCAAAGAAAACTGGAAAAAAGACCTGTTAAGGAATAGAGGTAAAGGATCAGAATTGTCTTAACGAAGGGTTTTCCTGGGTTTTTACAAGTGTTGTAATGTCAAATGCTTACCGTATTTCCTGCCAAATCAGCAACCACCGAATTCGCAACGCCAACTACATGGATATTCTGTTTGATAACCTTTGCATAATTTTCGTGCAGGTGTCCATGAAAAATATGTTTTACACCCATTGCTGATGCCAGGTCACCAATAACTGAAAAACCATGTTTATGTGACCCGGGGGCTTCATGGGTAACCAAAATATCGGCCTTCAACTGTGCCAGTTCATGGAATTCATCATGCCAGATGGCGCATTGGTATTTTAACGGAATCTCGCCACGCTTGAGATGGGGGAGTTGGGCAGCCATATATTGCTGCTTGTTTACCCATTTAGGAGCTTGTGGCGGATACCATACTCTACCCAGAAAAATACCACCTAAGCCAGCGATGCGGATACCCGCGACATTAGCCACTTTTAAGTGCAACCCTTTATCTGACAAGGCGGAATGGAAAAGGTTGTGGTGTTTTTCAGGTGTTTCAAAATCGTGATTACCTGCAATCCACCAGATTTCGGTTAATCCGATAATTTCTTGCAGTGAGTTTTCCAGTGGCGTTTCCAGATCATAGTCTCCCAGCAATACGACCGCTTCCGGTTTATGCCGATGTACTGCTGCGATTAGCGGCCTAAAATTCCCGTGCGGATCGCCAGCAAAAAAGATTTTTTTGGATATATCCACTGGATTAATATCGGGTAGGTTACACTCTAGTTGTGAATCACATGTATTTTAGTAGCTCAGCCAATTCATTTAGGTTATCTGCCCCATACATCTTGAAGACCAAGATGTATGGGTACTGCGCGTGAGGAATATCTCGGATAACACTCCTTAATTAAGCTAAGCAAATGTTACCACAACAAAATTTGATAGCATTCCTGTATTTTTACAAGGATTTTAGGTTAAAATACGCGGTTTTCAAAACTTGGCAGGTCAGGGATTAATTTTGGCATCCCATCGTCAAGGTTAGAACCCTTAAGAGACGCTATCCAAGCGGGGTCTCCAATAAGTTTTTACGCCCACAAACAGAGACAACTATGACAGATTTATCGCTTTACAGAAACATTGGTATATTCGCGCACGTCGATGCCGGTAAAACCACGACCACCGAACGGATATTAAAGCTCACCGGCAAAATCCATAAAATTGGTGAAGTACATGATGGTGCAACTACCACTGACTTTATGGATCAAGAGCGCGAACGGGGCATTACTATTCAGTCCGCAGCAACAACCTGTTTCTGGAAAGACCATCGTTTCAATATTATTGATACGCCCGGTCACGTTGACTTTACCATTGAAGTGTATCGTTCGTTGAAGGTGTTAGATGGCGGTATCGGCGTATTCTGCGGTTCAGGCGGTGTTGAGCCGCAATCAGAAACCAACTGGCGTTATGCGAATGATTCTGAGGTTGCTCGAGTCATTTATATTAATAAATTAGATCGTATTGGCGCAGATTTTTACCGAGTTGTTAAGCAAGTTGAACAAGTGCTGGGTGCAGTGCCTGTCGTTATGACCTTGCCAATTGGTACAGAAGACCAGTTTGTAGGCGTTGTCGATGTACTTACCCGCAAAGCCTGGATATGGGACGATTCTGGTGACCCAATGAATTACCACATAGAAGACGTACCTGCCGACATGGCTGCTGACGTTGAAAAATGGCGCGAAAAAATGATCGACCAAGTTGCCGACCAATTTGATGATGTTATGGAACAATATCTGGATGGTGTAGAACCTGATATTGAAACCATTAAACGCTGTATCCGTAAGGGTACGATCAATCTCGATTTCTTCCCGACTTTCTGTGGCTCTTCTTTCAAGAACAAAGGCGTACAGTTGGTGTTGGATGGCGTGATAGATTATTTGCCTAATCCAACCGAAGTTAAGCCACAGCCCGAAGTTGACTTGGAAGGCAATCCTACCGGTGAATTTGCAACTGTTGATGCCAACAAACCACTGCGTGCACTCGCCTTCAAAATCATGGACGACCGCTACGGTGCACTAACCTTCCTACGTATCTATTGTGGCAAGCTGGAAAAAGGCACCAACGTACTCAATACCTTTACTGGCAAAACTGAACGTATTGGTCGTATCGTTGAAATGCACGCCGATGACCGTAATGAGTTGGATTCTGCACAGGCCGGTGATATTGTTGCGGTACTCGGCATGAAAAATATTCAAACAGGCCACACGTTGTGTGATCCGAAATTCCCTGCGACATTAGAACCTATGGTATTCCCTGATCCCGTTATATCACTGGCAATTAGCCCTAAAGATAAAGCGGCATCTGAAAAAATGGGAATCGCATTGGGTAAAATGATCCAAGAAGACCCGTCTTTCCACGTTGAAACCGATGAAGACAGTGGTGAGACCATCCTGAAGGGCATGGGTGAATTGCATCTTGACATTAAAGTTGACATATTGAGACGTACCCACGGCGTTGATGTTATCGTCGGCAAACCACAGGTGGCTTACCGCGAAACGATTACCAAACGCGTTGAAGACGAATACACCCACAAGAAACAATCGGGTGGTTCTGGTCAATACGGTAAGATCAACTACGTTATTGAACCCAATGAACCTGGTAGCGGTTTTATCTTTGAATCGGCGGTTACGGGTGGTAACGTTCCGCGCGAATTCTGGCCTGCGGTAGAAAAAGGCTTCAAGAGCATGTTAGATAAAGGTGTGTTGGCTGGTTTCCCGTGCTTGGATTTTAAAGTAATCCTGACCGACGGTGCATTCCATGCGGTTGACTCGTCAGCCATTGCGTTTGAAATAGCCGCCAAAGCGGCGTTTCGTCAAACTATTCCAAAAGCTGCGCCGCAGCTGCTTGAACCGATCATGAAAGTTGATACCTTCACGCCAGATGCGCATGTAGGCGACGTGATCGGTGACCTCAACCGCCGCCGTGGCATGATTAAATCGCAGGATCCTGGCATTACAGGCGTACGCGTGAAATCTGATGTGCCGCTCAGCGAAATGTTCGGTTACATCGGTGATTTGCGTACCATGACTTCTGGTCGTGGACAATTCTCTATGGAGTTTTCGCACTACATGCCGTGTCCTAAAAACGTGGCTGATGAAGTCATTAAAGAAGTCAACGAACGCAATAAAAACAAATAGTTGTAGGCTTCGTTTATTTCAATATCCGATTTGACGTATGGCGGGTTTTGCGTGAGCAAAAAACGCCATATTTTGCAGGGTCAGCAAATATCCAAAGATAACAGGCCTCTATCACCATAATCGTGCTTAAGTAAAAACGATTCCGTCTAATCTAGCATCATAAAGTCTTTAAGTTTGTGTTGTTTTGCGCATTTCTCTACTTGAGAAGTGTTAACAAGTTGAATATTTTTGGGATAACAAGCAAAACCAAAAGGAAGTCCCGTTGATGAACAAAGCACAAGCCACCACGGGAACAGCAGCTTTCTCTGGTCACAGCTTGAGGTGATTGTATAGTCGCTGTTTGTTGATAGGTAGCAATAATTTCCCGAAATGATCCGAACGGTCACATTTATTCATTACCCTCATCATTATTCAAGGCGATTAACCGGGAGTTTTGTTGTGCTTTTATCAAAGCATAGCGGTAATTTAGCTTCTTGGATTCACCGGACATGGGTTGTCTGCACCATCAGTTTTACCGTCCACCACCTAATGTCGATGCACATGCCGAATAAAATATTGGAATCCAGACCAAATAACCGGAAAGATAAAAAGAAATAATCCCCAAGTCTAATTCTACTGTACCCGATAAGCTCCAGTGAATTGTCGTAAAACTTCCTAGCAACAAAAGACTGTAAAAAAATGATTGAACCAATGCTACATCTTCTAGTGTAGCTATACGAATAACTTCTGCTATACGCCCATCGGGATTGTCATGATGGGCATTGGAAAGAATCATCATCTGACAATGCCGACCATTGTGCATCGACTTGGAAGCGACCTTATTGGTAAGCCACATCCGCCAATAGAGAATTAAGCGCCTTTCACTATGAACTAGAGTTTAGAGTAAAAGCAGCCTTTCTATCCCTGAATAGACTGCAACCACGTTCTCTATTTTTGCCCTTATAAGGCTGTATTCCAGGGCTCTCGTTTTAAATCATGCCAGAGTAACAGCTATTGGCGTATCTGGCGGCTTGAATATTCGGGACTTAGGGTTCCACCAGTCCCGAATGCTAACTTGCCATAAAATACGGTGCAACCCCAAGCGTATCCTGCCCGCCGTAATGGGCTGTGTTGTCCGCCATGGCGTCCATTGGCATAATTCGGTCAAGTGCTCTTTCGGCAACAACGCCAGTAACTGGGGCAAGGCGTAAGCCAAGGTGACCATTTGCACCCAGCGATGCAACACCTGTCGCGTCTGTTGCCAGGTTTCCTGCAAGCCCCAGGCATGTTTGAGCTGGTTGAACATCGACTCACAACACCAGCGTTTTTCATAAAAGGTAAGGATGCTCTCGGCACTCAGTTCCGTCAGTGTGCTAAGCAGCAGCCTTGTACCACTTAAGTGGCCTTGTCCGTCTTCAAATTGCACCCAAACCGCTTTGACCCTCTGGCCACCCAAAAACCGTGCCATCACCACGGCACTCCGATAACGGACAATTTGTCGCTTGCCATAGAGGCTCAAGGCAGTCCTTTGCTCAGGCAACGCCACCAACCTGTTGGCCGTATACTTTTCGCCATAGCGCCGGGGGCGACCACGTTGCCGTTGTTCGGACAATACCGGACAGGCATAGAGCGCGGTGTCTTTGCGCACTTGCCCCATCACGCCATAGCCTTGTTGGGTGGCATGGCGAATGACTTTCTGCCGCATATACCAACTGTCCAGCAGCACAATGGCATCCAGGACAACCGACCGGACTGCCCGCAACAAGGTCATGGCGATGTCCAGCTTATTCGTGTTTCCCGGCTTACGCGTGAGCCGGTTCAATAGCGGAATCGCCACCGACCGTTGCCCCTGGGTCAGCACCGTGCTCAAGCTGACCCAGCATTGCCCGCGCACATAGTCTGGACGGTTGCACTTGCGCCCGTGCTGGTGGTGGATCGCCACCGAAGGCGCCTTGGTCGAACTGCGCAACACCACGGTGTCATCGATGACCAACAAGGCTTTTGGCATCGGGTGAGCCAGTGCCACCAACCGAGTCAACTGCAACCCCAACGCCAACCACGACCAGCGACCGGTTTGCAGCCACTTGTAATAACCCCCCCAATGCCGGTGCATGGACAAGGCCAAATACGAGTCGGTCACAAAACCGGTCGAGGTCAATAGCGCACCAAACAGCAGTTCCAGAAAAGTCGGGATCGACCTTGTCGGCAGCGCTTCGCACAAATAGGTCGTCCAGCGAAAAAGGGCAGCGGGAATAGAACGGTATCCCTGGGTGGTCATGCCGGCCTCCGTAGAAAGTTTTTCCTACGGAAAACCGCGCTTTAATCACCTTGCTTTAATTGAAAAAAGTTGATTAAAGCGCGATTCCTTTTTTCCGAGACAATGTCAACTTTTTCTTTCTTTTTCTTTAAAATAACCCCGTTCTTAGTTCCTGAAACTCTAAACTCATAGACTATGAAGATACTTAGTTTTTATTCCGATAGCCGATAGTGGCAATGAAAATCAGGATTAGCATCCCAAACTGACTAATCTCTTAAATTCAATTTTGAATTAGCATCTTCGTCAAATTTTCCCGCAAACAAGTAGGCATAATTCATCTATCTACAACCGTAAGTGTTTTTGGGGCAACAGATCACAAAACAGAGCCGTTTAAAACTAGCACGACAATGTCTGGAATTTAAACCGCGTTTGACCATAAGCATTTCGATATTTTTTTCACAGCATTACTGCACCAAGTGTATCTCAGCACTTGAATATTTTATATAAGGACATCCATTGGCCAGAGCGTTAGCTCTGGCTATCTTGCATTCGATATGAGATCCATTTGTACTGATAACCGTGGGCAGCCAATATAGGTAGTTATACGGATAGTTTAAGTTTTTGGAATCCATATACTGTCACCAATATATTGCTGAAACTTGGCATAACATACGGTTAAGTAATAGTTTAATTAGCTAACTAACTGAATTATTTAAGTAATGCTAAATAAAATTTAGTGTGAATATAGCCTACTGAGTAATAGGTCATGAACAGGAACTTACAAATGAACCGCAACCGCTTCGCCACCCTTACCACATTATTTGCCCTTGGCTGCCTTGTATCAGGGGCGGGTTATGGCCATGGAACCGTGAGCGATGATGAGGCGCACCAACAAGAAGATGCCTACTTGGCCGAAAAGGCGCGGCAGCAAGAAGCCAGCGGCACGGCCGTCGTGAAGAAATATGTCGGCCATTTCATGTCCTCCGCGCCCGTCAACGCCTTGTTGACCGAATTGGTGAGCGCAGTGGTTGGCGAACAAGCCAATGCCGCCGCGGGCGACAACCCTGCATTGTATGGCGAATGGGGTGCGGTGACCGCCTGGCCGTTTGCCTTTGCCTCTGCGGCCAACCTGCCCGATGGCCGTATCCTGGCCTGGGGCGGCAACGTGTTACGAAACTTCCATGGTGGCACATTTACCCATGGCGCCATCTGGGATCCAAGCAACGGACAATTCACCAATGCCGACCACCCGACCCACGCCCTGTTTTGTGGGACACCCGTCATGCTGGAAGACGGCAGGGTATTTGTGGCGGGCGGGGACAAGAGCAATGCATCCTCATCGGTCAACCGCACCAGCACCTTTGATTACCGGACTCAAGCCTGGACGCGCATCGATGACTTGGCGGTGGGGCGCTGGTACAACGGTGCGGTTGCCCTGCCCAACGGGCAAGTGTTCTCCGCCCTTGGCGAACCCGGCAGCGCCTATCCCGAGCTATGGACACAAGGGGCTGGCTGGTCTTACCTGAACGGCGCAAGCTTACAAACGGCCGTCCTCAACTACCCCTCCAAGACCGAACCCAAGAACTGGCTGCCGCACCTGCATTTGGCGCCCAATGGCAAAATCTTCCATTCCGGCCACACCCCCCAAATGCATTACATCGACCCGACCGGCAACGGCAGCGTGACCCCGGTTGCCGGCCTTGTCAACGACTGGAACACCGCCAATTCACCCAGTGTGCTGTACGATGAAGGCAAAGTCCTCCAAGCGGGCGGCACCCTGTACGACACTTACAACACCAGCACCGGCAAATCCGCCGTGTTTGACCTCAATGGCGGCATCCCTAGCCGTACCCTTAACAGCAACATGCTCTTCCCGCGTGTGTTCCACAACCAAGTCGTCTTGCCGAACGGCGAAGTCATGGTCATTGGCGGCAACAACACGGGACTTAAGTTTGACGATGTCGGCAGCCAGATGACCCCCGAAATATGGAACCCCGCCACCCAAACCTGGCGGCCTGTCGCCGACATAGCCGTGCCCCGCAACTACCACGGGGTTGCCCTGTTGATGACCGACGGACGGGTATGGTCCGGTGGTGGCGGCCTGTGTGACTGTTTGGCTGACCATCCCGATTCACAAGTGTTTTCGCCGCCTTATCTGTTCAACAGCGACGGCAGCTTGGCGACCCGCCCGGTGATCTCCAATGCCCCCGGCCTAGTCTCCTATGGCCGCACCATTGACGTGGCCGCGACCCCTGGGCTCAGCAAATTCAGCCTGGTGCGGATGTCGTCCACCACCCATGCCCTAAACTCCGACATGCGGTTCCTGAACGTACCGTTCACCGAGGCCAGCAGCGGGAATTACCGCTTGACCCTGCACACCAACCCCAACGTCATGGTGCCGGGCTACTGGATGCTGTTTGCGTTGAACGGCCAAGGCGTGCCTTCGGTCGCCAAAGTCCTTAGGGTCAGCACCTCCGGCGTACCCGTCGTAGTGAACCCGGGTGACCAAAGCACCCTGGTCAATACCAGTGTGGCGCTTAATGTCCAGGCCAGCGACCCCAATGGCGATGCCTTGGCCTTCAGCGCCGCCGCATTGCCCCAAGGCTTGAGCATCAATGCCGCCACGGGTGCGATTTCAGGCACACCTACAGCAACGGGCAGTTCCCTTGTCGTCATTTCCGTCACCGATGGCAGCAACACCGCAACGGTCAGTTTTGTGTGGAATATCACCACCCCCCAGACCACCGGCACGTCCCCTATATTTGGGAATGCTGGCGGTACCGTCTTTACGGACACTGTCACGGCAAGCCAAACCTTAAAAAGCATCAATGTCAAGAGCGGGTGGTGGCTCGACTCCATTCAAGGCATCCTTAATACGGGTACGTTGCCCCTCCATGGAGGTTTGGGCGGTACCTTAGCGACCCCGGTACCGACCCTGAATGCTGACGAATATTTTGTGGGCATCAATGGTTCTTACGGCAATTATGTGGGTGTTATCAGTTTTGTCACCAATACCGGTCGCACCTTAGGGCCATACGGGAAGGGGTTAGGGGGCAGCGCCACAACCCCATATAACTTCACTGTCCCCGCCGGCAATGAAATTGTTGGGTTTACCGGGCGTGCGAGCGGCTTCTTGAATGCTATTGGGGTCGTATACCGTACTCGGCAAGTTACTAACCAACCACCGTTGGTTACCCCAATCGCCAACCAAGTCGATAACTTAGGGGCAACAGTCAACTTAACGGTCACTGCCACAGACCCTGATGGGGATGCCTTGACGTATAGTGCGGTTGGCTTGCCGGCTGGGCTGTCTATTGGCACAAATACGGGCGTGGTCAGCGGGTCGCCGACTACTGCGGGCACTTCGAACGTAATTGTTACTGTGCGTGATGCCAGGGGTGCAATATCAGAGAAGAGTTTTGACTGGACAATAAACGCTCCGACATTGGTGCTCAATCCTATTAGCACTACGCCGCAAGTAGTCAATACACCAGTTAATTTTACGGCCAGCGTCAGTAGCGGTGCGAGCCCCGAATTCAAATGGTCGTTCGGCGACAACACCCCTGAAACCGCCTATTCCGCGACGGCGGCAGTCACCCATACCTATACCTCGGCAGGTCTGTTCCGGGTGCAGGTGACCGTCAAGTCGGCAAACGGCACCACCAACTCCACCAACTTTATCCAGGCGATCCATAAAGCGCACACCGCCGCCCAACCGACCCAATCGTCCAACCTGGCGGTGTCCACTGGCCGGTTGTGGGTGGTGAACCAGGACAACGACACGGTGAGCGTATTCAATACGTCTGACAACACCAAACTCGCTGAAATTGCTGTCGGCGCATCGCCCAGGTCCATCGCCATCGCCCCCGATGGCCGTGCCTGGGTCACCAACAAGGCGGCGGCCACCATTTCCATCATTAGCCCCATCAGCTTACAGGTCGTGCAAACCGTCAACCTGCCGTTTGCCTCGCAGCCGTTCGGCTTGGCGTTCTCGCCTAATGGCAGTGCCGGCTATGTCGTATTGGAAGCCACCGGCAAACTGGTCAAACTTGACCCAAGCACCGGCGCAAGCCTCGCCAGCTTAAGTGTCGGTTCCAACCCGCGCCATGTGTCCGTGACCGCCGACAGCGGCAAAGTCCTGGTGTCACGGTACATCACCCCCGCCTTGCCGGGCGAAGGCACGGCAACGGTGGACACTGTCAACCGTGGCGGCCAAGTCACCGTAATCGATGCCAACACCATGGCCATCAACAAAACCGTCCTCTTGCAGCACAGCAATGCCCAAGACACCACCAACACAGGTTCTGGCATTCCCAACTACCTGGCGATGGCCGCCATCTCCCCTGACGGCCTAAGCGCCTGGGTGCCATCCAAGCAAGACAACATAAAACGTGGGGTATTGCGCAACGGCAACAACCTTAACTTCCAAAACACAGTGCGCTCGATTGGCTCCAACATCGACCTGGCCGGACTCAGCGAAAACACCGATGCCCGTATCGATTTCGACAATGCCGGCGTGGCCAGTGCCGCCGTCTTCGACCGTTCCGGCAACTACCTGTTCGTAGCCCTCGAAACCAGCCGTGAAGTCGCCATCGTCGATGCCTACGCCGGTATCGTACTAAACCGCATCCAAGTAGGCTTGGCGCCGGACGGCCTCGCCATGTCTGCGGACGGACAAAAACTATATGTCAACAACTTCATGGGCCGCACCGTCAGCGTGGTCGACTTGTCCCGTGTGCTGAGCCGTGGGGACTGGGCAGCGCCGGTCAGCGCCACGCTGCCGTCCGTCGCCGCCGAGAAACTGGTTGCGAACGTCCTGAAAGGCAAACAACTGTTCTACGATGCCAAAGACCCTCGCCTGGCGGGCGATGCCTACTTGAGTTGCGCGGCCTGCCACAATGACGGTGGCCACGATGGCCGGGTCTGGGACTTGACCGGTTTCGGCGAAGGCCTGCGCAACACCATCGACCTGCGCGGACGTGGCGGCATGGATCAAGGTTTGTTGCACTGGTCGGGCAACTTTGACGAAGTCCAGGATTTCGAAGGGCAAATACGCGGCCTTGCCGCAGGCTTGGGCTTGATGGGCGATACCGACTTCGCCGCCACCCAAGCCAGCTTGGGTGGCCCGAAAGCCGGCAAGAGTGCAGACCTTGATGCCTTGGCCGCCTATGTAAGCTCATTGAAAACCTTTGCCCCCAGCCCATACCGCAACCCCGACGGCAGCCTGACCGCGTCGGCCATCGCGGGCAAGGCGCTGTTCGGCACGGCCGGTTGCACCCAATGCCATGGCGGCAACCAGTTCACGGACAGTAACCTTGCGGGTCTATTCCATGATGTCGGCACCATAAAGCCAAGCAGCGGCAAGCGCCTAGGCGGCGCATTGACAGGGCTTAACTCACCGACCCTGCGTGATTCCTGGAACACTGCGCCATATTTGCATGATGGTTCGGCATCCACACTAAGCGATGCGATACGCGCCCATACGGCGGTGACCTTAAGCGATGCGGACATTGCCCAAGTGGCGGATTATATCCAACAAGTGGGGGGTAGCGAACCTGCACCTGCCAACACGCCGCCCAGCGTTGCTATAGCAGCGCCTACAAACGGCAGCACTTACACGCAGGGAACCGCAATAATTCTGTCTGCTAATACTAATACCGACGGCAGTATCTTAAAGGTTGAGTTCTATGCCGATAACATACTATTGAGTACCAGCACTGTTGCGCCTTATAGCTTTATCTGGAATGGGGCTGCGGTGGGCAACCATACACTGACCGCAAAGGCTTACGGCAACAATGGTTTAGTAACTGTTAGCAGTGCCGTAGGTGTGACGGTAAACAATACTACCGAAGTTTCTCCTCTTTTTGGTGGTACTGACGGAACAGGTTTTACAGACAATGTTGCAGCTAACCAATTCCTGACTGGCATTAATATCCGTAAGGGATGGTGGCTCGATTCCATCCAAGGAGTACTTAATACGGGTACTTTGGGCATACATGGTGGAACTGGCGGTAGCTTGGCTACTGTCAATTGGCCTACTGGTGAATATTTGGTACGTAGTTATGGCCTATACGGCGCTTATGTAGGTCAAATCAGCTTTGTCACCAATACGGGACGAGTCTTAGGGCCTTATGGAACTGGACAGGGAGGCATGAACGCAGCTAGCTTTGATTATAGCGTACCTGCAGGTCATGAGATAATTGGTTTCACTGGACGTGCTAGTGGTTTCCTCAATGCAATAGGGTTTTTGCACAGGGCTCGGCCAATCACTAATCTAGCGCCAGTGATTACACCAGTTGCCGACCAAGTTCAAACAATTGGAAGCACCGTTAATTTGGCTATTGCAGCTACCGATCCTGAAGGTGATGTTTTTACTTATAGTGCTGCTGGCTTACCATCAGGTTTAAGTATTGCAGTGAATACCGGTTTAATTACTGGAACTCCGATGATCGCAGGTATTTATAATGTCACTGTAACAGTTAAAGACATTAAGGGAGCATCTTCGATAGCAAATTTTAATTGGTTTGTGAACATTGTGAATAACCTACCTGTTTCTTCCCCAATATTTGGAAGTGATGACGGAACGGCTTTTACAGATAGCGTAACCCCTGGGCAGTCTTTGACAGGAGTTAATGTTCAGAGTGGATGGTGGCTTGATTCTATCCAAGGCATTCTTAACACAGGAGACACTTTATCCTTTCATGGCGGAACGCAGGGTGTTAACGCAGCGACAGCGACTCTGAATGCTGGTGAATATCTTGTGGGTATAAGCGGTTTCTATGGCAATTATGTTGGAACAATCAGTTTTATTACCAATACCGGTCGCATCTTGGGTCCTTATGGGTTAGGGTTGGGAGGCAGTGATACAACCAGCTTTAGTTATACCGTTCCTGCTGGCAATGAAATCGTTGGTTTTACTGGACGCGCGAGTGATTTTCTAAATGCTATTGGTGTGTTGTACCGTACTAGGTAAGGTGTCAGTAATTGGGAATCATAGGTTAGTTATGGATTCAGGCGGTGAGATTGTTTAACTCACAAAGTCATCCAGTTCTCGTTTAATGTTATGATATTTTCTAAATACCCTTCTAGCAGATCGTCATTTTTTATGACGATCTGCTTGCAGATTTATTAAAATCTATTTTGTAGTCAATATTCTGTTACGACTACCTGTTTGGGCCGTCAAACATTAATTTGCCCGACAATATGCTCCCCAATTGCTAGCGAAGCAGTTGCGGCGGGGCTAGGAGCATTAAGTACATGAATAGCGTTATCGCGAACCACTAAATGAAAGTCATTGACTAATTCGCCTGAGGTTTTCATCGCTTGCGCGCGGACACCCGCATGGCCTGGTTCCAAATCATCCACCTTAATATCAGGCACAAGCCTCTGTAGGGTCTGACAAAAGTGTTCTTTACTTAAGGATTGAGCTAATTCAGTAAACGCCATTGCTGGATATTTTCGGAGAAAACGCCACAGTCCAGGGAAAAGCAAGGCATCAAACATGTCACGGATGTCGATTTTGCTCAAGCGATAGCCTTCACGGGCAAACGCTAGTACCGCATTTGGGCCAGCTTCTACGCCACCTTGAATCATCCGGGTAAAATGAACTCCGAGAAATGGGAATTCTGGATTGGGAACCGGATAAACCAGATTTTTCACAAGATGCTGTGCAGAGGGTTTAAGTTGATAATATTCCCCACGAAAGGGAATAATCCTAACATCCCTTTGCTCTCCTGCTAGTTCAGCGATACGATCACAATACAATCCGGCGCAATTAATCAAAAAATCACCAGAGAATTCAGCGTTCACGGTTGCTGCGATCCATGCGCCAGCTTTTTGTTCGATACGTACAACCTTAGCATCTGTAACAATTTGTCCGCCACGTTCTTCAATAATGGCGACCATCCGGTCACAGACCTGCCTATAATCGACAATACCTTCTTCTGGAACATGTGCAGCAGCAATGGCATTGACGTTTGGTTCTATTTTTCGTATTTCATCACCCTCAATCTTCCTTAACCCTTGTAGTCCATTAGCGGCTCCGCGTCTGAGCAATTCATCCAAACGCGGCAATTCATCTGGGGTTACCGCTACCACGAGCTTACCGCAGATTTCGTGATCTATATTTTCCGCACGGCAAAAAGCAACCATTTGCTTGATTCCAGTTACTGCCAATTTAGCTTTAGCTGAGCCAGGGGCATAATATAAACCCGCGTGCAAAACGCCGCTATTGTGTGTGCTTTGGTGCATGCCGACTGATGATTCTTTTTCCAGCAAAGTGACTTTTGCGGAAGGAAATCGCTCGAGTAACCGATAAGTAGTGGCTAAACCCACTAATCCCCCGCCGATGATAAGAAAAGATTTTTGTGTGTTCATTAGGTATATATTAAGAAAAATATTGGTTAATCAACTAGATGTCCGTTAGTTCGCAGACAATGTGAGTAAAGGTTTTTAAATTATGGTATCTGGTCAGTGTAGCTATTTCAATACAGCTTGTCTTCAAAATAAATCTAAAAAAGTTGGATTTTTGCCTCTCTCTTATCAAGAGGATGAAAATTCTAATATTCGTCTGATAGATTTTTAATTTTGCAATAAATTATGTCATTTTATGGGTGAAATTTCTTGAGTTCTTAAAACGGTTGCGAATTCAGGCAAAATATTACGCGATATACTACGAATTTGAATTTTATAGTGCCTGTTTGTTTTTAATGACTTATTAAGTGCTTGGTTTGCCATTGTCTTTTGGTTCAGGAACCGAAGATATTTTCTACAGCCCTATAAGCAGAATTACAAACCTTACAACCCCAATAACCTTCCTGTCCAAGCTGTAGTCTTATTTGTAGTTTACCTGAATCCGTGACTTCAAATACCGCCAATAACTTTAACTGCCCCCTTTAAGCAACACCAGTTACTGTGCTCAAATTTAGCCGCTGAAACTGGTTTATGCGCCCAGTATTTGGGTGTTTTTAAGCCCTTATTGAGCGCATAGGCCGAAATTGTTGGCTTCCGGCAAAGCTTCGCCTACGGCGGGTGGTGTCGCCGATTTTGACAGACGGGCGGATTGGGTTAGCCGACGGCTAATTTAGCGTAGGTGGCTTCGAACGCCTTAAAGCCGGCACAGGTGGCCGAAAACCGTAATTTAAGGCGGTGTCCGGATCGGATGAGCCTGGCCGCCAAGTACATAAGTTCCTGCATGACCGTCTTGATGCGCCGTCGCTTCGCGGTATGCCTGATCGGGCTGATCTCGCCGAGCAGTCCTATTAGCCCGATCCAGCGCAGGGTGTTGTAGCTGTACGCACTCAAGGTCATGATCAGGTCGTTGGTGGCAAACTTGCCGGACGGCAGACGTTCGATGTCCAGGTCGGTCTTGAATTCGCTGTGGAATTGTTCGGCGGTGGCATGGTCACGGTACAGGCCGATAACGTGGGCATCGCCGTAGTGGCGTTGTTCCAGGGAAGTCCACCAGCCTTCGATCTCGATGTCGGGCATCAACAGCAGCTGCCCACTGGCGGTGATGGTGCGCTCGGTGGTTTGCATGACCCGGCGGAAACGGTAGGTGTTGCCGCCGCGGGCCTGTGGCTCGTCCACGCTGAATAGGGCAACCCGTTTGCCTTCCCGTGGCGAAGTCCAGTGCCCGGATTGCTCTGCGTGCGCCAACCAAGCTTCCGCATCTTGCTTGCGCGGGTTCCATTTCAGGATGAAGTCAACCTGTTCGTATTCGCCCAGCCAGATACGGGTGTCCAGTGCGTCATGACCACTGTCCAAGCGCACCAACAAAGGCTTGTCGGTCAGGTGCCTGGCGGCAGGGATGACCCGTTCCAGGGTGTATTGGAATTCATTCTGGCAATGCTGGGCGCCGACCCTCAGTTCATTGGCCAGGCACCAACCCTCCTGCCCCAAGTAAGCGCCAATGGGAGCGTAGCCATGATAGCCTTTGTAGGTTCTGGAAACGCCTTCCTTGCGCGTGTTCTCATTGTTCATGGGGTAGACATCGATATCTAGCGCAACGTGGCCGGTTGCTAACGGGGAGACAGACACGTTGGCCTGCGCCAGAAAGTCGATATTACTGTGATAGGCGATGGGCAGCAGAGCCTCGGCATGCCCGTCCAGGCGTTGCCTAAGGCGGGCGGACGAAGGCACGTGCCGGATGGCGAGAGCGGATTTGAAATACGCGTCGTGGCGATGGCTTTCAATCGCTTCGAAATCGCTTTTCCCTAAACATAAAGTGCCTATGTAGGATTTGACAATATCGCTGTGGGCCATGCCGTGCCGCTGGGGGATGGCTTTCAGGGCTTGGTTAAGGTTGCCGTAGCGGTTCAGGCATAAACCCACCAACGCTAAGCCAGAATGACTGGTATATATTTCGGTTTCAGATTGTTCTAAGGGTAAAATGCTGCATGGTTCACTCAACGGGTGAAATTAACCTGGAGCTTATTTTATCGGAGTATGACTTTTAAATCAGGGGGATAGAGGTGTTTTTTTGATTTGAAGTCACGGATTTAGGGTTTATTTAAATCATAACAACATTGACAAAATGGACCATCCATTACTCCATCGTTTATTTGAAAATAATAGGGGGCTTCATATACTAAGTTTTGTTTAAAATTAAGTTGTTCTTTAAGAGCACGAATTTCTTCATCCTTTTCAAGTAGAATATTTTTAACATCTGCGACTTGGGATTTTACCTCGGACAAAGCATCAGTTAATTCCGCTAATTTAAAATTCTTTTCTGCTTGCTCAAGCGATTTAACACTTTCTTTAACCCGTGGTGCATTTAGGCGATAACGATTTTCAAGTTGTTGAGCTTATTGCCGTTGCGCTGGTTGAGCCACTGGATCAAGGTCAGGGCGGTCAGTTTGGAGGCTATCCGGGTTGCTAAGCCCTGGAATGACTTGGCGTAGTTACGCCGGATCATGAATTGGTCACACAGTTGCGAGAACAGGGTCTCGATGCGCTTCCTGGCTTTTCTGAGCAGTGGGCTGAACGGTTTGAAGCCAACTTGGTTGCGGCGCATCGGGGTTTCGAGGCGGATGGCGGCGGTGTCGAACAAGTCTTGCTGCCATTGGCGGCTCAGGTAGCCCTTGTCGCCGACCAGGACACAGTGGTTAAGCTGTGTTTTCAGGTCGTTAAGGTAGTGGATGTCGTGCGTGGAAGCCCTTGAGATGTCGAAGGTAAGGATTGTCCCGTTGGGTGCACACACGGCGTGGAGCTTGTAGCCGAAATAATGTGCCTTGTGCGCCGCGCAATAGCCGTAATCGGGTCTTGCGCCATCGGTCTCCTGGCAAACGCGGCTGCGCCTGGCGCGGCCAAGCTTGCAGATTTCCAGGGGCATACTGTCCACAAAGTGGTAGTTCTCGGAAGGTGCCAGCCTAGTCGCCATGCACTGGCGGAAGTGCTCAAGCTTGGGCATCAGTTGGCGCCTGCGCCGGTTGAAGACGGAGCGGTCAATTTGGCCGACCAAGGGTGTCGGCAACTGCTTGAAAAGGTGGCGTTCCGAATCAATGCCCGAACTTTCGGCAGCCAAGGCCAAGGCGATCAGTTGCTTGTCGCTAAGCTTGGGCAAACGGCGTTGGTTCAGGAAGTTGGCTTGCGTTTCCAGTTCGTGCAAAAGACCGAGAATTTTGTTATAACTTGTCTCTAAGTTGCTCATATCATTTATTTTTTGGCGAAAACTTAATGATACCCACCCAGTGGAAATGAGCAACTTTTTTAACACCTCATAATGCACCACGGGTTTTCTTTAATAAGTTTCGCAATATCAGAAGCTGTTTTAATGCTGCTTAATGCAGCAGAAATTTCCGCATATGCCATAAATACTCCCTAAAATAATTTTTTATATTTTAGCTGAGTAAACAGGAAATATTTGAATTACAAAAATGCAATTATCAGCTATTACAATTTTTATAGTTTGTGTTTAATAGCCTTGTCAAAGTAGTTGCTCTTCTCTCCAAAATATTCGATACTCAACCCTTATAGTAAATTACGCTTGCTGGATTAAACTAACAATGATTGGAGATTTAATTTTTATGAACAAATCAATTATCCTGAGCTTGGTTGTTTGTGCCATGTCTTTGAATTCGATCAGTGCTTACGCTGCTGCGGACGAGCAATATCCGGCATCCAGTTTCGAGCCTAGCGTCACTTATATAGATGAAACTGCCGCCCAAGCCCAATCATCGGCTATAGATGATAAATATCCAGCGGCAAATTTCCAACCTAAAGTAACTTACATTGACGAGAATGCAGAACAGACACAATTAACGAAAGCCCCTGTTATTGATGAGAAATATCCTGCTGCAAGTTTTGAGTCGAAAGTGATTTATTCTGATGAGAGTGCTAGTACGCCAGCAACCGCAGCACAAGAACAACCAGATCAGTTTGACCCCAATTATCCTGCGGCCTATTTCAAGCCGAAAATCATCTATCCTTAGATAAGCCCAAAACAACTGTTTCAATAAGTTTTCCTAAGTGTATTTAATGGCTTAGGGGATTTGATTTGTTGACTTTTTAAGTTCTGCTCAAGGTGAGCATAGTCGAACTATGCTTAAGTTTGGTTTTTTAGGCAGTGCAGGATTTATTCATAACCGCCTGTAATCAGTAAGGTAAGCGACTTAATAGCGCCCACCGTCACAAGTTTGGCCTTCACGTTAACCATCAGGATAACAAACATCATGACCCAATTAAACTACACTATTACGGGCAACGATTTACAGTACATAAAAATCACATTAGAGGCAGGCCAGGAAGCGATTGCCGAACAAGGGGCAATGATGTATGTGGATAAGGATATTGTTGTCGATACCATTCTGGGTGATGGCAGCCCTTCAAAATTTGGCGGTATGGGGCGCTTTTGGAATGCAGTCAAACGTTCTTTTACAGGCGAATCGATGTTCAGCTCAGTTTATAAGAACACAGCTAATAAACCGCAAACCATTGCTATTGCCGCGCCTAGCCCAGGCGAAATTGTTCCGATCAATCTATCCGAACATGGCGGCATGATTATTTGCCAGAAAGGGGCTTATATTGCTGGTGAGTTGGGGCAGCGTATTCAATTGGCTTTCCAAAAGCGTTTACGTGTCGGTTTTTTCGGCGGTGAAGGCTTCATCATGCAAAAAATAAGCGGTCAGGGGATCGTATTTATTCATGCTTCCGGTACGCTCAAGGAAGTCGTACTCACACCCGATGACGAACTCAAAATTGATACTGGCTGTCTGGTGGGTATGTCATCGACAGTCCGTTACGACATCAAATATACCGGAAAGTTGAAAAACAGCCTGTTTGGCGGTGAAGGCTTATTTTATGCTACGGTATCAGGCCCTGGTAAAGTGTGGATACAATCCTTGCCTATGAACCGCTTGAGTAAGGTGTTAATGAGCGCGGCCTTAACGGGAAGCAGTAGCCGATCATCTTGGATGGGCAAATTTTACCTGCTTGCGATAATCCTATTTGCCATCTCCACCATTTATACCAAGCCCTGATATGAATAATGGTGTCAGTATTCTCTTATTCGGCCCGGAATTGCCCAGCGCGGGAGAACTGACCACTTGCGTGATTGAGCAAAGCCGAATTTACTTACCTGCTTATAAACAAAACATCAATTTCGCCGAATTGGAAGCCAGGGTGGGAAGTTTTGACCACGACCAATTACAATTGTGTTGGCAATATCAAGATAATACCTGGATGCTGATCCCTGCCAATCCAGATGCACAAAAAACACTGGTCAAGCTTTTGCCAGAAAATGCAGTTGCCGGATTGGGTAAGTGGAAACGTGCAACCTTTGGCCAAAGTCTGGTCTGGAAATCCGTCGCTTATTCCTTATGCAGCCTTGTGTTGCTGGTGGAACTGGCTATCTGGCAATATGACACTGCCGTTTCCTGGGTAGCTGGGCGCGTACCGCTGGCGACGGAATACAAAATCGGGGAGTCGGTGTTGACCAGCTTGAAAACACAAACAGCCTTGATCGATAAGGGTGTCGCAGTGGATGCCGTCAAAAAAATAGGCGACCGCCTGACCAAAGACTCCGCTTATAAATACCAATGGCATTTCTCCAATGACCCAGCCATCAATGCTTTTGCCCTGCCCGGCGGTATTGTGATTGTCAATAAAGGCTTACTGGAGAAAGCGGATTCCGCTAATGAAGTGGCGGGTGTGTTGGCGCATGAAATCCAACATGTCGAACAACGCCATGCCTTAAAGAACATGATTACTAGCTCCGGCATTGCCGCCGCCGTCCTGCTGGTGCTAGGTGATGCCAATGCCGTCATGATGATTATGGCACATCAGGTTTCCGCCCAGTATTTCAGCCGTCAGGCAGAATCCGATGCCGACATTAAAGGTTTGGCCCTGTTAACTAAAAACAAAATCGATCCGCAAGGGATGGTGGCTTTTTTCAAAAAAATGCAGGAAGCCTTTAAAGGCAAAGCAAACGGACCTGAATGGATGTCATCCCATCCCGATACCGCCAATCGAATACAAGCCATTGAAAACTACATTAAAGAGCATTCATGTGCGGATTGCGAAAAGTTGAAATGGGATAAGAAGGCCATTTTGGTGAGCCTCGAAAAGGAAAAACCTAAGGTGAAATAAGGGATATTATGAATGAAGTAGGGTACGCATCGCGTACCATTTTTAATCAGGTTCTGGTGAAAGAGCATCCAAAAGGTACGCGATGCGTACTCTAATTCTAGGCTGGAGTTTTTTGTAAAATTGTTATTTTAGGTTAAAAAATGAGGAAAAATCGAATGAAATTTGAATATGCATCCGTGCTAGTGCTATTAATTACGTTTTTTAGCGATTCCTGTTTTGCCATCACTTATGGCATATTGGATGGCACAAAACATCCGGAAGTAGGTGCCTTAATTGATACCGACCAAAGCGGGAATTTATACGCTTTTTGTAGTGGCACGTTGATAAGCTCAACGGTCATGTTAACTGCCGCCCACTGCGATCCGGTTAGCCCTGATGTTAATGTTACGTTTGATCCCAGTGTAACCAATGCGGCAAACCTACACTTAGGCCACTTTATCATCCATCCCGAATACAGTTCCGCCCAAAACGATCCGCATGATATTGCCGTGATTGTATTTGATACTCCAATTACCGGAATTACACCCGCCAAATTACCAACCTTTGGTGTTTTCGATACCTTAAAAGATAACGGTTTATTGAAAGGCACTCATTACACTGCCGTAGGTTATGGCGGGCAAGAGCGCAATTTTGACGGCCAAGGCAAACCCATCATCGACTATCAAGATACCCGTGAATGGTCGGTGCAGTCCTTTAATGCGTTAAATAAAGCGTGGTTGCGTTTGTCGCAAAATCAAGCAACTGGCGACAGCGGGGCCTGTTTCGGGGATTCTGGTGGTCCTAATTTTACCGGCAGCGGCGATAATGAAAGTACCGTTATTGCTGGAACAACGATAACAGGGGACATGCAGTGCGTCTCGACCAATGTGATTTATCGATTGGATACTCAGTCAGCACGGGGCTTCCTGCAAAATTATGTCACGCTCCCGTGAATACTTTAGCTCGTAGGTTGGGGTGAGGAACGAACCCCAACAATTGATATTATACTTTCCGTTGGGGTTCGTTCCTCACCCCAACCTACGATAATCTCACCGATACCTTATGCCCAAACAAGAAAAATACCTCACCATGACCGTCCTTATGACCCCCGATATGGCTAACTTCTCTGGCCATGTCCACGGCGGCTCATTGCTAAAATTATTAGACCAAGTCGCTTATGCCTGCGCTGCCAAATACTGTAAAAGTTACGTGGTCACGGCGGCGTTAGATCAGGTGTTTTTTATGCAGCAGGTGAATGTCGGCGAGTTGGTATCATTTTACTCGCACGTTAATTACGTTGGACGCTCGTCGATGGAAATTGGCGTAAAGGTGATAGCCGAAAATTTACGGACAAATGAAAAACGGCATACGACCTCCTGTTATTTCACGATGGTGGCTTTGGATGAAGAAGGAAAGACCGTCGAAGTGCCGCGCCTGACTTTAGAAAACGATGCGGAAAAACGCCATTTCGCTGCTGGGGAATTGCGGAAGAAATTACGCCAGGAAAGTTTGGAAAAAGTCCGTGCATTAAACGTCGATGTAACTGAGGAAGAGTTGAGATAATGATTGTCGTACAAGAAAATTTCGAACGTTTGCCGTTAAAGGAATTTGCGGAAAAAGCGTACCTGGATTATTCCATGTACGTTATTTTAGATCGCGCTTTGCCGCATATCGCTGACGGTTTAAAGCCGGTACAACGGCGCATCGTTTATGCCATGTCCGAATTGGGTTTGACCGCCTTAGCCAAATACAAGAAATCGGCACGGACGGTGGGTGATGTGTTGGGCAAATTCCATCCGCACGGTGATTCCGCTTGCTATGAAGCCATGGTATTGATGGCGCAGGACTTCTCTTATCGTTATCCCTTGATCGACGGACAAGGCAACTGGGGTTCGCCGGACGACCCGAAATCATTTGCTGCCATGCGTTACACCGAATCGAGGCTAACCGCTTACGCACAGACCTTATTGAGTGAATTAGGGCAGGGTACTGTCGAATGGTCGGATAATTTCGACGGCACTTTACAAGAACCAGTCATGTTACCGGCAAGGCTGCCAAATCTGCTGCTTAACGGCACGATGGGCATCGCCGTTGGGATGGCAACCGATATTCCCCCGCATAACCTGGTGGAAGTGGCTGGGGCTTGTATTCATTTGCTCGATAAACCCGATGCGCCGCTGGAACAACTGCTGGAGCATATCAAGCGGCCGGATTACCCGACCGAAGCGGAAATCATCACCTCCGCTGAAGACATACAAAGAATATATATCAGTGGCGGTGGTTCGGTAAAAATGCGGGCTAAATATGAGCAGGAAGACGGTAACATTATTATAACTGCGCTGCCTTACCAGGTGTCCGGTGCAAAGTTGATGGAGCAGATAGCTGCGCAAATGCTGGCGAAAAAGTTGCCCATGATCGAGGATTTACGAGATGAGTCGGATCATGAAAACCAAACGCGTCTAGTCATTATGCCGAAATCGAAACGGATCGATGTCGATGAGGTAATGTCGCATTTGTTTGCCACGACAGATCTTGAAAAAAGTTACCGCGTCAATATGAATATGATTGGCCTGGATGGAAGACCCAAGGTTAAAAATTTGCGCGAAATACTGGTCGAATGGCTGGTTTTTCGTACCGAAACCGTTCGTAAGCGATTGCAGTTCAGGCTGGATAAAGTGCTGGCACGGTTGCATGTGTTGGAAGGCTTGTTAATTGCCTTCCTTAACATTGACGAAGTTATCGCCATCATACGTTTCGAGGATAATCCCAAAGCCGTGATGATCGAACGCTTTGGTATTACTGATATCCAGGCTGAGGCGATACTTGAATTAAAGCTAAGGCATCTTGCCAAGCTGGAAGAAATCAAAATTCGTGGCGAACAGGCGGAATTGGAACAGGAGCGTCAACAACTGGAAGCAACTTTGGGTTCTAAGGAGTTGTTGAACAACCTGATTAAATCCGAATTGGAAGAAGATGCAGAAAAATACGGTGACAATCGCCGTTCCCCCATCGTCGCACGGGAAGCAGCGCAAGCGTTGGAGACTACTGCCTTAATTACCAACGAACCACTAACCGTGGTTCTCTCAGAAAAAGGCTGGATCAGGGCGGCAAAAGGGCATGATTTCGACGTGGAAAGCCTGAGTTATCGATCCGGTGACGGTTTCCTGGATTCTGCAAGATGCCGATCAACCCAACCCGTTTATGTGCTGGATTCAACTGGACGTGTCTACAGTGCTACTACACATGACTTGCCTTCGGCAAGAAGCCAAGGTGAACCCTTAACAGGACGCTTGAATCCTGCCCCAGGCTCATTATTTACTTATTTGCTGGCTGGAAATCCTGATGATTGGTATTTATTGGCAAGTAGTGCGGGTTATGGTTTTAGGGTGCAAGTCAAAGAACTAATGTGCAAAAACAAGGCAGGTAAGTCACTGATTTCTTTGCCAGATAAATCAAAAGTCGTAAAACCTGTGCTTATTGCTAACCCAACTGATTTGCTGGCTGTCATTACTTTACAAGGCCGATTATTGATTTTCCCTGTCATTGAGTTACCTGAACTGGCAAAAGGCAAAGGCAATAAAATCATCCAAATTCCGCCTAAAGATTTATCTGCTGACAAAGATCGCGTAGTTGCAATGGCGACATTTCCGGCTAACGGGCAAGTGGTAATTATGGCCGGAAAGCGTCAGTTAACGCTCAAAGCAATAGATATTGCCCATTATTCCGGCAATCGGGCAAATCGGGGCTTGAATTTGCCTAAGGGTTTTCAGCGAGTGGATAGTGTGATCGGAAGTTAAAATTTGTAAACTGTATGGCTAATCCTAGCGGTGTAGCTGCATATTGTTAAACTTTAGGAATCAGATGATTCCCATATCGTTTTCAATTTTTCCGATCTAAGCTGGCTCGCAGGGGTTACCGTGATTCGTGCCCACGGAATTCGTCCCATAAACCAAAGCCGCCAAAACCACAGCGGCGTATCTGGTTGGCTGTTCAGTAATGCTTCAAATGATTCAAGTCTGCCAACTTCAACTCCAAGTGCGTTCAAATAGCTTTCGTAAACAAACTTAGAACAGAATTGACGCGAAGATAAAAAATGGAAGCCAAGATGGTAAAGCTTACCCATTCGCTTATCACATTCTCTACGCAGTGATTTGACTTCATTTGAGGACAAACCGTTACCCATTCGACGAACAACAAGCCAGCCGTTGTCTGAACGCGATATAAATTTGGCGAGGGTTACATATCTGACGGTTGGTACGGCGCTTTCGGCAACCAGCCAACCAGTATCTTGGTCATAAAATGCAATACCCACATGCGAAGTCACTGATCCAGTCGTTCGAGCGACACGACGGTACAGAAAGTTAGGGATGCTGGTGAAGAGAATATCGCCGGGTTTGAGTAAAGATTCAACTGGATGTTGCGGCATGAACGTCTTTGGTAAATTACAAAGCTATTGATGTGACTCGATTATGTTGGAAATTGTTTGGGTGAGTCCTTGGGTCGATCCAAGAGAAGCCTTGTCGAAGCCTAGTGTCATTTCGACAGGCTCAAGAAAAGGGGGAGCAACGCTCCATAAGGCCAAGCAATAGCGGCTTGTTTTTCAACACGGTTTTTCCAGCAAAATTATATTACGTGAAACTCTTGCTGGAAAAACCAAAATCAAATCAACCCGCAATGCATAGCCATCACAGTAAGGTCAGCCAAATCTTCGGCTTCCATTTTTTCCATAATCTTGGCCCTGTGGACATCAACGGTGCGGTAGCTGACATTAAGGTGCCTGGCGGCCTCTTTGTTGGAAAGCCCTTTGACGACTAAAATATAAACTTCATGCTCCCTGGGGGTTAGTTGGCTTAGTCGGTTTTTCAATTTGCGTTTTTCCGCATTATGGACCCGTGTACTCAGGTCTTTTTGGATGGCTTCTTCCATGCGGTTTAATAGTTTTTCGCTGTCAAATGGCTTTTCTAAGTAATCGACCGCACCTGCCCTGAAAGCCTTTGATGAATCAGGGACATCGGCATGACCACTGATAAAGATAATGGGAATGGCAAAATCTCTTCTCACTAATTCTTCCTGGAGTTCCAGCCCTGTCATGCTTGGCATTCTCACATCGAGAATCAAACAACCGGCTTGATCGGGGTCAAAGTTATTTAAAAAGTCATCAGCCGACTCAAAGCATCTGACGGCCTGTCCGGTTGATTCTATCAACATGCTTAATGAATCGCGCACAGAAAAATCATCATCAACCAGATAAACCAAGGTTTTAGGTTTAGTTTCGGCCATGGGTAGTCCTCTCCGTAGGTATGGTGAAGTAGAAGGTGGTGCCTTTGTCCTCTTTGCTATTGAAATGCAAAGTGCCTTGATGCGCTTCGACTAATGATCGGCTGATTGATAAGCCCATGCCCATGCCAGAGGATTTGGTGGTGAAAAAAGGAGTCAGTATTTTTTCCCGTTGGATGGTTGTTAATCCGGGGCCGTTATCTTTGACCCTTACGACGATGTAAAATAATTCATTTAAGGTGGTTTCGATGGATAGTTGCCGCTGGGTAAACTGCGGCAGTTCTTTAAGGGCTTCAATGCTGTTTCTGATCAGGTTAAGGATAACTTGCTCTATTTGCACTCGGTCTATGAATACATTGGGTAGGCTTTTGGTCAGCTCAAAACGCATTGCGATCAAATTTTGCTTGAAGTCGGACTCAAAAATTCCGATTGCATCGTAGATTAGGTCATTGATGTCCGCAGTTGATCGGTGAATTTTTCGGGGTTTGACGAACTCCCGCATACTATGGATGATCTGACCGGCTTTAAGCGCTTGTTGATTGGCTTTTTTCATTACGCCGCCGATCTTTTCGATGTCCAGGTTTTCATTTTGGAGTAGCCGTAGACAGACTTCGGTATAGTTAACGACGGCGGATAAGGGCTGATTGACTTCGTGGGCGATACCTGAGGCCATTTCACCCATCAAGCCTAAGCGCGTGACGTGTGCGAGTTTTTCCAAATGTTCCCGTTCTTGGAGTTCTTGCTGTTTTCGTGTGCTGACATCGCGGACAATGCCGCTGTAATAGTGCATACCATCCAATGGAAATTCAGCAATGGTCATGTCTAATGGCACTAGCGAACCATCTTTGCGTAATCCTTCTACTTCCCGTATCTGCCCGATAGCTTTGGGTATAAATATGCGTAAGTATTTTTCAAGGTAATAATCCTGCTTTTTCTTTATTGTTATCGGCATTAATTTGATAACACGGTTACTGATCAGTTCTTCAGGGGTATAACCAAAAATATTTTCCACTGCCGCATTTACCGAGACAATTGTGCCGGTAGTGTCAATGACGATAATGCCCTCAATAGATGCATTCAGTATAGAATTAAGCTTAGCTTCGCGTTCGAGCAATTGATGTCTCGAATAATTGAGCTCATTGATCGTTGCGCTTAAGGTGTTGTTGCTTTCGGTTAAATGCTCGCTTTGGCTACGGATGTCATTTTTAAGCTGTGTAACAAGTTCAGAGAGTTCCTTATTTCGTTGCTCAAGTTCAAGTTGATGTGCCTGATATTCAGCCAATAGTTGACTAAAATCCTCACTGGGCTTTTGATCGATATTGTTAGGCTGGTTTAACATAAAGTTAACGGTTTGTTATCGCTGCTGTTCAACATGCGTGTCATCTTACTGCCCCTACAGGAAGATTTTGACTTAAACCTAATTCTATAAGTTGAGGAATCACTGATTAAGCCCGTGGGCAACTTCAGGATGAACAAGAAACTTTTGAATCCATTTAGAGTAAACCCTTCGATAAACGGAAATTTGCCTTGTCTTATTGCCAATAGAATCAACTTGTTAAGAGTTCCCCTCGGCGTTGAGGGCATAAAATAAATATTGGTTTTTTCTGTTTGATATGTACTGAACATAATAAACCATCAACTAAATAAAATTTTATTGACTATTTTAGATTAATTATAAGTAACCAATGGCCGTAATCATACAAATTAAAAGCAAATTGCGGTTTTTTTTAAAACTAGTGCTTAAATTTAGCCTTATTAGACTTACATCAAGGGTAATAATTGTCCCAATATAGGCCCATTTGTCGCTAAAATCTGTCTTGGAAAAATGCCTTCATTGCCTTTGAAGTCGGTGATGGTAGCGCCGGCCTCCTTGGCGATTAAGGCACCGGCGGCAATATCGTAAAGATTCAGTTCCTGTTCCCAAAAGGCATCAACTTGCCCATCTGCAACCATACATAAATCCAAAGCGGCAGAACCGAACCGGCGCTGTCCGGTTGTTTGCTCGGCAATTCTGCAAAAACGTTGTAGATTATTGTCTTGCAGATAAGATCGAATGCAGGCAAAGCCGGTAGCAACCATGGAATTTGAAAGAACCTGCTCATTAGAAACTGAGATGGGGATGCCATTTTTCCATGCGCCCTTATCTTTTTCAGCGCAGTAATAATCGTTTAGGGCAGGGGCGTAAACCGCACCGATAAGCATTTCTTGATTGACTTCTAAAGCCACGCTAACCGCCCAAAAATACTGGCCTTTTGAAAAAGAGTGCGTCCCATCGATGGGATCAACGACCCAACGGCTCGCTTGGTTTTCGCTTTG
Source organism: uncultured Gammaproteobacteria bacterium (assembly GCA_963804035.1). GTDB lineage: Bacteria > Pseudomonadota > Gammaproteobacteria > Methylococcales > Methylomonadaceae > Methyloglobulus. The sequence continues at coordinate 360,401 of CAWDOO010000001.1, read as the reverse complement.
CCCGCTTTCTTCGCCCCAAAAACCAAACTGCGGATATTGTTTGGTAAGTGTTTCCTTAAGGTAAGATTCAACGGCAATATCGGCTTCGGTCACAAAATCACGCGGACTTTTTTTTGTTACTTTTAACAATTCCAGATTTTTATAATGTGTAAGGGCGATTGATCCGGCTTCGCGGACTATTTTTTCCAGGTCGGTAAGCGTAACAGTCATTTGGGGTAATATCGAAAGGGTAGTAAAACGATTTAAAAGTTATTTATAAAGCTACAAGTTATTTATAAAGCTACAAGTTATTGATAAATAATATCAAGAGTATATTATACCGTCTAAAATAATTGCTGTTGAAACAATCCGGCTATTGTCAGAATTGTCGGATTTTATAAGGAAACCATGACCCAAGCTTTTCACGCCGCCAAAAATCGTTCACAAATCGGATTTATCGGTACAGCATTATTGGTGGTTAGCTTGCTGAATGGCTGTGCCTCAGATCCACCACAGATAAGTGTTCCAGAATCTCAAGGCCGGATAGGGCATCACAATTACCGCCATAAACGAGCTTATAATCGACCTTATCGGGTTAAGGGCAGGATGTACTACCCGATGATTTCTGCCGATGGTTATAGTGAAGTGGGCATGGCATCTTGGTATGGCTATGAGTCGGGATCAAAAACTTCCATGGGTACACATTTTAGGCCGGAAGGAGACTCTGCTGCCCATAAAACATTGCCATTGCCAAGTAAAGTGCGGGTGACTAATTTACATAACGGTCGGTCAATTGTCCTGGTAGTTAATGATCGAGGCCCTTTTAAAAGCAACAGGATTATCGACCTGTCCCACGGTGCAGCAAGAAAAATAGGCTTGCGTGGGCTGGCAAAAGTTAAAGTTGATTATCTGGGTTGGGCCGATTGAGGAAACGCCGCTTTAGTACTTCTACAATATTACCCCGCTTACAGTCGAAAGGATCAAGACGAACGGAATGCGTTGATCGCTTTTATTAAGTTTGTTTTATCGAGCCACCACTGGCATCAAAAAAGCGAGAACTTCTAAAAACCACATGTATTCATGTTTTTCTAAGGTTATAGGCTATCAGGAGTGATCAATATTTCTGGCAAGTTGCAATTTCATTTGCCAGTGCCATTAAAATAGCAAGGACGCGAGTTGCAGCACTCTGAAGCCATTTTGAAGTGATGGGGCTGGGGAGCTTATTTCACAATAGCTCAAATCTACGTCGACATAATGCCTTAACTCTTGAATGACTTGAAGGCTTGCAGTTAAATGCCCAACACCAACAAGGCTTTGGCAGTAATAAAGTATTCGGTTTCGATTTTTATCCATCATGACCTACAATAAAGGGAATATATGTAGATTACAAATCAAAACTTGCTGTTGTTTGGTGACAGGTTTCGTAAAATCAAGAAATACGCCTACATCATATGTATTTAATATCAATAATTTAACTATTTTATAAGAAGCGACAAAACAATATAATGAAAATAACAATCTTTGGAACGGGTTATGTCGGTCTAGTAACCGGCACATGTCTTGCGGAAGTTGGCAATGATGTACTCTGTGTGGATATTGATCAGGGAAAAATTGATAATCTTAATCAAGGCATTATCCCTATCTACGAACCAGGTCTGGAAGACATGGTTAAGGATAACCATCAATCTGGGCAGCTACGTTTCACCACTGATGCAAAAATGGCGGTCGAGCATGGGCTGTTTCAATTCATTGCTGTCGGTACACCGCCTGATGAGGATGGTTCTGCCGATATGCAATATGTCCTGGCGGTTGCCAAAACAATAGCAGAACATATGACGGAATACCGTATTGTCGTGGATAAATCGACAGTGCCGGTTGGGACGGCAGATAGGGTGAAAAACCTTATCGAAACCAGCCTGAAAGCCAGGGGCGCGGACATTGAATTCGATGTGGTTTCAAATCCTGAATTTTTAAAGGAAGGGGCTGCCATCGGTGATTTTATGAAGCCAGACCGTATCGTTATAGGCACTGATAATCCCCGGACAACTGAGCTATTAAAAGCCTTATACACGCCATTTACCCGCAGTCATGAGCGTATCATTGCGATGGATGTGCGGTCAGCAGAACTCACCAAATATGCAGCCAACGCTATGTTGGCAACAAAAATCAGCTTCATGAACGAGTTGGCTAACTTGGCTGAACATTTAGGTGCTGATATTGAACACGTCCGTAATGGCATAGGCTCGGATAGCCGCATTGGATACAGCTTTATTTACCCAGGCTGTGGCTATGGTGGCTCTTGTTTTCCTAAGGATGTCAAGGCGTTGGAACGGACGGCAAAGGAGATGGGCTATCAGGCAGAGTTGTTGGGTGCAGTAGAACGTGTCAATGACAGGCAGAAGCACGTTCTTTTTGACAAGATAAGTAAGCACTTTAAAGGGCAACTAAAAGGCAAAACTTTTGCGTTGTGGGGTTTATCGTTTAAACCAAAAACCGATGACATGCGCGAAGCGCCCAGTCGTGTGTTGCTAGAAGCGTTGATAAATGCGGGTGCTACTGTGCAAGCTTACGATCCAGAAGCCTTGGTGGAAGCAAAAAGGATTTATGGAAACAAAGCGGGTCTGGTTTTGTGCAAAACCCAAGCGGAGGCGATTAATAATGCCGATGCGCTTTGTATTGTCACCGAATGGAAGAACTTCTGGAGTCCTGATTTTGCACAATTAAAGCTTAAGCTTAAAGACTCCGTCGTATTTGATGGGCGCAATCTTTATGAACCAAAACAGTTGGCGAATGCCGGGCTTACTTATTATTGCATTGGTAGGCCAGTAAATAATTCCGTGTCCGGTTAGTTAACGGTTAGTCGGCAATTGAAAGAATCTCTGTTTAAGTTACTTGGGGTGTTAAAGTTGGTTGTGCCGGTACTTTATATTGCTGGCGCAGTGTTTGTCTGGTTTGTTTTTTCAAAAACAAACCAGATGGCCTTGCCAATTTGGGGCTTGTTATTTATACATTTCCTATTGTGCTTATTGGAACATTTCTATTGCATCAACAATTTCCATATGTGTCTGGTTGGTTATTATGAAGCTCACGCCCTGTATTTCTGGTCTAGTGTCGTTCTTTTAGCTTTCGTTTTGTTTTTAACCTTTCATGGCTTGCAGAAAATTGTCCGTTCAAACCTAATCCAACCGCCAACCGGGATGTGCTAGCGCATCTTATGTCAAACGTAATTCGTAACAAAATTAATTTAAGAGAAAAATTTTGAAAATATTAGTAACAGGTGCCGCTGGATTCATCGGCTCCATGCAAGCAATGCGACTGCTGGAGCGGGGCGATGAAGTTGTCGGTGTAGATAATCTTAACGACTATTATGATGTTAATTTAAAGCTGGCTAGATTGGCACGCTTAGAATGCTATCCAAATTTCAGATTCATCAAGCTGGATATTGCTGATAGGCAAGCAATGGCTGACCTATTCGCCAAAGAGAATTTTCAGCGGGTCGTGCATCTAGCGGCTCAAGCTGGTGTTAGATACTCCATTACCAATCCACATGCTTATATCGACTCTAATATTGTCGGTTTTATGAATATCCTGGAAGGATGCAGGCATAACGGCGTTGAGCATTTGGTGTACGCATCTTCAAGTTCTGTGTACGGCGCAAATACAAAAATGCCGTTTTCTGTTCGCGATAATGTAGACCATCCGGTTTCGCTCTATGCAGCCAGTAAAAAAGCGAATGAATTAATGGCACACACGTATAGTCACTTGTACAAATTGCCAACAACCGGATTGCGGTTTTTCACGGTTTATGGGCCATGGGGTAGGCCAGATATGTCGCCCATCCTGTTTGCTCGTAATATCACGCAAGGCAAGCCGATAGATGTGTTCAATTATGGTAACCACAGGCGCGATTTTACTTACATAGACGATATCGTTACTGGTGTCACCAAAATACTCGATAAACCCGCACAACCCAATCTCGACTGGTCGAGTGAAAACCCTGATTCCGGCACCAGCACAGCACCTTATAGGGTATATAACATTGGTAATAATAATCCGGTGCCTTTGCTCGACTTTATAGGTGCGCTGGAAGATGCTATCGGCAAAAAAGCCATCAAGAACTTATTGCCAATGCAGCCCGGTGATGTTCCCGATACTTATGCAGACGTATCTGATTTAATCGCTGAATTTGATTACAAACCGGATACGCCGATAACCGTTGGTGTTAGAGCATTTGTAGAGTGGTATAAAAATATGTACGAAACTGGTTAGTGTCCATTAGGAGTGAGAGTCGCTAAGAGCAACAGGGGTACGTTTTTTGAAATAGGTTCTTTTAGTAAAGCCTAAGTACCCCTTCTTAGAGGGTGTTACCTGTTAAATTTTTTCTGTAGTCCATCAAAGACAACACCCTAGTGAGCAGTTTTTTAAACGGAATCTGTTGTACAGGTTTCGTCACAAAAGTTGTGGTACCTGCAATGATTGCTTTAGCTTCATCTGAAGGCGAATCCAATCCCGTTACCATAATAATCGGCGTAGTTTTATAGTCAGGTATTTTACGTATACGGGCGCAGGTTTCGTAACCGTCAATCCCTGGCATCATAGCGTCCATGAAAATGAGATCATATTTCTGGGAATTCGCTTTTGTAATGGCACTTTCTCCGTTATTGGCAAAGTCAATTTCGCCTATTTGGGGCTGCATGGAAAGACTTAATGCCAATAGTTTTTGAAATGAGGGGTTGTCATCTACAATCAGCGCAGAATAGCCGGAATTGTCCGTTACCGTTGATTTTTCACCAGTGTTTTGTAAATTGGGAATAACAGCTCTTGGTAAAGAATGCGACAACTGCTTTGCCGCTGCTTCTGGATTCTCACTGTCTTCAGCTTGTGCTTTAATTTGTTTGCTCATTGTGTTCACTATTTAATTTACCTAGGATAATTTTGCATTTTCAGAAAATGCCAAGATCATAAAAATATTCAGTAAAGGTAATAAATAGTTCTGCTAATTAAAGCCAAATTCGTTAATTAATAGCCTGAAGTTCTAACCTGATCTTAATAAGTAAGGCTAGATGTTAGCTGATATTTGTCAAGGAGTGCCACACGAAAAGTAACAAATAAAATTAACGTGCGTTTCAGGAATAGTATTGCAGGCTTTAATATCTTGCTTGATGGCAAAGGGAAGATAACCGCCGGGATCTCATGTGCCTAATTTTGAAATCCCGGTGGCTAGATGGAAGGTTATCGGATAACCGCTACCTGTTCTGCGACATTGACATATTTGTTGTAATAAGGCCAAGTTTTTACGTGCAGGTATTTTCTGACAGGTGACTTAATCACCGATACGCATAGTGCGATGGAGAACAGGCACCAAACTGCGGCATATTCGTTCGGGTCATCGGTGGTTACGCTGGAAATCCAAGGCCCCATCAAGTAATGGAATGCCACAAACCGATAAGAACCGTAAATAATCGGCAGAATGAAAGATACCAAAATGTAACTCATCACGTGTAAGCCCCAATCAAAATCGTTTAGCCAATGAATAGGGTAAGACAGCAAGCCGTTTAATGGCATTTGCCAAGCGATATGCCAAGCACCATGTACCGAACAAACTGCCGGCCCACAAAATCCTTCCGTGCCGATAACACAATGGCCTGCCCAGTCAAACGGGTACATTTTAAACAGCAGGAAAATAGTCCCGACAGAACATAAGGTATAGACGGTCGTTTGTATTTTGTATTTGATTTCCTGGGGAATGAAATACATCGCCACCATGTTCACAAAAAACGGCTGGAACGAGACATGCAAATAACCCAGCATCGTGAGTATCTGGTTATTCGGGTTATCACATAAATCAATGTAAATGTAAGTAACTGCCTGTAGTAGCTCCATTAAAGCGAAATACGTCAACGGAATCCATAGCTCTTTTGCTTCCCCTTTTTTTGCGATATAAACTGCGGTACTTAGCCCTATAGCAGCTAAAACCCCTGACGCTTCTCCACTCCAACACATAACAACGACCTTTAATGATTAAAAAGCAAAATTTGTACGAACAAACGATAGCATTCTTGAATTAAATCAATCTGCACCAAAAAGCGGCTAATTGTATTACGAAGTACCCTGTCAAAAAAGTTAAATTAACGATTAACAACCAAGCTGTCTAACGTATTTACTTAGTCACAGCGATAAGTTGTTCAGCCAGTATTCAGTAATAACAGCTTATAGATGATGGGGCATGAGGAATACAAACGCTAACCAGCAACCTTGATAACTTGGAAACTAAGTCATTCATGGAAGCTATCCGTGATTTATTGGGGGAAAAAATTATGAAATGGTTATTGATGTTGGTGTGGTTAAGCGTTTCATCATGTTCGGTTGAACCCAATGCAATGCATGGACTTTACGATAACTCAGAATCGGCAACAGCAAAGCATGAGGTATTCGCGATTGATTTCACGATTCGTCAGTTGGATTACGAATACGCCAAAGCAAGTAATGCTATTAGCGTAAATGATGCGGAAAAAGTGTACTTGCAGCGCTTTGAAGAAGATCTGCTAAAAAAGCGGGAGGCTATCTGTAAACAGGAATTAAACGAACCGGCATGTAATTAGCAAGGGCTATCAAAGTTTACCCATACTCCACAGGGTTAACCTTGTAAAGTATGGATAGGTATCAATCACATGACGCATCCCTGTCGATCATTATGGTCATATTGGCATTACTGATGGAGGCTATCGGTAAATCCATCCCCGAACACCATTGTTTTATGGCATCCCGCTTATTTGCCCCGGTAACCAGAAAGATAACTTGCCCTGAATTACCCAGCGCATTAGCGCTGATGGAAACCCGCTCCGGTGGCGGTTTAGGTGAGTTATAAACCGCATGGGTCAATTCATCGGGATTATGGTGATGTCCAGGGAATAAGCTCGCAGTATGGCCATCTTCACCCATACCCAATAAAACAAGGTCGAAGGGCAGGGCATCGCCGACCACTTGTCGATAAGTAAGCGCACCTTGCTCCGGCCCTAATTCGGCAGGAATGTTAAAAATTTGATTTTTGGGAATAGCGACATGATCTAACAAAGCTTTGGCCGCCATTACACTATTTCTATCTGGATGGTTTATTGGCAAGCACCGTTCGTCGCCGTGGTATATCCACCAGTTTGCCCAATTTGCTTCGGAATTCGACAGCATGCGATAGACTTTTTCCGGCGTAGTGCCGCCCGCTAAAACTAGCTTGAATTTGCCCCGTTCGGCAATGGCTGTTTTTGCAGCGGCTAAAATTTCTTTACAGGCCGCTTCCGCAACTTGGTCAGAGTTTTCCAGGCAATGCCAAAGGTAATCAGGCTTCATACTTACACGCCTCCGGTGTTAAAGAGCTACGCCAGGATTGGCTTTCTTTATCAAATAAACGGCGGCTATCTTCTGGCCCCAAGATCCAGCAGGGTAAGTCGCAATATAATCCCGTTCAATCGCCCAGGTTTGCAGGATGGGGTCAACAATACGCCAAGCGTATTCAACTTCATCAAAGCGCAGGAACAGCGACCTGTCGCCCTTTAATACATCCAGCAACAAGTCTTCATAAGCATCTATAGACTTTTCATTCTGGTTACGGAAACTCGCATCCAAACTGCTGGTACGGGTAGTCATCTCCAAGCCCGGTTCTTTTACCGTCATTTCAATACGGATACATTCTTCCGGTTGGATGCCAAGCAGCACCCAATTTGGGTTCATGCATTGCACATGGGTGTCACGGAAGAATTGCAGCGGTGGATGCCGAAAACAAATAGAAATAGTCGATTGCGCTTTTGCCATGCGTTTGCCGGTACGCAAATAAAACGGCACACCCCGCCAACGCCAATTATCGACATAAAGTTTCATAGCAGCATAAGTTTCCGTTGTGCTGTTGGCAGGAATATTTTCTTCCTGGAGATAGCCGTTAACTTTCTTGCCGCCGACACTGCCTTTGGCATATTGGGCGCGGAACGAATGCCCGTGCACGGCTTCCTTATGGATAGGTCGAATCGATTTCAATACCTTCACTTTTTCGTCGCGTAAGGATTCCGCTTCCATGGATACGGGCGGCTCCATGGCAACTAACGTCAACATTTGTAGCAAATGGCTTTGCAACATGTCACGCATAGCTCCGGCGCTGTTGTAATACTCGCCCCGGCCTTCAATGCCGATGTCTTCGGAGTGCGTAATCTGTACATGGTCGATATAGTTGCGGTTCCACAACGGTTCCAGCATTACATTGGCAAACCGGAACACCAACACATTCTGTACCATACCTTTGCCAAGATAATGGTCGATGCGGTAAATCTGTTCTTCAGTCAAGTATTGGCTGATCCGTTTTTGCAACGCTTGGGCGCTATCCAGGTCGTAACCAAAGGGTTTTTCGATAATCACCCTTCGCCAGCCGTATTCTTCTTCGAATAAATGGTTATTACTTAATAATTCCATCACCTGGGCGAAATCGGCCGGGCTGATGGATAAGTAAAACGCGATATTTTTGGAAAATTGTTGCTCTGGGGCATTGATAAGTTCCGCTAAAGCGCTGTAGGCCTCAGCTTCGTGCAAATCACCCCGGTGATAATGAAATCGTTCACTAAAGCGCTTGAATACATGCTCGTTCATGTCGCCTTTCACTTTCTGTTCGATCATGTCCCTGAGTTCTTTTAACCAAGTATCTTGATCCCACGGCCTACGCCCGATAGCGATAATACAAGTGCCTTCCGGCAACTGGTTTGCCGCATCCAAATGGTACAGGGCAGGCATGAGTTTGATGCGGGACAGGTTGCCTGTCGCGCCATAAATAACGTAGGTGCAGGGTTCGGCGTTCATGGGTTACTCGATAGGTTCAAGGCGAAAGACGCAGGGTTCAAAATAGATTTTTTTAAATTAATTAGTAGTAGGGTGCGTTTTACGCACCATTTAGTGCCATTAGTAACATAGTGTTCATAATAATTACGTTGCTCATCCTATTCGCCGTTATTTGGTGCATGGAATGCACCCTATTTGACTGTTATCCACTGTACGGCCTTAGAAGTTAAAATTTTTCTGCAATAACATAGTTTTTGCCCATCTTTTTGGCTTTATACATCAGTTCATCGGCGGTTTTTATCAATTGATTAATATCTGACGGAGTTTCAATATACGATACAACACCAATGCTTGCTGTAACGGCGCAGGATATAAGCTCAGGGATTTCCTCTATTCGACTTCGAATATTTTCGAGCGCTTCTCGCGCACTAGTAGGGGACATTTCTGGCAATAATATCGCAAACTCGTCACCTCCCAATCGCCCAACAAGATCACTTGATCTAAGGCTTGCTTTTAATACGCTTCCTACTTTACCTAATAGAAAATCTCCGTGAAGATGGCCAAGGGTGTCGTTTGCATTCTTGAAGTTATCTAAATCAATATATGCAAGTGTTAAAGGACGTTCGTGTCGTTGACAAAGTTTCAATAGAGTATGTGATTGCTCATAAAATGCCCTGCTGTTTAAAAGCCCGGTTAGTTTGTCTGTTCGGCTAATAAATTGCTCATTTATTAAAGCATCTTTTAAGCGGACAACGATTAAAGAAACTAAAATAAATGCAGAGAATTGAGTAAAAAAATTCACAACCCATACAAAAGCGCGTGAGTACTCTCGTCCACCAAAATACATTGCCACAATCCAGGTAATAGCTGCTAATAAAGATATTAACAATGATCCAATTTTGCCCAAATGCCAGGCGGCAATCATCAATGGAAAGAAATATAAAGGGAACGCTCTAATTTCGATTCCAGTTAGGTAATCGATAAAACCAACAGCAAAAACGCCTAATATCGATAAAAATGCTGCATTTATCGATCCCATAGTTCTACTTGGAAACGATAATACTTACAGGGTGTACGAGCCAAGTAGGGTAAGCATTGCGTACCTTTTGGCAAGTCTCGTCACCTGAAAAAGGTACGCAATGCGTACCCTACCAAAGTTAAACATTATAAGTGCTTGATGCCGTCTTCCCGCCATGCCCTGTCCAGTCGGTATGGAAAAACTCACCCCTAGGTCGGTCTGTGCGTTCGTAGGTGTGTGCGCCGAAATAATCCCGTTGTGCTTGCAGTAAATTAGCAGGTAGCCGCTCTGTACGGTAGCCATCAAAATAAGCTAAAGCGGTCGAAAATGCAGGTGTCGGTATGCCCATTTCGATACCGAAAATGACTGCTTTGCGCCAGCCTTCTTCGGCTTGCCGCATGGCATCGATAAAAAAATCGGCCATCAACAAGTTTTCAATATCGGGATTGGTTTGGTACGCTTGTTTAATGTCATTCAGAAAACTGCTTCGGATAATGCAGCCGCCGCGCCACATTAAGGCAATTTCGCCATAGTTGAGGTCGAAGCTGTATTCAGACGAAGCCTCACGCAGTAAGCGGAAGCCTTGGGCGTACGAAATAATCTTAGCGGCGTATAAGGCATCACGGACAGCGTTAATCATGGCTTGTTTGTCGCCGGAAAACGCTTTCTTAGGCCGTGCCAAGAATTCGGCTGCTTTAACCCGTTCGTCTTTCTGTGCGGACAAACAGCGGGCAAATACGGCTTCACCTATCAAGGTTAGCGGAATACCCAAATCCAGGGCATTGATGCCCGTCCATTTTCCGGTGCCTTTTTGTCCGGCGGTATCGAGGATTTTGTTGAGCAACGGCGAACCGTCTTCGTCCTTATAAGCCAAGATAGCTGCGGTAATTTCAATTAGATAAGAACTCAGCTCACCCTTATTCCATTCGTCAAAAATAACGTGCATTTCATCTGCACCTAAGCCCAAACCTTCAGACAACAACTGGTAAGCTTCGCAGATGATTTGCATGTCGCCGTATTCAATGCCGTTATGCACCATTTTTACATAGTGTCCGGCACCGTTATCCCCAACCCATTCGCAACACGGATCATCGTCAACTTTTGCGCTGATCGCCTGGAATATCGGTTTTACATAAGGCCACGCCTCTTTGTTGCCGCCAGGCATTATGGAAGGCCCATGCCGAGCGCCTTCTTCGCCGCCAGACACGCCGGTGCCGATGTAACGGAGGTTTTTTTCTTTAAGGGCTGCCGTACGCCTGTTGGTGTCAGTAAATAGTGAATTGCCGCCGTCAACAATAATGTCGCCAGCAGACAGTAAGGGGATCAACTTGTCGATGTATTGATCGACTACATCGCCTGCTTTCACCATCAACATCACGATGCGTGGTGAGTTAAGGCTATTGACCAGTTCTTCTAAGGTATGTGCGCCAGTTACTTGCGTACCTTTGGCTGGACCTGCTAAGAATTCATCTGTGGTGGTGCTAGTACGGTTATGGACTGCAACTTTATATCCATGGTCATTCATATTAAGCACGAGGTTTTGCCCCATTACCGCCAAACCAATTAATCCGATGTCTGCTTTCATCTCTGTTTTCCGATCATAGTTACTGTGTGTATTCTCTAATACTACCACGGTTTACGGTTGATCTAAATCCGAGCCGTGTTCTGTGAAGAAATTGAAACGTAAAGTGATATGCTGGATTGATGATCTACATCAAAGTCAAAATTATTAAGTATGCAAAAATGATTTCACCCTATTTAAGGGGAAGAGTTCTTTTTATCAAGTTATGACTGGTAACGAGGATAACGCAATTACACCGTTATATGAGGATAAAAATGAAAGCAATCAAATTAATAGCAGCGCTTTTCTTGGTTTTACCCGTGCTTGCAAATGCGGAAATGAAGATGCAAAACAGCAATCCTTCAGCTGAACCCAAAGCCGAACCCACACTCGGTCATCACATGCAAAACAGCAATCCATCGCCTGAATCGGAAGCTGCATCGGCACCTGCACCTGAACACGTCATGCAAAACAGCAATCCTTCACCTGTGGCAGTTCCTGAGCATACAATGAAGAATACTAATCCTAAGAAGTTTGTAAGCTCAAATGCCGGCACATTGGAAGAAAAGCATTCAGAAAAGTAAGCAGAATTGAAAAAATAAAAAATTACTAGGGTATATATACCCTTCGTAAATAAATTACGTATCGAATTTAGGGGCTTTGATAGCCCCTTTTTAATTTACGGTTGGTTTATAAACTAATCACTGTTGGTTTACGTTGCACTTCATTCGGCTACTTGCCTTGCTCATCATTCTGGCGGAAGCGAGTGTTTAGTCTCCCTGCATTAGCGTAGTTATCTTTTTATGGGCATTGGATTCTGCAGCCACTCCGCTGCGTTTATAGGCCAAAGGATCGAGATAAACGTGCTAAATGCAGGAACAATTTTCTACCGACCTAAAATCTGTCTTCGTTCCGCTTATCAGTAGGCGTGACAATCCGAGAAGTTAGTCTGCCAAAGCAGAACCTTATCCCGTACCTATTTTAGTGATTTGCTTGTTATAATGGCTGTGTTTTAAAAATAGCCATTCTGATCGAGAGAATTCATGATTCAAGGTAGTATCGTCGCTTTAGTCACGCCCATGGATGAAAGTGGTGCGGTGGATTGGGCAAGTTTACAGAAATTAGTCGAATTCCATATAGTGCAGGGCACTGATGCCATCGTTGCGGTTGGTACAACGGGCGAATCGGCTACGTTGGATGAGGATGAACACTGCGATGTAGTCAAGGCGATTGTGGGTTATGCCCAAGGTCGCGTTCCTGTGATTGCCGGGACAGGCTCAAATTCAACGACTGAAGCGATTACCTTGACGCGCCGAGCAAAAGAAGTTGGCGCTGATGCGTGTTTAATCGTAACCCCTTACTACAACAAGCCGACTCAGGAAGGCTTGTATCTGCATTACAAAGCCATAAGTGAAGCGGTTGATATTCCTCAGATTTTATATAATGTCCCAGGTCGTACCGCCTGTGATATGTTGCCCGAAACCGTAGGGCGGCTGTCTTACTTACCTAACATTGTCGGCGTTAAAGAAGCGACTGGGGATTTGACTAGGATTAAAACTATCAGGGATTTGGCTGGTACTGACTTTGCCATCTATAGCGGCGACGATGCCACCAGCCGTGAAGCCTGTTTAATGGGGGCAAATGGAAGTATTACCGTTACTGGCAATGTCGCACCCAAATTGGTACATGAAATGCTTATGGCGGCGATTAAGGGAGACGCTGAAACGGCGTTAGCACTTGATAATAAATTAGTCGGTTTACATAAGCATTTGTTCATACAGGCTAATCCTATCCCAGTTAAGTGGGCGGTAGCAGAAATGGGATTGATGGCTAAGGGAATTCGCTTGCCATTAACCTGGTTGACGAAAGATTGTTATGACACCGTACGGCAAGCCATGCGGCAAGCTGACATACTTGTTTAACATTATGAAAAATAGAATTGGGATTATCTTAATCGGTACTGTCACAGTCGTTTTGGCGGGGTGTAGTTATCTGCAAAGTTTTTTCCCTGATAAAGAGCGGGATTACCAATACACCACTGAGATTCCAATGATTAACTATCCTGCGGAGTTAAGGAAAAATCAGCCTACGGATGGCACTTCGGATGTGACATCATCGGCCGTGAAAAATGAAGGAAGCGAAGCTGGCACGGCTATCGATAATCCAGAACAACCGCCAGCAAATGCCTCGTCTTATAATGCCGCAGAAGCAACACCAAGCGCTACGCCTGATGCTGTAAGCAGCACCCCCGTAACGCCAGCCGATGAAGCCGACGGACAGGATGTCATTTCATCTGTCGAAATTATCAAGTACGATGATGGCGAAAGCCGTTTGCGCTTAGGTGCCGGCTATTCAAAAGCCTGGCGAGCGGTTAATAAGGCGTTAAGCCATAAGACTATTGAAGTCACCGAACGTAACCACGATCAGGCACAAATCACTATCCAGTACGACCCAGATGAAAAAAAGGCGAAAGATGACGGGTTTATGGATGAAATTACGTTCATCTTTCACGGCATTAACACGAATGAAAAAGAATATGTCCTCAAGTTGGAACAACACGACCAACAAACTGATGTGATTGTGCTGAATGAAGAGCATCTGCCCTTGCTTAACGATGATGCCGCATTGCGCTTGCTGAAAGTGTTGGCAGATACCATTAAGGCTGATTTGGCTGATAAGGCTTAGTGAGTAACGTGTTTTTTTAATGCAATGCGGTGTAATTAGCTTGTCGTCCAACTCATAATCTCGAATACTCAAGCAACCTTAATATGGTGCTAACCCAACTTCTACCAGTTATTACCTACATGCTTAAACTCCCTGGTTCATCCGCCTTATCAGATTTTCGTATCAATCGGTTGGAATCACAATTACGAGCGATAATACCCAGCGTTTCTTTAGAAACAACGCGGTTTGTTCATTTTGTCGATATTGTCGAAGATTTGAATGAGCCTGAATTAGCTTTATTAAATCACTTGCTGTCTTATGGTGTGCAAGAGGTTGATGGAACACAAAAGCCTGTTCACAATTTGCTTCCCCAAAAGTGGTTGGTTGTACCACGAGCTGGAACGATTTCCCCTTGGTCCAGCAAAGCCACTGAAATCGCCCAACGCTGTGGGCTGAATGCCGTCAGGCGTATCGAACGGGGCATTGAATATACGATTACAGCAAATGCCGTCTTGTCGGATGACATTAGAGAGCGCTTTTCGGCTTTGCTTCATGACCGCATGACCCAATCCGTCTGCTTTACCGAAATCGACCCTGATTTCTTTGCCGAACACCAACCCAAACCATTGCAATCGGTGGATGTTTTAGGGCAGGGGCGCGATGCACTGGTAACGGCCAACACGCAATTAGGAATGGCATTATCTGGGGATGAAATTGACTATTTAACTGCCAGTTTTAAAAGGTTAGGTAGGAATCCAACCGATGTGGAATTGATGATGTTTGCCCAGGCAAATTCTGAACATTGCCGCCATAAAATCTTTAATGCTGATTGGACGATAGATGGCATCGAACAAGCACAAACATTGTTCGCCATGATCCGCAACACGTCTGTCCTTAGTCCGAAAGGAATTTTAACAGCCTATAGCGACAACTCCTCCGTCGTTGAAGGCGCTAACACGCAGGTATTTATCCGCAATCCCATGACGGGGGAATACGACTATACCGAGGAAGCCGCGCATTTGCTGATGAAGGTTGAAACCCACAATCACCCAACCGCCATTTCACCTTTTCCTGGTGCAGCAACGGGTTCGGGTGGTGAAATACGGGATGAAGGTGCGACGGGACGGGGTTCTGCAACCAAGGCTGGGTTGACGGGTTTTTCAGTATCGCATTTGAAAATTCCTGGTTTTCTTCAACCTTGGGAAGATGATAATGGCAAACCTGGACGGATTGCATCTGCCTTACAGATTATGTTGGAAGGCCCATTAGGTGGGGCAGCTTTCAACAATGAATTTGGTCGGCCTAATCTGGCGGGATATTTCCGTAGCTTTGAACAACCTGTAAGCAATAGTAATATTGAATACAGGGGTTACCACAAACCGATCATGATTGCGGGCGGCATGGGTGCCATCCGTCCCATGCTGGTGAGCAAACAGCCGATTCCAACAGGTTCGTTAATTATTATTCTGGGCGGCCCTGCTATGTTGATTGGTCTTGGCGGCGGCGCGGCCTCATCCCAAGCATCGGGATCAGGCGCGGAAGACTTGGATTTTGCGTCTGTCCAACGCGAAAATCCTGAGATGCAGCGACGCTGTCAGGAGGTTATAAACCATTGTAACGCCTTGGGTGACGATTCCCCGATTATCTCCATCCATGACCTTGGCGCAGGCGGCTTATCGAATGCTGTGCCGGAAATCATTCATGATTGCGGACGTGGCGGACGGTTTGAATTGCGTGATGTCCAAAATGCCGATCTGGGTATGTCACCCATGCAAATATGGTGCAATGAAGCACAAGAGCGGTTTGTCCTTGCTATTAAGCCTGAGGCGTTAGAATTATTTACTGCGTTTTGTGAGCGTGAACATTGCCTGTATGCGGTAATCGGTAAGGCGACTGAGGAAGAACACTTACAACTTAGCGATTCGTTGTTGGGAAACAAGCCCGTTGATCTACCCATGTCAGTGCTGTTTGGCAAACCGCCTAAAATGCACCGTAAGGTTGAACGTATCTCGACAACTAAAACGGAACTAGATTTTGGTGGTGTTGAACTGGATGAAGCTATAAAGCGTGTCTTGTCATTTCCCGCCGTCGCCGATAAAAGTTTTTTGATCCACATTGGTGACCGTTCCGTTACAGGATTGGTTGCACGGGATCAAATGGTTGGGCCTTGGCAAGTGCCGGTTGCCGATGTTGCCGTCACGGCATCAGGTTTTCATGCAATAACGGGTGAAGCGATGGCGATGGGCGAACGGACTCCCATTGCCGTGATCGACGCGCCAGCATCAGGCCGGATGGCAATTGGCGAGGCGATCACCAATATTGCTGCTGCAAGTATTGAAGCATTAGGCGATATTAAATTATCTGCGAACTGGATGGCGGCAACGGGCTATCAAGGTGAAGATGCTGCCTTATACGATACGGTCAATACCATTGGTATGGATTTATGTCCAGAGTTAGGCATTGCCATTCCAGTGGGTAAAGATTCTTTGTCCATGAAAACCGTCTGGCAAGACGGGGCTGACGAAAAGACTATGACTGCGCCATTGTCGCTTATTATTACGGCATTTGCCCCTGTTACTGATATTGCTAAAACACTTACCCCACAATTACAGGATGTTGCCGATAGTGTGTTGATTTTGGTTGATTTAGGGTTAGGTAAAAACCGTTTGGGTGGATCAGTATTGGCACAGGTTTATCAACAGATGGGTGATGTAAGCCCAGACCTTGATGATGCGGTTTTAATGAAAGGGTTTTTCGACTGCATCCAGACCCTGAATAGGCAAAGTAAAATCTTGGCTTATCATGACCGCTCGGATGGCGGATTGTTGGCAACCATGACAGAAATGTTATTTGCCAGCAGATTGGGCGTGGCATTAAACATTGACAATCTTGGTGATGACAGTTTGTCAGCGCTATTCAATGAAGAATTAGGCGCAGTGTTGCAAGTACGCAGCCAAGCTGCCGATGAAGTCATTGGGCTATTTAACCAAGCCGGCTTTTCAAGCGGAGTCCATATCATAGGTGGATTAATCGAAGGACAGCAGTTGTCGATTTATTATGCCAATAAGCTTATCTATTGTGCTAATCGGGCTGAATTGCAATCAACGTGGTCAGAAGTGAGTTACCGCATGCAAGCCTTACGCGATAATCCTGATTGCGCCCGTCAACAGTTTGAGCGGATTGCTGACGATAAGGATCCAGGGTTGTGTGCGGTGTTGACCTTTGATGTCAACGACGACTTTACCGCGCCATATATCAACACTGCAAAGCCCAAAATAGCCATTTTGCGTGAACAGGGAGTTAACGGTCATGTGGAAATGGCGGCGGCTTTTGATCGAGCTGGATTCACGAGTGTGGATGTCCATATGAGTGATATTGTCCACGGGCGTGTTAGTTTGGCTGGATTCAAAGGGCTGGCTGCCTGTGGCGGTTTTTCGTATGGTGACGTGTTGGGTGCAGGTGGTGGTTGGTCTAAGTCCATTCTGTTTAATCCCCGCGCCAGGGAGGAGTTTGCGGCATTTTTTGCACGGCAAGACAGTTTCGGCTTAGGCGTGTGTAACGGCTGTCAAATGATGTCCGGCTTGCAGGAAATCATTCCAGGATCAGAACATTGGCCGCGCTTTGTGCGTAATAATTCGGAACAATTTGAAGCTAGGGTTGCCATGGTTGAAGTCCAGGCATCGCCATCAATTTTATTCACAAATATGACAGGTTCACGGCTACCCGTTGTGGTTGCACACGGCGAAGGCCGCGCAGATTTTGCGGGTGATCCCTCTATTGCTATAAAGGAAGGTAAAGTTGCCTTGAGTTATGTCGATAATTACGGTGCAATAACCGAGCAATTTCCGGCAAATCCCAATGGCTCACCTTTCGGAATTACCGGATTGACGACAACTGACGGACGTTTTACTATCATGATGCCGCATCCAGAAAGGTGTTTCAGGGCATTGCAAAATTCGTGGCATCCTCGAGACTGGCAGGAATATGGTGGCTGGATGAGGATGTTTAGAAATGCCAAGGTTTGGGTAAGTTAACAAAAGGTCTTAAGTTTCTGTCATTGCATTCTTAGTCGAGTAGCCAATGCATACACAAGTGTATCGAAAAACTCTATTTCACCTAAGCCTGTTCGGAGTCGCGTTCAGTATTCTGGTGGCGATGTATGATGTAATTTTTCATTTTCTATTGGAAAGCACACACATCATATTCGAAATAATTGAATCAGGCCTAGATAAGTTGGTTGAATATTTTTTTCATACCGAATTGCATGAAACCCAACTGATTGTTTTTTATATATTGCTGGTCGTTGGCGGCATCATAATTTATCTGGCTTGGAAAGCGTTGGTACACCTGTGTAGTGGAATCAGCCAAAACCTTAACAATGAATGGACGGAATTAAGAGACGCTATAAGCAGTGATTGGCAAAGGCTGTCCATGACTGAACGAGTTGTATGGATTACTTTGTTCTTACTCGTTAATTATTTACTTTCTTTTATGCTGTTTTAAGCTGTTTTTTTACTAAAGAGCATCACAAAATCGAAAATAATATGGAAAAAATTAAAGTGCTTTTTGTCTGCATGGGCAATATATGCAGGTCTCCCACAGCTGAGGGGGTATTTACCAAGCTTATAGCCGAAAAAAATTTGGCTTCTCAATTTACCATCGATTCGGCTGGTACCCACGCTTATCATGTCGGCAATCCTCCTGATGAACGCTCCCAACAAGCCGCACTCAAGCGGGGTGTGGACTTACAACATTTACGTGCGCGGAAAGTCCACAGCAGCGACTTTGAGTATTTTGACTATGTGATAGCAATGGATGACGATAATTTTTCGAGACTTATCCACGATTGCCCCGATGAACATAAGGATAAGCTCAAGTATTTTCTGGATTACGCCCCACAATTAGGGGTTCGTGAAGTCCCAGATCCTTACTACGGTGGTAAGCATGGTTTTGAACAAGTATTGGATATGGTGGAAGACGCTTCCTTGGGTTTTTTGGAATCCTTGCAAAAAACGGGCAAACTAAACTAATGCAATTAGTGCAAGGGGAATAGTTATGGCGATAATCGAAAATACAGTCATATACATGGACGGGGATGTTGTGTTGGAAGCTTTTTTTGCTTTTGATGATAGCATTTCAGGTAGACGACCTGCGGTACTTATCAGTCATGCTTGGGGTGGCAAGGATAATTTTGTTGCAGAAAAGGCGAGAAAATTGGCGAAATTAGGTTATGTTGGTTTTGCTTTGGATATGTACGGCAAAGGTGTTTTAGGTGCTAACGCAGAGGAAAATGCCAAGTTGATTCAGCCATTTCTTGCAGGCAGGGAGAAATTGCAACAACGGATGAAAGTGGCGCTAACGACAGTCAAGCAACTGCCTTGGGTAGATGAAAATAAAATTGCCGCCATGGGATTTTGTTTTGGTGGCTTGTGTGCTTTGGATTTGGCGCGGACGGGTATTGATATTAAAGGTGTGGTGAGTTTTCATGGCCTGCTCGGCGCACCGGATAATACTAAAGGCAACAAAATCAAGGCAAAAATTCTTGCCTTACATGGCCATGATGATCCAATGGGCTTGCCTGAGCAAGTGCTGGCTTTTCAGGAAGAAATGACTAAAGCAAAGGCAGACTGGCAGTTTGTGACATATGGCCATACCGTCCATGCTTTCACCAATCCGGTTGCCAACGATCCTAGTTTTGGCACGGTTTATCAGGCGGATGCCGACAGGCGTTCGTGGCAATCCATGCAGAATTTCTTTGCCGAAATTTTTGAATAATGGGTAGGCAATTCCTTAGTTCGTTGGCATCGAATAGCAAATCAAGAATGAAATTACTGTCATGATCTTATTGTGGACTGATACGTTGATCTTGTTGTTATTGCTGGCTTCAATAGGCATTGTGTTTTATCTACGCGATAAGGAACATATCCAACGGCCACTCAATAAAATCGCCCGTAGTAAAGTTGGTATGGTATCGCTGGTTGTGCTGATGTTCTTTCTTTTAGTTGGGCTTCTGGATTCCATACATTTCAAGTCGAATCAGGAAAACAACAACGAAATTATTAGCCTGTTGGACTATTGTGCTACACCTTTGAGAGAGCATGCTGAGAAAACCTATTCAGCGCCATTTGCGACGGTTTTGTATAGCAAGGAGATGGTTGTAAGAGACGGCACTATGCAATGGAGTTATCCTCGATTGGTGTATGGTGGCAATCATTTGGTTGACCCAGAAAAAGACCAGCCCCTTGATCTCCTGCTAAAAGCGGGCGTGGGCATTATGTTAGGTTTAGCCTTTTTTGCTGTATTGGTGCTTTTATCTACTGGTATAAGCTACTTTTTGCACGGTACAGCACCGAAGTTTTTTGCTGTGCGACCAGTGATGTTAACCTTATTCATCATTATCGTTGCATGCACTGTGTTAGGTTACCTATCGTTTTATTATCATGTTCTAGGCACGGATAAAGTCGGGGAGGATGTGTTTTATCAGGCCATCAAAAGCATCCGTACTGGATTGGTTATCGGAACGTTGACAACGCTCATCATGTTGCCCTTGGCTATTCTGTTCGGCATCCTGGCGGGGTTTTTTCGCGGCTGGGTCGATGATGTCATTCAATATCTTTATACCACACTCAACTCTATTCCCGGCGTATTGCTGATAGCGGCATCGGTATTGATGGTGCAAGTGTATATGGCAAACCATGAAGATCAATTTACTAGCGTAATTGTCCGTGCCGATATGCGTTTACTATTCCTTTGTATGATACTCGGTGTAACCAGTTGGACAGGTTTATGCCGATTGCTCAGGGCGGAAACCCTAAAACTTAGGGAAATGGAATATGTGCAAGCGGCGCAGGCACTTGGCGTGAAACAACATTCAATCTTACTGCGCCATATTTTGCCTAATGTGATGCACATCGTGTTAATTTCTGTCGTACTTGATTTCAGTTCCCTGGTATTGGCGGAAGCGGTATTGTCTTATATCAACATCGGCGTTGACCCTACGACCTACAGTTGGGGTAATATGATTAATGGCGCACGATTGGAAATGGCGCGTGAACCTGTCGTTTGGTGGTCGTTAACGGCAGCCTTTGTATTCATGTTTGCCCTTGTACTGGCGGCTAATCTATTTGCAGATGTGGTGCAGGATGCGTTTGATCCGAGAAGTGTGGGTAATGAAAGCCTTGAATAAACCAACTAGCAATCAAATCAATCCAGCCAAATTGTTATTAAGCAAATGGACGGCTGTTTTGCCACAGCGTAAGGAAAAACATTTTTTGGTCACGCGTGTTAACGAAGATGAGCAAGGCATTGTGATCACTTGCATAGTCGAAGCAGTGCTTACGCATCGCGAGTATGAGATGGATTGGCAGGATTTGAAAGACAACACACGCTGGTTAGCCGGATGGCTTTGAATGCTAACGAACGGCTATGACTGAGCCTCTACTACTTGTCGAAAATCTAAATGTCAATTTCAATCGAACCCATACGGTTGTCGATAATATTAGCTTCACCATAAATCCGGGCGAAACCTTTGCCTTAGTCGGCGAGTCGGGTTCTGGCAAATCGATTACCGCGTTATCGGTGCTGAGGCTATTGCCCAATAATGCACATCTGAATGCAACTTCGATCATCTTACAAGGTGATAGCTTATTAACACGGTCTGAACTGGATTTATGCAAAATTCGTGGACGGCGGATAGGCTTGATTTTCCAAGATCCTATGTCGTCATTGAACCCAGTTATGACGATAGGGGATCAAGTCGCAGAAGCCATTCAGCAACACTACCCATTGTCAAAAAACGAGACGCAACAGCGCGTATTGGAATTGTTGCAGCAAGTTGAACTACCAGAACCGCAGAAGCGAATAAAAGACTATCCTCACCAATTGTCGGGTGGTCAGCGGCAACGGGTGATGATAGCGATTGCTTTGGCAGGTAAGCCGGATTTGCTTATCGCGGATGAGCCGACGACTTCGCTGGATGTGACGATCCAGGCACAAATACTGGCGTTATTGAAAAGCATACAGCAAAAAACTGGAATGGCGCTTTGGTTAATCAGCCATGATCTGGCGCTGGTGTCCACGATGGCTGACCGGGTCGCCGTTATGCAACAAGGTAAGATTGTTGAAATGGCATCTTCAGCGCAGCTATTTAGTGAAGCTAAGCATCCTTATACCCGCAAGTTGCTCAATGCCCTACCAAACATACAAAGCTGCTTGGAACATGATGCCGAAGAAAAACCGGCTCTGCTACAGGTCAAAGACTTTCGTTGCTATTATCCAATCCGTAAAGGCTTGTTCAAACGCATAGTCGGATATGTGCGGGCGGTGGACGGCGTGAGTTTTGAAATCCAACAAGGCAAAACGCTGGCTTTAGTCGGTGAGTCAGGTTGTGGTAAAACTACGCTGGGAAAGAGTTTGCTCAATTTAATCCCCGGCGGCTTTGGGACGGTCAAGATTGATGGCGTTTCCTTAAATGGCCTTGAAGGTGAGCTGTTGCGCAAACAACGCGCCAATATGCAGATTGTTTTCCAGGATCCGTTTTCGTCTATGAATCCAAGGATGTTGGTGGGAGATATTGTTGCGGAAGGGATTAATGCCCTGCATCCTGACGTTAGCGTATCAGACCGCAGGAAAAGAGTGCGGGACTTGCTTCAACAAGTCGGCCTGCCGGAAGATTCTGCGCCGCGTTATCCACACGAGTTCTCTGGCGGCCAGCGGCAACGTATTTGTATCGCCCGTGCCTTGGCGGTAAGGCCTAAACTGATTGTTTGTGATGAGCCGACGAGTGCGCTGGACGTTTCAGTGCAAGCGCAGATTATCCAGTTATTAAAGACTTTGCAGAAAGAACAAGGGATTAGCTATTTGTTTATCACTCATGATCTTGCCGTTGTCGCTGAAATTGCTGATGACGTAGCGGTGATGTCTCAAGGGAAAATTATAGAGCAGGGCAGTGTTGAACAGATGCTTTTTAAACCTCAACATGCTTATACGAAAAAGCTCATTAGTGCGGTGCCTGTACTAAAGTACAAAAATCAAATACAGGTAAAGGTTGACTGACTGTTATTCATATCCTTAATTCCGCTTGCTTTGAATTTTGCCAAAAGGCTTTAAATAAAATCGAGCCGAATTAACAAAGAAAACTCAAAGCGACCTTGAAATATCAATTTTAGTCTTATCTAAGATAGCCCTTCGTAGCCTCTCGGCTTCTGTCGCCCGATCCATCAGGCTGGGTTCCGTCGATATGGTTCCTTTAAACCGCTTGATACCCCCCGTTTTTCTTTCATTTACCACTTCAACTATGGTTTTCCAGCCAATCCTTTTTGTTTCCGATGCAAAAGCAAAAACCATCGCCAGATCGCAGATATTGTTTATCAAGCGTGGCACGCCTTCAGTGTAATAATAAACTGCTGCCGCAGCCGCTTCATTGAAGATAGCCGGGTCGCCACCCGCCACTTGGAGGCGGTGTACTATGTAGTTTTGGGTTTCTTCAAAACTAAGTGGTTTCAAGTGATATTCAATTGAGATACGTTGGGCAAACTGGATAAGTTCCGGTTTGTTTAGCTTATCGACTAGCTCGGGTTGCCCCACCAGAATCATCTGTAATTTTATATGTTCGGCTATATTGACATTGGATAGTAGCCTTAGCTCCTCCAAAGTTTCAATGTCCATGTTTTGTGCTTCATCAACGATCAAAATCACCCGTCGTTGTTTTTTATGCTCTTCAGTTAGGAATTTAGTGAATATCTGGTAGCGTTCCGCCTTATTTTTGGTTTCGTGCGGAATATTGAAAGCGGCTAGTACCCAGGTTAATAGGTCACCAAAAGCACTATGGGTATTGGTAATCAAGCCGACAGTACACTGATTTTCTACCTTCCCTAATACCGTCATAATCAGGGTTGTTTTGCCAGAACCAATTTCGCCCGTGATAACTGTAATGCTCGCTTGGCTTACCAGACCATATTTTAAGGTGGTCAGTGCTTTCTTGTGGATAGGGCTTAAGTACAGAAAACTAGGGTCTGGACTTAGCGAAAACGGCTTTTTTGTAAGGCCAAAAAAATTTGTGTACATATTTCTAGTTCAGCAAACCTGGTGATGAGGATATTCTAGGGCGGCAATACGGAAAAAACTTATACCTCCTTTCCGGTGGGCGAACGTACATTGCATTTCCATATATTATCGTTATAAAAAGCGATAGTAAAAAATAAATTGGCTAATTCGGTGATTTGAACAGTAGATTTAGGTTGCTAAGCTATAAATATAGTCTGAGCTTTCAAAAAAGAAACAGGTTCAGCGAAAAATAGGTTTAAAACTTAAGTAATCCAGCATTAAAAAGTCACGCAATAGAGTAAGAAAAACCCTACAATTGAACAATACGTAATATTACGTATTTTCTCAATAACTTATTGAGAGTACGATATACGCTGCTGCAGTAGTTTTAAATTTGGGTGGCTCATTAGCTATAGTCAAAATCTGCGGCTTTAGGGTGACTGTGGATAAGTTTCAAGCCTGGAGGTAAGTCCTCGCCAAAAAATTGATTTTCTTCTTTTTCATCCAGTTCTTTGTAATGTTCAACCATTTCCAGCCAAGGATACGGTGTTTTGCTTATTTTTAGCTTATCTGTTATTAGCATACGGAATGTTCCGTCAATATCCCTTGTGCGATCACCGCTGTTACGGCTTATGAGCGTGGCAGCGAAGGCGCAATGAGGATTCTTCTTCCAGTCTTGTTTAAGTACGTTTATTAACCAATTACGGGCAATATCAGCAGGAATAACATTATGGCTGCTGCCATAAAAAGGTATGCGCGCGCCCACACGTCCGAGTGCCCACCAGGTTTGCTTAGGCTCGCTGGATTTTTGCAATCGTTTTATTAGCCATTCACCAAGCTGGATTTTATTGGCAATCGGTAGTCTTTCAAGTACGGCTGCAAGGCGCACCATATCATCATAACTACGTTGTTTTGCTTGTTTGGCAAGATTCGGTTGCCTGCTGGCAGCAGGATTGATGAAATTGGCTATGTCGGCAAAAACCCTTTCCTGTTCGGCGGTATCCAAGCCACCTGCAATACGTCGCCAGAGTGTCCACCATTCGCTCCAGTTTTGGATTTCGTTGGTGAACTGTATGCCTTGCGGATAGAGTTGCCATAATTGTTCGATGCGCCAGCTATCCAGAGGACAGCCAAATCCGGGTCGTAGACAAAAGCCGACCAAACTGAGCCAAACCCGTTCGTGATGTTCCGACCGGCGGCGGTATTTATGCCCATCCCACAATGCCGTAAATAATGCTCTGAGTAATGATGAATCCCATTCAGAGCGGCCGAGGCCTAAGCATTTTTCGAGATCAGCACGTAGATTTTTGACTGCATTTGGGCTGACTTCTTTCGATTTAGGTCCGAAAACAGCCTGAATTTTCTCACAAGCGTCATTAAATTGTGGCGGCAATTCGGAATTAAGTTGAGTCCTGATTGCGGCCTGTTGCCTTATCTGGAACTCTACATCCCAGCGTTGCGGTACCATTTCATTTTCTGTTGCTATTGTTTGAGTTGATGCATCATTTACTGCAATACATTGGATTTTAAGCGTACCTAACTCAGTTTGGGTGACACCAAGCTTTACAACCGTCTCGGTCTTTGTATCGGTGGACTCTTCATCAAATGCCACGACCAATGGGGGCAGGGCATTGAAATTATCGCTGAGTTCGGTAATATCTCCAGCTTTGAAGGCCTTATCTCCTGAGTTTGATACGAGATCAAACCTGACTGGTATGCCGGTACGCAAGGCAAATCGGCGATCATGTAAGATAATTTCTTCGCCTTCCTCGCTACCCTTGGGTAACACGCAAATACCGTATTGTGTTGATGATTGTGATTTGGATTGTTGTTCAGTTGAACTCGTTTCAACCAAGAGAAAATAACTCCGCGCTGCGCCACCGCCAATTTTTAATTTTTTGCTATGTCTGGCGATGGCATAGCTAACTGCGCCATAAGCTACAGAAAATTCTGGGTTATTGTTGTCAAGCAAGATTACAGGCGTTGAGTTCCAAGCATTAAAAAGATCCAATATTCTTTGTGTAATTGTATGGCTGCGGAATAGGCCACCATTCAAAAGGATGGCATCGGGTACAGTGCCTTTTCCTTGTAACGCTTCCATTACGGCTGCTTGGTGCAGATTTAAAAATGCAGCAATATGTTTGCTTATGGCAGGTTCTGCCGTATACGGCAATCCGAATTCCACCACGCCGCTACGTTTCCTGTCGGGAGTATCATCAAGCTTGGTGATAGGGAAGAAGCCGTCCAGGGTAATTCGCTTAACATCTTCCTGAGTCAAAATGGTTGAACGTGACCCTCCAATTAGTTTAGATCCACCACCCAATAAGGTAATGCTTACTTGCATGGGGGTATCTTCTGCCAGCAAACGTTCCTTAGCGGCGCGGCATTGTTCGATCAACTGGGAAAAGTCGGCAGCAGACAAGCGAGATTGCTCGGACTGTAAGCGGCTTTCGACGAGATGGGCGAGTGCCAAGTCAATGTTGTCGCCACCTAAAAGGATGTGGTCGCCGACTGCGATGCGTGTCAATTTGGGTTCAGGCTGGTTATGGTCGACTTTTATTAAGGTAAGGTCAGTCGTGCCGCCGCCAACATCACAAACTAGCAACAAACGTATATTTTCTAATGCCTTATGGATATTTCCCACATTACGCCGCAACCAGTCGTAACATACTGCTTGGGGTTCTTCGAGTAGTCTGACGTTGTTAAGGCCAGCCCTTTTTGCCGCTTCCAGGGTAAGCGACCGTGCGGCCTCATCAAAAGAAGCGGGTACGGTAATCACAATATCCTGATTTTCCAGTGGTGAGTCTTGAAACCGATGCCCCCAAACCGTACGGATGTGTCTGAGATAACTGGCACTGGCATCAACTGGAGATACCTTCTCAATCCCATCGCCACTGCCCCAAGGCAGGATATCTGCATTTTGGTCAACAGAAGTGTGCGACAGCCAGCTTTTCGCACTCGTTACTAACCGTCCTTTAGACTTAGCGCCCAACAGTCGTGCACCCTCACCGATGACGGCACGAGTGTCGGATTGCGAATATAGTAAGTCCTCTTTCGATAACTCGTTTTCGGCCGGATGATAGCGTACTGAAGGTAATAAAGGTTTGGCTGCAACTTGCCCCAGCGCAATCAGTTGATCTATTTGGAGTAGCTGTATATCTTGCTCGTTGTTGTGTTTAGCATAAGCAACAACAGTATGTGTCGTACCTAAGTCTATGCCGACGTGGTATTCGGGGGATTTTTTTTGCACGGGAATAATGATATTTATATTTCTAACTGCAACTCAATGATATTAAATGCATGATGAGAAATTCTTGTTAAACCGATTTATCATAATAATCACGAAACCATGAATTTTTTAAATTTCATTTGCAGGGTTCGCTTTTTCTTTATATTGGGGCTATAAATTTTTTAAGACATCAAAGGCTTACTAGTGTAACTTTTAAGCGTACACCATTACAAACTAATGTGGCTACACTAAACCGGATACATATCCTTAAGATATCTAAAAGAAAGGTGTGTATAAATGAATCAAGAAAACCCGAAAATTTATACGGCTGAATTTAGGGTCAGCGGTAAAGTTAGGCAATGAATCGGATAAACCGATAGCTAAAGTGGACCCCAAAATCCGGACAGTAGTTTAAGCTATAGCCTGTTAAGGAAAATAGTGGAAAACAATGAGCGAAAGCAAACGGAAAACATTTACCGGTACACAGAAGGCGAAGGTAGCGCTGGCGGCGGTCAAGGGTGTTAAGACGATCAATGAGATCGCCCAAGAGTACGGTGTCCATCCGACCCAAGTCAACCAATGGAAACGAGAGTTACTGGAAAATGCGGGCAGCCTGTTTGAAGGCAAGCGCGGCCCGAAGCCTGTCAATGCCCAGAGTGACCCAGATCGGTTGTACGCCAAGATCGGGCAGCTCAACATGGAACTGGATTGGCTTAAAAAAAAGTCTGGGTTCAACCCATAGCACAACGCCAGGGTTGGATAGGCCTAGGCGACGTACTGACGGTGTCCAGGCAATGTCAGTTGCTTGCCGTGACCCGTTCGGTCGTCTACGCGCAATTAAAGCGCCGTCAGGACAAAGATGACGGCCTTGAGTGTATTTTGTTGTCACTCGTGGATGAAGAATACACCCGGCACCCCTTTTTCGGCTCTCGGCGCATGACCCTCTATTTATGTGGCTGTGGGTATGCCGTGAACCGCAAGCGGGTACGGCGCTTGATGCAAAAACTGGGCTTGGCAGGCATGTCGCCCGAACACCAGCAAGCCGCATCCGCAGCACAAGGTTTACCCTTATTTGCTCAGGGGTGTCGAGGTCGTCCGCCCCAACCAGGTCTGGAGCACCGACATCACCTACATCCGGCTGCTGCACGGCTTTGTCTACCTGGTCGCCATTATCGATTGGTATAGCCGCAAGGTATTGGGTTGGCGGTTGTCGAACACGATAGATGCCGGGTTCTGTGTGGATTGCCTGGAAGAAGCCATCAAGGCCTACGGTGTGCCGGAAGTGTTCAATACCGACCAAGGCTCGCAGATCACCAGTGACAGCTTCACGGGGGTGCTGCTTGACAACGGCATTGCCATCAGCATGGACGGGCATTGGACAATATTTTTGTCGAACGGCTGTGGCGGACAGTGAAATATGAGGATGTGTATTTGCAGAAATACGCCAACATGCCGGATTTACTGTTAGGCCTGACCGACTATTTCCAGTTTTATAATGAAGAAAGGTTGCATCAATCACTGGGCTACGCCACACCCAACACGGTGTACCGGACAGCCACGGGCGGTGGCGCAAAAATTGTGGATAAATTCAGCGATAAGCAGGAAACATTCGCCTCAACTGAAGAATTGGGACAGCGCCATCCAGCTGTAATGTGAACAGGTCTCTATCTTAAACTAGGCAGATATTTGTCTGGACAATGGGGGCCACTTTAAGCCCAAACCGTCACGGATATTGGTGTTAATGAAAACTGATGTGTCAACATAAATCCGGACACTTTTTTAGACAGCTTCCCTATAAAAATCCCGCTCAAATTGCAGTGGGGATTGATAACCTAATTTTGAATGAGACCGTCGCTAAAAATCTTCACTCCTCCCACGCTACGTTTCCAAGATTTTTAGCGAAAGCCTACTTATTAAACATCGTTTAAGCAGGCTCCATGAATTAAAGTAAGATGGCTTCCCGGTTCAATTTACATAACAATCAATATTTCGCGCTATCAGCTTCATAAACCAAGCCTTTGTCTTTAGCCTGGTTGCGGACTGCGCCATATAACTTAGCGTCCAGCGAATCCTTTTTTCCGCCGTCGGCAAGGACTTTCTGTCTTAAATAATCATTGCGATTATCTGCAAGTTTCTTGATTTCCGTTTCCAGTGCGATTCGCTCCTTTTTAGTTTTGCCGACAAGTTCCTCCTGAGCAGCAGGCGACATGGCTTGCAGACTTTCAGGCAAGGATTTTTTTGGAAGACTGGAAAGCTTTACCTTACCGCTGGTGACGGCATCCACAAGCTCGTTTTTACCTAATAAATTGGCTTTACCGCTTGCAGAAGTATTAAAGGTTGCACGCCGTGCTTGCGATTCGGTGCTGGCTTCTTTGTGCAGCTTATCGGTCGCCGCTATTTTGCTTGCTAGTTTCGCCTTTTCGTCATCGTTACCGTAGTAAAGCCGGGTCTTGTCCAGTTTATTGGATAATTCCGCCAGTTTTTTATCGAAAGGTGTCGCAATGGCGACGGCATTTCCGGACTGTTCAACCTGAAAATAGTTACCTTGACCCAAGTTGGCGACTTGCCGCCAATCAGCTGTGGCGCTGCTGTCTTGTCCGCATTGGATGGTGTTGATGATAATGCCTTTTTGCTTCGCTAATGCTAATGTGACCGGATATTTAACATCATCCTGATAATCCATGTGCGGTGGCGCATCACCTACCAGGAAGACTACTTTGTAGGTGTTGGGGTTTTGGCTCCAGGCTATATTATTTACGGCATCGTGCAGCGCTTGGTTAACACTTTCTGGGCCGTCGCCGCCGCCATCCGCCCGAAAATCCATCAATTTGGCATACATGGAATCCAGGTCGCTGGATAAAGGTATGGTTTGCGTCACATAAGCATCGCCTCGGTCGCGATAGGCAACTAGTCCCATTTTGATTTCCGGGGCGGTTTGCGCAGAGGCCATCGTGCTGGCAATCGACCAGATTTTTTCCTTCGCGGCGGCGATCAGCCCGCCCATGCTGCCGGTAGTATCGAGCACAAACACTACTTCAATCTGCGGGCGTTGATTGGCGATTACCAGTGGCACGTTTACCGGGTTTACGATGGCAGTTGGAGGCGTTTTGATCATTAAGGTTGTTTTCGCAACAGCCTGTTGGATCGTCGGAAAATAAGCGACTGTTGCAGCGGTTGCCATAAAAATTCCAATAGCTAATGGTTTTGTTTTCATAAAGGTTTCTCCTAAGAAAGAGTTGAAAGTTTACGCACGGCAGCTTCCGCTGTCTGGTAGGCGCGTTTAAATGCAGTTTCGCTGTTGGCTAGGGCTGTCTCATCAAGATTCGGTCGTTTAATTTCGTTGGGGATGTAAACGAATAACGCTTGCACAAGAAAAAAACACCAGAAGGTTAAAAACAAGCTGCTGGTGTGATGTAAAGCCCAAAATGAGGAGGCGATGCCTAATGCATTCAAGCTCAGGTCGGCCAGGGATGAAAACAAACTGGCATAAAAATACAATGAACGGATCAGCCAGAGGGCGAGTATATGCAATACTAAAAACAGCGTTAGCGGCGGGTAAAACAGCCAAAGCATTGTTAATAGGATGAACCAGGCCAGCATAACGGTAATCCGGCCAATGCGTTCTTGGCTGCGGCTTAGCAAATAAAGAATGTAAGCAAACGCCAATACGCTGATTAATAGCCGAATAGTGCAGTCTTCTGAAAATATGAAGGTTAAGACAAAAAATCCGATGCTGCCAATAACGCTAGCAAGAAATGCGATAACAACGCCATTCCAAAATGTTATCTTTCTCATGATTCGCTCCATTTTTGTTTTTCATGCAGAAAGGCGACTTCCACATCCTCATCCCGAACGATGGCAACTGACGTATTCGCCAAATTGCTTGAATACTCTCGATTTTCGTCCAGGAATGCTTCGGCTTTTAGCTTCATGGTCACCAACTGGGATTGATGTTCTATATTTTGCTTGGTTAAACGGGAAGTTTTTTCCTTTAAAGCCGCTATCTGTTCTACCAACAAATTTTTCGCTTGCTGTGTTTCCAATTTCCGCTTTATCAATGACCGTGCTAGACCGTCTTGGTTAGACTTAAAACATAGCGACAGCTTTTCTTCCAGATCGGTTAGGATCTCAGTCTGTTGATCGTGTTTGTAGGCTAACTGATGCTGTTCGTATTCCCAGCACCGGATTTGCCGTTCATCGGTTGTGATGGATTCTTCCATATCCCGGATTGCCTGCTTGAGCAACAGTTCAGGTTCTTCTATCTTGTCCAGAACTGCGTGCAAATCTGCCTGGAACAGCCTTGAAAGTCTTGCGATTATTGCCATGGCATTACCTCTTTTTGTAAGTGATTGACGGTGAACAGTCTATGCGCGAGGCAAAACAATAAGTAGACACGGTTTGGTAAAACTTACAGGCGTAGTTTTTACAAAAAATTTACATACTAAAAGCCGGAAAATGATTTCATCTTGCTAAACTGTCTGTATTTACTCAGACTTTTAATGCTTATGTCCCGTAAGTTGCGTATCCTGATTATTGAAGATGAAGTCGCCATTCGCACCGGCCTGATTGATGTTTTCGTCTATCACGGTTACGAAGTCGATTTTTCCGCTCATGGCTTGGAAGGATTAAATAAGGCGTTAACCGGAAAATTCGACTTAATACTGCTCGATGTAATGCTACCGGGGATGAACGGTTTTGAGGTTTGCAACCGGATCAGGGAAAAGAACCGCGATCAAGCCATTATCATGTTGACAGCCAAAAACAACGATGAGGACATTATTGAAGGCTTGTCGTTGGGTGCCGATGATTATGTCGCCAAGCCGTTTTCGGTGGCGCAATTGGTACTTAGAGTGCAGGCTGTCTTGAGGCGAACCTGTAACGTTTTGTCTCAAACTCAAACGATAAATCTGGGAGCTGATTTATCAATTGATTGCCAAAACCTGACCGGAAAGCGCAGGGATGAAAACTTTTCTTTTACGCGGCGAGAAATCGAGATCCTGCAATATCTGCAAAGGCACTCGAACCGCCCAGTTCTGCGCGAAGAATTACTAAGCAAAGTGTGGGGCTATGCCAATCATCTGGACATCGAAACCCGCACCGTCGATATCCATATCGCCAAACTACGCCGCAAAATTGAAGCTGACCCAACCGAGCCGCAATTTCTGATTACAGTGCGCGGCGCAGGATACCGACTCATCGGTCAACCGCAATGAAACATAATCATCTTAAAGGTCTGGATAAAGCCAAGCTGCGTTGGTGGTTGCTATTATTTTTCTTGTGCCTTGCGATACCGACTGTGGCATTAATCCAGCAATCTTACAGCCGGTTAAAATGGGAAACGTTTCACCAGCATCAGTTGATGGCGGACGAACTTAGCAACCGCATCGACAACCAACTCATAAGACTAATTAATATTGAAGAACAAAGGTCATTTGCCGATTATTCCTTTTTAAATGTAGCGGGTGAACCAACCGCTAACTTTATACAGCGCTCGCCACTTTCCCAGTTTCCGGTTCAATCTGAAATTCCCGGTTTGATCGGCTATTTCCAGGTAGATGCGGCGGGTACA
This sequence comes from uncultured Gammaproteobacteria bacterium, assembly GCA_963804035.1. Classification (GTDB taxonomy): domain Bacteria; phylum Pseudomonadota; class Gammaproteobacteria; order Methylococcales; family Methylomonadaceae; genus Methyloglobulus. The sequence continues at coordinate 327,523 of CAWDOO010000001.1, read as the reverse complement.
TTATTGACACCTTTTGTTCCTGTAGAAAGTGAAAAAGCTGGAAGTTATGGCATAGCCGAGCAAGAGTTCTCAGCGAGAATGGACATACAAAATCATATTCAACAGATTTTGAGCGAAAACCGGCTAGTCAGGAATCAGCCAGTTGTTGCAGGGAAATTGGATAAGGATACACACGCTAACTCGCCTAACAGAACGGACAAAGGTTTGGTTGGAAGCGAAATAGATGCTTCATCCTTAAGTGAAAGTTCTGTCAGTGGAAAATATGAGCAATCCGCCGCAGTTCCGCCTAGCGGAGGCCAGGCGATTTTTGACGAACTCAAAAAAATATCTCCGGAGAAAAGCCAAAAAGAAAATAAACTGGGTCGGTTGGAAGATATAAAATTAACACAGACATTTCAACTTGAACCAGCTAAACCGAAATTGGCAGAAACAAAGGAAAACAGGGCCGACAATATACAAAAAAAAGCTCGAACCGAACAAACTATAATGCCTGAAGTAATCGGAAGAGCAAAAAAATCATCAGACTATGCGATGGAAGAAAGTAGGCTTCCAGCAGCATCCGTCATTCGTCCTGATGTAAAACCTTTGCGTATCCGCACCTTTGAAAGCGCTATCGACCCTTTTGAATTCAGCCAACTTGACAGCGGCCATTTTGTCTTGTTCCGCAAAGTGTGGCTGAATGGTCAGCGCTATATCCAAGGATTATTGATTGAAAGAGACCTATTTTTACAGGGCACTATAAATTCTTCTTTTCAAGAAACCGCGCTTTCGCAAATGAGCGATTTGCTGGTGGTTTTTCAAGGGAATGTGCTGTCGGCATTTACAGGCCGAAGTTCACGCGGATACCTATCCAACGCCAGCGAGTTAAAGGGCGAGTTGCTTTTTCAAGCGCAATTATCCGATCCATTGAACGAATTACAACTTGTTTTCAGTGTCACCCAGCTTCCTGTCGGGGCTGGTGGTTGGGTAATTATTTGGCTAACCCTTGTGCTGTTTATCGTTTTTATCATTGGATTTTATTTATTGTATCGGCTCGGCCTTGGCCAAATCAATCTGGTCAATCAGCAACAGGATTTTGTTTCGGCGGTCAGCCATGAGTTAAAGACTCCGCTCACGTCTATCCGCATGTACGGGGAGATGCTTCAGGCGGGTTGGGTCGATGAAGTAAAGAAAAAGACTTATTACGACTTTATCCTAGATGAAAGCGAGCGTTTGACTCGCTTAATTAACAATGTGTTACAGCTTGCCAAAATGACGCGTAATGAAAAACAGCCTGATCTGAAATCCTTGACCGTTACCGAGTTAATAGACGGTATCCGGTCGAAAGTTTCAACCCAAATCGAGAGGGCAGGATTCGAATTGGTGCTGTTTTGTAGTCAAGATGCGGGTCATGCCAAAATCAAGGTCAATCCCGATTGGCTGCATCAAATCATGATTAATTTGGTCGACAATGCCATCAAGTTTTCAGTTAAAGCCGACAAAAAAGTGATTGAATTAAGCTGCCAACATTTAAGCAACGGATGTATTCAATTCAAGGTACGAGATTTTGGCCAAGGTATTGCCAAAGACCAATTAAAGAAGATTTTTAAACTGTTTTACCGCAGCGAAAGCGAGCTGACTCGTGAAACCGTCGGCACTGGCATAGGGTTAGCGCTGGCGCATCAGATGACGATGAATATGAATGGTAAGATTGATGCGATCAATACAGAGCCGGGGGCTGAGTTTAGAATTAATTTCCCAGTAGAAAAATTAACTAAGAATAATTAACCTGGATTTCTAGTTTTTTTTCAAGGTCTAACTTAAATTGCGTGGCCAAAAGGCCAAGTTATAGGGTATTGGTATCAATCAAAAAGCTATTACAGCAATAAATTCGTTGTTAATTTGCTTTAGAAAATACTCGCCATTTTTTAGAAAAGCTTATAAAAATCTTTAATATTCAATAAGATAAAGATAAAATTATAGTTTCTCCATAGCTGATCTTGGCTTATACAACTTACTCGGTGAAAACCGGCCATGAGTTGTTTAATATCCCTGGAAACTCACAATCAAAATGCCAAATTCTGACTTTAGTGAGAAAAGATGTAAATGGAATATTGCAGCTATCTTAATTCATTGCCATCTAACATTAGATCATTCATGTGGCCAAATAAAAGATAAAGATGATGCCTTATGGCCAGTTACAGTCACTTTCTTTTGTACAACCTGTTCATCGAGACGAGCTTTTACGAAGTAACTTCCGGGTTTCAGATTAACAAGCATAAACGGCCCTAAAGATAGGGTTTGCAAATACACATTCCCTTTTTTATCGAATATTGCAACCTCTATATCACTAAGATAGTCCCCTGAACTTAAGACGAACAAAAGATGTAAATTATAATTGGGCTTGAGAGCCTGCATGGCATCGACTTCATCCAATCCAACTCCGCCACTTACAAAAGTAATATCGCCTTGAGTTTGTGGTTGCACTGCAGTTGATTCCGCGAAAACGGCGAAACCGGTTAAGAATGTAACAATAAGTAAGATAATTCGAAATTGCATTTTCATGAAAAGTTTCTCCTGTATTATAAATCCAGCAAAGTAAGGCTCAGTGCTGAAAAAAGTACAATCACTACCCTAATGACATTATAAATATACCTCTAGAAGCGTCTTGTTCAAATGAACTATTTCAATGCAATATGATTTATAAGTGAAGTGGGAAGTTCATTATTAATCGTGATTGTTTTTTTCAATGGTAAGGTAACCGTCTTTTTCCAGCTTTCTTAGCACACGGCTCACTACTTCTCTACCTACATATTTTTAAAGCAATCTCTTTATGCGTCAAAGCTGTAGAAATTACAAGCTTTCCGTCTTGTCTAGCCCGGATATTTCATAAAAAAGAGGGAAAAACTTGTAGAGTTCGATCATCTATGGCTTCTTAATCGCCATTTAATAATATACGCGTAAGATACGCGCAGCTAGGGATTTTGTGTTGGTAAGATAGGCTAAATATTGGCACAAAACGATAAGTTACTAAGAAAGCTTTTTCTAAATTCCCGTTCGTTTTATCGTTCAATATTGAAAGTTTTCCTGTGTTTTGTCGTGTAGAAGTTTTAATTTAATTCTGGAGTTGAGAATTCTTCAATGTCATGCACTTATAAGATTTTCTTTTTTTCCATTTTTATCGTTTATACGTAGATCATCCAACATGTATAAACATTTTAATTTCTCCAGAAATTATCCAAAAACCGGATTTATCTATGGAGTGTTATTGACAATCAGTCTGTTGAGTGGCTGTGCTTTGGAACCACTCCAATACAGCGCTCCCTGCACGAAAACTTATCACAGCTCCCATCATCATTTAAACCGCTACCATAAACGGGCAAGCAAACGCTCTTATCGAATAAAAGGTAAAACATACCATCCTATGACTTCCGCCAAAGGCTATAGTGAAAAAGGAATAGCATCTTGGTATGGCTCGGAGTCGGGTTCGAAAACTGCCATGGGAACCCATTTTTCGCCCGGAGGCATTTCTGCGGCGCACAAGACCTTGCCACTTCCCAGCAAAGTTCGGGTGACCAACTTGCACAATGGCCGGTCAATCGTTGTGGTGGTTAACGACCGGGGGCCGTTTAAGAAAAACCGGCGCTGAAAATCTTGGAAACGTAGCGTTAGCGGAGTGAAGATTTTTAGTCCCCAGAAGCGATAGGGCTGTGTGTTTTCACGAAGCGTTGTTTGCGGAGTGAAAATGCGCTGCCTTCCGACATCGCGTCGAGTCATTGCGTAACTATGTTTCATACCCCTTGTCGGGTATGAAGCGAGAGTAGCAGGACGGCTGGGGCAGCCGAAGGCATTAGCGGTCGCGTTAAGTTTTTGCCGCTTGTTTGGACAGGAAGTCCTCAGAACAAGCTTTCGCAAAAATAGCGACTCCCCGAATTATTGACCTATCACAGGGTGCTGCAAGAAAAATAGGCATGAATGGGTTGGCAAAGGTTAAAGTTGATTACCTAGGGCGTGCCGATTAATTTACGACCATCATCTTAAAATAGTTTAATTAGGACACTTCCATTGGTTGCACTCTAATGTCGTTAGAGGAGAATATGAATAAACAATAAGACCAACTCCAAAATATAGGCTTGAATTTAAATTGATTGCTTTACGACAACCTAGCCCTGGGATCAACTAAGGTGTTGGAAATATCAGTCAACAAGCTGAACTTAAAAATACCATCCCCGTGGGTAAGGGTTTGAAACCTCATTCCAAACGTTTCTGACGAGGTAACATGCCCCTTTCGTCTGAGTCTCTACATCTCTACATAGGACTTACAAATTTTAGAATGCTAAGCTTCTCCAGAATTCTGTAAAAAAATTGCCACACTTTAGATTTACCATTTTAGTATCTATCTCGCGGTTATATAGCTCATTGATTTGTCGGTTTATAACTTCCTTATCACTTTCGGAAATTCCGTAGGTAGTGGCATAACAATTCTTCAACTCAGGGTAATCAACTCCTTCATTTTTATTGGGTGTTATAAGCTGCATATTCAATTTGTGAAAGGCGAAACCCATAAATACTAGCTTGCTTGCCTTACTCATATGTCTCTGTATCGCCAAAATTTCACTTGAACTAGGATCAGTTCCTTCTGTAAATGTTTTAATTTTTTGAGAAAGTGGAAGAAGTTGCTCTATTCGAGGGTCTTCGCCAAAATCCATGGTTACACTATTACTTTCAAGTTGGGTCAAAGAGCCAACACTTCCATATGGATGATATACATTTATACACCTAACTAAATCAGCTGCTTCGTCTTTAGAAATTCTATAATATTTCTGTAGGGCATTGAGAATGAAATACTCAATACACCGATCATAGTTAAAAATAATGAGCGTGATAGATTGAAATCTATCTTTAAGATCATTTTTTCCGCAATTTTCAGTAAGTATTTGAAAGAACGGTAAATACCAGGTTGTTTCCAAATTACTAAAGTTAATATTTGAATCAGCTTGTGATCTTTTAAAATAAAGTAGACTATTTTTTTCCGCGTCTAATATTGATCGAATGATTGCTAACTTTCCACAAAAAGCTATTTTTTCGTTATCTTTGTGAGCATCAATAAAATTATCTATTGAAATAGCCAGCGGTAATGCTTCACTAATGTGCTCTGCTTCTTGTAAGTATGAGAAAATGTTGCCACCTGCTTCATTAGACTTCTCAACATGGAGACGTAAAGCATCATATATAACGTGGTCACCACTTTTCTTCTGATACCCTTCGAAACGTATATCAAGCAGTTTAGAAATTTTATCTTTAAGTTCAAGTCCAGTTGGTAGGTTAGCTTCTTTACTGGCACCAGCGCCAATTACGAATACTATATTTCTTTGCATTTTCAGTGGTTCTAAAAAACTGTAAATATCAATTTTAGACGGTATTTAAACACTAATTAAGAATATCTAATTATCTAGGCTTTACGACAACCTAACCCTAGGGTCAACCAAAGTATAAGAAATATCAGTCAACAACAAGCCGAATACATATAAGACCGAACCCAAAAATACCATGGCCCTCACGATTGCAAAGTCTTGGCTGTTGATGGCATCAATAGTGTAACTGCCAAGTCCTGGAATACTGAAAAACGATTCCATGATTAGGCTGCCCATGAACAACATCGGCAACACGACGACGACACCCGTTAAAATAGGAATCATGGCATTGGGCAAGACATGACGGAACAAGGTTTGGGTCTCGGTCAGGCCTTTTGCCCGTGCGGTGCGTACATAATCTTTTTCTACTTCTTCCAGAAATAAGGTGCGATACCAACGAACGCCTGAACCCAAGCCTGAAAATACCCCTATCAACACGGGCAGGATGATAAATTTAACTGCTGCAAAACCTTCGTCGTAACCGGATATAGGCACCCACCGCAGAACTTTTGCAATAACAAATTGACCTCCGATGATGTAAAACAAGGAGGAAACCGACATCAGGATGACGCACATTATCATCCCACCTAACTCCAACTTACTGCCTCGAAACAGCACGACCATCAACGCAACACAGATATCTGTTATCAAGCCCAGGATTAACGTGGGTAATGCCACAGCCAAACTGGGCAAAGCGCGTTCTTTGATGTCAGCCCCGATATTCCTCCCGCTATCAGAAACGCCAAAGCGAAACAAAAACAAGCCGACAGATTTTTGATAAAAAATGGTGTTGGTAAGCTTTTCTTTCCCTTGCTCCTTTGCGTTCCACAACAGTGGCACATCATAGCCGTGCTGCTGCTTCCAATTTTCAATTGCTTGTTGGGTGACATGCTTTTGCCCAAGTTGCATCCGCGCCATGTCATCTGGACTGTTGACAATAAAAAACAGCACAAACGTCAAAATGTTCACCCCGATTAAAATGGGGATGGCATATAAAAACCGCCGAATAATGTAACTAATCATTGTAAGGTTTTCCTGGTACGACTACGGACAGCATAAACCGCAAAAGTAAATAAGATTGCGGAAATTATGCCTAATAACAGTAAAGGCCAAAAGTTGGGTTGATTCCATTTCTGTCTTTGTTGCGTTCTGGCAACCGTATCTAGTCGTTGGTATTTTAGTGTGTTGTTAGCGATTACATGAGGTTTACGGTTAAGAAACCAACTGTGGAAAAGGGAAAATTGTTTTGGATGCAGGCCGAAAACCCACGGTGCATCATGGCGGACGATTTCCTGCATTTGCTGAATCAACTGAAACCGTTGCGGGCTGTTGTCCATATTTCGCATTTGTTCAAACAAGCGGTCGAATTCTGGATTTTGATAATTACTGGCATTCTCACCACCAAATTTAACTTTCGCATTACCGCCATATAATAAGAAGAAAAAGTTCTCAGGATCGGGGTAATCGGCATTCCAGCCCCAAACAAAAATCTGCGCATTACCTTTCCGAATCTTGTCTTGGAAGCGATTATAGTCAGTAGCGCGGATGACCAATTTTATACCTAGTTTTTCAAGTTGTTTGCGGTACCAGTTAAACATGGGGCGGTCGTCAATACTGCTCGAAGTCGTATCAAAGTAAAGGATTAGCGCCTCATGCGTTTTGGGGTCGATGCCATTGTCATAACCGGCTTCCTTTATTAATTGTCTTGCTACTTGCAGGCTTTTTCGTTGCGGTTTGTCATTTATCCAGTCGTATACGTAAGGATTGATTCCCGCTTCACCCTCCTCGTAACCATAAATACCGGGCGGTAATATACCTTGCCCGGAAATCCCTCGGCCGTTTCTGAAGATTGAAATAAACTCCTCATAATCCATTACGATTGAAATTGCTTGACGCAGCTTTCTGGCTTGTTCGGTGGTGCCACCAATAGTTGCGTCCAACATATTGAAGCCCATATAAAAGGTTGAGGGTTCAACAGAAGTTTGTAACACTATTTTTTTATCTATCATTGATGGCGTCAGTTCTGCGTTGCCTCCCGTAAACTGAATCGCTTGGTCGAAACTATCCGACGCAATACCCGAAGCATCAAAATAGCCTTGAAGAAATTTCGTCCACCGCGGAATTGTCTCTTTTTCCAGGGTGAAAATGACTTTATCGATAAAAGGCAAAGGCTTACCTGCATCATTGAGTAAGCCTTTAACCTGATCTTCCGATTCCCCCTCGGTTGGATAAGTTTCCATGTGAAAGTTGGGGTTTTTTTCCAGGATCATGCGCCGGTTAGGATTGTTCTCCGACAACAGATAAGCGCCGGTGCCGATGGGATACCAATCGAGGGTGATATTTTTATCGGCTAACCCAGGTTGGTCATAAAACACATCGGCTTCCCAAGGCATAGGCGCAAAAAACGACATCGCCAGCCAATACATAAATTGCGGGTACTTACCTTTAATGCGGATGCGGTATTGATAACGGCTAATAGCAGAAACGCCAGCCATCGGCACACCTTTTAGACCAGTTTTGGGCAGTTGCTTAACCTTTTCTGCGAATTCGCCAAAACCCACAATGTAGTTTTTCATCATTTCCCCAATGGGAGATTGCGTTTTAGGGTGCGCCAGACGTTTAATCTGATAAACATAATCTTCAGCCGTTAATTCACGGCTTCCGGTTTCGGCAAATTCAGCTAAGGTGCTTAAGCTGTCTATCTCGGGTTGAGTTAAATGATGATAGCGATATTCGCCATTGACAGCTTTTGCCAATGCCGGATGGGGTTGGTAACGGATATTGGGTTTTATGTCGATAATATAATCGGTAAAGGCGATCCCTTTTACATCGGCATTAGCGCTAAGTTTTTCATGTTGCCCATTCAAATAGCTAATATCCGACATTTTAGATGCTGATAACGGGACTAGTTCGTACGGTCGCTTTAAATAATGATACTGAAACGGAGGCTCGTAGATTTGGGCGATAAATGCATATTCATTTTCGCTGTAAGCAACCGCAGGATCGAGATGCTTAGGCCGTTCGTCGAAAGATTGGTACAAAATCGCCTGTCCATTTTGTTCCGCAGGATACGGGTTATTAAGCTGGGCGCTATCGCAGGCTGCAAGCAAAATAATATACATTAGCGCGCAAGTGCGTAATAGTAGGTTGTTAGACAAAAAGCTAGACATCACAATACGGGTCGTGGATACTTTAAATCTTATTGTAACAACAAAAACAACGGGAGATGACAATGGGTTTTATGCAGGGCAAACGGGTATTGATTGTAGGCTTAGCCAGCAACCGTTCCATCGCATGGGGGATTGCACAAGCCATGCACCGCGAGGGCGCTGAATTGGCGTTTACCTTCCAAAATGAAAAGTTGCAAAGCCGTGTGGAAGAAATGGCGGAACAGTGCAATTCAAAAATCACACTCGAATGCGATGTCAGCATAGATGAACATATCGACAGCGTATTCGACCAACTGGGCAAGCATTGGGACGGCCTGGATTGCATCGTGCATTCGGTCGCGTTTGCCCCGCGCGATGCCCTGAATGGCGATTATGTCGATGTTACCACCCGCGAAAACTTCAAAATTGCCCATGATGTCAGCTCTTACAGCTTTACTGCGTTAGCGAAAGCGGGCAGGGCGATGATGGCTGGGCGGAACGGTTCCTTGTTAACCTTAACATATCTCGGTGCGGAACGGGCAATCCCTAATTACAACGTCATGGGCGTTGCTAAAGCGAGTCTGGAAGCCAATGTCCGATATATGGCAGTAGCCTTAGGGCCTGAAGGTACAAGGGTGAATGCAATATCCGCAGGCCCCATTCGTACTCTGGCGGCATCCGGGATCAATGATTTCAAAGCCATGCTGAACAAAGCCGCAGATGCTGCCCCGCTACGGAAAAACGTGACTATCGAAGAAGTCGGCAATGCCGCTGCATTTATGTGTTCTGATTTGGCTTCGGGGATTACTGGCGAAATCACTTATGTGGATTGTGGATACAACATTGCGGGGTTGGCGGCGGTATAAAAAATAGGGAAGTGGTGATTTTTTAGCAAGTATGGGAACAATAACAATCACGGCGGTGAATTTTCCGGCAAGGTGGGTGTTATTTTCCTGCCTTGCATGAATAATTTGCGGATTCGTTCGTTCCTGTCTTCGATTTGTTTGGCGGCCACTTGGTTGGCGGATTTTTGTTGCTGTGAGCGCCAGGTATCGACCGTCAACTGGGCGCAAACCATGCCAATATATACGCCAGCCGCTATCTGTAATATCAATTTCATATCGACCCAAGGAACGTTGGAGCTTGATGTCAAGTAAGCCGCTGGCAAGGGACAACCAGCGGCTTTGTAACTGTCAAACAATTTTTCTTAATATTATCGCGACCAATTGTGCCAGTTATTTTACGGCAGGCAAAGTTCCGGGATCAACGGTGCTAATGCAAGTCGGGTGCCCAAAACTGCCAGCGCTAACGCCCGTACCACCATTCGGGTTAGACGTAATGTCGTAGATAATGTTGTCCGGATGTGCGGCATCGCCACTGACACCGCCGACACCGGACAAGTGATCCAGCCCGAGATTATTCCGGGTTCTCCATGCAATCATGTGATCCGCGCAGGAGGTGTCGCCGCTCACCCCGACAGCGCCGACGACTTGGTGGTCTGCATTGTAGAGCGCCAAGCCGCCGCCAAACACATTAACCCCGCCAATTTGTTTACCCACCATGGCATCGTTAGCTTCTCCCCAGTTTGAAGACGGGCCTTTATAAGCGACTTCAGGGTCTACCGGATTGCTAAGCTGCAAACCGAACAAGCTGCCACCAGGTTGGACGGCGCTGTACAGGTTGGCGGTGGATAACGCAAGTCCCTGTTGATAGCCCTGCCCATTCGCGGTATTGGCCGGCAAGCTGAAGGCATTGGCGGTATTGGCTTTTTGGGCAGAAATAACCCTGCTGCCCGGCCATTGGTCGCCCAATTTACCTGAACGCGCCACCGCGCAAACGGTGCCGTCGCGAGCGACCAGAGTCCCCCACATGTTGAGGTTCAATCCGCTCTCTTCTGCCAAGACCGCCGAATCAAGGGCGGCTTCCAGTGCCGTATGAATTGCGCGCGGATGATTGCCCAAGCCCAGGTTCTGGCAAGCATTTCCCGCCCACGCGGAACCTGACACCGCATTGAGCATGAGTGCGCCAACCAATGCCAATTTTGTTGTTTGATTAGTTATTTGTTGTTTTAACATGTTGTTACCTCTTATTGTTTAATTTTGTAGTTTTGTGATGACGGTAATACTTAAAGATGGCTTTCGAAAACAAACAGGTTTTTACAAGAATTTGCAAGACAAGTTATACACCAAAAATTGTGATAGTAGACACAATTATTTTGGTAAAGGCCGCCAGAAAAACATTCTACTAAACAATGATTAAAGGTCCTAAATCGGGTTAAATGTTAGCCGGATTAGCCAGTCATTTAAACATACCATCTAGTCATATAAATTGTCGTTTAGGCGCGGTGTAATCCGCTCTAAAAGCTGGGGTAAGGTACGCATCGCATACCTTTGGGCTGTGTAATCCGCAAGATTACATACTTACCGTTTCAAATTATCAATCCTAAAATCATCCATATACAGGATGCCTGCTCCGATCAACAGGCACGTAACGTGGCTAAAAGTTGGGTAACCGGGGAAAAAATAAATGTCCAGCAATCCCCAAATCCCTCGCCAGACCATTATGATCGCAAAAATGATGACCAGCGCATTGGCGGTTGGGTGCAATGTTTTGAGTGCTTGAAGTTTGGGCGAATCTTTTATCTCTTTTAACATACTTTATGCCTTATAGTTTTGGATTTTGCGGCAGGGTTGTATGGAAGATTTTATTTGAATTGCCGCTTAAAAGATAATTTTAAAAGCTGGCCAAAGTTGGGAATATCAATTGGGTGTCATATAACCACTAACGTGGCAATGTTACTTACGCTTTTTTCATTGTCACTTAGCGTTTTATCATGACTTTTTAACCATCACCAACAACCCCCCAACAATTAAAGCCCCACCGATAAGAATACGTAACGTAATCACTTCTTTAAGCAACAGCCAAGCAAGCAATATAGCAACCACGACGCTGCCTTTGTCGATTAATGCGACGGTTGCCACATCGCCCAATTTCAGTGCTTTATAGTAAAAAATCCACGATAGCGTGGTGGTGAGTGCGGATAAACTTAACCAAATGATATTCGTCCTGTTGAGCAATGAATAATCATTCATCGGTACGGCAATGGCAGCAAAACCCAATACGAATAGGCTGACAAAAAGGGTGCGGATGGTAAGGCCGAGTTCACCGGATATACCCGCCAAGCCCATTTTTGCGATAACCGAGGTAAATCCGGCAAAGATCATTGAAACTAACGCGTAAGCGACCCACTTATCCATGGGTTTATTGCTTTTGTAAGTAATAAGCCACTGCACATATAGTCAGTTGCAAAAATATCAATCCCCAAAAATACAAGCCAAACAGGATGATTTTGACTTGTTTGGGTTGTTGGGCGGCGTTGAGTTTGAGGATTAATAGGCTAAGTGCTGATGAAATAATCACCAGCACCGTGCCTATTATCGCGTATGACATCCTTAATCCCGGACGGGGGAGGGTGCTAACACCATACGTGTGCCGTTGGTTTCTGCTGGGCTAACAACTCCGGCGGCTTCCATGTCTTCAATCATTGTTGCGGCACGGTTGTAGCCGACTTTAAAACGCCGCTGAATGCTGGAAATTGAGGCTTTCCTGGATTGGGTGACAAATTCCACGGCTTGGTCATATAAGCTGTCAGATTCTGGATCGCTGCTATAACTACCGCCGGAGGTGCCGAAACCGTCGCTGTTTTCGAAGCTTTCCTGGGTAATTTCGTTCAAGTAATTGGGCGGCGCAGTCTGTTTTAAAAATTCGACGACGCGATGCACTTCGTTATCGTCAACAAAAGCGCCATGTGCGCGTATCGGGATGCTAGTGCCAGAAGGCAAAAACAACATGTCGCCGTTACCTAACAGGGCTTCCGCGCCACCCTGATCGAGGATGGTTCGTGAGTCTATGCGGGATGAAACTTGAAAAGAAATCCGCGTGGGAATATTAGCTTTAATCAATCCGGTCAAGACATCCACCGACGGACGTTGGGTAGCTAAAACCAAGTGAATGCCAGCGGCACGGGCTTTTTGCGCGAGGCGGGCAATCAATTCTTCCACCTTTTTCCCGACGATCATCATCATGTCGGCTAATTCATCGATGACGATGACGATGCTGGGCAAAGTTTCTAGGGTTGGGAATTCTTCACCCTCGGCCAATGGGTTTAGCATTTGGAACATGGGGTCACGAATCGTTTTGCCATTGGCAGCGGCATCTTCAACCATTTGATTGAAGCCGGCAAGGTTTCTAACGCCCATTTTGGACATCAGCTTATAACGCCGTTCCATTTCCGCCACTGCCCAACGCAGGGCATTTTGGGCCTCTTTCATATCGGTGACCACGGGGGTCAATAGATGCGGAATACCTTCGTAAACAGACAATTCCAGCATTTTCGGGTCGATCATAATCATCCGTACTTGTTCGGGTGTTGCCTTGTAAAGCAAACTCAAGATCATGGAGTTGATGCCAACGGACTTACCTGAACCGGTTGTTCCCGCGACCAGCGCATGGGGCATTTTGCCCAAGTCAGCCATAAGTGGTTGGCCTGATATGTCCTTGCCCATTGCAAGTGTCAGTAGGGAAGCGGATTTTTCAAATGTCGGTGATGCCAGCAGTTCGCGTAAGGTGACCATCTCACGTTCGCGGTTAGGGATTTCCAGGCCGATAACCGATTTTCCTGGGATAACTTCAACGATACGTACGCTAGTTACCGATAAAGCCCTCGCCAAATCTTTAGATAAGCTGCTGATACGGCTAACCTTAACTCCTGCGGCGGGTTGTATTTCGAAGCGGGTAATGACAGGGCCGGGCAAAAAGCCGACAACTTCCACGGTGACATTAAAATCAGCAAGAATATCTTCCACCAGCCGCGACATTTCTTCTAAGTCACCTTGGGTGTAGCCTTTGACACGTGTATCCCTGTTATCCAGGAGTGTCAGATTAGGCAAGACTTCGCCATTCGTAAAGGTTGAACGTTTAGGGCTGGGTTGTTTTTGTGGCAGTTTTTGCGGTTGTTTCGCCAATTTGTCGCCAGATTTTTCGGCAGAACTGAAAATATTAGAAATGAGTTCGGGTAATTTTACCTCAGGTGCAAGATTTTTTGCGGGACTGGCACTAGACGATGAGGATGTACTAGATGTAGCGGGTAATGAAGAGGTTTTAAAATACGCTTCAGCTTTAGGCTCGGTAAATCCAGCTACTATGGCTGGTATGGGTCGATGATTGACCAAGTCCCAAAAACGAAGCACGCTACTTCCCACTATATCGACCAATTTCACAGAATATTTCCCTATGAAATCCAAAATCGTCAGCCATGACATCTGCGTAACCAGAGTAACACCTGCCAACAACGAAGCGATTAACAACACAGTCGCGCCAGAATTGCCGCACAGTAACAGCAATGCATCGCCAATTTCTTGGCCAATAATGCCGCCAGTATTTCCTGGGAGTTCGATACCGATTCTTAAGACATGCAGATAAAATAACGCGGCACTGGAGAGAATTACAAACACAGAACCAAGTCCATGCAGCGCTATGATCGTTTTTCTTCGGGCTTCTATCTCGCGGATGTAAACATAATAGACGTGCCGTATGATAACAAAGGGTATGAGGTAAGCGACTACACCAAAAAAGCTGAAACAAAAATCTGCCAGCCAAGCACCGACAACGCCACCTGCGTTGGTCACAGTTTGTGCGGTGCTGCTGTGCGTCCAGCCGGCATCCTCGGTACTGTAAGTAAATAAAGAAATCAGGAAAAATAGAGCGCCGGCAAAGAAAACCAACACCGCCACTTCCCGTAAACTTCGGAATGTTTTTTCTTCTAGAACAACAGCCATGACAGAACCCGCTTGAAAATTCTAATAAAACATGATTATAGACGAATATTCAAAGGTTTTACATTAATTAAGGCATCAAAAAATTAAAATTGCCCTAGTAGTTGATGATGGGCATATGCCTAAGATGTAGTATCTATTTGAGAATCAGCACGAGAGGTTGGTCGCAACTGCATTAAGTGCGAATTGCCCCTAGGTTGTGGTGATTTCTAAGCCACACAAGATAGAAGAATATAAGGATAAATGCACTTGTAAAAAATGATGGCCATTGTCAATTTCGGACAATAGCCACCATGATTTATGATCTTTTGGACATATTGAGTGTCGGTGAAGTCTTAAGACAACCTATTCAATTCAGCTATCATTTTTTGGGTGGCCTTATAATCCGTACCTGACCAGGCCAATTTACCGTCCGGTGTGATGATTGCGAAGTAGGGCAGGCCAATTTTTAATTGGCGATGTTCCTGGCTTGCACGAAATTTTTCAAACTCAGGCTCTTTATCAACCAACTTGACTGCGATGGCTTTTTCACGTAACGCTAGGTTCAGCTGCCCGTTACTTGCGGATTCTTTTTTAAACTCAGTGCAGTTGGCGCACCAGCTTGCATAAAAATCTATAAAGATCGGTTTGCCCGTTTGTTGGGCTACCTTTTTTGCAGCATCAAAGCTTCTATACCAGGAAATTCCGGCTTCTTTTTGCACTGGCATGGCTGCTGGGATGTTGCTGGATGTAGAGCTTGGTGCAGCGTTTTGTGCAAATGATTCCGCTTGAGCCTGGTTCATAAAAGGGATTTGCCCCAAACCGGCAACCATCAGCCAACCGCCAACTATCATGGATAAGACCCCAAAATAATGTTGCATTTTTTGGTTAGGTTGTGCATCACTGGGCATCAAGGTCAATACGTGGCAATGGACGACGGCAACCCAGATTGCTACCAAACCAATAGCAAGTGTTGTTGTAGTTGAAGATTCAACACCCAATACACCCATACCTTTTTGCAGATACGTATAAGCAAAGTACAGGATCATAAAACCAAACGCATATTTGACTTTATTCATCCAGTAACCGGCTTTAGGCATTTTTTTGAATTTAACAACGCTAATAATAAAAAACGGCAAGCCAACGCCCAAGCCAAAACCAGACATCATCACGCTGCCTTGCGAGGAGATGGCTAATTTATCCCAAAAGCTCATGCTTTGATTGACCAAAGCTAAGGCCGCAGCCTTTTCAGCGATATTATCAGCAACTTGTAACAGCAATGCGAACACAATCGGGCCAACGCAAGGCGAAATGACCAAGCCAGCAACGCTACCCATTAACAAGGTTCCCGCTACGCCTTTTACTTTAGATGAATGCTGGTCTAGCGAGTGAACTTCGTTTTGCATAAAACTCAGCTCATAAAAGCCTAGTAAAGCCAAGGCAAAAAAAGCAAAGAACACGGCAAATCCCAGATTAACATAGGCCGACTGCATAAAGGTGTTGAATGCGCCGCCGGTCATCCCTGCCATTAAGCCTAACGCCATGTAAGTGATGACCATTCCGACAAAATAGGCGAGGGCATGTTGTTTTTCCTTGCTGGCTTCGCCATTAGCCCTGCCGACTATAAACATCGAGGTAATCGGCAACATGGGATAAACGCAAGGCGTTGCAACAGACAACAGTCCGGCAATAAACATCAAGCCGAACATGATGGGCATATTGTCTTTATTGCTGTTAAACAGCGCCAACAGCTTATCCATAAAACTTAACGATTCATCAGCTTGTGCAGATGCTGCCGTAGGTAACGCCAAATTCACCTGTGTGGTTTGCGGCCGAAAACACACGTTGGTCAATTCATTACACAACTGATAAGTGAGTTCCAGGCTTGTCGCTTTGGCGCTCGCAGACGTAGAACCGATTTGCGCCAGTTCCAGCGTAAAATCGCCCTTGTCACGTAACACATTCGCCTTCACCAGGCTATCATGTACTCCGGCAGGTTTTTCCAGTTTGCTTATAGTTAAGCCTGAAGAGGCCAATTTTGAGTCGGGATCAACCTTAACGGGGATATAGATGTTTTCATCACCGGTATCGAGGTAAGCATGGTGGTCTTTAGGCACAGTCAACGACAAGCGGTATTGCGCTGGCCATTGGTCTGTATTAAGTGGTGTAACACTCAGGCCTGCTTTGGGAATTTCTGCGAAGGTTAAGCTTGTACTTAACATCCACAGCATTATGATCGATACTAAGTTTTTCATGACAGTCCACCTAACTAATATTTGTTTAAGTTATCCGGTCTTTCCGCATCACAAAAAAATGTGTATTTTGTGCGATGCGGAAAGACGGGTGTAACTATTAACATTTCATGGTTAACAAAATGACCGAAACCTTGATGGGGGGTTAAATTAAGGTGTCGCGTCCGTAAATATATCCCTAACAACTAATATCCATGGTTTTATTAATCTCAAAAAAGCATTTGTTGTTCTGCATACGATTTAGAGAAGATTAAAATTTCAGGTTAAATCCGGCGGTTATCAGATAATAACCAAAATCGGCAAAAGTACCCTGGTTATTGCCGCCCAATTGATACTCCGCTTTATGGGCGTAGTATTCAAAACCGGTTTGGAATTTTAACTGGCTAAAGGGTTGTAACTCGTTAATTTCTTTGCTGAACTTAAGTCCACCGGAAAATGTGCCGAATCCGGCCAAGCGGTAGTCGCTGGAATAGGCATCAACATTTTTAATAGTAGAAAGTGTGCCAGGATCAGCGGAGAGATTAACCACTCCATCAAAGGCGGGTTGATAAAAATCCGCCTTGTCTTGTGAATAATACCTAAAGCGTGGAATGACCTGCCAACCATCAGCGATGGGTTGATGCCAGCTTAATTCTAGGGTGTGTGCATTGACTCCCCAATCATTTGTACTAAAGCGGTAATCAGCATGCAATGCAGCATGATTAAATTGCTCAAAATGGCGGACATATTGGGTTAACCAAGCCCATTCAAATCTTTCCCGGGGTCGCTTTTCTTGAATAATACCGGAATTAGGGCCAATCGGAATTTGAATTCCATTAAGGTCATAGTTCCCAAAAACATTCACCTGCTTATAAGGATCTGTCAAATAGCCGCTATGGTAACCAAAGGTCATATTACTTTGAATTACGGAATCCTTATCAATAACCTGCGACAACCCTAACAAATATTGTTGGCTGGTCTTATGGGCTTTAAAGTCGGCAGGTAAGCCAGTGTAGCCGGAAGGCGATGGTTGTATCTCATCAAATGCGACCGAAGCGCCAAAATTTAGTGTGGTTAGTTTTTTGTTTAGATCCAGGCTGGCGGCGGTATTGAAATATTTCGACGCGTAATCGTGTTCCCGTGAATAACCGCCGCCGAAATTAAGCGATGCCTTGTCAAAAAAATAAGTCAACCCAGTACTGATAGCATCGCGTTGTTCGCAAATTGATTTACCACAAGAACTTGTCGGTGACGCACCACTTTTAATCTGCGTTACATTTCCGTTTAAATCTCTCTGATTATAGACGGGCGATGCGCCACTAATGTTGTCACGAACCAGGTTCACCGATGCTGTCATGGACTTGCCAATTGGAGCAGATAACGCTGCTTCATAGATATCTACCTTCATACGGGCATTGCTTTCAACATAATTGCCGTATTGAAAATCGGCATTATAGGTTTCTTCAACTCGCCCAGCTGATGCCGGTTGTATCAAGCCAGGTAAGGCCAAGGCTGCACAGGTTAATTGAGCGGCAATATTCGTTTTTTTATTTTTAGTCATGTCGGCATTTGTTGTTAAGTTATAGCTTAAAAGGGTTGGGGTTAATTACACCCGCAGCCGCCACCGCCACCGCCATAACCACCTGCTGCGGATTCCTTACTAAAGGCAGTATGCTGACGCAAACCAAATTCCAATGCATCGGTCGTAAAGGCCATTTGTGAAAGGGCCAAATTACCCCGTTGTCTGGGCATAACTTCCGTACAAGCAGCACCCGAAAGTATCAGGGCAACCAACAAACAACGATGAATAAGTTTCATAAACTCCACCTACTTTTGGGCTAACAATTTAGTAATTTTTTCTTCTAATTCATTAATGTCAGCGCTGGTAAAGCCGTGATGAATATTTTGCACCACACCTTGCTTATCGATAATAAAAGAGGTCGGCATAGACTCCACAACAAACTGGTCAGCCCACTCGCCCTTGGCATCACGTAGAACAGTAAAGTTCACTGGAAATTCTTTCAGGAATTTTTCAGCATTGGCTTTATCTTCATCCAAGTTCACTCCGACCACTTCAAAGCCTTGTGACTTTAGTTTTTCATGTAACTTGTTTAGCAATGGAAAAGAAGTCCGGCAAGGTGCGCACCATGAAGCCCAAAAATCCAGATAGATTACTTTGCCCGCATATTGCTTTAGCGTTGTCGGCGTATCTTGTTGCAAGGTTGGTAAAGTAAATTGAGGTGCGGGTTGACCTACATCAGTCGCATTGGCAGTAAGGCAGGCAGTGCTTGTTATCATTGCAAATGTGATAGAACTCAATTTTTTATTCATCTTCATAAGTCACCTTTTGGAAAAAATTTCCGTTAATGTAAACAGCTATTGTTGTTAGAAATTATCTAATTTACCTATTAATCGTATCCAAACTGCCTTGCTATAGGTTCACTATATCGCCCGTATTTTATTTAAAGCGCATCCGTTCAAACACCTAAAAATCTCACATTAAGTTACTCGACAGATTTATGTCAGCCAGGAAAAGCAAGGTTGAATCAAGCAAATAAAACTGCTTTTAGGAAGACATCGTAATTATTGAACATTAAACGAATCTTAAAAAGTAAAAATATTTAACTTTGCTTAATTGGTCACACTTTTTATTTTTTGACACTGTTATATTTATTTCGCCATCTTAAGTAGCGTTTAATTTTTAACGGATAGTCTGAAAAAATAGACTGTTGTTGATGATAAGAATCTCCTTTTTAAGATTGGGTATTTCATTTCCTATAACTTTAGAGAATTTACTTATGATTAAAGTATTAATTGGTAAAGGGCATTCTGTTCGCAATCCAACAATGTCAAAAGGCGTAATTTCCAGCTTGTTTTTAATGTTAAGTTCCGTTGGTATGGTGACCGACGCTTCGGCAACCAATAAGATTTTTACGGACTCAATTATCAAAGGCATAAAAGTGACTAGCTGCCAGTCCTGTCATACTGGTTCAGCTGGCAGAGAGAGCAAAGCCAACCTAAAACTATATGACCAAGCATCATATAAGCTAGACAAAGTTGGATTGACTCGGCTTAAGAGCGTAATTAATGGTTGTGCTTTCGGACAAGCACTTAACAAAACGAACTTTCTATGTCAGGCACCAATAACTAAACCTGGGGCTGTGGGTTTGGCCGGTTCAGGTGCGGCAAAAACAGATGTTTACTCTGTTACCTGTGGTGCAGGAACCGCATCTCTCACTGTGGCTGTGTTGGATATGGCGCCTATCAAAGCACCATTGATCAGTATCCAAGCGACTAAGCTTGCTGCTGCGTCAGCCTTGAGTACAGATGGCAAGGATGGAGAAACTCTTTATAGCCCATTGGCAACATTTATAAAAGGAGCTGGTGTTTATTCTGTGAAAATCAATAAATCGGCATACGTAGGGACTGTGGCGGCAAATAAGGGCGCAGAAACTTATACCGCCTTGTTTTCTTGCCGAAATGCTGTAGGTACCCAGACCGTTACCACACCAGTTTTAACGCAAAACCAGTAGCTATTTGGTTGTTTTTGTTTGCTTTGAACAGTGTGGGTTAGTATAAGGCCGATGCTGTTTTTTCAAGAGTAATGCAAAGGATTCTCTTTGCCAGAACGATAAGGCTGGGAGAGGAATAATTATTAATTAGGGCTGATTTGCTGTTGGTTAGCAGGAAACCAATTTTTTTGAGGTGATATGTATTTAAATGTTCCACAACTATTCCTTAAGGTTGCAGTATTGTGCAGTGCCGTTCTGCTCGCCGGATTTACGGGTATAGCTGTTGCCCAAAATTCGTCGAACGTAGTGGTTAAGACTCCAGGCAAAGCGGTGGCTGATCTCGTTATGTCCGACAACAAGGGCAGTCAGTTGCAACTTGAAGTCAGGCAAATGCCATTGGCACAGGTTTTAGATGCTATCGCCCAAAAAACCCGGGTAACAATACATTACTCCGTGTTGCCAGAAGGCCTGGTGACAGCCACTTGTGTTGGGACGAAGCTTAAGCAAGTGCTGGAATGCCTGCTGGATCGGAAGGCCGATTTAATCGTGCGTAACTCAGCCAAAACTGACAGTAAGGGGCAATTGGCCGAAGCCTGGATTCTCGGGTCTCGATTATACGGTGGCACTGCAAAATCAGATTGCCCTATATCCACAGGGCAAATGGAAAACCCTGGTTCCCTTACCCTACGGCAGAACGAGCAAGACACCGATGCCGAACTTGATCGAACTGATGAGTTATTGAAAACCGCACAATCAAAAAATTCCATAGATAGGGCCGATGCTATCGGCGCATTATTGGCGGATGGGCGCGAAGGTGATCCCAACGTGAAGGCTGCGTTGGAACAAGCGCTGACCGATCAAGATGCCAATGTCAGCCAGGCTATTTCGAGTCTGTCGCACCGCGAAGGCAGTGGTGCAGCGGCAGCTATCCAACAAGCCCTGCAAGACAGTGCAGTTGATGTCAGGTTGATGGCGGTAGATGGCATTACAGATGACGTTGCCTTGTTGCAGCAAGCCATTAATGACAGCGACGAAACCGTACGGAGTTTGGCTGCGGTAAAGCTTGGACAGTTGACCCAGGGAAGTGGCATTACTGAATAGCAAGTTGGCAAAATTATGTTGTTGGCGAATAGCTTAACGATCAATTCGAAGGAGCAATTACTTAAACAACAAGGCACAGTATGATTACAGAAAGTGTCAAAAGAAACCTTAAGTATTTATATAGTTCGGTATTGCCGCGAACGGACACGCTCCGCTCGTTCTAGGCGTGGCGAAGGATTTTGTTGAAGATTATTAGGTAGTTGTACTTATATGTTTACAAATATGCAGGTGATACAGTGAGTAAGTATTTAACGCATTGACCGTAAGGCAGTATGGACGCTATGTAGTAAATTAAGTTGGCATTTATGGAATATGAGCTTTGCAATAGAGGGGCAATGCTGAGGCTTAATAATGCCAAGGTTGTCTGTAATGGGGTGGCAATTATCAGGTTTTCATTTAAGGAAGATCTAGGTGGGATTAGATTTTTATTAAAGATATTTTTTAGAAGAATTTTTTCCTTTCTTAAGCAATGTTTAATTTTTAGTGGCTACTCTGCTTTGTGACCATCCTTAAAAAAGGGTCGCTGTTGAGATTTAAGAATACCCTTTTTAAGGTTGGTAATTTTGGTTAAATAATTTTTAGAGGACTTACCTAATGAATAAAAAATATATGTTACGGAGGGCAAGATGATGAATAAACCAAGACTGTTAAAAAGTTTTATGTCTGTCGTGCTCTTGATGTTGGCATCCTTGGTCATGGTGACCGATGCGTCGGCAACATCTACGATTTTCGCGGGCGCTCTTGGTAAAGGCGTAACCTTAGCTAATGCCTGTCAAACCTGCCATACCGGCGCGGCAGGAAGTGAAGGTAAAGGCAACCTGAAGACCGGTTATGCAGCTGCGTGGGCAGCAGATAAAACAAACTATAGAAAGCTTCAGGATCTGATTACTCCATGTCCATCTGCCGGAACGCATAATGCGGCAGGTACTTGTGTTGCACCGACACCGACGCCAGTTACCTGTACTCCACCAGCGGTACGTGATGCGGCGACTAACACCTGTAAGGTACCGGCCTGTCCAACTGGGCAAGTGCGTAATGCAGCGGGCGTGTGTGCAGCACCAGCACCAACCCCAGTTATCTGTACTCTGCCAGCCGTGCGTGATGCGGCGACCAACACCTGTAAGGTACCGGCCTGCCCAACAGGGCAAGTGCGTAATGCAGCGGGCGTGTGTACAACACCAGCACCAACCCCAGTTACCTGCACTCCACCAGCGGTGCGTGATGCGGCGACCAACACCTGTAAGGTGCCGGCCTGTCCAACTGGTCAAGTGCGTAATGCAGCGGGCGTGTGTACAACACCAGCACCAACCCCAGTTACCTGTACTCCACCAGCAGTGCGTGATGCGGCGACCAACACCTGTAAGGTACCGGCCTGTCCAACTGGTCAAGTGCGTAATGCAGCGGGCGTTTGTGCAGCACCAGCTCCTACACCCTGCCCAACTGGCCAAGTGCGTAATGCAGCGGGCGTTTGTGCAGCGCCAGCTCCTACACCATGCCGAACAGGTCAAGTGCGTAATGCAGCAGGCGTTTGTGTGGTAACTCCAACGGTTCCTTCAATTGTGAGCTCTGTTCCAGGCTACTTGGGGAAAGCAGACTCAGGCGAGCCAAGGACTGATGTTTATGTGGTTACCTGTGCTGCAAAGACTACGTCACTATCGGTGTCCGTGAAAGATTTAGCACCTGTAAAAGCACCGATGATTAGCATCCAGTCAACTCAAGGTTCGTCTTCGTCTGGTCTGAGTATTGATACTGTGGACGGCGATAATAAATACAGCAATGGGGTAAACCTTGCGAACAACAAGGGGACTGGAGTTTACAGCGTAAAAGTCAACAAATCCGCCGTGCAAACTGTATGCAAAAAAATGGATGACGATGACGATGACGATGACGATGACGATGACGATGACGATGACGATTCCGACCACAAATGTTATGTGGCAGGAGCTGAAGCATACGTCGCGCAGTTTGCCTGCAAAAATGCTGTTGGCAAAACCAAGTGGGTTCTAAAGCAAAACCAGTAATCACTTGATTGTTGGTTTAAGTTAACCTTTAACAGCGCCGGTCAGGATATGTCCGGCGCTGTTTTTTTGATATGGCCTGTCAAATACTAAACCAAATTTATGTGGTTAGACTTTTTGTAACCATTTCTACAGTTTGAGTGTCATTACATTTTTGTCCTTATTGTCCGATATACAGGTGCAGTGATTGCTCAAGCATCAACGAATAGTCCTGTTATAAGCGACAAAATACTGTTTAGTTTCGTTATAAGCGATAACAAACGCAGTGCGTTGCAACTCGAAGTCAGGTAAATGCCAATTCAAAGATGCTGGAGTATCCAGTAACCCATATGCCGATAGATTATTCCGAATTGCCAGTCGCTAGGCAGTAACTATCTGTCAACGGCGAATTGTTCTGTAATATAACAATCTAAGGATTAAGATGAAATTACCCGGAGACAGAACGAACAAAATTCCAAAAACTGAGCTTAGCCGCATTGACGATCTGCTTAAAATAACACAATCAATAAATCCCACAGAACGGGCAGAAGCCATTAGTAAGTTACTTATACATAGTCGTCAAGGTCACTCCCATTTTAAAGCTGTTTTGGATTAAGTATTCACTAATCGGTATGTCGCCATCATGGCGCAAGCAATTTCGAATGTGGTACATAGCGTAATTAACCGCGCTTCATAGGCTATACAGGATGCCCTGTATGATAGCTCGCTAGATGTCAGGCTGATGGCATTACCGACGTATTTCCCTGTTGTAGCAAGCTATTCATGACAGCGATGAAACCATGCGGAGTTTGGTAGCCATAAAACTTGAGCAGCTGTTTGAAATGGTATTGTTAAATAAATCGGTTTTGTAACCGAATTAACGAACAAAGTCTGATCGCAAGCAAGTAATTATAAATTAAGTCAGTTAAATAAAACTGGCTGTGGTCAGCTTTTGCCAAAATTATCCAAAAAACCTTTCTTATTGATTGTTAAGGATTTATTAAGAAGATGGCTTTGATAAATTAACCGAATTTTTTTATAACAACGTTATATTTTTTTTTGCCATTTTAAGAAAGGGTTAATTTTGAACGGATAGTCTGGGGTTAGCCATTCTTAAATAAGGGATTGCAGTTGAGGTTAAAAGCCTCTTTTTTAAGATTGGTTTTTTTATAAGATAACTTTAAGAGGACTTATTATGAATAAAAAAATAGTTGAATGGAGGGCAAGCTATGCATGAATCAAAATTGTTAAGAAGTTTTATACCTTCTGCCGGGTTTTTGATTTTGGCATCCTTGGTCATGGTAACCGATGCATCGGCAAGGCCCGAGTATTTAGGGCCGGCCGCGACGGCTGGTATAGATATAAGTACTGGCTGCGCGGCCTGTCATACAGGGCCTGCTGGGGATAAAAATAATGTTAAATCTGGTTTCTCAAAGGCATTCACTGATGCTGGTGGTATTAAAGGCGGTGGTATTGCCGCACTTAAGGCACTTATTAGTGGCCCCGTGAAACCGCCAGTGGTCACGCCACCCGTGAAACCGCCAGTGGTCACGCCACCCGTGAAACCGCCAGTGGTCACGCCACCCGTGAAACCGCCAGTGGTCACGCCACCCGTGAAACCGCCAGTGGTCACGCCACCCGTGAAACCGCCAGTGGTCACGCCACCCGTGAAACCGCCAGTGGTCACGCCACCCGTGAAACCGCCAGTGGTCACGCCACCCGTGAAACCGCCAGTGGTCACGCCGCCCGTGAAACCGCCAGTGGTCACGCCGCCCGTGAAACCGCCAGTGGTCACGCCGCCCGTGAAACCGCCAGTGGCCTCTCTTCCTATGGCATGTGACGATCATTTCAAAGACAAACAAGACGGCGACGAAGACAATGATGATGAGTCCAAGCTCATGTTATCAAATCCTGGGAAAGTAGTTGTCCATGCGGGACAGCCTTTGCGATTAGGTGTTGTTGCTTTTGGGGATGAACGCCATATCACCATGGGTTTGTCTAGTTTGCCGAAGGGAGCTAGGTTTGGAGATATCTACGATCTATATTTACGGGCGCAACAAGGTACCATGTACTGGAAGGTATCTGACAATGCATCGGGTAAAACTTTGAAGTTTAAGTTTTGTGCCAAAGCACATGGTGGTGGAAAAGCGGATGCACATTCCGGTTCTAGAAAAGTGTCAGTTGAAGTTTTACCAAAACTGGCATCTACGATGAATCCAGACCCAGCGGTTGCCGCTGTCGGCATATCCAGTGCAGTATATAACACCGCAACGCAGCGACTTGAAGTAACGGGTCTAATCAGTTGGGAACCAACAGCATCCCCTGCAGAGCGCAGAAGTGCCAAGTTAGATCCTGTTAAGCTTAGTGATGCCGAAGATGCAGTTGCATTAGGTACTGCAAAATTTGGAGGAGGCAGCAATTGGTCGGCTTCTATACCATTACCCGTATCTTCAATACCTCGTGTAATTGATGTTACATTCCTGGGTAGAGTGGGTACAGCGCTGGTTAAGAAGCTACCATGAGTTAGTCATGTACTAATGGATTAATCGTTAGCATGTGTTATCGCTTCCCCTGTTGAATTTGACAGGGGAAGCTTTTTAGCACTAAGAAAGAAAAATGCTAGGGTTGATTTGTCATTTAAATTGAAGTTTTTAGAAATAAGTAACCTTGTCTGGAATTTTCCATGCAAGGTTTTTTTTAGGTCGCCATATAAAGTAGCTTAACTTTTAAGTTACTTTATATGGCGACCTGATTTTAAGTGCTGTTGCACTGTTTCCGAGTGATTAATACGTATTTACAGTTTACGAAATAACATTTTGTCCCCATAATCACAGTAACGCTTAATACATAGATGGAGAATAGATAATGAGTATCCCCAAGCACTGCCGACTTTTAATCCTGGGTTCAGGCCCTGCCGGTTACACCGCCGCTGTGTATGCGGCAAGGGCGAACTTGAAACCGGTCATGATTACGGGTTTGGAGCAGGGCGGACAATTGACGACGACGACTGACGTGGATAATTGGCCGGGCGATGTTGAAGGTTTGCAAGGGCCTGATTTAATGGACAGGATGCGCCGTCATGCCGAACGGTTTGACACGGAAATTATTTTCGATCATATCCATACCGCTGATTTGTCTGCCAAGCCTTTTAAGCTGACTGGAGATGCAGGGTCTTATACCTGTGATGCACTGATTATAACGACGGGAGCTTCAGCTCGTTACTTAGGTTTGGAGTCTGAAGAAGCATTTAAAGGAAAAGGCGTTTCCGCCTGTGCCACATGTGACGGATTTTTTTACCGGAACAAAGAAGTAGCCGTCATTGGCGGGGGCAATACCGCTGTTGAGGAAGCTTTGTATTTGTCGAATATAGCCTCTAAAGTCACAGTCGTGCATCGCCGAGACAAATTCCGTTCCGAAAAAATCTTGTCTGATAAATTGCTGGAAAAAGCCAAAAACGGCAATGTCGAGATTGTATGGAATCATACGTTAGATGAAGTGGTAGGTGACGAGATGGGCGTTACTGGAATCAGGATGAAAAACACGGTAGATGGCTCGACCAAAGACGTGGACGTACATGGTGTATTCATAGCCATAGGGCATAGTCCGAATACAAGTATTTTTGACGGCCAGCTTGATATGGTACATGGGTATATTAAGGTCAAAAGTGGCATCAGCGGTAACTTTTCCAGCACCAGCATACCCGGTGTGTTTGCGGCGGGTGATGTGATGGATTCTGTCTATCGACAAGCAATCACTTCCGCAGGAGCGGGCTGCATGGCGGCTTTGGATGCGGAAAAGTATCTGGATGAGTTGCTTGGTTAATAGTTTTGGCAATGTTGGGCAAAACATGATTGCAGTCATGTCGAAATATAGTCTTTTGTAATATGAAAATGCAACTGGCTGTGCTTGATCCTAATGATCCAGGACAAAGCTTTCCTCCGATTAGTAGCGCTTTATCTAAACCGGACGGACTGCTTGCAGTGGGCGGTTGCCTCTCAAAAGCCCGCTTGTTGAATGCTTATCGATTAGGTATTTTTCCTTGGAACAGTGCAGATGAGCCCATTTTATGGTGGTCGCCAGATCCAAGGTTGGTGTTATTTCCAGATAGCTTAGTTATTTCACGCAGTCTAGCTAAAACCTTACGAAAGCAAATGTTTACGATAACATTTGATCGAGTCTTTGCAGAAGTTGTCAAAAAATGTTCCATGCCCCGTAAAGAAGAGTCAGGTACGTGGATTACACCGGAGATATATCAAGCTTATAATGATCTTCACCAATCAGGCTATGCCCATTCCGCAGAAGCCTGGTTCAATGGGGAACTGGTCGGCGGTTTATATGGTATTGCGATGGGGCGAGTTTTCTTTGGTGAGTCTATGTTTTTCAGCAAAACCGATGCTTCTAAAGTGGTTTTTGTGAGCCTGGTAAAACAACTTAAGCACTGGGGTTATAAGCTTATAGATTGCCAGGTAAGTACTGGACACCTCATTAGTTTTGGGGCTGAGGAATTAACCAGAGTTGATTTTGCAAAATTGCTTAATCAATATTGTGATGAATCACCTGAATCATCGGCGTGGCAAAGCGTATGATTTCGATCCCTTTGTTTCTTAGTGAAAAACATCCTTGTAGTTATCTTGACGAGGAAGAAGCGCAACCTACCTTTGTGCATCCTTTGTTTGACATGACCACGAGTATTTATTCGGAGCTGATAGCACAAGGCTTTCGTCGTAGTGGTGATGATGTTTACTCACCGCATTGTTCGCAATGCTCCGCTTGCATTCCAGTACGTATAAAGGTTGTTGAATTTATTCCTAGTCGAAGCCAACGACGGTGTTTGCAAAAAAATAGCAATACGCAAGTCGTAATCAAACCCGCTGAATATGATCAAGGCCATTTCGAGATGTATCGTCGTTATCAAGCAGCAAGGCATCGTGAAGGCTCGATGTTTGAGTCCAGTCAAGAGGATTACATACGGTTTCTTAAGAGTTCCTGGTGTGACACCCATTTTGTTGAGTTCTTGATTGAAGGTGAACTCGCTGCAATTGCGGTTGTTGACCAATTGAACGATAGCTTATCGGCGGTGTACACTTTCTTTGATCCTAAGTTTTCCAGCTATAGCTTGGGCGTTTATGCAGTGCTTTGGCAGATAGAACAGGCTAAGAAATGGCACAAGGAGTTTTTATATCTGGGTTTTTGGATAAAACGCTGTAAAAAAATGTCGTATAAAAGCGATTATCAGCCACTACAGGTATTCAGAGATAAGCAGTGGGTGTTGCTTAATAACGATTGAATCGAGTGGCCACGAGGATTGGCCTAGTCAGATTGCAATAAAGGTCTGATCTAAGGGATAATGCAACACGAATCAATGTTTACTATTTTCCGCATCAATAATGAGATTTTGGTGGTGAAAGCAGCAAGTTTAGGAACAAGTAATGAAAAAAACCATGTACGAAAAAATCTGGGACAGCCATCTCGTTGTTGAAGTGGAAGGCCAAGCACCCCTGATTTATGTAGACCGTCATTTGATGCACGAAGTCACCAGCCCACAAGCGTTTGAAGGTCTGCGCTTAGCTAACCGTAAAGTCCGCAATCCGCACAGCATTTTGGCGACGATGGATCATTGCGTGCCGACCAAAGACCGCCATTTGCCGATTCCTGATCCTATCGCTAGGAAACAAGTCGAGGTGATGGCGGAAAATTGCGCGGAAAACGGCCTGAATCTCTACGACATGAAAAACCCCAATAACGGTGTTATCCATGTGGTCGTGCCGGAACATGGCTTTGTGCATCCGGGGATGGTGGTGGTTTGTGGCGATAGCCATACCGCAACGCACGGCGCGTTTGGTGCGTTAGCTTTCGGTATTGGTACTTCCGAAGTAGAACACGTCATGGCGACACAATGCCTGCCGCAGAAAAAATCCAAAACCATGCTGGTCAGGATTAATGGCAAATTATCGAAATATTCTTCTGCAAAAGATATTGCGCTTGCGATCATCGGCAAAATCGGTACGGCGGGCGGTACGGGTTACGTCATCGAATATGCCGGTGAAGCGATTAAAGACTTAACCATGGAAGGCCGGATGACTTTGTGCAACATGGCCATTGAAGCCGGTGCAAGAGCAGGGCTGGTTGCGCCGGACGAAAAAACTTACGAATATCTGAAAGGCAAGGAATTTGCACCTAAAGGTAATCAGTGGGATCAAGCACTGGCCTATTGGCAAACTCTCCCTAGCGACGACGGTGCTGTTTTTGATGCAGTCATAGAACTGAATGCCGCCGATATTGCACCGCAAGTGTCCTGGGGAACATCGCCTGAACAAGTGATAGGTGTGGATGGCTGCGTTCCCGCACCAGAAAGTTTTGACAACGAAGGTAAGCGTAAGGCTTGTGAAAGTGCTTTGGCTTATATGGGCTTAACTCCAAACACCAAGATGACCGATATTCCCGTTGATTTGGTGTTCATTGGCTCTTGCACTAATGGCCGGATCGAAGATTTTCGCATCGCAGCCGAAATGACTAAAGGCACCAAAGTTGCCAAAGGCGTCAAGGCGATTGCCGTACCGGGTTCTTATCATGTTAAGCATCAGGCTGAAGATGAAGGGCTGGATAAGATTTTTATTGATGCAGGTTGGGAGTGGCGCGATCCGGGTTGCTCCATGTGCCTTGCGATGAACGGCGATGAACTGACCAAAGGCCAACGCAGTGCATCCACATCCAACCGCAACTTTGAAGGCCGTCAAGGCAAAGGCGGCAGGACGCATTTGGTGTCACCCGCAATGGCGGCAGCAGCGGCAGCGGCAGGGCATTTTGTTGATATTAGGACTTTAAATTAAGAAAACTCAAAATAAGTCCTTCGACAAGCTCAGAGTCCAAACGGGCAATGCCTTAAGTTAAACGCTTGAGTCCCTTCTCCCTTGAGGGAGAAGGCTAGGATGAGGGGGATTTATAGGTTTTTTCTGTTTTATTCTCCTCACCCCGACCCTTTCCAGCAGGAGAGGGGGCTTGTTTCTTAACATAAGGGCAAGCACTAGGTTATTACAATTATTTTAGTTATGTAACAAATTATGGAACCATACAAAAAACACGAAAGCATTGCCGCATTGATGAACCGCAGTAATGTGGATACCGACCAGATCATCCCTAAGCAATTTCTGAAAAGAGTTGAACGCAGCGGTTTTGGTGCGCATCTTTTCCATGACTGGCGCTTTAATGACGACGGCAGCAACAATCCAGAATTTGAACTGAACAAGCCCGTATTTAAAGGCGCAAAAATTCTGGTGGTCGGCGACAACTTCGGTTGCGGTTCATCCCGCGAACATGCGCCCTGGGCGATAGCCGATTATGGTTTCAACACAATTATCTCAACCAGCTACGCCGATATTTTCTACAACAACTGTTTCAAGAACGGCATTCTTCCTATTAAAGTGAACGACCAGCAATTGGCTGTGTTAATGGCGGAAATTAGTGCCAATGAAGGCGTTCGGTTTGTCGTTGACCTTGAAAATCAACAAGTCATCACGCCAGCGGGTAATGGTTTTACCTTCGACATTGACCCATTCCGGAAAGGAAACCTGTTAAGCGGTTTGGATGATATAGGTTTGACGTTGAAGCATGTCGATAAGATTAGTGCTTATGAGGAAAATCATAAAAAAACTTTTCCATGGCTGTGGAAATCAGTGTAAAGCACAAACACAGCAGGGCTAACCAAACCTACGACACTAATGGTGCCTTTTTTTAAAAAGAACACGCTCGAACAAACAGGATTCAAATTAACTGATGACGGTTTTATCCATAGTGGAATAAGTTATAAATTTAATCAAGTTGTTGAAACACTTTGTTATAGGCAGGTTTTTGAATTAAAGACTTTATTTATAGGTTCTGATTTTACCCACTCTATTGGCATTATTTTTGGTATAGAAACCGGTGAAGTAATTAGGCTGACAGAACAGCCCACATGGTTTTCGAAAAGTACATTGGATAGGGTTGAGCACGTACAAAATATATTTAATCATGTATCAGAAAAGACGTTTGAGAATAGGATTAATAAATATACTAGGCAAGTTGAGGAAAAAGGATTTTATGAATATTCAGGGTGGCGATTTTTCCCTGAACAAAACAAGATTATTGATATAGAAAGCAAGCACGCTTACTCGACACTAACAACTAAATTTTTTAAAAGTTATGGTTTCATCAAGGTTGTCAATGAAGCTGATGGTTTCGGAGAAAAAATAAGTAATAAATTTAAAGATGAAAGAGGAATTCATACACTAACAAATATGGATGTTTTTTTCGCTTTACTAAAATATTATTTCAACATTGAATGGAAATAATTGAAATACAGAGCAATAACACGTGGGTTGGGTTAGCCCCGCAATTACAATAACCTATAAAACTTGTTAGCGATTGTGGGCAAGGCGTAACCCAACGTTCAGCGGCAGGAAAACCCCACAATGTTGGGTTACGGCGCACGGTAATCGCAATATAAATTTGGCCTGTTTGCCATGTGCACGCCTAACCCAACCTACAAATATGTGCCTTTAGACTGCCATTTTTATAGAAAACAATCTGTAATGACCAGAACCATCCAACTCATGGACACCACCCTGCGTGACGGTGAACAAACCCAAGGGGTTTCCTTCACGCCTGCCGAAAAAGTCAGCATAGCCAAAGCCTTGTTGCAATCGCTACGGGTAGACCGTGTCGAAGTGGCTTCTGCCCGTGTTTCGCAAGGCGAGAAAGAGGCGGTGAAAAGCATTAACGATTGGGCGGAGCATGAGGGTTTCGACGGTCGTATTGAAGTCTTGGGTTTTGTCGATCATACCAAGAGCGTCGATTGGATTGTCGAAACGGGCGGCAAAGTCATCAACCTACTCACCAAAGGCAGCGAAAAACACTGTCGCGAACAACTGGGAAAAACTTTAGCCCAACACACAGCCGACATTCTCCAAACCATCCGTTATGCGTTGGACAAAGGGCTAAAGGTGAATGTGTACCTGGAAGACTGGTCGAATGGCTATCACGATAATTCGGCTTATGTCTATGAATTGGTGGATAACTTACGCCATGCCGGAATCGGTCATTTTATGTTGCCTGACACGTTGGGTGTGCTATCGCCTGATGAGGTGTTCGCCAACCTGAGCGATATGTGCAAGCGTTATCCCGAATTACAATTCGATTTTCATCCCCATAACGATTACGGGCTGGCGACAGCCAATGTCATGGCGGCGGTACGTGCCGGAGTCAATTCCATCCATTGCACGATAAACTGCCTGGGCGAACGCGCAGGAAATGCTTCATTGGCTGAAGTTGCCGTGGTTTTGCGCGACAAAATGCACCTACAGCTTGCCATTGACGAAAGCCATATCGTGGCGATCAGCAATATGGTCGAAACTTTCTCCGGCAAGCGCGTTGCCGCCAATGCGCCGATCATCGGTGCGGACGTGTTCACCCAGACCGCCGGCATTCATGCCGATGGCGACCAGAAAGGCGGCTTATATAAATCCAAACTAGGCCCGGAACGGTTTTCCCGCAAGCACAGCTATGCCTTGGGCAAGATGAGCGGCAAGGCTTCCTTGAAAAAAAATCTTGAACAACTGGAGCTGGATTTGTCCGAGGAAGACCAGAAAAAAGTCCTGGATCGGATTGTTCGCTTGGGTGATTCCAAGCAAACCATCACAGTGGATGACTTGCCCTTTATCATCGCCGACGTGCTGGCAAGCAAGGAGTACCAGCATATCAAATTGTTGAATTGTTCGATTACCAGCGGTTTTAACCTGGAATCCACCGTCAGTTTGCGGGTCAGTATTAATAGCAAGGAGCATGTTGCATCGGGTTTCGGTAACGGCGGCTATGATGCATTTATCCATGCCATCGAAAAAGTGCTGGTGTTGCACAATTATACATTGCCCAGACTCGCAGATTATGAAGTTCGAATTCCCAAAGGCGGCCTTACCAGCGCACTGACGGAATGCGTCATAACTTGGGATTGTGACGGAGGAATCCGTAAGACCCGAGGTGTTCATGCCAACCAAGTGTTTGCGGCGGTGTTGGCGACTCTTAGGATCATCAATATGCAGTTGCATGAGTTGAATGCCCAACAAAGCTAATTGCTGTTATGGAAGTTAATGGGCTACAGACGTATTTTTTCGTCGTAGGTATTACTCTCCTTGCGTTAGCAGCAGTCCTTTTTTATAGGCGGTTATCGACGAAGATTCGAGGAATCTCCACAATTGGTCGGGTCGTGGATCATGAAGCTCGAACCACTGATGATTCAACAAGTTATCTTCCTGTAGTGGAGTTTCTTGATACACAAGGAATGTTACATCGTTTTATATCTGTGGCAGGAGGCTCTAATCGACATCCGAAAGTTGGAGCAGATGTCACTGTGCGTTATCTTCAATCAAATCCGAAAGTCGTTTATATTCAGTCCTTCCAACACATGTGGGCGGCTCCTGTTGCCTTTGCTCTACTTGGTTTGGCGGCTATTGCTGCGCTTTGGGTTTAGTTAGAGTGAGATTGCATTCAAACTCGATTGCAGTTATTTCTTCTTTTTTTGAATTTGAGCATCAAAAACCCGTCATAGCCATATGAATGCCCCACCAAAATCAAATACGCTGGATCAGTTAAAGTTTGACAACCGCTTTATGGCTGAATTGCCGGGCGATCAGGAAACCCGCAATTATCCACGGCAAGTATTAAGTGCTTGTTATTCTAACGTGCCCCCAACCAAAGTGACGAAGCCAACACTTGTTGCTTATTCCAAAGAAGTCGCCGCTTTACTTAATTTATCGGAACAGGTGTGCCATTCCGAAGATTTCGCCCAAGTCTTTGCCGGTAATCGCTTGGCTGTCGGAATGGAGCCCTTTGCTATGTGCTATGGTGGTCACCAATTTGGTCATTGGGCAGGGCAATTAGGCGATGGTCGAGCGATTAACTTAGGTGACATCATTAACCATCAAAGTGAACGTTGGGCATTGCAACTAAAAGGAGCTGGGCTTACGCCTTATTCAAGGACAGCCGATGGCTTGGCGGTTTTACGCTCATCCGTCCGTGAATTCCTGTGCAGCGAAGCGATGCATCACTTGGGCGTACCGACCACGCGGGCGTTAAGTTTGGTGATGACGGGAGAGCAGGTGGTTAGGGATATGTTCTATAACGGTAATCCTAAAGCTGAGCCAGGTGCTATAGTTTGCAGAGTTGCTCCTTCGTTCATCAGGTTTGGAAATTTTCAAATCCATGCTGCCCGTGGCGACTTGGATGTGCTGAAAAAACTGGCAGATTTTACGATAAACACCCACTTCCCGCACTTGGGTAAACCTTCAAGGGATGTCTACCTGGCCTGGTTTGAAGAAGTCTGCCGGACAACTGCCCAAATGATTGTGCATTGGCAACGGGTCGGGTTCGTACACGGTGTTATGAACACCGATAATATGTCTATCCTTGGGTTGACCATTGATTACGGCCCTTACGGATGGCTAGAAAATTATGATCCTGATTGGACGCCCAATACCACCGATAAGGCAGAACGGCGTTACCGTTACAGCAACCAACCCGCGTGTGCGTTCTGGAATTTGGGTCAGTTGGCTAATGCGATATATCCGTTAATTGGTAAGGTTAAGCCCTTGGAGCAAGCATTGAACGTGTTCACGCAAGTTTTCGGTGAACAATGGCAACTTATGATGACCTGTAAATTAGGCTTAAGCCAATATGTTCCTGGGCATGACGATGACTTACATGCCGAGCTATTGGCATTGTTAGAAATGGTCGAAACCGACATGACGATATTTTTTCGTCAACTTGCAGAGGTCGATTTAGGGGGAAATATGCTCGAAAACGTCAATATTGAAGCGTTAATCGCACCGCTTGCAGAGGCTTACTACGTGCCAGAGCAGAAAACCCCAGATTATGTTACGCGTTTGGTGGATTGGTTAAAATTCTATAACCAACGCATAATTCAGGACGGCGCACCACAGGAAATCAGGCGCGAACGCATGAATCGCGTTAATCCCAAGTATGTGTTGCGTAACTATATGGCGCAAATTGCTATAGATAAGGCCGAGCAGGGAGATTTTGCCATGATAACTGAGTTACTCGAATTACTACGTCATCCGTACGATGAACAGCCTGGAAAAGGGCAATATGCCGTAAAACGGCCTGATTGGGCGCGTCAGCGGGCGGGTTGCTCAATGTTATCTTGCAGCTCTTAATGGCTACGAAAAAGTTACAATTTTCATTTTATAGCTGAAAAATTCCTAGAAAATAAGCTTAAGTCTGGCTGAATTTGTGCATGGTCTTAAATGCCCATCTATAAAGTCACTATTGTTTGAAAAAACAATATACTAAGCAAGTTTTATAATGTTGACTATAATAATTAATGTTGATGTATGATAGTTATAGACAACATTAGATAAAACACAGGGGATTTCAAGTTGCTGAAGCTGGGGTATGGCAGGCCGACTTTCGGCACTATTCTTGCGTTTGTCCTTACCTTTGCTGCTTTTTGTCCCGCTGCCGCTGCTATAGAGGTAGTCGTCAATAAATCCGTGTCTGTTTCTTATAACAAAGCGGATATCCGTGCCATCTTTTGCATGCAAAAAAGACAATGGCCAAATAACAGGCAAATTAAAGTATATACCTTGCCTGATAGCAATCCGCTGCATAAAGATTTTGCTGTAAATATTCTCAATATGTTGCCCTATCACATCAGGAAAATTTGGGACAGAATGACTTTTTCCGGCACAGGAATCGCGCCTATTGAACTGGAATCAGAGCAAGACATGATTGATAAGATTGCGAATACCCCGGATTCCATTGGCTATTTAGATAGTAGGCCAGACAATGACAACATCCGTTCATTTCAACCTAAGTAACCGGCTCTTGCTGCTGAGGCAATCTCCTATGGATTCGCTCATGTGTGCCGGCCATAAAGACGATTTTGGGTGTTTTGAGCTGATTTACAGAGTTGTAAAATTTTTGGCAATTTCTTTCTTTCTTTCTTTCTACAGCACCGGGATTTTTGCGGAATCTAAGTTACTGCCTGACGAAGTTCAAATCCATGGGTTTTTGACGCAAGGGTTTTTCCATACTTCTGATAACAACGTCTATGGGCAAAGCGATGATGGAATTAGCCCAGGATTAACTGAAATTGGCCTTAATGCCAGCTATCAACCTTTGGATAGGCTGCGGTTTGCGGCACAAGGGCTCTACCGTAGGGCAGGGGATGTTGATAGCGGAAGTGTAAGGTTTGATTACGGACTGGTTGATTTAACCCTGTTTGAATACGGCAGTGGTAAAGTGGGGATACGCGGTGGACGTATAAAATCCCCTTTTGGCTTGTATAACGAGACGCGGGATGTCGCGTTTACCCATCCCACCATATTGTTGCCACAAGGTATTTATTTTGACCGGTCAAGATCGCTTATGCTTTCTGCGGATGGCGGGTCGTTTTATGCTGAACAACGTACAGGTTTTGGCGATTTTAATTTCAAATTCAATGTTGGCCTGCCACCTAACGATTTGGATGAAATCAAGCATGTCGTATTGGGTACCGGAAATGCCCGAGGTGATTTTGAAACAAAGCCCGCCATCGTAACCCAGCTCAGTTATGAGCTTAATGGAGGCGAATATATATTTGCCATCAGTTATATGGATTTTGAGTTTACCTATAATCCTGCGTTAGGTGAATCTTTGCTTAAAAGTGAAACCCATATACAGCCACTGATGTTTTCAGCGCAATATAATGGCGAAAAATTTACCTTGACAGGGGAATACCAGTATCGGTGGAATAACTTCGGAAATTTTGCGGCGCAAGGTGGCAAGCCATTTATTAGTGAAAACTGGTATGTTGAAGGCAGTTACCGGATTTTACCGCAACTCCAAGCAACAGTCCGTTACGATACCTTATCGATGGATATAAGTGACAGGAGAGGGGATGGCGCAGTAAGCTTAGGATATCCAAGGTATGAATCCTTTGCAAATGATTGGGTCTTTGGTTTGCGCTGGGATATAACGCCGTCCTGGATGGTGCGGGCAGATTACCATCGCATCCACGGGACTGCCTGGTTGCCGCAGGCCGATAATCCTGACCCAAATAAACACGTACAGGATTGGGATCTGTATGGCTTGCAATTATCCTTTAAGTTTTAAGTTAGCTAATGGAAAAAAATAGCCTATTTTTTAGTCTACGATGGAAATTAGCTATCTTGTTTGGTAGTGTCTTTTTTGTATTGCAAAGTTTATTTGCGTTTATTTCATATTCGAATGCCCAGGATAATTTCGAAAATGATCGAAAAAGTATCCAAAATAGTCATGTCAACATTGCAGAAACGCTCACTAAGGATTCGTTTTTAGTGTTGGAACAGTTTGCAGAACTGGTGTCGATAATTAATGATCCATCCGCCAAAACATCAAAAGAGCAGCGTCGTGGCATGTCATCATTAGATGATAATTGGTCGCGTTGGCAATTGATATGGGACATAGAAAATATTGCCCTGTTTGGTAAACAAGGCGTAAACGTCAAATCGTTGGGTAATCAGTTGGTTAATCCAGATGCCACTGTGCAGCGTGTCCTGAAAAATGAATTGCCGGAACACCAAGTTTTTTGCCCGGACAACTGTTTTCAGCAGGCAATTATTCCGGTAATAGGCGAGGCAGAGATTACTGGCGCTGTTAGTGTGATTCGTCCTTTCTCTGATGTCATTATTAAATACAATGAAGCGACACGCTCAGATATTGGTATTTTAATTATTGACCATAGTGAGGGGAATATTCCAGGAAAGCGATGGAAATATAAGTTGTCTGGAATGACTCAAGCAGAAAAAAATGCCCCTGTTTTTGAATTCATATCTCGGCATCACAAAATTGAAGATTTTCTCGAATCCAGCAAAAAAGTAGCAGTAAATAATTCGATTTATGAAGTGCGCGTATTGCCCATACAACAAACTGACCTAACTAATAGTCCGCCTTTCTTTTTATTGGTTGATGACATTACTACCGATATTAAGCATCTTAACAATGATATTAAGCGCGTTTGGTTATATGGGTTTGTAGGTTTATTGACTTCACTTATATTGATATTGCTGACCCTACATGCTTCATTGCGGCGAATTTCAAGGCTTTCGAGGGCATTGCCGTTGTTATCCGAGAATCAGTTTACCCAATTCAGGAAACAAATTGCCGTAAAAAACAGTATTAATCTGGGTTATGACGAACTCGATAGGCTTAGTTTTACGGCCTTAAAACTTGCAGATCAGCTTGAAAATATTGAAAAGGAAGTGCGCGGGCAAACGTTCAATTTGTTGGAAAAAAGTCAGGAACTGGGAAAAGAGCGCGATTTCATTCGGCAGCTTATTGAGATGGCACCCATTATAATTATCATCCAAAAGTTGAACGGGATTATTTTATCGATTAATCATGCTGGCATTGAAGGCCTGGAAACGGATGGTGAAACCATCATCGGCAAGGTATTCGACGTATTTTTACCTGAATCTGACCAGGAACATCTGACAAAATTGAATCGGTTGCGGTTTGGCGAATACGGTGACCAAATTCAATTAGATGGGCTCTTGTTAACGGAGACGGGTAGACATCGCGACATTTCCTGGTTGCATAAGCTGATGCCATCGAAAGAGTACGGTGAAGAAAGGGTCATATTGACCTTGGGCATGGATATTAGTGACCGTAAAATTACAGAAGCCAGAAATATTAGAATGGCCTATTACGATTACCTGACAGGCTTGGGTAATCGGCGAAAATTTCACGAAGAATTTGCCCCAAAATTAGCTTCTGCTGAACGTTATGGTTATCAGCTTGCCTTGTTTTATCTCGATCTTGATCGATTTAAAGAGGTTAATGATACCAGTGGGCATGATGCTGGTGATAGTTTCCTTAAAATGGTGGCAAGCGTATTGATGGGGACTATTCGTTCAACCGATTTGCTATGTCGAATAGGTGGGGATGAATTTACGTTATTACTGCCACATGCTGACATGGTTGGTGTTGAGCATATCGCAACTAAAATAAATTCGGTACTCAAGGCGCAGGGTTTTACCAGTAATGGAAAAACTTACACTGCCAGCGCCAGCATAGGCGTTGCGGTATTTCCAATACATGGTGTTACAGTCAACGAATTAATGGCTAATGCTGATCTGGCTATGTATCAAGCGAAGGAGCTAGGCCGGGGGCAGCATCATGTATTTAATCCCGATTATGATTATAGGAGTAAGGTGAACCAGACTATACGTTGGCGTAATATTCTTGAAGACGCTATTGCCAACGATAGGTTTGTCTTGTTTTATCAACCCATCCTTAATATTAAAACCAATAATATCAGTCATTATGAATGTTTGATCCGTTTGCAACAAGAAGATGGGCAAATGCTTATGCCTTCAGATTTTGTTTTTAGGGCTGAGGAACTCGGTTTAATTAGTAGGGTTGACAGGATCGTATTAAACAAAGCCGTAAAGCAGCATCTTGAGTTTAACAAGCTTGGTAAAAAATATAAACTCAGTGTAAATATTTCCAAGCGTTCTTTCGATGATCCGACCATTTTTGATGATTTCGCCCGGTTATTTAGTGATCCAGATGTCGATCAACAACGGATTATTTTTGAAATAACGGACTCCGCTGCAGTTTCAAACTATCAATCTACAAATGTTTTAATTAACCAGATTAGAGGGCTAGGCTGCGTACTCGCACTCAATGATTTTGGAGTTGAGTATCCTTCGCTCCACTATTTGAAAAATGCACCGGTTGATTACGTAAAAATTGATGGTTCCCTTATTAGGCATCTCGATAAAAATAATGATGATAAGGTTTTTGTTAAAGCGTTAATCGAATTGGCACATGCGTTTGGCAAAAAAACGGTAGCCGAATTTGTTGAGAGTGAAGACATATTGACTATCCTCAAGGAATTTGGGATCGATTACGCACAGGGCTACTATATAGGCAAACCTGAAGCGATCAAGTAGCTATGCCCAACGCAGTGCACCTGTTTGGTTTTATTAGGTAGTTGTTTCAAACCACAAGGATATGGTGAATAAGAACGCCGAAAACTTACCCTTACAGAGGATATGCAGGATTTTTAGGTTTCATGCACAAGGCTGGTTATACTTTTCACACATCATTGGCAGCGCTTTCGTCCACTTTCCTGCTAGGGTGAGTAGAACAGCAAAAAAGCGAATTATCATTGGCAAATGGCATACAATATCAAGCCAATTTCCGGTCAGTATAAATCGTACCAACGGCAACTAAAATGTCTTAGATTTTCAGTTGAAAAGCAAAAAAATCATCCTATGAAAAAACTAAAATGCGCCGTGATCGGCACTGGCTATTTGGGTAAATTTCATGCCCAGAAATATGCGTCATTACCTGGTTGTGATCTGGTTGCCGTTGTCGATGTAAATGAAGCCCTGGCTAATAACATTGCTGATATTAATGGCGCAAAGGCCTATACCGACTATAAACAAATTCTCGGTGAAGTTGATGCAGTCAGCATAGTTGTTCCAACCACTTACCACCATGCCGTCGCCAAAGATTTTCTGGAGGCAGGATCTCATGTATTGGTTGAAAAACCAATAACAGTGACTGTTGCCGAAGCTGATGAACTTATTGCCATTGCCAAAGAGAAAAATCTGGTTTTGCAGGTAGGGCATCTAGAACGCTTTAATCCAGCCGTCTTGGGTTTAGAAAAGGACGAAAAACCGTTATTTATTGAATCCCATCGACTATCGCCATTTAATCCCAGAGCCAATGATGTCAGCGTGGTGCTGGATTTGATGATCCATGATATTGACATTATCCTGGCCTTGGTCGATTCAGAGCTGGAACGGATAGATGCCGTAGGTACGGCGGTTTTGACTCAAGGCACGGACATAGCCAATGCTCGGTTATTGTTCACTAACGGATGCGTCGCCAATGTCACCGCTAGCCGGATCAGTATGAAAATGGAACGCAAAATGAGGCTGTCCAGGCCGAGTTCTTATGTGTCCGTAGATTTCCAAAACCGCGTGTTGACCAAGCATAAAAAAGGCACAAAAGAAATGTTCCCAGGCATTCCCGAAATCATCACGGAAGAATCCGTTTTTGAAAGTGGCGATGCCTTGCTGGAAGAAATCAAGCATTTCGTCAGCTGTATAATAACTGGCGAAAAGCCGTTGGTTTCTGGAGAGGCGGGGCGTAGGGCATTGGAAACTGCGATTAAAATTACGCAATTGTTAGGGGAAAATTAACTCAGATGAATGGGGTATGTTATTTTAGTTGACCCCAGTATTGTGAAGGTTGATTTTTTAATATTTAAAAATTTAGTGCAATTTCTGGGTGTTAGCCAAGCCAGTAGTTTGCACGCATCGCGTAACCATTAGGTTATAGGCTAGTTTGCGTACGATGCATGTTCTTACTGTGCTGTAGGACTAATTTGGTGGAAAAAATGAGTGATAGCGGCCTAAGTTCTTATGTTTTTCAATGTGCTGTCCTAAACTCATTGAAATTTAACGCTGGGATCTTAGGCCGACTTTGTTGTTAAAATGTGCGGCAGCAGTGAGCTTGTGACAAGATTTTCTAATTAGTAGATAAAGCGTTTTTTAGGCTGCTTACAACCAGATCAACTTCATCCATAGTCATCGTAGGATAAAGTGGCAAAGTCAATTCCCTAGCGGCCACATCTTCAGCAATTGGGCACGGATTGAGGCCAATGTCCTTAAAAGCAGTAAAAGTATTGAATGCTGGGTAATGTATTGAAGACTGAATGCCATCTTCTTTAAGTGCACCAATTAGCTTAACTCTATCAATCCCTTCATCGAGTAAAATGGGGAAAATATGGTAAACAGGCTCTATATTTTCCAGGTTCATAAATGGAATAGATAAGCCCTTTGTTCCTTTTAGCGAAGACACGTACCTTTCAACGAGTGATTTTCTCTGCGCGTTTGCGGTTGGAAGCTTCTCAAGTTGAACCATCCCTAGCGCGGCACGCATTTCATCAATCCGATAATTTAGTCCAGAGCGGGCGACATCGTAAGTAATCGCCCTGCCTTTATGGCGATCTAGCGTTAAAGCGGTCATTCCGTGCGACCGAAGATACCTAACTTGTTGGGCTAATTCCGAGTCATTAGTAACAATCATTCCGCCTTCACCAACAGAAAGGTTTTTGTTGGTGAAGAAACTAAAGCAGCCAAAATCGCCTATAGTGCCACAGCTTTGGCCTTTGTATTTAGCTCCTGGCGCATGGGCAACATCTTCAATAAGAGGGATATTTTTCTCTTTGCATAAGGCCACAATTTCATCCATATCACAGGGAAAGCCGGCAAAATGCACGAGAATTACAGCCTTAGTTTTAGGGGTTATCTGCGCCTTGATGGTTTTGGCGGACATATTCCAATCGTCGTAACTATGGCAATCCGCCAGTATAGGCGTTGCACCAACTAAGCGAACGACATTAATATCCGCGACAAATGTTAACGCCGGAATAATAACTTCATCGCCTGGTTTTATATCTAATGCCAGCAAAGCCATGTGTAATGCAGCAGTACAGTTAGTTACTGCTAAAGAAATTGCACCGCTGCCCAGCATTGAAGAAAATTTTTCCTCAAAGCCTATCGTTTTTTCACCCATAGTGAGCCAGCCACCGTCAACAACATCCTTTACGGCTTGAGATTCTTGGCCATCGAAATTTAATTTAAATAGCTGTACTTTCCACATTTATCCACATCCTAAATTAAAAATAAAAATTACTTATTGTTCCGATTTATCTAATAAATTCTTCAAAACTTTAGACACTAATTTCAGTTATATCCACTGGTTAAACTCTCTTGGGATGGTAAAGCATAAGCCTGTAGCATTAATTGATTCCCATCTCAGTAATCATTACTTGGTTTACCTTATGGACATCGTATTTTTCTGCAACAATTTCATAAGAACGCTGCCCCATCTTTTCAACCAATTGCGTATTTTTCAGAAATTTTTCCATCGCAGCCGCCAACTCATCTACCGAACCAACGGGAACTAGAAATCCATTGTCCTCATTTACCACTGTTTCTCGGCAACCGGGCGCGTCCGTCGTGATAATTGCCCGTCCCATAGACATGGCTTCGAGTACCGACCTGGGTGTACCCTCACGATAGGAAGGAAGAACAAATACACTACTCTGTGCAATAGCTGGGCGTACGTCAGATAAACGTCCTAAATATTCAATATTACCATCAGCTATCCAAGCATCCAGTTCTTCCTTTTTAATGGCACTCGGATTTTCATCAATCCATCCGACCAATGCAAAGTGAGCCTTAGGATAATGCGTTTTGACTATTTTGGCGGCGGCGGCGTATTCCCTTATACCTTTATCACCTATTAATCTGGCTACCAATAAAAAGCGAGCGGCGCCTTTGGGAAGGGGGGTAAGGGCATAATGGTCCATATTGACACCAGATCCATTTACCACGCACGAAGAGGCGTTGGGTTTCAGAATCCCCGTTTCATAGAATAATTTGAGGTCATCCGGGTTTTGAAAAAACACTTTTTTTGCTCCCCGCAATGACAGCGAATACAAACCCTGGGCCAGTCTGCGTAACAAACCACGTTGATTTTCATCACCTTGAAAGGCATAGCCCAGTCCAGTGATTAACGCAAAACGCTGAGGCACGCCAACAATAGCGGCAGCCATCAAGCCGTAGATAACTTGCTTTATCATACAGGCAAATACTGCATCGGGGCGTATTTCCCTCATAAGTTGCAGCAATTGCCATAAGGTACGCAGATCCGCTATCGGATTCATTCCTGTGCGCTGAATGTCCACGCTGTGCAATAGCAAACCTTTCTCTAAAAGTTTCTTATGCAACTCTGACCCTAGCTCTATGTCTGGTAAGGCGGCGTGTACTTCAATACCCTTTTTTAACAGGTCATCTATAAGGTCACCACGAAAGGGCAATAATTCATCGGCAAGGCCGGCAACAAATAAAAATTTCATTTTTTAATCAACCATACCTGAAACATCAATACGTCCTAAAAATACTAGTAATCTCAATTTTGTTTACCTGATATCAAGTTCATATAATTTTTTATTAGCAGTAAATGGATCGAAATACCTTACTGCCATAGTAAAGTATGGCGCAGTTTCGGATGGTGTCTAGCGCCCAATTTTGCCGTCATAGTCGGTTCTGTTTACATATCCAGTGGCACCTTCTTGGGATATTACCCTGCAAGGAATGCCAACAACAACAGAATTGTCGGGAATATCCTTTGTAACTACACAATTTGCACCGATAGCCACATTCTTTCCGATTTTTACAGCGCCTACTATTTTAGCTCCTGGCCCTATGTAAACATTGTCTCCCAATATGGGATACCCTTTGTTTTTTCCTCTGTTGGACTGACCCAAAGTGACCCCATGAGAAATGTTACAGTTTTTGCCAATGACGCTTTGTTCGTTGACGACAATCCCACCAAAATGACCTATGTAAAATCCGCAACCAACTTCAGTGTTGTAGGGAATCGAAATACCTAGTTTGTAGGTTAAGTGATTAAGCATTATTCGAGCAAATGGATAGGCGGTATATTTCAATAAGGGGTTATTTTTTGCATAGAGACAGGTTCGCATCCAAAAATTGTATTTGAACGAAC
The DNA here is from genome assembly GCA_963804035.1 of uncultured Gammaproteobacteria bacterium. GTDB lineage: Bacteria > Pseudomonadota > Gammaproteobacteria > Methylococcales > Methylomonadaceae > Methyloglobulus. The sequence goes on along the minus strand of CAWDOO010000001.1, from coordinate 282,724 downwards.
CGCCAGCAATAATATATTTGATAAGACTAGTGGTCTTTACATTACCTGTAATCCGGTAGAGATCAGAGAAAACTAAATATTTGTATTCTGTATATTTCATTGGTAGTCCTATGCCAGCTAACACTAAGTATCTATAACCGGGTATTTTATTCACTTTTTAGTTTAATTCGACACAAGAGCTATCACAAAATAGCAATTTTAAATAAAGCTAAAACTTAATTTACTTTCGTCAATAACATATCGAAACCACTGACTAACAAATCATCATCGGGGAGTTGACGAAATGCAGGATCAAGCTTATTGCGTGGCGTGGGCAGTTTTTCCCAACGCCAAATACGTGGCCCTGCACTACAGGTAAATCCCACTTGCTCAAAAATCCCAATCATTTCTTTAAAACGAATGCGGTTTGAATAGAATCCTGATTTACTGAATAGGTCACCTTCCCAGATTGCCTCGGAAAATCTCAGGTTATTCAAGCCACCACCTAGGAAATCTTTCAAATCAACACGATGGTGGGAGTCACTATTTGGTTTCATTATTCGAAACAGTTCCTCCGCCAGTTTTTTGAAATCGCTCCTCAAAACGACACAAAGTACTTCCTGGGAAAAAGAAAAATCTACTGACCCAGAAGGTATTTGCGCTAATGATTGCAAACCTTCAGTTAGGTATTCACCATTGCATTCTTTAAGGAGTTCATCTATCGTGCTGGGGTCTTTTGCGAAGGGAAAGGTATAACCTTTTTGGCGCAACACCTCCAACATCTTATGATAAATAGCCATATCCATCTTAGCAAACGAGCCGACATCGACCAGGTATGTACGTGATGCCCCCAATGCTTTGGCAACTATTAGGGTGGAAAGAGAATCCCCCGGGCCTATTTCAAGTACATTAAAATCCTCCTTGCCTTTTTTTAGACGCGGCGGGTTTGATTCTTCATCCAGTACACCCGCCAGCCTTGCGTGCTTAAGGAAGTTTTCCAAGCACATTTTAGGTTCCTCCATTTCTCCATGCTCGAAGACATGAAACCGTTTCCAAAAAGAATATGGAATGGGCAGCCGCGACAAAACTATCTTGGCTCCAATATGTAGCCACCAGGGTATTGATGAATGTCTAAAAGCACTCATAACAATATCCTTGTCATGTAATCACCAGTAGCCTTAGTTTGATAATTGACGCTCATATATATAATCTTCTCAAAAAGTAAAAGTTTCTTAGTATTTTTTAGCTTACACAGAGTATCTCTTTGTAAATGTCATCATAATTTTTACATGTCTTTTCGATTGAAAATTCAGCAATCACACGTTGCTTTGCCCGCTGCCCCATTTGATTACGTTGCTTTTCGGACAAGTTAATTACATCTAGCAATCCCTGGGCTAAAGCTTGTGCATCTTGAGCAGGGACAAGTATCGCAGTGTCACCAGCCAAAACCTTGGTGTCTCCAACGTCAGTAGCCACACAAGGCAAGCCCATTGCCATTGCCTCACCCAACGCAATTGGAAAAGCCTCTGTGAGCGATGGCATACAGAAGATATCCATGGAGGAAAGGCAAGCGGCGACATCGTGGCGTTCACCAAGTAACACAAAGGAGTCTTGGAGATTATGTTCTTTAATCCAACCATTCAATTTTATGTTCTTCGCGTCACAATCAGTGCCGGCTATCATGAATTTTACATCCGGACGGGTTTTAACAACTATCGCAGCGGCATTAATAAAATTATCATGGCCTTTTGCTTGATGAAAGCGCGCTAAACAGCCAATAACCAAATCCTTTTCTGAAAACTTACACTCATCACGGAATGCTTTTCTTTGGCTGTCTGTGGCGGTAAGTACTGAAAAATCAAAACCATTAGGGATTACCACTATACGTTCAGCATTATATCCGGCTTCAATATGAGCCTGCTTGCCGGCATTTGCCACATGGATAATTTTTTTAGGAATCCAATAAGACATCAAGGCACACAACTTCATAATGATCATTGTTGTTATTTTTGAGTCACTTAACGACAAGGAAGTCCTGTGCATACTCCACACAATGTTTTTATACCCAGCTATACGGGCAGCTAAACTGCCCAGAAAATCGGCATGATACATCCAGGTTTGGACGATATCGGGTTGGAATGATTTTATAAATTTAATTAATTGAAAAAATGCACGGGGCGCAGCTAAAATTGAATCCATTTTTAACTCATGCACTGTCACTCCCGCAGCCAGTAGATCGTCGCCCCATACGCCCGATCGGCGCAAGACCAGCAACATTTTATTGTGGGCTGATTCAGGATCAGCCAATAACTGACGAACAAGCATTCGTTCCGCACCACCTCTGCTGGCTAAGTTAAGGACGATGTGACATACTTTCATGTTGGCTAACGTTTTTTTATTATCAGTGTTTGTCAATGATTTCTGCATGTTGTTTCCAGTTCGGCCATCGACATTGATCTCATGCCGTATTCCTGTTTTAGGACTTGGTGGTGTTGAAGTAGTTTCTCAAGGTTTATGAGATTGGCATCTATGTTCTTACCAAAATTGTGAGGATGCCACCAAATATGGAAAACGCTATTGGTTTTTGCAGCTTCCAGCATGCCACTTTTAAGTCGGTTTAATTGTAGCCAATTCAGGCAAAAATTATTAGATAAGGGTCGCACAAATTTGCTGGTAGGAATGTTGGTAAGCTGGCTTTCGTGGTTTTCACTTGGTAATGGGTAAACATGATTGCCTGCCAAAGGCGTGTAGGTGTCGGCATGCCTTAGTAACCCTAACAGGGTGCTATATGCACCAGGAGCTGTTTTCCCAATCCTATATAACGGATGATTCTGATTGCCGCGATACGCTGTATATCCAGCATTTAATAACACTTTTAGGTACTCATTGCGTACGCGTATTTGATTGCGGGGGAACACTAAACTGGTCGGTTTTACCCCATATTCCCCGAAAATCCACTTAACGCAATCCAAGTCGGCTGCAAACTGTTCTACAGTGGCATTTTCTTCGCCACAGTAAAAGTGGCTGTATGTATGGCTCGCAAGCTCTTGGCCATCTGTTGCGATTATTTGTTCGACTAATGAAGGTGCAAAAAAAAGCTTGGGTAACTCTCTAGCTAAATTTGAAAATGAGTAAGTCGAGCAACTTTCCCTTGGGTATGTGGGCATCACCGACGGGCGCAAGTCAGACCATTGTTTGAAATCCTTGCACATAAGCATGCCAACTGTAGCCCATGTTGCATGTACATCATATTTTTTGAATAATTTCAACATGGCGGGAATAGCTTGCCATACTCCTTCAATATTTTCTCCATAATTCTCAATGGTTTTGGAGTCAGTTACGCCCCAGAACAACTCAAAATCGAGTGATATAACTAATGCTGACATAGCAATTTAGCTCTCCGAAAAATTTTTAATAAAGACTGCGACATGATTTATTTTTCCCTGTGACTGAAAATGACGTTAAATATCGATGCAATCGATAATTATGATAATAGAAACTGCTGTTCGTAGATTTTCACGATTCGCCCAATCGCATAGGGATTTATCACATCAGGCGATAAGCGCTTGCCGTAAACGAAACTGGAGAGCGCGGCCGCTAGATCTTCGGCACTTACGCTCTTAGCTATCAGACATCCATCTAGGCCTTCAAGGATTTCTCGAACCCCTCCCACTGCCGGGGTTGCAATAACAGGTGTGCAACAGGCCAAGGATTCTAAAACTACATTTGGAAAGCCTTCATATTGAGAACTCAAGACATAAGCATCCGCTTGTGCAATAAATGCATAGGGGTTTTTCTGAAAGCCAGCAAAACGGATCTGGCTTTCCAGTCCCCGTGTTTTTGCAAGCTCTTGTAATTCATCATTTAGTGGCCCTTCACCCAATAAAGTCAGATAAATAGACGGATTGGCGATAATGGCCAATGCTTCGATCAGTAAGTCAAAGCCCTTGATTTCGACCAATCGCCCCACTGTGACCAGATTAATCAATTTCTGGTCATCTTTTACCATGCCTGTTGCAATGGGTTCGGCGGCCAACCGGCGAACACGATCTATGTCAACGGGATTATGTATAACCACTAGCTTGTCTGGTGAAGTCCCAAAATTTGTGATTAGGTCGTCCTGCATATATTTCGATTGACAAATAATCCGGTCAAAGCGGCCATAGAAGGATTTATAAGCCCATGCCCAGTAACTAGGATAGGAATAGGACTTTAGGCCTTCACTTACTATTGTTGTTTCACGACACAAATAACGAATGCTTTTGGGTAACAAAGGCTTGAGTATTGCTAACATTAGATTGAGATGTCCTAAAGTGGAAAATACCACATTGGGTTTTATCTTCCAGATCAGGCGAATTATTTTCACTAGGGCAAACCTGACTCGCTTACATTCCAAATCAATAAGCTCTACATCAGATGGTAAATCGTCTAAATAAACAGCAGAATTCAAATTTACGACTGCCAGTATTAAGTCGAATTTCGAGCGGTCTAAATGGCGTAGTAAGTTAACAATTACACGCTCAGCACCACCACTTGTTAAGGTGGGAATTAGAAAAAAAATTTTGGTGCGGGAATTATTCATGCTGTTTTCAAAAATCCTTTAATTTTAAAAAACAAAGGTCCAAAAGTTGTTTTAGCGCTCAAAAGTCGATACCAACATACTTCCATTATGCGATCCAAAATAGTAATTTCATTGGCTTGAAAGTTTCGAACTACCTGATCACATGAAATAATTGAAGGCGCAAACTTACTAAGGTCCAGTTCGAGCTTTTTGAGTTCCTTATCGGAATAATTGTTGTGATGGAGGCATACAGTCCATAGCCCAAAGGGCATCTGCCTAAATTGCCATATTTGCTGTGGAATCCACAGCGCACCCAATCTTTTGACTGGACGCCAGTAGTAGCCATCGCTAATTACTTGGATGCCTAGATCCAATAGTGCCTTTACAGTGTTGGTATCAAAGGCATGTGCAGGCGCAATCCACGCATCAGCTCTTACGTTGTGTTCAGCGAAGATGGCCAATCCTTTTTCAAGTTTACTCCGTTGCTCTTCATAGGATAATCCGGAAAACTCGCTATACTCATTAACGCGCATGATTCCAGAGTCATGTGTTGAGTAGAGATGTTGGTAGCCATGAATCGCAATTATCCAGCCTGCAGCTTGCCAAGTTCTAACTTTTTCCCAGAAATCTAATCTTGGTGGGTTAACCATTAAGTGGGGATCTTGGTTGTCAGGAACAACAGCGATAATTGGCTTGATGTCATACTTGGCTAAGATATGTTCAATTTTTTCCCAGGCCGCCCAATCCATTGTCGGGCAGAAATCATCAAAACGTATTAAATATTGGGCGCTCATTAAATTTATGTTAAATAGTTTTATGTTTTTTGAACAAAATGTTGCCGATAGAGCAAACGTCGTTAATCCACGGCAGGGCTTTCATATGCTATAAATAACTAAGATAATTCTTATACATTAAGAGCTTAATATCAGCCAGCCTTAAGAGAATTTTCTCTAGAGTTGTTTATTTGATATTTAGGATTAATGACCATCTATCAAGCCATGTATTGCTAAGATTGTTAGGTTTTCGGGCTTCGTTTGCCTCAAGTGCTAATAAGAGCACCAGCCAGAAAAAGGCAATATTTTTGACCCCTTTTTTTTCGAAATTCATTCCAATAGAGATCATCAAAAAGACATGTTCGAGGTACATCAGTCTCCCAGCGGCTTCATGAATTAATGTCAGGCAAGTAACGAAAACAAAGTAGATAAGTGAGGCATACAACCATAATGTTTGTTTGTCGTCATAAGTATCTTTTTTCCTAAGAAAAAAATACAATACCAAACCATCTTGAAAAATACTGACTAGATAGTTCATTAGAGTAGCTTCTGATTTTAGTTCATAACTTCCTCTTCGCCCAAAATCTATATCGGGTGCAATCTTGCTAATTATAAGGCCACCTATACACACGGTAATAACAGCAATAACCCAGTGAATATTAAGCTTTTTAAATACCAATGCTAAAGCAAAGCATGGGGTTACTACAAGAAATGAAGAATGAATCAGTGAAGCCACAACCCCAGCCAATATAGGGCTAACTCCACCCATAGCTATAGTTAAAAAAATGCCTAAGGCAAACCCTTGCCTTATCTGATTAAAATACATTTGTGTTGCCAACATGGGGTCAATAACAAATGCTAAAATAATAAATAGCCACGCCCCACGCGATAATTTTCCAGTTGCAACTAAAAACATCAGCGAGCCAGCAAAAACAGTAATCCTTAGGGCAGATTCAGCTTTAAATGCACTTCCTATGAGCGAAGTATATGTAAGCCACAAAGGCTCATTTAATAAAAAATTCCACCAATCGGATTTGACATCCGAGAACGATATGTCAGAAAACGTAAAGTAGTAAAGATAATTGTCATCATCTATGGCAATGCCGATATTTCGAATTGCTAAGATTAAAGAGATTACAATTGATGCGCTTATCCCAAGCAAAGTGCTTTGCTTCATAGAAAAAAATTACAACTATATGAAAGAATAATTCTGCCTTGGTATGGCGATATGTTTTTCTGCATAACAATCTAAAAACTAGTAAGTTAGAGCTAAATCATGAGTAAAGTCAGTGGAATTGGTCTTGTCGGCAAACATTTTTTACTTAATCTAATTGTAGCTTACCCTCTGTAAATATCAGTGCCACAACCTAGATAAAGGCAGTAGTTGATGTTGGCCAAGATCGTTTTTTGAATCGTTATCAATGCTAGGGTTGGTTGATAGAGTCAACTTAGATTGAAAAATGGGTTTTATAATCATTTGTTATTGGCAGTAAAGTTTTTTGTCATGACATCAAGCATATTGAGTGATCTTGGTGAAGCCATCGCCGAAGTCACTGTGCTAAAAACAAGCTGAAAATTTAATATTTACCACTTACCCTGGCAAGGTATCAAAATGGTTGAAAATAGAGGTGGCCCACAACAGTAAAAATCGATATGGCATAGCCACATCCTTAGTTTTGTTTAAACACCCTACTTCTTGTGGTCACAATAAATAATCAGGTAGAGCTTTGTTTCTTTAGCACCTCATCAAATAAATGTTCCCACTGTTTGGTAATTTTTTCCATAGAAAAGCGTTCCCGTGCATCTATCGCACGTTCAGCTAGTTGAGATCTTAAAGCATCATTACCCATCATTTTATCTAGAGTAGCAGTTAGCGCCGATATATCTTTCGGTGGTACTAACAATCCATCGACTTCATGGCGAATAATATCGCGGGGACCCGTATCACAATCAAAGCTTAGCACTGCCAGACCGTGAGCCATTGCTTCTACCAAAGTGTTGCCAAAGCCTTCATACCGGGAACTCATCACATAAATATCGGCGCTTTTGTACCAATCACTCAAATTGCCTACGCGGCCAGGAAGAAAAATACGATTTTCTAACCCAGACTCTTTAACCTGTCTCTCTAGTGCGCTACGCAATGAACCTTCGCCGAGTATTACCAGATCCCAGTTTGGATGCTTGTGTGTAAGATTGGAAAATGCCTCAATCAACCAATCGAATCCCTTTTGGTTATGCAAGCGACCAACTGCAAGCAATAGTTGCCTTTCGGGCTGATGAAACGAGCTTGGGCTAATTTTAGGTTCATGCTCTGGCAAAGGCCAAGTGACGGCATTTGGGATTACGAAAATTCTTTTGGCATTCGTATTGCTTTTGATCCAGCTTTCGCCTTCGCTGGCTAAGGCTGTCACGGCATCCAGTAGGCCATAGGTATTGCTACGTAAAGTTTCCCATAAAAAACCCAACGGCTTTTGTGGAGGATGATTATGTTCCGCACCAATTGTGCGTAATTTGGGCAAACCCAAAGCGGCAAAAGCCAAGACTACATTGACTGCAGTCATCATACCAAGAGCAATATCGGGTTTAACCTCCTTTAGCACGCGTCGTAGTGCCACTATCCGACTAATGTTCTGCCACAAGCCAACTAATGAATTTCCGGGATCACCGGCCAATTCCAGTGAAATTCTTTTGACCGAAGGAAGTAATTCGTAAAAATCCAGATTTTGCTGTGTTAGGGTAACGATGGTGATATCCCATCCTTTGGTTGCCCAGTAGTTGGCAAGGTTAGCCGTAACGCGCTCGGCACCACCTGAACTCATACAATGGATACAAATTAGTAGCCGTCTTTTTAAGTTATCATTTTTCATAGGTTTTTACGTTGTTTACCTGATGTTTTATAAGATGTTGTTGCAAAAAAATAAAGAATAATGAAAGAACCCAGATACATGACTGCCGTTGCTGCGATGATACCATTGATTCCCATCAACGGTGCCAGCACATAATTTGCACCAATTTTGATAAACAGGTTGATGCTGGCACCGATAGCGATAAGCTTATGTTGTCGACGACTTGCTAAAAGCGAAACCAGCACCAAGCAGGAAAAATAAAAGGGTAATTGAATCACTCCATAGCGAAACACTTCAGTTACGGCTTCGGTGTTCTTTAGCGTAAAAGCACCTCTCTCGAACAGAAGCTTGATTATCCAAGGCGCAAGCCACCAAGTGATCGCCATAGCAAACAAGCCAACAAAAAACATGAAGCGCACCCAAAACATGGCGACATGCTGTAATTGTTCGCCTTCTTGCGATTTTATTTTTGAAAAAACTGGGAGCGTAGCTCGTGAAACAGCTGTGGCACCTAAACCAATAATTAATGCCAGAACGCGGTTAGAATAACTGAGGGTGGCGATTACTCCCGCACCAAAATGAACAGCAAAAAATTGGTCGATGATGGTGATAAAACTCATTAAGGCATTGCCTGCAAGCAACACTCCGAAGCCTTGCCAAAAAGTTGTCCAATGTGGTGAAGAACTGGTAAATCGGAGCCCTCCGATTTGACCTTTCCATGCTAAAAGCCCTCCAAGGCTAAACATATGAAGCAAATACCCAGCCACTGTTCCCCATACTAAGGGGTTTGCCCCATCGTGGGGTAGAATTAGCAAGGCCGCCAATATTGTCAAGGCAGGGATACTTTCTAGTAAAGTATTTGCATGTCGCCCGGACGATAACATCCACGCAGAAAAAAGACTGACCAATATGCTCAAGGGGATCAATGCGACCATATTGGGTGCGATATTGGTAGCAATGCTTGCAGTGGAAATCGAAAGCCCTACCCATGAGGAGCGCAGTAGAACGGGCAAGCCAAACCAAGCAATAAGGCTTAAGTTACACCCTAAAAGCAAGGCAAATGCAAGCAACTCGGCTCTAAAACGAGGAAGCTCTGAAGGCGCATCTTGTCGAATGCGAGCAGCTAACGGAACCAGCACATACGTAAGGATACTGAACCAGATGCTGACAGGCCAACTAATTAAATTGTATACAAATAGATAAGCATCAACTTCATCGCTAATACCATATCGGTAGGCAATTACCATTTCCTTGGCAGCTCCGGCAAGCTTTCCTAAAAAAACAAATAAGGCTACCCAAAGCAAGCCTCGAAAAATAGCATGGTGGTCAGGACTTATTTTTTGTATTCGCGCCCGGATTGCGCCAAAAATATTCATTGTGGATTTTAGTGGAATATGGCAAATGTTATCGCATTGTTAGTTATTGGGGCAGCCATCTTAATTCAAGATGTCGGCAAGGGTGGTGGCTTGTATTTTTCTTCTACCAAACAATGCGATATGGGTTTTTCAAAAATGTGCTGCCAATCTGTTAAGCTGCCATTGAGCTTCTTCCTTTTATTTTTTCATGTTTATTTGAATGTTTGATTATTGGTTTGTCGACAAGGAAGCTCAACAAACCTCTCTCATCTGTTCATCAAGGTATAGGTAAATCATTATTCTGAGTCGTGTTCATCAGTAGTTGCGCTTTCAACTTTATAGCTAATCACTTTAACGGCCTACTTCCGTAGCTCGAATGTAGTCCAAAATTTTTGGAGTTAATTTATGGCTTTTTTATAGAAATGCCGAACAATCGAAGGGTTGATGATTGCTGCCTTGTTTTAGGCATCTAAGATAAAGCAATAAAGTCGTTATTTTGTGCAAGTCCAAAATTTCTTTGGGGTTTTATTAGCCAATGTTTTAACATTTCATGCACTATGGCAGGTTAGTGGATACCGATTATGCTAATAAATTCCTAGGTTCAATTTGTTCTGAAGGATTGTTGTTTTCATTTTCCTTATTTACTTGTTGTTCGTTTTGAATAGCTCTTCTGTCCGTTGCAGAATATTTATTCGCTAACAACTCCACAGTTTCTTTTTCGGTATCTTTTTTATTGTTTACCTTGTTTTTTCGTAAAGGTTGGCGCAGCAAACCTGCCATAACCCCACCAGCCTTATAAAATCGCTCCAATTCTTTCTGAGAAGGGATGTAACGCCTGTCAGAACCAGTGCTGCCGACTTCTGGTTTCCTTTGGCTTTCGGTTCGCCTGTCCAGTATCCTCGTGTCTCGGATATAGCGGGATATTTTCATCACCGTCCAAGCGTGGTTCATTAGCCAATAATAGCCGACAAACAGAAGCATAAAGAAGCCGAACAAGACGGGTTCTGGGATGCTAAGGTAGAGACTCGCAGTGATGCCCACAACCGACAATGCCAGTGAAAAGGCAAGTATGATGAACAAGGTGGCGTTGTTGCTGTAACCGGCTACGGTAAATATATGGTGCAAATGTTCCCTGTCCGGGTTGAATGGGGAGCGTCCCTTCTTTAGGCGGCGCAGCATAATGCAGACAGAATCTAACAACGGCAGGGCTATGATCCATAATACGGTTGATGGCGTAATCAGGCTGTTTTCGCCTTGTGATGCGTCGATGGCAAGCCAACAAACGGTAAATCCAAACATGGTGCTCCCGGTGTCGCCCAGGAACACTTTGGCATTCGGACGCCCAAATATGCGCAAGTTCAACGACAGGAAGGCCATAATGCACGCGCCGAAGATCAGGCAGTAGCTGAACAGGGCATCATCGTGGGACAGCCAGCACACCCCGGCCAGGGAGGCTATGGAAATCAAGGTCAGGCTACCCGCCAAACCGTCCATCCCGTCGATCATGTTGAAAGCGTTGATGCCTCCCACGACGGCAAAAACGGTGAACGGGACGGCAAAAACGCCAAGATGGATAGCGCCAAAGCCGAACAGGTTGCCCAAGTTTTCGATCTTTATGTCGGCATATTGGGTCATGATAAGGGCGGCGGCAACTTGGGCGACCAACCTGACTCTGACGCCCAAATTCCTATAGTCATCGACCAAGCCCACGCAGACCAATATAGTAATGGCCGAAATAAAGGCAATTTGGTTGGGCTGGATGTTGATAGTTGGCAGCAGTGTCACCAAGAGCGCCATATAGATCGCCAAGCCACCGATAAGAGGGGTCGGGGACTTGTGTTGCTTCCTATGGCAAGGCTTGTCGGTGAGACCCAATTTGACGGCGCACGGATATAATCCCGCCATGAAAACAAGGGTGGCAAACATGGGCGTCAAGAAGAAATTTAGTAACATTTGCATAATGGGTTTATTTTAAAGTATTAGTGAAAGCTCAAAAACCTTCTTCCAACTGGAAATAAGGTTTGGGGGTAAGGTGTTTAAACCATGTTTTTTCACTATCGTTCTAGTTTCTCTAAAAACGAAGTAGACATAATATTCTGCGACCTCCAAAATAATCAGAAACCTTCCAGAGCTATATATAATTACCTTGCATTTCCGGAACAATTAAGTGTTGATATGCATTAGGCATGTGCTTGCTCAAATGAACGGGAAAACATTGAGTAACAATAGTTCAATGGTGAGAAAAAAGATCTAATTTTTCACCATGTTTATTAATTTAGGCTTAATTATACGAGGCTTATCGTTAAAATATATCCGTATAAATACTTACGATGTGCCGAAATAATTTGGAAAAAGAAGCCTGGTCTTCTGGGGTACGGTACTCATTGGGCTGGCTACGGCGATGCTTAACCAAAATACTGCCTGAACTTTATTATAGACCTTAATTCAAATAGGTTCAAAACCGTATTTTGGTGAAATCGACTAGTGAAAACTTCTGATGTTATGTTATTTTTAGCGTTATTTATTCAATAACACTCCGTATTCTTCTGAAAAATTTAGATGTTTTTTAAAAATATACTCATCGTTTGTGTGGGAAACATTTGCAGGAGCCCAATGGCAGAAGGCCTGTTGAAAGAGGCGCTTACCGTTTATGGAAAAAACGATTACTCCGTTAGTTCGGTCGGATTGGGGGCATGTGTGAATTTTCCACCAGATCCTCATGCATGCCAGCTGATGCTTAAGAAAAATATAGATATTTCGGGTTATCGGGCAAGACAATTAGACAGGGATATTATCCGCAAGGCGGATATTATTTTAGTGATGGAAACTTCGCACAAACTGGCTATTGAAAAACTTGATCCTAGTGCAAAAGGGAAGGTTTTCCGTCTTGGACATTGGGGAGGATTCGATATACCAGATCCTTATCGTAAAAAAATTTCCGTTTTTATCGCTTCGTTAAATTTAATAGAACGAGGCATATCAGAGTGGTTGCCTAAGCTATAACAATCTTCGAAAACAGCAAAAAGACTAAGCTACCCGTAGACAATCAATTGTTCCACACTTTAGTTTTATATAGCGAAGGAGCGGTTAGAAGGGATGCGCTGGGTTTTGTCTGTAGTGCTCCTCCTCATATGTTTCAACTCATCATAAACGTATGTAGGTGTTTATACGGATATATTTAAATTGCCACACTACTATAATTACACCCACATTTAATCAGCTTCATAAAACGTAAGCTTAATTTCTCAGATTTAATGAATTAATAATCAATATGCTAAATAATTATTGAGTTATTGCGCAGAATTTTAAGGTTATGTGCCAAAAAGAACGTGATAATGCAAATTAACTCATTATGTGAGGAAATATCCGCATTACTTGCATAAGTTGGTTAAAAAGACCGGTTATAGCGATTAAAACAAAGGGAATGGGCTTTCAAGTTAGGAAATGTAGTGGAAGGCTTCAGACGTGCTTTTTAGACTCACCTGAAGCCTTCTGGCGCAAGGAAATAGGCATTGTTGAATTGTAGTGATTCTCCATATGCTATTGTACAAAACGGTGGAATTAACTATTCTTTACATTTTGGTATCTTAAACAATATTTAGCTAGGACATATATTTATGCGACTTAAAGCATTACTAATCCTGATTACAGTAAGTCAACTTTGGGCTTGCACCATAATACCTGGGCAGCACATGAGTCCGTTATCGGATCAGTCAAGCGTAGAAATGCCTGTGACAGAAAACAATAAATCCATTTTGAAAAAACTGGACATTAAACCGATTACGGCGCAATTGATTGTTGATTTAGAAAACGATATTAACAGCCGAAGTTTGGGGCCGAATAACGTCGCCAATCTGTATTTTGCTCATCGAGTAGGAGCTAAAACTGTTAAAGGTGTCCCAAGTGAGGATGCTTATAGCCAATATCGTGTTGGTCCCCGTGACATACTCAACATCACTGTATGGGAACACCCAGAGCTGACTATACCTGCAGGGGAGTTTCGGTCCGCAGAAACAGCTGGCACTGTTGTCGGTGAAGACGGTAACATTTTCTATCCTTATGCAGGCGTAATAAAAGCCGCCGGGAAAACAGTTGAAGAAATTCGAGAAATATTAACCCGAAAGCTGTCTGTTTATGTCGAGTTGGTTCAGTTAGATGTTCGAGTAACTAGTTATAGAAGCCAGCGGGTTTATGTTGTTGGTGAAGTATTGACCCCAGGGATACAGGCAGTAAGAGACATTCCTTTAACCATATTGGAAGCCATCAATAGTGCAGGAGGATTGAAGCCTGAAGCTGATGCACGCAATATTACCCTTACAAGGAATGGAAAAACATATAGTGTTAATTTGTTGGCGCTTTATGAAGGCGGCGACCTCAGCCAAAACGTTCGTCTTGAACGCGGTGACGTGCTGAACGTACCTGACAGAGAATTTAATAAGGTTTTTGTCCTGGGTGAAAGCAATCTCACTAATAACATTGTTGCTGGCACCAACCAGTCTCAAAGATCTCGTACTATTATGATGAATAAAGGCCGATTGACATTGACTGAAGCGCTCAGCGATTCGGGAGGAATAAATCAAGATACCGCTGATGCGGCGCGAATTTTTGTATTTAGAGGCGGCACAGTCAATGGCAAACCGGAAATATTCCATTTGGATGCTCAATCGCCTGATGCGTTATTGTTGGCTGACCGTTTCCCGTTACAACCCCGCGATGTTGTCTTTGTAGACCGAGCTGAAGGTATTCGCTGGAATCAAATTATTGCTCAAATTCAACCTACTATCACATTGTTAAATGTATTTAATGGTTCACCACCATTTAAGCCATACCAAAACAAATAAATTAAGATATTCAATAGTCTACGGAGTATTATGAATTTTTTATTTTTGACTGAGGTAGGTTTAATGTACGCCAAGCCTTACTTGTACTGAGCGTACAGTTTTATTGAGCAAGTAAGGCTTGGTTAATGCGTGATCAAATTATTTACTCAGAGAATGTGAAGTAAATTTATTATTATTTAGTAGTAAGTAAACGCGTAGTTTGAAAATAATTATTTTCAATTTATATAAATAAATCTTGTTTTGTAACTAAATGCAAAAATTAATTTCTGAAAATAGCACCGCTAATGTTAATGACTTGTCGGCTGACAATAAAAACAATTTAAGTGAAATTTTAGCCATACTCGAAGATAACAAATGGCTAATTGCTTTAACCACTTTGGTGTTATTGCTTCTTGGGGTAGCTAAAGCTTTGGTTGACACACCGATATACAAAGCAGATGCAATGTTGCAGGTTCAAGCAGTGTCATCGTCAGTAACATCTCTTGAGCCTGGAGGCCCAATAGTAAAAAATGAAGTACCAGTAACTGCTGAAGTTGAGCTTATTAATTCCAGGGCAGTATTAGGGAAAGCAATAAAAAATCTAAATTTAGAAATTGTCGCTAAACCGAGATATTTTCCTATTATAGGAAAAGCAATGGCAAGAAATTTTGATATTGACAACCAAGACAGCAAAGTTGCAGGCAGCTTCTTTGGGCTAAGCCAATACGCATGGGGTGGAGAATCAATCAGGGTCGATGATTTAACTATGCCATCAAATATGCTTGATAAGCCATTAGTTTTAATTTCGGGTGACAACGGCAATTACCAATTGTTTTATGAGGATCGCCTGTTATTGAAAGGCGAAGTTGGTAAGGTCGCTAGCAAATTATTAGGAGGCCAGGAAGAATCCATAACGATATTTGTTTCAATGCTAAGGTCGCGCCCAAATACTGAATTTATGGTTATGCGGTATTCTGAAAGCAATGCTCTCACTGAGCTTAAAGACAATTTTCAAGCAGGTGAAAAAACCAAACTTACAAGGCTTATAAATGTAACTTACGAATCTGATAGCCCAGAGGGTTCAGTAAAAACATTAAATGAAATTGTTAATATTTTTATTCGACAAAGTGTTGAACAAAAATCAGCCGAGGCACAAAAAACCCTGGAGTTCTTGGAAAAGCAACTACCTTCTCTTAAAGAACAATTAGATTCAGCAACAACAGAGTTAAATGCCGTTAGAACCAAGATGGGTTCGATTGATTTGAATATTGAAACGCAAGGTCTTTTAGACGGTGTGGTGAAAATTAAGACCGAAACTACAATCCTGGAACAGAAACGCGATGAGTTAAGGCAAAGGTTCACAGAATCACATCCGTCAATTATCGCGCTAGATAAACAAATTGCAAGGTTACAAGGGCAGATCAATGCCCAAGACCACAAAATTCAAGCACTACCTGAAACACAACAAATCATATTGAGGCTGTCTAGGGATGTTCAAGTCAATACAGAGCTTTATACCACTCTGCTTAACAAAGCGCAGACTTTGCGTGTAGCAAAAGCAGGTACTGTCGGTGATGTAAGGGTTATAGATTTTGCCGCATTACCTAAGTTACCCATAAAACCGAAAAAAGCCCTTATAGTCGCTTTTTCCGGCATATTTGGATTATTTCTTGGTGTAGGATTGGCATTTATTGGTAAGGCACTACGCCGTGGTGTTAATGACCCCGATTTGATTGAGAATAAATTGCACATACCAGTTTATGCAACCATACCGCATAGTCCGGAGCAAGAAAAAATCAGTAAGAAATTTAAAAGAAACTTCAGTAGAGAAAGCAAGGAACCTGTCATTCTTGCGCTGCAAAACAAAGATGATTTGGCTATAGAAAGTTTGCGTAGCTTAAGGACTACGCTCCATTTTGCCTTTTTAGAAGCGCAAAATAACATAATAATGATTACTGGCCCAAGCCCTGGAGTGGGAAAAACCTTCGTATCTGTTAACCTTGCGACTGTATTGGCCGATGCAGGTAAAAAAATATTGTTAATAGATGGTGATATACGCAAAGGTTATATCAACAAAGTTCTTGGCGTTGAAAGAGAAAGAGGGCTTTCTGAACTAATTTCAAATACTTTGCCGGGTGATGCGCCTACTTTAGATGGTTCTATTCATAGAATCCCATCGGCTAATTTTGACTTTATTTCTACAGGAGCTATTCCTCCTAACCCATCAGAATTACTTTTACATGAACGATTTGGGCAGTTGTTGGGTATTGTTAGCAAAAAGTATGACCATGTTATTATTGACTCGCCACCTATTTTAGCGGTCACTGATGCATCTATTATCGGC
The DNA here is from genome assembly GCA_963804035.1 of uncultured Gammaproteobacteria bacterium. Lineage (GTDB taxonomy): Bacteria > Pseudomonadota > Gammaproteobacteria > Methylococcales > Methylomonadaceae > Methyloglobulus. The sequence continues at coordinate 266,046 of CAWDOO010000001.1, read as the reverse complement.
CAATTGGCTAGTGCGACCTTAATGGTTGTTAAATCAGGACAACATCCTATGCGTGAGCTGGAGCATAGTTCTAAGCGCTTGACCCAGGCTGGTGTGCACTTAAAAGGTATAGTATTTAATGATCTGCCAGAATCATCATCCCGCCTCGGATATGATTATGGGGGGTACAGCAGATATACATACGCATATAGCGTAAAAAAATAAAATCAAAAATGAGTGTGGCGTGTCGGCTTAAACCTGATGTGCCCATCATGATTGCTATCGGTCAAACTAAAGAAAATGCTGTTGCAAAACTATATTCGAACTGTTTGGATGTCAAGGCCGTAAAATTCAGCCTTGCGTAACATTCGGATGTACGACTTGTACCAATAGTAGCTAAATGCGTTTCAAGGAAACAGCTGTTAAGTATACAATCCAAATTTGTGTTCATAATGTTGAAAGATCACTAACCTCCTAAGTCATTGCTTACGCTAAGATTTTATCGTCTTGATTTGCAATACCTGAGTTTTTAATGCGATTTAGGTATACGACGACACCCTGAAATTGTATTAACAATTTCAGATAACATCTTGTGCCATTTGATACGATGGTATTTTCAAATCATTACGCAATATCAATAGGGATTATCCTGATTTGATGGTGATTTTTCCTGGTTTATTTTGAGTTGCAGAAACCAAGCGTGCCAGACTGCCAACAAAACCGACAGAATGATCGGCCCTAAAAACAGGCCTACCGCGCCAAAAGCGGTAAGTCCGCCGAAAACGCCGAATAAAACAACTAGAAAGGGTATCCGGCCAGCACCGCTGATTACCAAAGGCCTGATGATGTTATCTACCGTGCTGACGGCAAAAACACCCCAAAGCAACAACCCAAATCCTTGCCAGAGCTGGTTCGAAAGAATTAAGCCGAAACTTACAGGCAGCCATATCAAGGTGGCTCCCATAGGAACCATGGCCAGTAATGCGGTAATGGTGCCCAATAATACGGGTGCATCCACGCCTACGAAAGCGTAACCAATACCTGCCATAAAACCCTGCCCAAAAGCCGCAAGCACTAGGCCATAAACCACTGCACGAGCTGTGTCGCCGGCTGACTTTAGATAGATGTTTTCGTATTTACCCAAAAAATAACTAAGGCTCTTGCGTAATTGGTCGATGACTTCACTCCCATCACGGAAACAAAAAAATAACGTCACTAAAATGAAGCCAAGTTTCATGATATAGCGACCAACGCCGCCAAGAAACCTGCCAAACTCACCTGCCCATTGTTTTGCCCAGTCAATTAGTTGAGTTTTTACTCCATCTACGTCGGCATTTAATTGGTCTAGATAATCTTGCAGATAATGTCCTAACCAGGGAATTCGGCTGATATTTTGGGGTAGTTGCTTGGGTGGATGTGTAAAGTTCATTAACAAGGAATGATAAACAATGTTGACTTCACCTTGTAACATCATCACAAGCCAATAGATCGCCAGCGTAAAAATTGCTGAAATAATCGCTGTCATTATCGCAGCACTTAGTGCGGCACTATTTAATTTTTCTTTAAGCCATTGATACGGCGGCCACATAATGTAAGCAATAATGAATGCCCATGTAATAATCAGTAAAAAGTCATGCATTACGGCATAACTTAGCCAGATAAGTCCAGCCAACAAGATGCCAGGAACAGCATATTTGATGGATGAATTACGCAGAAATTCGTTCATAACAGGTAAGTGATCGCTTTTTAGATGAAATCCATCCTCGATTGTACTCAAAACTGTTCAACTCTGCTTTCGTAAGTGCTAACCAAATGGCTTGAAGAATTGTCGGTTACCCGTGGTGCATTATGAGGTGTTAAAAAAGTTGCTCATTTCCACTGGGTGGGTATCATTAAGTTTTCGCCAAAAAATAAATGATATGAGCAACTTAGAGACAAGTTATAACAAAATTCTCGGTCTTTTGCACGAACTGGAAACGCAAGCCAACTTCCTGAACCAACGCCGTTTGCCCAAGCTTAGCGACAAGCAACTGATCGCCTTGGCCTTGGCTGCCGAAAGTTCGGGCATTGATTCGGAACGCCACCTTTTCAAGCAGTTGCCGACACCCTTGGTCGGCCAAATTGACCGCTCCGTCTTCAACCGGCGCAGGCGCCAACTGATGCCCAAGCTTGAGCACTTCCGCCAGTGCATGGCGACTAGGCTGGCACCTTCCGAGAACTACCACTTTGTGGACAGTATGCCCCTGGAAATCTGCAAGCTTGGCCGCGCCAGGCGCAGCCGCGTTTGCCAGGAGACCGATGGCGCAAGACCCGATTACGGCTATTGCGCGGCGCACAAGGCACATTATTTCGGCTACAAGCTCCACGCCGTGTGTGCACCCAACGGGACAATCCTTACCTTCGACATCTCAAGGGCTTCCACGCACGACATCCACTACCTTAACGACCTGAAAACACAGCTTAACCACTGTGTCCTGGTCGGCGACAAGGGCTACCTGAGCCGCCAATGGCAGCAAGACTTGTTCGACACCGCCGCCATCCGCCTCGAAACCCCGATGCGCCGCAACCAAGTTGGCTTCAAACCGTTCAGCCCACTGCTCAGAAAAGCCAGGAAGCGCATCGAGACCCTGTTCTCGCAACTGTGTGACCAATTCATGATCCGGCGTAACTACGCCAAGTCATTCCAGGGCTTAGCAACCCGGATAGCCTCCAAACTGACCGCCCTGACCTTGATCCAGTGGCTCAACCAGCGCAACGGCAATAAGCTCAACAACTTGAAAATCGTTATCGCCTAAATGCACCACGGGTTGTCGGTTGTAAAATTCAATATTTTAATGGTTCTTTGATCTATATCAATACGCCTACAAACTAGCTAAATGATAATAGCAACGCCTGATGTGGTTTAGGTTTAAATCCAGGCGCTAACGAAGTCCTTATATTCAGTGATAACTGGACAGAGGAATACAACTATAAATTATCAATGAGAAAATGCGATGAAAATTATTGGACAAATGTTAATGCTGATTATTGCTGTTGTTACCTTGACAGGCTGTATTGATAAAGACGAAGGCAAAATGCAAGGCAATAAGGCGGCATCAGAAGTAACTAAATAATAAATTGATCGGGGACTTAGAGTTTCGAGTTATCAAGCCGTTACCATTGAGTTAGCTTCGGGTGACAGCTTGATAAGCCCTCAGTCTTTACCGGCTCTTAACTAAAGCAATTTTACCTTAGTTAAGAGGTTTAAATAGTGAATATATTGCATAAACCGCTTGAATTAGCCAGTGAATGAAAAACGGTTAGGTAGGCAAGGGTCAACAATAGCTTTTAGGGCATCTAAGTTATTAATTTGGATACCGCGTTGTTTTACTGTGATGATACCGCTTTTGCTTAGCTCAGTGAGTTGGCGGCTGACTGTTTCTATAGTCAGTCCTAAAAAATTGGATATGTCGTGGCGGCGCATTGAGAGGTTAAACTCTGTACTTGAAAAACCTAGGGCATTATATCGCTGAGACAACATCAGCAAAAAAGTCGCCATTTTTTCTCGTGCTGAACGGTTTCCGAGCAGGACTATTTTGTCGTGATCTGAGACGATTTCTTTGCCAATGATACGCATGAATTGAGACTGTAAGCTGGGTATTTTGCTGCATAATTCGGTGAGGCGGGATAATGGCAGTTCGCAAACTGCGGCGGTCTCCAGTGCCACGACAGAACAACGGAAACGGCCATTTTGTAAAGCCTCCAGCCCCATCAATTCACCTGGTAAGTAAAAGCCAATCGTTTGTTCGACTCCGTCCCTGCCCAAAACAAAGCTACGAAACGAACCTGATTTTACTGTAAATACACTTTGTGCAGGATCTTCTTGCCTATACAAATACTCATCCAATTTTATAGGGAGTTTACGTTTGACAATAGCTTCAAGTTGGGTAGTCTCATCTTGCGTTAGCCCATAAGGAAGGCAAAGCTCGGCAAGCCTGCAATGAAGGCAATCTACTTTGTGGAAAATTGATTCCATTGTGTTATTCCTATGGTTGTTTTGCCAGGTTATTAAAATCTTGAGCTTTTACAATTTACGTCTAGCGTAATTGAGAGGCTTTTTATTTGCTTTGGTAGGGTGGCGTCATCGTGTAGGGATATATATCTGGGTTCTATCGCCTACATATTCTTTTGGTGATGTTCATATGAAATCTGATTCTGAGTTATGCACATTTAAGTCACAGTTTACCCAAAATCCGCAATCCTTGAGTAAAAACATTAAGCCCTCGAATAAAAACGATTCTCTCTGATAATCAAAACCATCATAATTTAAGTCATTTGAAGAACAAATAGATAACATTTCACGACAGCGGTGGGTTTCCGATGCCGATTATAAAGCCAAAGCGCGAGGGGATTTATTCCGGCTTTGTTTAATGACAAAACCTAATAAATTATGCGAAGATCAATGATGGGTAGAGTGCCGAATGTCAAAAAATATTCGTCGAATGGCGGCGTTCTAATCGAACACTCTTTTAAATGGCTCGGCTTAACCTGAGATGTGATGGCATTGGCGAGGTAACTCCGTCCAATGCGTGCAAAACAAACAGTCAAGGCTTTATGAAAAAATAGCGAGGTAATGCGTATTTCAGCCAAATATTGCCTATTAAGGCCAAGGTCTGTTCAAAAAAAATCGGCATTTAAACATTCAGCCGAAGTTTCTGCTGTCCGTGCAAAAGCCTCATATATTATAGCGGATTGATGTCGATCTAAGCCCCCAAAAGAATGACAATGCTAGTCCCGACAATTCGGTGTGCGACTCTTCACAACCACTTTTTTGATCTAAATCAAATGCCCATTCATCGCTTCTTGTAGAATGTTACAAATTTAACACCAACATGCCGCAAATCAGTCGCTAAGCTTTTAGAAGGCTTTCTTATTGGTTTGTATGTGCAGCTTTATTTCTTAATATTTAATGAGTCAATTAAGTCAAATGAATGAGGAAGAACGTCAACGTATTCTTGAAAGCTCGCCGGTCGGAACGTTTGCTCTACTGGCTGCTGTTATTGGCAGCATGGTTATTGCTTGGCTGTTTCTTTATTTTGGCGTGTTTATCCCGCGCGGCATCATCAATTAAGGTGTATTTATGCAGATAGGTGCCATCCTCCAAAAATGTCATAACCTGACAGGCAAATGTGTGGATTTTCTCCAAGATTTTTGTACTCAAGTTCGCTCTGTGCATGTTGATCATTTGGAACGAAAATGGATCAACATTACGCTTGTAATTATTGCTATGCTGGTTGGTATTATTACTATCGATGCATTTTTTCATGGCATCAACCCCCCAAGTAAAGTTGAAACCATTGACTCCGCCAAGCTGCATTTAAGCAAAGAATTTGCAGAAAAAAACCTTGGTGTGCAAGTTGATGACAAGGGCATCATCACAATCAGGATGGTGGCGGGGCGCTATTCGTTTTTCCCCAAGCACATCGCCGTTCCAGCCGAAACCAAATTGACTTTTCGTTGGGTAAGCATGGATGTACTGCATGGTGTGCACATCCCCATGACCAACATGAGTACAATGATCGTGCCGGGATATGTCGCAGAAATAACCACGTCTTTCCCTAAGCCCGGCGAATATCCTGTGCTATGCAATGAATACTGCGGCTTAGGCCACAACCACATGTGGAGCAATATTTCCGTTATCGCGAAAGAGGATTGGATTGCTCCTGCAAATTTGACTGCCAAAAAGGAATCGAACAATGAATGATACGGCAGAGCGAAAACTGACTTTAAGCCATTTATGGGTGGCATTTATTGCTTTTATAGTGGCTTGTTTTATGGGTGAATATCAGGTTTTAGAGCGCAGCGGCCTTATTCCGGCACTGGACTCACCCACGGTGTATTTTGCCTCAGTCAGTACCCACGGGGTGCTGATGGGCTTTGTCCTGACTACCTTCTTTATCATGGGATTTGGTTATTACACCGCGACGACTAGCCTTAAAGTGCCGGTTTGGAACATCAAACTGGCTTGGATGGGATTGTGGATTTCCTTATTGGGCACTTTAATGGCGGCTTTTCCGCTGCTGACGGGCAAAGCCTCCGTCCTGTACACCTTCTATCTCCCCATTCAAGCGCATGTGGCATTTTACCTTGGGGCGACTTTGCTGATTGTTGGCTCATGGGTTTGGGTTGCCATCATGCTGGTCATGTTCAGCCAATGGAAGCAAGCTAATCCTGGACAACCTGTGCCTTTGGCAATGTTTGCAACCACTGCCAATGCTTTGTTGTGGTTATGGACGAGTGTTGGTGTTGCATTGGAGGTGCTATTTCAAGCTATCCCGCTGGCATTAGGCTGGATCGATACAGTAGATGCCGGGCTGGCAAGGACTTTATTTGCCTGGACGTTGCATCCGATAGTCTATTTTTGGCTAATTCCTGCTTATACAGCATTTTATGTCTTTGTCCCTAAACAAGCAGGTGGATTTTTGTTCAGTGATGAAGTCGCCAGGGCTGCATTTATCGTACTGGCTGTTTTCGGGTTACCCATCGGCTTTCACCACCTCTATATGGATCCGGAACAAGCCAGCGGCTGGAAGTTATTGCATGGTGTCGGCACTTTCGTGGTATCCCTACCCACTTTGGTAACGGGGTTTACTGTGATTGCTTCCTTGGAAATTGCCGGACGATTACGTGGTGGGAAAGGACTTTTTGGCTGGATAGGTAGTTTGCCTTGGACGAATTCGATGGTGCTGGCTGTTATCCTTTCGTTACTTATGCTTATACTGGGCGGCTTTGGTGGGGTTGTTAATGCCAGTTACGCCATGAATGCGATGATACATAACACTGCGTGGGTTCCAGGCCATTTCCACCTGATATTTGCTGGTACAACAGTCATCATGTACTTTGCGATTGCTTACTATTTATGGCCATTGTTGTTAAGAAAACCGTTATTTTCCAATTCAATGGCGTTAATCCAATTATGGACATGGTTTATCGGGATGAGTATTTTAACAACCCCGTGGCATGTATTAGGCTTGCTTGGGCAGCCACGCCGAATATCCAGCGTGGTCTATAACACCTTGCTAACTTTGGCCTGGAAACCTTACGAGCTTGCCATGATATTTGGTGGCCTAATATTGCTAGGGTCAGCTTGTTTGTTCATCTATAACCTGACCAAGACCCAATTGAACCCAGCTACAGAAGAATTTACCCAACAAATTGAATATGCGGAATCTATTCATCCGGTTAGTTCTTTGCCTGAATATCTCAATGATTTCAAGCTGTGGAATCGTGTCATTGCAGTGTTAATGGCAGTAAGTTTCGGCGTTCCCATCTTGCAGTTCTTTTTTATGGAAACCTTTGGTTCGCCAGCGTGGGGATACTAATGAAAGCGCGAATTCTTATTCTGGTTATTTCGCTGATTCCGGTTTTAGCCAATGCTGGTGACTCAGGATCACAAGTCGCCTGGACGCAAGACACCTTAAAAATTGTCAAAAACGGGCATGCGGACAAAGGCCAAATTATCGCAGAATCCTGTAAGGCCTGTCATGGACAGCGAGGCGAAGGCATACCAGCCGAAACAAAGGACGGCGAAACATTGCCCGCCGTACCGGCATTGGAAGGTCAAGTCGCCAATTATACGTTTAAACAATTACGTGATTACTTTAACGACGACCGGATCAATGAATCTATGACCGGTATAGCAAAAAGCCTATCCGAACAGGATGCTGCTGACGTGGCTGCTTGGTACGCATCGCTATCGCTGCCAAAGTCCGCAAGCAATGACTTAAAGGGAGGGGCCGCAGAAACTCTGGTGAATGACGGTGACGGCAAACGTATTCTTCCGCCTTGTTTTGTTTGTCATGGTGCAAACGGCCAAGGCGAAAAGATGGATATCCCAAGCCTTGCAGGACAACAAGCGGATTATTTCGAACGAACATTGCTGGCATATAAAAACGGCCAGCGCCACAATGACATTTATAGCCGGATGCGCCTTATTTCAAAACAACTCACCGAGGCCGAAATTAAGGCTTTGGCTAATTATTATGAACAGCTTAGATAGACTATTGTCCACGCTGTCACTGTGGTCATTCTTGGAAAAGCCAAGCCGACTAATAAGGTTTTTTCTGATTTTCGAACCAATTAATTCCTCAATTGATTCCATAAGGCTTAGGCTTGGTTTGCTAGGTTTCTTACTTCAAAATCAAGCCTAAATAGCTAAATAATAATGTAGGGTTGCCCTTCAATTAATTTTATATTTGGCATTTCCATACAAAATGTCTGGTTCTGGCGTATCGGTATCAAGAATGCCGCTATCCACATTTTCTCTGGCTAGCTCCGCTAACGCCTCATATTTTGCACGAAACACATCAAGCTGGAGTTCTTCAAGGTCAAGCAGGGCATTGTGTGCACCTTTGGTCGCCCGGATCAATTCGTCCAGCTTGATTTGGATAGCTTCCGTATCGCGGTTTTGTGTGCTTTGGATCAAAAAAACCATCAGGAAAGTGATAATGGTCGTTGCCGTATTAATCACCAATTGCCAGGTATCACTGTAATTGAATATCGGCCCTGTAATTAACCAGATTGCAATTGTTCCGACGGCAAGCGTGAATACGACAGGCCGCCCACAGAAACGCGAAGACGTTTTGGCAAACCTTGAATACCAGGATATTTTTTTCATAGTTAATCACCCGTTCAGGGAAGGGTTAAACAAACCTTATGTTTTCAATAATTGCACCATTTCCTCACGGTTAATTACTTCCTTTTCCAACAACAAGTTGGCAAGTTTATCTAATGCAGACTTGTTTTCGTTGATGATTTTTTTGGCTCGGGATTCACCTTCTGTGACCAGCGCCATGATTTCGGTATCAATAAGCCGTGCCGTTTCATCACTGTAATTGCGGTATTCCGCCACGTCCGTTTCCAGAAACTGCATCCGTTGTTGCTTGCCGTAAGTCAGTGGCCCCAGTTTTTTGCTCATACCTAAATAACACACCATGTTACGAGCGATGTCGCTGGCTTTTTCCAGGTCATTTTGGGCGCCAGTTGATATCGATCCCAGTATAGTTTCTTCTGCAATACGCCCACCCATCAATATGGCGATCTGGTCTTTTAATTCGTCCTCGGTGGATAGAAACTTTTCTTCTATCGGCAATTGTAAGGTAAAGCCCAGTGCGGAAACGCCACGCGGGATTATCGAAATCTTATGGACGGGTTGGCCTGTAGGCACGTTCTCGGCAACCATTGCATGGCCTGCTTCGTGATAGGCCACTCTGCGCTTTTCCTCAGGATTCAATACACGGTTTTTCTTTTCGGGCCAGCCAGGATTCGGTCGATGGCGGCTTCAAAATCTTCCATTTCGATCTTGGAATGCCCCCCTCGGGTGGCAATAATGGCCGATTCGTTCGCTATATTGGCTAGGTCGGCACCCACAAGACCTGGAGTTCGACGGGCGATGACTGTCAAATCAACATCTTTTGACATGGTCATGGCTTTCGTGTGTAGCTTAAGGATTGCAATGCGGTCTTGTAAATCGGGTTTATCAACAACGATCTGGCGATCGAATCGTCCAGACCTTAATAACGCCTTATCTAACACTTCAGGACGATTGGTTGCCGCCATGACCACTACCCCGACTGACGCATCAAAACCATCCATTTCGGTTAGTAACTGGTTCAAAGTTTGCTCCCGCTCATCATGACCGCCCATAACGACTGGGCCGCCACGCGAACGACCAATGGCATCCAGTTCATCGATAAAAATGATACACGGTGCCTTACTACGCGCCTGCAAAAACAGCTCCCTTACCCGTGCCGCCCCCACGCCAACAAACAGTTCGATGAATTCAGAACCGCTGATATTAAAAAACGGTACTTGCGCTTCTCCTGAAACCGCCCGAGCCAATAAAGTCTTACCAGTACCCGGTAAACCTACCAGCAAGACTCCTTTCGGCATCCTGCCACCCAATTTCTGGATTTTTTCTGGATTTTTTAAAAAATCTATTTCCTCTTTGAGTTCTTGCTTCGCGCTGTCTGCACCGGCCACATCATTGAAGGTGATTTTTGGCTGAGTATCCTGATGAATGCGAATTTTGTTGCCCAGATTCAAAAAAGATTGTGCGCCAGACGTGGTACGACGCATAAACCACGAAGCAATCATCATAAAAAGGAAGATAGGAATAACCCAGTTAAAAAAGATGCCGGTAAGCCAGCCTTCGCTGGGTCTAACGACAAAATCAACTTTATTTTGCGCTAACAGTTCTGCAAGATCAGGTTGCCATAATGGCACGGTGACAAAAGGTTTTGGTGGTGTTTCCGGTTTTTCTGGTTTAATAAAGCCAGTGATGTAGCGCTCGGTCACGATCGCCTTGTCGATTTTTGCATCTTTGACATACGCCATGAATTGACCGTAAGAAATTTCATCCTGATGCCGGCCACCAAAACTATTCACGTAAGAAAAGAGGATAATCGCCAGTAAAACAAAGAAAAATACTTTACCTTTTTTGACAAGATCGTCATCAACATCGGGTTCTTTAGAAATTTTCGGTTCGGATTTTGATTGCGAAGTTTCACCAAAGATCATTGCCATTAAATGCTTGAATTTGGAGTAAAAAGAACCTAACAAAAAAAATATTTTCTGAAAAATGTCGTTTGATGGGTTATTCATGGTTAGTATTCCTGTCTTTAAATTCTAATGGGAAACCAGGATGATGCCGCTAGTGTATATTGCCCATTAAGCATCTTGTTGACCTAAATCAAGATTACTGAAAAGTTCTGCATATAAACTGCCCCATGTGACTTTATAAGCAATAAGTAGTTCATCATAACAAAGCTTAGGATTTGTGATTGGGGCGTGTCTTTCCAACATTTCCACGTTAAGTAAGCCATGAATTTCAATGAATAATACTTGTCTAGAAGTTCATGGTATCGAATAGATCCTGAAGGAGGGATGATATGCCGCAGCAAATACGATACGTCCGCTGGTTCAACGAGTTGACAATCGACGATATTCCCTTGGTGGGTGGTAAAAACGCGTCATTGGGCGAAATGTACCGCGAGTTGATTCCGCAAGGAATTAACATCCCCAATGGTTTCGCTATTACTGCTGAAGGCTACCGTTACATGCTAGATGAAGCCAATGCCTGGGATGAATTGCATAAGGCATTGGACGGCCTTGATCCTGACAATATGGCTGACCTAGCAAAACGGGCAAGATCAGCCAGGGAAATCATTTATGCTGCTCCTTTAACTGACATGCTTGAAAAGCAAATTCTTGAGGCTTACAGCCAGCTTCAACAGCAGTATGGCGATGAATTAAGCCTTGCCGTACGTAGTTCTGCTACTGCTGAGGATTTGCCCACCGCCAGCTTTGCTGGCCAACAAGATACTTTTCTGAATATCCGTGGTGAACAATCTTTATTGGAAGCCTGCAAGCGTTGCTTTGCCAGCCTGTTTACCGACCGTGCCATCCATTACCGCATTGACCAAGGCTTTGATCATTTCAAGCTCGGCTTGTCCATTGGCATTATGAAAATGGTGCGTTCCGATTTGGATGCCAGTGGGGTCATGTTTTCCTTGGATACTGAATCCGGATTCACTGATGTCGTGTTTATCACCGGCGCTTACGGACTAGGTGAAAATGTGGTGCAAGGCGCAGTCGACCCTGATGAATTTTACGTTCACAAACCTACCTTTGAGCAAGGTAAGCGAGCTGTGCTGAAACGGACGCTGGGTGCCAAAAAAATCAAGATGGTCTACAGCGAAGGCCGCACACGCGAACCTACCCGTAATGTCATCACTTCCGAGGAAGAACGTAGCCACTTCTGCATTAACGATCAAGACGTGCTGACTCTTGCCGATTACGCCATCAAAATAGAAAAACACTACAGTGGCAAAGCCGGGCAGCCTAGACCGATGGACATGGAATGGGCGAAAGATGGTGTCGATGGCCTCTTATACATCGTGCAAGCACGGCCTGAAACGGTGGTTTCGCAGCGTAACAACATGGTAATGGAAAGCTATGTCTTGAAAGACAAAGCCGAGCCGATAACCGTCGGCCATGCCGTTGGTAGCAAAATTGCAACGGGCAATGCCCGTATTATTGAACATCTTGAGCAGTTGAGGGATTTTAAGCCAGGTGATGTGCTGGTTGCCGACATTACCACGCCCGATTGGGAGCCGGTGATGAAAATTGCCTCCGCCATTGTTACCAATCGCGGTGGGCGTACTTGCCATGCGGCGATCATCTCCCGGGAACTTGGCGTGCCTGCGGTAATCGGTTGCGAAAATGCCACAGCTGCAATTCAAAATAATTCGCCAGTTACCGTATCTTGCGCGGAGGGCGATGTTGGTAAGGTTTATCAAGGGCTTCTTAACTTCGATCTTATTACAACCGACCTTTCGGGCTTAGAAAGGCCGAAAACTAAAATTATGTTGAATATCGGCAATCCGGAACTAGCCTTTAAAACTTCGTTTTTGCCGAACGACGGCGTGGGATTGGCGCGGATGGAATTCATCATCACCGAATACATCAAGGCGCACCCCTTAGCCCTTATCCATCCAGAACGTGTTGAGGATAAAAACGTACTGGACAAGCTAAAACAGTTAACTTGCAATTATGCAAAACCCGAGGATTTTTTTGTTGAACGGCTGTCTGAAGGCGTCGGAACTATTGCGGCCGCGTTTTATCCAAAACCTGTCATCGTTAGGCTATCTGATTTCAAGACCAACGAATATGCGGCGCTAGTGGGTGGCAAAGATTTTGAGTTTGAAGAAGCCAATCCGATGATCGGCTTCCGAGGTGCATCGCGTTACATCCATCCAGCTTATGCGGAAGGTTTCGCCTTAGAGTGCAAGGCGATGAAACGGGTACGTGAAGAAATGGGCTTTACCAATGTCATCCTGATGATTCCATTCTGCCGCCGTGTGCAAGAAGCGGAACAGGTACTTGAAGCGATGGCAAAACATGGCCTAAAGCGTGGCGAAAACGGGCTTGAAATATATGTCATGTGCGAAATCCCCAACAACGTCATCCAGATTGATGCTTTCTCTGAATGTTTTGATGGTTTTTCCATCGGCTCCAATGACCTGACCCAGCTTACCCTTGGTGTAGATCGGGATTCCGCCATTGTTGCCGATGATTTCGACGAACGCGACCCTGGCGTTAAGGAAATGATCCGGCTGGCGATTAAAGGTGCTCAACGCAATGGAAAACACATCGGCTTATGTGGGCAAGCGCCTTCGGATTATCCGGATATGGCGAAATTTTTGGTGGAGGCAGGAATTGATTCGATCAGCCTTAATCCAGATACGGTATTGCAAACTACGCAGAAAATTTTGGAGACTGAACAATGTCTAGGTAGGAAGAATACTACGAACTAATAACCAAGTGTTAAAAAAATGAACTTGGGCTAACTAACATTTGAAATCATAGTTGACTCGATTCTTATGCATTAGAGCCTTCGTACCCATCGTCATTCCAAACAAAAAGCAAATCATCCTTCTCGTCTAAACTGACTTCTTGCCGAAACCGCAATGATGATTCGTCTATGGTTGGGATATCCGTCATTTCCATCGAGGGAAATGTGCTTACAATTGTTTGTGCTGGTTCTCGAATCCCAAAGAAACCAATTAGTCGATAATTTTTATTCCATTCAAGCGCCCAAGACCAGCATTCTTCATGGGGATGTTTACGTATGATTGATTTAAAAAGTCCATCGGCAGTGTTTCCAACCCAACAGGGTTTCCAAAATACTACCGATTTCATGAATACACTATGTAGAGTATTTCCCCAATCCCCAAGATGTGCCTCCGAAACGGGATGAAAGCCCTCAACCCAGAATCTACCTTTTTTTGTTACTTGGTTAAACGTTAGAAAGTAGAAAAACGCCATCATATGCATTCGAGCCAATTCAAACGACCTTGATGTATCAATCTGAGGAGGTGAAACAAGATTAAACGTGAGTGACATTCCCGAATCAAATGGCACTTTCAATTTAATTTTTTCTTGGCTATGCTTAACTGGTTTTCCGGTTTTTATACTTATACTGTGTTCAGCTTTTCTTTTGGCTTCACATCTTACCGCTTTTTCAGAGCAATCGGGATCAAACCATACGTGGCCAGCTAATGTAATTGCTGAGATATCGTTCTCCATTTTGGACTTAGCTGAATTGCATTTATAGCAAGCCCTTAAAATAAGATTCCACTGGCCATCAAGCGAACCTTTAGGAACAAACCTCCTTCCTATCACATGCTCTTTTGTATCATTATTTTGTGTTAATTCGACTCCACAGTATGGGCACGTTGCATTATTGAGAATGGTGGCTCTATTTAATGGTAATTCAGAAAAATCTTTTGTTAGCACACTATAGCCCCTTATTTAGGTATAACTAAAATTATAAAGTAAGGCATACTAATCTGTTTAAAGCTACAAAATAATAAATTCCGTTCTTCAAAGAAGGTCACGAAATATTGGCTTTTTTCCCCAACATTATCTGGTTGATAAAGATGCTGATAAATCAAAATATCACTTTACTTACTAGCGCGAATGGTGCGCTAATATTCTAAGTCATTATTTAGGACTGACTTCTTTTCATGCAGAAATAAGGCATTGATTAATAATTACTCCACCAAAAACTCCCGCATCATCCCCATATCCTCATGCTCCAGGTTATGGCAGTGGAACATGAACAAGCCCTTATAATCCTGGAACGGCTTGATAATGCGTACCGTTTCGCCCGGCATTACGAGTACCGTATCTTTGAGGCCGCTATTGATAAAGCCCTGGCTGACAGTTGCATAATCCTCATTGCGCGAGGAATCGATACTACGGCTGATTATCTGGAATTGCTGGCCGTGTAAGTGGATCGGGTGCGCCATCGCCATCATTCCGCCCATACCCATTCCGCCACGATGCATACCGCTCATCCCCATACCCATGCCGCCGCCGTTACCCATTCCACCCATACCCATATGCCCCATGCCATGCTCGTGGGAAATTTCCATTAATTGTATGGTATTGACAGGAATTCGCTCATTCGGCTGAAAGTCCTTAAAGGCATAAGGGCGGCCATTAAGGAGCATCTGCATGTGCCCTTCGGAGATGGTAATCGGAATCGGTTTGTCAGGGTTCTGGGTATCGCTGATCTTATGGATGGGCATCTTCGACAGCTTTGTTGGTAATTTTGGGCTATCGCTGACTTTTTTACTGATACGGACTGTAAATACGGGATAATCGCTAGCCATCGGCAAACCAAAGCCATGATGTCCCATCATGCCCATCCCCATGCTTGGTAAAGCACCTGAAAACGGTAGGCTACGCATAACCAACTCCGATCCCATGGCACGCCCGCAGAAATCCATCCATACATCCAGCCTTTCTCCCGGAGCAAGCATTACATAAGGTTTGTTTTCAGGTTCTTCGAGAAGCCCACCGTCAACACCTAAGACGGTAATTGGCGTACCGTCATCCCATGCCAGCTTATAGATACGGGCGGTAGAGCCATTAAGGAAACGCAAGCGATAAGCGCGGGTAGCGACCTCCACGTTTAATTCAGGATGGCCGTTAACCAGAATGCGGTTGCCATAAAACCCAAACATGCTGCTATGCATACCTGGCGAGTAAATCAGTTGATTTTGAGTATCAAACAGGCGGTCTTGGATAACGATGGGGATTTCGAATTCGCCAGAAGGCAAGCCTAACGTGGCTTCTTCCTCATCATTGACAATGATGCCGCCGGCTAAGCCATGATAGACCTGCTTAGCGGTCGCTTCGTGCGGATGAGGATGATAAATTGCCATGCAAGCACGATTAACGATTTCAAATTCATAAACAAATTTCTGTCCTGGCCCGAAAGCATACATGGGGTGACCGTCGACTTCGGCGGGAACATGCAAACCATGCCAATGGGTAATGGTTTCTTCGCTTAATTGATTTTGCAGGTGGATACGGACTTTCTGGCCTTTCTGTAACCTGATGACCGGCCCCAAATAAGAACCGGGGATATCTGACACACTATTTTCAGGCCCATGCAATAGCTTGGCGGTATATTGTTGAACACGGGTTTTCCGGCCTACCAAAATTTGGGCTTCGGTATTCTGGCAATAAAGTTCAAGTTCTACGTCGGGTTTAAAATTGGCGGATGCCTTCCTGGGTTGTAATAGCGGCATCCCGTGCATCGTTTCTGCTGCGGTTAACCAGCCAGGAAGACTGGCAAAAGCTAACAGGCCAATGCTGGATTGTTTTAAGAAATGACGGCGTGTTTGCAATTTTGAAATGGGCATCTTATGTCCTCTGGAAAATTCGTCATGTCATGCATCCTCTATCTGCAGTCATGAAAAAAGGCCAGCCTCTTAAATAACTAAGAGCCAGCCTAAAAGGGAGGATGTCATGTAGAAACGACGCATTAATTATTACACCTTAGATTCAACCAGATTTGATATGAATCAAAAAACTCAATAATTAAAGCTGGTATTTTGATTACAAAGTAAATTAGACATTTGCAAGACAGTAAGGTGCTGGCAATGAACTTTTACTTTTTACCAAACTCCTAACAAACGCAGTGATGAACTCATTGCATCTATCAATAATTAAAAAGGTGGGCTCAATGAAAAATGGTTACCAAACAATAACAGCTATCTGCTTATTCTTAATAACCGCTACAAGCTTTGCAGAAGATATTCAAAATGTAGCGCCTCCAGCAACTCCGCCGAAAGAGTTGGGCATGAAACACGAGATGGGCGGTGGTATGGGTATGCAACACGGCATGGGTGGCGGCATGGGCATGCAGCACGGTATGGGTGGTGGAATGGGTATGCAGCACGGCATGGGTGGAATGGGCATGGGCGGCATGATGGCGGGGATGACTGAAGAGCAAAAAGACGAACATATGCGTTCCATGCAAGAACATATGTTAAAGATGCACGACCTCTCAAATCAAATTCTTGCCGAAAAAGACACCGCTAAAAAAGAAGAGTTGAAAAAACAGCAGTTAGCGCTAATGAAAGCGCATCATGCCGCGATGATGGAACATCATCAGCAAATGAAAGCAAAATCCCCAGCGAAATAAGCACTATTTACTTGATTGGTGCATAAAGCCTGTACTTTGCTTTATGCACTAGTTAGGCAGGAATGCCCTTAACCAAAGGATAAAGTCTGCCAATTTTGCCACGCCGCCATTCTCTTTAAAGCTCTGATAGGCCTTAAAGACGGCAATGCCTGACAACATTAAGAAGATAATCCCGCCGATTTTATGCAATAGTTCTAGCGGAATTCTTTGCAGGAGTTTGCGTCCTGCCAAAACCCCCAAAGCAGATGTAGTGCCCAATGCAATTGTTGCCCCCAACCATACCCCTACTGGGCTGCTAGTGCTACTTAAGGCGACCACCGCCAGCTGAGTTTTATCGCCAAATTCCGCGAAGGTTATCAATAAAAAAGTGGTGAAAAAAATCCCATGGCCACTTTTTTCTTTAAATTCCTCGTCCGGCTCTTCTATCGTGGTGCGTAACGCCTGGATGCCAAAGACCAAAAACAACAAAGCGACTGTTGCCGCAATGACGTAATCGGGCAACCAGTCAGCAATTGCCTTGCCGAAACCTACCGCAAGCGCATTCAATAATGCAAATGCAGCAAGCGCACCGAATATCACAGGTACAGGACGATGCTTTGCTGCCAGTGTCATGCAGACCAATTGGCTTTTATCACCCATTTCAGCAACCAAGACCAAGGCAAAGCTGGTTGCCGCAGCCATTAGGATGGCTTTTGCGTCAGTTAGCGAAAAAGTTGAGAACAACAGGATAAACCGTTCAACTATTTCGCCAAGTGGATATGCTTCTTTTAATGAATCAATAAGCGTTAATGCATAGGCTTGCAGATTATCCATGCGCTAGTGAATTAAGAATCAGTTTCAAAAAACATTAACTTAGCGCATTATCAACGATCATCATGACAATAAAACCAACCATCAATGAATAAGTTGCATAGCGTGAACGCCCTTTCGAATGGGTTTCCGGAATAATTTCTTCACTGATGACAAACAACATGGCTCCCGCTGCAAACCCCATCGCAATTGGCAATACCGATTGAAATATGGTAACCATCGTAATACCTAGCAAGCCGCCGACAGGCTCTACCAAACCTGTCGCCGTAGCAACAGCTATAGCCCGCCAACGGTTGTAACCTAAGCTGACTAAAGGTAACGCAACCGCCAAGCCTTCCGGAATGTTTTGCATGGCGATGGCGATGGCTAACACTAAACCGTTTTTCATATCACCTGCACCAAAGCTAACCCCAACCGACATACCTTCAGGAAAATTATGGATAGTAATAGCAATCACAAACAGCCAGATTTTTCTAAATGAATTAATCTGGGTATCCACGACCGCATCTAAGTGTGGATGTGGCAGTTGATGGTCGGCATAATGTAGAAAAAACGCCCCAAACAACATACCCGTTGAAACCACATATATCCCAAAGCCGGGCCAGAGTGTATTGCCAGCAGCTATACCGGGCACCAGCAAAGAGAATGCAGTTGCCGCCAGCATAACCCCCGCTGCAGCCCCTAATAGGCTACTAAACAGCTTATCTGAAATGTTCTTAAAAAAAAGAACAGGTAATGCCCCTAAGCCAGTTGCCAAGCCTGCAAGAATACTGGCAAAAAAACCAATGACAACCAGTTTGCCGAAAAGCAGATATAAGATGCCGAATACGACCAGTTGTGAAAGCAGAAATAATCCAGCTATGCTCAGCCAGCGTTGCATCGGAGGTAAAGCCATTAAAGCAATGAAATGCTCATTGGCTTGCAGCTTTGCGACCTGCACTTCGTAAAAACGTTGTAATTTTGCGTAATTTTTTATAATGGCTGTCATAGGATTTGCCTGTACGAAGTCCAAAAATTATATTCTAGAACCAAAGTGATGCTTTGGTGTTTATATTTCACCCTGATATTGAAGCGGATTGTTGATCTAAATCAATAATCCCATAATATGTTAATTATGAGGACAAATTTAAGGGAATTGATCGTACCCAAGTTTCCTTTACATTCCTCTAAACGATTGCATTAGTTAAAAACTTAACTGAACTGAAATAATCCAATTTGAATTGAGGCCGACTTAAATGATATAGTATTTGAACATATTCGAAAACTTTGTGCTGGGCGTTGAAATGTTTTTTAATGTGCTTGCCATGATGATAACGACCTTGTAGCGAGTTGCCATTCCCACATTGCTGTAACAATAGCTTTTCCCTTTCCTGTTAATGCTATAAGTTGCTTGCCGTTCACGCAGACGTTTTTGGTGGAAGGCATGTCTAAATTTCTTTTTGGGTCTGCCAAGAATCCTTTACGAACCAAATTGTATTTTTTCATCCCTAATATGGTTTGCTATATCCTATAGCTGAAAGCGATCTGCGTTACCAATCATAGTACCCGTTACATGTAACCAACAACCAATTAAGTAGTCACCGATACCCAAGGAATCGGTTATCGCACTTGTCACTCGCTTAAGATTTTCAGTATTTAGATGCTAAGGTAAATTGAAAAATTTACCTTAAGGGTACAGGGGTAAATGCTGAACAATTTATATGAAAAATTACTCTAAGTTATGTGAAAAGTTACCTAGAGGGTTTTTCTAAAATTAAATAAAATAAATTAACATAATGGTTAGTTTTCTATCTATCAGCCCAAGTAAAAGCGCTATGGCATTGTAGATAACTGGCGGCTAACTTTCTATAAAACATGGCCTTAAGTTTCGGTCTGTTGAGGAGTCTTGGAAATGAATAATAATCGCGTCGTTTCATTAATATCTTGTTTTGTTCTTAATATTTTTTTTTCAGGACTTAGTTACGGTCATGGCACGGAAAACAATGAGGAAGTATCCCAACAGGACAATGTGGTTTTAGCACGACAGCTAAAGGAACAGGAGTCAAGTGGTATTGCCGATTTACAAAATCGTTTTAGCAATTTTATAGCTTCTATACCTGTCAAGACATTGCTGTCAGAGATTGTAAGCGCAGTGGTTGGAGAACAAGCCAATGCGGCATTAGGTGCTGGTATACAGAACCATCAACAGGACGATTATTTGTTGGCCGCGCAAGCAAGGTTACAAGACCAGGCTTCGACTAGAAAGGTCGCTTTGAAGCAATATTTTAGTGCGTTAGAAGCTCCCTCCGCGGCAGAGGTCGGAAATCCAGATATTTATGGGCAATGGAGTCCTGTGACGACATGGCCATTTGCGTTTGCGTCGGCAGCCAATTTGCCTGATGGCCGTATCTTGGCTTGGGGCGGAAACTTGCTGCGAAACTTTAATGGCGGAACATTTACTTATGCCGCCATATGGGATCCAACCACATCGCAAATGGTTAATGTTAATCATCCCACCCATTCATTATTTTGTGGAACTCCAGTCATGCTTGAGGATGGCAGGGTTTTTGTGGCTGGTGGTGATAAGAATAATTTATCTTCGGTTAAAGGCACCAGCACTTTCAATTATCAAACCCAAACATGGACGCGTATCCAAGACTTGTCGGTGGGGCGCTGGTACAACGGTGCGGTTGCCCTGCCCAACGGGCAGGTGTTCTCCGCACTTGGTGATCCTGGCAATCAATATCCAGAGATATGGACACCAGGAACAGGTGCTGGAACTGGTTGGTCTTCTTTGAATGGTGCAAGCTTACAAACGGCAGTCCTCGATTATCCATCCAAAACCGAAGCTAAGCACTGGCTACCCCATTTCCATTTGGCACCCAACGGCAATATCTTCCATTCCGGCCATACCCCCCAAATGCATTACATTGACCCGACCGGCAACGGCAGCGTGGCCCCCGTTGCCGGCCTTGTCAACGACTGGAATACCGCCAATTCACCCAGTGTGCTGTACGATGAAGGTAAGCTGTTACAAACAGGTGGTACGCTTTATGATGTTAATAATACAAGTACCACAAAATCCGCACGGATCGATCTGAATAGTAGTGTTCCAAGCAGGGTAGCAAATAATAACATGCTATTTCCACGTGTGTTCCATAACCAAGTAACGCTGCCGAACGGCGAAGTCATGGTCATTGGCGGCAACAACACGGGCCTTAAGTTTGACGATGTCGGCAGCCAGATGACCCCCGAAATATGGAATCCCACCACCCAAACTTGGCGTCCGATGCTCGACATCTCCGTGCCGCGTAATTACCATTCTGTCGCCCTGTTGATGACCGACGGGCGGGTATGGTCCGGTGGTGGCGGCCTGTGTGATTGTTTGGCTGACCATCCCGATTCACAAGTGTTCTCGCCGCCTTATCTGTTCAACAGCGACGGCAGCTTGGCGACCCGCCCGGTGATCTCCAATGCCCCCGGCCTAGTCTCCTATGGCCGCACCATTGACGTGGCCGCGACCCCTGGGCTCAGCAAATTCAGCCTGGTGCGGATGTCGTCCACCACCCATGCCCTAAACTCCGACATGCGGTTCCTGAACGTACCGTTCACCGAGGCCAGCAGCGGGAATTACCGCTTGACCCTGCACACCAACCCCAACGTCATGGTGCCGGGCTACTGGATGCTGTTTGCGTTGAACGGCCAAGGCGTGCCTTCGGTCGCCAAAGTCCTTAGGGTCAGCACCTCCGGCGTACCCGTCGTAGTGAACCCGGGTGACCAAAGCACCCTGGTCAATACCAGTGTGGCGCTTAATGTCCAGGCCAGCGACCCCAATGGCGATGCCTTGGCCTTCAGCGCCGCCGCA
This sequence comes from uncultured Gammaproteobacteria bacterium, assembly GCA_963804035.1. Classification (GTDB taxonomy): domain Bacteria; phylum Pseudomonadota; class Gammaproteobacteria; order Methylococcales; family Methylomonadaceae; genus Methyloglobulus. The sequence goes on along the minus strand of CAWDOO010000001.1, from coordinate 244,372 downwards.
TTGCCCCAAGGCTTGAGCATCAATGCCGCCACGGGTGCGATTTCAGGCACACCTACAGCAACGGGCAGTTCCCTTGTCGTCATTTCCGTCACCGATGGCAGCAACACCGCAACGGTCAGTTTTGTGTGGAATATCACCACCCCCCAGACCACCGGCACGTCCCCTATATTTGGGAATGCTGGCGGTACCGTCTTTACGGACACTGTCACGGCAAGCCAAACCTTAAAAAGCATCAATGTCAAGAGCGGGTGGTGGCTCGACTCCATTCAAGGCATCCTTAATACGGGTACGTTGCCCCTCCATGGAGGTTTGGGCGGTACCTTAGCGACCCCGGTACCGACCCTGAATGCTGACGAATATTTTGTGGGCATCAATGGTTCTTACGGCAATTATGTGGGTGTTATCAGTTTTGTCACCAATACCGGTCGCACCTTAGGGCCATACGGGAAGGGGTTAGGGGGCAGCGCCACAACCCCATATAACTTCACTGTCCCCGCCGGCAATGAAATTGTTGGGTTTACCGGGCGTGCGAGCGGCTTCTTGAATGCTATTGGGGTCGTATACCGTACTCGGCAAGTTACTAACCAACCACCGTTGGTTACCCCAATCGCCAACCAAGTCGATAACTTAGGGGCAACAGTCAACTTAACGGTCACTGCCACAGACCCTGATGGGGATGCCTTGACGTATAGTGCGGTTGGCTTGCCGGCTGGGCTGTCTATTGGCACAAATACGGGCGTGGTCAGCGGGTCGCCGACTACTGCGGGCACTTCGAACGTAATTGTTACTGTGCGTGATGCCAGGGGTGCAATATCAGAGAAGAGTTTTGACTGGACAATAAACGCTCCGACATTGGTGCTCAATCCTATTAGCACTACGCCGCAAGTAGTCAATACACCAGTTAATTTTACGGCCAGCGTCAGTAGCGGTGCGAGCCCCGAATTCAAATGGTCGTTCGGCGACAACACCCCTGAAACCGCCTATTCCGCGACGGCGGCGGTTACCCACACCTACACAACAGAAGGATTATTTCAGGTACGGGTGACCGTTAAAGATGCCAGTGGTATTACCGCCACCGCCACCTTAATCCAGGCGATCCATAAAGCGCAAACCGTCAGCCAACCAACCCAGTCTTCCAACCTGGCAGTGTCCACTGGCCGGTTGTGGGTGGTGAACCAGGACAACGACACGGTGAGCGTATTCAATACGTCTGACAACACCAAACTCGCTGAAATTGCTGTCGGCGCATCGCCCAGGTCCATCGCCATCGCCCCCGATGGCCGTGCCTGGGTCACCAACAAGGCGGCGGCCACCATTTCCATCATTAGCCCCATCAGCTTACAGGTCGTGCAAACCGTCAACCTGCCGTTTGCCTCGCAGCCGTTCGGCTTGGCGTTCTCGCCTAATGGCAGTGCCGGCTATGTCGTATTGGAAGCCACCGGCAAACTGGTCAAACTTGACCCAAGCACCGGCGCAAGCCTCGCCAGCTTAAGTGTCGGCCCAAACCCGCGCCATGTGTCCGTGACCGCTGACAGCGGCAAAATACTGGTGTCACTATTCATTACCCCACCCTTGACGGGGGAAAGCACGACAGTGGTACAAACCACAAGTGGCGGTAAGGTGTTCGTCGTCAATGCTGGGACGATGGATATTGCCAATACTGTAGTGTTGCAATATAACGATAATCAGGACACCAGCAATACGGGGGCAGGTTTCCCTAACTATTTGGCGATGGCTACTATTTCCCCCGATGGTGAAAGCGCATGGATACCCTCGAAGCAGGACAATATAAAACGCGGAACATTGCGTAATGGTAATAACCTTAATTTCGAAAACACCGTGCGTGCCATCAGTTCAAAAATCGATTTAAAGACAACAACACCCAGTGAAGTATATGCACATAGGATTGATTTCGATAACGCCAGTTTGGCTAGCGCCGCCACATTTGACCGTACTGGTAACTACTTGTTCGTCACCTTGGAAACCAGCCGAGAAGTCGTTATTATCGATGCCTATGGTCGCACCTTACACAGCAGCCGAATCCAGGTAGGTAGGGCACCGGATGGTCTAGTTGTGTCAGCTGATGGACAAAAATTATACGTCAACAACTTCATGGATCGAACTGTCAGCGTGGTCGATTTGACCACTTTGCTAAGTCGAGGTGACGAAATGCCGCCGATCATTGATACGCTACAGTCGGTCGCCACCGAGAAACTGGCTGCGAACGTCCTGAAAGGCAAACAACTGTTCTATGATGCCAAAGACCCTCGCCTGGCGGGCGATGCCTACCTGAGCTGCGCGGCCTGCCACAATGACGGTGGCCACGATGGCCGGGTCTGGGACTTGACCGGTTTCGGCGAAGGCCTGCGCAACACCATCGACCTGCGCGGACGTGGCGGCGTGGATCAAGGGTTGCTGCACTGGACCGGTAATTTTGATGAAGTCCAGGATTTTGAAGGGCAAATACGCAGCCTTGCCGGTGGTACAGGGTTGATGAATGCCGTCGATTTTGCGGCGACCCAGGCTCCGTTGAGTGCGCCAAAAGCAGGCAAGAGCGCCGACTTGGATGCCTTGGCAGCTTACGTGGCCTCGCTGAAAACATTTGCAACCAGCCCGTACCGCAATTCAACTCCCACCGATGGCGGAAGTATAACGGCACCAGACGCGTTGGCAGGGAAGGCTTTGTTTGTTAGCGCCAGTTGCATTCAATGCCATGGTGGAAACCAGTTTACGGACAGTAACCTTACGGGGCTATTACATGATGTCGGTACCATAACGCCCAGCAGCGGAAAGCGCTTGGGTGTCGCAATTACTGGCTTTGATACGCCAACCTTGCGGGACGTATGGAACACCGCGCCATATTTGCATGATGGTTCGGCAGCGACACTCAATTTGGCAATACGTGCCCATACGGCGGTGACTCTAAGCGACGTGGACATCGCCAAAGTGGCATCGTATATCCAACAAATTGGGGGTAGCGAACCTGCCCTTGCTAATGTGCCGCCCAGCGTTACCATAACGGCTCCAACCGACGGCAGCACTTACACTCAAGAAACCGCGATAATCCTGTCCGTCAATGCCAATGACAGTGATGGCAGTATCTTCAAGGTTGAGTTCTATGCCGACAATATATTATTGAGCACTAGCACTGTCGCGCCTTATGGCTTCACCTGGAACGGGGCGACAGTGGGTAGCCATACGCTGACCGCAAAGGCTTATGACAACAATGGAGCGGTAACTACCAGCAGCGCTGTCAGTGTGACGGTGAATAGCAATGGGACTGTGTTGACTTCCCCTGTGTATGGAAGTGCCGGCGGAACAGCCTTCACGGACAGTGTCGCTGCCAACCAGTCATTGACCAAGATCAATGTCCGTAGCGGGTGGTGGCTCGATTCCATCCAAGGCGTACTTACTACAGGTACATTGCCCGTCCATGGTGGCGCAGGTGGTACCTTAGCAATCCCGGTTCCGACTTTGAATGCTGGCGAATATTTTGTGGGTATCAATGGTTCTTATGGTAATTACGTTGGTGTTATCCGTTTTGTCACCAATACTGGACGAGTCTTAGGGCCATATGGAAAAGGGTTGGGGGGCAGTGCTACAACCAGCTTTAGTTATACTGTTCCTGTTGGCAATGAAATCGTCGGATTTACTGGGCGTGCAAGCGGTTTTCTAAACGCTATCGGCGTTGTATATCGTGTTCGATGATAGTAGTGTTAGCATTTAGGGATATCAACCTCATTATGAGTGTAAACGGGGTGGCATATATGAACATGTGCCACCCCCGTTTGCTACTGCGCACATCGGTTACTATCTCCATAAATGTTGAGTCAGTCAACAGGGGGGCGACCAGCTTAATAATCGGATCAACTGGCTATTCCTTAATGAGTTGATTATGTATCTGCCAAACTGATAGAAAACTGCGCATTTGTCTGTAAAGACGATCCTACGAGTTGCTTTTTAGTGTCAAGGCATCACTCTTAAAATGAATGCCTTCCCAACCGTATTTGATAAAATTCCTGATGTTTTGGTGATTTGTGCCGTTTGGGTTTGACAGTACATCCATTCGATAATAATCGCCAAACAGGTTCAGGGTTTGTTGCTGGTCAAGTTGATGGAGTTTGGCAAATGCGAAGATTTTACACGAACCTTCGTTAGCGCCAGCCAGATTGGTCAAGCTGTCATCATCCAAGCCATTACTGAATTCAGTGGGTTGGTAATGGTAGTTTTCAGTGATAACAATGATAGTTTCATGGAAACTGATAGGTTCATCCTGGTTGATTTTTTTTATAAAGTTTTCTAGCGACATAAATTGGGAGTAAGTATTGCCCAGATAAATCAGGCATGTTTCATGATGCGGCCTTTCTCGCGTTGCCAATCACGGTCTTTGGACGCGGCGCGTTTGTCGTGTAGCTGTTTACCTTTCGCTAGACCAATTTCCAGTTTGGCGCGGCCATTTTTCCAGTACATAGACAGTGGAATAATAGTGTAGCCTTTACGTTCAACAGAGCCGATTAGCTTATTAATCTCATGCCGATTAAGCAGCAGTTTTTTGTTTCGGATAGCATCGGGATTAACGTGGGTTGATGCTGATAGAAGCGGCGAAATATGGGCACGGGATAACCAAGCCTCGCCGCGTTTCAAAACCACATAGCTTTCTTTTAGCTGTATTTTGCCTTCTCTTAGGCTTTTGACTTCCCAGCCTTCCAGTACAATGCCGGCTTCAAAGCGTTCTTCAATGTGGTATTCATGTGTGGCTTGCCGATTAACGGCAATGCTGGCATTTTGCTGCGGTTTCTTTTTTGTGGGCTTTTTATCTGCCATAGGGAATAACGAAATTTTTGCTTGATCAAAGGTTATTCTTGCCATTTTACTCGATATGCTAATAATAATGACCTTTTATTAGAACGTGTATTGCAAGAGGAACTGCTTTTAGTAGGCGTTCCTTAGGGACTTGAAGGATTGTTATATGGCAGACGAAAAAAAATCGCAACAGGGAGAATGGTCCTCGCGGGCTACGTTTATTTTAGCGGCAACGGGTTCAGCGGTTGGCCTGGGCAATATCTGGAAATTTCCTTATATCACTGGAGAAAACGGCGGCGGAGCGTTTGTATTGGTCTATTTGCTGTGCGTCCTGCTCATTGGCATTCCCTTGATGATGGCGGAAACCATGCTTGGGCGACGTAGCAAGGAAAACCCTATCCATACCATGGAAATCCTGACGGCTGAGGCAGGTGCCGATAAAAACTGGCATTATCTTGGCTGGATGGGCGTGGCAGCGGGTTTTTTGATCCTTTCTTATTACAGCGTGATTGCAGGTTGGGCATCCGCTTATACGGTTAAGGCGTTTTTTGGCAGTTTTTCCGGAGCAACGCCGGGTGAAGTCAAGGCGATTTTTGAGAGCTTTGTTGCCAGTCCAATACAATTATTGTTCTGGCATACTGCATTCATGTTGGCAACAATGTTTATTGTGGTGAGGGGGATAGAAAAAGGTTTTGAGAAGTCAATCAGTTATTTAATTCCAAGTTTGTTTGCCTTGATGATCTTGTTGGTGGGTTATGCGATGACTACCGACGGCTATTTTCAAGGGCTAAACTTCCTGTTCAGGCCTGATTTCAGCAAGCTGACCGGGAAGTCCGTACTAGTCGCAATGGGTCAAGCCTTCTTCAGCTTGAGCTTGGGCATGGGCGCTATCATGGTATATGGCGCGTACTTGCCTAAGAATGTATCTATTGCCAAGTCCTCCATAATCATCGCAGGAGCAGATACGATAGTTGCCTTGTTGGCAGGCCTAGTTATATTCCCTATTGTGTTCAGCAATGGGTTACAGCCAAATTCTGGGCCTGGCCTGGTATTTGAAACCTTGCCGATTGCGTTCGGCAATATGTTCGGTGGCTGGTTGTTTGGAGTCTTATTTTTTGTCGCGCTGGTGTTTGCAGCATTGTCTTCCTCTATTTCCCTGATTGAGCCTGCGGTCGCTTGGTTGATCGAGAATAAGGGCTTTAGCCGTGAAAAAGCCTGTTTGTGGTCGGGATTAGTGGCTTGGTTGCTTGGCTTTGGTACGGTGTTTTCGTTTAATGTCTGGAAAAATGTAAAACTATTTGAGCGAACTTTTTTTGAATTAGCCGATTACTTGACTGCTAATTTAATGTTGCCTATTGGTGGTTTTTGTATTGCCGTTTTTGCCGGATGGATCATGAAGCAGGAGCACAGCAAACAGGAGCTGGATTGTCCTGACAACCTAAGCTACCAAATATGGAGATTTTTGGTTTGTTATATTGCCCCTGCCGCCGTGTTTCTGGTGTTCCTAAATGTTGTTGGAGTGCTTTAAGGCATGACGCTCGTCCAAAAAAGCGCACTGGTCAAATATTCTGCACAGCAAATGTTTGATTTAGTCAATGATATTGAAGCTTACCCTCAATTTTTACCTTGGTGTTCTGGTAGTCGAATTATCAAGCGAGAAGACGATATTGTTGAAGCGGAGCTGATGATTTCCAAGGGCGGTTTTAAAAAATCGTTTTCGACCCGGAATAAGATTGATATGGGCGGTAGGATTACCGTCGCCCTTTTGGATGGTCCTTTTTCCTATCTGGAAGGCGTATGGAACTTTATGCCTTTGCGTGAAGATGCCAGCAAAATTTCCCTAGATTTGGAGTTTGAAATGTCCAGTGTATTGGCAAATCTTGCGTTTGGTGCGGTTTTTAATCAGATATGCAACACAATGGTGGCTTCTTTTACTGACCGCGCCAAAGCCGTTTATGGTTGACGATGCTAGTGGCGGGAAAGGGGGGGTTGAGATCGAAGTCGCTTATGCCAAACCGGAAGTACAAACCATTGTTACCCTAAAAGTGCCGCAAAGCTGTACTTTAGAACAAGCGATTAGTTTGTCGGGTTTTCTGCAACAATTCCCTGAATTAGGGGATTCCGAATTGAAACTTGGGGTTTTCGGTGTTCTGGGAAAGCTTGAGCAAGTCGTTAAGCAAGGTGACAGGGTTGAGATTTATCGGTCTTTAATCCACGACCCGAAAGAAGCAAGAAGGCAACGGGCACTAAATGGCGGTATTAAATTCAAGGGGTAGTTGTTGCCTTTGTTTTGGATTTTTGATTAAAGTTTGACTCGAAAGGGGAAGGTCATGGAAAATGAATGGTTTACGTCCGTATTATTCATCACGAAGTGCATAAAGAAAATAATTCTTTAGATTGATGTGTTGAAACTTAGCACCCTTGATATCCTTCGTATAAATCAGATTTATACTGAATTTTTTCACATTCTCTATAGCAAGTAGCCCTACAATCCAACATATCAATGTCCATCAACCCAGATCTGCCCATCAAATTTTCCCCTATGCACCGCTTGCAATGGGAAAAAGCCCAGCAAAAACATGTCATCCTTTATCCTGAAGGCATGGTGGAGCTTAACCAAAGTTCGGCGGAAATCCTGAAATGTTGCGACGGCATCCGCAATCTGGCGCAAATCGTCAGCGAGCTTGAACAAAAATTTGCCACCACAGGTCTTACCAACGATATTACCGCTTTCCTTGAGGTCGCTTTACAGAATGGCTGGATCAACCAAAATTAACAGGCCTGATTTACAACCAAGTATTACTCCGCCGCGCTGGCTGCTGGCAGAGCTTACTTACGCTTGCCCGCTACAATGCCCGTATTGTTCCAATCCGGTTGATTACGCCAAATATCCATCCGAATTAAGCACGGACGATTGGAAACGAGTGCTGACAGAAGCCCGTAAAATGGGCGCAGTACAACTGGGTTTTTCCGGCGGAGAACCATTGACGCGTAAGGATTTGGTTGAACTGGTCAAACATGCACGGGAACTGGGCTATTACTCTAACCTGATCACCTCCGGCTATGGGCTGACCGAAGAGAAAATTATCCAGCTTAAAGAAGCGGGGCTAGACCATATTCAGGTTAGCATCCAGGCCAGTACCCAGGAACTCAACGACCATATTGCCGGTACAACGTCGTTCCATCATAAAAAAGAAGTCGCCCATCTGGTGAAAAAACACGGTTACCCGATGGTGTTGTGCGTGGTTATCCACCGTGAAAACATCCACCAAATGCCGCAAATTCTGGCAATGGCGGAGGAATTAGGCGCGGATTATCTGGAACTCGCCAACACCCAGTATTACGGTTGGGCGCATACCAACCGCGATTTATTGTTGCCGACCAAAGAGCAATTCGAACAAGCCGAACAAATAGCGCAAGCTTTTAAAGAAAAAGTCGCTGGCAAGATGAAGATCTACTATGTCGTGCCGGATTATTACGAAGACCGCCCCAAAGCCTGCATGAACGGTTGGGGTACGACTTTCTTGACCATCGCACCTGACGGCGTTGCCTTACCGTGCCATTCTGCCCGAGATTTGCCTGGGTTAGATTGCCCCAATGTGAACGACTACAACATCCAGGAAATCTGGCAGGAATCCAAAGCCTTTAATTTTTTCCGTGGCTTTGAATGGATGAAAGAACCCTGCCGCAGCTGCGACGAAAAAGAAAAAGATTTCGGTGGCTGCCGCTGTCAGGCTTATCTATTAACAGGTGATATGTACATTGCCGATCCGGTATGCAGCAAGTCGCCGGAACATGCGGTTATTCAGCAAGCGATTGATTCGGCTGGGGCTACTGCCAGTTTGGCGAGTGATGAGAGGCCGTTGGTCTTTCGGAATAGTAAAAACTCTAAGGCAACGAGTTTAGTTGATGTTAAAGGCGCTTGAATTCCGAGCGCGGGACGTGGATATGTTACCCCGTCCCAAACGTTTGTTATTTCTGAATAATATTTAAATCAAAACGAACGGGGCAACATACCACTTCCGGCTCGGGATGCTGAACGAAAGAATCCGCATCGTTCGCGTTTTCTCGATTGATGCGCCTCGTACCTCAGCACGTCCTAATATTTGGCGCATCTTACCTTATGACATCACTAACATATAAGAAACTCTCTGCCATTACGCTGATAATAGCTGGCGTAGCATTAACAATTGGAAGTTTTGCTTATCTGGCACTCTTTGGAATTATGGGTTTCATGTCATTCCTGGTAAAACCTTATCTTGGGATTGGGTTATTATTCGGCTTTGTATTTGGATTATACCTAATAGGAATTGGTAGTGATCTAATTAGGGGTTACTTCGAGACTTCATTAGTAAATCGTCTTTCAACACTTATCCGTTGGCTTTTTGCCGCCCCTTTTTTATATCATTTGTCGCTTGGAATATTACAATATGTTCAAGGTGTTTTATCTGGCTCTCACGTTATCAGTTTTAGCAATTTGGCTTATTTATTTCTGTTTTTCACGCCGATTTTATGTATGTTCCTTTGGCCAGAAATATGTAAATTTGCGAAATATCTACGTCTTCGGCAAAAAAGGCAAATTAGGTGAACAAACAGAATGGCTTATCCCCTAACCGACTTCTCCAGCTTTTTACATTGCCCCTCATCCAACCACCGATCACACCACACATTTAAAGACAACGCCGTACCGCACATTAGCTCGAACTCGCGCTTCGCTTCGCCCGGCTGCTCTTTAGGCCACCAGGAATGCATCTCCATGTGTCTGCGGATGTAATGGCAAGCGGCATCAAGTTCGGAATCTATTAAGTGCATGGTATAACTCCTTTGATTTGTGATGAAATAATGGTTTTTTCGGCTTGCCGAATGATAAGGCGGTAAGGGGTGAATGTAAACCTTCGTAAGGACATCCTTATTCGCCTTATAATCCGGAAACGATTGAATTTTTGCTGGGTCACCCAGTCTGTATGCCTATTCCCGAATATTATTGTTAATAATGCGTATAACGCTCGCCTACATCAGTGTGGTTTTGCTCTGGGCCACCACACCGCTCGCCATCAAATGGAGCGGTGAAGGCCCAGGCTTTTTGTTTGCGGTCACCAGCCGTATGGCTATCGGGATGGCTTGCATACTGCTAACGCTGGCGGTGTTAAGGCGATCATTGGTATGGCATCGGAAAGCGTTGCTGACTTATCTTGCCGTCGCCTTACAAATCTATTGCGCGATGATCGTCGTCTATTGGTCGGCACAATTCATCCCGTCAGGCTGGATTTCGGTGATATTTGGCTTAACACCGCTTATGACGGCTTTATTGGCAAATCTTGTGCTAAAAGAGAATCATTTGTCATTCAGTAACTTATGTGCTTATTGTTTAGGTGTTGGCGGTTTATATATCATGTTTGGTTCGGCCTTGAATTTAGGGGAAAGCGCAGTGCTGGGCATAGCCGGGATATTGCTTGCCACGTTGTTGCAGTCCGTTGGTGCGATCTGGATCAAGCGCATCAATGCGGGATTGCCCGCAATAGCACAAGTCGCAGGCGGACTGGGTTTGGCACTTCCTGCGTATTTGATCACCTGGACACTGATTGACGGCCAATGGCCGACCACGCTTTCCACCGTGAATATTGCGGCGATTGCTTACTTGGGGATGATTGCCACGACAATAGGTTTTTCGCTTTATTATTACCTGCTTACGCATTTATCCGCTACCCGTGTCGCGCTGATTTCTTTGATGACTCCGGTGATGGCACTGATGTTGGGGCACCTTATCAACCGCGAACCCTTGACTGAACAAATCATCTCTGGAACATCATTAATTTTGGGGGCGCTCGTTCTGCATGAACTGTTCGATAGGGTTACGCTTCCTAAACTTAAGTGGGTTGGCAAAAATAAACTGTAACGAAAGTTAATTTAATAATATATTTATAATCATATAGTTATATAAATATTTTAGCCATCGGAAACTATCAAATGATACTGCCCGTATTTTATTGTTATTTCTTTGTTTTATTCAGCGCTTGAGCGTCTCAAATCCTTGCTATTCCTGCTTAAAATGTTTTGCCCTCCTTATCTTTTTAGTGCTACTATTGAAGCGCGTTAACAGTAGAGCCAGTCTTTGGACTGGATTTTTTTAAGCCGACTTAGATTGGCGTTTTTATTATTATGAGTTCGATATGGCAGATCAAGTTGTAGGTACCGTTAAGTGGTTCAATGATGAAAAAGGCTTTGGATTTATCGCCCAGGAAGGCGGCAAAGATGTTTTCGTTCACCATAGCGCGATTAATGGCAGCGGTCGCAAAACGTTAAAAGAAGGCCAAAAAGTGATGATGGAAGTCACTCAAGGTCAAAAAGGCCCCAAGCCGAAAATGTAACCCCTGCTTGATCGAGTTAGGGTAATACCCTTGAAAATCGGTTGATTTTTGAGTCCTTTCCGATACTGCAATCTTTCGAGCCCAGTAAAATGTTCCGGCGACGCTGAGTAAGCTAAAACCTAATCCGTTTTTGGTGATGTTGCCCGATGCAATACGTTCAAATTGTATTTTCGTGCGAACGGTTGAGGTATCTTGTAAACATACCCATGCGTCGTCAGCAATGGAAACTGGCTTTTCGTCAAACACTGGCGTTTCCCCAGGCACCACGGTTGTTCGGTTCTAGCCAATTTGCGTCGACAGGCTTGAAAACCTTGCTCAACGAACGGATCATTCATTACCGTTCGGTCTAACCTTGTCGAAGGTCGAGTTTAGAGTTTTCCTGTGTTTTTATAATCAAAATTAACATCTTTCCCAATGGCTCAATATATATTTTCCATGAACCGGGTCGGTAAAATTGTGCCGCCTAAAAAATATATCCTCAAAGACATTTACTTATCTTTCTTCCCCGGCGCAAAAATTGGCGTACTTGGCTTAAATGGCTCAGGTAAATCAACATTGTTGAGAATCATGGCGGGTATCGACAAGGATATTGAAGGCGAAGCCATTCCGCTAAAAGGTATCAACATCGGCTATCTTCCGCAAGAACCGCAGCTTGATCCCAATAAGACCGTAAAAGGCAATGTGGAAGAAGCGGTCGCGGAAATCAAGGCGATTCTGGATCGTTTTAATGAAGTCAACAACGCTTTTGCCGAACCGGATGCAGACTTTGATGCGCTGATCGCCGAACAAGCTGAATTACAAGAAAAAATTGAAGCCGCCGGCGCTTGGGAGTTGGAACGCAAGCTGGAAATCGCCGCCGATGCCTTACGCTTGCCCGATTGGGATGCCGATGTCACCAAATTGTCAGGCGGGGAAAAGCGCCGTGTGGCTTTGTGCCGCTTATTGCTGTCCAACCCTGACATGCTATTGCTAGACGAACCGACCAACCATCTGGATGCAGAATCAGTAGCATGGCTGGAACGCTTCCTGCACGATTATCCTGGTACTGTTGTTGCCGTCACCCATGACCGTTACTTTCTGGATAATGTCGCAGGTTGGATTCTCGAGCTCGACCGAGGCTCTGGCATCCCTTGGGAAGGCAACTATTCCAGTTGGCTAGAACAAAAAGGCAACCGCTTGTTGCAAGAAGAGAAACAGGAATCTTCCCGCCAAAAAGCCATGAAAGCGGAATTGGAATGGGTGCGCTCAAATCCTAAAGGCCGCCATGCAAAAAGTAAAGCGCGTCTGGCGCGGTTTGAAGAGCTGTCCTCGGTGGATGTACAAAAACGCAATGAAACTCAGGAAATATATATCCCACCCGGCCCACGCCTGGGTGATGTCGTCATTGAAGCCGACAATATCAGCAAAGCATTTGGTGATCGATTGCTCATCAATAATTTGAGTTTCAAACTTCCGCCGGGCGGTATTGTGGGCATTATCGGTCCGAATGGCGCGGGTAAAACCACGTTATTCCGCATGATGGCAGGTTTGGAACAGCCGGATTCTGGAGCGCTAACGCTCGGTAAAACCGTTGAATTGGCTTATGTCGATCAGCTTCGTGACGATATGGATGCCAACAAAACGGTTTTTGAAGAAATTGCCGATGGCCTGGATATGATTACGGTTGGAAAATATGAGACGCCATCAAGGGCGTATGTAGGCCGCTTTAATTTTAAGGGTGCTGATCAACAAAAACGGATTGGCGACCTGTCTGGTGGTGAACGCAACCGTGTCCATTTAGCCAAACTGTTAAAAGCTGGCGGCAACGTCTTGTTGCTTGACGAACCCACCAACGACCTGGACGTGGAAACTTTGCGTGCACTTGAAGAAGCCCTGTTAGCATTCCCAGGCTGCGCCGTCGTCATCTCGCATGACCGCTGGTTTCTTGATCGGATTGCAACCCACATGCTGGCGTTTGAAGGCGACAGCAATGTGGTGTGGTTTGAAGGCAATTATGAAGATTACGAAGCCGACCGCCACCGTCGCTTAGGTAGTGATGCCGACAATCCGCATCGGTTGAAGTATAAGAAGCTGGCCTAGGCTATTTTGTAAGTATATCGTTACGTTGTATTCAGAGGCTTCTGAGTAAAAATAATGTTTTCCAGCGTCTCCGTATTCGCCAACTCGCTCTTGCAAGCTTACTAATATGGCATCACTAACAACCACAAGCCACGACCGTGACGTAGCTGGGCTTAGATATATCTATCCGGTACTTTCCAGGCGGGCTGGTGGCTTGTCGATAGGAATCAATTTCAATACTAACAATGCTTGCAATTGGCGCTGTATCTACTGCCAAGTGCCTAATCTGAACAAAGGCACGGCTCCTGACCTGGATTTGGTGTTGCTTGAGGAGGAGTTGGTATCTTTCCTTAATGACGTACAAAATGGCGATTTTTACCAGCGCTTCCAAGTTGATGCCAATAATCAAGCCATTAAAGATATTGCAATTTCTGGCAATGGTGAACCGTCCAGTGTAAAAAATTTCGCTAAAGCAGTTGCTTTGATTGGGGATACTGCAGCGACATTTGGCGTGTTTCCAACTAGTCGATTTGTGTTGATTACCAATGGTAGCTTAGTCCACCAGCAAAAAGTCAAGGAAGGATTGAAAGCCTTGCATAGTTACGGTGGTGAGGTGTGGTTTAAATTTGACAGTGCCACCAAAGAGGGCAGGGCATTGTTTAATGGAACCGCACAAGCAGTTAAAAGCAGCCTGGAGAACCTCAGGATTTCATCTGAGTTATGTACGACTAAGATACAAACCTGCTTGTTTGATTATTCAGGGCAGGGGTGGACTAAAATAGAAAAAATTGCTTACCTAGATGCCTTAAAAACTATCACGACATCTACGGATGTGAATGAAGTCTTGCTTTATACTTTAGCAAGACCTTCAATGCAGCCAGAAGCTACCCAATTGTTAGCATTATCGCCTGATAGGTTGAATGCTATTGCGGAAGAAATTCGCCAGTTGGGGTTTGAAGTATCGGTTGCATGTTGAGCGTTATATCCCAAGCCCGAAACTTATCGCTTGTTGACAGTCTTGCTAACCACTATAATGGACGGCTCGATCATGTGCGAATGTGGCGAAATTGGTAGACGCGCTGGATTTAGGTTCCAGTAGGGCAGCCTGTGGGAGTTCGAGTCTCCCCATTCGCACCACTAAATACAAAAAGTAAGCTATAAATGAGCCTTACTCATCCAAATAAATACGCCGACTTTCGGCATTCCCATAAAAATCCAAATCGTTTGTTGAGGTAAAACAATGCAAGTTTCTGTCGAGAAGACATCAGAATTAAGCAGAAAAATGACCGTCAGTGTGCCCGAGGCCGTCGTTCAGGAGAAAATGGCCGAACGGCTGAAAACATTGGCGCGTCAGGTCAAGATTGATGGTTTCCGGCCAGGAAAGGTACCTCAGCAGGTCGTTAACAAAATGTATGGCGATAAGGTGCGCGGCGAAGTGGCTGGGGATTTGATTCAGTCTACTTATTTCGATGCCTTGCGAGACCAGAAATTAAATCCTGCGGGGCAACCTAATATTCATGATCTGGATGAAACTGATGGGTTCAAATATATCGCTGAATTTGAGGTGTATCCTGAAATTTCATTGGCAGGTATTGAGGGTCTTGAGATAACAAAGACCTCAGCTACCGTGGAGGAAAGCGATGTTGATGCAATGATCGAAAAACTACGAGCACAGAAGAAAACCTGGAATGAAGTTGACCGAGAATCTCAAGATAAAGACCGCATTACAATTGCCTTTTCCGGTGTGTGTGACGGCGAAAACTTTACCGAAGGACGGGTGCAGGATTTTCAGGTGGAGATCGGCGCAAAACAAATGATTCCTGGCTTTGAAGACAACCTGATTGGCCTTAAAAAAGATGAAGGTAAAACTTTTTTAGTGACTTTCCCAGAAGAATACAGCAATGTAAAGCTGGCGGGCAAAGCGGCTGATTTTGACGTTGAGACTTTCAAGATTGAAGAACCTGTGTTACCCGCTGTCGATGAAGAATTTATCAAAGCTTATGGCACTCAAGACGGATTGTTGGCTTCATTTCGTGAAAATATAAAAGCCAATATGGAAAGAGAATTGGCGCAAGCATTGCATGGCAAGTTAAAAAATGCAGTGCTGGAAGCTTTATATGAAAAAATCAAGTTGACTGTACCCAACATCTTGATTCAAGAGGAAATTCAAAACCTGATGAAACCTTATATAGAATCTGCCAAAAGACAGAAGCTGAAGAAGGAAGATTTGCAATTGCCTAAGGAAATGTTCCAAGACCAGGCGGAACGGCGCGTGGCATTAGGATTGATTTTGGGGGAAATCATTCACACTAAAGAACTTAAAGTTGACGACAGTAAAGTTCGTTCAACCATTGAAGATATGGCTAAGAGCTACGAGCAGCCGGAAGCTTACGTATCATGGTATTACTCGGACAAGAGCCGTTTGCATAGCGTTGAGCAAATGGTATTAGAAGACCAAACCGTAGAATGGCTGGTTTCAGAAGCAAAAATAGCTAATGAAACAATGAGTTTTAGTGATATTATGGAAGCGAACCAACGCTAAGATATATATAAATGTATAAAAATAGTTCAAACCAGATGATATCCCCACAAGCTGCCGGCACTTTAGTGCCGATTGTCATAGAGCAAACTGCACGGGGTGAGCGCAGTTTTGATATTTACTCCAGACTTTTGAAAGAACGGGTCATCTTCCTGATCGGGCAGGTCGAAGACTATATGGCTAACTTGGTTGTGGCGCAATTGCTGTTTCTGGAATCGGAAAACCCTGATAAGGATATACACCTTTATATCAATTCTCCAGGGGGGTCCGTAACCGCAGGTATGTCTATTTACGACACGATGCAATTCATCAAGCCGGATGTCAGCACCATGTGCATAGGGCAAGCAGCCAGCATGGGTGCGCTGCTATTGACGGGCGGTGCAAAGGGCAAACGGTATTGTTTGCCCCATTCACGCATGATGATTCACCAACCTTTGGGCGGTTTTCAAGGTCAAGCATCGGATATCGATATCCATGCGCGGGAAATACTGCTAATCAGGGATAAGCTGAATAGGGTGCTCTCGCATCATACTGGCCAGCCGATTGAAAAAGTTCAAATTGATACCGATAGGGATAATTTTTTAAGTCCTGATGATTCGGTCAAGTACGGTTTAATTGATAAAGTTTTGTCGAATAGAGCTATTTCCGCTGATTAATTGACGTGCAGCAGTAGAGAAACATTCGGGTTTAGTATTTTGGTGGAAGATGACAAACAAATTGAGCGGGGCTTTTTCAGGAATCTAAAGCTATGAGTAATGATAAACACAGTAAAGATGACGACAAGCTGCTTTATTGCTCGTTTTGCGGTAAAAGCCAGCAAGAAGTCAGAAAGCTTATCGCCGGGCCTTCAGTTTATATCTGTGATGAATGTGTTGATTTGTGCAACGACATAATCAAAGATGAATTGTTGGATAAGTCATCTAGTTTTTATGGCGGTGAATTACCGAAGCCCAAGCAAATCAAAGAAGAGCTTGATAGCTATGTGATAGGACAGGAGCGTGCCAAGAAAATTTTGGCGGTGGCTGTTTACAATCATTATAAAAGATTACGCAACAAGTCTAAAAAAGACGGTGTTGAACTAGCGAAAAGTAATATTTTATTGATTGGCCCGACAGGTTCCGGCAAGACATTGTTGGCAGAAACGCTGGCGCGATTGCTAGACGTGCCGTTCACTATTGCCGATGCCACCACTTTAACCGAAGCCGGATATGTCGGTGAAGATGTCGAAAACATCATCCAAAAGATTTTGCAAAAATGCGATTATGATGTCGAAAAAGCCGAAACAGGTATCGTCTATATTGATGAAATCGACAAAATTTCACGGAAGTCCGACAATCCCTCCATTACCCGCGACGTATCGGGTGAGGGTGTGCAGCAGGCGTTATTAAAGCTTATCGAAGGCACGATAGCCTCTGTACCGCCTCAAGGTGGACGCAAACATCCCCAACAGGAATTTTTGCAAGTCAATACTGCGAATATCCTGTTTATAGTTGGCGGTGCTTTTGCCGGTTTAGACAGGGTTATCAAGGCGCGTTCAGAAAAAGGTGGTATCGGATTTTCAGCGGAAGTTAAAACCAAAGATGAAGGCAAAAATGTCGGCCAGCTTTTTGCTGAAGTTGAATCGGAAGACCTGATCAAATACGGATTAATTCCTGAATTTGTAGGGCGTTTACCTGTGGTTGCCACATTAGATGAATTGGATGAAGCTGCATTGATAAAAATTCTGACCGAGCCCAAAAATGCCTTAATCAAACAATATCAGCACTTGTTTGAGATGGAAGGTGCGGAATTGGAGTTCAGGGAAGGATCACTTGGTGCTATTGCTAGGAAGTCCATGGAACGAAAAACCGGTGCCCGTGGGTTGCGGACTATAGTCGAAAATGTCTTGCTCAACACTATGTACGAACTGCCTTCCGCCGATAATATCGTTAAGGTCGTGGTCGATGAGGGTGTGATTATGGGCGAAGCCGAGCCGTATCTGGTTTATGAGGCTGAAAAGAGAAAAGCTCAATAATAAGCGGTTCGTTATGGATTAACAAAAAAGGAGCTTGTGGTTTAAAGCTCCTTTTTTGTTTTTGCAGGTATGCAATTCACGGAAAATATAAAAATTTTGCTGAGTCCGTCTAGCTAAAACCATTTCATTCTTGCTATTTTAAATAACATCCCCATAATCACAATTAATGTAAGTTTTGTTCCATTCATGGAAGCACAAAAGATGAAAGAATCAGAAATAATAGTTCCAGTGTTGCCATTGAGGGATGTAGTCGTGTATCCCCATATGGTCATTCCTTTGTTTGTCGGCAGGCAGAAATCTATTGATGCCCTGAATGCCGCAATGTTGGAAAACAAGCAAATCTTGCTGGTCGCCCAAAAAGAAGCAGGGGTTGATGAGCCAGAATTTGACGACCTGTATGAAGTCGGAACTTTAGCCAATATCCTGCAATTATTGAAATTACCGGATGGGACGGTCAAGGTTCTGGTGGAGGGTAGTGAACGCAGTCAGGTTCATGCCTATAAGGAGATTGATGGTTTCATGTCGGCAGCAGTATCAAAAATAAGTGATATTCTGCTCATTTCGGAGCAAAAGCTGGATGCTTTAAAGCGCACGGTCATGAATACATTCGATCAGTACGTTAAGTTTAACAATAAGATTCCGCCCGAAGTCTTAAATGTGTTAAATGGTGTTGATGATCCCAGTCGGCTTGCGGACACGATGGCAGCGCATATCGCTATCAAAATCCACGAAAAGCAGGTAATACTCGAAACCGCCGACATTGAGCAGCGACTGGAAGTGCTAATGGCACTGATGGAAGGTGAAGTTGATATCTTGGAAATGGAAAAGAAAATCCGTGTGCGTGTTAAGCAGCAGATGGAGAAAAACCAAAGGGAATATTATCTCAATGAGCAGATGAAGGCCATCCAAAAGGAATTGGGTGATATGGATGATGTTCCCAATGAAATCGAGGATTTGGAAAATAAAATCGAAGATGCGGGCATGTCCAAAGAGGCAAAAACCAAGGCCAGTACCGAGCTAAACAAACTCAAGCTGATGTCACCCATGTCTGCTGAAGCCACCGTCGTACGGAACTATATCGACTGGATGGTGAATGTGCCGTGGAAGAAGAAAACCAAGGTCACTCGGGTATTGAAGGATGCCGAACAGATACTAGAGGCTGAACATTACGGCTTGGAAAAAGTGAAGGAACGTATCCTGGAATACCTCGCAGTGCAACAGCGAGTTAGGAAGCTTAAAGGCCCTATATTGTGTTTGGTAGGCCCCCCTGGGGTCGGTAAAACTTCGTTAGGTGAATCCATCGCTAGGGCGACCAATCGTAAATACGTGCGGATGGCCTTGGGTGGCGTTCGAGATGAAGCCGAAATACGTGGGCATCGGCGCACTTATATCGGTTCTATGCCCGGAAAAATATTACAAAGTATGGCAAAAGTAAAAACCAGGAATCCGTTGTTCCTGCTCGATGAAATCGACAAGATGGCACAGGATTTTCGCGGCGATCCGGCTTCGGCTTTGTTGGAAGTGCTCGATCCAGAACAAAACCATACTTTCTCTGATCATTATCTGGAAGTAGATTTTGATTTGTCCGACGTAATGTTTGTTGCGACTGCCAATACCATGAATATACCGCCAGCCCTGCTTGACAGGATGGAAGTAATCCGGCTTGCAGGTTATACGGAAGATGAGAAAATCAATATTGCTATCAAATACTTAATTCCAAAGCAAATAAAAAACACTGGCTTGAAAGACCATGAAATTGAGATAACCGAAACGGCAGTTAGGGATATGATTCGGTACTACTCTCGTGAGGCGGGGGTGCGTAGCCTTGAGCGTGATATTTCAAAAATTTGCCGCAAAGTGGTCAAAGATTTGTTACTGGAGTCAAGCAAGGAAAAAGTCGTGGTTGCGCCCAAAAATCTTGGTCAGTATTTGGGGGTCAAACGTTTTAATTATGGGATTGCCGAGGAGCAAGACCAAATTGGGCATGTTTCAGGTTTGGCTTGGACGGAAGTGGGCGGCGAACTTTTGACGATAGAAACGGCAGTCATTCCGGGCAAAGGCAAACAATCAGCTACTGGGAAACTTGGTGACGTGATGAAAGAATCTATCGAAGCCGCCATGACTGTGGTCAGAAGTCGGGCTGACGTATTGGGTCTAGATAATGAGATCTTCCAAAAGAATGACATCCACATCCATGTGCCGGAAGGCGCCACGCCGAAAGATGGCCCAAGCGCGGGAATTGGAATGTGTACGGCGATTGTCTCGGCACTGACTAGGATTCCGGTTCGTGCTAATGTTGCGATGACGGGTGAAATTACTTTGCGTGGTGAAGTGTTGCCTATTGGTGGATTAAAAGAAAAGTTGCTAGCTGCGCATCGTGGCGGCATTACTACAGTTTTGATTCCCGCTGAAAATGAAAAAGATCTGGTTGAAATACCCGAAAATATTAAGCAAAACTTGCTAATTAAGCCAGTACAATGGATAGATGAAGTGCTTGAAGTTGCTTTGCAGTACATGCCCAGTCCAATAGAAAAAATCGCCAGTGTTGAGCAAGGAAAAGGGGAGGTAGATACGACAAAATCAAAGCCCAGTCCAGGAGTTATCGCGCACTGAAACAGTGCGTAGCGGCATTAAAGTGTCAGTATGTAAAATATCCTGACCTTTAAAGCTTGACACTCTACGAAAGCAATTGTTATAAATACCAGCGGAATTATCCTTATGGCGTTGATCGAATCAGCATAAGGATAGATACAATATTCTTGCTACAAAAATACAAGCTACAATTTCCTATAAAATGCTCACTTTCCTAAGGGGGAATAAATGAATAAATCGGAACTTATTGATGCAATGGCGGAGTCTTCTGGATTAACGAAAGCAGATGCAAGCCGTGCTTTGGATGGTTTTATCGGTGCGGTAACGGGAGCTTTGAGCAGAGGAGATTCTGTGACGTTGGTTGGTTTTGGGACTTATCTCGTTAAAGAAAGGGCCGAACGTTTAGGGCGTAATCCGCAGACAGGACGTGAGATAACTATAAGTGCGGCTAAACTACCTTCATTTAAGGCTGGTAAAGCGTTTAAAGATGCTATAAAATAGTCGTCTTTAGTCGGGTGCTTAGCTCAGCTGGGAGAGCATCGCCCTTACAAGGCGAGGGTCGGGGGTTCGAACCCCTCAGCACCCACCAGACTTTGGAGCGGTAGTTCAGTTGGTTAGAATACCGGCCTGTCACGCCGGGGGTCGCGGGTTCGAGTCCCGTCCGCTCCGCCAAATCGAAAGCCCCGTACCGATAGGTTCGGGGCTTTTTTTTTAACAGATTTTTCTTGGGTAAGTGCTGAAATAGCTAGTGCTTGCTTAGACAATATAGCTTCTTTGGGATTGAGCTTATGCTGACGACAATTAGAGAAAAAGCGCAAGGTGCCTTTGCTTGGATAATCTTGATAGTAATATGCGTACCTTTTGCATTATGGGGTATTCAAAATTATGTAGACACCGGCAAGGAAGCAGCGGTCGCATCGGTTGGCGATAAGGATTTTTATCAGCGAGATGTTAACAAAGCTTATGAGCAATACGCCCAGAATTTTCAAGGCATGACGGTCGATGAGCAGCTTTTAAAATCGCAAGCGCTGGATAAATTAATCAAAGATGAGGTTTTATTGCAGTACGCACACGCAGAAGGGCTAGTCGCAACCGATTCCAGCACACGCGCCTTTATTGAAGCCTTCCCGAATTTTCAAACCGATGGTAAGTTTGATGACAAGCGATATAAATCCCTGCTTAGTTCACAAAAAATATCATCGGCTGAATTTGTGAATAAAATCAAAAGTGCCATGATTATGGAGCAATTTCAGCGCAGCATCATCGACAGTAGTTTTGCCACCCAATACGCGATTGAAAATTTCTTCAAAATCCAAAATCAACAACGCGATATCGATTATGTAACCGTTGCGGTGGAAAAGGTAACGGCACAACCCAGTGAGCAAGAAATTACCGCGTATTACCAACAGCATCAAGTTGAATATAGGATGCCTGAACAGGTTTCAGTTGAATATGTAGAACTGTCGTTGGAAGAAATTGCCAAAAAAATCGGGGTAACAGATGACAAACTCAAAACTTACTACGAAGAACAAAAAGACCAATACAGTACGCCGGAACGTCGAAAAATAAGCCATATCTTGTTTGCCATCAATTCAAAAACTGATGATAAGACAGCATTAGCAAAAGCCGTAAAAACGCAACAAGATTTGAAGACAAAAGATTTTTCCGCAATAGCTGCCGAAGTCTCTGACGACAAGCTCACGGCCAAAAAAGGCGGCGATTTAGGCTTGTTTATTGTGGGCAGCATGGAAAAATCATTTGAAGAGGCGGCAAGTGCATTAAAAGCAGGTGAAATCTCCAATCCGGTGAAATCTTCATTTGGATATCATTTGATTAAAGTTACTGAGCTACTACCGGGCGAAGTTAAGCCTTTTGAGACAGTTAAAAGCGAAGTCACGAAGGCTTACCAAAAAGCGCAAGCGGAAAATGCCTTCTACGAAGCGGGCGAAAAACTGACTCAAATGAGTTATGAAAATCCGGACAATTTGCAAGCCGTTTCCGAAGTGTTGGCTCTTAGTGTGAAGAAGTCAGGGTTATTTGCCAAAGATAAAGGGGAAGGCATTGCCTCCGAGCAAAAAATTCGTGATGCCGCTTTTTCTGAGGAAGTGCTGCAAGGTAATAATAGTGCACCGATTGAGTTAGGGACGGATCGCTTAGTTGTGCTACGGCTACTTGAGCGTAAACCATCCGTAGTCCGTGAGCTAGATAGCGTCAAACAAGACGTGATAGCTGCAATATCGAATGAAAAAGCTAGGCAGGAAGCTATTGATAAGGCAAATAAAATCAAGCAGCGTATACAAGCTGGAGAGACTATCCAGAAAGTGGCTGCCGACTTAAAGTTGGCTGTGCAAGAACCAAAGGGGCTGATGCGTAGTAAAAACACCTTACCCGAACAGCTTAACGATGCCATATTTAAAGCGGCAAAGCCTGTTGCGGGTAAGGCGACTATTTTTAGCGTTGGTTTGCCTACGGGTGAACAAGTGGTAGTTAGTTTAAAAAAAGTGATACCTGGGACTATGAGCGAGGAAGATAAGAAGCAGATGGAGCTTGCCAAGAAAAATCTCGCCAAAGCCTTTGGACAGTCAGAATTCAACGCGATGTTAGCTAGCTTACAAACAAAAGCGGATGTTTCGATTAAATCTCAGCCCAAACCGCAGTAAAACATAAAGACACATGGTCAAGCCGATAGATCAATCGTTTATCTATCGGCTTGCAGTTATAATTTATAAGGCCGCAAAAACTAATTAAATAACATGCTTTGAGAGTTTGGTTTGTAAAAAATCCATAAGCCCTGCAAACGGAATATCTTCGTTTTGTTCGGAAGTCCTGGATTTATATTCAACAATCCCGGTATCCAAGCCTTTATCGCTGATGATAATGCAGTGCGGTATTCCAATAAGCTCCATATCGGAAAACATAAAGCCTGCACGTACTTTTCGGTCATCAAACAAGACCTCGATCCCTGAATTTAACAAGTCTTTATAAAGATTTTCAGCAGCTGTTTTTAAGCGTTCTGATTTGTGCATGTTCATTGGGCAAATAGCCACCTGAAACGGCGCAAGGCTAGCAGGCCATATAATGCCTTTGGCATCATGGTTTTGCTCAATGCTTGAGGCGACGACTCGGGATACACCGATTCCATAACAACCCATAATCATGGCCTGGTTTTTACCGTCCTCGTTGATAACGCCAGCTTTCATGGCGGCACTGTATTTGGTGCCGAGTTGGAAGATGTGGCCGACTTCAATGCCTCGTGCGATTTGGATATTTCCTTTGCCGTCTGGACTGATATCGCCTTCAACGACCAAGCGAATATCTTCGATTTGTGCAGGTAAGGGCAGGTCACGTTCCCAGTTGACCCCGATGAAATGTTGTTCATCTTCATTGGCACCGCAGACAAAATTGGCCATTAACATCACACTACGGTCGGCAATGATTTTCATGTCCAGTTTCAATGGGCCAATCGAGCCGGGTTTACAATGGCAGTTCTGTAGGATTTCGGCTTCGCTGGCGAAGGTAAGTGGTGAAACTACACCGTCAATTTTTTCCGCTTTAATGAGGTTCAGCTCGTGGTCGCCCCGCAACAATAAGGCAACCAGCGTATCATCATCACCTTTTACAATTAGCGTTTTCAGGCATTGTTGGGCAGGTATGTTTAAAAACTGGCTGACTTCTTCGATGCTATGTTGTCCAGGCGTGCTAAATTTTGCGAATTCTACATTGGCTGCATTACGGCTACCGTTAGGTATGACTGCTTCGGCTTTTTCAATGTTGGCGGCATATTCGCTGCTATCAGAGAAAGCAATAGCATCTTCACCAGAATCGGCCAGGACATGAAATTCATGCGATACCGCACCGCCTATTGAGCCAGAGTCTGCGATAACTGCGCGAAACTTTAAACCAAAGCGCGTAAATATCGTGGTGTACACTTGGTGCATGACGGCATAGGTTTCATCAAGCGAAACCTGGCTTAGGTGGAAAGAATAAGCATCCTTCATGATAAATTCACGGCATCGCATCACGCCAAAACGTGGGCGGATTTCATCCCTAAACTTGGTCTGAATTTGGTAGTAAGTGATAGGTAATTGCTTATAACTTTTGATTTCGTTACGCGCCAGATCAGTAATAATTTCTTCATGCGTAGGGCCTAAACAAAAATCGCGGTCATGGCGGTCTTTCAATCGGGCAAGTTCAGGTCCATACTTTTCCCAACGACCGGTTTCTTGCCATAATTCTGCCGGTTGTAAGGCTGGCATCAGTACCTCAAGCGCGCCCGCCTTGTCCATTTCTTCGCGGACTATTGCCTCAACTTTTCGAAGTACCCGTAGGCCTAAAGGTAGCCAAGTGTAAAGCCCGGCAGCAAGTTTGCGGATTAGCCCCGCCCTTAGCATCAATTGATGGCTGATAACGACCGCATCGGCAGGAATTTCTTTAACAGTATTAAGTGGAAACTGGGATGTACGCATGTTATTTCTTGATGAAAAGGGAGCTATTTTACAGGGTTAGCGGCTGTTTCGTATCCTTCTAATTAAATGAAATTGATGCTGATCTATACCATTTGATTTTGGGATCTAAAAATAAGCCTAGAGGATCATAATGTAAGACAAAGTAACTTTGGGATTAGCTATTTCATATATAATCCAGCGACCAATTTTGTAGGTAAGATTTATATGAATGCACCTAATGCTCTGCTAACAGTGAATTTTTTTAATGTCTTGCGCTGCCTGGCTTATTCATTATTCCCAACAGGACGAGATAAATTGATTTATCACAAAATAAACATAAATTTTGCACTTACCCAAAGTGTGGTTATTAACGGGATAAAAAATTAAATTTGGTCATGTCTATTGCTGACTTGCTCGATAGCTGCTTGAAAAATTGGCAGAAAATTGTACTAACTTCCGTCTTGTTTTATGTGGCAGGTTGGTTAGCGTTTCCAATGTCATGGTCTCAAAACCATGTTGATGCGATTTGGCCACCTGCGGGCATTGGGCTAGGTGCAGTTTTATTATGGGGTAATGCGGTTTTGCCAGGCATTTATCTGGCTGATCTCTTGTTGCATTATCAAATGGGTAATGCTTTAGATACCCCCATTAAACAACTGGTTTTTTTCCTTAGTCCTCTTGGCAACGTTTTAAAATCTTGGCTTGGCTGCATTTTAGTTAAACGCTACGCTGACTTTCCCAACGCACTTATTTCCTTACGGTCAAATGCACTGTTCTTTTTTTGGGCTGGCCCAATAGCGGCATTTTTGCCAACGGCTATCGCTACATTGGCATTGTTTGTAACTCATGTTATTGCCAAACGGGATATTGGTTTCACTTTTTTGACGGGTTGGTTGGGAGACTGTTCAGGGATCGCTGTATTCACCCCCTTATTTTTTATCGTTTTTAATAAAGCACATAGGATATGGCGGCAACGCCTGTTTTCTTTGGGATTGCCGTTAACGCTTGTGTTTATAGTGGTCGCTCTGGGCTATTTTTATGCCCAAGACAAGGAGATTGAACGATTAGATAGACTTATGGATAACCATATGGAAGCGGTCAAAGATTCCTTGCAGGATGAATTTGCTGTCCATTTAAATGTGTTAAGCCGTTTCAAAGATATGGTGGCGCTTAATACCGTAAGCGAACCTTATTTTCGTTTTAGTGCACAAACAGATCTAAAAAAACATCCAGATTTTGTTCTTATTGAATGGCTGACGGCCATGAAAGTTAATACTGGTTATCGTTTCGCCAAACGGTATGTAGAGAGCAATCAGAGTAGCCGTTCAACTGAGTTCAATGCTATCCCTGAATTGCTTAATACCCTCAATATCAAACGTGACATTGTCACGTTGATTGGTAAGCAACAGTATTTGGTTGCTGTACCACGCTATGAAACGGGAGCAAATAGCTGTCAATGCGTTAAGGGTGCTGTGGTCGGGGTTTTCGGTATCGAAGCTTACCTGAATGACTCGATGCGCCGAGGTAATTATAAACATATCATTGTTAAGCTGTCTGGTGATGTCAGCAAGCCTAAATCCGCATCCTTTTTTGGATTGAATAGTGACGAGAAAATAGTTGATCCGCTAAAGCTTACCAAACTGGAAACGATAAATTTAGGTAACCGAAATTGGTCTTTGCAAGTAGCGCCTAACAAAAATTTCCTGGCTGAAAATTATTCTTGGTCGCCCTGGCAATTATTGACAGGGGGAATGTTTTTGACTGGGCTTATCAGCATAGGGTTGCTGGTATTAACTGGGCAGACTGAATTTGTTGCTACCCAAGTTGACAAGCGTACGCTGGAACTCAAACGCAGTAATCTTAAATTGGTTGCACGG
The DNA here is from genome assembly GCA_963804035.1 of uncultured Gammaproteobacteria bacterium. Classification (GTDB taxonomy): domain Bacteria; phylum Pseudomonadota; class Gammaproteobacteria; order Methylococcales; family Methylomonadaceae; genus Methyloglobulus. The sequence goes on along the minus strand of CAWDOO010000001.1, from coordinate 217,676 downwards.
GAGCGGCAATTCAGGAAATTAGTGCAAACCCAATCGGCGATTGTGTGGCGGGCAGATCCGGTGACATTCAAATTTATCTTTGTCAGTGCCGAGGCGGTTAGTATTTTAGGTTACCCCATCAAACAATGGCTTGAAGAACCTGATTTTTGGCAGAAACATCTCCATGAAGATGATAAGGAAATAGTCTTAACTAAATTTGCACAACGCAATATCATCACCAAAAATAATAGCTTCGACCTCGAATATCGCATGATAGCCGCAGATGGCCATATCGTTTGGTTGCGCGACATAGCAACGTTGGTTGTCGAAGTCGGTGTGATTACCGAGCTGTACGGTTTTATGATTGACATCACTCGCCAAAAACATTCGGAAGAGCAATTGCGTCTGGCAGCCAATACCTTCGAAAGCCAGCAAGGCATTATGATTACCGATAAGGATGCCAATATTTTGCGGGTTAATAAAGCCTTTACTCAAATTACGGGATTTTCTGCACAGCAAGTTATTGGTGCAAATCCCAGGCTTTTAAAATCTGGGCGGCATGACTCGGCGTTTTTTCAAAATTATTGGGAACAACTACTAAGTAAAGACAAGTTTGAAGGTGAAATCTGGAATCGTCGTAAGAATGGCGAGATTTACCCTGAGTGGCAAACAGTCACAGCGGTCAGAAATGACCTGGGTGAAGTGAGTCATTATGTCTCTGTTTTCTCTGACATTACCGAAAAGAAAGATGCAGAAAACAAGATTCATAACATGGCTTTTTACGATCCCTTGACCAGCCTACCTAATAGGCGGTTATTGCTGGATAGGTTTGACCAGGAAATAGCGATTGCCAGAAGGCACAAACAATTTGGCGCAGTGTTATATCTTGATTTGGATCATTTCAAAATTCTCAATGATTCACAAGGCCATTTAGTCGGCGATGAATTATTGATACAAGTAGGAAGCCGACTTGCCTCGGTACTTAGGGAAGAAGACACTCCAGCCCGCTTAGGTGGAGATGAGTTTGTGGTGTTATTGCACGCAAATTCCGAAACCTTAGCTGCCGCGGCCGAACATGCAATGGTTGTTGCCGAAAAAATCCGGGATCAAATTAATTCTCCGTTTGTATTGGGTCAATATCGTCATCAAATTGGTACAAGTATAGGGATAGCTCTGTTTCCTGAAAATCAAGAAAATCCCGATGCGGTATTACAGCAAGCGGATACTGCCATGTATCGGTCAAAATCAAGTGGCCGCAATGCCATTAACTTTTTCCAGCCAAGTATGCAGATTGCAGCAGATCTGCGTTTAAGTTTGGAAAATGACCTAAGAGAAGCCATTGATCAGGGACGTTTTATACTTTGTTATCACCCTCAAATGGATATTGATGGCAATATGGTGGGAGCTGAAGCCTTAATACGGTGGGAAGATAAGCTTAAAGGGCGGCTGTCGCCAGCGGATTTTATTCCTATTGCCGAAGAAAGCAATCTGATCCTAACCATAGGCAAATGGGTGCTGATGGAAGCCTGTAACCAGATTAAGATGTGGGAAGACGATGGCTTGGAGGGGCTGACGAACGTATCGATCAATGTCAGCTCACGGCAGTTTAGGCAACAAGACTTTGTTGAGCAAGTTAAATTTGCGATTGAAAGCACCGGCATATCGCCTAATTGCTTGGGTATTGAGTTGACCGAAAGTGTAATGATTGTTGATACCAAAGACACTGTCGATAAAATGAAAGCCCTGAAAGCCCTAGGCGTGTCTCTTGCCGTGGATGATTTCGGCACTGGCTATTCTTCTCTGGTGTACCTAAAACAGTTGCCGCTAGATGTGTTAAAGATAGATAGGGGCTTTGTAAGGGATATCATGACTGACACTAGCGATGCCGTTATCGTAGAAACCATTATCAGCATGGCAAGGCATTTGGGTATTCAAGTCATTGCAGAGGGTGTCGAAACTGCGGAGCAGTTGGCTTTCTTAAAACAGAAAGGTTGCTTAACTTTTCAAGGTTATTATTTTGACCAACCACTTACTGCCGCTAATTTTGCGGAGACGTATTTGAAAAAGGTAGGATCATTTTAAGCGAAAGGCTAAAAGTACTATTTTGTGACGTGACTTAATTTTGTGGTTTAAGACAACCAGACAAAGCATATCTCATCGTCAATAAAGTCATCATAGTAGGGAATTGGATAAAACGATTTTCAAAATAAAGCGTGACTGTCACGCAAATCATCACAAACCAAGGTTCAACAACACCTGAGTCAACAATCGCTTGCATTCGTTGCAGGCTATCTTGGTCAATTTTGTGGCGCTGTCCGATAAAAAATAAAGCGGCAAACGCAACAATCAACGCAAAATAAACCGGAAAGAAAAAGAAGATGGGAGAATCGCTAACAAACAACGGTTTCCAATAAGCAAACCAAGCGAATAAGATACTGCTGGCAAAAAGATCGTAACTGATTGTTTCAGGAAGTTTCTTAAAAAAATTACCGATGATTGTAATAATTGCGACTGCCAGTCCGCCATAAAGAACCACCGGCGAGACCAGCATGGTCTGTACCGAGTTTCCGTTTTGTACAATTACCGCCAAAATCAGGCATAAGGCTACAAAAAATGGCATAGTTGTCTGTCACAAAAAAGAAAGCTCGTAGAGCGGGTTTCGCATTAAGACACGATTAGTTATTAGTTTAGCTGGAAATCAAGTTACCACGAAAAATATTTGGGTAAAGAAAAAACGTAAGGTAAATGTCGATCAATTAACCTATAGAAGAATAAGACGAACGAAACCGATCAAAAACGGTGCTACTTCAGGTGCATCATACTCAGGTCTATTGACTTGTTTCAACCTTTCCCAAAGTTAACGATAATTCTTGACTGAATTCGCTAAGAATTTTACTAAGTGCGCGTACTGTTCCAGGATAAGACGAATCAGACAGCGAATGGTTGATAATGGAATGACCATTTTTTAGGATGTCGTGCGTATTTTCGTTTTTTATTGTCCAGTTTGCCTCCAGATTGACCGATTCGCCAGGAGTTGTATCAAAACGGATAAGGTCCACGATGACTTGAAGGTCTACCGTGCCATGTACGCTCCACGGATAAGCCCGGACTATGTTGTTGGGTTGCAAGGTTGACAAATTGCGTGTTAAAGCTTGAAGGAGATTATCCTGTAAAGGCGATGCCCATTGCTGAAATTCGGCGATCTGTACGGTGTTGCCAGTATGTCGGGTGATAATTTGTTTACGTTCCAGTAATGCGGGAACAGTTATGGGGCCTACACCTATTGTAAGTTGTCTGATGTTTGCAACATTTGACGAAGCTGTTTGGTTTAGCGGTTCAAGAACGTAGAATTCAACAGATGGGGCGTTGGCACATGCCGTTACTAACAGCCCCAACATCGCCACAATAAAAGATTTAATCATCATTACTCTCATCTTTGCCACGAATCAAAGATTCGGGATGTTGTTCCAGATAATCGGTTAATTGTTTCATTGAGCTGGCCGCTTGGGTCAGTTCCTGTAGCATTTTGTGGAATTCATAATAGCCCGTCGAACCGGGTTCCAAGTTACCTAGCACCCCTTGAGCTGATTTAATCGTACCGCTGGCATTGCCCAGCGTTTCTTTTGCAGTTGATAACGTTCCGTTAGCGGTTATAAGCATACCTGTTGCCGCTTTTGACGTATCTTGTAGCGAAGCCAGGGTTTTGTTCATTTCTACAGTCAACTTATCCAATGGCAATTTGGCGACCTTGTCCATAATCGTTTGGGCAGATCGGGAAAATTCCTCAAAAGAACTGGCTATAGTCGGAAATTCAGGATAATCACTGTGATGATTATCGCTGGCGACCGTTTTGCTACCAGGATGAAAATCCAGGTCAATCAACAGTTGACCAGTGACTAGGCTACCGGTCTGTAACTGAGCGCGTAGTCCTTTTTTGATGAGTTGTTCCATCACGTCTTCGTCGCTGACTTTGGCATCATCGTTAACCGATTCAATACGATCAGGTTCCAGTTCGACAATGACGGGGACACGTATTTCTGCCGTTTTTTTGTCAAGTTCAAGACTAATATCAGTCACCTTACCGATAGGTATGCCGCGAAGCTGTACGGGAGCGCCAATAGTCAATCCGCGTACGGAGCCATTAAAATGCATGACATATTTCAGGGTATTAGTGTAGGTGATTTGGGTGGATTGGTCGTAAGTATCATAGAGCTGAAACATTATATTTTCAGATGCTATTTCGGATGGCGTATCTTTTGGTGAAGCACGGAATGCAATACCGCCGCTAAGCAAGGAGATTAACGGCCCCGTCCTCACCTTGAAGCCATCCGCGCTAGCCGACAAATCAACGCCACTGTCTATCCAGAAGCGGGTGTTTTTTCTGACAAACTGGTCATAAGGTGCATTGATAAAAATGTTCAGGTAGATGGAGTTGGCTCCATCCGACAATTTATGGCTAAGTACTTCGCCGGCCGGTATGCCATGAAAATTAATCACCGTGCCAGGGCGCATGGATCCTAAGTTACTGGTTTCAAGAATAAATTGCTTACCGTCGACATGATTTTTCAACACGGGGGGCGTTTTCAGCCCACCAAAGTGGCGTTGATCTTCACCAGTACCTGGCCTGAGCTCAATATAAGGCCCTGATAGGAGTGTACCTAAGCCAGAAATCCCGCCCAGCCCCACTTGCGGCCGAACCACCCAAAAATTGGTGGTTTTCTTTAGGAATTCCGTTGCCGTGCTGGTCATTTGTGCAGTCACACGAATGGTTTTTAAATTTTTATTAATGGAAATAGCGGTAACTTCGCCTATTTCCACATCCAGATAACGAATTTTTGTTTTGTCTACTTCCAATCCTTCTGCCGTCGGAAAATCAATAGTGATAACCACGCCTTTTTCTGACGCGGACTTAAAAATCAACCAAACACTGACTAGCAAAGCAATAAGCGGCAGAAACCAGACCAGTGGCAATGTCGCTTTTTTGCTAAGCGTTATATCGGCTGCTTCAATTTCTTCTTCGGGTAAATTATTCATTACTGTATTGATGATCCCAGATAAGGCGTGGATCGAAACTTTTCGCCGCAAACATCGTTAGTACGACAACAGCAGCAAAAGCTGTGGCGGCAGGGCCAGCAACAACTTGTGCGACACCGCCTAAATCGACCAGCGCAACCAAGATAGAAATCATAAAAATATCCAGCATAGACCAGCGTCCCACGAAGGCGATAACTCGATACATTTTGGTAAAAAGCCGAGCATTGACCTGCCATTGATAATGGACGCAAAGTAATAATAATACCAGTCCTAGCAGCTTCATCAAGGGAACTAGGATACTGGCAACCAGCACCAACATGGCAATTGGGATCATATCACTTTGGACTAATGCCACGATCCCACCTACGATGGTGTGGGTTTCAGCTGCGCCAAGCTGGGTTACGGACATTATAGGGAAGATATTGGCGGGAATGTACAGGCATAATGCACTGATGATTAAGGCGACAGTACGTTGAATGCTGTGGGGTTTACGTGCGGTAACGGAATGACCACAAACTGGACACAACAATAGTGCTTTCGCTTGTGTTAAACGACCACAATCATGGCAACGAAAGAAGCCCTGTTTTAAAGCTGTTTTTATTGGTTTAATAGTCACTGTTTTTTGTTTAGTTGACCAATATGCCGCCAGAATGAATAGTAGTCTAATTCATGAGATAGCATTGCATTAACTATGAGCAGAGCCACAAAAGCGTACAAACCAATACCAAACCTAAGTTCCGCCATACCTGCAAGTTTAACGCACGCCACGATAATTCCCAAAGCATACACCTCCAGCATTGCCCATTCATTAAGGTGTTGTAACCAACGCATCCAACGGGTTAGGTGGACACTTGATTTTTTGAAAAATAGGTGGAGGCTTATCAAAAAAGCCAAAACGAGATTCACTAAAGGCAATAACACACTGGAAAACAATACCAATACCGCAACTGCCCACATATCTTCTTTCAACAAAGCCGACACGCCGGACCAAAGCGTACCATCGTGGCTGTTACCGAAAATTTTGATACCGACCATCGGCAGTAAGTTGGCTGGCACGATTAAAATGAGACCGGCGAGTGACAGCGCCAATGTCCGCTCTATACTCTGCTTACGGGGTCGTTGCAGTAAATAGCCACAACGTGGGCAGTGCGCTTTATCGCCCAGCTCAGGTGTAGCCGGATTCAATAATAAATCACATTCTGGGCAGGCATCAAATTCCATCCCTTAATTGTAAGGGGTATTTATAAAACCGTGTGGAAATATGGCTTCCGCTACTTAGGATCATGCCCGTATTTTAGCTGAATTGATCGAATGAACAGGCGTAGCGGAAAATATCTTGGGAGTCAGATTGTAAAAAAATCAAGTATATATCTGTACAATTCATTCGCTTATTGTATGAATTTGTCAGTGCATAACAAAACAGTCAGCCTGCTGGTTTTGGGTGTCTCGGAGAATTACAATATGCATCCCAATACGTGCAATTAATAACCCATGCTAATCTCTTCCATAGCGGTATCAAACCATACTGCTAATAGCTTTAGCCAAGAGACCTTCAAGCCTGATGCAAGCTGTCGGATGATCTATGCTATCCGTACTCCAGATAGTTTTTATCCCGGATTGCAGGATATATGCTTCGGCATCGCCACAAAAAAGGGGGTGGGTAACGACGGTGTAGATATCTTTGCAACCTTTGGCTTGCAATAGCTTTGCTGTTTTTCCTATAGTCCTGCCCGTACTTGCCATGTCGTCAATGATAACGACTGGTTGCTTATAGTATGGTCGTGACGGCAACGTTATTTCAACCTGCTTGTCTCCTGACCTTTCTTTATGGGCAATACAATATTCGAAACCGATGTCATTTGCGATACGGGCAACCCATTGTTCGGATTCACTGTCGGGTCCTAATAGTTGGGCATATTCAAACTTTCCTTTCAGGAAATGTCCAATTTCATCGGCAGCAGTCAGGCTAATGGCATTTTTTATCGGAATGGCTTGGTCTAATGATGAAATACGATGTAAATGCGGATCTACGGTAATGACATCATCAAACAAATCAGCCAGCAACTTACCAATAATGCGCTGGCTGACCGCTTCACCGGGTTGGTTAGCGATGTCCTGGCGCATGTAACTCAGATAAGGTGCAACCAGGGTAAGGCGTTTCGCACCGAGCTCCCTGGCTGTTCTGGCGCACAGTAATAGCTCAATCAATTTGTCATTCGGTTGGTTGAGGCTGCGGCAAATGATGACATGTTCAGGCAATGAGGTTGGCAGACGCAAAAAACTTTCGCTGTCGGGAAAATGGTGCAGGGTTATTTCGGCCAGTCTTACATCAAGGCGGTCGGCAATGCATTGGCTCTGGCATAAATAATCGGGGAAAGCCAATATCATCATGAATCTGGGCTGCTCCGTTTATAGATCGACCAATGACGTGAGTATCTGTGCCTCAGCACCTATGGTATAGCCATTGTTGCGTTCAGCCAGTTGCCTTGCAAATGTGAAATCGGCAGGGAACTCAGCATAGATGCGGTATAACACTTCACCTTTTTTAACTGGATCACCGAGCTTTTTTAATAAATCGACCCCGGCCTTTTTCATCATGGGCGCTCCGGCAAGGCGAGCAATTTTGGCCAATTGAAAGTTATCTATTGAGGTAATTGCCCCTTCACTATCGGCGAACACTTCTTGACACAACCCCCCTGGGTTAAAGTCTAATTTCTTCGCACCTTGAGCCGTAATGAGTGCATTCATTTTTGCCAAAGCGCGCCCAGATTCGAGTATGTCCCGTGCAATTGCATAGCCTTGACCACCCCTTACATCGGGATCAAATTCGATAATTCTACCAGCTAAATGCAAGGATTTTTGTCTCAGGTCGGTGGGCGCATCGGGATCATTTTGCAATACCTGCATAATATCGCGTGCTTCCAGCACCGGGCCAATCCCGCGTCCTATTGGTTGGCGACCATCAGTAATCATGACTTCCAGATGGATATTGAGCCTATCACCGACAAATTCAAATAGTTTTCGTAGCGCCAAGGCTTGGCGCATTTGCCGCACTTTTGCAGTAGGGCCGACAGGAATGTCGATGATCAAATGCGTAGAACCTGCGGCCAGTTTTTTAGATAGGATGGACGCGACCATTTGCGCTTGTGAGTCTATACCTAGTGGACGCTCTACAGAAATCAGCATGTCATCGACAGGCGCAAGCCTAGCCGTTCCACCCCATGCCAGACAGCCGCGTTCTTGGCGCACGATGTCGTGCAGTTGTTCTGGGGTTAAATTGACTTCAGCCAGCACTTCCATCGTATCTGCTGTCCCGGCTGGCGAAGTGATGGCGCGGCTGGATGTTTTTGGTATCAACATGCCGTGTGCAGCAACGATAGGAACGACCAGCATGGAAGTACGATTACCAGGGATACCGCCGATGCAGTGCTTATCAGCCACCAAGGCTTCATGCCAATCCATTTGGTCACCGGATTTCAACATAGCGCGAGTCAGATAAAGCAGTTCATCTCGGTCAAGATTATTTTGCCCCGTTGCAACCAGAAAGGCCGCCATTTCCATTTTTGAATAGCGGGCATCAACGATGTCGTTGGTGATATGGGTAAAATCGTCCTGATCCAGTCGTTCGCCATTGATTTTGCGGCGCACGGCATCCATGGATTTAGGCGCTTCAGCATGATTGACCGTAACTAAGCTGCCCTCTACTGCATTGAGTTGAGCAAAAGCCTGCTCAGACAACCCTAATTCACCTGGCAACACGATGCAGGTGTCATCGACTACATTAAGGACTGCCAGCACCTTGGAGCCATTTACGCTAACCTGAATCTTAGATAACGCCTGAAAGCCCTCGGCACGGTAAATACTGCATTCACGATGTAGATAGGCAACGTTTTCATGATATGTGTCAATTGCAATACGTCGTATTTGCAGGGTATCGTTGCTCATGGCCAAAAAATTCCGTGGGGATGGAGCTGATGATGAAGTTTGGTATGTATATTGTCAATAGATCAAATCGTGGGCAGAGATATCTAAGTTTCCCCGCCCACGCGCTTTTCGTAAAGGAAATACCTTGATTAGGAAATATCGCTATTGCCCAATCAAGGCCACGTCTTTTTTCGTTGATTTCCTTCTTGATTTACGATATCTCACTCCCAGAAATGCAACTCTCCTACAATACCCGCATGGTCTGAAGGCCACAGCCTTGTCGCAGGAGGAAAGGTCTTGTCTGATTGCCGTGTTCCAACGAGACGAATATTTTCCCCCCAGGTTTCCTGTTTAGAAAAGATATAATCAATTCGTTCAAACAATTCAGATTGCTTGTTTGAGAGATTCTCCGCTTGGCAGCAGGTGTGTCCGGGAGTGACATGGCGACGTAGCGTCCACCCATCGGTATAACCTGCGGCCACGAATTGCAAATAAGGTGGAATGATGCCGTTTTCAAAGGGCGCTGGTAAGCCTACAATCTCCTTGTCCTCTGGCGACGAATTCATATCGCCGAGCAATATCAGAGATTTACCCCGAGGGGTTGTTGCTTGCAGGGTTTTAATGAGTTCTGTAGCTTGAGCGGCTTGATAAAATCTGGAAAGCGGTTGCGTTGGATCAGGTTCGCGTAATTCGAGATGCGTATTGACTACCCGATAAATTTTTTCACCTACTTTGACATCGGCGGCGACGAATCCCCGTTCTATGGGTAGCCCATCGGGTGGGCCACCAGCAATAGGTGCTTTAACAATGGTCTGATAATTACAGCCGTCCAGAGAAATTCTGGTTGGGCATACTTTTCTGAAATTTACGCGCCGCGCAGGTATATCATGCCTAACTAATATGGCATCACGGTCTATAGTATTTAAAACTGCAAGGGATCCATTAATAACAAATGGAATACCAGCTGGAGAAGGAGGAATTTGTATCAACGAGACATCCAAGTTCTTGACCATTGCGACTGCCTTGTATTTTTGTCCTTGCGCTTTAAGGGCTAAGAGTGTCTCCTGCAATTGATCGACAAATGCAGCCTTGATCGCTGGATCGCTGCATCCGTGTCCTTGCAATGGAGGATTAGTCAAGTCCTGGCAATCCAACCGCCAAGCCTCTTGTAGTGCGACCACATGAGGGCCTTCCTTAGCGATTTGTGCTGCTTGGCGCTGGGCGCGATCATGAAAACGGCTGGCGGCAACTTTTTTGAGAGTTTCAACCAGCACATCGTTGAATTGGTCTGGATTAGCCGCTAAAAGCGGGGCAAGATCGGCACCTAAATATTGATTTTGTGACATGACTTTTATCTCGTCATGACCTTTCCAACTCCATGCCCATGATGTCCCGCAATAAAATACCAATGCAGCAATGAAATATGCCTTAACTTCTCTGTTAACACCCATATTTATTCTCCTTTATCGATTAAGTTAGGAAGCAATCCGGCACACCCCATGCCAACGATGTGCTGCTGAAAATGTGATTGCTTTATGAATCTACACCTTAGCATTCCATCCTTGCAAGTCTTTGATCCAAATCAATGCGGGTGTAAATTTTAAGAGTAACCTGTTCAACGTTGGTTTTATATTTAGGTTGTTTTCTTGAATAAGCACACCCGGCATGAACTTACCTAAAGCCGCTCAATCTATGTTTAAATGCTTAACGGAAAGCCATCTTTCTTCCGCGGGGGATTTGTCAACAACCATTCCATGGTGATCGGGTAGAACGTTCAAAATGCAATATAAAGATTACTATCAGATTATGGGGCTTTCGCGCGATGCCAGTCAGGATGAGGTCAAACGCGCCTATCGTAAACTGGCGCGCAAGTACCATCCCGATGTCAGCAAGGAAAGTGATGCCGAAGCAAAATTCAAGGAATTGGGGGAAGCTTATGAAGTCCTCAAAGATCCTGAAAAACGTGCGGCATACAACCAGTTAGGCGCGAATTGGAAAACAGGGCAGGACTTCAAGCCGCCGCCAAACTGGGATGAAGGTTTTGAGTTCAAGGGCGGTGGTTTCACTGGTGGCGACGCCGGCGACTTCAGCGACTTTTTTGAACAACTGTTTGGGCGTGCAGGATTCCAGCCCGCAGACGCTGGACGGCAATCCGGCGGACACCTGCGTGGACAGGACAGCCATGCAAAAATCCATATTGACCTGGAAGACAGTTATCGCGGGGCAACACGCACCATTTCCCTGAGTACGCCTGAAATGAATGCCCAAGGCCAACTTCAGGTCAAGCACAGGAGCTTGAATGTCAAAATCCCCAAAGGCGTTAAGCCGGGGCAGCATATCAAGCTGGCGGGGCAGGGCAGCCCAGGCTTGGGTAGTGGCCAAGCAGGCGACCTGTTCCTTGAAATAGCATTTAACAACCACCCGCTTTACCGTGTTTCCGAAACGGACGTCTATCTGGACCTCCCCGTCACCCCGTGGGAAGCGGCCTTAGGCGCTAAAATCAAAGTGCCTATGCCAGAAGGCAGTGTTGACCTGAAAATACCGCCTAATTCCAGGCAAGGCGGCAAATTACGTTTGGCTGGCCGTGGCTTGCCAGCTAAAGAACCGGGGGATTTCTTTGTCGTCCTGCAAATTGTCCTGCCGCCCGCCAATACTGAACAAGCCAAAGCAGCTTACCAAAACATGCAGCAAGCGCTAGATTTTAATCCACGCCAAGCTATGGGAGGATAAATGCAAATGAACTCGGACGACCTATCATCAGTCCATACCGGGGCGATCATTGAAGACGACCCCCTGACACTGGGGCAGTTGTGCCGCGCCTGTGGCACACATGCCGATTGGGTAATCAGCCTGGTTGAAGAAGGCATAATCGAGCCAGACGGGAAAGAGCTGCATTTATGGCGTTTTTCGGGCGTAAGCTTGGTGCGCGTTCGATCGGCACTTAGGCTACACCGCGATTTGGGTGTCAATCTGGCAGGGATTGGCCTGGCACTGGACTTGATCGAAGAGATTGAGAGCTTACGTAAGCAACTAAACAAAACCGATCGTGCCTAATGTATATCAGGGCAGACTGTTTAAAAAATAATACAATATATTTGGTTAATCTTAATTCACATTGGAGAAAATAATAATGAAATCAACCTGGATACTCGTTGCTGATAACGTCCATGCACGCATTTTTACTGCTGATTCGCCTTCATCTTCACTAAACGAAATTGAAGGTTTTACCCATGCCGAAGGTCGTTTACATGACCGTGAAATGACAACTGACCTACCGGGAAGGATTAAAAGTGCTGATGGTAGCGGCCATGCTTATGAGCAACCCACCGACCCAAAAAAACACGAAGCCGACAATTTTGCCCATCAGCTTACAAAGCATCTGGAAACGGCACATAACGCCAACAAATTTGAACAATTGCTGATTGTTGCAGAGCCCTCCTTTCTTGGTTTATTACGAAACCATTTACCTGAACACATTAAACAACACGTCTGCTTCGAGCTTGATAAAAATATCACCACACAAAGCGCAGCAGAGATTCGCAACCACCTTCCTAAATATTTGCCGAATCTTTAATATTTCGGACTTATCGAATTTCAGAAGACGGGTGGAACTTGGCTAAACCCGTCAAATTGACGATTCTAGGGTGGCTAAGAGTGTTTCAAGTGCGTTGTCGCGCTCGGTATTTATTGTTATTGCATGTTTTTTTTCATCTTCAGACAAGGGTTGCATCGTTTGCATCTGTTGATGGAGAACCTCAATTGTCGCTTCCGAGGGGTCATCTTGCCGATTCCTTATGCGGGCGCATAATGTTTCCTCAGATCCTTGAAAGTCGATGATCGTAAATTTAACGCTTAGTTCGTTGGCGAGTAGTTTAAATAACCTTCGTTGTTCGGCTTTAAGGAAAGCTGCGTCGATAATGACCGAAAAACCGATGCCAAGCACCGCTTTAGCCAGTTCTGCCAAATAGATGTAAGTCTTTTGTCCTGCTTCCTGCGTATAAATGCCGCTGTCGATAGCGCTATCAGTATTTGTCTGAGTCGAGTAACCGAATAGCCGTTTACGTTCACTATCCGATCGTATTTGTATTGCACCAATTTTTTCTGCCAACTGACTGGCAACTGTGGATTTTCCCGAACCTGAAAAGCCGTGGGTAATAAATAGGGTCACGCTATCATCTTTAGTGAAGCTTTCGGCCAAATTGGCAAAAATGGTATATTCAGAACGAATCTGTATACAAACAGCGGCATCAGGATTTTGCGCTTTCCGCAATAACACCACTTTAGCCCGTACCAAGGCTCGATAGACCAAGTAATAACGCAACAAAGCCAGTCCATAGTAATCGCCAGTGCGCTGAAGATAGCGGTTGAGAAAATGGTAAGCATAAGTGTCATAACCCAAGTGCATTAAGTCCATCACCAGGAAAGCGACCTCGCTGATCACATCAATCCAGCGCAGCATTGGGTTAAACTCGATGCAATCAAACAGGATAACCTTGCCGTTGATAAGGGTCATGTTACCTAAATGCAAATCGCCGTGGCATTCGCGCACGTAACCCTGCTCTTTTCGTTGTTGCATCAATAATGACTTCCTCGTCCATTCGTTTTGGCTCCAATCCTTGATGAATTCAAGTTGTAGCAACTGATCCTTATCATCCAACAGAGGCCTGATATGGTCGAAGTTCTCATCAAACCAATGTTTGATGTTATGGGTATCGCCATAAGGAGATTCTCCATCGGCTTTTTCAATGAAACCATGGAAATCGGCAACAATGCCGATTATTTGATCTATTTCACCAACCCCCAACTGACCACTCTCGGCAGATTCCCTTAACGTTTGTGCCGAAGGGAACTGAACCATTTTGACGGCATATTCGATGGTTTCATCTATGCCGTCCATTTTTGGGTGGTCTGGTTGCCCGGTAATCGGCACAACTTCAAGATACCAATCTTTAGCCAAGCGTTGGTTCAATCTTAATTCTTCATAGCAATAATACCGCCGCTTATCCAGCGTAGAAAAATCTAGGAATCCGAAATTGACAGGTTTTTTGATTTTGTAGGCAAATTGCCCAGTGAGTAAAACCCAGGAAATATGGGTTTCAATGAGTTGCACAGATGTGACATCATGTAGATAAGCATCGGCATCGAACAAAGCTTTTATGAGCGCTGGATATGAATTCGATTCTATTTTGTCGCCGTTCATTTTTTTGCTCCACTAACATTGAGCCATTGTTAAACTGTCCTTGGGACTTTGATGTGATGCCAGTAACATACTGATTTTACTAGAGTCACATATTTAATATTTTGACATTCCGCCCCCGGGTTGCTTAGTTTCGGCAAAAAACGCCAGGCCTGCAGCCAGCCAGAGTATCAGTGCGAAAAAATGCGTGAATTCTTTAAGTAACCCGATGAATAAACCTTCTCCAGGCATCACCTCGACTTCATTCGTACCATACTCTTTCAGGCGATGTTGGACTTCCGCTTTGGTAAGGCCTTCATGTCGACTATGAAGGCTGGCAAGAGCCTCATCCGCACTGAATTGATGTATTTTCATGGCAACGTTCTCACTTAAGTGATAAGCATAAAATACAGTAATAATATTACGCTGGATTTGAGTCAAATCAATAAAACATGTCTCTATTCGTTTAGAGATTGGCGAAGTAATCGCGAAAAAGACAGCTATTGAGCATTTCTTTGGCTATGTAATAGCTGGCAACTTCAACAGAAAGTTATCATAATCTCTTTACCCATTTCTTTTAGGAACCGCCGATGACAAGTCTTACTTTTTTAGGTGCTACCGGTCAGGTGACCGGGTCGTGTTATTTGCTTGAAACGGATGCCCATCGCATCTTGCTGGATTGTGGCTTATTTCAGGGGTCCAATGAAACTGAAAAACAGAATTCAGCCGATTTCCCGTTCGATCCTGCCAAGATCGACGCTGTTGTCCTGTCCCATGCCCATCTTGACCATTGCGGGCGGCTACCTAAATTGGTTAAAGAGGGTTTCAATGGCTCTGTGTATCTTACCAGTGCCAGTTTTCCCCTACTGGATCTCATGCTTAGGGATGCGGTACACATACAATTCAGAGATACAGAATGGGAAAACAAGCGCAGGGAACGGGCTGGAAAAGAACTGCTTGAACCTTTATATGAACTCGAAGATGTTGAAGCATTGCTGGATCTCAGAAAGCCGATTGAGTATGGTCATAAAACACAAATATTTTCCGATATTGAAGTCACATTTCATGAGGCAGGACATATTCTTGGTTCTTCGATAGTCGAGCTAGCCATTAAAGACAAAGAAAAGACCAAGACGTTGGTGTTTTCCGGTGACTTAGGTAATCCAAAATCGCCATTATTGCGGGATGCGGAATTTATTACCGAAGCCGATGTGTTGTTGTTGGAATCGACCTACGGGAATAGAGACCACAAACCTTTAGAAAATACGTTGATAGAATTAAGAGAGACGTTGGAAGAAGCTGCAAAAACTGGCGGTAATGTGGTCATCCCTGCTTTTGCCGTCGGACGCTCGCAAGATCTTATTTACTGGCTGGGCAAACTGCAACGGCAAGGCGGCTTACCTCAACAACAGATTTTTTTGGATAGTCCGATGGCGATTAGCGCCAGTAAGATCTATGCAGAATATAGCCATTTGTTTAACAGCGATGATCCGGAATTCATTAAGGTTGCACCAAAAGGCTGGCAACATTGGCTGCAAGGGCTGGTTTACTCTGAAACTGCCGAGCAATCCATGGCGCTCAACCGGATAGCTGGCGGGGTCATTATTATCGCCGGTAGCGGCATGTGTAATGGTGGCCGTATTCGCCATCACCTCAAATACAACCTGTGGCGGCACAATGCCCATGTGATTATCGCTGGGTATCAGGCCGAAGGCACCTTAGGCCGCATCCTGGTTGATGGCAAGAAGAAGTTCTTGAAGATTTTAGGGTCGGAAGTCAACGTGGCCGCCAAGATACACACATTAGGCGCATTAAGTGCCCACGCTGACCAAAGCCAGTTATTGTCGTGGGCAAGTCATTTTAATTCCCCTAAGCCCAAGCTGTTTCTTGTCCATGGTGAAAAAGCCGCCGCTCTATCCTTGCAAACCTGTTTCAGGCGCGAAGGATGGCAAGCGCAAATACCGGGTGTTGGGGAGCGGATTGCTTTTTAGGGAAAAACGGCTTTATATAACGGCAATGGCAGCGTTTGATTTTATCACCACTGCGATTCGCCGGTTTCTGGATCGTACATTTCATGGACGATTTTTTGCCGATTGGCAATCAACTCTTCAATGCTGGGCGAGTTGCTCATGGCGCGGGAGATGGCGAGTTTCATCGCCTCGTAATTGGTGCGGTACAAATCCTTCCTGTCCAGGTCGGGGTTAGTCGCGCATTCCGGGGCGATCCAAAGCATGGCAATAATGCATAAGTCATTAGCTTTATCCGCTGGAATAACGCCCGCAATAACGCTGTCCAACACGGCATCTGCCACGGCAGATTGTACCGGCCCACCGAATAAATTAACATAAGCTGTCGATTTAATCGTCACTTTCGGCACCATTATGGTAGCCGGACGAACTTGCTGATTACAAGCGCGAATGGCAAACATGCGCGTATGCCCCTCCGTTTGCCCCATCAGGTTGGCAAACGCATTTCCGGCTGGCCCTTTAACACTGCCAATGAGGATTTCCGGCATGGCATCCGTACCCTGACCCTCGCTGGAAAACACCGTGGCCTCGCCCGTCCTAAACCAAATATTCTCTGTCATAAAAAACTCCGCTTAATCGATTAAAAGCAGCATTCTATGCTGGATGAAGTTGCAGGGGCAATATCAAAGATAAGGAAAATACCGTAGGCAAACTAAATGGAGATTAACGTTAAACGTTTTTTTGTAACTTTAAGACACTTCGCGTGACGGTGGGGGTATTGCGTTTTGCCGACGGATGGATTTTGTACCATATTAAAACCACATAAACGAGGCAAAATGCCTCATGAGACTATAGACTTATATGTGAATTATTTAACAGACGATAATTTTAAATTACTTTAATGTGTGTGCTGACTTAGTTTTTTGATCAACATTTGTCAAGATTGGAAAACTTTCGGAAGCTGTCGCTATTGGCAGATTGTAAGTAGTGAGATTATTGAAAAGGGAGTAGCCGTGCCGTCATATAGTTGTGATGATTGCAATTTTTGCTTTAAGGAAACCGATGAGGATTGGACTATAGCGTTTAACACGGGTCGTTGCCCTCGCTGTGCCGCGTTACTTAAAGGTTTCCCATGTTCTGTTGGGGAAAATACCATTATTGAGGATGATAAAGAAGTCATTGCTGGCTTAACATCTCCCGGTTCACAACGCTCAGATACTTTGAACCCAAGCATTTCTTCTAGTGAAGTTGGTATCGATTCTGTTGAAATATTTTTTGAAAAAATTAAGCGTTGGGCAAATATGATCCGCTGGCTACTGTTCGGCTTTAACGGACGTATTGGACGTAGTACAGCAGTTATCGGGTTGTTATTGGCTTGCCTAATGCCTACATTGGTACATATTTTGATAGATTCGTTAAATAAATCTGGATATACAGCGATAGGGCTACCAATCGCAGGTACAGAGGGCAACCCTAGATACCCTATGTCTGCCGCAGTTTGGTTAGTTGCGGAAGGAGTTTTATATTTCTGGGTCTTGTGGGCTATATGTCTAAAACGTTTCCACGACTTCAATTGGTCTTCTGGATATTTGTTGTCGTATTGGTTATTTACGGTCGTGTTTGGTTTGGTTTCTAAAGTAATTGGCTTGGATCATACCGTGCTAGGCATTATTAATATAATTTTTGTTATTTACTTTTTCGTAGTAAAACCAGGTACAGATGGGTCAAACGAATACGGAGCAGGGTCAGGTTGGATAAACCGTCCCAAATGATTTGGGATAAACCCGATTAGGCGAAATTCATAGCCTGTAGCCTGTAGGTTGGGGTGAGGAACGAACCCCAACGTAATGCCGGACTTTCTATGTTGGGGTTCACAAGTTCACCCCAACCTACGAGCTATGCACGGGATATATACGGATCAAACAACCCAAAAACACGGGATGAAGGTGCGCCCGGCAAAACAAGTGCCATTTTATATAATACTTCGGATTATGCGGATAACGGGGAGCGGAAGGCGGACCCGGCTTGTACGCATAATCCGAAGTATTATGTAACTTGGCGCGGTTTTGCCAAGGCACGGCGGGGGCAAGGCTATGAAAAGCTACGGAAAACGGCGGTTAGCTAGGGGATAGCCTACAACGACGCGAACGATGCGCCTCCCTTCGTTCGGCACATCCTATACGCGCATCTTATCGGGTTATAAGTCCATCTTATCGGGTTGTCGTAGTAGTTTCGATATTTTTTCTTCACCCAATAATTCAGATAAAGCTAATGGAACATCGCCATCATTATTCTGAATTTTCTCGTCTGCTTCAAAAGCAAGAAGCAACTTAACAATTTCTATATGTCCCTGTTCTACCGCATTATGCAGGGGCGTATAACCATGTTCACCCTTGCTATTAATGTTTGTACCAGCATCAAGAAGTGATTTAACCTCTTCCATTATTCCGCGAGTAGCAGCAATATTTATCGGGTAATCACCAAACAAACTTACAGTATTGACATCAATTATTTTATAACCGCTGTATTCAGGAAGAATAGCGTATTCATTCAGGATTGCCTGCAATTTTGAGTTATCCAATTTAGTCACATTGATCCATACAATTACCCTTAATCCACTTATCTAAATTATCGATTCCTTTCTGTATTTCTTCATTTTTTTGAGCATGTCCTGGTTCAAGATCGTTATACCACTTACGCCCAAAATCCTCCCTCAACTGAAGACATTGCTTCAAGCGGTTTAAGTTTGCTTTCGCGTCTGTGCAAGGATCTCCTGTTGTATCAATAGGAGTTTTGCAAATACGGCTGTACTCTTTACGTTCCTTTGCTTTTTAGGCTTTATCAGATAATGAATCAGCAATCATTGCACCGCCAAGTCCAATAGTTGCGGCATCGACAATTACCTGCCCTATAGCTGGCAATACGGGTATCAGAATCTGAGCAAAAAGCCCTTTAGGGTCAATTTCATTAACCGGGTTTCCATTGACATATGCATAAGTATTAATTCCCCCCGCCAACCCAATCGGGTCGCTCTGGGTATAACTGCCCGTTTGCGGCGAATAGTTCCGGTGGTAATTATAGTACAAGCCGGTCTCGCTATCATACAGTTGCCTGGGGAAACGGGGACGGTAGTTGAACATGCCGAGGCCATTGGGGTCTTGGTTGGGCTGGATCACCCCAAACAGGTCGGTGTTGTCCCAGCGCCACACCATCTGGTTGTCGTTGGCGCGGGTGATGGCCCGTGGGGTGTTGAGGTGGTCGGTGAACACGTAGTGGATGTTGGTGGCCACTGCGACGACCGGCACGGCGCGCACCATGTCGGCGGACACGGTGCCGAGGCTGGAGATGCCAAGCTTGACGGTGGCGACTTTGTTGACGGTGCTGTTGGCCTTAAGCCCGATGTTGACCCAGGTGTTGTTTGCTGCGTTGGGTCAGCTGCACTATCGAGTTTGGTGAGAATATCTAAGCTTGATGTGCGGTTGCATCTAACTGTAAAAAATCAGAAAACCAAGGTTTTTTTCATGAGCATTGTGAGATGAATACTTTGTTTACGTAGATAGCCTACGCAACCTAGGATTAAAAGCGACAGTCAGGTGAAATAAAAGATTATGCTAAGATGCTGGCTTTGTTCACTTAGCGTTCATCTTGATTGGTGTAGCCTTAACCTAAAAATCCTATGCCCAGAGCCATGCCCAGAAAACTTATACCGTTGGTTTCTACCGCGCTGTTTTATCTGATATTTTACTTAATCAGTACATTTAAGTTTGATGTACAGATAAAAACCAATGCGATTCCTCTGGATTTCTCCCTGCAATTGCTGGTTGCTTACATCTTGTATGCTTTATCAAAACGGATATGGATTTTTTTGGTTATCCAAGCGATGTTGATGGGGTTATTTTATATCGGTAATGCCATTAAAATCGCCTTCTTTGGTGGGCCGATCATGCCGGATGATGCGTTTGCCTTACGGTCTTTGTTGTTGATTTTGGAAGGCTGGCGATTTTTTGCAGCGGCGATCCCTTTGGCTGCGGTTGCCAGCTTGGTGTTCTTTAATTTTACGATGCGGCATTGGAGCGCCTACTTGGCGACACTAATTATATTGTTGCTGGGTATAACCGTTGTGTATAAGCCGAATATATTGGTTGAATCTATCGACAAACACACCGGCAATTCGGTATGGGATCAGCGATCCAATTACATTTGGCATGGCGCAACCTTATACAGCTTGCAGGAAGGTTCACGTTATTTTGCGTTGGCGGATGCCCCTCCTGATATGGATATTGCCCAAGAATCCGCAAATAATTTATTGGCGGCAATTCCCGCAACTAATGTTGGCAAACCAGAAAAGACTTTTACGCCGCGCAATATCCATTTGGTGTTGTTGGAATCATTCTGGGATCCTAACCGCTTAAAAAAAGCCGGATACAACCAGAATCCCTTGTCGCCAGAATTCCGTAAGTTATGGAAAAGCACCGGATATTCAATTGCCATGCCGCCTGTATTTGGTGGTTACACGGCTAATTCGGAGTTTGAAGTATTGTGCGGCTTTCCAGTCACTAAAGACAATGTCAAATTTGAACGGCAACTCAAGAATTCTGTGCCTTGCTTACCGCATATTCTGGCTGATAAAGGTTATCGAACCATCGCCTCGCACCCCAATGTGCCGGTGTTCTGGAATCGAGTCAATGCCTATCGGAATATTGGCTTTCAAACCTATTGGTCAATTGCGGATTTTGTCCAGGATGATATGAACCGCGAGTTTATGGCAGATTCCACGTTATATCGTCAAGTCATGGAGAAAATCTCAGATTCGCTGGATAAGAAAGAACCGATGCTGGACTATATCGTGACCTATTTTGGGCATTGGAATTATCCCTTGGGTGCAAATCGCCCCAGTAAAGTTACAACAAAGTCCAACGTGGAAGAGGTAGCTACGTATGCGGACACAATTTATTATAAATCAAGGGAGCTGATGGGCTTTATCGAGCAGATGCATCAGCGTGATCCTGACGGTATTATCGTCGCGTTTGGCGATCACTTGCCATTCTTGGGCGAGAATTTTGCCGGCTATGTCGATTCTGGCGTGTTAGCACCCAACCGTAGTGACTTTACGCCGGAGATGTTTAAGTTTTACGTCAGCACTCCCATGATTATCATCGACGGCAAAAATGGCCCATTAAAGGTCGGCAACTTGCCGTTGTATCAATTGCCCAAATTGCTGCTGGGCTTATTGAATCTTAATGAATCTACCATCCTGGATTACGCCACGCCATTACCGGATATGCGGATAAGGCCATTACCCGGCTTGCATTTCAATTTACTGAAAGACGGCAAGATTGATATTTGCAAAGAACCACCGTTCTCGGAAACTTGTCAAAAATCTACAAATTGGCTTAATAAAGTGGCCGCAGTAAGCAATGATTTGTTTATAGGTCAGCAATTTACGCGCATTAAGCATCCGGTCGATGAAACCTTGCATAAGGAATTGCCGGAACAAAGCATAGGCAAGGATAAGACAAGTACAATACTGGACACACAAGAAAATCAGAAACCAACTGTCAACATTAAGCATTGATGGATATCGAACAGAGGAGTAGTAAGGTGAACAAATATTTTTTGACTATGGTGATAGGCATTTTTGCAGCAACAGCAAAAACAGGCTTGGCTGAGCCTTACAACCTGCCTATACAATTGGATTACGGTCTCATTAAAAAAGCAGTGGTTAGCCAGCTTTTCAAGGGTGAGGGCGGTGCTGCTGAAGTTTGGAATGACAAACATAAATGCAGTTTTCTCAAACTCTATAACCCAAGAATTTCAGGTGAAGGTGGACAAATCAAGCTACTGAATGATGTTCAGGCGCAACTTGGCAAGTCTTTTGCTGGGCAGTGTATTCCCTTTTTGGCTTGGGATGGGGCGTTGGAAACGTTTCAAAAACCGACAATTAGTGCAGACCAGTCGGTTCTCAGTATACCCGTCACCAAAGCAAATGCTTACGATAAGCAAGGCCGTCAATTAGCGATTGCACAATTGCAAGATTTGATATTAAAAGCGGCCGCGCCAAAACTGGCTGAAGTTAAGCTGGACTTGAATAAGTCTCGCGGTGATATGGAACGCACTTTGACTGGGTTTTTGCCTAAAGAAAACGCGGGTGACATCAAAAAAATATTGGGCACTTTAAAATTTAGCGGTGCTGAAGCCAATGATGACGGTATAAAGGTCAAATTGGCATTTGATGCACCATTAAAAAAAGAGAATCCAAAGCCAGAAGCACCCTTTACCGAAGCAGAACAAAAACAGTGGCAAGCGAACTGGCAAGAATGGGACGGTTTTTTGAGCAAAGCCATTAATCAGGCCGCCAGCGAAACACAATCCCAGGAACTGCGTGATACCTTGACGGAAATTTTATTGGAATCACGCAGTGCTTTTCAAGCCGGATTAAAGGCGCAAAGCCCAGAAAGTAGCGATCCTGTGCGAGTATTTTTCACCCAAACCTGGCAGAAACTTGCACCGCAGATGCGGACATTGGCAAAACAATTGCCGGAAGTTGAAGGCTTACGTTATTTGACGTTCATCGCTGCCACTGATTTGATGTACGAGGTGGAAAATATCGGCGCACCATTTGGGCTTGAAGTTTCATCGGATGGCTTACGTAAGCTTGCGCGTATGTTGATGGCGGGAAAGCGGCAAGCAGAAACTAAATCTTAGTCACCCTTGCCCAATTTATAATAAAGTTAGGAAACTTAATCATGAAAATACTTAGTTATATTTCTATTTTACTGTTGGTTTTATCCGTTTCGGCCTATGCTGAAATATACAAATGTAAAGATACTTCAGGTGTAATTACTTATCAACCATTGCCTTGTCCAATAAATAAAAAACCAAAGGGTGTTGTTAAAGTAAAAGAAATGACTCCTGAAGAAGCTGAAGCGGCGAAAGCTAAATTAAAAGCTTGGCAGGATAAGCAGGCAGCTGATGAGGCAGCCAAACTTAAAGCGCAAAAAGAGCAGGATGAGGACATAGATAGGCATGAAAGTCTTGGGTACCAAAGGCGTACTGCTGCGGCTCAAGAAAAGCAGGCTATTGAAGCTGAGCGGCAACGTCAAATTCAAGAAAGGCGAATTGGTAACCCGCTCTATCATCGTTAATTTAATTAATGGCGCAATAGCAATCACCTGTCGCTCGATGAAAATTCCAGCATAAGCTTCGGACTCACTGGGGTTCATCGGTCGATTTGCGTCAAATGGCGCGGATGTTGATGGCTGGAAAGCAACAGGATGGGGCGAAATAATCGAAAATATTTATTTCCATATTTACGTTAATGATAAGGAGATTCAATCATGAAACCCGTGAATTATATTTTTGTACCATTTATGGCTTTGTCCTTATCGGCCAATGCCGAGGTCTTCAAGTGCCAGCAGGCATCTGGGAAAATTATCTATCAAACCGCACTTTGTTCATCCGGCGCAGCGGTTCAAAAGGTGATTAAAGTAGATGCAATGACTCCCGAACAAGCAGAGGAAGCCAGGGTAAAGTTAGAAAGATGGAAGCAACAGCAAGCTGTTGACGAGGCAGCTAGGTTTGAGGCGGAAAAACAACGGCAAACGGAGTTGGAAAAGCAAGAAAGCTTGGAATTACAATGGCGTAGCGTGATAGCGCAGGAGAAACAAGCAGTTGCTGAGGAGCAGCGCCAAAATCAACCGATCATTATCGCACCTGTTTATGGTGGCGGTCGTTATTGGAACAATGGCGGTTTTCCGCACCAGGGTCCACATGACCCAAATAAAATGCCGCATCATCCGAAGCATCACCAACAGCCTTCTCAGTCACCGCCTAACCCTTCCCCCATTTCTATAAACGCCCCCAAAGAGACGGGTGATCGCAAGTTTGGGTTTAGATGAGCATTGTCAATAAAATTAACAAAAAACCAATACACCATTAACTACTGGGAGGCTCTAATAATTCAAGGATTTCTCTCTCTTCGGGAGAAGGTTATGGTCAAGGGTGGCAAAGCAATCAGTTATCCCTCATCCTAGCCATTCTTCCATTGGAAGAGGGATTATTAGAGATACCCTAATGCCGACTTATAATTTTTATAGATGAACACAATTCCATCAAATATCGATTTGACCAGAGAAAAGCTAGGTTTTTTGGCTAAAGAGCGGACGATTGCGCCACCCGGTTTCAACCGCTGGTTAGTGCCGCCTGCGGCATTGGCAATCCATTTATGTATCGGAATGGCATATGGTTTTTCTGTATTCTGGTTGCCCCTTTCTAAAGCTGTAGGTATTAAAGAAGCTATTGAGTGCGGTTCTGAAATAGGGTTTTTACAGGAACTGACTGTTACTCATTGCGACTGGAAAATTTCGACCTTAGGTTGGATGTATACTCTGTTTTTTGTATTCCTTGGTTCATCCGCCGCCTTATGGGGCGGCTGGTTAGAGCATGTCGGCCCACGTAAAGCGGCTGTTGTCAGTGCTTTTTGCTGGTGTGGTGGCATGTTGTTTTCCGCTATTGGGATTCATTATCATCAATTCTGGATGATGCTGCTTGGTTCTGGTGTGATTGGTGGAATTGGTTTGGGTTTAGGGTATATATCGCCCGTATCGACCTTGATTAAATGGTTCCCTGATCGCCGAGGTATGGCGACTGGCATGGCTATTATGGGTTTCGGTGGCGGCGCGATGATTGGGTCTCCGTTAGCGGCAGCACTGATCAAGTTTTTTGAGAACGATACGGATGTGGGAGTTATGCCCACACTTATTGTTATGGCATCGGTTTACTTTGTATTTATGATGGCTGGGGCGATGGGTTATCGCATACCCGCGTCTGGCTGGCAACCAGCCAATTTTAATCCTCCTGATGCCAGCAAAACCAGCAAAATGATTACCCAAAAACATGTGCACGTAAAAAATGTTTTCAAAATTAAACAGTTTTGGCTGTTATGGGGCGTATTGTGCATGAACGTCAGCGCGGGCATCGGTATCATCGGTATGTCATCACCCATGTTGCAGGAGGTTTTTGGTGGCCAACTTATCGGCGTTGCCAAACTTTATGCAGACTTAAACAAAGAGGAATTAGCTGCTATAGCCGCAGTTGCCGCCGGATTTACTGCACTTTTGAGCTTATTCAATATAGGTGGGCGATTTTTCTGGGCGAGTTTGTCCGATAAATTAGGCCGTAAAATGACCTACTTGTTGTTTTTTTTATTGGGTTGTTTGTTGTATCTCAGTATCCCAGAAAGTGCCAATACCGGAAATATCCTATTGTTCGTAGGTGCGTTCTGTATCATCTTGAGTATGTATGGCGGTGGCTTTTCGACCGTACCCGCTTATCTGGCCGATTTGTTCGGTACACAGATGGTCGGTGCGATTCACGGGCGTTTGCTGACAGCGTGGGCGACGGCGGGGATTCTAGGTCCAGTTATTGTCAACTATATGCGTGAATACCAGCTCGCCTTAGGTATCCCGCGTGAGCAGGTATACAACCAGACCATGATGATTCTTGCCGGTATGTTGATGTTCGGCCTATTGTGTAACCTGTTAATTCGGCCTGTGGCAGACAAATGGTTTATGACCGAAAGCGAATTGGCAGAAGAAAAACAACTCGCACACGAAACAGTCAGTGTCGGCCAGTCAGTAAACGAAACCAAAAGTGCAAAGATTGCTAATCCTGTGTGGATTTTATTGGCTTGGATGGCCGTTTTACTGCCATTGGGGTGGGGTATTTACAAGACATTGCTCAATGTAAGTAAGTTTTTTTCTTAGCGGTGAGGCAGTGTGTTCAGTTAAACGGTTTAGCCCTTTCTCCCTGAGAAACAAGGCTGTGAAGATGGATAATAACCATTTGGCTTTACTGATTTTTATGTGCAAATCCATAGCGAGATGGGGATTGTTTTTTAACTTAATTTACTAAATTAGGGGTTTGGCACGGCCTTAAACAAAAAATAAGCCAATAAGCGTTATTCAATCGAAAATAGCTGTATCCAAATTTTTGCTCGTTTCCAAGCCTTTTAGCAAGGATTTGTCCTTGACCCCTGAAAAACGGGTTCTGGCCAAGTTGCTACCGGCAAAATTAGCATCCGTAAGATTACAGCCTGACAAATCAGCGCCAGATAAATCTGCGTTCGATAAATCGGCTCCTGAGAGATCGGCACTGAATAAGATGGTATTGCGGAGTATGCTATTGCTCAGGTTGGCGTGTTTAAGCAAGGCTCTGTTAAGGTTGGCATCCGTTAAATCTGCGCCGGATAAATCGACATTATTCAAGCTGACGCGCATCAGCCCCATCGGCTGGTTTTTCATGTCGACTCCCCAATCAGCGTTGCGTAAGTCAGCATGATTTAGATTGGCGCGATCTAGGTTGGCGATAAATCGGCTGCGGGTAAGATTGGTATTGCTAAGATTTGCCCCAATCATACTGACACCAAAAATGCTGGTGTTGGACAGGTTAGCGCCGGACAGGTTGATTTTGGTCATGACCGTTAAGTCCAAGTTTAGGCCGGATAAATTACTTTTACTTAGGTTTGCCCTGCGTAAATCAGAACCCCATAAATCAGCGTGAGTGAAGTCAAGTCCCGATAAGTCCAAATCAGTCAGGTCCTTTCGGCGTAGATCGGCGACCTGATTGCTGGTAGCCTTGGCAAGAAGGTTTTTAACAGAAGCGCGGTCAAGGTCGGCAGCATTACTGGAAATGCACCAAATTAAGGTTAAACTACCTATAAAATATCGAATTTTCATCATTGCATGTACCTTATGCTGTTGTAGTTAAGTGCTTACTTATGATTTCTTTCGTGAATAAGAAAGATATAGCTTGGATGGGATAATTCTATCCTATAAAGTGAAGCGTGTATGGGATCATTGTTGGTTGATTCCTATCACGGTAATACCGCCAGAACTTTTAGAGATTCCTCACATAAGGTTCTTACCTGGCAGCTATCAAACAGAGCTTCTTTGTGCCTAAGTGGTTTACAATATCGGCATCGTTAAATTGTAAGGTAATATATTTTTTTAGCCCCCAATAAAGTAATGACCTATCTGATTACATTCCTAATGGTGATTTTTTCACAGTCCATAGTTCATGCAAATGAATTTAAGGAAGTTATTCCTGTTCAAAATCATTCGATTGAAAGTGCCTTACAGTTAACGCCGAATGAGCAAGACTGGTTAGCCAAGCATAAAACTATTAGAGTTGCTTACGACGGTAGTTTGCCGCCGTATAGCTTTATTAATGACTTGGGCAAGATTGATGGCATTGCTGTTGAAATAATGGCGATTTTAAGCAAGCGGTTAGGAGTTAATTTTACGGTATACCCCGATTCCAATTGGAGTGGCTTATATAGAGCGGCGGCCAATCGAAAAGCTGATATCGTTGCCACGATGGTAAATCGGCCTGACCGGGCTGAATGGTTTCGCTTTACTAAGCCATACCTGACCAAATCCCTGGTCATAGTCACCAAACAAGACAGCACGTTGATTAAAAATCGGAATGATCTTGGTGACAAAAAAGTCGCAGTGGTTAAAGGTTATCAATATGGCGAGCAAATCAATGACGAATTCCCGACTGTCAAGCGGGTTAGGGTCAACACCATGCTGGATAGCCTGAAAGAAGTTGATAAAGGGCAGGTTGATGCTGCGATCCTATTTTTGGGTACGGCAAACTATCTGCAAGCCAAACATCAATTAACTAACCTGAGAATAGCCGCTTTTTATGACCGAAACAGTGCAAATGAAAGTATTGCCGTTCGTAAGGATTGGCCGATATTACTGGGGATTTTGCAGAAAGGGTTGGATTCACTGACTGAAGATGAAGTCCAGAAAGTTTTTGCCAAATGGGTCGTCGGTGGGGGAATACCTTCATCTGAGGAGGGTATTCAAAAGCTGCAAACACCCGCAGAGCCTGTTTCTAAGCCTATTACCAATAATCCGCCTGTTGTTGAGATTGAGCAAGCTCCAGCTAATTTTAGTGCCCCAAAAACAATGCTGAATCCTTCACCGGAAACTTTGGATATCAGCAGAATAACGGTTATTTTGTTGGGTATATTGGCGCTTTTTTTATTGTGGTTGGTTTTTGTCCAAAAACAAAAAAAACGGAAACTGAAGGCGAAGAATGAAATGATGACTTCGTCCAGAAATTTGCAGTCAACGCATAATGATGCAATGCACTTAACCATAGAACAGCCTATTGAAATAGGTACCGAGGAACTTAAACAAGGGTTTAAGCCTCAGGCACAAGAATTGCCACAGTATACTGTCAACGAATATGTTTATTATCAACATGATTGTGAAGGGCGGTTTAGCTATGTAAGCCCATCCGTGACTAGCTTGCTGGGCTATTCCGAAACTGATTTTATGGCAAATTACCGTAATTATCTGACCGAAAACCCAATCAATCAGCGCATAGATGACTACATTGAAGCATGCATCCAAGGCCATCCAAATGAACCTTATGAGATAGAGGTTTATGATTCAGAACAGGGTATACACTGGTTTGAGGTAATGGATACACCTGTGTACGATGGGCAAGGCCATTGCATTGGCGTTGACGGTGTCATGCACGACATTACCACGCAACGACTTTATGACAAGCCGACAATAAAGCCAACGGATTTGTTGGAAACAGTTGCATCAAGCTATCCACAAATCTTACAAGCACAGCTGCAAAACGCCATCCAACAGGCTAATCAAAAAGATAGGCCTTTCGTGCTGATTTATCTTTCATTGGATCGCTTAAGATTCCTCGACGGCAGCCCCGTTAACGAGCCTGAAGATGAGGTGCTCGATGAGGCAGTTAAGCGGTTGCGGGCAACTTTGCGAGATACCGATGCAGTAGTTCAACTAGGTGTTGGGCAATTTGCTTTAATACTGCTTGAAACGGAAGTTGATGCGGTTAACTTGGTCGTAGAGAAAATCAGAAAAATACTTCAAGTGCCTTATCTTGTAGGCGTACAGTCAATTGTCCTTGATGCGAAGATTGGCACAGCCGTATATCCCACAAATGGCAAGGATCCTGAAGCATTAATCGGTGCAGCTCAAGTGTTGTCGTATTCAGACGAACAGTCAACAAAGCAGGCCGGCTTGTCTAAGGATGATATTTTAGGAGAGGGGGATGAAGAAAGTTTGTTGCTGCAACAGGATTTAGTCACCGCCCTTGATGAGTGTAAGCTGTCGTTAAGGTCGTCTAACTTGCACAACATCAATGCCCTGCATCGGCACAGTCAATTTTCAGTGTATTATCAAAGCAGACATAATCTGGAGGATTATAGTATCACTGGCTTTGAGGCTTTAATTAGGTGGCGACATCCCGAATTGGGCCTGCTATTACCTAAAGATTTTGTGGACTTGGTAACAGATATTGGCCTTCTCGATGTCATGACCTATTGGATTATCCAACAAGTAAGCTTTCAGGCGGTGGCGTGGGAAAAAAAGGGTATTCGTCCAAAGTTAATGGCTATTAACCTAGGCGATCTGGTGACTAAACAAGTCGTCGATGTCGGCAAAGTCATTGCTATCATAAATGAAACAGGTGCTAAGCCGGAGTGGTTGGAGTTTTCAATACCGGAAAGCGAAATCGCTAAAAATCCAAATTTAGTTATTCCGGTCATTGAGCAATTAGTGGCGGCTGGGTTAGTGATGGCTATAGATGATTTTGGTTCGGATAGTTCCATATTGACCTTAGTAAAGACCATACCTGTACAAATTGTGGAGATTGATCCCACTTTCATCCGTACCCTTCCAAATAATACGGAAGATGCTGAAATTGTTAACTTTAGCATTGCCATGTTACATGAGCTAGGAAAAACCGTAACGGCCAAAGAAGTCGAAACAGAGCAACAACTGGAATTTTTAAAGGCGAGTGGATGCGATGTGATTCAGGGGCATTTGTTAAGCAGGCCTTTGTTACCCAAAGAAGCTAAGGAGCTAATTGAGAATTTACCTGACTTTGCGTGGTATTTACGGCAAAAGTAAGTGATTTTGAACGAAATCTCAGCATGAAGATCGCAAGGTGAACCTTCATTCTAAATTAGCAACTGCAATGGGCTTTCTGAGAGATCCCAAAATATCAACGTGAACAGGCTGTTTTTGCTAAATTTTGATAATCAATATTGAATGATGGACGTGCCGTTAAAAAAGTTGCCGCTCCTGTTGTTCTTTACGCTCACTGCTTGTATGCCCATGATTCATCCGCCCGGTTTAAAAAGTAATGTAGCCCATCTTACAGATAATCTTTACAGGACTGAAGACGGTGCTAACTTGCCGTTACGTCAGTGGTTGCCAAATACAGAGACTAAGGCGGTGATAATAGCCTTGCACGGGTTTAATGACTACAGTAATTTCTTCGATAGCCCAGGCACTTATTTTAGTAAACAAGGCATTGCGTGTTTTGCATACGATCAGCGTGGTTTCGGAGCGGCACCTAAACGTGGTTCGTGGGCGGGAATTCCCGCTTACACGGATGATTTGCACGGATTAATCCGGTTAATAAAACTGCGTTATCCCAAGCAGCCTATTTATTTGCTGGGTGAAAGCATGGGTGGTGCCGTCATTATTACGGCGATGGGTCAACTAAATACGCCGGAAGTCGATGGGGTCATTCTGGTTGCCCCTGCATTGTGGGCGCGGCAAACCATGCCTTGGTATCAGACCAGCTTGTTATGGACTTTAGCCCATACTTTTCCTTGGTTGAGGTTGTCTGGCGATGGAGTGGGCGTGAAAGCGTCAGATAATATCGAAATGCTCAGGGCATTGGGCAGAGATCCTATGATTATCAAAAAAACTCGGGTAGAAGCAATATACGGCTTAACTGATTTGATGGATGCTGCGTTTAATAATGCTGATCAGTTAGTCGGTAATACGTTGGTTCTCTATGGTGAAAATGATGAGATTATTCCTAAGAAACCAACCTACGATTTCTTGCAACGTTTCCTAGGCCAGGGCGAAGAGAGTAAAACTGTTGCATTTTATCAGCAGGGCTATCATATGTTATTGCGTGATCTGCAAGCGCATATCCTCTGGCAAGATATTCTGGTATGGATCAACCAAGATACTAAGCAACTGCCTTCCGGCGCAGACCGCAGAGCTAGGGAGGTGTTAAAAAATTTGCCAACACCTAGGAATTATTCCCCTACGGGATAAGGTTATTTTTCTTCATATTCTCCTCATCCAAACTTCTTGGCATCCGCTCCTGCGTCGCCCTATTTAACTCCAGTCATGTAGGCATCCCTTTGGAGACGGCTTATAGGCCTTTACGCTGAATGGCTAAAGTTTTCAAAAATTCGGCTCGCCAAGATTAGACATTTGCCTGAGTATCCAGCGTTGTCTCCTTAAAACATAACTGGATGGGTGCGCGGCTTTTAGCAAGATAGGATTGGGCAGCGTTGCTGCCAAAAGCGCGGCTTGAGGGCGACTAATATTTTTTGCCGACACACCAAAATAATGTTGGCTTGCCGCTTCTATGCCGTATAAGTGGTCTCCGAATTCGGCAATATTTAGATAAACTTCCATTATTCGTTCTTTACTCCACAATGCCTCGATAAGTAGAGTGAACCACGCTTCTATACCCTTGCGTATAAAACTTTTTGATGGTGTTAAAAATAAATTCTTGGCGACTTGTTGGGAGATGGTGCTAGCTCCCCTTAACTTTCCGCCATCGACATACACATCAATAGATGATTGTATGGAATCTAAGTCAAACCCCGAGTGTTCTGGAAAGTGCTGGTCTTCGGATGCCATAACGGCAGAAGTCGCATTTGGCGAAATTTTTTTTGCATTAACCCACTGGTAGCGGATGGTTTTGAATGTGCCATCTTCGATCAAATCTTCGTAATGACAATACAGCATAAAAGCTGACGTAGGCGGAGGTAGCCAACGCATCAGCACACATGTGCCAATGGAAAACGACAGAAAAAAAATAAGCAAAAAACCTAGTATTTTTCGCAACTTCGCAAAAAATAATGAAAGTCTTGGTTTTTTTTTCGGTGGTTGGGTTTTTATTGCCAAACTAAAACACACAAACGGTGTGAATGTTTATTTTGTGGTTGGTGGCAGTAATGTGAAATAGCACAAGTGATTTACTACATTTGATAATTGCTATTTGATCGGACATAATCTTAGAAAGAAATAGCGGTTGTCGCCCAGATCATCAACAGTATGTCCAGACTTGAATACCTTGATAGCAAGCGACACCGCCGAATTACTAAAATCCTTTCAATTAAGTTCAGTTTTTTCTACATTACCTTTTTTATCAATAAGGACATTCCATTCTTTTCCGCCTGTTTCAAGTAACACGTCATACTCTTCGCCAGCTCCGTTAGGGTTAACGACTAACACGGCTTGTTTAATTTTGTAATCGTTAAAAGCCGCTTTTAACTTTTCTTTGCTGTCAGAAAACATCATATCGTCAGCAGCGATAAGAAGCCCAGAAACAAAAAAATGACCGTCAGGCCTGAAGTAATCGACGAATTTCTCTTCGCCTTCCTTATAATAAATTTTTAACAAATCTTGAGAGAAATGTGTTTTTTTCTCGACTGTAAAATCCAACGCGTTGGCGTGTTTTTTATAAATTTGATCCATGATTGCAGGTGATATACCTTCTTTTCCAATAATTTCCGCATTGGCGGTAATAGTTAAAAAAATCAAACACAGACTTAACAATAACTTGTACATTTTTATCATTACCTATAATTGTAGTCTCTTATATTTTGATAACGCACAGTTTTGCGTCATCACCGTTCCACTCTAGCATCATCCTCTATAGGCAAGTACTTTCATAAAAAGCACCTTGCCAGCAGTCAAACGAGAATAACTGGGCGAATAACGCCGCAGCTCGGCGAAAAGTAACAGTCTTGTAATCATCGCACAAGCAATAATTGTCTTATGGCTATTTTAAGTGCAAAATCAACCGCGTTACTTATGGCTGCCTTCATATAATCCCAGAAATTAGGCAAAAAGCAATTAACTTTCAGGAGAATTGAGTGTGATGTTCCTACAACCTAAATTGTACGTGAAAGGATGGTATGGGTTTTAGCTAGGGTTGTTCGCAGCCAAGTTCTAGGTGGTTTTAGTTAGAAAGCAATCGGTTTCTGAACCAACTTAGGATTTACATTTGCCCTTAACGTAAAAGTAACCGGGCCTTCATTGACTAGCGAAACCTGCATATCGGCACCAAATTCGCCAAATGCAACATGGGGATAAGTTGCTGCCGCCAAACTCCGTAAGTAATCAAATAATTTTACAGCCTGTTCTGGGGCGGCAGCGTAAGTAAAGCTTGGGCGATTACCTTTTTCAGTATTTGCAGCCAGTGTAAATTGCGGGATTAACAGTAAACCGCCTTGAATATCCCTTAAACTTAAATTCATGCGATCGTTTTCGTCGGCGAAAATGCGGTAGTTAAGGATTTTCTCCAAGAGTCGCTGGGCGGTTGTTTCGTTATCGTCTTTTTCTACGGCAATCAACGCCAGTATACCTGTATTGATTTCACCCACAACGTGGTGATTGACGGTAACTTTAGCAGTGGTTACCCGTTGAATGACGGTCAACATTGTTTAATTTAGATTTGTTGTTTATTGTTTATAAGTTTTGCCAGCAAACGTCTCGCAATTCCGTTTTCAGGTTTTGACAATCATTTTGAGTAATGTCGGGCGTTGTTTTCGGTTAATCCTGTTCGCAGAGAAGAAATAAATTTATCTTATTGATTTAAAGGTTTTTTATAAAAATTAAGACAAAAAATACACAAAACGGTATCATAGCGAATTTTTGATAATTGAACAGGCTTTACCATGCAGATTGTTAACAATACCGCCGTTACTATCCACTATACTCTGACCAACGATGCTGGTGAAGAACTTGACAGCACGGCTGGCAGTGAGCCAATGGTTTATTTGCATGGCAGTGGCAATATCATTTCCGGACTGGAAAAGGTGCTGCATCACAAAAACGTTGGCGATAAATTTGACGTGCGAATAGAGCCAGCAGATGCATATGGTGAGTTTAGTGAAGAAATGATCCAAGTCGTGTCCAGGGAGATGTTTGACGGTATTGATGAGTTGGAAGTGGGTATGCAATTCCACGCTGCGGTCAATTCGGGTTCTGGCATTATCACCGTCATAAAAATTGATGGTGATGACATTACTATTGATGGTAACCACCCGATGGCAGGACAAGTGTTGAATTTTTCCGTAGAAGTTATGGGGGTAAGGCTAGCCACTAAAGAAGAGAATTCACATGGGCATATCCACGGCGCTGGGTGTAACCACTAAGTAGTAACTGGCCTGACTTGAACCCGTATCAACTTTGCGGGTTCAGGTTTTTGCCCGTCTGATTAAGCTGTCAAGCACATCGGGAACAAACCGCTCTGCAAAGCCCGAAATAAAACACAATATCAGCAGTTTCGCAGTTTGTGCGGAATCATAAGGTGCACAGAGGAATTTTCCGATGAAGTTTTGCGAGGAGCTGACGTTACACTCTGCACTGTCGCTCGGTTTTGGCAATAAATCGAGAACATTTATAAGCTGTGAACGCGACAACAAATACACCAGCACAGAAAATACCGCGCCGCTGACCACCAAAGATATCATATAAGAGTTCGACATACCTTGGCCTATATCCGACGAATTTACAGCGGAATCAGCAAAATTGGTTGGCATATTGGATGCGTGCTCAAGGCGCTGTAGTAAACTGACAACGGCGCCAATCATACCAAAATAGACGGTCAGCAAAATTAATTGCCAGCTTTGCCCTGCCATAGTGTGGTTGGTGAGCGAAAAAATGCCGATACCCGCAATCAATAAACCGAAAAATATAAATATAGGCACTTCTTTTTTCTTATTGATGGCAAGGTTTCTTTGCATTCGATAATAATTCATCCGTTGAAGTTGACGTGTAATATTAACGGCATCCTCTTTTAAAATAATGTAACTGTCTGGACTGCTGGCTTCTTGTTTTAATGCGTCATTCGTTATGTGTTCCGGTAGGCTTGTAAGGTAGTTTTTATACACAGCATCCCCAGCTTGCATGTGGAGTTTTTCCCTGATTATCCACATTCTGCGTGATAACTCGTATTTTGATAGGCTTTTAAGCATAAAAATCTCCATAGACCACATTTGCGGCAAAGTTGCCAAGCTAAAATCAGGCTTATTCTTATCAAGTCCATATGCTGCCAAGAAAGCAATTTTACGATCAGTGTCGAGCAATAAATAATCAGCTTCTATCGCTTTTCTAACTTCATCGGTATAAAAATGAGAAACATTCATGGAAGCGACTCCCCTAACAGGCTCGGATAAGTCTACAGTTTCGGCAAACCCCTCATAGGGACTCGCTTAATTTACTATCAGTCTATCTAAAAAAAAGCCGTTTTTATGTGAAATATTTACACTATTTTTAGGTAATAATTCACATTTTTATCAAAAACAGCCAAAGTCTTGGCATTTTGGGGTAAGCAGTAATGGCAGCGTTTATTGAGACAGTACGCGCTATTCGAGTTAGAATAACTCCATAAGAGATGGCATCAAATGAATCAAACAGGGGAGTGTGCGTGACTGTAATAACTGAAGTACCCAGCCCGTTTTGCGGAATTGGCACGGATGATCTGGCGATCCAGGTTGATAGTGTTGCACTTAAAGTAACAGAAAACGGTTGTGCTGTGAATACGCCTGCTTTTGAGCAAGCGATTGGCGATAACATTCCTAGAATCGCTGGTAAAGCAGTAAGCTTTCAAGAAGCCGTGACTAAAGCGGTAGCGTTATTAACCGAAACTAAGCAGCCTGTTATTGGAGGCTGTGCAACCGATGTTAACGGGATGCGGGCGTTATTGTCCTTAGCCGACCGTTGCGGTGCGGTGGTGGATAATATGGGGTTTAATGCTGCCAAAAACAATTTTCTGACATTGCAAGATTCCGGTTGGATGAACACTACCTTGGCGGAAGTTAAGAACCGCTGTGATGTGCTGTTAGTTGTTGGTACTGATCTTGAAGCCATCGTCCCTCGGTTTTTTGAACGTTATCTCTGGAATGAAGCGATGTTTCTGGAGAATGCCAATCAGCGGGAAGTGATTTACTTGGGCAAATCGCCATCAGGTAATGCTTCGACTTCGCCGACTGGACAACAGGCTAAAATAATTCCCTGTAATGATGAATTCCTGCCTGAGGTTGTGGCGGTATTAAGGGCGTTAGTTAAAAGCCAACCCATTCGGGCTGAACAAGTTGGCGGCATTGCAATAACCGACCTACAAGCCATTGCCGATAAATTGAAAGCGGCAAAGTACGGTGTTGTAACTTGGGCTGCAGGGGCGTTAGGAATTAATAATCATGCCGAATTAATCGTACAAACTGTCTCGGAAATGATCAAGGATATAAATGATAAGAATACACGTTGCTCTGGCTTGCCATTGGCTGGTAAAGAAGGCGATCTGACCGCTAACCAAGTATGTGGTTGGACGACAGGTTATCCTGCGAGGGTAAGCTTTGCTCGTGGGTATCCAGAATACGATCCTTATCTTTACGAAATCAATCAAATGTTGACAAACGGAGAAGCAGATGTCCTGGTTTGGGTAAATGCCTTCAACTTAAAAGCAGTACCTCCTGAATCCGAACTGCCAACCATTGTAATCGGGCGATCCGGCATGACCTTCACCAAAGAACCCGACGTGTTTATCCCCGTCGGCACGCCTGGTATAGACCATGCGGGACATGCTTACCGTACCGATAATGTGGTGGCGATCCGCCTGAAAAAGTTACGCGAATCAGGCTTGCCCAGTACGGCTGAAGTATTAAGTGCTATTGAATGTGCGTTACAGGAAACACAAGTATGCTGATTAAACTCACAGGTGGTAAGGTTTATGATCCCGCTAGCGGCGTAGCTGGCGTTATTCAAGATGTCTATTTCAAAGATGGTCGTATCATAGATATTCCCAAAGATACGGTTGCCGATAAAGAATACGATTGCCGCGGCAAAGTCATCATGTCCGGCGCAATCGACATGCACACGCATATCGGCGGCGGCAAGGGCAACATTGCGCGGACAATGTTGCCGGAAGACCATCGGCAAGATCCCGTGCCACGGACAAATATCACCCGTTCAGGTAATGGTCATGCCATGCCAAGTACCTACGTGACGGGCTATCGTTATGCAGAAATGGGGTACACCGCAGGGTTTGAGCCTGCCGTACTGCCGATTAATGCCCGACAAGCCCACATGGAAATGGCAGACATTCCCATCCTTGATAAGGGCGGCTACGTCATGTTAGGCAGTGACGATTATTTCCTGCGGATGCTGACTGCCAAAAAAGACCAGAAAGCCATCAATGATTATGTCGCATGGACAATTCATTCTGCTAAAGCGATAGGTGTTAAGGTCGTGAATCCAGGCGGCATAAACGCATTCAAATTCAACCAGCGCAAACTCGATCTGGACGAACAAAACAGCCATTACGGTGTTACTCCACGACAAATCCTGCAAGTGTTGGCGACAGCGGTTAAGGAATTGGGTATCGCCCATCCTTTACACGTTCACGGCTGCAATCTTGGTGTACCAGGCAATATACAAACGACGTTGGATACCATACAAGGTATCGGCGGTTTGCCAATGCATTTGACGCATATCCAGTTTCACAGCTACGGTACGGAAGGCGATCTCAAGTTTTCTTCCGGTGCCGCTCAGGTTGCCGAGGCCATCAACAAAAATAAGAATATAACGATTGATGTCGGTCAGATTCTGTTCGGCCAAACGGTGACGGCATCTGGGGATAATATGCGTCAACACGCAAACCACAAATTTGCCAGTCCGAACAAATGGGTGTGTATGGACATCGAATGTGATGCTGGTTGTGGTGTTGTACCGTTTAAATATCGCGATCAGAATTTCGTTAATGCGTTACAGTGGGCAATTGGTCTGGAAACCTTTTTGCTGGTTGATGATCCCTGGCGGATATTCCTGACCACAGATCATCCTAATGGCGCACCGTTTACGAGCTATCCACATCTGATTCGCTTATTAATGGATAGGACATTCCGCAACGAAGTATTGGCAACCATCCATCCAGAAGCGCAAAAGATGACGACGCTAGGTTCGATCACCCGCGAATATAGCCTAGATGAAATAGCTATCATGACTCGAGCAGGTGCCGCGAAGTTGATCGGATTGAAAGAACGCGGTGGCTTGGCTTCCGGTTATTGGGCGGACATTACTGTCTATACTGATAACGCCAACCGCGAAGCCATGTTTACCAAGCCCGATTATGTGTTCAAAGACGGTGAGCTGGTCGTGGTTGACGGCAAAGTGGTTAAAACCAAATGGGGTACAACCCATGTCGTCAGGCCGGACTTTGATCCATCGGTGGAAAAAGATTTGAAATCGTATTTTGACCGTTATCTAACCATGAAACTGGGCAATTTTAAGATCAGCGATGATGAGATTACCGAAGATGGGCGGGGTAGTCTGACAGTGCATCCCTCTGTGGGAGGTGCAGCATGATTATCAACGGTGTAACCATCGACGCAACTTTTGCCGAAGCGTTCCCCATGAAGGCAACCCGGGTCATTATTACCGCGCATAACGAAAAGTGGGCATTGATTGCTGCACAATCCATGACGGGATTTGCAACATCGGTCATTATGTGCGGTTGTGAGGCGGGAATTGATCGGGTGCTTGATTCTACAGAAACTCCCGACGGGCGACCCGGCGTGGCCGTCTTGGTTTTTGCGATGGGCGGGAAAACCCTGGCAAAACAGCTTGAAACCAGGTCAGGGCAGTGTGTGCTGACCTCACCTACATCAGCGTTATTTGCCGGCATCGAGAGCGCTACCAAAATTCCGCTGGGGAAAAATCTGCGTTACTTTGGCGACGGTTTCCAGATTGCCAAAGTCATCGCTGGTAAGCGTTATTGGCGAATTCCCGTGATGGATGGTGAGTTTTTGACCGAAGCTACCACGGGGCAGGTCGAAGCTGTCGGTGGCGGAAACTTCCTGGTGTTGGGGCAATCGCAGGCACAAGTATTAACCGCTTGTGAGGCCGCTATTGAAGCCATGAATAAAATACCAAACGTGATTATGCCGTTTCCTGGTGGCGTGGTACGTTCGGGCTCTAAAGTTGGTTCCAAATACGCGGCACTCAACGCCTCAAGCAACGACGCGTTTTGCCCGACCCTAAAAGGCGGTGACCAAAACTGAGCTTTCATCCGACATTGAATCCGTTATGGAAATCGTGATTGATGGCTTGACCAAGGCAGATATTGATAAGGCTATGCGAACGGGAATTCAGGCAGTTTGTGACCTGGGTGCAGCGAACGGCATCAAACGTATCAGCGCCGGGAATTACGGCGGCAAATTGGGGCCGTTCCACTTCCATTTGCAAGAGATCATGGCGGAGCAGAAAACGGAAAGCGGAGGGCAGCAGGCAGAGAATAGTGGTCTGAAAGCAGAGAACGTAAGTCAGGGTGCTATGACGTTTACCTTGAAATATCAGCCTGGACAACGTGTCGATATGTCGCCTTTGGTGCCAGTCAATCTAGTTGGCAAAACCGTCAATGAAATTGCAGCCCTAATTTTGCAATGCGGAAAGCAGCAAATTCCGGTCAATGATTTGTTTGAGATTACGGCTGAGGACACACAAAACATTGTCATCAACAATAGTTTTGGTAAGCTCGACTTCATCGGCAAGGAACTTAATGGTGGATCGATAACAATCAATGGTGATGCTGGTGCTTACCTTGGTATGGGCATGAAATCTGGCAGCATCACGGTTAACGGCAATGCAGGCTTATATGCAGCTTGCGAAATGAAAAAAGGTACTCTGGAAGTCAACGGCAATGTTGGTGATTTCCTAGGCGGCGCATTGCCTGGCAATAAGATGGGCATGAAAGGCGGCACTATACTCGTCAAAGGCAATGTCGGCGACCGTGCTGGTGACCATATGCGTCGAGGTACAATCCTTGTTGAAGGAAATGCGGGCGATTATTGTGGTTCGCGTATGACTGCCGGAACCATCGCCGTCATGGGCAAAACAGGCCGATACGTAGGCTATGCCATGCGCCGTGGGACTTTGCTATTATGGAATCAACCCCATTTGTCGGCTAGTTTTAATGACTGTGGAATACATACATTAGCTTTTTTGCCACTTTTGTTTGCCTCATTTAAAACCAGCAATTCTAAATTTGCCGATCCATCTGTCGGATTCAACCGTGTTCAGCGCTATGCGGGAGATATGTCTGAAGTCGGTCGAGGTGAGGTGTTGGTAAGATTCGTAGGTGGTTTGTAGTGGTGAACTTTTTACTGAAGAAGGGCGTAACACTCTGAGCTATAAATATTTTATGAACTGAGCGTTTGATCTCTCCAAAATATGAGTTTTACAATCTTTTTGAAAATGCAACTTCATCGGTTTTAACAGGCTGTTCCAATATACCCGACAGCCATGAATCAGCGGTTTTTTCATGGGTATGTAAAATAATATTTGGAAAAAATCCAAATATCAAAACCAGCATTGCAGATGCGGACAACAGGAGCAGTTCACGGCGACGCAAATCCTGACATTGCTGCACTGTGTGGTGAGAAATCGGGCCGAAGAATGCCTTGCGCGTGAAATCCAGCATGTAAGCTGCGCCCAGTACAGCAGCCGCAAGCGCGGCAATGCCTAGGCTTGGATGTGCCGCCAACGCGCTGATAATCAGCAGTAATTCCGCAGGAAACCCACTAGTACCCGGTAATCCAATACTTGCCAAGACAAAGATAAAATAAAAACACGTCAATTTTGGCATGACTTTAGCCAATCCGCCCAAATGCACGATTTCCGTACTGCCTAAGCGGTGTTGGATAAAACCCGCAATCAACATCAACGAGCTGGCAATTATCGTAAAATTGAATAACTGGAAGATCGCGCCTTGTATACCTTGCATATTCAATGAAGCGATGCCGACAATCACCAAGCCAACATGGCTGATACTGGCGTACGCTAACAAACGGCGCAAATTGGTTTGGTACAAGGCGATCAATGCACCATAAATAAGCGTAATCGCACCCAGAACGCCAAGTA
Organism: uncultured Gammaproteobacteria bacterium; assembly: GCA_963804035.1. Taxonomy (GTDB): domain Bacteria; phylum Pseudomonadota; class Gammaproteobacteria; order Methylococcales; family Methylomonadaceae; genus Methyloglobulus. The sequence goes on along the minus strand of CAWDOO010000001.1, from coordinate 176,580 downwards.
CCCAGCTGTATTCGACGGCGGCAGAAGGTGCTAAGGGCAGGGTAAAACGGATAATGCCATAAACGCCAAGCTTTAAACCAACCAGCAGTGCTGTCGTATGAGTCGATCCTTCCATCGCTACCGTAGGTAACCAGGTATGAAAAGGCGGCAAAGGTGCTTTAACAGCAAACCCCAACAGTAGCAACACAAAGACAATGGTTTGTAAATGCTCAGGCAAAGGTGTTTTTAATAGCACCGGCAAGCTAAAAATCAGCTCCTGAGCAATGCCGCCTTCCGGTAATTGGGCAGAATGATTAAGCGCAAGGATAATGATAGCAATCAACAGCGAGATGCCGCCAAACAGCATAAATAAGGTGTATTTGATGGCAGCCAAACGGCGTTCTGCACCTATGCCCCACAATCCTATCAAAAAGAAAATAAGCGGTAAGGTCAGTTCCCAAAACAAAAAGAACAGCACCAAATCCAAGGCGCAAAATACCCCTAGAGTAACGCCTTCTAGCGCCAACAACAATGCTAGATGAAAACGGGATAAATGCTGAATAGCATTCCAGGAAGCCAGGATGCTCATCAAGGTCAAGAAGGCCGTCATCGGCAAAAACAACACAGAAATACCGTCGATACCGATCAAATATTCAACATTAAGACTGGGTATCCAGGCATGGCGTTCAACCCATTGAAAGTTGCCGTCATTGGCACTGAATTGCGGCAACAACAGCAACGTCAAGACCAATTCTAAACTGGCAATAAGCAATCCTACGTTCTTCGCCAGATTGACATCACGTATCGCACCCACAACAATCGCCCCCAGCAATGGCAGCAAGATAATGCAGCTCAATAGGGGAAAGCTGACTTCACTCATGGGCATCAGAGTCATCGTTTTGCTCTAGTGCACCATCGGGCTCAACGACGGGTGAACTATTTTGGATGCTGTGGACAGGATATTCTTCGTGCATGGCAACCGCTTCCTGATCTATAAACTTCAACCACGGTGTTGTATAAAAACCAGTACCCATTAGCAAAGCACAAATGACGATGGCAATTGCACGTTCTTTCTTAGTCGAATGATGTTCACTGTGGGACGGCCAATACTTATGTTTAGGTGCGGCAAAAAATATTCGCTGAAAAGCCCATAACAAAAATGCCGCTGCTAACACATTGCCGACTAAAATCCCAATGGCAATCAACCAGCCATCTTCCTCAATAACGCCTTCAATAAGTAAATGTGCGGCATCATATCCGGGCGTACCAGGCATTACCATAGTAGTTAACGCAGAAATCAAAAATAGAAAAGCCAAGGGCGCATTGGTATCAAACACACCGCCTAATCGAGGTAGAAAAGCGGTGCGCGTACGCTCATAAATCAAGCCGGTACTGAAAAACATGCCGGCAGTTGCCAAACCATAAGCGATGGAGAGTAACAAGGTCCCTTCCAAGCCATAGTCATTAAAACAAAACGCACCTATCACCAACATGCCAGTATGACTGATTACTGCAAATGCCAGCAGTCGGCGAATGTTTATTTGCATCAGCGCCAATATCGCGCCGTAAAACACACTGAGTAGACCTAAAATCACTACAAAGCTTGCCCATTGTTCGGCAATACCAGGAATCATCGGCAAAATAAAACGTATCACGGCATAAACGCCCAACTTTAAGCCGACTAGGAAGATAAAGGCACTGGCAACCGTACCCTGTTCAGCCAATACCGGTAACCAACCGTGAAAAGGAAACAACGGCATACGAATGGCAAAGCCATAAAACAGCAAAATAAAAATCAACGTTTCATCATGCAAATAGGCATTGTTTTGTTTTAAGGTCAGCCAATCGAAAGTCAGGCTGTGTTCTGAATCAATCAAGCCAAATGCCAGTAGCAAGAAACCACATAAGGACATCAGTAAGCCACTAAGCCAGTATTTCAAAACATAGCTAAGGCTGCGCTGACGCTGCTGCCCAGTACCCGCACGCAGGGTTAAAACGATCATCGGCAGTAACTCGAGCACACACCAAAGCCAAAATTGCAGCACATTTAAAGCGGTGAAAGCACCTATTAACACGCATTCATAACCCAGTAAACTCGCGATAAACACTCTATCCGTTGCATGGCGGGTAATCGTGGTGTAAATCAGTGCCAGCACCGTTAACAATGCCGTGAGTGGGATAAACAGAATGTTTGCACCGTCAACCCCAACGCTATAACTAAAGCCTGAAAATTGGAATTGTTCAGCCAGTTGTATGGCAAAATTGCCAGTATCAAACACTATTAATAGGTAAAGGCTCAATGCCATATTAATCAGCGTGGCGGCTAGGCCAATTCGCGAGGCGGTTACAGATGATTTAATACAAAGAACAGCACACACTGCTAACAACGGCACTAAAACTAGCGTGGATAATAGCGGAAAGGCGGCAGACTCAGCCCAAAGTTTAGTCGTAATAGGCATAGACTTCAGAAAGTGGTTAACGTCGCCGTCGGTAAGTGACTTAGCATAATCGTCAAAAAGTGACTAGCAAAGTGATAAAGACAAACAAAACCAGATAGCGAGGCCGTAACACCTTGTGTTCAATTTCGTTAACGAAGCGGCCTAACTCACGGCTATTTGTTAGGGTTTTATTGCTCACACCCTCTAACACCAAATGTTTTTCCAGCCAATTCATACTGCCGGCGATCCAATGGGTTAATGTACCCGCCAAACCGGTTCCATGGGAAAAATCGTCAATCTCATTATCCAACTGTGCACCGATGGATTTTTCTTTTAATTGTGCCAGTGTAGCGACCGCATTAATTGCGGGTGCGGAAAAACCCATCAGCCGATCAAGCGCATGATCATCAAAATAGCTTAGGTCATGCGCTAATTGCCGAACGGGTTTAGCTAAGCCCCAATCGATCATTTGATCCAGCCAAAACCGCTGTAGCGATGCCAAATAAAGCCAGTTCGACCGTGCCAGAAAAGGGGATACCGGTTGGACTGGGTTTTCATGGACATTGTGCAACAGTGAGGGCGCAGTCAGCACTTGATAGCCCCGCACAATTGCATGGGCAGCAAGATGCCAGCTCGCCAACTGCCAAAACCCCAGGCCGCATTCCATAAACATCAGCCCCAATTGGCCGGATGTCGCAAACACGAGGGAACTCTTGACATCGGTTTGCGTTAAGCCCACCAGATAGCTGTACACAGCCGTCAGCAAGCCGACAAGCACAAGCAAGCCCATAATCAAGGGGGCTTGCTCAAAAATCGCTTGCAGGAATATCACCAGATAAATACCAGCATGTATCATTACTGCGCCGTAAAATGCCGCACTTGACGGCGTTGGCCCTTCCATAGCCTTTGCCAGCCACAGCGTAAAAGGCAGTTGCGCCGATTTTGCAAAAGCCGCTACAGCAAAGCAAAATGCTAAACCTGTCGCCTCGCCAACATCCAAGGTAGCGGACTGACCTTTAATATCCAGCCAGTTAACACTGCCCAGCAACACATAACTTAAACCGATACCAAGCACAAAACCCGCATCGCCAATACGGTTAGTGACAAAAACCCGCGTCGCATTAACGGCGGCAATGGGGCGGTCATAAGCATAGGCAATCAATAGATAAGAGCATAACCCAGCGATTTCCCAACCCATAAAAGTAATAACTGCGCTACCTGACAACACCAATAACAGTATCGCAAACGCAAACACATTAAAGATAAAAAAGAACCGATAGTAACCTGCTTCCCTGTGCATGTAAGCAACAGAAAAATGCATAATGATAGCAAGCAAGACAGCAAACAAGGTCGCCAAACGAATATTAAGTCCCGCGCTAATAAAATTGATTGATACAATCAAGGTATCGCACCGTAGCCACTCACCTGCATCAAAAGTTCCGGTACTTTTACCTAATAGATCAGAACCCAGCACAACCATTGACAGCAAACACGACATAGTTATTGCCCAAAGGCTAATATCGGCAGCCAAAGACTCTTTATCTTCACCCGCCAATACGCCGCAAACTGTGCCCAGCCCAACAATAACACCTGCCAGCAATGGCAATAAGGGAATGAAAACAACTAAGGCATCCATCATCAAGCCCTCAGCATTTCAGGTTGTTTGATTAAGGCGGGCGATACCGGCTGCGTCTGACCGCGATAACAGTCAGAAGAATTGTCAAAAATCGGTAGACTTTTTGCCCCGCTCTGCCAAGGCACAAAACCGATACCCCGCTCAAAGGTGTAAATCATACCGTCATCGGGATCTTTAACGCTTAGGAACACCCAGCCACCGCCAATTAATTCGGCTAAACTTTCCTGACGCTGATAAATTTTTTCTAGCACCGAGGTTTTAGCTTCCACCACAATCTGCAAGCGCATCGCTTCGTGGATTTCGACCATTTGCTGAGGTAAGCCCGTACGTAAATCGCTGCTGCACCCTTCCATAACTCCCAAAAGACCGGTCAAGTTGTGTGGTACTTTGGTGCCACATCCTAAACGGTCATTATTAACGGTAGAAAAATAATATTCCAAATTAATGCCGGCTCCGACCGGCCCCACCGCCAGCAAGATTTTTTCCAATATGCTGCCGTCTTCGTCCTGAGTTGGGTCATAAGAAATTAAAAATGTCCTGCGGTCATAAAATACCCCTTGTGTTATCGCACGACGACCAATAACCGCAGCAGCGTTGGTGGCATGTCCCAATTCTGGTCGTGCTTGGGAAAAATCAGTAGCGCGTTCTTGAATGTGCTGCAAAGCCTGATGTGGGTTAGGATTGCGTGGTGCAGAAGCCAGTCTTCGGCAGCGTTCGTGGGCAGACATCCGTTGTGCGTGTTGTAATTCTCGACACAGTTTTTCAAATGCTGCATTAAAGGGCTTGGGCAGATCACATAGGTCAAGCCAGCTAATATCTTCATTACAGGTATTATGTTCAGCACCTATAAACCAAGTGTCCGCAGGAATAACAATATTTCGATCAGCCAATAGCTTCCGTATTTCAGGACGATTAGTCATAGCGGCAAACACCCGTGCATTCGGCCACCGTGCCGCCCACTGCAAGCGCCACAATCGTAAGCTGCAAGATGTGGGTTATTCTGGCTGATCGAGCCATGCCCCATCAATACCACTAATGGTGCAAAACCACACGTTAAGCCAGTGCTCCTTAAAAAACCCTCGATACGATCAGCTTGTTCAGTATCGGTAAACCCTAGGCTGGACTTTTGGGATGCTGTTATTTGTGCGTTAGTTACTGTAGAAATGGGCGCAGTAAATTGCAATTGCGTTGGAACATCAGGTGCAACAGCTGCCGCGATAGCAGTGACCAAACCGTGTTGCTGTTTGGGAAATAATGACTTACCCAATAAGCCCAAAAGCGTAACGGGCGCAATCAACGGAATTACCGGAAAAGCCAGCAACAACTTACGGCGCAAGCCTTGATGTAGCATATTGGCAAGCCATAACGTCCATTTTCGGCCTTTATTATGATTCACTATAGCGCGTTCTGTACCTGTCCTAGGCACTTCGTGTACATCATGAACAGGTGTTACAACAATCGGGCATAGCGGCGTGGTTTTGCTATCATCCAGACCTTGATAATTCATCGCAACCCCAAAAAAACCCGCTGCGCCTAATGTCTCAATGGCAGGATTCAATTCTTCAAGATGGCGGCGAATACCTTCTTCACGGTCATCCATACAAAAGATAATTTGCGAATCAGGGCGTTGTTCACGTGTCGCCCAGCGTCCTCGATTATAATTGTCGTGTAGCCCTTGAAACAGTGCATTGCGGTAATTTTGCTCGTAAGCGACTAACCAGACTTGGTTACGTTGTTTTGGGGTAAATTCGTCCAATACCGTTAACAGTGCCAACACATCGGCTTTATCCATCTGCTGAACATTAGCAACACACAAGCCCAAGTGCTGCACCAGTCGAAACAAGCGCCAGCCGCTGTTAGTAACGGTATGCCCTGTATTCTTTTCAGCCAGCGGACTGATTTGCCATGTCGCTATCAAATCAGCCATCTGTTGCCAATCTTCACGGTTATTCCGCTCAGACCCTGCACGAAGAACTAAAGCCTCCGCCTTGCGCGTTAAGTACTCCGGCAAATCGCCTTGGTACAGATACCTCCGTACCATCACTTCGGATAAATTTTTGCGAAAATAACTTTGCAGCACACCCAATTTGGCTTCTATTTTCCAAACATCACGGCAGACTTGATTCAACCAGAGGCGATCCAGCGTCAACCGAATCGCCAAGCAATCCGCCAGTGCTGGAATATTCTTGTTATTAGCGTGGTAACCAGCATGTTGCTGCCGCCAATTAATCATACCAAACCATCCAGGCAATTCCAGCGCCAGTCGGTGCAAGTAGCCATGCCATTGGGTTTGCGGTATTTCCAGGTGATTTAATTGAAAAATGATGGCTGCAATAGCATCCTCTGGTAACTCAGCAATAATCGCTGATCCATTGGGTAGGTCTTGTAAAAACGCATTAACATCGTAGCGAATAGTTGTCCGCCAAGCACCGTATAAGCCCAATTGCGCGAGTTGCGGCATAGACCATGCGGCAAGCCCCTCATCCAAAGCCGCCGCACATATCCGTATCAGCCGTGGACGTATAACGTCCAGAATATCCACGCCCGTTAAAGCCCGCACCACAGATGCTAAGGTTCGCGTTTCACCTATGCTAGCGATTAATTCGTCAAGCATAACAATGGCTTGCTGCTGGGTAGCAGAATGTGTGGCATCGACGGATGTTTGTTGATGCTGTGTGAGCCATTCTTCCGCTTGTTCCTGCGATAAATCCAGCATATTTTCAGGATGCAAGGCGGCATAATTCAGGTCGAGCTTGCTTAAAACAGTTTCCCACAGTGCCTTAATATTTCCCCCTGCATTGCCCGTTACCCAACGATCACGTACCTCGTTTGGAACATCGGCTTGCACTGTATTGAATGTCCCAAGCTCTTCAATCTGCCAGTTTAACTGACTGATAGACACCGCTCGAAAATCAAACAACAATGCCAAACGGTAAATGTCCTGTCGCGTAATGACCTTTTCACCGCTACGGCACACAACCTGTCCCGGTGTTAATCCAGGCTGCGCCTTGATTGCAGCCGCCAAATCACGTTCAGTGATACGGCCTTGTTGATAAAAGCCACGGTACTGTGCCTCGGGAAGATAACCGGAAATACCAGTCAAGGCTTCAAACTCTGATAATGCTTGCTCAAAAGGCAAATGCTGAAAGCCATGCAGGGTATTATGGTGTACGAAGTCGCGTATCGGCGCTTGTGCCGGCAAAACATGATCCAAATCATACAATGCCTTAATAATCAGCGCACGGGCAGTCTCGTTGTTGTCTTGCATAACCATAAGCCTATAAGGGGCGCTGTTTTATCATTGAGCTTAAGTCACTGACCGTTGCCGCCGATAATTCAATGAGGGCTTGAGGTAGCAAACCAAATAATACAATACCCACCACTAAAAGACCCGCCGCTAATAGGCCGACGGTATTCAGATCAGGAAGAACTTGCATAGTAGGTCGAACCGGCCCAGTAAATAACACACCGATGGTGCGTATGGCATAACTGGCACTGATTAACATGCCAACACCAAACAACGCCATTAGTCCACCCCATTGTGCAACACCCGCAATTAGGGTATGAAATTCAGCAATGAAACCCACCGAACCTGGCAAGCCCATAGAGGCTAATAAAACCAGTGTCATTAACAAGGTAAAACGCGGCATTACTTGAACCAGTGAGCTGTAATCTTGAATGTTGCGGGTATGGGTGCGCTCATACAGTAAGCCAACCAACAAGAACAATGCGCCAGCAATCAACCCATGAGAGGTCATTTGCAGTACAGCACCCATAAGCCCTGTTTCAGTCAGCGTAGACATGCCCAGCAACACAATCCCCATGTGGCTGATCGACGAATACGCCACCATCGCTTTAAGATCAGTTTGTCGCCAAGCCAGCAAACCGCCATAGAGCATTCCAAACAGTGCCAGAAAAACCAACAACGGCTGTAAAATATGCGTCGCTTCTGGCAACATCACCATTACCCGAATCAAACCGTAAGCGCCCATTTTTAATAAGATGCCCGATAACAATATGCTGATGGGACTAGGTGCTTCCACATGCGCCAAGGGTAGCCAGCCATGTAAAGGAAAAATCGGCAATTTGACACCAAAGCCAATCAAAAAACCCAACAGTACCAAAACCTGCTCCTGCCAAGGCATATCTCTAGCCATTTGATGCATGGAGGTCATTAATGTGCCTTCATATTCCAGATCGTATTCACTGATCGCCAACAAGCTAATCAGCATAAATACCGAGCCACCCATGGTGTACAGCACAAAATTAAGACTGGCTGCGTGTCGTCGCTTACCGCCCCAGCGGCCTATCAGAAAAAACATCGGGATTAAAGTAACTTCCCAGAAGGTGTAGAACAAGGCCCAATCCTGTGCCAAAAACACGCCGAGTATGCCGAACTCAAGCAACAATACACACAGATGATAACCCTTAATACTTTCGGTAATGGAAAATGAAGCCAGTAACGCAACGGAGGTGAGTAAAGTCGCCAAAACTACAATCGGCATCGACAGACCATCAACGCCGAGCGCATATTCACTGCCCAGATCGGGATTTAGGGGGAAATTTTCACTGAATTGAATATCAGCGCTGTGCTGGTTATAAATAAACAACAACCAAAGGCTTATTAAAAAAGTTAGCGTGCTGAACAAATGCGCCAGGCTTCGAATAAGCGCTAGATTCTGCCCCGGCGTAAACGCCAAAAACACAACACCCAAGGCAGGCATCCAAAGTAACAGACTGAGTATTCCCATGCGGTCTTATGTTGTATTGTTTACAAAATTTGGAAATTTTACGCTAGGATCAAGCATTGGCATAGATTAAAAAATTTGTTCAGCATAAAAAGCACTAAGCCGAAGGAACAGTAGCATAAATATTTACCCGATTACGTACAGTGTTCAGCTAAAACAAAAAACGATGGTCAACCCACAAATTTCCCAAGCGCTTCACCCCAGCGGGGATTGCCAGGGTCTAGGCCGCATGGATGTAAACTCAGCAATGTGTTGGTGGTAAATCCACATCCTTGTGTCCTGGATACCGACAATCCTTGTCGGCATGACAGTTACTTGTAAAGGTCTTTAATTCGGCTTAATATTATTTATAATCAGGCATTTAAGCCGCATCGCTTCCTGATTTTATGGGAGGCCGCTCAATGCGAAACAGGTGCGACATCATCCAATATAACCAACTCTTGATGATCTTTGATCTTTTCCTTCCCATATAAATCAATCGTCTCGACACGGATGTTACTATCCGGTGCGGAAGCCAAAAAATCATCAATCGTTTCAAGGATGTCGTGATCGATAAATTGGGCTTTTTGAGCATCAATCGTAACTGTGCTGTTTTCCTCAACAAGCAAGATAAATTTTCTCAGTAACGCCTTATTCAAGAAAGAAACATCTTTATTGAGCGTTATCATGTATTGGTTACCTGTCTTGGTCAAGGTGATAGCCGCATGATAATTCGCTTTAATCACGAAAAATAAACCGATAGCCATACCGATTGCCATGCCTTTCAGCAAATCCGTTGCCAAAATTGCACTTATGGTGATGACGAAGGGCAGCAGTTGGCTCATGCCTTTGCGGTAATAGTCTATGAAAATTGAAGGTTTGGCCAGCTTATAACCTGTGTGTAGCAGGATAGCCGCTAGACAAGCCAAAGGAATGGCGTTTAAGTAACGGGCAAAAAACACTACGCTGATTAACAAGAAAACGCCATGAATAAAACAGGATAAGCTGGTTTTGCCGCCCGCATTGATGTTGGCAGAACTGCGGACAATAACCGCCGTCATCGGCAAACCACCTAACATTCCACTGATAATATTGCCCATACCCTGTGCCTTAAGCTCACGATTGGCGGGTGCCAAACGCTTCAGCGGATCGAGCTTATCAGTCGCCTCAAGGCTTAACAAGGTTTCCAGACTGGCGATAATAGCGATGGTAACAGCGACAACATAGACTTGAGGATTGTTTAAATAACTGAAATCAGGGAATACCAAATTGTTTAAAAAATCGCTTGGTTGCTCTGAGACAGGCAAATTGACAAGATGGTTTGAGGTAACCTGCCACTCTGGCGCATATTTAGCGGCGAATAAATTGAAGCCGACACCCCAAACAACAGTGACCAAAGGCCCTGGTATCAGCTTTAACAAGGCTTGTTTTTTAAACCAAGGCAATCCCCACACGATCAATATCAACAAACCGACCACGCTGATAACAACAGCACCAGGCGAAATGGCCTTTAAAGAATCAAACAATTCAAAAAAACTCGATTCCGCAGTCCCCTTCATGTAACTTTCATCGCCTTCGAAACTATCGTCAAAACCGACAGCATGGGGAATTTGCTTAATAATAAGTATCAAACCAATAGCAGCCAACATGCCTTCAATAACGGCGGAAGGGAAAAAAGAGGCAATCACCCCGGCTTTTAAAAAACCCAACACCAGTTGCAAGATACCCGCCAGCACACAAGCAACCAGAAGTGCCTGGAAACTGCCCAAAGTTTGCAACGCATTGAACACAATAACCGTAAGGCCGGCAGCCGGGCCACTCACACTTAGTTGCGATCCACTTAGCCAAGCCACCACCAAGCCTCCCACCAGACCTGCAATTAAGCCAGAAAATAAAGGAGCTCCCGATGCCAAGGCAATCCCCAGACAAAGCGGCAATGCGACTAGGAACACCACCATTCCAGCCGGAACATCTTCTTTAACATGGCGAAAGTAATACCGTGCTTGATGGATCATGGTTGGCTCCTTTGGATTAAGTGTAAGCACTTAATATAGTATTGAATCAAAATAATAATGCAACTAAAATACGTTTACAACCTTCACGCTGACACTAAAACGACAACGTGAGTTCCGGGTTAACCCCAACCTTGTTTATTTAAATTGTCTCCTGAAAAAAACCATAAACAACAACAATGATGAAAACCAACAAATCGCTAAAGCAAATACATCATGGCTGAAAAAATGGGCACCACGTATTTCTTGATTAATACCAAAAATGAATCCAGTAAGTAATCCAGTCGTTAATCCGTAATATTTGTACTCCGGCTTAACCAACAAAAAGAAAAAATACAGGCTGACAAATGTAAAACCCAAACCTGAATGACCTGATGGAAAGCAATGCCCCACAGTTAAGTTATTATCAATTGCGTCGAATAATTTGATGTGCGGTTTGTTCCCACCAAACATAACCAAATCCCAAGGACAATAGATGTGGGTATGACTTTTCAGGTAAGTGATGATAAGAGGCCCGGTTAAGCTGGCAAGCAACAAAAACGTCAGATGACAGCGATAAATATACAAAGTGGACTTTGAACGGAATGCTGACAGCCAACAAAGCAGCAATACGACTCCAATGGCATACACAATATACCGTCCGGCTTTATGCAAGACGGTTTGAGTTAGCCAATGTTCCCGATAAGGCCATTGATGGAGTTCCACGTTGTAAAAATGGCTAGCCAGCCAAACATCCAATTGGGTAAATTGCATACACAGCAAAGATACTGAGAAGACAATCAGTGGATATAAAAGATGGTTTTTAATGAAACTTTTTCTGTCGATACTTATATGCGTTGGCAAGCTTTATTTCCTTTATTAACAATAAATTGCTTTCATATGGCTGTGCTTTTCGTTTTCTATTATAGATAAATTCATAGCTAAATTCTCACACGAAGCGACACAAGACTTTTCGTCACTACTTTCATGAAAACAATTGAACGACATTGGTTTTAAGTTCCGTTCGTGCGAAGTCTAATAAAGCTCTCTAAAAACTCCTTCATCGCAACCCTTTACTAGAGGGAGGCGGCGCGAGTTTTTCCATACTCGCTGCCGCACTTCCTTCATTCCTGGGGAGCGAAGGCGTATTTTTAATACCAATACCAACTATTTCCCCGCCAATAACTGTTGTAGCCATAGCCAGAATACCAATAAGTGTTAAAAGTTGCCCGCCAGCGGTTAAGCCATTTCCATTCTGCCTGCTGGGACTGTCGAGCTATGGTGGCTTCTTTTAGCAATTGGGACGCCTCTTTGTCCCCCTTGCTGGCGGTAATGGTTAACCATTTTTCGGCTTCGCCAGGGTCAGAGCCTAATTCGCCAAGACCTGTCAAATACAACCTTCCTAGTGCTTTTTGGGCTCCAAAATGCCCTCTCTCCGCTGCTTCACGCATCCACTTGATCGAACGATAGCTGTCTTGACGTACGCCATCACCTCTAAATAGTCGTAAAGCAAGGTCATACGAAGCACGGGGATCGTTTTTGGCAAGTTCCTCCAAAGCCGCTATCTTGCCACCTGGGTCATTATCAGGAAGCTCTTTTTCAGGATCGAAAGAAGCATAGTTCTTCGGGCGTTCCGCACAGCCGCTGGGATCGCAGACGGTAATAGTATCTTTTGGCTTGGGTTGCTCGCTTGCACAGGCCGCAAGGCACAGTAAAAATAGGCTAACCATCAGTTTTCTTAATGATAATCTTTTATTCTGCATAAGTTTCTGCTCTCTTTATAATAATTTGATATATTATCGCCACGTTTCGCATAGTATCTTAAATTTTCTTTAAATTCAGTGTGTTTTTTGATTGAAATCTTTTACGAAGAGGCATTAGAAATGATCGCAAAAAAAATTAAAACAATTTCAGTAATTGGTGTTGCAGTTGCATTAACTGCCTGCGCTCAATCAGGGCTACAAACGGGTGGAAGTGGCAACATGGTGACGGGTTCGGCAGGTGGTGCCTCCAGTGTAAACGCTAACAAAGCATTAGAACGTTGCTCAACGCCATTGGGTACGCTCGCTGTTAGTGATGGTCGTTTCAGTGGTTCTAGCAGCGTAACGACAGTTGACCCCCTGATCCGACTTGCAGTGCAGCAGTCTAATTGCTTCGTTATCACATCAATCGGTAACCAAGCAACCAGGGCGATGATTAACGATATTGTCGGTGAACAAAGGGAATCCGGTGAATACCGCCCTGGATCAAACCAACATAAAGGCCAACGCGTTGCCGCAGACTATTTGTTAGACCCTCAAGTCATCGTTCAAAACGAAAACACTGGCGGAAGTAGTGGAAATCTGGCTGGTGGCTTGCTTGGTGCAGGGCTTGGGGCTGCTGGCTTAGGGGGAATAGGGGCGATTGCAGGTGCTGTTGCTAATTCCGTAGAAACCAGGACAACGGATGTTGCGCTGACGCTGACCGATATTCGTTCAACAGTGCAAGTTGCGATTTCCCAAGGCAGTGCCACCGCAAACAATATGAGCCTATCTGGCGGCGGGGCTTTAGGTGGCTGGGGTGGTCTAATAGGTGGCGCAATGGGGGGCAGTTTAAGTACCTATACAAGAACCCCTGAAGGCCAAGCAACTGCGGCGGCTTTCTTCGATGCTTATAACAATCTTGTGGTATCCGTAAGAAATTACAAGGCACAAGATGTTAAAGGTGGCATGGGCCGCGGCGGTGCTTTGAAAGTTAATTAAAGGCTGCACTTACCGTGAAAGTCCCCGCCTAGTACGTGGGGGCTTTCAGGTTTTCAATTAAGGTTTAATAGGATAGGGGTAGCTGCCTTTCCTTATATTAAAAAAGGCTAATTCTGGCAGACTCGTTAAAACTCCCCTGGCACCAATTTTTATTTCCTTGCCATCGTCGAACGGGCAACTTAATAAGCCAAAAACACTTTGGCTAGTTGCTGCCAAGGTATTGATTGCACCAAACAGCGGTCTAAGTAAAGCTGCATCATCGGTAAAAAACACAAACCAGGCATCGTCCGGGTTATGCTTGTACAGGCTGGAACTGAATACATTCGATTCACGGGCATACACCCAGCTATCGACTTCCTTATCATACATCTTGGTCAACTCTTGTTGTCGATAAGCTGGCACTTCCCTAGTTTTGACGACGTTATATATCTCTCTTACTGAGTCGAATGCTTGAAAAGGGATAAAATTTAGTTTGGGATCAATAAATCCGCCCAATATTTGCTTTGATTGTCCAGATACCGACTCATTGATGAGTTCAAACAGGGCTGTGACACAATTCTTGGTCAGCAAGTGATAAGCATTGCTGTCACTATCCTCTTTGCTTAGGCGGTCAGATGCTATTTCTTGAAGACGTAGGGCGTGTTCTAATTGTTCTGCGGATAAGCCAGTCAACAAAAAACGCGTTAAGGGAAGCGGGGCTTCCGGTAGGGCTTGTTCGTTTTGATAACGCAATTCTCCTGTTTTGTCGCTTATTAGCCATTGCTGGTAACGGTTTGCCATTATTTCCAGATTAACGTAGCGCCGTTCATAATAACTTGGCGATTCAGATAAGTCTGAAACCGCTTTATGCAAGCGATGTAAATCTCCGAGACGTTGCTTTAGCAATTGTTCAGCATAAAGCGCTAATTGCTCGCCAGGAATAGGAATGGCTTTTTCGTCCGTATCATCCAAAAATGTCCATTGTCGAGTTTGTATGGATTGCTCAATAACAATGAGTCGTGCCAATGTCACAAACAGGGCATACCCCCAATCAGGTCGCTTTGAAACCATCAAGGATTGAACTGACCGCAATAAATCTTGCTGAAACACCTGTGCTTGTTTGATTTCGGCATCATTCAATCTCATTTCAGGCAGATTGGCTTGGAAACACGAGTTACCTGTTAGGGATTGGGCTTTCTGCAAAGCCTGTAATACAAGAAGACCATTCAGCAAATCGCTGTAGTGTGAAGAAAAAAAATAATTATTGTTTGTTTCGGCAGGTAAGAGCTGCCCCAGTTCTTTACGTAAAGAAATTATTTTTTGCGGAAGAAAACTTTTACCGTAGCTATTCTCAAGTTGCTGCCTTACTTTGGCGTTAATTTTTGTGCTTGAATTTGTTGTATCGCATTTTGTAGTCGATTTTTTTATCGCCTCCGAAGAAGTGTTATCACTATAAAACAAGCCTGCTCCTGGTAACTTCGGCAGTGTTTCAGATGCCGACGAATTAACTGGCTTTCCCTTTTTCCATTGCAATAAAGCCCGTAACAGGGCTTGATCGTGCTGTAACGCTTGCAACTGCTTTAGTTTTTGACGCTGTACAAAAAAGCGCTCTTTAAAATGATTGCTTATATCGTCATAAGCCGTATCGGACACCTCAATATCTGCAATGTGCAGGCTGCGGTTTTGTAACAATTGGTAATTTGCACGAAAAGCGTCGGCATTGTGCTTAAACAGGCGAATCAGCGCATTTTGGTATTGATAATGATAGACATCATCGCCTAATTGGAGTGCAACATGACCGCCGCTGGAATTGCCTTCGCTTGCTTCTATGTAAATAAATTGCAGTACTTTTGCATCTGCGCTGCTGGCACATAGTAACAAAACCAGTAAAACAGCTTTCACACTGGATTCGTCTTAGTTCTCGTAACCTTCTTGAATATCATCCATTTTGCTCCTATCGTTATCGGCGAATTTCTTTTTATAAGTTTGGTACTGGGCACCTGAAACCTTGGCTTTTTTTAAGCCTTTGCCGATGCCCCGATAGGTTTTTGGATTTGCTTCCCAATCCACGATACCGTTTTGCGAGGCAATATCGCTTATGCCCTCCATAAAACCATTTTGGTCGGCACGGCTGGAATTAGTGCGTAAATACGTCACTGTAAAATCTTTAACCTCATTCTCATACTGGTTATCTTCGCTGTACGTCGAAGATTTTGAGTCATCTTTGCTGGAGGTTGATGAATCTGAAATGCTTTCCGAGCTTTTGGCTATAGAACCGGCGCTATCCGAGATTGAGCCAACGCTATCAGATATGGAGCAAGCACTTAAGGCAAGTGCGATGCTAACTCCAATAACCACCAAACACAGTGTTTTTGTATAATTTATAGCGACCATAATCTCTCCAAAAATTTGCGAAAACCCGAATAATAAAAACGTTAAACCCAACAAGTCCTAGCATCGGCTATGTTCAATATAGGCTTGTTCACCTTATATTTAAGTGGACATCGTACCAGTTTATTGTCAGGGTTAGAACCCTATTAACCTTGACAATAAACTCTGATAGCTAATGATAATGAAAACTCTAGCTTGCATCGCAAGACCGTCATATTATAATCGTTGTGTTTTTGACGACCCCTTTAAGGAAAATAATATGAAGAAGTCTTACCTGTGTATACCATTTTTACCCTTCTTGTTCGTGGCGGCTGCCCAAGCGCATGGCCCTGTTCGCCAAAAAGTTGAAGAACAAATCACCATTAATGCACCTGCCCAAAAGGTATGGGGCATCATCAAGGAATATGGCGATATGTCTTGGTTGCCTGCGGTTAAGAATACCACCGTTAACGGCGGCAATACTGAAGGCGCAACCCGTGTATTGACTTTACAAGATGGCGGTACGATTACCGAAGAACTCAAAAAGTATGATGAAGGCAAAATGTCTTACGCTTACAAAATCACGGAAATGAGCACCGCAAAAACCATTACCCATGCCGGTGCTGAAGAAAAAGTACCCGTTTTGCCAGTGGACAATTATGCCGCCAGCATAGACCTGGAAGCGAAAGGTGAAAGCACATTAGTTACTTGGAAGGCGGGGTTTTACCGTGCCTATGTCAACAACAACCCACCACCAGAAATGAATGAAGAAGTTGCTAATACTGCGGTAAAAGGAATTTTTAAAGCGGGGTTAGAAAATTTAAAATCTTTGGCTGAGAAATAAAATTACCTCAGCAAATCAGGCCAATAAGGTGCTAAAACCAAAATACCTTACAACCTCCATCGCGTTGCTTATTGCTGTTTTGGTTACACCGCTTGCGGCATCGCCTTTTGCTTATATCAGCAATCAACTGGACGATAGCGTATCGGTTATTGATACGCAATCGGGAAAGGTGGTTGACACGATTGCCGTTAAAGGCAAGCCCGCTGGGGTTACCTCATCCCCTGATGGCTATAAGGTCTACATCAGTACGCCCGAAGCCAATGGCTTTGCTGTGATAGATACGGTACAGCGTAAAGTTATTGCCACAGTCAACGTTAGCGAAGGTTCATTAGGCATTGCAGTTAGCCCTGACAGTAAGCATATTTATGTCGCGGACTGGTATAACAACACTGTCTCTATTATTGACTCTGATAGCTTGAAGATAACTGGTACGATTCCAGTTGGACAATCGCCCTCCGGTTTGATGATTAGTCCCAATAACCACTGGCTGTATGTTGCCAACCGTATTGACAATTCCGTATCCAAGGTTGATACCCAAAAGAGGGTGGTCGTAAAAACAGTGCAGGTTGGCGAACACCCCTTTGGGTTAACGCTGGATACCCGTGGTGATCGTCTGTATGTTGCCAATGTCAAAAGTGATGATGTAACAGTCGTTGAAACTGCGACTATGAACGCAATAGCCACCGTGAAAGTCAAAACGCTACCTTATGCAACGGCCTTGGCGCTTAACGATAGCCGCCTGTTTGTGACGAACCAGGACGATGGGTCAGTTTCTGTCATAGACACGGAAACGTTAAAAGAAATTGGCTTGATCTCCGTCGGAGAGAAACCCGAAGGTATAAATACCCACCCAGATGACCGCTACGTCTACGTAGCAAACTGGTTTGACAGCAATGTTTCTGTCATTGATGCCAGAAATATAAAAGTCGTCAACACCATAAAAACAGGCGAAGGCAGCCGTGGCTTTGGGCAGTTTTTTAGCACAAATTAATTATACAATTAGGCAAAACAATGGCAGAAACAGTAGACGAATTAACCATCAATTATGAAGATGGGGGCATTCAAACGGTTAAAGAACTGGACAAAAAAGTTCTCACTAAGGGGGCTTGGGCAACGTTAATGTTCCGGTATCAAGACTGGAATAATGCCAAAGGCGAGTACGGCCCGATAAATACACTATCCGCCGTTATCAAAAACAGAATGGTGAATATAGGCAAAAATCTAAGTTTAATATTTCCAGTAAAGATCAAGCCAAGAGCATTATAGAAGCATTGGCAGGTTGGGTCGGTGATGAATAGAAGTGGCTTGTTAAATTAAATCTTAAAGTCTCACTCACAAAAGTTGCGCATATCAAGAATAACCATTTCCCAGCCATCGCAACATACCATGACTAAAGTTTCTGAAATCGATCATATTCTATATTACAGTATTTCAGTGTCCAATCTTGAGCAGTCAAAAGTCTATCTGTGAGTGTCTAAAACGCGTTACATGAATAAATCTTAGGTGGTTTCTTTAGAATCTCATCTAAGGTATTTTGGTGAAGTTTATCCAGGAGAGGCTCACAAAAAAAGGCGGTTTCCCGCCTTTTTTTGTATTTGCTAAAAACCTTATTTTTTAGCAGGCTCTACTTTTTTCTCTGTTTCGACAGGTTTTGCGGTTTCTTTGGCTGGCTCCGCGGCGGCAGGTGTTGCGGTGGCTGGCGCTGGCGCAGCAGTGGCTGCTGCTGGGGGCGGAGTAGCGGCTTTCGGCGCTTCATCTTTAAGCGGTATCAAAACTTCCACTTTGGCTTGTTTACGCAAGCCCTCCACCATGGTTTGGATTTTTTGGCGTTGCAACATGGGTGTCAGTTGTTCTTTAACCGCTTCCAATGGTGGCGCAGCTTGTTTTCTGGAATCTTCCAGCGAAATGATATGCCAGCCAAATTGGGTTTTAACAGGTGCTTTGGTGTATTTGCCTTTTTCCAGTTTAGCGACGGCTTCGGAGAATGGTGCCACCATTTGGCTAGGGCTAAACCAGCCTAAATCGCCGCCATTTTGTGATTCTTTGGCATCCAATGAATGCTTGTTTGCCAGCTTGGCAAATTTTTCGCCTTTATCCAGTTCAGCAATCAGTTTTTTTGCTTCATCTTCGGTTTTAACCAGGATATGGCTGGCTTTGTATTCGGTGCCATTGGCTCCGCCCACTTTGCTCTCGTATTCTTTCTTGATTTCTGCATCAGTGACGGGATTGGCTTTTAAATAGTTTTGTAAGCTCGCCTGGGTCAATATGGCTTTTCTGGCGGCATCTAATTGGGCGACTACTTCAGGCGATTGATCCAACTTTTTTTGCACGGCATCTTGTACCAAGATTTCGCGTTGAACCAGTTCGTCTACCAGTTTCTCCTTAGGAAAAGCAGGTGCTTGGCCTTGGCTGCGTTGGGCTAGGTCTTTTTCAAGTTCTTCCAAGGTTTTTTTGCTGATGTATTGACCGTTAACACTGGCAATCGCATCTTCTTTTTTAACGGCCGGCGGTGTTACGCCTGAAGGCCTATAATCGCATCCTGTAAGAGCGATAGCACTAACTAAAAATAATGGTGTAAGCTTTTTATACATTACGAATTTCCTTTGGTTTCTTCTGAAGGTGAAAGGGCATTGATGCCTAAGGCATGAATTTCTTGTTTCATCATATCGCCTAGCGCTTTGTAAATCAGCTGGTGGCGCTGCACTAACGATTTTTCGGCAAATGCTTCGGCGACAATTTTAACATGATAGTGGCCGCCGCCGCTTTTAGCACCTGCGTGACCTGCATGGGCTGCGCTGTGGTCGATTATTTCAAGTATTTGTGGGCTAAACGCTTCATTCAACAAGCGTTTAATGGTTTCGGATGTCATTGTGGAAATACCTTCTTAAATGGCTTAACGGTTACTTTGGAATAGACTTTTGCGGTCATATAAGGGTCTGACTCAGCCCATTGTTGTGCATCCTCTAGGCCTTCAAATTCTGCGACCACTAGACTGCCTGTGAAGCCAGCCGAGCCTGGATTGTCGCTGTCTATGCTGGGGTGCGGGCCTGCCAATACCAGTCGTCCAGCATCTTGTAGGTCCTGTAGTCTTTTGATATGAGCAGGCCTTGTAGCCATGCGTAATTCCAGGCTATTGGTCACATCTTCACTGATGATTGCATATAGCATGTTATTCCTCAGTTTCCGGCATGTATTTATATAAGAAAACCATTTGTAGCACAATGAACAAAACCATCAATCCAGGAACACCAAAGGTTTTGAACGTAACCCACTGGTCGGTCGTGTAATGGAACATGACATAAACATTGATAAATCCCACGATGATGAAAAAACAGCCCCACATTAGGTTTAAACGTCGCCAAACAAAATCGGGTAGCGTCAGGCTCTTTGACATCATTCGCTCGACAAAAGGTTTTTTGCCGATAAACTGACTACCGATGAAAGCAATGCCGAATAACCATTCGATTATGGATAGTTTCCATTTTATAAATTGCTCGTCATGTAACAAAATGGTCGCGCCACCCATAACGACGATCAAGCCCAGTGTGATCCATTGCATGGTTTCCACTTTACGGTATCGAAACCAGGTGTAACCTACTTGTAAGACCGTTGCCACAATGACTACAGCAGTCGCAACGTAAATGTCATACAGCTTAAACGCAATAAAAAATAAAAGAATTGGAAAGAATTCGAAAAGCTGTTTCATGAAGATGGGTTGGGTATTTAACTTATTGACAGATTAGTGAAATCAAATTTGGGTTAGGTAAAAGCTGGACTATTAGTGGTATTTATTAAGCTATTGATCTTATGACTTCTTAGAAACTATTTTAAAATACCGTGCCAAGTAATGTCATTTATTTGGCGTTGGGATTGCTTAATTGCACAAAAGTTCAAAATCACAACGCTTATGCTTTTACACCTTTATTTACAATCGATAGTAGAAAAAATAGAATCAACCACCTGATTTTGCTGCTTTGACTGTCGTTATTGTAAGTCCAATGCCACTCAATGTACATGTTTTGATTGTGAATTCTGCTAAAATGGCGATTCAATTTGGAGATAGATCGTGGACGATAACACAAAAACCCAGCTCGAAGCGGCAGCATTCAGGCGCTTAGTTCATCACTTACAGACGCATACGGACGTTCAAAATATCGACCTGATGATCTTGGCTGATTTTTGCCGTAATTGTCTGGCAAAATGGTATACCGCAGCGGCCCAAGATCAAAATGTGGAGGTTGATTATGAGCAGGCCAGGGAATACATTTATGGTATGCCTTACAAGGAATGGCAAGCCAAATACCAAGGCGAGGCCACCCCAGAGAAATTGAAGGTTTTAGAGGGTAAGTTAAAATCGAAATCATGAACCACCAAGTAAACTATGATGCCCTGTTTTCAGGCGTTATTGGGCAAGACTATGAAATGCTCAAATTGATATACCCGTTGATGACCGAAATGAGTCGTTTGGTAGCGGAGGCCGTCCGTGATTATCCGAATCCACAAGGTAAGTTGAATATTGTCGAACTTGGTGGCGGTACTGGTATTACTACGTTGGCTTTGTTATCTGCCAGGGAAAACTCACATATTGCCAGCATCGACAACGAACCCACAATGCAAAATCAAGCCAAACAAAATTTAAAGGCATGGTATGAAAAAGGGCTGGTTACTTTTTATAATCAGGATGCCTTGTCGGCATTGCAAGCTATGCCTACTGCGAGTGTCGATATTGTTGCATCTGCTTATACCCTGCATAATTTTCTCAGCGGTTATCGCCAAGACGTAATCCGTGAATGTTTCCGCATTTTAAAATCCAGTGGACAATTCATTAATGGCGACCGTTATGCCTTCGATGACATTTCCAAACATACCCGTGTAATACAGGAAGAAGTTGCCGGATATTTTAAGGTATTGGTCGGAATCAACCGCTTGGATTTGCTGGAACACTGGATAATCCACTTATTTAGCGACGAATCAGAAAATCATGTCATGCGTGAAACCTCGGCATTGCAGCAGATGCAAGATGCCGGGTTTACAGAAATAAAACTAAGGTATCGAATGGAAGTTAATGCTTTGGTTACGGGAGTAAAGCCGAGCTAGTAAGCCCTTATGAAGTGCAACGCAATATGGGAAAACGAAGCCGCGAATGCTCAGATTCCGTAATTTCACCTAAGGCCACACCTAATTATTTACCCCTAATTTGGGTGGCATTGTTAGTTGCAGTATTACCGCACGGTTACGTCCCTACGTGTTTGCCCAGTATACAATTGCCGTGGCCGTCCAATTTTTTGGTCGGGATCTGAAATCATTTCATCCCAGTGTGAGACCCAGCCAATTGTTCTGCCCATCGCAAAAATCGCGGTAAACATATTACTGGGAATGCCTAATGCGTGTAGGACAATACCAGAATAAAAATCGACGTTGGGGTATAGTTTTTTTGTGATGAAGTATTCGTCTTCCAATGCGATCTTTTCTAGCTCCAGTGCCAGCTTGAACATTTTATCGTCATGCAAACCCAATTCTGTAAGGACTTCATGACAGGTTTCTCGCATTAATTTAGCACGGGGGTCGTGGTTTTTATAAACGCGATGACCAAATCCCATTAGTCGGAAAGGATCATTCTTGTCTTTTGCTTTGTTGATGTATTGCCCTATTCGTGAGGCATTGTCAATTTCAATTAACATGTTTAATACCGCTTCATTGGCACCACCATGTGCCGCCCCCCATAAACAGGCAATGCCGGCGGTAATGCAGGCAAACGGGTTGGCTCCACTGGAACCCGCTAAGCGAACTGTAGAGGTGGATGCGTTCTGTTCATGGTCAGCATGGAGTATCAAAATCCTGTCCAGTGCCCTGACCAATACCGGATTAGGCTCATATTCATCGCAAGGCGTAGCCAGCATCATCCGCATAAAGTTTTCGACATAATTCAACTTATTTTTCGGATACATGAAGGGTAACCCAGTGCTGTATTTATGGCACATGGCAACAATTGTAGGCACTTTGGCAATGAGGCGGATTGCGCAAATGTTACGGTCTGCTTTGGAGTGGATATCCATTGCATCATGGTAAAAAGCGGAAAGCGCTCCGACCACGCCCACCATAATCGCCATCGGGTGGGCATCGCGCCGAAAGCCCCTGAAAAAATTATTGACTTGGTCGTGCACCATAGTGTGCATGGTCACACTATGTTCAAACCCTTTAAGTTCTGCATTGCCTGGCAGTTCGCCATGTAACAACAGATAACAGACCTCGAGGAAGGTACATTGTTCAGCAAGTTGTTCGATAGGGTAGCCACGGTACAGCAGCACACCTGCTTCGCCATCAATATAGGTGATTGCAGATTGGCAACTGGCAGTTGATGTGAAACCAGGATCGTAGGTAAACATGCCTGTTTGTTTGTACAGGGTTTGCACATCCAATACATCAGGCCCTGTGCTCCCAGATAATACTGGCAATTCACATACGGGCTTATTGTTGTCAGTCAATGTAAGGCTGTGGGGATCGGTCATGGATTCGCTCTCAGTCCTGAATAAGTTTTTAGATTACCATAATGCCCGAAAAAAGCTAAACTCGAATGACATCGGCGATAGCTTTTTGCGCTAATTCTGTAACTTTTGCCCAGTTTTTTTCGTTGACGACAGCTTCTGGTGCAAGCCAGGAGCCACCAACGCAAGCCACATTTGGCAATTGTAGATATTCATTATAATTTCCAGGGGAAATGCCGCCAGTAGGGCAAAAAGTGGCTTGCGGGAATGGCCCTGCTATGGCTTTTAGCATAGGCACTCCACCTGCGGCTTCGGCTGGAAAGAACTTGAAGTGATCGAGGCCATACTCCATACCCAGCATCAGTTCCGATAAAGTCGCAATGCCCGGTATTAGTGCAATTTTGCCTTTGTTTGCGGCACTTAACAGGGTAGAGGTAATGCCTGGGCTGATCGCAAATGCTGCGCCAGCTTCTTCTGCCGCCTGTAATTGCTGAGGATTGGCGATAGTGCCAACACCCACTATGGCATCTTTGACCTGTTCGCTTATTAGCTTAATAGCCTCTAAAGCTATGGGCGTACGCAGCGTGACTTCCAATACTTTTATACCTCCTGCAACCAGTGCCCTTGCTAAAGGCACAGCATCGTCGAGGTTTTGGATAACCATGACTGGCATGACAGGGCAGGCGGTTAAAACGGCGTTGGGTTGAATTTTCCAGTTATTATTAATCATGGGTTGAAAGCCAAAAGTGAAAGTTTTTAAGAAAGAGAAAGGCTAAACGCTAAAAAACAATTGTAGTTGTTTTGAGTCTTTCGCCTTGCGCCTACATTGTTAATCAACTAGAAACAGGTTAGATGCCCCTGTTTCAGCAGACGAAGCCCCCAGTCTGAAGCCACCAAACATCTCCCGTCCCATGCCGTAATGGTGGTTTTTGGCGGAATTAGGCCATGGCACGCGGGCGTTGAATTCGGCTTCGTCAACCAGCGCATTACAATCACCCGTCTGCAAATTCAAGGCGATGATGTCGCCATTACGCACCTTAGCCAAAGGGCCGCCGACTTCGCACTCAGGGCAGAGGTGGATAACAGAAGGTACTTTACCGGAAGCGCCAGACATGCGCCCATCAGTTACCAACGCCACCTTAAAACCCCGATCCTGAAGTACACCCATTGGTGGTGTCAGTTTATGCAGTTCCGGCATCCCGTTGGAACGTGGGCCTTGGAAGCGGATGATGGCAACGAAGTCTTTTTCCAGCTCGCCGCGTTTAAATGCCGCCAGAAAATCTTCCTGATCGTCAAATACCACGGCGGGAGCCTCCACAATCTGGTGGCCTTCGGAAACCGCAGAAAGCTTAGATATACCGCGCCCCAAATTGCCGTGCATTACATGCAGCCCACCGCCGGTAGCAAACGGTTGTTGAACTCTACTTAATACTTCTTTGTCCAGTGAAGCCGTAGGCACAGGTTGCCAAACCAACTTATCGTCAATCAATTTAGGTTCTTGTCTGTAATTGTTCATGCCGCATTTATCCGCAACGGTCAGAATATCTTCATGCAACAAGCCGTTTTTCAACAATTCCGCAATCAATACGCCCATACCGCCAGCCGCGTGGAAGTGGTTAACGTCTGCTGGGCCGTTGGGGTAGATTTTTGCGATCAGGGGAACGGCCTTGGATAGTCTGTCAAAATCGTCCCAATTTAGGACGATACCGGACGCACGGGCAATCGCAATCAAGTGCATGGTGTGATTGGTGGAGCCGCCTGTCGCCAGCAACCCGATGACTGCGTTGATTATGGCTTTCTCGCTTACCATGTGGGCAATAGGGCGGTAATCATTACCCAAGGCGGTAAACTTCAATACCTGTTTTGCCGCCGCTTTGGTCAGTTCATCGCGCAAGGGCGTGTAAGGGTTGATGAAAGAACTGCCGGGCAAATGCAAGCCCATGATTTCCATCATCATCTGGTTGCTGTTGGCCGTGCCGTAAAAAGTACAGGTTCCAGGGCTATGGTAAGATGCTGATTCCGCTGCCAGCAATTCTTCCCTGCCAATTTTGCCAATGGCATAGGCTTGCCTTGCACGGGCTTTTTCTTTATTGGTGATGCCGCTGGGCATTGGGCCTGCGGGTACGAAAACGGCGGGTAAATGACCGAAACTGAGTGCGCCGATCAGCAATCCCGGTACGATCTTGTCGCACACGCCCAAATATAATGCCCCATCAAACATGTTATGGCTCATCCCGATTGCCGTGGTCATGGCGATCAAATCACGGCTGAACAGCGACAACTCCATACCTGGCTGACCTTGGGTAATGCCGTCGCACATCGCAGGTACGCCACCCGCAACTTGGGCAACCCCACCTGCTTCCTTGATTGCAGCCTTGATTAAATCAGGCGCATCCTTATAAGGTTGGTGTGCCGACAACATATCGTTGTAGGAGGTGATAATGGCGATATTCGCTTTTTGGTTGCCCCTTAAATCGGCTTTTTCGCCTGGGCTACAAGCCGCAAAACCGTGGGCTAAATTGCCACATCCCATACCAGACCGGATCGGGCCGTCCTTGGCGATGCCATCAATATACTTAAGATAGGCAGAGCGGGTTTTATCGCTGCGTTCAATGACTTCTTGGGTGACTTTTTCTATGATGGGGTGCATGGCTTCTTTCTCTATTTTGATAATCAATATCTACGGCACGTGTTTGACAGAATACTTACTCATAATGCGTCCACAATCTTAGCACTTTCACGATTTTTTCATCCTCTAACACTTGGTACACTAATCTATGTTGAATGTTAATTCGGCGCGAATATGCGCCAGCTAAATCGCCTATTAGCTTTTCATAAGGCGGTGGATTTTGAAATGGATTTTCTGCGACGATTTCTAACAACTGCAAAGCCTTTTCTTTAAGCCCAACCGCGTTTAAATTTTTGGCATCTTTTTGCGCCGCTTTGGTGTAAAGCAGTTGGTATTGCGGCACTGCTTACCAATCTAACTGGCTTGAAAGTTCGCTTGCAGGCGTATTTAAGCCTTCGCGAATCGATTCACGCATATTTGGAATCGACACCAAAAACAAAGTTTCTTGAATGGCAGACCAATCTTCTTGCGAAATTAACACCGCATTACCGCGCTTGCCAGTAATTACCACAGGCTGATGCGAACTGCTAGCCTCGTCTATTAAGCGATAAAGATTAGTGCGGGCGGCGCTGGCAGATAATGTTTGCATGATTTTACCTAAAATTAAGCAATATAGTTAGGTTATCGTACGTTATGGCGTACGTTAAATCAAGTTTATTTTGTGTGGAATGTTGTCTATTAGTTTTGTAGGGTGGGTAAAAGGCTTTATCTTGCCCACCATTGCAATATTTCGTTGAGTTACGACGGCCCAACGCTCAGTGGTTGTTTTGTCAAAGTTGCCATGTGTTTAACCAACCTATCGTGCTTCATTTTCATAAGTGACTTCTTCACAATGATAACAATGATAGCCGATGTCGAATTCTTCGAAAGGCAACTCTCCATAACCTGCTGGCGAAATGTATTGTGTAAACAAAAAAAAGTCACCTGCAAATGAATCACATTTTGTACAGGAGTTCGCAACATAATTGCCCAGAATTGTTTTACTGTATTGTGTTTTTAATTTCACTTCTTTTGATCTTGCAAAATTGATTTCTTCATTTGTAAAACCACTGGGTGCTAAGTGGCTTGAACCACGAACAAGTTCTTTGCTTCCTGAAATATAAGCAATCTTCATTGTTTCATTGCATTTCCAACAGGGCCCTTTAATGATCGTCATTGTTTTCTTTTGTTGAAAGTGTCCGCAAACTTTACACTTTGGGTTGTAACAAGTGTCCACATAAGAAGGTTGTTTGACTTTATTTTCTAAATTATCGATGTCTTTGTCTGATGTCAGATTGATTTGTATAAAGATAATGTTGTTTTCGTTATAATACTTTATGGTATTTTCTTCTGGCTTGTGAATTACAACAACCTCAATAACTGCGAAAACCTTTTCATCGTTTCCAAATAATGCAATGTCTGGTTGACATACTGTTAAGTTATGTTCTGCTTTCACCACTGCAACTTTTTTCAATAAGTCTCCCGAATGTTCAATTCCACAAAATGTACATTCCCATGAAATTGGTAGCGGTTGATTTGTCGTAATATGTTGATGAATTTTATTTGTAAGTAAGTTTTTGAATGAGTAATGCAAAGCTGTCTCAGGCGTACAACTAGGTGTCAATGCACGATGAGCAAAATGAGCCCGTTTAGTCCCTTTGCCCGTTTTGCCACTTTTCCTAAGAATTAAGTCTGTCTTACACATGGCACAGAAATAGTCATTACCCTTTTCAGCATTATTCGCTTTAATTAGGATTCCATCTTTGTCTGTTGCAGTTGTGTAGAGAATCTCTGGCATTCTAATTAATTCCAGCTAGTTTGTGAGATTTAAGGTAAGTCGTTATCCCTTAGAGATCAATTACTCTTCCCAAGTCCGTGAGATGCGCTAAATGTAGGATGTGCCGAGGAACGAGGCGCATCAATCGCGAACGATGTGTTTCCCTTCGTTCAGCACATTTTACGGTGTTTGCCGTCTCGTTGGGTTATATCTTTTCTCAACCCAACAAAAACTAATTGTACACTTTACTCTTCCCAAGCCCTACCATCCCTAGCCAACAAAGCAACTGAGGCAATCGGCCACCAAGTTCCGGCAGGGTAGGCTTTGGGGGATTCGTTGTAATGCTTCCAGGCATCTTGGATGGAGTCGATCCACGTCCAGGCTTGTTCGATTTCTTCACGGCTGAGGAATAAGGTTGGGTTGCCGCGCATGGCTTCCAGCACCAGTTTTTCATAGCCGCCAAAAATGCGGTTTTTTTTGAAAGCATCTGAAAAACTTAAATCCAGGCGGGTTTTTTGCAGTTTGATATGCTCGTCAATCCCTGGAATCTTGTTCAGCATTTCGATTTCAACACCTTCATTGGGTTGCAGGTGGATAATCAGTTTGTTCGGCGGCAGGTCGCGGAAGCTGTCTTTGAATATATTGTGTGGAAGCTGCTTGAAATACACGACGATTTCCGTCCGTTTGCCCATCAAGCTCTTACCTGTCCGTAAGTAAAACGGAACGCCCGCCCAACGCCAGTTGTCAATATCGACACGCAAAGCAACAAAGGTTTCAGTTGTACTTTTGGTGTTTGCGCCTTTCTCTTCAAGATAGCCTGGGACGGCAACGCCTTTGATATAGCCGTTGGTATATTGCCCACGCACGGTTTTTTCATCTACATTATTGCTGGTAATGGGGCGTAATGCCTTAAGAACTTTGATTTTTTCGCTATGGATGCTTTTTGCTTCCAGATTAACGGGCGGCTCCATCGCGATAAAAGTCAGAATTTGCAACAAGTGATTTTGCAACATATCCCGTAATTGCCCGGTTTTGTCGAAATAATCCCAACGCCCTTCAATGCCGACTTCTTCGGCAACCGTGATTTGGATGTGGTCGATGGTGTTATGGTTCCAATTCGTCGTAAAAATCGAATTGGCGAAACGCAACGCCAATAAATTCAACACCGTTTCTTTGCCCAGGTAATGGTCAATACGGAAGACTTGGTCTTCACTGAATACACTGGCGACAACATCATTAATTTCTATTGAAGATTCCAGATCATGTCCGATTGGTTTTTCCATCACCATGCGGGATTCTTTCGTTAACACACCACATTTGGCGAGTCCTTGGCAGATATTCTTGAACAAAAACGGCGAAACCGCGAAGTAATTCACCAGCACACGGGTTTTATTATCAGTAGCTTTATTCAGGATTTGGTATTCATCCAACTGGGTCAGGTCGATTTTTACATACGAAAGCCGCGCCGAAAATCTCGCCCATACCGTATCTTGAATTATTTCGCTGGAGAATCCTTGTAGGCTTTTACGGGCGGTTTCGACAAATTCCGCCGTATTCATCACATGACGATCAATCCCGATAATACGGGTATCAGGCTCTATTAAGTTTGCATTTTCAAGGCGATACAATGAAATTAGCAGCTTGCGGCGGGATAAATCTCCCAAAGCGCCGAAAATAACTAAATCACAGGGTTTGTAAGCTTTTTTGTCCTTCATTTATGATTAATGGTCAGATAGTTGTAAGTTATGCAGATGAAGCTTGATAGTGCTATTTGTAAAAATTAAAGGCGCTTATTATCGCAAAGTTTGTTGTAAGTAGCACTGATTGTGGAGAACGAAGCCCTAGCGGTGCAGGTAATATTCAAGAATCAGCTTGGTAACAAAATAAGCCAGCAACAAGAACAAGAATCCCACTAAAGTCCATATGATCGCTACTCGCCCTCGCCAGCCATAATATCTGCGGCCTAACAACAAGCCGGAAAATATCAGCCATGCGGCGATAGAAAAGAAAGTTTTATGGGCAAGATGTTGGGCAAAAATATCTTCCAGGAAAATAAAGCCGCTGGCTAAGGAGATGCTGAGGAAAAACAGTCCGGCACCTATCATTTGGAATAGCAATGATTCCATATATTGTAACGAAGGCAGAGATCGAATATATCGCTTAGGCGGGTGGCTTTTGAGTTGTTGATTTTGGATTGCCAGCAGAATGGCTTGTACGGCGGCAATATTTAATAAGCTAAACGCGATAATCGAACTTAAGATGTGGGTGTTCATCTGCCAATTATGGGTGTCAAGCGAATGTTGTTTGTCTGGGAGGCACATGTCCAAGGTTAGCATTAGCGCAGTCAGTGGAAACAAGAAAATACCTAGATTTTCAACGGGTTTTCTGAGTGTGGCAAGCAACAAAATCAGGACTACGATCAATGAAACCAGCGAAGCCATACTAAAAAAACTAAAATTAAACGTCGTATTTTGGCTGGTAATAAGGGCTATGTGTAAGCCGTGTAGTATGCTTGCTCCCCAAGCGCATGTAAGTGCGATTCGCTTTGATTTGCCCCAATTGCTATTTTTCAGCGTTAATGGTTTTAAAATCATAACCGCGCTGCTTAGGTAAGCAAAAATAGCGATTGCGGCGAGTAAGTTAAGGATCATCATATGTTGTGCTGTGTATGACGTAACGGGACGAGTGTCAAGTAACTGATTGTTAAGTGCCGTTTGTTAAAATTGGTCAATCGTATGGGTCACCGGATGTCATAGTCACGGTGGCTATGTTAATATACCGCATTTATGCTTCTGACGCATTTGCGTCAGGAATGATTTCCCCAAAACAGTAAAGATCAGAACATGTTTGATAACTTAACCGACCGATTAACCAGTACCCTAAAAAAGCTCAAAGGCCAAGGGCGGCTGACCGAAGACAATATCAAAGACACTTTGCGCGAAGTGCGTATGGCCTTGTTGGAGGCGGATGTCGCTCTGCCTGTGGTCACGGATTTTATTGAACAGGTCAAGAATGGCGCATTAGGACAGGAAGTGCAGTCCAGCTTGTCGCCGGGTCAGGCGATGATAAAACTAGTCCAAGCCGAACTCGTCAAGGTGATGGGTAATGCTAACGAGAAGCTTAATCTCAATGCCGTTCCACCAGCGATAATCTTAATGGCTGGTTTGCAGGGCGCGGGCAAAACCACAACTGTAGCTAAGCTTGGTCGTTGGCTTAAAGAAACCCAAAAGAAAAAAGTCGGCGTAGTGAGTGTGGACGTATACCGTCCTGCGGCTATCAAACAGCTAGAAACGCTGGCAAATGGACTTTCCCTAGAATTTTTTGACAGCGATGTAACCCAGAATCCGGTTGCCATAGCCCAGCAAGCGATAGAGGCGGGCAAAAGAAAATTCCTTGATGTCATCATCGTCGATACCGCAGGGCGTTTACATGTCGATGCTGACATGATGGATGAAATCAAGGCATTGCATGCCGCTATTAAGCCGATTGAAACTCTGTTCGTGGTCGATAGCATGACAGGGCAGGATGCGGCGGTCACCGCCAAAGCCTTTAACGATGCTCTGCCGCTAACAGGTATTATCCTGACCAAAGCCGATGGTGATGCGCGAGGCGGGGCTGCCTTGTCTATTCGTCATATTACAGGTAAACCGATTAAGTTCATTGGTATGGGTGAGAAAACCGATGCCTTAGAGCCATTCCATCCTGACCGTTTAGCTTCCCGCATTTTAGGCATGGGCGATATGCTTAGCTTGATTGAGGAGATGGAGCAAAAGGTCGACAAGGAAAAGGCTGAGAGATTTGCCAAGAAAATACAGAAAGGTAAAGCATTTGATTTTACTGACTTTCTGGAGCAATTGCAGCAAATGCAAAGTATGGGGGGGGTGGCTTCCATGATGGAAAAACTGCCCGGCATCAACAGTATCCCTAAAGCTATGAAGGAGCAAGTCAACGATAAAATGCTGGCGCGGCAAATTGCGGTTATCCAGTCAATGACCAAGCAGGAACGGCGTTTTCCGGAATTGATAAAGGGCACTAGAAAACAGCGCATTGCGGATGGTTGTGGTCAGGAGTTGCACAATGTTAACTTGATACTCAAGCAATTTCAGATGATGCAGAAAATGATGAAGAAGATGAAGGGCGGCAACATTGCCAATATGGTGCGCGGTATAAAAAATAATGTCAGGGGTATGCGGCGATAATCTGACTATGCCAAAAGGCATGTTATTACTTTAAAATATAAAATTGTACTTCACTTATTCGCTATTTCGCGTAGAATGGGCGGATTATTTTTGGCTAAATGCTTTCGAGGACTTAAAAAGATGGTAACAATTCGTCTTTCCAGGGGTGGCGCAAAAAACCGCCCTTTTTATCATGTTGTTGTCACAGACAGCAGAAACGGACGTGATGGCCGTTACATAGAGCGGATCGGTTTCTTCAATCCTGTGGCTCGTGGCAACGAGCAAAGATTATCGTTAGATAGCGAACGCGTAGTTTATTGGACATCCAAAGGCGCACAGCCTTCTGAACGCGTGGCAAGTTTGATTAAGGACGCACAAAAAGCGGCTGCATAAGCGGTTTGTTGAAGCAACAACTAGTACTCGTCGGGAAAATTTCTGGCGTTTTTGGTGTAAAAGGTTGGGTTAAGGTGTTTTCCTACACCGAACCTAGGGCAAATATTCTTAGCTATAGGCAATGGTTGCTAACAAAAGGCGATCAAATCCAATCGATTAAGCTAGTTGATGGCCAAATTCAAGGAAAAGGTGTAATCGCTCAAATAGATGGCATTACCGACAGGGATCAAGCATTTAGCTTGTTGGGTCGGGATGTCTATGTTAGTCACGAACAATTGCCGGCACCGGAAGAAGGCGAATATTACTGGTCGGATTTAATTGGTCTGGATGTTCAAAATATGGAAGGATTTCAACTAGGTAAGGTAGCAACCCTTTTTGAAACAGGCGCTAACGACGTGCTGCTTGTAAAAGGTGAGCGCGAACGGGCGATACCGTTTTTGCAGGGACAGACAGTGAAGTCTATTGATCTCACCGCTGGTAAGATGATTGTCGATTGGGATGCTGATTTTTAGCAGCCGTAATGCGACTTGACGTACTCACCCTGTTTCCAGAAATGGTTGTTTCTGCAGCCAGTTACGGCATAGTGGGCAGGGCTCAGGAACGCGGAATTGTGGCATTATCGGTATGGAATCCAAGGGATTACACGCACGATAAGCACCGGACAGTAGATGACCGCCCCTACGGTGGCGGGCCTGGAATGGTAATGAAATATCAGCCCTTGCACGATGCACTGGCTGCCGCGAAGCAAGCAGGTAACGGTTCAGCAAAGACCGCATCATCAAAAGTGGTGTACTTAAGCCCGCAAGGCAAGCCGATAACTCAGGCATTGCTGGCAGAAGCATGTGAGGTATCACAGCTTATCCTGGTTGCAGGTCGTTACGAAGGTGTAGATGAACGCTTTGTCGAGCTGGATTGTGATGAAGAATGGTCGATTGGTGATTATGTTATCAGCGGCGGTGAATTAGCTGCCGCGGTTGTGATTGATGCCATTACACGGTTATTGCCAGGCGCGTTGGGTGATGAAGATTCTGCCCAACAAGATTCGCATGTAGATGGGTTGTTGGATTATCCGCACTTTACCCGCCCCGAGCAAGTTGAGGGTATTTTAGTGCCGGATGTGTTGTTAAGCGGCAACCATGCGGATATAAGTCGTTGGCGCATAAAACAGACTTTAGGCAGGACATGGCAGAAGCGGCCAGACCTGCTAAAAAAGAAAACATTAACAGCAGAGCAGGAAATACTGCTGAAAGAGTTTATAAATCAAGTTGAATTGAATTAAACACAGGTGTGGTAATGAGTAACATAATTGATCAATTAGAGAAAGAACAACTAAAACAGATTCCTGATTTTGGCCCTGGTGATACCGTAGTTGTGCAAGTCAAGGTTAAAGAAGGCGAGCGTGAGCGGATTCAGGCGTTTGAGGGCATTGTCATTGCCAAACGCAATCGTGGTTTGAATTCTGCCTTCACTGTGCGGAAAATCTCCCACGGTACTGGCGTAGAAAGGGTGTTTCAAACCCATAGCCCAATTATCAGCGAGATCGTAGTTAAACGTCGTGGTGATGTCCGCCGCGCAAAACTTTATTACCTACGTGATCTTACTGGTAAGGCTGCACGTATCAAGGAAAAATTATAAAGCCAGTACTCTGGTTTTAATGATCTAAAAAAGGCAACTTAGGTTGCCTTTTTTATGCCTGAAGATAATTTGAGTATTGGTTCATTTTGAATCCTGGTCTAGTAGGTGATATGATTCTAGCGAGGCCAATCATTTGGCATCGACCATAATAAACAAAATGATGGAGACATTATGAAACAGTATGCGGCAGAATTTTTCGGTACATTTTGGTTAGTATTAGGCGGTTGTGGCAGCGCGGTTCTAGCGGCTGCCTTTCCTGATGTGGGTATAGGTTTGATGGGCGTATCGTTTGCTTTTGGATTGACGGTGTTGACGATGGCCTACGCCATTGGCCATATTTCTGGATGCCATTTGAATCCAGCAGTATCAATTGGGTTATGGGCAGGAGGGCGTTTTCCTGCTAATAAATTATTGTTTTACATCGTTGCACAAGTTCTCGGTGCAATCGTTGCTGGTGGTGTTTTGTACCTGATCGCCAGCGGTAAAGTCGGTTTTGATGTTACTGCGGGATTCGCCTCTAATGGTTATGGTGAGCATTCACCGGGCGGCTATTCATTGACATCAGCATTGGTAACTGAAGTTGTTATGACCATGATGTTCCTAATCATCATTTTAGGGGCAACTGATGCTCGCGCCCCCCAAGGTTTTGCGCCAATTGCAATCGGCTTGGGTCTTACCTTGATTCATTTAATCAGCATACCTGTTACCAACACCTCAGTAAATCCAGCCAGAAGTTTGGGTGTGGCGATATACGTGGGCGATTGGGCGATGGCACAACTGTGGTTGTTTTGGGTCGCGCCTATAATCGGCGCAGTATTAGGGGCTGTAGTTTATCGTTATTTGGGTTCGCCTTCCGACGAATAGAGATGAAATCCTGACGGGTACATTTCATCAAATCGGTGTATTGTTTGATGAAGTGTGATGTTGGTGCGATATAATCTAAAATCAGGTAGGGGTAAATTTAATCTCTACCTTATTTTCATGGATTGGTTATGTCGATTCCGGAAGCTCTTCAGGACTCCCTCAATGATTAAAGGTTAGTTTATCGCGCTTTATTTTATCGTATATTCCGCATATCAATCTCAGCGAAATAACGGATCAAAAAATCCACAAACGTCGTCAATTTTGCTGGCATAAAACGGCGTTGTAGGTAAGTGGCATAAATTGCCAACGATGGAATCCGATAATCCTGCAATATTTCGACCAATTCGCCTTGGGCAAGGTAAGTCGCCACGGACAATTCCGGTGCTTGTGTGATGCCCATGCCCAAAGCAGCCGCCTGACATAATGCACGACCATTGTTTGAAGCCAGGCGCCAATTCGTTTTCACTTTTACATCTTCCCTTCCATCCTTAAAAATCCAGAAATCCTTGTGAGGTGTGTCCGTATTGTAAAGGCAATGGTGAAACTTTAAATCCTCAATGGTCTTGGGCTCACCGTGTTGTGTGATATATCTAGGTGAGGCGTACGTACACAAACGAGTTTCTGCGATTTTTCTAGCAACAACGCCTAAATCTAAGGTATCAGTAACCAGTATGGCAAGATCAATGCTGCCTTCGCTAAGATTGACTTGGCTATTGTGCAATGTCATTACTATCTTTACATCAGGGTAGATCTGTTGGTAAGCATCGATAGCGGGAACCATATAAAGTCCACCAAAATCTATTGAAGCACTAACCCTTAGCGTACCTTTTATATTTCGCCCTAACTGGGAAGTAGATTCATCCAGCTCGGAAAAATCATCCAACAATTGCTTGCTGCGTTGAAAATAAACCTCTCCTGCTTCGGTCAGGCTGATTTTGCGGGTAGTCCGGTTCAGTAAGGCAACGCCCAAGGATTCCTCCAACTGCGCGACGTACTTACTGATCATCATCGCAGATAAATCCATTTCTCTGGCAACAGCCGCAAAAGTACCCAATTCAACAATGCGGCAGAACACCTGCATATTATTTAACTTGTCCACACTATAAACTTATAATTTATATTCTATAAATATATTGCGCTATTCAAAACCCTGATTGAAGAGTATACACTCTGCTTCGGAGATAGTTAATGCCGCTTGGTTTTTTTCATGTAACATGATTTGGGCAAGCGGCTTTTTATTGCCCAATAATAATTAATACATAGAAAGGAGCGACACATGAGTAATATTCTTAATGAAGTATTGTCAGCAAACAGAGACTACGTGAATAATTTCGGCGACAAAGGCGCTTTGGCTTTACCGCCAGCCAGAAGTTTTGCCATCTTAACTTGTATGGATGCCCGCTTGGATCCTGCCAAATACGCTGGATTGTCAGAAGGTGATGCCCACGTCATCCGTAATGCGGGTGGTCGTGCTAGCGATGATGCTATTCGTTCGCTTGTGATTTCCTACAAATTACTGGGTACTAAAGAATGGTTTGTCATTCACCACACTAATTGTGGCATGGAGCTTTTCACCAATGAAATCATGGGAGATTTATTGTCGAAAAGTTTAAAAACCGCATCTATAGATGATAAAGGTTGGCACGATTGCTGCGAAGGTCCGGGTTGCACCGAAGGTAAATATATCAATTGGATGACTATCAACGAACAAGAAGCCAGCGTAACAGATGATGTTAATCGAATTCGGCATCATCCGCTGGTTCCAAGCAATATCCCAATTTACGGCTATATCTACGACGTTACATCTGGTCGGTTGATTGAGGTTGCTGCTGCGACGCAGGCCGGCAAGGCAAGTTAAAAAACTAGATCTTCATGAATTGCATCATCAAATTCTAATCAATACAGATCAACAAAAACAATCGGATATTGAAGCCCCTGTTTGGGAAAATACAGGCAGGGATTTGATTTGTAGCTGAGGTTATTAGCTGATTGCCTGGCAGTTGATTTACCACGTCTGTTAATAGAAACCCTCTATTTCACGCAGTGAAATAGAGGGTTTCTATGCTTCGGTATTCTTCGATTCCGTTATGCTTTGACGAGGCAACCGCTGGTCTGGCTTAACCATCAATTGTTAGCCTTCCCTAATTCTTAATCCCAATACCCTTGTGCAACATATACAAACTAAATAACGCCAACACTACGATAAATCCCACAGTCATCATCAACGCCAATTGAATATCCACATCTGTCACGCCAATCATGCCGAACCGGAACGCATTTATCATGTACATAATTGGGTTGCCCATTATGATTGTCTGCCAAAAACCGGACAACATATCGACAGAATAAAAAACACCGCCCAGATAGCTTAATGGGGTCAGGACAAAGTTGGGGATGATGGAAATATCGTCAAAACTTTCTGCCAGTACGGCGTTTATGAAGCCCGCCAGAGAAAATAAGGTGGCGGTCAAGACGGCAACGGTAATGGTAATGGCAGGGTGCAACACAATGATGTCGGCAAACAGCATCGAGATTAGCGCGACGACAATGCCCACCAGCAAGCCCCTGAATATGCCGCCGCTGACGTAACCGGTCAGAATGACCCAATTGGGTACGGGTGCGACCAGCAATTCTTCTATATTGCGCTGGAATTTGGTAGAGTAAAACGACGACACTACATTGGAATAGGAATGGCTGATGACCGACATGAGTATGATGCCAGGGACGATATAATCCATATATGTCGCGCCGCTTATCGTGCCAATACGGCTGCCGATCAGCTTACCGAAAATAAGGAAATATAAAGCCGTGGTGATTGCTGGCGGCAATAGTGTTTGCGGCCATATCCGTATGAAACGGTAGACTTCTTTCTTGATTATGGTTTTTAGGGCGATGCTGTAGTTCATTATTTAATATCTCTCACCCTGGTCTTCTCCCTGACGGAGCGGGGATTATCACGGATTCATGATTATTTTTAGGTGATTTAGAATCAATTAAATCCATAAACAATTGTTCCAGGCGGTTACTCTTGTTTTTCAGGCTGAGGACTTTGATGTTATTGGCACTGAGCTGGTTAAAAAGCTGGTTAAGCCCAATCTCTTTGGGAACGGAGACATCCAGCACTTTGTCGCTAACCCGCTCAATGTGGCAGCCTTCCAGTTCGGGTACAGAAGCAAGCGGCTCGGCTAAGTCCAGCACAAAATGGTCAACATTCAAACGCGCCAACAGGCTTGCCATATCGGAGTTTTCGACGATTCTGCCTTGGTCAATAATAGCGATATTGCGGCACAGGCTTTCTGCTTCTTCCAAATAATGGGTGGTTAAGATAATGGTCGTACCTTGGCGATTGACTTCCTTCATCAATTTCCACATGGAGCGACGGATTTCGATATCTACACCTGCGGTCGGTTCATCCAGTATCAATAGCTTTGGTGCATGCACCATCGCCCGTGCAATCATCACCCGACGTTTCATACCACCAGATAAGCGTCTGGAAATGCTATTACGCTTATCCCACAAATCCATTTGTTTTAAGCACAGCTCCGTCCGTTCCAGTGCGAGTTTGTGGGGTGTGCCGTAGTAACCGGCCTGATTCAATACAATACTTTGCACGGTATCAAACTGGTTAAAATTGACTTCCTGTGGTACCAGGCCTATACAGCTTTTGGCTTGCTCCCGCTCATGTACCAAATCATGCCCAAAGATGCTTACCGACCCGCTGCTTGCCGTCACCAAAGAGCTGATAATACCAATTGCCGTAGACTTACCGGCCCCATTCGGACCTAGCAAAGCAAAAAAATCTCCAGCTTCAACTTCCAAGTCAATGCCTTTTAATGCCTCAAACCCGTTTTTATAGGTTTTTTTAAGATTGCGGATGGATAATGCCTTCATGCTGAAACTAATGCTTAACGTGGCTGTTCAAATCGGTTAAATTAGACCGGAAAGACGACTAATCAGTTATTTTGTAGTTGAAAAAAGTCAGCATTTTAACAGATACATCCTTAGGAAACTTCTAAAATACCCTAATACAATGAACAGTGCCGTTAAATGTCAGCGATTAAGTCCGTTCTTTTTTGGAGGATGTTTATAGCGATGTGGTAGGAAGTGGAAAATTGCGTCTGCATTTTTCATAATCACCACAACATAATCCTTTCCCGCAAGGAGAGGTAGATTCTTGAGCACTTAGAAGCGCGCCCTCATCCGAACCAAAACAGGATTTCCATGACTAAGAAACCACCCCGTTGTGTGGCTGCTGTAGACCTAGGGTCTAACAGCTTTCACATGATTGTTTGTAGCCTGACCAATGGCAAATTGCAAACAGTCGATCGCCTAAGAGAAATGGTAAGGTTAGCTGCTGGTCTCGACAATAAAAATGTCTTGGATCAAGCGACGCAGAAGCGGGCGTTGGCTTGCCTGGAGCGTTTCGGGCAGCGTATCCAGGATTTTCCACATGATAGTGTAAGAATAGTTGGGACGAATACGTTGCGGAAAGCCAAAAATGCCCAGCAATTTCTGGAAAAGGCGGAGAAAGCCTTAAACCATCCTATCCATATTATTTCCGGAATTGAGGAAGCTCGGTTAATCTATCAAGGCGTGGCGCATAGTGTCGGCAGTACAGGAGATCTTAGGTTGGTCGTTGACATAGGCGGCGGCAGCACGGAATACATCATCGGCAAAGAAGACATCCCCAAAAAGAAAGAAAGCCTAGCGATGGGTTGTGTATCGATGAGTAACCATTTTTTTACCCAAGGACGACTGTCAAAAAATGCGTTCAACAAAGCTATCCTTTTTGCTGAACAAAAGCTGGAGCCTTTCCAGAAAAAATTTCACCGTAAACATTGGGATCAAGCCATCGGTTCATCCGGTACATTTCGCTCTATTGACAAAGTGCTGCAAGCTAAAGGCTGGAGCAATAACGGCATTACCATGAGAGGTCTTGAGCATCTTGTCGCGCATATAAAACAGTGCGAGCACGTAAGCGAACTGAATTTGCCCGATCTGGACGCGGAGCGTTTGTCGGTATTTTCAGGCGGTGTTGCCATTGCATACGCTACTTTCAAAAACTTGGATATCGAACAAATGAATATTTCTGATGGTGCGTTACGCGAAGGGTTGATACAGGATTTATTGGGGCGCATTTACGACCATGATATCCGCTCCGCCACTGTAAATACTCTGGCTGAGCGGTATCATACCGACAAACAACATGCTGCCCGAATCAAGCAAACCGTCAGCTATATGCTTAGCCAGTTAAACGGTGATTGCTGCTTGGTCAGCAACAAAGAAGCTGCCCAATTTTTAGATTGGGCGGGGGAATTACACGAAATCGGTCACGATATTGCCCATAACCAATACCATAAACACAGTGCTTACATTATTGAACATGGCGATCTGGCTGGCTTTACCACCCAGGATCAACTGCTGTTGGCAACCATCGTCCGTTATCATAAGCGCAAATTTTCACAATCTCAGTTTCAAGAACTTCCCGCGCCCTGGAATACTCTCGCCCCGTTTATGACTATCATCTTGCGCCTTGCCGTTGTATTGCGCCGTAACCGACAGGAACAAGACCTGCCCGAATTTAAAATAGCCATCACCAAGTCTAAGGTCGAGCTGCGATTTCCGAGCCTGTGGCTGCTCAATTCTCCGCTCACCCATGCCGATTTGATTCAGGAAGCCGATTACCTGAAACCCGCTGGATTCAAGCTGGAGTTTTCCTGATAGGCTATGAAAACCTTATTGCTTCTCCCCCTGTATGGTCTAGTTGCATTCATCCTAATGATTGTGGTGCTGGTTTTCTTCGGCATAAGCGACCAGCCAGAACTAAAACTTGATTGGGTAATGACCCAAGCGGACGTAAACAGTGCCAAAAAAATCCTGCGCGAAGGCTCTAAAACTAGACCTGATGAAATTGGCACGATAGAACTGACCTTGGCAGACTTGAATCTGGCTGGCAATTACTTGTTAAATCGATTCAGCAAAGGTAAGGCATTAATTGCATTAAAAGGCCACAAAATCCGGTTTGCCGTGACGGCCACCTTGCCTGAAAATACAGTGGGAAAATACGTAAATATCAGCTTTCGGTTAGGCCATGAAAGTAATAATCCCTTGCCAATACTAACTAAATTTAAGGCAGGAAAGCTTCTGTTGCCATCCAAAGTGGCGGCTTGGGTAATCGAAACAGCTATCAAACATACAGCCTTAAATAACTATTTCCTGTTGGCAACCGACCCAATTAAAGCGGTAACAATTGATGACGATAAAATCACCTTAACTTACCACCCCAGCCGTACCACGTTAAAAACCGCACGTGATTTACTCACCCATAACAGCACCGACAATAATCAGGGCAACGTCTATCAAGGAAAAATAGTCGAAATCGTAAGCACACATGACCCTGATTGGCGGTTATCTCTAGCCGACCTACTAAAGCCTTTGTTCGCCCTGGCGATGCAACGTTCAACCTTGGAGACGGCGGTAGAGGAAAATCGGATCGTCATCAATACCATTAATGATTACGTCAACACCGCCGCATCGGTAACTACGCCACCCTCGCCTTACTACCCAGCGTATTTATACAAACGTATCGATTTGGCACAGCACTTCATAGGCGCAGCGGCTATCACGGCATCGGTTAACAGTCAGATTGCCCAAGCATTTGGCGAAGAAAAAGAATTACAAGATGCCCAAGGAGGTAGCGGTTTTAGCTTTGTTGACTTGACTGCAGATAAGGCAGGCACACGTTTTGGTGAGCTGGCGGTTGCTAACCCGAATTCTGCCAGAAAAATGCAACAAGCGATGGCAAGTATAAAAGACTATACGGATTTCATGCCCGATCCACGGATATTGCCGGAACACATGGATGAAGCCACGTTTAAAAAACGTTACGGTTCAGTTAACAGTGAGGCTTATCAGAAAGTATCTAGGTCGATAGATGCGCTGATTGCGACGACACCTATTTATAAGTAGTAATGACGGAAGTTGATTGGCAACGTGCTTATAAAAAAACTTATCAACAATCAATACCTTTAGTTAAACCACCAAATCCCTTCTCCCTTGAGGGAGAAGGTCAGTTTGAGGGGGAGAAACCACTGGATTTTAATATTTTTTCCCCTAACCCTCTCGACATCTCCTCCTGCATTGCCATATTACCTACGTCCATGTAGGCATTCAACAGGAGAGGGACTTCTTAACGCCAACGCCCAGAAGAAAGGCTATGTAAGGTAAGTGCGTATTGGTTTAATCAAATGCACTGCCCGACGTAGCTGGCAAGCGGGGCATTTTTTGCTCAGGGAATTCACCCGTCAACGCATTCAAAAACGCCACAATATCTGCAATTTCTTCTTTGGAAAGTTCTTTATCTAATTGCAACTTAGCCATCACTTTAACCGCTTCATCCAGTGTTTTAACAGCACCATTATGGAAATAAGGCGCGGTAAGGGCAATGTTACGTAAGGTAGGTACTTTAAACATATGTTCGTCTTCCGACTTTTTAGTCACTTCCGCCAAACCTAAATCTTTATTGAAGTGATATTTTGCTTGGTACATGCCATTGCTATGCACAGGGATTTTTTGGAACATACCTGGGCCGTTAAATGCGGGGCCGCTATGGCAGTTAACACAACCTAACTCCGCAACTTTATTCATGCCGCGTACTTGTTGCTCGGTCATCGCCGATTTTTCACCCGAAGTATACTTATCGTAAGGGCTGTTTGGCGTAATCAACGTCCTTTCATAAGCGGCTATCGCCTTGGTCGCTGTATCCTTAGAGATAGCATTGCCGCCAAATGCATCGGCAAACGCTGTTTTATAGCCTTCAATAGAATTCAAACGGGCAACCACTTCATCCCAGCTTTTCATGCCCATTTCGATAGGATTGGTCACAGGGCCAGCAGCTTGCGCTTCCAAGCTTTCTGCCCGGCCATCCCAGAATTGCACCGTGTTAAATGCCGAATTCCATACTGTCGGTGCGCTACGCCCTCCTGTTTGGCCATTTACACCCATAGAATTTGGGCGATTGTCTTCTCCACCCAACATCGTATTATGGCAAGATGCGCACGACACGGTACCCGTTGAAGACAGGCGTGGATCATGGTACAGCATTTTACCGAGCTCCACCTTGGCAGGCGTGGTAGGATTGTCGGCAGGTGCAGGTGCTTCTGTTGGCAAGACATCCCAGGCAACAGCCACAGACACCGAGCTTGCCAAAGCAATAGCCGTTAGCAGTGAATTAAATTTAGTCATACTCTCCTCCAAATATAGTTATTATTGGGAACTGCTAATAGTAAAAAATCTCTTCTCTTTGAGGAAGAAAGGTTGGGATGAGCAATACTTAATACCCTCTCACCTTAGCATTCTCCCAGTGGGAGAGTGTATTTAAAAGCCTCAAATTGATTGCGGAATAACTTATACCGTAAGGCATAAGCAATATAGTAACTCCAAATATCCAGCAGAATTGTAAAATATAAAACAGTCGAGGTACAATCAAATTACAAGTAATCACTTTGGTCTATTGAAATCATGTGATTTGCTGAAAAAATTATCCTTGCCACAGAATATAGCTGCAAGAGGAAGAAATGGCTGATTTTAAGCACGAATACCAAAACTGTGAAGTATCCGGCCATGGCAGGCACTACCAATAACTACACCACCATTACTGGTAACCTGTTTGTTTGCTTAAGCAATACCTCGAAAACTCACCTTGCTACATCTACATTTCAGGCTTGAAATGTCCAACTCGAAAAAGCAGATGCATTGTCATTATAATGCTGCCATGTTTTATGAAACAAATGAAACGCTGTGGTTTAGTTACAAACTAAACTTGTGTTTAATTTGTACGTAGATTCTTTTGTTCTGTCGACGATAGTTTAACGCTACAGCCTTGAGGGCTGCACTCTGAAATAATGTTTGCCATTGCAAATAATATCAGGTACTTGGCAGGAAAAGACTCGCCCTAAGTATTGTTGGTTGTCTTTCGGAGCTTAATTTTGTATGCTACAAATTCTAATCGTAAACTAGAGTCGTAAAGCTTTTGAATATTAAAGAAATATACAAGCCAATGTTTACCGTCTTCTCAAGGAAGCATAACATCATACCTGTTATTGCAAAGCCAATCGTCTTGGTGAGTTCGCTCGTATTTTGGTTGCTTGTCCAACCTGCTGAGGCGGCATTAACATTCAGGTTTAACTATCTTGATACAGGTCAAGGTTTTGATGATCCGACTTTTGGTAATAAAAGAAAGGCGGCGCTGAATAGTGCCGCCAGGATATTAGGCGCCTATTTTTCTAATTACAATGCAGACCTGACCTATAATGTTCGTTCATATAACGTTAATGAGCCGACTTTGGCCTCTTCGGGTAGCTTTTCATATCTTGTACCTGGCAGTTTTCAACAGTCTTCTATACAGACTAAAATTATTAGTAACGGCCTAAATGATGTCAACGGTTCTTCTGCCGATGCTAATATCAGTTGGAACTTTTCCGAAAAGTGGAGTCTTTCGGATACTGTCGCAACTAATGAGCTTGATTTTAAACAAGTCGCGGTACATGAGCTATTACACACGTTTGGTTTTAATTCGGACATTAATGAAGGCGGTAAAGGACTTGGCGGTAATGCGCCTGGCATGGCCGATACGTGGTCTACTTTTGATAGCTTCTTGACCGATGCTGCGGGAAATTCACTTATCAGCCGGAATGGTGTCTTCGATAGATCCAAAATTGCTGACCTTATCGGTGGAAGCAGCGTATTTTTTAATGGGGTAAATGCGATGGCGGCAAATGGCGGGGCAGAGGTTCCGATTTATTCACCAACAATGTGGAGAGCTGGAAGTAGTATTTCCCATCTTGATGATGGCAGTCTAACGACAACACAATTATTAATG
Source organism: uncultured Gammaproteobacteria bacterium (assembly GCA_963804035.1). GTDB lineage: Bacteria > Pseudomonadota > Gammaproteobacteria > Methylococcales > Methylomonadaceae > Methyloglobulus. Next base: position 132,055 of record CAWDOO010000001.1, on the reverse strand, counting down.
TCCCCTTCAATAAATACAGGTCTTGGCTTGCGTACTTTGTCTTCTATTGAAATTGGTATACTGAAAGATTTGGGTTACAGCAATATAGCGGCAACCTCTTCTGTACCCTTGCCAGCCGGAATTTGGTTAATGGCTAGCGGCTTACTGGCTTTGTTTGGCGCTAATCGTCGCCGTAAGCCCGCTGTTCTAACATTAGTGCATTAATATCCCTGCCTGATCTGGTTACTGGTGAGGTCTGCGCCTATCAACCCGTCTTGATGGGCACTTGAACTGTCTGATGTTGGTTCTAGCAAAACAAACCGTTTATCCTTGTCTACGGTAATTTCTTATAATTCAACAATCTCCTTTTCCTCATAGGGATGCCTAAAAGATATATGAGTAGGTGGAAAAAACTCCTGCGTTTTCCACAGTCAACATATCCCTATGGAATTGGCAATTTCGCGAGAAAGTTTGGATGAGAGTAGTAAAATCATCTGATAATGCGGTTATTGATGCTTGTGAATATTTCAATCAATTGTGTAATCAACGGAATGTTGATGCAATTCAGACCCGCAAGGTAATACTGAGTAGTTTGTGCATTGACGGGTAAAAATTTGCTTGGCTTTATAGGTGTTAACTAAGCTTTAACAACCAAATGCCTGGAAATAAAAAATACCTTAATTATGCACTATACGTCGAAGGTTTTTTTACAATCAAGGATTTCCGCGTTTTTCGCTAGCGCCTAATCATGCCGTCTATAAGTCAAATATGAGTAACGAACCTTTTACTTTTGAGCAAATCCATATCGAAGTGGCGCGTAATGCTTCTGATGACTTCAACTTGTTCCATGATAAGCACAAATGGTTGCAGATTACCCATAATCCGTTTAAAGGGCCTATCGTTTTGGGCTATCAACTCAATACTCTAATTGAATATCAAATGCGGCTATATCGGGAAGCGCATCATGAAAATAAGGTGATTGCGGAAAACAACCTTCGTTTTAGCAATTATCAAATTACCTTTGTTAACGCTGTTCGCCCTAGAATTCCGGTCTTTTTGGACATTAAAAAGACGCTGATTAATACCATTCCTAATTTGACGCTAGCGAATCGTATCTCCATGAAATCCGATGGCAAAACCGTGTTGCTGGGATTTAAAAAGGAAACGCAAGTACCGCTATTTTTGGCTGATACCCGACTCGACAACCTACCTGACCTTAACGAAATTCCTGACCGTACTACCGTTCCCGGTACGGATTACTTCCTCAAACGGAAATACTTGAATAACGGCTCAGTCAAAAATTTCCTATCAGGATCTTTTGCTGAACAATCCGATTATTTTGACGAATTAACACAAGTTGCCAATTATCCTGAAGTTTTTCCTTGTAGTTTGACTTCCGGGGCGTTGCTGGAAAAAGCGCAATTGGAAAACCACGACTTTAAACTCAACCCGATGGTCTACACTTCTCATGAAATCTCTGTTGACCGCCAGTTCGTCGGCCAACTTAGAAATAATGACACTCTGAATATCCTCGTTAAACAACTGCCGGAATCACGGGAAAAAACCTTAAATCAGACCAACATACAGCTTAGGAGTTATAACTGTTACGGCTTATTAGAAAATAATGACGTTTTGTTCAGGATAACCATGAATCTTGTGCCTTTAAAGGAAATACTCAAAAATCTGGGGCAGAAATAAGGTTTTTGATGTTAAGAAACTTCTAAAAATCCAAGCTTCCCTCATTAGTCAGAGAGGAGATAGCAGTTTCTCAATAGAAATAAACAAGTAATTCTTTTGCCAAATGCATCTCCAAATGTCAAATCAAGGTTTTTCTTACGGCGATTTACGAACATTAAAACTTCGGCCTTTTATTTTGCCATTTCTTAAGCAGGTAAGGGCGGCATTGACGCTTTCCTGTTTTATCGCCACATAAGCATGATTATCGAAAATGTCGATTTTGCCCACTTCACTGCCAGGAATGCCCGCATCGCCAGTTAAAGCACCCAATATATCGCCCGGACGTACCTTATCTTTGCGGCCTCCAGCTATCGATAACGTGATCATTGGCGGTTCAAACCGATCTTCGCGGCTCATTTTGAAAGGCACAACTTCATCCCATTTAGCCGTAGTATTTTGATACTCTTCAATGGCTTTAACCCTGGGCAGTTCCTGCTGCGTACATAAGCTCAGCGCCAGGCCTTTATTGCCCGCACGGCCTGTTCGTCCAATCCTGTGGACATAGATTTCCGGATCCCACGGTAGTTCGTAATTTATCACTGCCTGTAATTCTTTAATATCCAAGCCACGGGCAGCGACATCGGTTGCCACCAGAATCGAACAGCTTTTATTGGCAAAACGCACCAACACTTGATCTCGATCTTTTTGTTCCAGATCGCCGTGTAATGCCTGCACTGAAAACCCGTTATTCTCCAATTCATTGGCGACATCGTGACAATCTTTTTTGGTATTGCAGAAGATGACTGTCGATTCCGGACGATGGTACGATAATAGATAGCCTAGCGCATTATTTCTCCGGCCTTTCTCCACTTCATAAAAAAGCTGCTCGATAACGTCAGCATGATGGCCTTCCTCAATACTTACAGTAACCGGTTTATACTGAAATTTCTGGCTCAGCTCCCGAATCGGGTCGGCAAACGTGGCGGAAAACAGCAAGGTTTGCCGATGCGTTGGTGCATAAGAGATAACCTCAGTAACGGCTTCTTCAAAGCCCATGTCCAGCATTCGGTCGGCCTCATCCAGCACCAGAATTTTTAAGTTGCTTAGGCGTAAGCTGCGTTTACGCAGATGTTCCTGCAAGCGACCCGGCGTGCCGACGACAATATGAATGCCATGCCGCAATGAATCGGCTTGCGGCCCGAAGGGTACGCCGCCACATAAGGACAACACTTTAATATTTTGGGTGAACCGCGCCAGCCTGCGGATTTCCTTACAGACTTGATCGGCCAGTTCACGGGTAGGGCAAACCACCATCGCCTGAATCCTAAAACTGCTCAAATCTAAACGTGAGAGTATTCCAATACCAAAACAAGCGGTTTTGCCGCTGCCAGTTTTAGCCTGTGCAATCACATCCTTGCCGTCAAGGATATGTGGCAAACTTTCAGACTGTATAGGAGTAAGCTGGGTGTAACCCAAGGATTCTATATTTTCAAGCAGGGCAGGTTTTAACGGTAACGATGAAAACGTGGAAGACTTCACAATGCACTCTTAAGTAAACCGAATGCCGACGAACTGTCCCCATTCAATTGCTTATGATACCAGATGCTGATGGTTTGAGGTGGAGGAGGATGTGGCGACGAATAATGAAAAATCTGCTTTAGATAGCTAGACAAGGTATATGCAGTGCGCCGTTACCGGAAACTAATTGATAGCAACGCACTGGCAGTATTATGGTTTTATTGACGCTTTTTTGATTTTCTTTTATGTGCTTTTTTGACTGCCTTGACAGGGGCTTCTGTCGTTGCAGGCGCGCTTTCAGCAGCGGCTTTTGGTGCATCAGCAGTTGTTTGGGCTGCTGCTTTGGTATCTGTGGTAGTAGATGCTTCAGCAGGGTCTGCTGCCGGTGTAACGGCATCTTTAACCATGTCTTTTGCGGTATCGGTAGCTTTTTCTTTTACTGCGTCGGCGGCGGCATCTTTCACCATGTCAGTTCCCGCACCTGCAAGTGGATTTAATTCAGCATGTAAGATGCTGGATGAAAATAGCAATGAAATAAGTAGTAATTGTTTGTTTTTCATAGACTGTTCCTGTAGTTAAGTGTGTAATGAAATTGGAGTATAGCAAAAGAACCTGAACGTATTATGAATCAACTTATGCTTCTTCCTAAGCTCCAAACTTGAGTGTGCTTATTTTTTGGGATATATATTCGCTTACGTCAGCTAAATTTTACCGTCCAAACCCATTTGGAAGTATTTATGGGTGATTTGATCTTGGTTTTCTAGTAGCCAATCAATATCCGGTTGGTTGTTCATCGCTTTGTGGATAGCCGTTGCCATGGCTTTACGGTGAATATCAAACAGGATTTTATGATCTAAATTGTCGTCGGTTGCTACGCTTGGATTCAGCCAAACCGAGACAATAATGCCTAAATCATTGGCTTTTTCTTTGGGAATGTCGCCCGCACGTACCGCGTCCAATACGCCATTGGCGATGGCAGCCTGTACCGTACCCATTAAAATGTTGGTGTAACGGGTATTTTTGACGGTGACTTTACTGACCATTAAGGTCACCGGCCTAACCTGGATGTCCGTGTTTAAAATGGCAAAAACACGAGTATGGCCTTGGACTTGGCCGGCTGTCATGCTGGCAATTGCTGTGCCTACAGGGCCGTCAAGTTCGCCGATAATCACTTCCGGTTCGGCGGCTGTTCCAGGTGGCCCGCCAGCAACTAATGCTTCTCCAGTACGCATAATGATTCTTTCGCTCATGGTGTTTCCTCTTTCAGGTGAAAATGGTTGGGTGAATTGTGTATGCCATCTTTTAGGATAGCATTATGCTGATAGCTAAGGTATGTGGTTTTACTGTATCTCTATTACCTGCTGCGCAGGGCAACACAACTTTACTTTACCGCCCGCAATAAATTTCCACAAAACAACTCGTTACCGGTTTTAGTTTGCATCCATAGTTGTTTTATTGCCATTTGATTTGCAGGGAAATACGGCTCGGCAGCCTTTGCCAAATCTGCCAATGTTACTTTCGGTGAGTAGGTATTAAGGACTAAAAAAGCGTTGGGATTCATCAGACCAAAAGCGGTTTCTATCAAGCTAAATAGATGATTTTCCAATATCCATTTTTCGCCTTTAGCGCCCAATCCCCACGCGGGTGGATCCATTATAATGCCATCGTATTTTTTGCCACGTTTCAATTCCCGTTGGGCAAATTTCAATGCGTCCTCAATTACCCATTTGATGTCGGTAAGCCCGCTGCGCTCCCTATTATTATTAGCCCAGGTGAGCATTTGTTTGACCGAATCCACATGAACAACATCCGCGCCATTAGCACGTGCAACCAGCGATGCTGCACCGGTGTAAGCAAATAAATTTAAAATCTTTTGACCGGGAGAAACCTGTTCTTGAATAAACTGCCAGTTGGCCTGTTGTTCCGGGAATAGACCAACGTGTTTGAACTTGGTTAATTTCATACCAAAGTTTAATTTTCCATAGGAGATTGTCCATTGTTCAGGTGAATGCGCTTTAATGTTTTTCCAGAGGCCTTGTATTGAAGATTGCTCTTCGAATTCCCAATGCGCCATTTCCAGCCACTGGAAGTAAGGTAATCCGGGTTTGTAGTGTGCGTGAAGGTCTGGGCGAATGGTGATGATTGTCCCCCAGCGCTCCAATTTTTTGCCGTAACCCGCATCGAGCAGCTCGTAATCAGGCCAAGGCAAGCCGTATTCACGCTCCATACTTTAGGCTGCTGGCATCATTTCTTGCTTCATTCTTGCAGGCTAAGGGTTAACTGATCGCTTCCATCTGCACTAGGTTATCTGAAAATGACGGCGCATTGCCCATATTGACGAGTTCAGCGGAGCTGATGCTGTTGACAGTGCCTTTGTTCAATTGCCGCCAATAGCCAAGCGTTGCGACGACCAACCCAGGATTCACGTCATCAGTAATTTTAGCATCGCCTTCAAAAGCACCACGGTCATTAAACACACGAATCTTATCGCCCTGCTTGATATTTCTGGCACTGGCATCAGCCGCATTCATCAACACAAATTGCTCACCTTGTCCCTGGATTTTATGATCCATGTTGGCGTAGCAAGAATTAAGAAAGCCGTGGCTTTTGGGCGAAATGATACTAAGAGGATATTTCTGCGCTAAAGTCGGGTTAGTTGTTGCGTTTTCCCTGGGAGGAACATAATCCGGCAAAGGATCTAATAGTTGACCGGGTTGGAATCCTTCATACATTTGACGAAAAGGTCCTGGTACAAAATTAGTAGCACCTTCGGCTTTAAATTGGCATTTGCCGGACGGTGTTGGGAAATTGCCTGATTTATGTGGTGCGCGGTTATCTTTCGTCCCGACATTCAGCCGTGCAAAACCATGTTGACGTAAATAGGCAAGATCAATTCCGTCACAAGCCGGAGAATTCCAATCCACATAATTTTCTAAACACTCCGAATCCGACCACTTGAAATTGTCTTCCTCGTAGCCCATACGCGCAGCCAGTCGCCGAAATATTTCGTTGTTGGGGATGGCTTCTCCAGGGGAGTCCACGCACTTGGCGTTATATGTAAGGTATAAATGTCCCCAAGACAAGATCATGTCTTCCATTTCTGCGCCCATAGAAGCGGGCAACAGGATGTCGGCATACAAGGCGGTATCGGATATGAAATGTTCTGCCGAGACCAGAAACAAGTCCTCGTTCAGCAAGCCTTTAACGATTTTGTCGGTTTCCGGCGCTTGTGTGACCGGATTGGCATTCCAGCACATCATGGATTTAATCGGTGGTCCTGCGGGTGGCTCATCGGTGAGGGCGCGGCCTATTTGCAAGGCATTAATGACACGGGTGCCTTCAGGTATCAAATCAGGCCGGCATATTACGTCGAACTTATAGGGATGTTCCCATACCGGAAACTGTAACGCACCGCCGCCGACATGTCGCCATGCGCCCGTCAACGCAGGCAGACAACTCACGGCACGAATGGTTTGACCGCCACCGTGATGCCTTTCCAAAGCGACCCCCAGACGTATTGCAGCAGGTTGAGTGCTGGCATATTCGCGCGATAATTTTCGGATCACATCTGCAGAGATTCCGGTGATCTCTTCTGCCCATTCTGGCGTGCGGGTTTTTGCGCGGTCTTTCAGTTCTGCAAAACCGACGGTGTAGTTATCAACATAATCCTGGTCGAGTAAGCCTTCTTCGATGATGGTATGGATCATCGCCATTGCCAACGCGCCATCAGTTCCTGGTTTAGGGGCAATGTGCCAATCGGCTTCCTTGGCGGTTTTGGAAGCGTAAGCATCAATTACAACGACTTTCGCGCCTTTTTTCTGTGCTTCTTTAACGATATGCCAGTGATGTAAATTGGTGCTGACCGAATTACATGCCCAGATAATAATGTATTTGGAATGGATAAAGCTTTCGGGATCAACACCTGCCGTCGGCCCCACAGTCAATAACCATGCTGTACTAGAGCCTTCGCCACAAAACGTGCGTTCAGTAACAGTTGCACCCATACGATTAAAAAACGCATCACCGCCATTTAAACCGTGAACTAAGCCTTGATTGCCCAAATAACTATAAGGAACAATCGCCTGTGCGCCATGTTCAGCAATAATGGTTTGCCATCGTATGACGATTTCATCTAAAGCCTCATCCCAGCTAATGCGTTCAAACTGTTTGCTGCCTTTAGGCCCGTTGCGGCGCATAGGATACAGTAAGCGCTCAGGATGATAATGGCGTTTTTCGTAGTCCTTTAACTTTACACACAAGCCGCCGCGCGTCATAGGATGGTCGGGGTTGCCTTTAACGCCTGTCAATTTGCCGTCTTCAACCTCAAACAACATCGCACAGGTATCGGGACAATCGTGCGGGCAACCGCCATGATGTGTTGTTTTGACGGGTGCATTCATTTTGTTATTCCTCTTTGTACAGTGGGTTTTTCTAGTAGTTCGGGGGTTTTTGTATTAAAAGGCAGCTGCGGCGTAGTGGCTTTTGGTATCAATAAGCCATTAATCAGTTCAAGATCAGCTTGAACAAGATCACTTGTGGTTTGCTTAAGTTTGATGGTATTTATCAGATAGTCATAACGAGCGCGGGACAGATCACGTTTGGCACGGTAGACGTTACGTTGTTCGCCGAGGACATCAACCATAGTGCGTATGCCGACTTCAAATCCTGCTTCTGAGGCTTCCAAAGCGCTGGAGGCTGAGGTGACAGTGGCTTTGAGGGCTTCTATGCGGCTGATATTGGTCAATATGCTGCGATAGGTATTGTTAACTTGCCGTTTTACCGAGCGTTTTACTGAGTTTAAGTTTTCTTTAGAGGCTTCGTATTCGAAACTCGCTTGACGGGTTCTGGAATTGACTGCGCCGCCCTCAAATAAGGGGACATTCAATTGCACACCGATGCTTTGGGAGTCACCTCTTGGGCCAAACGAAGAGCCATTTTCAGTTACGCCGTACGCGCCGACTAAATCCAGCTTAGGCAAATGACCGCTTCGTTGTATGTCGATAGCCTTGTGTGCAACCTCCATCTCATTAAATGCAGCAATAATGTTCAGGTTATTGATTTCGGCAGTTTCTGCCCATTTTGATAGGTTATCAGGTTCGGGTTTTTTTAAGGGCAGGGTTTCACCTAACGAACTGACTAGTGCTTCGCTGTCGCCAATAATTTCCCTCAGTGCTTCTTTTTGGTTGTCCAGATTATTCGCGGCTTCCAGTTCGTTAGCGGTAGTCTGATCGAAAGCCGCCTGTGCTTCATAAACATCAGTAATAGGAATGATGCCAACTTCAAACCGCGCCTTGGCTTGCTCTAATTGTTTGGCGATGGCTTCTTTTTCCGATAATGTGAATTGCAGGTTATCTTGAGCCGATAGTACATTAAAATACGCTTCGGTCGTCCTTACCATCAGCTTTTGTAACTCGGCTTGATATGCGGCCTCAGCCTGTGCGATTTTGTTATCGGATTGGCTGAGTTGTATCCAGTGATCCCAATGGAATAAGGGCTGGGTTAGATTAACGCTAAAATTTTGATTCCAATATTCTTGGTTGGCAGGAAATAAATTGTTTAGGCTTGCTATTTTATTATGTCGCCATTCCCTACCTGAAGCCGCCGTGGCAGCCAGCGTAGGAAAAAACCGAGCAAGTCCTTGTGTCCGGCTTTCCCCAGCAGCGGATTGCTTGGCTTCTGCTTGCCGGATAAGTGGATCATTTTGTAAGGCGAGTTCGTAAATAGCCATTAAATTCTCTGCGCGTAGCAGGGAAGGTACGCATATCAACAGCATAACAATTAGCTTAGGTAATCTTCGTTTCATAGAATGCTTGATCGGTGTGGATTTAATCGAAAAACAGCCAGTGTGTTACGCATTTTACCGACTAAGTGATAGTATTTTGCAGGTTTTTTCTTACGGCATTCACTATAACGCATGAAACTTTTATTTAAAATTTTCTTTTTATCATTCTTGGCGATTTGCTTGGATGCCTGTTCGAGCATGGGCAAAGGCATGGTTGAGGCTTTTTTTGAGCAGCAGGCCGCTGTAGATACCCGAGTTTGTGAAATTTGGGGTAAAGCCTTCGATGGGCTTGCGCCGTTTTTGGACAATAGACGGGGCAAGCTGAAAGTCTTGATGGTGCATGGCGTTGGGGATCATCTGCCCGGATATGCTACGCAATTTGTCGAAAAGTTGGCGGCGGAACTTGATCTGCCAGTGATGTCCGCAAGAAAGAAAAACATCACCTTAACCAGTATCTACGATAACAGTAAAAATCTGGGTAATTTAAGCATCGTCAGAATGCTGAGTAAAGACAAAAGCAAAGAGCTGATGTTCTACGAATTAACTTGGTCTGCTATTACCGCCAAGCAAAAAGAGGCGCTTGCTTATGATAACTCAGGTGAATATTCCTTTCGTCGGGCGGAAATTAATAACCTGATGAAACAGTTTTCTAATAGCACTGGCCCAGATCCGATCATTTATTTGGGGCAGAGCAGGGAGGATATTCTGGTCTCATTTGAGCAGGCATTTTGTTGGATGATTAAGAGTGAGTGGCAAAATCTTCCCGACGGCCTCTCTGAGGCTTGTGCGTTTAATGATGACGGATTGGCTAAAAATTTGGCTGTCGATCAATACGCATTTGTATCGCACAGCCTTGGCAGTCGCATCACCATAGACGGCCTACAACGCATAGCGGCCAGGATTGACAGGCGTAATGTCGATTTTAAAGAAGCGTTAAAGCTAAAAAAAATTCCCATATACATGATGTCCAATCAGTTGCCAATGTTGCAGTTAGGGGAAAAATTGCCCGTAGTAAGTGATCAAAAATCATCTTATTGCTTACCGGGAAGCAATAAGTACGAAAAGCGTGTGCTGGCAAGTACGCCGATCATTGCATTTAGCGACCCGAACGATCTTTTAAGTTACGCTATCCCGCAAGGATTTGTGGAGAAATATCTGGATTCAAGGTTGTGCTCTGACGTGACTAACATTAATATCAACGTCGCAAAAATCATCAATGCTTTCAATTTTGGTAAGGTAGCCAATCCATTGGATGCCCATATTGGTTATGCCACGGATGATCGAGTGGTGGCTTTGATTGCGAAAGGTATCGGTAACATCAGGGCATCTAAAATGGTAAATGAGCGCTGTCGTTGGGTGGAAACGATTGATTAAGTTTGAATGCGTTGTAACTTATTGCTTGCCTAGTATCTTATCCATTACCCAACTGGTATGGCTGGCAGTCAATCCAGTTGATGGATGCGTTGATAGCCCCAATAAGTGATCCCGCATATTTTGGATATAAAACAATTGGATATTCTCAGGGTTATCAATAAATACTTCGTTCTTACCAGAGCTATTTATTAACGCCAAGGGTTCATTTTTAAATAATGAAAACTCAATTTTTCCTTCACTTCCGAAAATACTGACTTTATCCTCGTCAGAGTAGCAACCAAAATTCCAATAGCCGGATCCCGTGATGCCATTATTATGAAGCCAGCTCGCAGTAACGGCATCTTTGGCCAGATATAATCCCTGCTGATTGACGCACTGACCGCTGGCAACTGAAATGTCCCCAAAAAAATATGTAAATAGATCCAAACCGTGAGACGCAAGGTCATCAAAATACCCGCCATAGGCTATGTTTGGATCAGTGCGCCAATTATAGGTTTTGCCTAAATCTAAACGAGAGGATGGTCTTACAAAATGCCATTCCACATGCCTAATAACGCCAATTGAATGGTTCTCTAGCCATTGTTTGACTTGGTTAAAGCGGGGCAACGAGCGGCGATAATAAGACACAAACAAGGGGATGGGTTTTTGTTCGAAGGCAGCCAAAATGGTAACGCAATCATTGTAGCTAGATGCCATGGGCTTTTCGATACAACAGGGTTTTCCGGCTGCGGCAACATTTAAGGCATATTCTTTATGGCTATCAGGATGTGTTGCGATGTACACCGCGTCAACATCTTCGTCTTTAATTAATTGCTCGGCATTGCTGTAAAACTTGGCGATACCATGCCGTTTTGCATAATCGGCAGCTTTGTCCAAATCCCTGCGCATAACAGCGGCAATATCAAACCCATTTACTTTTCTAAAAGCTGGGCCACTCTTAACTTCAGTTACATTCCCGCAACCGATAAACCCCCATCGAATAAATTTTTGATTTATTTTCATTATGCTTTTCGTTTACTTAATTATGATTATATCGGTGATCTGTAGCCGCTATTATCTTCTGTCAATAAACTCATCTGCAATGACATTTGAGATACAAAACCATAAGTTTTAAAAGCAGTATGCAAAACATGTTTTGAAATTACGGAAAAAATATTATTAATTTACAAGTGGTTGTGAATAATTAGGATGTTGCCATATCTGCCGGTTTGCATTGACTAAATCACAGGCTCATGGTATCACTCTGCCGGGTAAGGCTTGTACAGAATACAGCTCCCCATTCTTGGCAAACTAACCGGAGAGTGGGTTTTATACTAACGCAATCGGAGATAACCCATGAGTCTGAATTACACCGAAGAAGAACTTAATTTGCTCGCTAACACCCCACACGTTATTGGTGCTGCGATGGCATTTGCAGGTAGCAGCGGATTGTTTGGTACGGGCAAAGAGATGCTAGTCAATGCCCAAGCTGTCATGGCGGGTGTTAAGGATTACCCCAACAATGCATTAATTCAGGCAATATTGCCTAATGCCCACGGCGGTGCATCCGAAGCAATGGACAAAATGAAAAAAGTCCGTGATTGGGGTGTGGCGCGGTTTAAAGCCAAAGGTGTTGATTCCGCGCAAAAATTTCAGGCGCAAACGGTGGAAGATTGTAAAGAAGTCACTGCATTGTTGGCAGCCAAAGCAACACCCCAGGAAGCGACAGAATACAAGCAATGGGCAATGTCCATTGCTGAAAAAGTGGCAATGACCACCACCGAAGGCAGCTTCTTGGGTTTCGGCGGAGAACGGTTCAGTGTCAATGAAAAGCAATTTATGAGCGAAATTGAAGGTGCGATGGGGACGCAAAGTCTTTTGGCTTGAAAGTAGCATAATGTTACATGGCTAAAAAGGCTCTTGAGTAGTTTGCACTATTCATAGTTCGGCAAGGTTATCAAGCCCTAGCACAAACCCATACATCAACTCGGCTTACCCCAGCTTTCTTCAATTCAGCAGCCAGCGCATTCGCCGTAGAACCTGTGGTCATGACATCATCAAGAATCGCCACATGGCGGGCATTTATCGGTTTCTGCACTGAAAACGCACGACGCAAATTCTGGCGGCGTTTTTTTGCGGATAGCCCAGTTTGGTGGGGCGTGTCTTTGTGGCGTACGCAACTGGAATAATCAACTGGAATTTTTAAAGTAAGCGATACCGTTCGGGCAATTTCCAAGGCTTGATTGAAGCCACGTTCATGGTAACGGGCTTTGTGCAGGGGTACGGGAATAATGTAATCAGGTTTTTCCGCTGTTTTAGCCACGAAATCAGCCAATAAGCTGCCAAGCAAACGGGCATTTTTAAACTGTGCGCCAAATTTTAATCCAGTAATCAAATATCGGATTTCGTCTTGATGGATAAAGGGGGCGTAAGTTTCATCAAACGCAGGGATTTCAGTTAAGCAACGTCCGCAAAGGGTTGGGGCAAGGATGGGTGAAGCAAATATTTCAGCGCAACGATAACAGCAAATATGGTTTCGAGGTAGACGGACATCGCAGGTTTCGCAGATGTCCAGTGAGTTAAACCCTGGGTTTCCGCACAAAATACAGGTGGGCGGGAGCAAGTAGTTCTGTATAATAGTTAGCCAGTCGTTAACTTTTTTCATTAAGCATGGTTGACAAGTTAAGTCGCCGCTTTTTACTCTCAAAACCTAATTGTAGTTGGAGATTAATCGAATGTCTGCAAACCTTGAACGTATTCGCCATAACTGGCACACAGATGAAGTGTTGGCACTGTTTGCTATGCCCTTCAACGACCTTATCTATCAAGCACAAACCATCCACAGGCAGAATTTTGATCCCAACGAAGTTCAGGTCAGCAGCTTGTTGAGCATCAAGACCGGCGCGTGTTCGGAAGATTGCGGCTATTGTCCGCAAAGTGCGCGTTTTGATACTGGCTTGAAAGCCGAAAAGTTAATGTGCGTTGAAGACGTGCTTGCAGCCGCACAACAAGCCAAAACCCAGGGTGCATCGCGCTTTTGCATGGGTGCAGCTTGGCGCGAACCGAAAGATAAGGATGTCGAAAAAGTCGTGGAAATGGTTCAGGGTGTGAAAGCGCTGGGCATGGAAACCTGCGTGACCTTGGGCATGTTGACCGATGAGCAAACAGCTAAATTAAAAGAAGGCGGGTTGGATTACTACAACCATAACCTGGATACCTCCGAAGACTATTATGCTGAAGTCATCACGACCCGCACTTACCAAGACCGCTTGGACACACTGGCACGGGTCAGGGATGCGGGGATTAATGTTTGTTGCGGCGGCATCGTCGGCATGGGTGAAAGCGACAATGACCGCGCTTACCTTCTGATCGAACTAGCAAATATGCCGAACCATCCAGAAAGCGTTCCCGTCAATATGCTGGTTCAGGTGGAAGGTACGCCGCTCATGGGAACGGAAGAACTTGATCCGTTTATGTTCATCCGAACACTCGCTGTCGCTCGAATCATGATGCCGAAGTCCCGCGTGCGCCTGTCTGCTGGGCGTAACAACATGAGTGATGAAATGCAGGCTTTGTGCTTTTTGGCGGGTGCGAATTCGATTTTTTATGGCGAGAAATTGCTGACGACGGATAACCCATTGGCTAATCAGGATAAGGTGTTGTTTGAGCGATTAGGGGTAAATATGGGAGTTGTTTAATACTATGGCTTTGAATTTAAAAAATGCAGTTATTGAATATTTACGATCCAACCCAGAAGAAAAATTTACGGCTCGTGAAATATCAACAGCTATCCTTAAGCGTTATCCTAAAGAATGCCAAGAAAAAAAAGAACGGAGTACGGCAACTGTTACACCAATTGTCTCTGATGCAGACTTGCTACAACAACTAGTCGCAGAAATTGGTGCCCAACGCCCACTTTTACAAAAGAAAGCACCACAAATAAAAACTACTGAAGGCCGTCCACGCAAGTATTATTATTCGAATAAATCTGATGATAATGAAGTTGAAATCGAACAAGCGAATGAAAAAAGCCCTGAATTTTTATCGCTAAATTATTCGGAGCATGATTTATACCCGAAGCTAATAGAGTTTCTTTGGTATGAGCTAAGCATCTTTTGTAAACGTATTGATGAAAAACGTTCAAAAAATGCGCATGGTTCAGGTGGAAATCGTTGGTTATTTCCCGATATTGTTGGATTTGAAGACCTAAGCAAAGATTGGCATTCTGAAATAAAAGACTGTGTGAAACAAGTCGCCGATAGAAAGACAAAAATATGGTCATTTGAAGTAAAAAAGCTTATTAATCGATCAAATGTAAGGGAAGTTTATTTTCAGGCGGTTAGTAACTCATCTTGGGCAAACTTTGGCTATTTAGCCGCAGCAGAGATACAAGGAAGTGAAACCATAAAAGAACTCAGGATTTTATCCGGTTTGCATGGGATTGGTCTGATTGAGGTCAATGTTGATAGCCCTGCTGATAGCCAAATAATAATTCCTGCTCGTGAAAGAGTTGATATAGATTGGAATGCAGCAAATCGTCTCGCGGAAGAAAACAGCCATTTCATGGATTGTATAAAACTTATTCGTCAATTTTATCAAACCGGTGAACATCGTCTTAAGGACTGGGATAGTCATCCATACATGGAAAAGTAACGTTGAGTTTGTTATACACCCAATCATTAAGGCGCATAAAAAGCTCCCTACAAATTAATCAATAAGATTCTGTTTTGTTTGATTTATCTCAAAAGCTAAACGAACTATCGCAACAAGGCTTGTATCGTTCAAGACGCATCATCGAAACCCCGCAAGGCATTAACCTGATTTGCGATGGTAAGCCCGTCATCAATTTTTGCAGCAATGATTACCTTGGCTTGACTAACCATCCTGATGTCATCAACGCCTTCAAGTCTGCTGTGGACAAATACGGCGTAGGCAGCGGTTCGGCGCATTTGATATGCGGTCACAGCAGCCCCCATCATGCCTTGGAAGAAGAGTTGGCGGCATTTACCGGACGTGACAGGGCGTTGTTGTTTTCCACGGGTTACATGGCGAACATGGGTGCAATTTCGGCCATGGCCGGGCGTGGTGATACGGTGTTTGAAGACCGTTTGAACCACGCGTCCTTGCTGGATGGCGGTTTATTGTCTGGCGCAAAATTTAAGCGTTACGCCCATGCCGATACCAATCATCTCGACAATCTATTAGCAAAAGCCGATGGCGATAAGCTGATCGTAACCGATGGCGTATTCAGTATGGACGGCGATACCGCGCCGTTGCAAGCATTGTCAGGTGTTGCTAAGAAACATTCTGCCTGGGTAATGGTGGATGATGCCCACGGATTAGGCGTTTTAGGTGCTAACGGCGGCGGAATTTTGGAGCAAACAGGCTTAAAACAAGACAATGTGCAGGTTTTGGTTGGTACGTTAGGCAAGGCATTTGGCACGTTCGGTGCGTTTGTTGCGGGTTCGGAAGAGCTGATCGAAACCTTAATCCAAAAAGCCAGACCTTACATTTATACCACTGCCTTACCACCAGCTATCGCAGAAGCCACGCGCACCAGCTTAAAAATTATCCAGACGGAAAGCTGGCGACGGGAAAAACTCAGGAAACTAACCGAGTATTTTAGGGCAGGGGCTGGTCAGTTGAATTTGCCTTTAATGGCATCCACTTCACCGATCCAGCCGCTATTGCTTGGACAAACAGACAAAGCAATTGCTGTTAGTAACTCCCTGTTAGATCAGGGCTTCCTCGTCAGTGCAATTAGGCCGCCAACAGTGCCTGCCAATGCAGCAAGGCTGCGTGTGACTTTTTCCGCCCAGCATGAAGAGCATCAAATTGACCAATTGCTGGATGCCCTTGCCAAAGCCTTAGCATGAACCTTATCCATACTGAAACCTATGGCCATGGCAAGCCCATTGTGCTCGTTCACGGTTGGGCAATGCACAGCGGGCTTTGGCGGAGCTTTGCAAAAGAATTGGCGAAAAGTTCTCTAGTAACCTTGATTGATTTGCCTGGGCATGGACGTAGTGAGGCGGTAACCCCTTTTACGCTTGAAACGGTCGGTCGAGCTTTGGTTGATGCAATTCCTGATCAACCTAGTTGCTGGTTAGGCTGGTCGTTAGGTGCTGCTTTTGTGCTAGAAATTGCCCGTCGCTTTCCTGAGCGTGTTGATAAATTGGTTTTGTTAGCCGGAACGCCCTGTTTTGTTAAGAAACCCGGGTGGCCAGGTATGGACGAACGAGTACTCGATAGTTTCGCGGAAAGTTTACAACAAGACAGCCAAGCGACATTGTTGCGGTTTTTATCCCTTCAAATTAAAGGGGTAGATGACCAGAAATCAGCTTTGGAAACCCTAAAAACCCTGGTTTTTGAAACCCCAGCGCCGGATCAACTTACCTTGCAAGAAGGTTTGGTTATTCTTAAACAGGCGGATTTAAGGGATGAATTTGCCAGACTTAAAACACCTGTTGGCGTTATTTTAGGAAAATTGGATACCTTAATTCCTGTTTCCGTTGGTGCGAAGATGCTGGATTTGTTACCTGAAATCGACTTGACGATAATTGACAGGGCAGGGCATGTACCGTTTTTGTCGCGCCAAGGCGTAGTGGTCGGTGCAATACGCCAATTTATGGATAAGTAGCCTTCATGGATAATAGTTAGTGCTAACAAAAACCAAAATAAAACAATCTTTTGCAACTGCCTCGACATTTTATGACAGCGCGGCAGCATTGCAAAGAAGTGTTGGCAAGACATTGTTGCAACACATAGATTCGATCGATCAAATTGATACGGTTGCTGATTTAGGGTGCGGCACGGGGTTTTTAATTAACGAATTTTTGGAGCAAAAAATCGGTATGCCGGAGCAAATAATCGCACTGGACATTGCTTTCCCTATGCTACAAACAGCGCGTAATAAGCTGAAAAAAAATGATAAAGTCGCTTATCTTTGCGCAGATGCAGAATATTTACCGCTACTGCCGCAATCGGTGGATTTAGTTGTATCTAACTTAGCCTTCCAATGGTGCGGCAATCTTGAGAAAATGTTTGCTGACATAAGGCGAATATTAAAACCCGACGGCCAGTTTTATTTCACCACTTTTGGCCATCACACCCTGCATGAGTTAAAAAACGCGTGGCGGGAGGTGGATGATTACACGCATGTGAATACTTTCTACAACCAATCACAATTAACTGATTTTCTTAAGCAAGTTGGTTTTAGGCAGATAGAGTTAACAACCCACGCTTATATTTCAACATACGAATCAGTTTGGGGTTTGATGGCTGAATTAAAGCAGCTAGGCGCACAGACGGTTATGGCTGGATGCAATAAACAGTTCACCAGTCGATCAGCCATGCAAGCCATGATGGGTGCTTACCAGCAGGACGAAAACGGCTTGATACCTGCGACTTTTGAAGTCATCACTGCGGCGGTCAGGGCTTAAACAAAATGGAGCAAGGCTATTTTATTACCGGAACAGACACCAACGTAGGCAAAACCTGGGCGACCGTTGCCTTGATGCGGTATTTTCAAGGCAAGGGCAAATCTGTCGTTGGGATGAAGCCCGTGGCTTCTGGTTGCAGCTTACTTGATGGAATGCTGGTCAATGCCGATGCATTACTTTTGCAGGAATATGCTTCGATAAAACTGGGCTACAATCTAATTAATCCTTACGCCTTTGCGCTTCCGGTTTCTCCCCATATTGCTGGTAAAGATACCCCAGTCGATCTTGATGTTATTATTAATGGTTTTAAGGCCATAAAAGACTTAGCCCAAATCGTTTTGGTCGAAGGTGCTGGCGGTTGGTATTCACCGATCAACAACTATCAGGACAACAGCGACCTTGCAAGCGCATTAGTTTTGCCAGTGCTTTTGGTCGTAGCAATTAAGCTAGGCTGTATTAATCATGCAAAACTGACATATCAGGCAATGCAGAATCGCGGCGTTGAATGTGCTGGTTGGATAGCGGTTTGTAACGAAGCCGATGTGTTCTGTTCCGAGGAGATCATTGCTAAGATACAATCAACACTGGCTGTGCCGATGCTAGGCATATTGCCTTACTTGGTAACAGCTGATTTTGATGCTTTTGCAGAGTGTTTTTCGTTGAGCGATTAGGCGATTTTGAGATATAAACTATAATTTTAATAGGAAAGTAAACCTTTGAATGACAATTGGTCGATTGTTGCTAGTTTGTTGATAATTTATTCTCATAAACGAGTTGATAAATACAGTGTTTTCGGTGGTCTCAGCCCAACTAAATGCATCCGACTTCTGGCGTGAAAAGGCTTCATAAGGTAAACTTAGCCAATTACAATTGAATAATAGTTTGCCTAAGCGTGGTTTGCGTAGATATTAAGTTTACGAAACTATGCGGAACTATGCGGTCTATATAAGAATTTATAATTCATAGAGAGGAGTTTTCTTAGTGAAGAAAACAAAGCAACTATTCGCAGGTCTGATCTTATTGATGTCAGGTTTGGGGACTGTGCAAGCGGTCGAGGAGTGTCCATCGAAGTTGATGGAGGGTAGCGTTTGTCTTCCAAAAGGTTTCCCTGTTGAATCAACGCCGGGCACTTATACGCTCAATTTGATGCGGGGGCATACGCAGCTCAGTAACGATGTGTATGATCTGCACATGCTGATATTGTGGATCTGTGTGTTTGTTGGAATCGGTGTTTTTGGCACTATGTTTTACTCCATATACCATCATCGAAAATCTAAGGGTCATGTAGCCGAGCAGTTTCATGAAAACACTACAGTTGAGATTATCTGGACTATTATACCTGCCTTGATTTTGCTCGCTATGGCCATCCCAGCAACAAAAACCTTGATGGAGATGGACGATGTGCAAGATTCCGATATGACTATCAAGGTCACGGGTTGGCAATGGAAATGGGAATATGATTACTTGGATAATGGTATTCATTTTTTTAGTAATCTGGACGATGCAAGTAACCGTGCAAGACAGTTAGGCTCCAATATTGATACTCGGTCTGTACCCCATTATTTGTTGAGTGTTGACGAACCTTTAGTTATTCCTGTTAATGCGAAGATTCGCTTCGTGTTCACAGCATCTGATGTTCTGCATTCTTGGTGGGTTCCGGATTTGGGCTGGAAAAAAGACGCTATACCAGGCTTTATTAACGAGGCATGGGCTTCGGTTGATCAACCTGGAATCTATCGGGGACAGTGTACTGAGCTGTGTGGAAAGGATCATGCTTTTATGCCAGTGGTCGTGATAGTGATGGAGCAGGATGACTATGATGCCTGGGCAGATAAGAAACGGCTTGAAATTTGTAAAGGAAAAAGCGCAGTTGATATGCCGCATGCAGATTTGATGGCCAAGGGTGCGGAGATTTACGCAAACAATTGTGCCACTTGCCACATGCCCGATGGAGTCGGTATCCCTGGCGCATTTCCAGCTTTGAAGAATAGTGCTGTCGTTAATGGTGATATAAATGCTCAGGCTGAATTGATTCTTAATGGTAAAAACGCCATGCCTGCATTTGGTAAGCAACTCTCAGCTTCAGAGTTGGCATCCGTAATTACTTATACTCGAAATGCTCTTGGAAATTCCAAGGGTGACGAGATTCAACCTAAAGAAATCAAGGCTAAGTTGCCTGATTCAGGTGATGAGGACGATTGCGCCAAACCGGCAAAGGTTGATAAAAATAGCAAATTGCCCTCCAAAATGGCAATAGCTAAAGAAAAAGGCGAAGGTCAGAAACAAGCGCTTAATGAAGGTGAATCTAATCAAAAGAGTTTGAATGATAGCCATTCTAAATCATTGAGTAATGTAGTCGAGCCAGAGGACAAAGAGAAATCCATTCACAAATTAGTTTCAACAGCGGGCGATTCGCCGGATGATTTGATAGCGGCTGGTAAAACAATCTACGAAACTAATTGTTCATCATGCCATCAAAAAGACGGCGGTGGGATGCCGCCGGTATTCCCAGCTTTGACAGGGAGTTCAGTTGTCAAGGGCGATATTAAGGCTCAAGCTAATTTGGTTTTGAAGGGTAAAGGCAGTATGCCTGCTTTTGCCAATAAGCTAACGACTGCTGAGTTGGCACAAGTCATTACCTATACCCGAAATGCGTTAGGTAATTCTGACGGCGGTGTAATAAAAGCGAATGAAGTAGAGGCGTTATTACAGGGTAAAAGTGAAGCTCAAAAGGGTTCTGATAAAAAAGCAACTGGCGCAGGTGAAGTGAGTTTGGATGTCTTGGTGGCTCAGGGTGAGTCCGTCTATGAGAAAAATTGCCAATCTTGTCATCAAAAAGACGGTGTCGGTATGCCTCCCATGTTTCCTGCCTTGAAGGGAAGTGCCATCGTGAAAGGCGTCATTGATGCCCAGGTTGAAATCATGCTTAAAGGTAAGGGTGCGATGCCAGCTTTTGGAAAAACCCTCAAGGCTATTGATTTTGCCGCTGTTCTTGCTTTTACACGCAACAAATTAGGTAATGCTACTGGTGACTTTAAACAGCCATCGGCGATTGAGACTTTATTGCAATCAGCCAAAGAGTAGTAAACTCAATCGAATTGCAAAAGCTTTTGTTTTCTGCTTTGGTACGAATCGCCGACACTAACGGCGATTAATTTAGAATTAATGAGGAATTGATATGTCTGCGGTTGTAGCTGAACATGACGAACACCACGACCACCATGACCATGGTCCAGCCAAAGGTATCCTAAGATGGATTGTTACCACTAATCATAAGGATATTGGAACGCTTTACTTGCTGTTTGCTTTGGCAATGTTTTTTGTGGGCGGCACTATGGCGATGGTGATTCGTGCAGAATTATTTGAGCCGGGCTTACAATTTGTTGAGCCTCAGTTTTTTAACTCCATGACCACTATGCATGCTCTAGTGATGGTGTTCGGGGCGGTTATGCCCGGTTTTGTCGGCTTAGCTAACTGGATGATACCAATGATGATTGGTGCTCCTGATATGGCATTGCCGCGAATGAATAATATGAGTTTCTGGATGTTGGTTGCCGGTATCCTATTGCTTGCCAGCACCCTATTTATGGAAGGTGGTGCGCCAGCTAGTGGTTGGACTTTATATCCACCGTTGGTTTTACAAACTGGGAAAGCCTTACCTTTTGCGGTTTTCTCGGTGCATTTGCTGGGCATTTCGTCGATTATGGGTGCCATTAACATCATAGCAACAATTTTCAATATGCGTGCCCCAGGCATGACACTGATGGATATGCCGTTATTTGTCTGGACTTGGTTGATTACTGCTTTTTTGTTGATTGCTGTTATGCCTGTCTTTGCCGGTGCAGTCACAATGCTGTTGACAGACAGATTTTTTGAAACCAGTTTCTTTGATGCGGCTGGCGGCGGTGATCCGGTACTTTATCAACATATTTTTTGGTTCTTCGGGCATCCTGAAGTTTACATTATGATATTGCCCACGTTTGGCGTGGCATCAACGATCATCCCTGTGTTTGCCAGAAAACCATTGTTCGGTTACAGCTCCATGGTATACGCTACGGGATTTATTGCATTTTTGTCGTTCATCGTGTGGGCTCATCACATGTTCACAGTAGGTATGCCAATCGCAGGCGAACTGTATTTTATGTACGCGACTATGCTGATTGCAATCCCTACTGCCGTAAAAGTTTTTAACTGGACGGCTACCATGTGGAAGGGTTCCATGACCTTTGAGACCCCTATGTTATTTTCGATTGCCTTTGTTGCCTTGTTCACAATAGGCGGATTCACGGGCCTGATGATGGCGATTGCGCCTTCTGATTTCCAGTATCATGATACTTATTTTATTGTTGCTCACTTTCATTATACGCTGGTTCCCGCTTCTGTCTTTATGCTAATGGCTGCTGGTTACTACTGGCTACCAAAATGGACTGGTCACATGTACAACGAAAAAATTGGCCAATTGCATTTCTGGTTGTCGGCAATTTCGGTAAATATCCTTTTTTTTCCTCAGCATTTTTTGGGTTTGGCAGGTATGCCAAGAAGGATTCCTGATTATGCTGTGCAATTCGCTGATTGGAACATGATTTCAAGTATTGGCGGCTTTATGTTTGGTGCCAGTCAGTTACTTTTTTTGTATATCGTTATTGACACTATCCGAGGTGGAACGGGTGAAAAAGTAACGGATGAAGTATGGGAAGATGCACACAAGCACGGTTTAGAGTGGACATTGCCATCGCCTGTTCCTTACCATACTTTTACGACACCGCCGACCGTTATACCTACTGAACATGTATAAGGTTTTCTTTGGCGGTACTGAAATATCCTGAGATAAGTTGCTTATAGAGATAAAGGCTGCGTGTCAGGTGAAAGAATGAATATAAAAACAAAAAACCTGTTGACCGCATTAGTATTGTTCGTGGTTGTTGTATGTTTTTATGTCTTTGCGGTCATAAAAGCTGTTTCACAGTGAACGAGGACATTAATAATAAAAACGCCAAATTAGTTCGTACCTTGGTGTTGGTTGTTGTGGGTATGTTTGGATTTGGCTTCGCCCTAGTGCCGCTTTATGACGTGTTGTGCGATGTAACGGGACTTAACGGTAAAGTACGATCGATACCGGTAAAAGAAGCGATCTATCAAGTCGACAAAAGCAGGGAAATTACCGTGGAATTTATGACTTCCTTGAATGAGTCTACGCCTATGGTCTTTCGTTCAGAAACGAAAAAACTAAAAGTGCATCCCGGCGAATATTACACAGTAAATTTTTATGCAGAAAATAGAACTAATAAGGTGATGGTGGCACAAGCTATACCCAGTATTTCGCCAGGACTAGCTGCCGAATATTTTAATAAAACAGAGTGTTTTTGTTTTACAGAACAAACCTTCAAAGCACGGGAAGGTAAGATGATGCCGGTAAGGTTTGTGGTGATACCAGATTTACCAGCGGAATATAAAACGATTACCCTTGCGTATACATTTTTTGATATCACTGAAACATCGCGTAAAAAATAGAGGGAAAGTTTATGTCTACAAGTGAAGCCTACTACATTCCGCACAAAGCAACTTGGCCGGTGCTTGCAACAGCCGGTTTGGTTATCATGTTGGCGGGATTTGCAAATCATTTGAATCATTCATCCATTGGGTCACCAATGATGTTGTTTGGGTTTGTAATTTTTATCATCATGGTTGCAGGATGGTTTACCCTGCAAGCAAGTGAGAGTGAATCAGGCACTTACAATACTCAAGTTGGCATATCATTCCGAATGGGGATGATGTGGTTCATTTTTTCGGAAGTCATGTTTTTTGCCGTTTTTTTCGGCACGCTTTGGTATACACGAAATTTATCCGTTCCCTGGCTTGGAGGCGAAGGTGCACGTGCTGCTACGAAAGAGTTGCTTTGGCCCTCGTTTGAAGCAGTTTGGCCGACTAATGGTCCTGCGCATTTGGGCGGGAAGATTGTCGACGGTAAAACTAATGGTGAATTTGAACCAATGGGAGCTTTTGGTTTGCCTTTGCTAAATACTTTATTGTTATTATCCAGTGGCGTTACCTGTACTTGGGCGCATCATGGCTTGTTGGCAAAAAATCGTGACCAACTTATCAAAGGCTTGATTGCGACTGTTACCTTAGGATTTTTATTCGTCCTTTGCCAGGCAACGGAATACCATGAAGCCTATACAGAAATGGGTTTGACCTTGGGTTCAGGTATTTATGGCTCTACTTTTTTCATGCTAACTGGATTCCACGGCTTTCACGTCTGCGTGGGTGCGATTATATTGAGCGTGGTGTTATTCCGAAGCTGGAAGGGTCATTTCCAACCCGAAAATCATTTTGCATTTGAAGCGGCGGCTTGGTATTGGCACTTTGTTGACGTAGTATGGTTGGGCTTGTTTATCTTTGTTTACATCATGTAAATATTCAACGCTATAAAACGAAAAAAGCGCTGCCGGATCGCAGCGCTTTTTTTATGTCCGGAAATTATAGGTGACTTTACTGCTATTTATTGCTTTCCGTGTTTGTTAGGCTTTGAGGGTGTATTCTGCTGCCAATGCCGTGTGGTTTAACGATTCCCGTCGCTATCAAGATAAAAACAAAAAGAAACAACAGCATGGATAAACTAATCCGAAAAGTTAACGCCTTGGCAGTTTTTTTCGACGAGGTATCTTCTTTATGTTTGACGAGATGGTACAACGCCGTACCCAAGCTGGAAATAATTAATAGAAACGCGATAATTAGGATAGTTTTAATCATAACGATAAGGTGTGTGCAAGAAACATTAACAGCTATTCTCGGCTATTCAAACCAAATTTCCAATAGTTTAAAATTAAAAGGCATATAAGCGATAATTAATTAAAAATGAAATGCCAACGTACTCCACTAATAGCTTATCTGTGTCTACTGCCAATCTTGCTTGCCTTGGGTATTTGGCAACTAAACCGCGCAGAAGAAAAGCGGGTGTTAATCCAGTTACAAGCGCAACGCCAAGCAACAGAAGTCTTGTCATTATCGGCAACCATGCCCGACAAAACAGAAACGCTTTTGTATAAATCCATCCAAGCCGTTGGACATTATGATAGTAACCATCAGTATCTGCTTGATAATCAGGTAAACAAAGGCAGGGCAGGTTATTTTGTGTTGACCCCATTTCTGTTAAAAAATCAAAGCAAGGCTGTTCTGGTCAACAGGGGCTGGATACCTCTAGGTAAAAGTCGAGCTGATTTACCTGATATTAGTGTCTATGCCAATGAAATAACGATCACAGGTCGAGTTAACAGTTTTCCTATGGTTGGCCTAAAACTCCCAGGGGCTGACATTCCTGCCAATACATGGCCTGCTTTGGTGCAAGTCATTAATAGTGATGTGTTAGCCAAACAACTCAATTGCCCATTGTTCAACTTCCAGATTGAGCTGGATAAACAAGCGGCGAACGGATTTAAGCGAGAGTGGCAAGTGCCGCAAACCATGACACCTGAAAAACACATCGGGTATGCGGTACAATGGTTTCTATTGGCGATAACGCTCACCATACTTTTTGTTAAGTATGGTTTTAAGAAACCATATGATTAATCAACAAAAAAAGAATCGAATATTTATCCTGCTGATATTCGGGATGGCCATTATTCCTGTTGCGATAGCTTGGATGTTGGGTGGAAAAGCACCTTTTATCGAAGGCAAAATCAATAATGGGCAACTTATTACCCCAGTTGTGACAACAGAACGAAGCGATTTGATGGGAACAGATAGCTTTTCCATCGATAATATTGCCGAGCTTGAAGGACATTGGGTGACGTTGAATGTTGTTCCTCAAGACGACTGCAATAAAATATGCCTTGAGGCTATCCATAAGACCAAACAACTGCGGTTAATGATGAATAAAGACTTAACCCGCACACGGCGGGCAGTTGTTTTTTTAAAAGATGTGAAGCCAGAAGTTATAAATCAATGGTTGCATGATGATAAAGTGCTGTTAAAAGTTAAGCCCAGTGCAATATTGCAGAAAAAAATTGCCGAAATCAGGAATGGCAGTATACCGGATGGGCTGTTGTTGTTGATGGATCCAATGGGTAATTTGATGATGCAGTACGAACCGGGTTTTGATCCCTATAAAGTAAAAAGTGATCTCATGCACTTATTGCGAATTTCACAAATTGGTTGATGGAAGTTTATGTATAGAAAAATAACTCTGTTTGGCGTTATTTTAACGCTGATAGTCATTGTTGCTGGAACTTTAGCCAAGGTAATGGGAGTTGAACCCCTGTTTGGCCTTATTCAACCGCAAGAGATTCATTTTAAGGCGGCATACGTACTGGCTACAGTTGCCTTGGTGTTATTGTTGATGTCATGCTGGCAAGTCCATTGCCGTGCCGCAGCGGTGTTAGGGTCTTTTTGTGTGGCAAGTTTGATAGGCTTGCAAGTGGCCTTAGGGATAGGGGTATTAAAAGCCCCCGACCAAACTATCCTATTGGCTGGGCATTTGCTGTTGGGGATGGTTGTTTTATGGTCATTTTTCTGGCTGTATTTGCGGACTGACCGGGATATTTCGCGTTCTGTCGAACGTACAGGACCTGTATGGTTTGCTCGATTTGCGATAGTGTTACTCTTCTTGCAAATCGCCTTGGGCAGCTGGGTAAGTGTCAACCATGCTACGGTGGCCTGTTCTGGTTTTCCTCAATGTAATGGGCAATGGTGGCCGGAGGCCGATTATCAGGGCATCTTGAATGGCTTGATGGCAAAAACGGGTGAGATGTCTTACGCAACCCAGGTTGCGGTGAATTGGTTGCACCGAGTGGGCGCTCTGGTCTGTTTTATTCTGCTAAATGCGATGATGCTGATTGCTGCTGCCGCAAAACAGTCCAAATCAGTACGTAAAGCTGGGTTATGGCTAAGTTTTCTGCTGTTTGTACAAGTGGGCTTAGGGGTTGTCGGCTATAAATTTGCCATGCCATCATGGGTTATTGTTGCCCATACGGGCTTTGCTGCATTGTTAATGTTGCCTCTGATTGCCATTAGTTTTTATAGTCGGTATGGTTTTGTTGAAATTCTACCATTCACTAAAAAAGCTCATCTTGAACCTGGAATTGTCGAGCCAAAACTAGAGGCAAAGGGGCTTGAACCAAAAGCCTCACTAGTAGAGCTAGAAGTACCTTACATAGAACCTGCGCCAGAATCCGTTTATCAGCGACTTAAAACTCAGCTATCACGAACCCGGACAGGGCTGGGCAGTATTCTGGCAAATTTGCCGTTAGGCCTGAAAGACATTAATGAAGACCTACTGGAAGAAATTGAAGCCAGCTTACTCATGGCTGATGTCGGTATTGATGTCACAACGAAAGTCATCAATCGACTTACCCAGCGACTTGAACGTCAGCAATTAAGCGATAGTAATGCATTAACGCTGGCCCTGAAGCAAGAATTGCTTAGTATTCTTGCACCTTGCAGCAAGCCACTGAGGATTCCAGAAAAAGATACCCCTTTTGTGATATTGGTGGTCGGGGTAAATGGTGTCGGTAAGACGACAACTATTGGCAAGCTCGCTAAACGCTTGAGCGCACAAGGTCATAGCGTTATGTTAGCGGCCGGCGATACTTTTAGGGCGGCGGCCGTTGAACAGTTGCAAGTCTGGGGGCAGCGTAATGACATCCAGGTTGTTGCGCAACATACTGGGGCAGATTCAGCATCGGTTATCTATGACGGTATTCAGTCCGCGCAGTCAAAAGGTGTCGATGTCCTGATCGCAGATACAGCTGGGCGTTTGCATACAAAAGCTAACTTGATGGAAGAGCTGAAAAAAGTCAAGCGCATCATGTCCAAATTGGACGAAACTGCGCCCCATGAAGTGATATTGGTATTGGATTCAGGTACAGGACAAAATGCCCTGTCGCAAGCAAAACTGTTTAATGAGGCGATTGGCTTGACAGGACTTGTCCTGACCAAACTGGATGGCACTGCAAAAGGTGGCGTTATTTTTGCGCTAGCTAAGCAGACAGGTATTCCCATCCGCTTCATCGGAGTGGGTGAAGGCATTGATGATTTACAAGATTTTAATGCTGAAACCTTTGTCGATGCCTTGTTCGTTAAAGACTAAGCCCTGCCATGCTCAAGTTTGAAAACGTCTACAAACGTTATGCCGAGACGGGCGATGTCCTAAAGAATGTCAACTTTCACTTACGGCAAGGCGAAATCGCATTCCTTACCGGGCATTCCGGCGCAGGCAAAAGCACCGTGTTGAAATTAATTGCGGTAATGGAACGCGCAACGCGCGGCGATATTATGTTGGATGGACAAAAATTGAGTGCGGTCAACGAACGCCACGTTCCTTATATCCGCAGGAAAATGGGCTTTATTTACCAAGATTATAAGCTGCTACAGGACAGGACAGTATTTGATAATGTCGCTTTGCCTTTGGTGATAGCAGGTTATGGACATCATGAAGTTTCGCGCAGGGTACGCGCTGCATTGGATAAGGTTGGCTTATTGGGGAAAGAAAAGAAATTTCCGCTGGGATTGTCAGGTGGTGAACAGCAGCGCGTCGGTATTGCCAGGGCAGTGGTTAATAAGCCCCCGATGATTATTGCCGATGAACCTACTGGCAACCTCGACCCTGAATTGTCTGCGGAAATCATGGCATTATTTGAGCAATTTCAAAATGTTGGCGTGACTATTCTAATTGCGTCCCACGATATTTCCCTGATCCAAAAAATGAATCACCGCGTCTTGAGGTTGGATCACGGTCAATTGGTGACGAGTTAAGCGATGAAGCAGATTGATAAATATCCGCATAAGCCCAAGGTCGTGAAGCCCGATGTACGCCAAACTCAAAAAGCGGGTGGCAACTTTGGCGACCGTTTTAAAGCCTATCGTGACCAACATGCACAATCACTGTTTTCTAGCCTTGGACGTTTGTTTTCCACACCATTCACTTCGACGATGACGATAGGGGTGTTGGCGCTTGCTATCGCATTGGCGAGTGGCTTTTACCTGGTTGTGGTCAATTTACAGCAGCTGACAGCCGGACTGGAAGCCAGCAACAAAATTTCCTTGTTTTTGCGGGAAGAAATCTCAGAAGCCCACGCTAACAAATACGCCGATGACATCCGCAAAAACCCGGATGTCCAAGACGTAAAAGTCATCACCAAGAAACAGGCGATGGCGGAATTCAAGGGTTTTAGCGGCTTTGGCGATGCCATTGATGTGCTGGAAAAAAATCCCTTACCTATCGTGATAGAAGTCTTGCCTAAAGATTCGCTGGTAGATAAGCAAGCCTTGACCAAGTTATTCGAGAATTTTAAAAAATCAACCGAAGTCGATTTTGCCCAGATGGATATGGCTTGGGTTGAGCGATTGCAGTCGATTGTTTCTACTGCCCGCTTAGGCGCAATCCTGCTTGCTATCTTATTGGGCTTAGCGGTGTTTTTTATCGCGGGCAATACCATCCGTCTGGAAATACATAACCGACGACAGGAAATTATCATTGCTAAACTAGTCGGCGCAACCAATAGTTTTATCCAACGGCCTTTTTTGTACACTGGATTTTGGATTGGTTTTCTCTCTGGAGTTGCCGGATGGTTTATTGCGACCTTGATTATGCTGATTTTAAGGCAATCGGTTGAAAACCTTTCCGGTTTATATAGCGGCGCATTTCATTTGATGTTTTTCAGTTACTTAGAAACACTTATTTTGCTGGCGGCATCTACATTACTGGCAGTGTTTGGCTCTTGGCTAGTCCTGCATATTCAAATCAAACAATTTCGGCCTGAATAACTACGTTAGAGGTTGAATCACAATGATACTTGCGTGAGTATGTATCATACGTGCATTTTAGTAAGTCGATCATAGCCAGTCCCACCTCCCCGTTCCCCTGATGCTCTCGAAGGAATAATCAGAGAACCTTTGCTTTTTCGAGTGAAAACGCAATATAGCAAGAACTCAATAAATTCAGTTAACTATTACCTTGTTAGCAAAAAGTTATAAGTATATGATTACGCTAAGAAGACAGAAATTTCCAACTAACATGGAAAGAATATGCAGTATCTTATTATTCTAATACTCATTTTATTTGCCCCGTTGTGCTGGGCAGAGACTGTTATAGTCGATGAAACGTGCAACAATAAATACGGCGCAAAGCTCGTTTCCTTACAAGGCAAACTCTTATACGACTCAGATAGAAAAGGACACTGGCGGCCAGCGCAGATCAACCAATTAATTTGTGAAGGCAGTGGGGTAATGTTAGAACCATACAGCCGGGCTTCATTAAGGCTTTCAAATGGACTGTTTATTAGTCTAGGTGCTGGATCAATAGCCAAATTGGATTTCATTGCTCCCGATAAACCCACCTTCTTAACTTTGATAAAAGGCTTTGTGCATATAATAAGCCGCACGCCAAAACCACTCAAAATTAGTACCCCGATTGCCAACGCCGGCCCTGAAGGCACCGAATTTGCCATGAGCGTTGATGACACCAACGCATCGCTTTGGGTTTACGAAGGCGGGGTAAAATTTTTCAACGATAAAGGTAGTGTCCACCTTAGCCCAGGGCAAGCCGCACAAGCCCAGCTAGGCCAGGCTCCAAAAACCACAATCGACATCAAACCGCAGGATGCGGTCAATTGGGCGCTGTATTACCCGCCGGTATTGCCTTATCCCGATAAAACGACAGTTATCGACAGCAGTATCAGAAAAGCCATCCAAGATTTCCGGCAAGGCCACGTCGATATCGCTTTAACCCAGTTGGATGCCTTTTCGGTTGGACAGCAAACGCCTTATTATCACAAAGTTCGGGGTGCAATGCGCCTTACTGCTGGTCAGGATAAACTTGCCCTACAAGATATTCAGGCTTTGCTGGCAAACAACCCCAATGATGCCGAGGCTTTGGCGTTGCAATCTGTAATGGCACTAACCCAAAACCGTAAAGACGAGGCTTATTCTTTGGCAACCAAAGCAACTGCAGCCAATCCAAAATCCGCCAGTGCTTATTCCGCACTTTCTTATGCCGAACAAGGCCGCTTTAACCTAGAAAAGGCTCAAATTGCCGCCGACCAAGCCGCCAAACTAGCCCCACACGATGCCATGGTGTGGGCGCGTAAGGCCGAACTTGAACTGTCACAGGGTTTAACCTCGGAAAGTCGCGCCGCCGCTGAAAAAGCGACCGCGTTGGATGCTGGTTTGGAACGTACCCAAACCGTACTGGGCTTTTCCTATCTGTTACGCATGGAAACTGACGAAGCCTTAGAAACCTTCACCAAAGCCATCCAGTTCGATTCCACCTCGCCCTTGGCACGATTGGGCTTGGGGTTGGCAAAAATACGGAATGGCGACCTGGAAGAAGGCCGTCAGGATTTGGAAACTGCCGCTATCCTCGACCCAAATAATTCCATCGTCCGCAGCTATTTGGGCAAGGCCTATTATGAAGAACGGCGCAGTTCGTTGGCTGAAGACCAGTTCAGCCTGGCGAAAGAACGCGACCCCAAAGATCCGACACCATTTTTTTACGATGCCATTAATAAGCAGACCACCAACCGCCCGGTGGAAGCTTTGCATGATATGCAGAATGCGATTGAGTTAAATGGCAATCGGGGAATCTATCGGTCAAAGTTAATGCTAGAAAGCGATGAGGCAGCTCGCAATGCTAGTTTAGGACGAATATATAATGATTTAGGCTTTCAACATCGTGGGTTATTAGAAGGTTGGAAATCCGTAAATCAAGATCCTAGTAATTACTCCGCGCACCGGTTATTGGCAGATAATTACGCAGTTTTACCAAGACATGAGATATCACGTTTAAGCGAACTTTTAAAAGCTCAATTACTTCAACCCCTTAACATTACACCCGTTCAGCCTCAAAGTAGTGAATCTAACATTTTAATTTTAGATGGCTTGGGGTCTTCAATAACATCCTTTAACGAATACAATCCGTTATTCACACGTAACCGATTTGCATTACAAGCCACTGGTTTTTACGGAAGCAATAACACCATTAGTGATGAGGCCGTTCATTCAGGTATTTGGAATAAACTTTCATATAGCATTGGTCAATTCCATTATCAAACTGATGGTTACCGACAAAATAACAAACAACAAAAAGATGTATTTAATTTCTTTTCACAAGCAGAAATAACTAAAGATGCGAATATTCAAATAGAATTGAAGCGATCAGAACAAGATTTTGGTGATATAAATCAGCGTTTTTTCAAAACTTTTTCCTTACTTAATCATGCGAAAAAAAATAACAATTTTTTACGTGGGGGATTGCATTATAAATTTTCCGAAAAATCAGATTTACTTATGTCACTTGTACATGCAGAACAAAATTATACTGGTGTGGATGATACACAGGGATTTATAGCAAATTTTTCACATAAAACTTATGGTACTCAATATGAACTTCAGCACATGTATAGAGATCAAGATTATGACTTAACATTAGGTATGAATTATTTAATTAATCAGGAAGATAAAATTGAAGACGTACTTAAATTTCCACCTCCGTTAGGAGATCAACCCCTTAACTTAAACAGCAAATCAAACCATAAATCCTTTTATGCCTATTTAAGTGCTAAAGTAACTCCAAAATTACAAATAACAGCGGGGTTGACTCAAGATTTTTATCAAAGAGATTTATCTATTGCTTTAAATCAAACACAGCTTGATTTAAATCCTACCAATCCTAAGTTTGGATTAATTTGGACCCCAACTAATTTAACAACATTTAGATTCTCGGCTTTAAGATCATTAAATCGTGGAATTACTCAAAAGCAAACCTTAGAACCAACCCAATTAGCAGGATTTAACCAATTTTATGATGATATGGAAGGTTCAATTATGGACAGAATTGGCATAGGTTTAGATCATAAATTTACATCTAACCTTTTTGTAGGTGCCGAAATTTCAAAACGCCACATTAACATTCCATTTGTTAATACTCTTGGAAATATAGATAGTACTAAGTGGAATGAGAATAATGCCAGAAGCTATATCAACTGGACTCCCAATGATCAATTCTCAATAGGAGTTGCTTATAACTACGAAAAACTAATTAGAAATAGCGAAGCTATAGATATTATTAATACTAACTTTTTTACTCAACTGGAAACTCATCGAACACAGTTATTTGGAAATTTTTACCATTCCTCAGGTTTCATGTCCAAATTAAATTTAGAATATGTAAGTCAGGATGGGAATTTTCTAAGTCCAATTGGTAACCCACCGAAAACAGATTCTTCACAATTTTATCTTTTAGATGCGCAGATTGGTTATCGCTTTCCAAAACGTCATGGTCAACTGTTATTCGGAGTTAAGAACTTACTTAATAATCATTTCAATTTTCAGGGTACAGATTTGAATTATCCTGAACTACCTCAAGCCAGGTTCATTTTCGGACGACTGACTTTTTCTTTTTAATTTAATTAACAATTACGGAGTTAATATAATGGCTGATAATGAAAATAAATATCTCAATCAGAATAAAATTGTTGAGCTTATAGTTAACAATAAATTTATTTCAATAAGTTTGTTAATCGCCTCAATTGTCTTTATTCCAGCGGGTTATTATCAGGTTTTAAGTTCTAATATAACCACCTGTGATGTTACATGTAATGGTACTCTTCGTAAGGTCACTTGGTTGTTTTGGCATTGGTGTATAAGTTGTCCGCCTTAAACTTAAAACGCATGTTTTTATATTAACCGTGTTGGGTTACGTTTTTTGCAACCTAATATTTGGAATTCCGGCATGTTAGGTTAAAACTGTAAGGCTGTAAGGCGGATTCGGGCAGCAATCCGCCATAAGCGAAACCTATCATGCTGTCTTCCACACCGAAATTTCCAAACGTGGGGTTTTAAGTTGGGTGGTATTTATGGAAAAATTTTATGTTTGGCGTGGCGGTTTGCTGCGCGAAATCGCCCTACAACTAAAGCGAGTTATAGCCGTGTTGGGTTAATGATAAAGCTGTAAACCCAACCTTGAATCCGGTAATTTTTTCTGAGTGACAAGGTATGTCACCTATTCACTCAGGTTTTGACGATAGTGACATTTTTGAAATACGCTGAAACCTACGGACGGGCATATTGCCATGTCCGGCTACAGTGAATACTGTGTCACTATGGTTAGAGTCTATAGTCAGACTCCATTAACTTTACCCCCCATTAATTGCCATGACTTTATTGTTTTCGAGTGATTAAACGCGCAACTACCATTGCTTTCATTTCATTACTATTAGGCACTGGCATTTATTACCTGACCAGTTTGGAAACGGTATTGGGTTTGGATATCTTGTTCCAACTTCGAGGAAAGCGGCCACCCCCTCCAGAAATGTTGGTCGTGGCGATGGATGAACTTTCGGAAACCCGTTTAGGTGTGGGTCAGGATTTAACTCGTTGGCGCAGTTTTCATGCCCGGTTGATACAGGAATTGCAGCGTCAAGGTGCTGAACTCATTGTTTTTGACCTTCAGTTTATGGCTTCTCATCTTGGACAGGATCAGGCGCTTGCTTCGGCTATGCAGGCAGCAGGCAATGTGTTGATAACCGACTGCCTTCAGAAAATTAACGGAGAAGGTAAAGAGTTTTCCGGACGGGAAGAATGTTCTGAAAAAAATAAACAATTAGCGAATGAAATGGAGGGTAGAGAAGCACAGATGGCTTCCGATTCCGGTTTATTCGAAATGCACAAAATCCCACCTACTCCTATCCTGGCAAAATCCGCATTGGATCACGCGCCATTTTCCCTTCCCAATGACGCTGGTAATACTACTATTCGAGAAGTCTGGCCTTTTCTTGATATGTTTGAAAAAAGCCCTACTTTGCCGGTAGTGGCGTGGTTGTATTACCTGCAACGTACAGGTGCTTTACAAGGCGTTATCCAACCTAGCCATCCTTTTTCTGTGTGGTTAACTCAGCAACGTTTGCAATGCCTTTCCGCAGATGGCATGTTGCAAAAAAGGCAAGCTCAACCCAGCTTGGAAAATCGTATCTATCGGGTGGTTTGTCATGAGGACGGCCAGTACCTTGATTTCTACGGACCACCGCAAACCATTAGGATTGAATCTTACAGTGATGTGTACGATGGAAAAGTATCCGATTTACAGGGTAAAGTAGTTTTTGTAGGTAAGTCTAACCGTAAGTTTTCGCCCGGAAAAACAGACTATTTTCAAACGCCCTTTACGGATACGCGCAGCGGCAAGATGGCAGGCGTAGAAATTATGGCGACACAATTTGCTAATTTACTGGAAGGCCGCTTAATTCAATCGCCACTTCCTCCTACGCTATTCCTTATGATATTTGGCTTGGTCGTTAGTTTATTGCTTACTAAGTTTGCAGGGTTTACAGGCATAGCGGCAAGCTTGTTAGTTAGTTTTGCTTATGCTGGTTTGGCACTGTGGTGCTTTTCTAGTAATGGCTTATGGCTGCCTGTGGCTGTGCCGCTATTGATCCAACTACCTGTATCTTGGCTGATGTCCTTGCTTTGGTCGCGGCGTGATCTATTGAATGAAAGGAAGCGTATTCTTGCTTTTGTCCGGCGTGTTTTTCCGCAGTGGTTACCTCCTTTGTCCTCAACACCTGGGCGTTGGGGGCCAGAAGCCAGTGATGCTCAATTATCATTTGAAAAAGATGTAAGTGGCATTTGTCTTGCCACCGATATTGAAGGCTATACGACTGTTGCTGCAAATCGCACACCACACCAGATGTGGGAGTTATTGAATGCATATTATCGGGTGTTAGGCCAGCCGGTTAGTTCGCACAATGGCTTTATCGCAGATGTGACGGGTGATGCCATGATGGCGGTGTGGATCGATCCCAGCGTTTATAAGCGAAGGTATTCCGCGTGTTTAGCTGCACTCGAAATGGAATTGGCTGTTGACCAATTCAATGAAACATTAACTGAAGGCCGTCTACCTACGCGAATCGGACTATACGAGGGTGATATGACGCTGGGCAGTTTGGATGCAGGCGAGGGTAGCCACTATCGTGCTATTGGCGATACGGTTAATATTGCTTCACGGATTCAGGGTGTAAACAAATATTTAGGAACTCGCATATTGGCTTCAGCGGCAATTGCAAAAGGTTTAAACGATATTATCAGTCGCCCTGTTGGAACCTTCAAACTGGTAGGACGACCCGATCCGTTAGACTTAGTAGAAATATTTGGAATGGACGCAGATGCAAAAAAAGTCCATTTAGACTTACACAAGCAATTTGCCCTTGGATTGAGTGCATTTCAGCAAGGCTCATGGTCTACTGCGGAAAACATTTTTCAAAAATTATTGGAAAGTTATAGGCAAGATGGGCCAAGCCAATTTTATTTAGACTTTATGGCTTCTACTCAGGGTAATCCGCCCTCTGAATGGGAGGGTGTTGTCGTATTGTCAGGAAAATAAATTTAATATATCAATGGGTTGTATTCTTATTCTTTCAAGGTAAGAGTCATCGCAGATATATGTAGTTGGTAGTTAAGCCCCTTGCACCTACCTTGCAATCTTTTGAAGACAATAGTATCTGTAGAGAAGAGTCCCGTTTGAACTTTTGTTAATTATTAGCACTCTTATCAATCGAGTGCTAAAATTACGGTACATCTTAACTTTTAGGAGTTGCTTATGAGTGATGCAATTACATTGCCTGTCAATTTATCGGTTGGTACGTTTGATGCTTATTTGAATGTCGTTAGGCAAATGCCTAAATTGACACCTGAGCAAGAGCGTGAATTAGCCATCCGATTCCGGGACACTGGGGATTTGGCGGCGGCACGTGAACTCGTCATGGCAAACCTGCGTTTTGTGGTTCATGTTGCCAGGGGTTATAGCGGCTATGGCTTGTCCATGCCAGATATTATCCAGGAAGGAAATATCGGTTTGATGAAGGCGGTAAAACGTTTCGATCCTGAAATGGGTGTGCGATTAGTGTCGTTTGCCGTGCATTGGATCAAGGCGGAAATCCATGAGTTTGTCATCAAAAATTGGGGTATTGTCAAAATTGCCACAACAAAAGCACAACGTAAGCTGTTCTTTAATCTACGGAAATCTAAGCAAGATTTAGGTTGGCTATCAAACGATCAAGCAGAAGTCATTGCCAATGACCTCAATGTTGAAGTCAGTGCGGTTTTTGAGATGGAAAAGCGTTTGGGTAATCGGGATACTTCCTATGACTTACCGGTCGATTCAGAAGCTGATGACGTACACCTGGAACCTGCGAGTTATTTGTACGAGCAAAACGACGACCCAGCTATCGTGCTGGAAAACGCCGAGTGGCAAGGCCGAGAACAAAAATTATTGTCGAAAGCTTTAGACACGCTTGATGAACGAAGTCTAGATATTGTCTCTAGCCGTTGGTTAGCGGAAGATAAAGCAACGCTACACGAACTTGCCGAGCGGCATCAAGTGTCTGCCGAACGGATCAGGCAGTTGGAGCAAAATGCCATGAAGAAGCTGCGGGAAGCGGTGGTTTTGGCGGCTTAAATTTTGAGATGAATTTATTTTAAGGCTTAGAACTTTCGTTCTAAGCCTTTTTTATTAGATTGCTTTCAAGATGGATTCATCAGCCCTAAAAGAGCATGAGCATGTTCTGCCGCCTCATGACCCAGTGCTGTTAAATATCCACCGTCTTCTAACGTTATCAAACCTTTGTCATACAGCCGTCGAGTGGCTGCAATAGTCTCGGGTGTCGCCGTTTTATGGACTTTTATACCTTCCAGCGTAGTAGTAAGTTTATAGCGGACGAGGATATTAAGTTCTTCTAGGTTATCTTGGGTAAATTGCATGTCGTGACCTCAGCTATAGTTGATCGGCGCAGACTAAAAAATCTATCTGCTGCTGACAATAATATATGGGATACGCGGTTAGTCGTAGCAATATTTGAAGATATAAGTAGATTAGCTCGATAACCGTTGTTGCCACTCTGAAATTCGTGACTTCAATGCCGCTAAATTTACGGTAGTCAGTTGCCGTTGTTTTAGCAATTGTTTTCCCGCAACCCACACATCCGTGACTTGCTGCCTGCTGGCAGCGTAGACGATTTGCGAAACTGGGCAATATAAGGGCTGTGTCTCCAGATGATCCAAGTCTATGGCAATGACATCGGCGGATTTGCCGATAGTAAGTGAGCCAGTTTCTTGCTCCAGACCCAAAGCTTTAGCACCGTTGATGGTCGCCATCCTCAAAGCCGTCATGGCGGGAACTGCACTGGCATCTTGGGCGACTGCTTTGGCAAGCAGGGCGGCAGACCGCATTTCTCCCATCATATCCAAATCATTGTTACTGGCTGCGCCATCTGTTCCTAATGCGACATTGATGCCAGCGTTAAGGCATTTGGCGATTGGGCAAAAGCCACTGGCGAGCTTTAGGTTAGATTCTGGACAATGGACGATATGCGCACCGGATTCAGCAAATAAGCCGATTTCTTCAGCGGTCAATTGGGTCATGTGAACGGCTATGAATGACGGGTTAACCAGACCAAGGTTATGCAATCTTTGAAGTGGCCGTAGCCCTGTTTTAGCAAGTGCATCTTCCACTTCATGTAAAGTCTCATGGACGTGCATATTGATAGGTATTTCAAGCTCGTCCGCCAGGGTCCTGATTTTTTGCAAGGGATCATCCGAGACGGTGTAAGGCGCATGAGGTGCAAAAGAGGTTGTGATAAGCGGTTGGTGACGAAATTGATCGTGAATATCGAGACCTTTTGCGATATAAGATGCGCTGTTTTCCGCCCAAACGGTTGGAAAATCAATAACAATCAATCCAACACTGGCACGAATGCCATGTTGTATGGCTTGTTGGGCTGTTACATCGGGAAAAAAGTACATATCGTTGAAACAAGTCGTCCCACCCAATATCATTTCAGCAATCGCCAAATCAGTGCCATCCCTTACGAAAGCTTCGCTCATCCATTTTTTTTCCAAGGGCCAGATATGGTTTTGCAGCCAGTCCATCAAGGGCAGGTCATCGGCAATGCCACGCATTAACGTCATTGCCGCATGGGTATGGCAGTTTATGAAGCCGGGTAGCAGCGCATGGGTGGTCAGGTTTTCAGTCGTTGTACCTTGATACATCAACTTGGCGATATCCGTGGGCTGTAAGTCGATAATCCGGCCTTTATCAATGACTAGAGTATGGTTTTCATAGGTTACGGAATCCTGTTCAACGGGTATAATCCAGCGGGCATGGATGACGGTATCGACGATCATGATGTTTTCCAAATTAATGTCCTCGAATTATAACTTTTTAGCGTTAGTTCTTATAAACAAATGACAAATCAAAAACAATCCGGTGTTTTGGCCTTGCAATGGACAGGACATAGCCTAAAAGTTCTGGATCAGCGGCAGTTGCCTGATAAGATCGTGTACGATGAATATACGGATGCATTAGGCGTTACTGAAGCCATCGTTACCATGCGTGTACGTGGCGCTCCTGCGATTGGTATTGCGGCTGCTTATGGCGTAGTACTTTCGGCTTATCAGCATTATTCCCAATCGGTAGATAACTGGCGACAGCATGTTCTGGCGGATATTGAGCTGCTTGCACAATCCCGACCGACAGCGGTGAATTTATTTTGGGCTTTAAACCAGATGAAAGCCGTTTTGGATGAGCAGAAAAATGATCCTCGGCCAGCCATTCTCGCTTGTGCACAAAAAATTCATGCTGATGATATTGCAGCTAACTACAAAATGGGAGAGTTGGGCGCGGATATTTTGGCGAATGCCAAAGGCATCCTAACCCATTGCAATACAGGGGCATTGGCAACCGGCGGTTACGGCACTGCGTTAGGCGTGATAAGAAGCGCGTATGTACGGAATCCCATCAAAATCTATGCCGGAGAAACCCGCCCCTGGTTGCAAGGCGTTAGGCTAACCGTTTGGGAATTAGCGCAAGATGAAATTCCTGTAACCTTGATTGCAGATTCAGCCTCCGCATGGTTAATGAAATCAGGCGCAATCGACTGGGTAATCGTGGGCGCTGACCGCATTGCGCTGAATGGCGATGTCGCCAATAAAATCGGCACTTATTCTTTGGCTGTGTTGGCTAAGCAGCATGGCGTTAAAGTGATGGTGGTCGCGCCGACATCGACAATCGATGGCGATATGAAAAGCGGTGATGAAATTGAAATAGAACAGCGCCAGCAAAGTGAACTATTACCCGCTTGTTATAAGGATAATTCTTTTGTAAGCGCGTGGAATCCCGTTTTCGATGTCACTCCGGCTGAATTGGTTTCAGCGATTGTAACGGAGCGGGGTGTAGTGTTGAATCCCGTTGAAAGTGGAGTGGGTGGGCTGATAAAATCCTGACATATTATTCGGTTGTCGGGACTAAACATATACCCGATTACTCAATGTCAGAAATCCCTAGTTCAGTAACTAAGGCTCGTGCTTACGGCAATCTGGGTTGCATGACGTGCCGGCCAATACGAGGCCAGCAATACCAGCGCACTTACCAACCCCAGCCAAAGCCATACGGCAACTATGGAAAAAGTAAAATCGAGCTGTATGCCTAACATGACTTCACCCAATTTCCTGGAAAGCGGTTCAGCCAGCAAATAAGCGATTGGAACGCTAACTAGCCAAGCCATGATGCCATGAAAAAATCCTTCCAGCATAAACAGCTTAAAAACCGCCCTTGAGCTCGCGCCAATCGCCCGTAGTACGCCGATTTCACGCGTACGCTGTAATACGCCGATAGCCAACGTACCAGACAACCCGATTGCACCGACTGCGGCAATTAATGCAGCAAGCCCGAGCAACATGCTGGTGATGGGGCGGAATTGATTTTTGGCGTAGTTCCGTTGTTCCAGTTTGGCGATGGTGGTGTAAAAGTCCAGTTTAATGTGGTGATCCTGAAAGGTTTGTTTTAAGGCATCGGCATAAGTGTTTTCTTCAACCAGAGAGTTAACATTAGCCGAAACCAGAGCAAATGAGCTGTTTTGGTTGTTCTTTGTAAGTGTTTGGACAGTGCTTAAAGGCGCATATACTGGTTCTACCGAATAACCAGAGCCTATAAACCAGCGGTATAATCCGATGACTTGCCATTCGCTACTTACTCGCCCAAATAGATTTACCTTAAGGGTATCGCCGACCTGAATGCCGTTAATTGCCGCGGTTTCAGCATTAAGTACCAGCACTTTTTGATTTTCATCACTGTTTTCAAACCAGCGTCCGGCGACAATAAGTGGTTGGTACATCGCCGTATTAACTGGCAAGGCTATGATTTGTGCGCCTAAACTGCCCGTTTGGTGAAGTAGCTTGTCATTTTGCGTTAGTTCGGCAGGTATCCTGTTCCAAAACTCCATGCCTGTGGATTGTGGTACGGTACTGATCAGCTCTTTAACTACAGTCGTAGGTTGATCGGCGCTAAAACCCAGGCGAACGGCAAATCGACTACGTGCCAGCTCGTTGTCCAACGTTAGGTTGACGGATTCTATTAAGCTGATAATTACAATGAATAAAACGCCAGCAATAACCAGTACACTTTGCGTCCATAGCAAACGTGCTTTACGGCGAAATAAATTGCCTAAGGAGACAGCATAAAGTGTGGGTAAGGTGCTGAATACTTTAGCCTCAAGCCATCTGTCGAAGCGGTTGCTGGCAAAGTCGGCTCCCAGTCCGTAACTGGCGATTGCCTTGCGAACCGACATGGATGCACCACGCCAGATAGGCCATAAGGAAGCTAACAAGGGTGCAAGCAAGCCACCTGCTATCATCAGCCACAAAGTACGGGATGAATATTCAAAACCTTTCATTTCGATATTGAACAAGTCCAGTAGCCAGCGACTGCTGAAATAAGCACCTAACAAACTCAGAGGCGCTGCTATGGCGATGGCGAGCAAAGCTAAAATCAATACGACACTCAGGTAAATGCCTGCAATGGTCGAACGCCGCGCACCAATTGATTTCATGATACCAATTTGGTCAGTTTGTTGGGTAATCAAAGCCGCGATAGTGTTAAGGATTAACACCGAGCTTAAGGCTAAAGATGCCCAGGCCATAATCGTTAAAATAAAATTTATGCCGGAAAAAAACGGTCTACCCCAATGTTGTTCAGGGTTTTGTAATAAGGTAGCGTTAACGCCTAATCCCAAAGCGCTTAATTTTGTGCGGATTTCGCCCGCAATCAAACGCGCTTTTCCCTCGCTATAAGGCTGCGTTACCTGAACCAATAATTGCCGGAAAGCGTGGGGTTTGATGCCAAAAGTAACGGCTGTTTCAGGCGAGATAAAAAAATGCAACTGCCCGCCAAAAGGCGGCGGTTTGACAAAAGGGTGGCGAATAATGCCATCGATAGCAAACGCCTGCGGACCGGTTGCTGTTTCAAACAAGATTTCATCACCTAAATTAAGCCCTGCGGATTTTGCAGATAAGCGTTCCACTGCCAGTGCGTTATCATGCGGCCAGTGTCCTGATAGCAAAGTCAGTAAGTCATATTTCTGCGCCTGATAATCAGGGCGAAATATCGCCGTACCTGTTTGCCATTGCTCGTTATCAAGCGTTTTAAATCGTACAGTAAATTGCGTAAGCGTATCGACATTGGCGACACCGCTAATCGCTTTGATTTGTTCCGCGACAGTAAAATCAGCATCGGTTTTAAGGATTAAATTAATGTGCGAAGGCTGGGATAATC
The DNA here is from genome assembly GCA_963804035.1 of uncultured Gammaproteobacteria bacterium. Lineage (GTDB taxonomy): Bacteria > Pseudomonadota > Gammaproteobacteria > Methylococcales > Methylomonadaceae > Methyloglobulus. The sequence continues at coordinate 89,715 of CAWDOO010000001.1, read as the reverse complement.
TGTGCGAAGCATCCATTTTGCTCAATTGTAAATCAATCATCCCCAGCAAGGTGCCGACCACGAATATGCCTATGGCAATACTGCTTATTGCAAGCAAGGTACGGGATTTATGGGCAAGCAGGTCTGCGCGGATTTTGTGCCAAAAACTATTCAAGGGCTTAGATCGTCCGTGCAGTCTTTAAATCATCATGGATGCGCCCAGAATGAATGGCAATGCGGCGTGATGCCGATTTCGCCAGTGCCTCATTATGGGTAACCATCACCAAGGTTTTACCTTGCCGATTTAGCTCTGAAAACAACGCAAAGACCGCATCGGCAGTTTCAGAATCAAGATTGCCGGTAGGTTCGTCGGCGACTATCAATTGCGGGTCATTTGCCAATGCCCGCGCTATGGCGGCACGTTGTTGTTGTCCGCCAGAAACTTGGCTGGGTAGTTGCTGAGCTTGATCGGCCAAGCCAACCAGTTCCAGCAAATACTTTGCTCTTTCTAACCGTTGGCGCTTAGGCTTATTAGCCAAGAAGTCCATCGGAAGAATGATATTTTGCAATAAGCTTAATGACGGCAGTAATTGAAAAAATTGGAAAACAATCCCAACGTTAGTGCCTCGCCATACCGATAATTGCTCTTCCTTTAGTTTGTGTAATGGGCTACCGCAGATATCCACTTGTCCTTGCGTGGGGTGATCAATTCCTGTCAATAAATTTAATAAAGTCGATTTGCCATTGCCAGACGGCCCGACAATAGCAACAAATTCACCTGCGCTAATGGACAACGAAATATCGAATAAAACGGGCTGGCTGATTTGCCCATTTACGTAAGATTTAGAGACATTTTTGAGGTTTATGATGTGGGGCATAAGCAAGGTTAATTAGATAAATAATACAGTTGTGCTATATACCTTGAGATTCTATCATGTACTACTCTTACTAGGCAGACAACACGATGACCTCAATTCAGCTATTTTGGCTCACTATTGGCACCAGTTGGGCTATGATTGAAACGGTTATCGCACTCAAAACTCGGGTTCAGTTCGTATTGACAAGCTCGCTAGAATACCGTTCTGAGCGGTTAATCTGGTTGGTTGTTGCTATTGCCTTGATCGTAGCGCTGTGGATTAAACAAATGCACTTGATGGCTTTGCCGATACAAGCCGTTAATCGCCAGATGATTGCTATCGTAATGTTTATTAGTGGACTCGCACTGCGATGCTATGCCGTATTTAGCTTGGGGCAATTTTTCAGCACCACAGTGGCTACGCAGGACAGACATATTCTAATTGAAAACGGCCCTTATCAATTTATTCGACATCCGGCATATACAGGTTTGCTAATCAGTTTTTTCGCTGCTGGCTTGGCTATGGGTGATGGCTTGGCTTTGTTGGCCTTGTTTTGTCCCGTTGCTTATGTGTTGGTGCAACGAATACGCATTGAAGAACATTGGCTGGCTGGACATTTTGGTAAAATCTATGATGATTATTGCCTACGGACAAAAAAATTGCTTCCGTGGATTTATTAGCAGTTACTTACACCTGCCACTTATTGCAAATTTGCCAAGCAATGGCTTATCGAGTCTAAAACTCGTATTTTGTCTTGACTATATCGTCTACAAAAGGCACATTTGGTGGTTGGGCATTAATCACCCACATAATAATTCAAAAATTAACCTACTAAACATGCCAAAAACAAAACATATCGTAATCGTCGGTGCGGGGCCTGGCGGTTTGTGTGCAGGAATGCTGTTAAGCCAGCGCGGTTTTAAAGTAACCATCTATGAAAAAAATTCCGAAGTCGGTGGGCGCAATCGACCGATTCGACTGGATGGCTTTGTGTTCGATACTGGACCTACCTTTCTGTTGATGAAATATATTTTGGATGAAATGTTCCTGCTTTGCGGGAAACGCAGCGAAGATTATCTGGAGTTTATCAAGCTTGATCCCATGTATAGGTTATTGTTTTCGGATCGTGCCGTCGATGTTTATTCTGATCGCGACAAAATGCGTGCCGAATTGCAACGGACTTTTCCTGAAGGCAGCGCAGGTTTTGATCGCTATATCAAGCAGGAAGGGGAGCGTTTTCGCAAGTTATACCCCTGTATAAAGCGCGATTACAGCAGCCTGAAAGCTTTTTTTTCCTGGGAATTGATTAAGGCTGTGCCGTATTTGGCGCTTAATCACAGCGTGTTTTCCAATCTCGGCAAGTATTTCAAGGAAGAGAAAATGCGCCTGGTATTTTCCTTTCAATCCAAATACTTAGGCATGTCGCCTTGGGAGTGTCCCGCTTTGTTTACCATGTTGGCTTACCTGGAACATGAGTACGGTATTTATCATGTCAAAGGTGGGTTAAATAAGATTGCCGCAGCAATGGCTAAGGTGATAATGGAGCAGGGTGGTACGATTCATACCAACAGTCCGGTCGAAGCATTAGTCATTGAGAACAAGGTGGTAAAGGGCGTACGTTTGCAGGATGGAACGGTAGTGGAATCCGATGAAGTCGTGGTTAATGCCGATTTTGCCTATGCCATGACGCATCTGGTCAAACCTGACGTATTGATGCAACATAGCCCAGAGCAGCTCAAAAAGAAGGATTATTCCTGCTCGACGTTTATGCTTTATTTAGGTTTGAACAAACGCTATGACTTACCCCATCATTCCATTGTGTTTGCGAATGATTACAACACGAATATCGGTAATATTTTCCGTAAAAAAACCTTAACTAAAGATTTCTCCTTTTACGTACATAATGCTTCTGTTACTGATGAAAGCCTAGCGCCGGAAGGAAAATCCGCACTTTATGTATTAGTGCCAATGCCTAATAATGAAAGCGGTATTGACTGGGACAGTACCTGTGCTGACATACGTGAGCAAGTGTTGGATGCGTTGGGGAAACGTCTGGGCATGGCTGATATCCGCGAGCAAATTGTTTGTGAAAAAATTATTACCCCCAAAACCTGGGCGGCAGAAGAAAATGTGTTTATGGGCGCGACCTTCAGCCTTTCGCATAAGTTCAGCCAACTTTTGTACTGGCGACCGCGCAATAAATTTCAGGAACTTGACCATTGTTATCTGGTGGGTGGTGGTACGCACCCTGGTAGTGGATTGCCGACTATCTATGAATCGGCACGTATTTCTACTAACTTGATTTGCCAGAAATACGGCGTGAGTTATTCCGAAGTGGATTGCCGTCCCACACCGGTTTAACAATGGACGAGACGATTCAAGTCATTTCACCGCTGGACGAACGAATTCTTAAGACGTATTCGATCAGTAGCCGAGACGAAATAGCGCATAAAATGGAAGCCGCTCGGTTAGCGGCAATTATTTGGGCTGGGTATGCCGTACCAAAACGCGTTGCGTTGCTATCTCGGCTAAGAGCGATTGTGCTTGCGGATCTTGATGACATAGTTTCGACCATGATGACCGTGACGGGCAAGGTAAAAACCGAAGTCCTGTTGGGTGAAATTTATCCGGTGTTGGAATTGCTGCGTTATTACGAAAAGAATGCTGCACGCATACTTGCCCCTTGCCGTTTAAGTACATCACCTTTGGCATTCCCCAATGCCAGCGCACAATTTGAACGTCGCCCTCATGGTGTGGTAGCCATTATTTCACCTTGGAATTTTCCCTTTCAGTTGACCTTAAGTCCCTTGCTTACTGCGCTTTTCAGTGGCAATGCTGCCATTTTTAAAACGTCTGAATTAAGCATTCCGGTTGGCGAGTTAATCATGCAGCTACTGAGTCGCATTGACTTACCCACAGGACTGGTGCAACAAATTATCGGTGGCGCAGAAACAGGCGAACACTTGATTGACAGCAGGCCGGATTTGGTATTTGTCACAGGTGGGGTAAGGGCAGGGCGAGCTATCATGGCGAGAGCCGCGCAGCATCCCATACCCGTTATACTGGAGCTGGGCGGCAAAGATGCCATGCTGGTGTTTGACGATGCCAACTTGACCCGCGCCTGTAACGCCGCACTATACGGAGCGTTCAGCAATAGTGGGCAAGTTTGCGTTGCAGTAGAACGGTTGTATGTGCAGGACAGTTGTTACCCGCAATTTTTACAAATGCTACAAGATGTAGTCGCCAAGCTCACCGTAGGTCATGGTGCAGAGGGTGATTTAGGTGCGTTGACTTCCCTGGATCAATACGCTGTTGTTGAAACGCATTATCAAGATGCCATAGCCAAAGGTGCAAAAGCGTCTGCCCCCTTACAATTACACGGACGGTATTTGAAGCCCGTCGTGCTATGGGATGTGACGCACGATATGAAAATTATGCGAGAAGAAACCTTTGGCGCATTGTTGCCCGTCATGGCATTCAATACCGAAGAACAAGCCATCCAGCTTACCAACGACAGCGATTATGGCTTGAATGCCAGTGTTTGGAGCGCCGATATTAATAAAGCTGAACGTGTAGCCAGGCAATTACAGGTGGGGAATTGGGCGGTAAATGACGTGATCAAAAATATCGGCCATGCCGGCTTACCTTTTGGTGGCGTCAAGAACAGCGGTTTTGGTCGATACCACGGTGCAGAAGGCTTGCGAAACTTCACTTATACCGTTTCGGGGCTGACAAGTCGTAGCAAACTCAATGATGAACCCAATTGGTTTCCTTATTCTGGCAAACGCTACTTACAAATGCGCGGCTTTATCGATTTTGTCTTTGGCAGTGGTTCATTATGGCAACGGATTGTAAGAAACTGGCAGGCATTACAGGCATTTCGCGGCTATGCCCAATCCAATGCACGGCAGCATTGGAAAAATTTGTTGATATTTTTATTAAGAAGACGGGATTACTAAATGGATACCAACCCTAATAAACCGATAGTTGATAAAAAAGTCGTGGTGATTGGCGCTGGCCTAGGTGGATTATCTGCGGCCATCTCGTTGGCTACCGAGGGCTTTAGCGTTGATTTGCTGGAAAAAAACGACAAAGTCGGCGGCAAGCTGAATGTATTGCAAAAAGACGGTTTTACCTTTGACTTAGGCCCGTCTATCCTCACCATGCCGCATATCTTCCAAAAGCTGTTTACCCTCGCTGGCAGAAAAATGGAAGATTACGTCACCATCCAAACCGTTGAACCGCACTGGCGTAACTTCTTTGAAGATGGCAGTACACTCGATTTAAGTTCAGATCCCGTCCGCATGAAACAGGAATTGGACAAGCTCGGCCCTAATACAGCAAACGAGTTTGAGCAATTTCTGGCATACTCGAAAAAACTCTGTGAAATCACCAAGCAAGGTTATTTTGACAAAGGCTTAGATACTTTTTGGGAATTAATCAGTCACTATGGCGCGGTGCGTAGTTTGCTGGATTTTGATGTGTTCCGCACGATGGATCAAGGCGTTCGACGGTTTATCAAAGATCCTAAGTTGGTTGACGTACTCAATTATTTTATTAAATACGTTGGATCATCGCCTTATGATGCGCCCGCTTTGATGAACTTGTTGCCTTACATTCAATTTGGCTATGGCCTTTGGTACATAAAAGGTGGCATGTATGGCATGGCACAGGGGCTGCAAAAATTGGCAGAGGAATTGGGTGTCAAGATTCGTGTTAATGCTGAAGTTGTCGAAATTCAGCATACCGAAGGCCGCGTAACTGCGGTGCGTTTAAGCGACGACAGCATCATTCCTGCGGATATTGTGGTCTCCAATATGGAAGCTATTCCGGCTTATATAAAGCTATTTAAAGATCAGGAACAAGAAGCTAGACGCTTACAACGCTTTGAGCCTACCTGTTCAGGCTTGGTGCTACATCTGGGTGTAGATCGCATTTACGATCAACTTGCACACCATAATTTCTTTTACTCGGATCATACGCGCGAACATTTTAATGCGGTATTTCACAGTAACCGCTTATCCGAAGACCCGACCATCTATCTGGTCGCACCCGTGAAAAGTGATCCGACTCAAGCACCTAAAGGCTGTGAAATTATTAAGATATTGCCGCATATTCCCCATCTTAATCCCGAACATCCTTTGCAAGCAGAAGATTATGCGGCAATGCGTGAGCGGGTTCTGATTAAGCTGGAAAGAATGGGTTTGACCGATTTAAGAAAACATATCGTCTGTGAAGAAACCTGGACACCGATAGATATTGAGCGGCGTTACTACTCCAATCAAGGCTCAATTTATGGTGTCGTGGCGGATCGATTCAAAAACCTGGGTTTCAAAATTCCGCAGCGCAGCAAGCAATTCAGCAACCTTTATTTTGTCGGTGGCAGTGTTAATCCCGGCGGCGGTATGCCTATGGTAACGCTGTCAGGGCAATTGGTGCGGGATAAGATACTGGCTGATCTTGGTAAATAATGGTTAATCAGGAAGGCGTATCGTTTCTGGAGATGTAAATAAGCTATAAGGTGTATCGAGATGCACGACATTCGCCCACTCGGCTGGATGTGGTAATTGGACTTTTCCATATAAAAAGTGTAAAACTCGTCTCTGTCCTTCGGTGATTTTAGAGGAAGCGTGGAAAGTTAGCGGTTTCATAACTAATGCGCCGCCTTTAGCGACAAGACAAGTTATTCTTGATGCCTGTTGTGCTTCACTGTTCCTATGAGATCCTGGAACAACTTGTAGCGGGCCATTTTTCAATGTGTTAGCTTCAAGATGAACTCGCACTGCTACCATTGTTGCAAGTATCTCATCCGGCGGTCTTGCATAATGTACGCCTTCCTTAACAGACCACATTGACCAGCCAGGATCAGAAAACCTTTCTTTAACAGGAATGACATAATCTTGATGGAGTGGGACTAGCCAGTTGCGGTTTAGGCTTTTTATAAACCAGGTGCATTGAACTGCAACGGCAGATTCAGGCAGGAGAACAGAAATTTGTGGGTGTTTCGCAATTGTTTGTGCCAGTTTTTTACACCATTGTGTGGAAAGCAAATTCCTTGTGCCAGCACCGCCATTAGGTATAGCTTCAATATGTTGTTCTATTTCAGCAATGATTTGATCTGAGAGGATTTCTTCAATTAATACATAACCATTTGAATCAAATGTCGAAATATCGGTGTTCATGATTTGAAACTATTGATTTCGTCCCCGCCGTTTTTGCAAAAAATGTTCTTCCAACTTCTTAAAATAAGTATGGATGGCGAACAGAAAACCAGCCGCAATAGGCAATGCGAAATACCAATGGTCTTTGGAGACCGCCAAAACATTTAAAATTTGGGCACCAAAAAAATATGCAGGGGTAATCGTGACAGTCGCCCAAACCCAGGCGCTCAATAAGTTGATGAGGGCGAATTGTTTTGCAGGATATTTGGTGATGCCTATGGACATCGGGATGACGGTACGTAGGCCATACATATACCGTTGCGCGAAGATAATCGGCCAGCCGTATTTTTTTAGCAGTAAATGAGCAATCGCAAATTTGCGGCGTTGGGAGTGAAGTTTCCGCTGGATCAGGCCTTTATTAAAACGGCCAATGTAGAAATAGATTTGGTCGCCTGTAAAGCCACCAAGTCCAGCCACAAAAATCGCCATGAAATAATTCATGTCGCCGGTATGGGTCATTATTCCGCCCATAATCAGCCCCATTTCGCCTTCGAGGATGCTCCACAGGAAAAGGATGGAATATCCGTATTCCCTAAGCCAACCGATAAATAATTCTTCCATTAATTCTTAATGTGGGAAAAAACTGTCATGAATTTAATTTATCGAGGCAAATTATCAGGTTTAGTGGTAACAAACTGTCGAGAAAGCTGTGGTTTATTGATTATGCATTTTATCACTGCACCACCTAAATAAAACGCCGCAATTATGACAGTTATTTCATTTTTTTGTGCGTTATTATTAAAATAGACTTAAGGATTCTGTGGGCAAGTTCTTCGACAAGCTTAGGACGAACGGTAACGTGTTGATTCCGTTCGTAGTGAGCTTGCACCACAGCACTTCTTTCGATCATCGAACGATGAACGGTATTAACTTGTTCAGGGTTTCCTTAAAGTCACATTTTATAGGTAGAGATTTTCACGCTTGCACAACAACTAGTTCGTGAGTTGCTTTCCATAACTTAACGGGTATTAATTCTAAAAACTGTGAGTACAAATTCTGAACTCAGCTAAAACCGATATTAAGGGATCATCTCCAAGTTATGTTGTTGGTGCTGTAACAGTATTTGACGAAATACATCGGGATTCTTTTGTTGGGTAAGTTCCCCATTATGGGCATGATGATAAGTCAGGCGAGACAACCAAAAAGGTAACGCGGCTCTTCTTAGCGTCACTGTCAATAGATGTTTTTCAATGGGTTCTAGCGGTCTTAGGGTTTGATAGGCAGATAAAAATGCCACCATTTTTTCAGGGTTAATTTTCTCGTCATCACAGCACTTCATTGGCCGTTATTGCTAGATCGAACAACAAGTCTCCGTGACACGCGCTGTATAAATCAAGTATTCCCGTTACATTTCCATCAATACATAGGACATTATCCCTAAACAAGTCGGCATGAATCAGTCCCTTAGGTAGAAGGTCAGTGCTATGTTCGGTTTGAAAAAGCAATTTGTTCCCGATTAGGGTTTGGTCTTCTAAGGGTAATTTCGTCGCCATACTTTGGAACACATTGTTTAATCCAAATAAGAACAGTACTCGCGCCATTAAATTCCATCACAGTGAGAATAGTCGTAATGTAAAGCCAAAAATGCCCACAATGCGCCGCTGCTCGCTGAGTAAATAAAGCGTTTCGGCGATTTCCTCGGTTAGGCAGACGATAAACGAGATTACTTAAGAACAGCTTTATGACCATCTTGTGTTGCTGCAACGGCTTTAATCAACTTAAACAGTGCATAACCGACGATGCCGTAGATCAGGGTAGAACCCATGTACAAAGGATAGTAATGCGCGACACGCTCAAAATATTGCAACCATGACATTTCCGTATAGCGATCTGAAAATAAGTAAAAACTGCCGTTAGAAACAATAAAAGCTATTGACGTTGCCAGGGCGAGTAAGCCCATAGCACCAGCAGAGAAAGCCAGTTCTGTAACTTTCGTTGCACCTAAATTGGAACAATAACGCCCAGAAAACCACATGACTGCATAAGTAGGAATCAAAAACACATAAGCAGGGGTAACGCACCAGCCGTTAGTGCCATTAGAGATAGCCAGATAATCAATCAATGCTGCCAATACCAACAAAAAGCCCAGCAACATTTTTTTGCGGTAAAACCCGGCGAAGAAAAATACCGCCAAGGACGCATCCGGTAAATGCAAAACATCGCCAAAGTGATGGACGCGCGTCAATATCATAACGGCGATCAATGGGATGGGTAGATAGTCAGCTTGTAGATAGCGTTGTATATTCATGTGTGCTTCCAATAAAGGGTGTAATGTAAGTCAGGCAGGGTTTAAAAACCACGTGTTTATTCAGTTATTATAATGGATAGACAGGAAGTAGTTCATGCCTTGTTGGTTATAGGTGTTGACTGTTTGGTAGTTTTTATCCAACAAGTTATTCAGTTTGGCACTTAATATCCAGTTTTTGTTGATATGGTAAGCCGCACGTAAATCGACGGTAACGTAACCAGCAACCTTAGTACTATTGTCTGGATTATCAAAACGATGGTCTTGAGCCATTACATTAGCACCCAAATCAAACTGCCCGAATGAACGGGATAAGTCGAACGACAACGATTTAGCCGCTCGCCGTGGCAGTCGTTTATTCGTTTCCCTGATTTCAGGGTTTAGTATGGTCATGTTCAACTTGGTATTCCAGCCTTGCCATTGTGTACCAATTTCAGCTTCTAAGCCGTCAATTTGTGATTTACCGACGTTTTGGGCGCTGTAGTTAAAGTTTTTGTTCGGAACTGGCGTAATAAGATTGTCAATATTGGTATGGTAAGCGCGTAATTCCCATTGTACCCAATCGTGATTACCCGCAAGCCCTACCTCAACTGAGGTGGATTCTTCAGGCTTCAAATGTCGATTACCATAGTTAGGATAATAAAGATCATTAAAGGACGGTGCTTTAAAGGCGTTGCCAAAATTGGCAAACGTGCTGATGCCGTAATCCCAGTTAGACCGCCAGCCTACATTTCCTGTAACGTAATCACCAAATTGTTCATTTTTGTCCCCGCGTACCGAGGCATTCACAAAATGATTGCCTAAAAATTGACCGTGGTATTCACCAAATACACCTACATCGTAGCGTGAATTTTCTGTGAACGCGACTGTGCTTTCGATCTCATCCAAGCGGTAGTCCGAACCGAGGATTAGTTTATGTTCATCCGTTAACGTCACCTCATTCAACCAACTGGCATTCCAACGTGTTGAATTAAAACGGCTATCAAAGGTGTTGTTCGCAAAAAACGTATCATACTCATCGCGGCTTTGGCCTAAACGTAGCGTGGAATGCCAGTTATCGACAATATCCATATTGCCTGATACACCAACGGTTTGAGTGATAAATTCCGAATGATCCCCGCCAAAATTGGCATCAAATTCGGTGTCGCCTTCAGCGCGTATAAAAGTGGCTTCTACTTCGGCATTATTGTCAAAGCGATGGCCTGCTCGTGCATTCATGGCGGTATTCTGGTAGCCATCTAGGTCTGGTTGGCTAAAACCAAATGGCCCTGGAATAGGCTGACGTGCATTAATGCCTTCCGTGCCAATGGATGACGCACCTAGGCTGTACCAACTGTCTTTCCATTTGCCGTTAACATTGCCTACTGTACGGTAAGTATCATAAGAGCCGCCGCCTGCATCAAGGCTAAAACTAGGCTTTTCGGAATCACCACCTTTGCGAGTGAAAATTTGGATAACACCGCCGATAGCTTCCGAGCCATACAAGCTTGACTGCGGACCACGAATAATCTCGACGCGCTCGACCTGATCGATAGGGACAAATTCAAAAGGTGTGGAACCCAAGGTAGCAGAGCCTACTTTAATGCCATCGACCAATACCAGCACATGATTGGCATTGGTGCCGCGCATAAACACGCTGGTAGGCTGTCCTAAACCGCCGTTATGAGTCATATCAAGCCCTGTTGTACCACGCAAAAGCTCAGGCAATGTCTTAACCTGAAAGCGTTCGATATCTTTCCGCGTGTAAACGGTGGATGCCGTTGATAGCTGGTTTTTCGGCGTTTCTGACCGTGTTGCGGTAACTACCATTTCAGATAAATCGATAGAATTTTGAGCTGGATCGGTTTGTGCGAGTAATGCTGGTGCATTAGCACCCGTAAGTAATAATGAACTGAATAGAATTTTTTTCATGTTTAGTCCTGCGCCGCCCGCGCATGATAGTGACTTAATCACAGGGGAGGACAGACGAAGACGCAAGCCGATAGGCATCGACTTACTTCGTGACACAGCCCTCCGCTGTACCGAATACGCTTACAGGCAGGTCTCCGGGCTTATCAGTGGCAATACCGTGTGGATTGCCTGAATCATCACCTTCCCATGCAAAAACACAGTGGCACAAGATGATTCTTTACTGACATACCGTTGCGGGGGCAGCGTCGGCTTTGGCATCATTAGCCTTACCGACTTCCCGTTTAATCCTCAGGTGGTGAAACCGTACGGAACCTTAAAGCAGGGGCGATTATATCTGCTTATGTTGATAAAGCAAGCGGTGCGCCGTATCCTTACTGTTTTATTGACAGTTTTTTTTGTAGATATTCAGCGTCCTTTGTCAATCCGAGCGTAGCGAGGAATTTTAAGTCGCTATTCATGCACCAACGCTCAAGATTTCTCCCTGCGGTCAAAATGACACTACAATCAATCACCTTGAGAGATAACGCTGAATAGTTACGTTTTTTGAACATAACCAGGGATTTATGAAAACCGCATTATTAGTAGGTACACATTCAGGCTGCGGCAAAACCACGTTAACGTTGGCATTGTTGCAGTATTTTCGACAAACCAAGCGTAACATCATCTCATTTAAGGCTGGCCCTGATTTCCTCGATCCCATGTGGCATAAGGCGGTTACAGGTAAACCTTCGTATAACTTAGATACCCGTATGATGTGTCGCCAACAACCGGCGCAATAATCACAAGCCCAACAAGCTGAAATTGGCCTGATTGAAGGGGTGATGGGCTTGTTTGATGGTTATTCCGGTGTGGACGGTGAAGGTTCCAGTATCGATCTGACAAGGACGCTAGGATGTCCCGTGATTTTAGCTGTGGATGTAGGCGGAATGAGCGGTACCATTGCCACAGTCGTCACCGGCTTTTGTCAGTTGGCCAACCAAAAAAATGTCGAGATTTCGGGTGTTATCGCCAACAAAGTTGGCAGTGAATATCATGCCGAGCTGTTGCGGCAAGCCCTTGCCGAAAACCAGATTGCCACCCTTAATAGCCTGGATGGGGAGTGGCGATAAAGTGTTAACAGAACGGCATTTAGGCTTAAAAAATGCCGGATGAAACGATGATCCCTGATTATTCAAGTGTCTTGCATGTCGATCATGAGTTATTGGTGCAAGCTTTCTCAGAAATCACGAATAAAACTCCGGCAATACTAGATAAACCACAGCTACAAGGAAAAACCGTCGCCATAGCTAGGGATAACACTTGTTGCTTTATCTATCCAGATAACCTGGATTGGTTAATAAGCCACGGTGCAAAGCTGGTGTTTTTCTCGCTCGTAGCTAGTGAGCCTGTGCCTGATGGAGTAGATGCAATTTGGTTGCTAGGCGGCTATCCCGAATTACACGCGCAGCAATTATCGCAATCGATCAGTTGGGATTCATCACGTAAGTACGTCGATGCCGGAATACCTATTCTGGCTGAATGTGGCGGTGCGATGCTGCTTGGCAAAGCATTGGTTGATCTTAATGGCAGCGATTGGTCTATGGCAGGTGTTTTTCCCTGTGTTTCAATCATGCAAACCCGTTTGGTGGCATTAGGGCATAGGGAAGAAGCGTCCGGCGTAAAAGTCCATGAGTTCCATTATTCAACAAGGGAAAAAATTGAAGGTTTGCTTCCTGCCTTTGATGTTTCGCAAGGCGATAAAGTCGTACGCTATAAAAATGTCAGGGCTTCTTACATACATTGGTTTTTTGCAGAAGTAAGCAATCAGGCTTGTGCTTGGTTTAAAACAGTCAGCTGACGAAAAAACCATCATACGTTTTATCAGTTTTTTTGGAATTGACTCGAACATTTTTAACAGAACATTTTGAATGTTCTCTATTTTAATGGTGCGGACTTCTCGATTTTCCAACGGCATAGTGACGTACCAAAGCAGGAAGCGCAAGCATTGCTCATTAGAAAGCGAGGAGTCCATGTCATTAGCTTCTGTAAGCGGCCTTTCTTTAAGGGAGTGTTAAAAAAAATTGATTTCATTCTGCTCTTAAAATCAACTTGTTACCAATAGATTTGAGTTCATTTCTTATGTTCAGGCGAGTCTTGGCGAAGGGTACAATCAGTATCTTGAAATAAAATATCAGCCCGCAAACTTACTTCGTGTTGCACTTTCCATGCGTCTAAAAAAATCGAAATTACTTTAATTAATTAATATTAATTAATGTTTTTTAAGTAATTTTTTTATTTTATATGTTTTCAATATGAATTCATAGCCTCGAATTAAGCTACCCTTAATAGTTGGTGGGTATTCTCAATTCATCTGATAGTTATTAAGCAATTTTTTGTAATTTATTATTAGATGGGAAGAAGATTTTTTAGAGTTAATTTGTTATTAATCAATTATATTTTGGTCATTTGAAGCATTAATTGCTTTGTAGTCCTTCTACAGTCAAATAAATACAGTCGTTTTAAATTAATTGACTTAAATCTTAAATAAGTCTGGTAATTTTTGGCAAAAATGTGAGTGGCATCACAAAATAATACTGTTTTATTTATACTAAATTGTTAATGTGAATTCCATCACAAAAATCTTCTGTTTTGTTTGCTACTTTTGGTTCTGTAAACATCAATATAAGTTCAATAAGTTAATTCTTAAGGGTTGCTTAACGTTTTATTGATAATGCAAGTTAGCTTAAATAAAAGCTGGCTTTAACCATAAGTAATTATATAAATAATAATTCAGGAGTTAATAAAAATGCTTAGTTATAACAAGATATTTCATCATACATTTTCTAATGCGAAGAAGGTTGCTGCGATAAAAGCTATAGCAACAGTTTTGTTAGTTAGCCCAATGCTTTTACACGCAGAATCAAAAAAAGACGATAACCTATTGAACATTATAGCAATAGCAGATTCGAATGCAGTAGAGCTAGGTAGTGTGGTTGCCGACGATCATTGGACTCGGATTGAGTTCAGCAAGGTGTATGTTGATCCAGTTGTGGTTATTGAATCCGATGTAAATGCTGGCAATAATACTTATGTAACAGGTATTAGGAATATAGATAGTAAGGGCTTTGAAATTAACCTAAAAAATTGCAATGCTTCCTCTGAAGCACCTTTGCAAGAAACTATTAACTTCTCAGTTATAGATAATATTGAGTTATCTCAGTCAAATGGAAATAAGTCTGTTATAAGACAACCATTTGCATGGGGTGAGTGTGCAGCTTAAACCTAGATTTAATGCTGCTTAAGCTTTTACTTATATTTAATAAATATATAAGGCTTAATGACAATACTCATCTTGCTTTTAATTAAGCGATTTAATTTAACTCAGAGAAACAATCATGAAAAAACTTCATTTCATTCCTCTAGGCTTAGCTATTATGGCCGCCAATATGGCATATGCAGCCGATGAAATTCATTACACAATTACCGGCCAAAATTCCGTAACATTTGACTGGCGTGGAACTGCCACAGAAAACTCTATTGGTTATGGCGTTTCATCCGGCGCATATACCCAAGTAACTGCTGTTGCACCAAAGCCTTTACCCAACTCTTCACAAGGGCCATTTTGGGAAGCCAAGCTCACTGGATTAAAGGAAAATACCTTATATTATTATTCGATAGGCGGTAGCCCAGAGCGTACCTTCCGAACTGCTCCTGCTTTAGGTAGTTCTGGCTTCACCGTTTATGCCCAAGGTGACATCGGCGATACTTCTTCATATTTTAATATGGGTGCCGTACAAGATCTTATTGCCAATGGGCAACCATCTTTTGTTATTGGTTTAGGCAACCTAGCCTGGAGCCTCAAAAATGGCAAAGCTGCTATCGACCAGCATTTTAACGATGTCATGACATGGTCCAAACAAGCTGCGTATATGCCAGTTTGGGGCGATCAGGAATGGGAAGGTACTGGCAATGTTAGTTTTGCTAACTTTAAAGGACGCTTTGATTTACCTAATCCTCAGGCTTCTCCGGGTTCCCCATTGGCAGGAGGTAAGGACTGGAACTGGTATGATTATGGTAATGCCCGATTTATATCATTGCCAGAGCCATCGGTTGGTGCTTGGCCAGATTGGAGCACTAAAGCCGACGCACTTATGGCACAAGCCCAGACTGATCCAAAGATTCAATATATTGTTACTTTAGGGTATCAATCCGCTTACTCTTCTGGTCATGTCCCGGGTTCAGCCACTCTTAAAGTTATGCTGGATAAATTGGGAGATCGCTATAGCAAATATGTGTTAAACCTCAATTCTCGTAGCCGAAACTACGAAAGAAGTTATCCACAACATGGTGTTGTTCATGTTACGGCCGGAATCGGCGGCGTAACTCTTGCCCAAGATGGTACTTGCTTGTGGTTAACCTGTGCAAAACCTACCTGGTCTGCGTTCCGTGCTATGCACCAAGGTGCGTTGAAACTAAATTTTAATGCCACTGGTATAGATGGATCGTTCATCTGCGGGCCTAATGGAGGAGGAGGCAATGATGTGAACTGTGTAAAAGGAAGTGTCGTAGACAGCTTCAAAATTGCGGCACCTGCGGCCGCAGTGTCTAATGTTGCGGCGACTGCAAACGCAAATATAGTTACAGCAACAGCTTCTGCAAGCATTACCAGTATCAATAGCTGTACACAAGCCCCCCTGAATGTATCTGCAGCAACTAGCGATGGTGGGTTTGCTTACGTTATCTTTAAGCCATATGGCACTCTTGCAGACAACGAAAACTCTGAAACCCGCTCAACTTTAATTTTATTTGAGAATGGATTGCAAATAGGCCCTGCTCACTCGGTACATGCGAATATCAGAAGTCTTGGGCAAGGAAGGTTTAGTCATTGGAGTAGACCGGATGGCACGGCAGAATCAGTTCGTTTTTCAGCTACAAATAATACCGATCCCAGAACTAATGGAAAAAGTTATACGTATTGTCGATATGCCGGCGGCGCGGCTTCTGATACACAAGCGCCGTCAGTACCTTCAAGCTTTAAGGCAACAACCATTTCTTCATCTAAGATAGCTTTATCATGGTTGGCATCGACTGATAACCAAGTAGTCACTGGGTATAAGGTTTATCGGAACAATGTTCAAATTGGTACTTCAGCCACACCAGGGTATACCGATTCAGGTCTAACACCTGCAAAAAGCTACACTTACACTGTAAGTGCAATTGACGAAGTTGGGAATACTTCCGCACTTTCAACTGCTAGTACTGCAATAACATCCGCCGTAGCACCAGTTGCAAATGCTGTATCTACAGATGCTAATTGTGCGCCTGACCCCACCTCATCTTTAGTCGTCAATGTGAAGGATAAAGGCGCAAAAGGTAATGGCAGCGCTAATGACACGGCAGCGATCCAAGCCGCCATCAACCAAGTGGCGGGCTCAGGCGGCACGGTTTTGGTTCCCGATGGCTCTTATATGATAGATGCAGTCGTCCGATTGTACCTCAAGAGCAATATGACCTTACGTATGTCGGGCGGTGCTACCCTAAAAGCGATACCAACTAGCAATGCAAATTATAATGTACTCAGGATTGAAAATGCTTCAAATGTCAACGTGATTGGCGGTAAGGTGCAGGGAGAGCGTAGCCAACACCAAGGCACTTCTGGTGAGTGGGGTAATGGAGTTTCAGTCTTGGCTTCTAAAAATGTAGTGATAGAAGGTGTTGTTGCTACTGATATGTGGGGTGATGGCTTCTATATTTCCAAAAACTCATCGAATGTTACAGCCTGTTCTGTCACTGCGGACAATAATCGCAGGCAAGGCCTGACAATTACGGCTGCAAATGGCGTTGTTGTCAAAAACTCCATTTTCAAGAACACGAATGGTGTGGAGCCACAATCGGGCGTTCAGTTAGAGCCCAATGCAAATGAGGCTATCAATAATGTACAAATATTGAATTCGCAAGCACTTGGCAACAAAGGTTGGGGAATGAAATTAACGAAACCTGCGTCGGGTTCTGCGATTACCAACGTGACCCTAAACGGCAATACCATTTCAGGCAATGGCGCAAACGGCGGAGCGGACGGTATCGTCATAGTGGGTAGTTCAGGCCACCGTATTACCAACAATATAGTCAAAAACAACCTCCAAGCTGGGATATCACTGGTTGAGGGGTCATTGAGTAATACTGTTACCGGCAATACGGTCACTAATAATGGTGCTAGTGGTGTTTACTCAAGCAGTATTGGTATCCAGATGTGGGACCGGGCAACCAAAAATACGGTCATAAACAATACTGTTACCGGTCACCAAAAAAATAATATTCGGGATTTCGTTGGCGGCAATACAATTACCCCCAACACAGTAAATTGAGAACTCTCTTTGAATATTTTATTCGATAGATCCTAAGTTGATTAACCGCTATGCCCCTTTTCCGCTTTAGGCAAGAGGGGGGTAGCGGTTTTCACTGTTTTGTAAAAGACTATAAATTTGCAACACTTGCTTTTTTCACAGCTAGGTTGTTACTAATTATGCGTACGAAGATCACCCGACGGGGGAAAACGTTTCCTGAGGCAGCATTGCCTAGTCAACATTGAACAATGTTGGGATTTGAATGCGTTGCATTCTCGCTAAATTTTTAATTTATTTAATAAGGGTTTGAATAACATGAGCTCTTATAAAATATTTTAAGCTGACTTAAACTGGTTTAACTTAAAATTGCACAGGTAATTATTACAATGAAAATTTTTTATTTCGTTCTTACAGGACTGGCTTTTCTTACGTTTAATACTGCATTTGCGGTTGACGAAATACACTACACCATCACAGGACAAAATTCCGTCACATTTAGCTGGCGGGGAAGCGCTGCGGAAAACTCGATTGGCTTTGGTCTTTCACCAGGGGCTTACACACAAATTAAAGCTAAGGTTCCAAATCCTATGCCTAATTCATCAAAAAGATTGTTTTGGGAAGCTAGGCTGACTGGGTTAAAGCAAAATGCTTTATATTATTATTCAATTGGCAATAGCCCCGATCGTACCTTCAGAACAGCGCCAGCACTAGGTAGTTCTGGTTTTATTGTTTACGCTCAGGGCGATATCGGTGATACAACACATTCTTTCAATACGGGTATAGTTCAAGACCTTATTGCTAATGGCCAACCAAATTTTGTTGTTGGACTTGGAGACCTTGCCTTAGGTAGCACTAATGGGAAAGATGCCATCGATCAGCATTTTAACGATGTAATGGCGTGGTCTAAAAATGCAGCTTATATGCCGGTCTGGGGTGATCAAGATTCGCGTAAAAGTATTCAGGATAATTTCAAAAACTATAAAGGCCGCTTTGTTTTACCAAATCCTCAGGTTTCTCCTGGTAGCCCTCTGGCTGGAGGTGAAGACTGGTACTGGTTTGATTATGGCAATGTGAGGTTTATTACCTTACCAGAACCATGGTCGGGTGCTTGGATGGACTGGAAAACTAAAGCAGATGTACTTATGGCTAAAGCCCAAGTCAATTCAAAAATAAAATTCATTGTCACTCTAGTACATAGGCCAGCTTACTCATCCGGCCACTTTGCGGGTAATCCCTCGTTGAAAGGAATCTTAGATTCTTTAGGGGGTCGTTATAACAAATACGTCTTAAACATCAACTCGCATAGCGCTAATTATGAGCGAAGCTTTCCTCAACACGGCGTTGTCCATGTTACCGCAGGAACTGGCGGTTCAAATTTAAGGCAAGATGGCACTTGTTTGTGGTTGGTTTGTGCAAAGCCAAGATGGTCAGCTTTTCGAACTATGCACCATGGCGCATTTAGACTAAGTTTTACCGAAAACAGTATAAAGGGGGAGTTCATTTGTGGCCCGACCGGTGGCGGGAAAAATGATTTAAAGTGTGCCAAAGGTAGTATTGTGGACAGCTTCAAAATTGCAGCTCCTGCGGGCAAAGTAGCAACGACTGCCAGCGCAAAAATAGTTTCAACTACAGCTACAGCCAAAGCCAAAGCTTCTGCAAGCATTACTAGTACCTGCACACAAACAATCCTGAATACTTCTACAGCAACCAGTGATGGTGGCTATGCGTATAGGATTCTCGGCAAATTTGGTGGCAAGCCAGATAACAAAAATTCCACTACTCAATCTACCCTTCGGCTGTTTGAGAATGGCGTGGAAATGGGTCCAGCCCATTCATTGCATACTGGAATCCGTTCTACAGGTCGCGGTAGATTTAGTCATTGGAGTTTGCCGGATGGCAAAATAGAATCAATTCGTCTCGCGGCAATAAATAATTCCAATCCTAAAACCAACAATAAGCGTTATACCTACTGCTTGAACACAGTAGCCCCTCCTGTTGCAAGCAAATCAACCGCTTGTGCGTCTTCCCCCACTTCATCTTTAGTCGTCAATGTGAAGGATAAAGGCGCAAAGGGTAATGGCAGCGCCAATGATACAGCAGCGATCCAAGCCGCCATCAACCAAGTGGCGGGCTCAGGCGGCACTGTTTTGGTTCCCGATGGCTCTTATATGATAGATGCAGTCGTCCGATTGTACCTCAAGAGCAATATGACCTTACGTATGTCGGGCGGTGCTACCCTAAAAGCGATACCAACTAGCAATGCAAATTATAATGTACTCAGGATTGAAAATGCTTCAAATGTCAACGTGATTGGCGGTAAGGTGCAGGGAGAGCGTAGCCAACACCAAGGCACTTCTGGTGAGTGGGGTAATGGAGTTTCAGTCTTGGCTTCTAAAAACGTAGTGATAGAAGGTGTTGTTGCTACTGATATGTGGGGTGATGGCTTCTATATTTCCAAAAACTCATCGAATGTTACAGCCTGTTCTGTCACTGCGGACAATAATCGCAGGCAAGGCCTGACAATTACGGCTGCAAATGGCGTTGTTGTCAAAAACTCCATTTTCAAGAACACGAATGGTGTGGAGCCACAATCGGGCGTTCAGTTAGAGCCCAATGCAAATGAGGCTATCAATAATGTACAAATATTGAATTCGCAAGCACTTGGCAACAAAGGTTGGGGAATGAAATTAACGAAACCTGCGTCGGGTTCCGCGATTACCAACGTGACCCTAAACGGCAATACCATTTCAGGCAATGGCGCAGCCAGTGAAGCGGACGGTATCGTCATAGAGGGTAGTTCAGGCCACCGTATTACCAACAATATAGTCAAAAACAATCGCCAAGCTGGAATATCACTGGTTGCAGGGTCATCAAGTAACACTGTTACTGGCAACTCAGTCACCAATAATGGCGCAAGCGGTGTAGTCAAAAACAGCCTCGGTATCCAGATGTGGGACCGGGCAACCAAAAATACGGTCATAAACAATACTGTTACCGGCCATAAAAAAGATAATATTCGGGATTTCGTTGGCGGCAATACAATAACCCCCAACAAAACGAGTTGAAATCTTGCTTGGAGGGCTTTGGCTAAGGAAACTTATCATAAAGCCCTTAGACACGAACTCAGGACGAACGGAAATTTTTTAATTTAGCTTGTCCTGAGTCATGACTTATGGAATGATTGCGCCAAGCTGTAGGGATCAACATGATCCGAGTTTCCACTCTTAATCTTGTGATTTACTGCGCCTTATTGGTAAATGTACCATTTAGCCACCAGGCTTGATTTATTCTGTTCCCGCCATGCCGGCTCTCGGTTCTAGCCATTCTTGTAAGAAGTCCAGGAAAGCTCTAACTTTTGCAGACAAATACCTTCTATGAGGATAAACAGCATGGATCTCCAGTGGTGGTAAAAGGTAGTTTTCCAGTACTACTTTTAACGTACCTTTTTCAATATCGCCTCCGACAATATAGGTTGGCAACATAACCAAACCCAAGCCGTTGAGAGCGGCTATGCGGATCGAGTGGGCGGCATTTGACTGCACTCGCCCAGAAACAGTAATTATTTTTAACCCTGCTTCCGTCCTGAACTGCCATTTATGCCGTGGTGCAATGGCCCAATTGACAAGGCAGCTATGGTCGATCAAATCCTCCGGCGTTTTCGGAATTCCGTATTTATCTAAATACTCAGGCGACGCGCAAACGACCAAGGGTGAAGTGGCCAACTTTCTTGCGATCATGCTGGTATCCTCCAGAGCACCAAGAAATATGGCGATATCTATTCCTTCATCAATCAAGTCTCCTGGGCTACCTTGCAAAACAATATCAATCTTTAAGTCGGCATGGATTTTCAAAAACTCGACGGCTGCTCGGGTAATATGGGTCGCGCCGATAACGGGAGGCGCACTTATTTTTAAGATGCCTCTGGGTTCAGTCTGTAAATGGGTAACGGCGGCTTCCATTTCTTCAATATCGAGCAGCACTTGCTGACAACGCTCCAAGTAAGATGCACCTACATCGGTCAAATTCAGGCTGCGTGTTGTCCGGTTAAATAGCCTTGATCCTAGCGACCCTTCAAGCTGCATGATGTGCTTGGTTGCCATCGCCCTGGAAATACCCAGCTCGCGCGCACCGCCAGCGAAACTTCCCGCTTTCGCCACCCGCACAAAAACAGTCATGCCAGTTAGTTTGTCCACTGATTACATCCTTAAATGATTGGTTTTTGATGAGGTCATTAAATCAAACATAACAGCATCCTTACACTAATGAAAATTATTTAGGTTACTTTTTCCAGATATTGCACCAGTAATTGTACATTTCGCTGCCCCCTGAACTCATTCACATCCAGTTTATACGCGGCATTGCAAACCCTGAGACCCAACCATTGCTCAGGCTTATCGACAAAAAAAGCAATGCCGTCAAGGATAAGGTTTCCATTAGGTTTCCGCATGACTAATTTCAAATGTTGTTGTCCTACGATACGTGCCTGAATAATATCGAATTTGCCATGGAAAACGGGTTCAGGAAACGCTTGTCCCCAAGTTGCGGCGGTTTGTAATAACTCTGCAAGTTCCAGTGTCATATCCTGTTCCTCCAACTCGCCATCCGACCAGATTTTTTGTTCAAGATCGACATTTGCCAAGCGCTTGCGAACCACCTCATCGAAAGCCAGTGCGAAAGCTGGATAATCATGCATTTTAATACTCAATCCAGCCGCCATCGCGTGACCGCCAAATTTGTTCAATAATTTTGGATGGATAGCGGCTATATCACTTAGGACATCACGGATATGCAGACCCGATATCGACCGCGCCGAACCTTTAATCAAATCTTTTCCGGCAGGAGCAAAAGCGATAACTGGGCGATGCAACTGGTCTTTGATGCGGGATGCTAAAATGCCGATTACGCCTTGATGCCAGCTTTCATCAAACAGGCAGATACCCGCAGGCAGATGATGCTCATCCAACGTTTTCATTCTGCCCAATAATGCCAGGGCTTCCTGCTTCATTTGTCCTTCAATGTCTTTGCGATCATTATTCAGGTCATCCAGTTGCAGCGCGATGGTTTTGGCAAGTGCGGGATCTTCTGTTAACAAGCACTGAATCCCCAAGGACATATCATCCATACGCCCAGCCGCATTCAGCCTTGGCCCCAAGGCAAATCCCAAATCTGCGGCAACGAGTGTAAGTGGATTTCTGCCAGATATTTCGATTAGCGCTTGTAAGCCTGGATGACATCTCCCCGTACGTATTCGTATCAGACCTTGATAGACCAATATGCGATTAACCTTGTCTAACGCCACGACATCAGCAATCGTACCCAACGCGACATAATCTAATAATTGTGCCAAATTGGGTTCAGGTATTTTTTGTTGTTCAAACCAGTCCAGTTCACGTAACTTACTTCGCAATGCCAACAATACATAAAACATTACGCCTACGCCTGCTAAGGACTTGCTAGGGAAAGCATCATCAACAAGGTTTGGGTTGACGATAGCATCGGCGGAAGGTAGTTCTAATCCAGGCAAATGATGGTCGGTTACCAAGACTTTTATATCGGCATCTTGCGCTGCTTTAACACCGTCAACGCTGGATATGCCGTTATCGACAGTAATGATGATGTCTGGTTTATCCAGCTTTACTAATTCAATAATTTCCGGTGTAAGGCCATAGCCGTATTCAAAACGGTTGGGGACGACAAAAGTGACTTTGCCCGCACCCAATAATTGCAAGCCTTTAATTGCGACGGCGCAACTGGTCGCACCATCGGCATCAAAGTCAGCGACGATGGTTATTTTTTGCTGGTCTTTGATGGCGGTTATCAAATGTGCCACCATATTTTCCATGCCCGATAACAACCACGGCGATGGCAACTTATCTAAAGCCCTATCCAGTTCAGTTGTAGAATAAATTCCTCGGGCTAAAAATATGCGCTGTAACAAAGGGTGAATGTAACCTTGCGACCATTTCTTTGTTTCGAATGGCCGGACAACAATCGTTTTTTTTGTGCCTTGCATGTACATAGCGTTGGGAATACATCCTGTCCATTGTGGGTTGCATAGATTAGCTTATACTCTCACTTATCACATAGCATATCTACTCAAGCCAATTTCAAACCTTATTGTGCAACAAATAATTACTAAAAAAGTTTATATAAAACATGCGATAAGAATGGGATGTCTAGTTTTACTGTGTAACCTCGTTGGTTGTAGCAGTCTTGGCCTATTTGTTGTCAATTCGCTGGCGAATTTTGAAGGTTACGCCGCCATTGAAGATATTGCTTATGGCCAGCACCAACTTAATAGGCTTTCAGTTTATACGCCTGAAAATAAAAGTAACAGACGAGCCACCATCATTTTCTTTTATGGTGGATGTTGGGGTGGCTGCGAAACCCTAAACAAAGAATATTATCCATTTGTAGCCCAGGCACTTACCGCTAAAGGCTTTAACGTCATCATCCCAGATTATCGTCGCCATCCCGAAGTCAAGT
The DNA here is from genome assembly GCA_963804035.1 of uncultured Gammaproteobacteria bacterium. Taxonomy (GTDB): domain Bacteria; phylum Pseudomonadota; class Gammaproteobacteria; order Methylococcales; family Methylomonadaceae; genus Methyloglobulus. The sequence continues at coordinate 65,693 of CAWDOO010000001.1, read as the reverse complement.
TTGATGCCATTATGCACGATGCAACACGCGCCGTAGAATGGGTCAAAGAACATATAACCGAATATGGCGGCGATCCTGGTAACTTATTCCTAATGGGACATTCTGCTGGTGCACATATTGCGGCCATGTTGACACTTAATGAAAAATATCTGGCTTCAGAAACTTATCGCAATATCAAGGGTTTTATAGGCCTGGCTGGCCCTTACGACTTCCTGCCATTTACCGACGAATATCAAAAAATTGTATTCGCCCCAGAAAAAAGCTACCCCAATACGCAACCCGTTAACTTTGTGGACGGGTCAGAGCCGCCGTTATTGTTACTTTATGGCAATGATGATGATTCGGTAAAGCCGGTAAATATAGTAAGCTTAAACCGAACTGTTAAGCAACAAGGCGGCTGCGTAGAATCCCATAGATATGACGGAGTGAACCATACTGATTTATTGGGTGCGCTTTCAATTCCTCTGCAAGCACAACAGCTAGTACTTAATGATATTATTGATTTTGTTAACTATTATGCAGATGGTAAAAAGCCATGTAGGAATTAAGCCGTAGTTTGTATGTAATGCAATCAATTAAAGGACACCACGGGCATGAATTATTCGCTTATCAGGTAGTGTTGGTATCGGTATGCTTCCCACTTGTGTTTACCCCCAGATTGCATCATAAGGTTGTTGGCTGTATCCTGCCCACCATGCAAATACATCTGATTTCTGTAGGCAATCGTATGCCATCTTGGGTAAAGACCGGTTATGAGGATTACGCTAAACGCTTACCACGAGAATGCGAGCTGTTGCTTAGTGAAATTCCGCCTGGGCAACGAGGCAAAAATTGCGACGTTCCAAGAGTAATAAGAGATGAAGGAGAGCGAGTGAATATGGCGATTCCGGTTGGATCGCATATCGTAGCTTTGGACTTGTCAGGAAAATCGTGGACAACGCCGGAATTAGCCCAAGGACTTAACCGCTGGTTGGAAAGCGGAAAAAATATCGCTTTATTGATCGGTGGGCCGGATGGTTTGGCTGATTCCGTGAAGTCCAAGGCAGGGGAGTTTTGGAGCTTATCTCCGTTGACTTTCCCGCACCCGCTGGTACGTATTATTGTCGCTGAACAACTTTACCGTGCCTGGAGCATACTTCATAACCACCCCTATCATCGCTAATGTCAGCGCAAATCATCCTGGCATCAGCCTCGCCCAGGCGCAAAGAGTTACTTGCTCAAATCGGATTGTCAGCGCTCATTAAACCAGTCGATCTTGATGAGACACCATTAGCAAATGAAAAACCTTTGGCATATGTGCAACGGTTAGCTGCTGAAAAATCGGCCGCTATACCTAATGCGGATTTACCTGTTCTGGCGGCGGATACGGCTGTTGTTGTAGACGATTGGATTATGGGTAAGCCCAAAAATCAGGAGGACGGGATAGCCATGCTTACTCGATTATCTGGAAGAAAGCATTATGTCTATACCGCTATTTCACTGAGGGGAAAGCAACATTGGCAAGCAGTAAGTGTCACGGAAGTTACATTCAGAAATCTTACGGAATCTGAAATGATCGCTTATTGGCATACTGGAGAGCCGACCGATAAAGCAGGAGGCTATGCCATACAAGGCTTAGGTAGTTTATTTGTAGAGTCGATTACAGGCAGTTATTCTAGCGTAATGGGTTTGCCATTATTTGAAACCGCAGAACTTTTGGCAAAACAAGGAATCAATTTGTTTTATGAGTGAAGAAATTTTGATCAATGTCACGCCGCCGGAAACCCGCGTAGCTGTTATTGAAAACGGTGTGTTACAAGAACTTATCATCGAGCGTAGTCGTAGTCGGGGTATGGTGAGTAATATTTATAAAGGTCAAGTATGCCGGGTACTTCCGGGTATGCAGGCCGCATTTGTCGATATTGGGCTGGATAGGGCGGCGTTTTTACACCTTTCTGATTTATGCGCGAGGGATTTGGAGAAAAAAGGCTCCGAAAATATCGAAGCTTATTTGCATGAAGGTCAACATATCGTTGTTCAGGTCGTCAAAGACCCTATAGGAACTAAGGGCCAAGGATTACTACCGAACTTTCAATTCCTTCCCGGTTTCAGGTTTATATGCCCTACGCCAGTAATTCTGGCGTATCGCAACGGATAGAGTGTGAAGAGGAACGTACCCGGTTAAAAACCTGTCTTGAGGCTTTTAGAAAAGAACATAAGTGTGGTGGTTTCATCGCCAGGACGGCAGCAGAATGTGTCGAAGAGGCGGTTTTGATTGCTGACATGACGTTTTTGTTAAAGCTTTGGGAATCTATATCTGCCAAAATTGTCGTGGCAAAAGCCAAGGAGTTTATCCATCAAGACCTACCGCTAAGCGTACGCACCCTAAGGGATTTATACAAGGAAGGTATCGAGCGGGTCAGGGTGGATTCCAGGGAAACTTATCACCGCTTGATTGAGTTTGCGGAAATATTCGTACCTGAGATAGTTCCCGTCGTTGAACACTATACCGGGGAAGGCCCATTATTTGACATTTACAATGTTGAAGATGAAATCCAGAAAGCCTTGGAGCGCAAGGTTAGCTTGAAATCAGGCGGACATTTGGTGTTTGACCAAACCGAATCAATGACCACTGTGGATGTTAATACCGGCGGCTACGTAGGCGGAAAAAACCTCGAGGAAACAATCTTCAAGACTAATCTGGAGGCGGCACAAACCATTTCGCGGCAACTCAGGCTGAGAAATTTGGGCGGTATTATCATTATTGATTTTATTGATATGCAAAGTGACGACCACAAAAAACAAGTGCTTCAAGCCTTAGAACGCTGCCTGGAAAAAGATCGCGCAAAAACTAAAATTACCGAAGTTTCTGTGCTCGGTTTGGTTGAAATGACCCGTAAACGAACACGGGAAAGCCTTGAGCACATTCTTTGCGAGCCTTGTAGCGCCTGTGGCGGGCGCGGTGTGTTGAAAACCTCAGAGTCGATGTGCCTAGAGATATTTCGTGAAATCATCCGCGAGGTTAGGCAATATAAAGTGCAGAAGCTACTGGTGTTAGCATCAAACAGTGTCGTAGAGATGTTGCTCGATGAAGAGGCGGATATGCTTGCTGAACTGGAATCTTTTTTGGGCGTGCAAATCAAATTCCGAGCAGAGGCAGAATACAATCAAGAGCAGTATGATGTGGTGCTTCTTTAGATTAAATTCGCCAGAAATATTTAAAATGCCACTCATAGTCAAGAACTAATCATCTATGATTCATCATGTTAAACGGGCAACTCGGCATTTAATTTTCTGGTCGTTAATCTTGATAGCCATAAGCCTTAGCGGCGTGCGGCTGGTGTTGATGGGTATTGACAGCTATAAAGCCAATTTAGAAACCCGGATCGGCGAATTAGTCGGTGCGCCGGTAAAACTGGGTAGCTTGAGTGCAAAGATGCGCGGTGTTAGTCCCGAGTTGGTTTTGAAAAAGGTTAGCATCGCTTCGGCTACAGCAACAGAAAAATCCAGTATTCAACTTAAAGAAATTCGCTTAGGCATTAACCTGGGCGAGTTTTTATTGAGCGGAGATATGTTGTCGTCATCCTGGATTAGTTTGGTAGGTGCAAAATTTTCTGTGACGCGCAAGCAGGATGGTCAGATTGCCGTTGAAGGCTTAAGGGCGGGTAATGGGCAACCGCTCTGGTTACTCCAAGGACGGAAGTACGAAGTGTTGCAAAGTCACCTTACCTGGCAAGATCAGCAAAAAGGCGGGTCAACCCTGGTGTTGGATGCGGTCAATTTGGCAATTATGAACGATGGCGACCACCATCGCATTAACATGTTGACAGAATTGCCGGAAAAATATGGCGATGAGTTAAAAGTGGCCGTGGATTTCGAAGGCGCAGTGGACAAGCCTGGTGACATTAAAGGCACTGTGTTTGTTCAAGGTAAGAATATCAAACTTCATGAGCTTGCCTCTATCTATCTGCCTTTCGATATCCGAATGACCGCTGGTTCGACTGATTTTAAGGTCTGGGGACAATGGCAACAGGCCCAATTGATTTCTGTGGCAGGTGACGCGCAATTAAGCCGGGTGGCCTTTTCCAGAAAGGGGAGAGGTGATTTTTTTATTGACCATCTGGATACTCAATTTAACGGCCAAACAAAAAATCAGCAGTGGTTTGTGGATATCAACCATTTCTTACTGGTGGGAGGAGAAAACAAAAAAGCCAGTAAAGAATGGCCGGATGCTATCGTCAGTTTGGCTGTAGAAAAAGGCACAAACACTGGGCTTCAAAAATTGAAAATGGTTGCCAAACAACTTGATTTGGCAGAGCTTTCTAAGCTATTACGCTTCTTTGCGCCATTGACTGAGGAGCAGGCGCAGTTGTTAAAGCAAATGCAGGCAAGGGGCTTACTAAAAGACTTTTCCTTATATGCAGAGCCTCAACTCAAAAGCTTTGCCATCGCTGGTTGGTTTGATTCCCTAAGTATTGAGCCATCACTTACCCTACCAGGAATAGAAAATATCAGTGGTAAAATTAAGGGTAGCGACAAGCTGGGTAAAGTTGAGCTAATTAGCCAGAATGCTCATATAAATCTGCCACAGTTGCGCAATAAGCCAGTATTTTTAGGTAATATCAATGGGTTATTGGCTTGGCAGCAAGCCGAAGATCAATGGGTTTTATCAAGTCAGGCTATCGGCCTGAATTGTCCTGCATTTCAGAGCGAAAACCGCTTCCTCGTACGTATTCCTAAAAACGAAGAAAAACCGTTTATTGACCTGCAAACCGCATTCAATAGCGAGGATATAAGCCAGGTCGCGGCTTATTTACCCACGCAAATAATGAAAGAGAAGCTGAAGACTTGGTTAAGTAATGCTTTTGTGGGCGGCAAGCTAACAAAAGGCGATTTATTGTTTTATGGTAAGCCTAACGATTTCCCATTTGCTAACGGCACTGGCGTGTTTGAAGCCAAGCTAGACATTGATGAAGTCGAAATAAAATTTCATCCCGAATGGCAGCCTATTTCCGGCATTAATGGTGTGCTTACAATTGAAAAAAACAGCATACAGGGTTTATTTAATCGAGGGCAAATAGGTAAAGTTGACATCCATAAAGCCGAAATGTTGATTTCCGACTTAGGTGTTGATGAGCTATTAACTATTAAAGGCGAAGGGCAGGGCGACATAAACCAGATCCTGAATGTCCTACAACAATCACCCCTGGCAAGTCGGGTAAATCCAGTAACAACGCATACCACCATTCAGGGGGCAACCAAAGCCACACTAGATTTGGTGATCCCTTTACGTCCTGGTCATGAAATCAAAGTCGATGGCAATGCCCAGTTAAAGGATGCTCAGTTAACCGTCAATCAACCAAGCTTAAAAATTGACAAAATAAACGGTAACTTAAAATTTAACAAACAAGGCATTTATGGCGATGACATTCAAGCAGTTGCGCTTGGTCATCCTATAAAAGTCAATATTGTGCAAGCCGATCTACAAACCTTAATAGATGTAAGTGGTAAGGCTAAGGTTAGCGACATAGAAAATATGTTTGATTGGCCTAAATTGCAACAAGTAGAAGGTGCGGGCGAGTATCAGTTTCAATTACAAATCCCCAACATCGATTCGGAAAGCAATCCGGTTCAGATAAGCGTGAAATCGACCTTGGAAGGAGTGGCATTACAACTTCCAGGGTCATTAATGAAAACCAAAGAGCAGCAAAAACCTACATCCCTTACTTTTAGCTTAAGTGATGAATTGGTACTTCCTATAGAATTCAATTATAACAATGAGTTGAAAGCAGCCATAAGCCTTAATGCCAAGGAACGGAAAATAAATTCTGGGCATATTTTAATAGGCATGGGCGAGGCGAGACAGCGCTTAGTTTCTGGAATAAAGTTAGAGATTAATCGAAATCAAATGCCCTTGCAAGAATGGTTAGGTATGGCGACTACGCGGCAACAGGTAAGTAGTGCCGGTCTCGATATTAATGAACTAAAAATACATAGTGCGTCGGCAATGTGGAAAAAAACCCGCTTAGGCGTATTTGATTTAGCCTTAAAACACAGCAAAAATTTCTGGGTTGGTGAGATTGATAGTACCGTTGCAAAAGGAAAATTACAGTTACCGAATGATCTACAAGGTGCAAACCCCATTAGCTTGGATATGGAAACGTTAAATTTGTCTGCCTTAAAGCAATTTACCTTTCAGGGGGGAGATGCCGGTACTGGATTTAAACCGTTGCTCAATATACACAGTAAGAAAACCTTATGGCAGTCTGAAAACCTTGGGGAGTTGACGCTGGAGACGGTGCGTAAGCAGCAGGGCATGGAAATAAAACGCCTGGATCTTGATGGTGAAAATGAAAAGCTTGTCATGACGGGGGACTGGAAAGACAATGGTGTAACGTCGACAACCCACCTCACAGGCCGTCTTAATATGAAAAGGGCGGATCAGCTTTTCGATAAGCTTAATATCACAAAGGATTTAACCGACACCAGTGGTGTGATTGATTTTAAACTCAATTGGAATGCAGCGCCATGGCAAATGACCTTACTCGATTTGCGGGGAGACATGGATGTCAGTTTAAAAAATGGCCGCATCTTGAGTATTGACCCAGGATTTGGGCGCGTTTTGGGTATCTTGGCGGTTGCGCAGTGGATTAAACGTTTACAACTGGATTTCAGCGATATTTATGAAGAAGGCTTGACTTACAATAGTATCAAGGGACACTTTGATTTAATGAACGGCAAGGCAACGACCAAGAACTTATTTATTGATGCTATACCTGCCAAAATCACAATTATCGGCGATACTGATCTGATCAAACAAACGGTTGACCACGTTATTAAGGTAGTTCCTAAAAGTTTAGATGCCGTTCCTATTGCTGGTACAATCGTAGGCAGGGTAGCCGCAATGGTTGGTAAGACCTTAACTGGAAAAGACCAAGAAGGATTTTTCTTCGGAACAGAATATTTGGTGAAAGGAGATTGGCAGGATGTCAAAATCAGTTCACTGCATGAAAACGATGGTTTATTTCAAAAAACGTGGAACAGTATTACCGATTTTCCGTGGAATGAAGAAGAACAACAAAAATGAAAAGGTTATGTGAATGAATAAGTGTGCAGCCATACAAATGGCATCAGGCCCTAGCGTAAGCTCCAACCTGTTGGAAGCCGAAAAGCTCATTGCTGAAGCGGTCAAAACTGGCGCAAAGCTGGTCGCGTTACCAGAAAACTTTGCCATGATGGGCGACCGCGAAATAGACAAGATCAAGATCAAGGAAGTTGATGGCACTGGGCCTATCCAAAAATTTTTATCGTCAACCGCAAAAAAATATGGGGTGTGGCTTATCGGTGGCACAATTCCTATTGCTGGTAATGATGACAATAAAGTCCGCGCCGCTTGTGTCATTTATAACGACCTCGGCGAACGGGTTGGACGTTATGACAAAATCCATCTTTTCGATGTTAATGTGCCAGGCACGGATGAAGTCTATAGGGAATCCGACAGTATAGAACGAGGCGAGCAAGCCGTTGTAATGGATACGCCGTTTGGCAAGCTGGGAATTGCTGTCTGTTACGATCTGCGCTTTCCAGAGGTTTTCCGTAAAATGGTGACGCAAGGTATGGAAATCCTAGTGATTCCTTCGGCATTTACCGCCAAGACCGGTTCGGCACATTGGGAAGTATTGTTGCGTGCGCGAGCCATCGAAAATTTATGTTACGTCATAGCACCTAACCAAGGCGGCTTTCACCTAAATGGTCGTAAAACCTACGGGCATAGCATGATTATTGACCCTTGGGGCGTGGTGTTGGATTGTTATAAAACGGGCGCGGGTTTTGTTGCTGCGGATATTGACCTTGAAAAGCTGTCTAAAGTGCGCAGTGCTTTTCCCGTGCTTAACCATCGTAGCTTTGTGTGATTAATATGCGTTTCATTATACTCACACTGGTTTCCATAGCGCTGGTATCCTGTACTGGAGATAATGCCCGTTATCAGGATAATGCCAATCTTGAAAAGCCACCTGAGCTTCCAATCGACAAACAAGGCGCAGAACAGATTGCCGCTAATGAACTGGCAGCTCCAGTAAGACGGCATGGCAAAGGCATCAAGTCGGATGTTTATAAGGTTGAAGGGTCGAGTATGGAGTTGAAAGTCAAACGCAGCTTCGATGAAACCTGGAGTCTCTTGAATCGTGCAATTCAACATAATGACCTTAAAATACCGGATCAAGACCGCAGCAAAGGTCTTTACTATGTGGCTTATGGTGGCAGCGGCCTTTTCAGTTCTGCGGAATCATTTTTGGGCGGTGATAAAAATCAACCGACATATATGCTGAAAGTTGAAGCACAGGGTGAAGAAACGCAGGTAACCGTGAGCTTCGCAAGCAAGGATGAGCAAAATGATGCAGGTAGCCTTAAACAGGGTGTTGCCGAAAGCTCTTCTGAGGATCAATCGGCAAAACTTTTGGAATTGTTGTTTGACACCTTGCATGATGACATTAAAGATGAATAAATGAATCTATTATCTGTGCCAATAAACCTAATCAATATTACTTAACATTATGAATTATTAATGGAATTATTAAGCCTTGCGCGACAAACCATACTCACGCCTACTGGAATGCAGGACAGTGATATTCAAAAAATAATGAACCAGTTGCTCAGTGTGCCTGTCGATGCTGCCGATATTTACTTTCAGACCAGCCATTCAGAATCCTGGGTACTGGAAAGCGGCATCATCAAACAAGGCAGTTACAATATTGAGCAAGGCGCTGGCGTAAGAGCGGTTGCGGGTGAAAAAACAGGTTTCGCTTATAGCGACCGCATTGAACTCCCAGTGTTGCTGGAAGCAGCGCATAACGTCAAAGCAATCGTCAGGCAAGGTCAGGAAGCACGAGTTGGTCTGCCTAAAATAACCAATTGGCCGCGTTATTATGAGATGGCGAATCCCTTAAAATCTTTAGCAGATCAGGAAAAAATAGACTTATTACGCAGGGTTGATGTCGAAACCCGCAAATTGGACAGTCGTGTTGAAGAGGTTATCGTCAGTCTCGTTGGTGTCCATGAATGTGTCTTGGTTGCCAGCCAGGACGGTTCTTTAGCTGCTGATATACGGCCTTTGGTACGGATGAATGTTGCTGTCATTGTCGTAGAGAACGGTAAGCGCGAACAGGCAAGCATGGGCGGTGGTGGCCGTACCGATTACAGTTTCTTTATTGATGAAGATGCCGTAATGGCTTATGGGTGCGAAGCCGTCCGTCAAGCATTGGTTAACCTGGAGGCGGGAGAGGCTCCAGCCGGAAATATGACGGTAGTGTTAGGTCCGGGCTGGCCAGGTATTTTGTTGCACGAAGCAATCGGCCATGGCCTTGAGGGTGATTTTAACCGCAAAGGCACTTCCGCATTTAGTGGACGTGTCGGTGAACGAGTCGCTTCAGACTTATGCACAGTTGTTGATGACGGCACCCTATCAGGAAAGCGTGGTTCACTAAGCATCGACGATGAAGGCACACCGACAGAAAATACTGTCCTCATTGAAAATGGCATCCTGAAAGGTTATATGCAAGACAAGCTCAATGCGCGTTTGATGGGCGTTAAGCCGACTGGTAATGGCCGCCGCGAATCTTACGCGCATTTGCCCATGCCGCGCATGACCAATACTTATATGCTGCCAGGAAAGGACAACCCCGAAGATATCATCAAATCTGTCAAAAAAGGTCTTTACGCTAAGAATTTTGCGGGTGGCCAGGTCGATATTACTTCCGGCAAATTTGTGTTTTCCGCCAGTGAAGCATATCTCATCGAAAACGGTAGAATAACTCGTCCAGTTAAAGGTGCAACCCTAATCGGAAACGGCCCTGACGTGTTAACCAAAGTGTCCATGGTCGGTAACGACCTTCAGCTCGATAGCGGTGTAGGCACATGTGGTAAAGAAGGCCAAAGCATTCCTGTGGGTGTTGGTCAGCCGACGATAAAGATTGATGGTATAACGGTGGGCGGGACGAGTGTTTGAGGAATAGTTGAAAAACATTCAGTGGCATTCTGTATACGCAGATGCCACTGATAAAACCTAAATGCTAAGATAAAATAGCGCGATAATCGCTTAATAAAGTTTCGGCTTCATTCCCACGCTGTTTTCCCTTAATAATTCAGTTAATCGCTAAAGCATATTAGGCTTGCATAAGCTAATTATGCTTACCTTAATGTCTTACGTCTGTCTCCGAGAGTCCGTCTTTCAGCCAAAGCATATCTTCTTGTAAAATCAAACTGAGAAAGTACTACTGTGGAGAGTACAGACAATACGAGTACGATCAGTACATAGCCGATTTCCCATATCAGCGAATGGCCTTTTGGGTCAATTACAGTTAAAAGATCAACATAGATGTAATGAATTGCATATATTCCTAATGTCATTTGACCTATGCTGCCTAGGAATTGACTTTGCAAAGCATTATGATTCGACAATGCCATCATTGCTACCCCAATCCCCATAAAATAAGTGCCGAAGACATAATTTTGTAGAGGTGAAATACCGTAAACCTGCCATAGAACATAAAGTTCCGAAAAATGAACGATGCAGCCTATGCAAAATACCAAAAAACCATATCTCAACCATTGAGTGGTTATTGGTAAACCTGAAATGAAATAGCCCGACACAAAAAGCAAAGTGCTAAAAAATGGGCCATTACGCGTGTTAAACTCGGTCGTTATACCTATCGGTGTGTTTAGATAGGCCCCTGCAAGGACACCCAGTATGTATAACGATATAGAAAGAGCGATAAGTCCTTTAAACCATTTGTGGTATATAAAAATGGCGCTTATTCCGACAGCAAATATCAACCCGATCAGAAACCATAAATGTCCCTTTGTGCCTTCCATAAACAAAACCACAGGATGTTGGATAAGAACCCTGATATGCCAGTGGACACCCCAAAAAACAGCTTTAACTAAATCTAGAAGCCCTTGTCCCTTGAATGTTGAATCGTAAAGAGGCAGATAGATAACACACCAAAATAAGAAAATAGTTAATATTTTTTTTACCAGCTTTAGTGAGTGCGGTATTACTTTATTGTCAATTCTTACGGCCGCACCCCAGAAATATCCAGAGACAACAAAGAAAAAGGGTACGGCGAATCTGGCTAATTGGTTAATAATCACAAAAAGATAGCTGTAAATATTGTTGCTATCCTGAAGCTTTATCTCAAATGGTGTGGTATGGATTGAGATGACTGCGATAATCGCAAGCAATTTGAATATATCTACACTTTGGATACGTTGAGCACGACTCAAAATGCCTCCGAGTTGTTGCCTAAAGCATATAATTCTAGTCTACATCCGCATTTATTTTATGGTTGAACGCATTGCACATACGAATGAACAGATAGGCTCAATTCACATGAGGGTTTGGCCTCTTTACCAACTTCAGTAAGGTGTACTTAATAGAGCTCGCCCCCATTAACCAAACCGTTTCCCTGCGGGTATGGCGAGGTTACGGGTGAGCAGTATATCTTTGATTATAATGAGGGCGCATTGTAAGTTTGTTGAATACTCAAACCTTAAACATAATCGCTTTGTAAAGCCTCCCTTTAAATTATTAATGACCAAAACGCCATAATCCCGTAAAATCTCATTGATTTATGTTTTTTGATAACGGGGTGCAGCCGTCAGGTTTCATCCCGTTTTGCACATTTAAGGTGACGTGTTTGGCTAAGTCCGCAGTATTGGTATTAGAAGATGGCACAGTGTTCAATGGGATAGCCATAGGCGCTGATGGCTATTCTGTGGGGGAAGTCGTGTTTAATACGGCGATGACGGGATACCAGGAAATTCTCAGTGATCCTTCCTACGCCCAGCAGATTGTCACGTTAACCTATCCACACATTGGCAATGTAGGCACGACCAGCGAAGATGATGAGTCGGCGAAGGTGTTTGCCAGCGGATTGGTGATCCGGGATTTACCTTTACTGGCAAGCAACTGGCGCAGCGAGAAGACCCTGCAACAATATTTGCTGGATCATCAGGTGGTTGCGATTGCCGAAATCGATACCCGCAAACTGACCCGTTTGCTGCGCGACAAAGGTGCACAACGCGGTTGTATCGCAGCGGGTGAAACGATAGATGTCGAAAAAGCCAAACTTATGATTGACGGTTTTCCTGGCTTGAAAGGTATGGATTTGGCGAAAGTGGTCACTACCGATAAGCCTTACGAATGGACGGAAAACATCTGGGATTTGCACAAAGGCCACACTCAAGGTGAAAATTTATCAAAGCATGTGGTTGCTTACGACTTCGGTATTAAACGCAATATTTTGAGGTTACTGGTCAACCGGGGTTGCCGAGTAACGGTTGTACCTGCACAAACTCGAGCTGATCAAGTATTGGCAATGAATCCCGATGGCGTATTCTTATCTAACGGCCCTGGCGACCCTGAACCCTGTACCTACGCAATTGAAGCTATCAAAGCTATCTTAACCACGAAGATTCCGGTGTTTGGTATTTGTCTAGGGCACCAGTTATTAGCCTTAGCAAGCGGTGCCAAAACCGAGAAGATGAAATTCGGTCATCATGGCGCTAATCATCCTGTTCAGCATAAAGCCAGTGGCCGTGTGCTAATTAGCAGTCAAAATCATGGTTTTGCGGTTGATGTAGCCAGTCTACCTGCTAATGTCGAGGCGACTTATCATTCCTTGTTTGATGGCAGTTTGCAGGGTATCCGCCGTACTGACTGCAAAGCATTCAGTTTTCAAGGCCATCCTGAGGCGAGTCCGGGCCGCATGATGTCGAGGGTTTGTTCGATGAATTCATTGAACTGATGAATGCATAGATGTGCAAAAAGCAGGCAGTAGTCTCTATGAACCAGCATGAAAAACTCAACTATGTAGAATTTCCGTCAAGGAATCTGCATAAAACTAAAGCTTTCTTCGAAACGGCGTTCGGTTGGTCATTTGAGGATTATGGCCCAGATTATATTGCTTTTTCTGGCCGAGGGCTGGACGGTGGTTTCTTCAAGGCGGACTTGTATTCGTCAACCGAAAAGGGCGCGAGCTTACTGATATTTTATAGCAGTAATCTTGAAGCAACCCTTGAGAAAGTGACGAAGTCCGGCGGTAAAGTGGTAAAGCCAATTTTTTCGTTTCCGGGCGGTCGGCGCTTTCATTTTATTGAACCCAGCGGTAATGAATTTGCGGTTTGGTCTGATGTCATCGTATAACTTAATGCTTAAGTAATACCTGTGGATTAGAACAATGTTAACAATCATTCCTAATTATGGCCTCGCGCCCTTTGCCTTGAGCCTAATATTTTAAAATGCCGAAAAGAAGCGACATAAAATCGATTTTGTTATTGGGCGCTGGGCCGATTGTGATCGGGCAGGCGTGCGAGTTTGATTACTCCGGTACGCAAGCCTGTAAAGCTTTGCGTGAAGAAGGCTATCGCGTCATCCTGGTGAATTCCAATCCCGCTACGATCATGACTGACCCCGATATGGCGGATGCCATCTACATCGAGCCTATCGACTGGCAAACGGTAGAAAAAATTATCGAAAAAGAACGCCCCGATGCCATATTGCCCACGATGGGTGGCCAAACGGCGTTGAACTGTGCCTTGGCGTTGGACGAACATGGTGTGTTGGCAAAATATGGCGTGGAAATGATCGGTGCGACCAAAGAAGCTATCAACAAGGCGGAAGACCGTGAGCTGTTCAACCAGGCCATGCGCAAAATTGGCTATGAAGTCGCTAAATCCAAAACTGCCCATTCCATTGAAGAAGCACTTGCGGCTCAGTTGGAAGTCGGTTACCCAACCGTTATCCGCCCTTCGTTTACCATGGGTGGCAGTGGTGGCGGTATTGCTTATAACAAGGAAGAGTTTCTCGAAATCTGCGAACGTGGCCTGTATTTATCGCCCACCAATGAACTGCTAATTGAAGAGTCCGTTTTGGGTTGGAAAGAATTTGAAATGGAAGTGGTGCGCGACTCTAAGGATAATTGCATCATCGTTTGTTCGATTGAAAACTTCGACCCGATGGGGGTACATACTGGGGATTCCATCACCGTTGCCCCCGCGCAAACGCTGACCGATAAGGAATACCAGATTCTCCGTAATGTCTCTGTTGCCGTATTGCGGGAGATCGGAGTGGATACAGGTGGTTCCAATGTGCAGGTTGCTATTAATCCGGCAGATGGGCGCATGATAGTGATCGAGATGAACCCTAGGGTGTCGCGTTCGTCAGCTTTGGCGTCTAAAGCGACAGGATTTCCTATTGCTAAAGTGGCGGCAAAACTGGCAGTCGGATATACCTTGGATGAGTTGAAAAATGAGATTACTGGGGGTGCAACACCCGCTTCATTTGAACCGACGATTGATTACGTGGTGACAAAAATACCGCGCTTTACCTTTGAAAAATTTCCGCAAGCGGATGACCGTTTAACGACGCAAATGAAGTCCGTTGGTGAGGTCATGGCAATAGGCCGGACTTTTCAGGAATCCTTGCAAAAAGCCTTGCGGGGCTTAGAAATAGGCATTAGCGGTCTGGATGAAATTATCGATTTACAAGCTGAGGACACCCACGACAAAATCCAGCGCGAACTGCGCCATCCAGGGCCTGATCGATTGCGCTATGTGGCGGATGGTTTTCGCAGCGGCATGACTTTAGATGAAGTCCATAACTCCAGTAAAATTGACCCTTGGTTTCTTGCACAAGTCCAGGATTTGGTGATTACCGAACAAACACTAGCGACCAAGACTTTATCCACCTTGAAAGAAGGTGAGCTTTATAGGCTTAAACGTAAAGGCTTTTCTGATATACGCCTGGCAAAGTTACTAGATACCTCGGAATCTGAAGTCCGCAATGTGCGGCACAAGCAAAATATCCGTCCGGTTTATAAGCGGATTGATTCCTGCGCGGCAGAGTTTTCCTCTGACACGGCGTATTTGTATTCAACCTATGAAGAAGAATGCGAAGCCAGGGTTACTGATAGGGAAAAAATTATTATTCTCGGTGGTGGCCCAAACCGGATAGGGCAGGGCATAGAATTCGATTATTGTTGCGTCCATGCTGCTTTGGCATTGCGTGAAGATGGCTATGAAACCATTATGATTAATTGCAATCCCGAAACTGTCTCGACTGATTTTGATACCTCAGACCGTTTGTATTTTGAATCCCTGACGCTGGAAGATGTGCTGGAAATTGTGCATCTGGAAAAACCTAAAGGTGTGATTGTCCAATACGGTGGGCAAACGCCATTGAAACTGGCTCGTGCTTTGGAAGCGGCAGGAGTGCCGATTATCGGTACTTCCCCTGATTCAATTGATCTGGCAGAAGACCGTGAGCGTTTCCAAAAATTGCTGGAACGGTTAGGCTTGAAACAACCCCCTAATGCCACTGCGCGTTCTGTTGAGCAAGCGATCAATGCCGCAAAGGAACTCGGTTATCCGTTGGTTGTGCGGCCGTCTTATGTTTTAGGTGGTCGGGCAATGGAAATTGTCGTCAATGAAGAAGGCTTACAGCGCTACATGAAAGAAGCGGTGAGCGTATCGAACGATTCGCCAGTATTGCTAGATCGTTTTCTTGATGACGCGGTCGAAATGGATGTTGATGCAATTTATGATGGCGAACGAGTATTGATTGGCGGCTTGATGGAACACATCGAACAAGCGGGGGTGCATTCAGGTGATTCTGCATGTTCCCTGCCGCCTTATGAACTTGCGCAGTATCTGCAAGACCAATTGCGTGAACAAGTCGGTAGAATGGCAGAAGCCTTGGGTGTAAGGGGTTTGATGAATGTCCAGTTTGCTATTCAAGGACAGGATATTTATGTGCTTGAGGTGAACCCAAGGGCATCGCGCACCGCGCCGTTTGTGTCGAAAGCGACGGGCTATCCATTGGCGAAGATCGCCGCCCGTTGTATGGTGGGTAAAACACTGGTGCAGCAAGGTATTACTAAGGAACGTATCCCAAACTATTACTCCGTCAAAGAAGCCGTATTCCCGTTTGTCAAATTTCCTGGCGTAGATCCCTTGCTAGGGCCAGAGATGAAATCGACTGGCGAGGTGATGGGAATAGGCAAAACCTTTGGTGAGGCGTTTGCAAAATCGCAACGGGCAACTGGCATTAACTTGAATGCTAGCGGTAAGGTGCTGATTAGTATACGTGATGCCGATAAAGCCAAAGTTTCGGAAATTGCAAAAATGCTGGTAAACAAGAATTATCAAATTGTGGCTACAAGAGGTACGGCCAAATTCCTGCAAGCTGCGGGTTTTCCGTGTGAGGTGGTTGATAAGGTTAACGAAGGTCGTCCCAATACTGTTGATATGATTAAAAACGATCAGATTCAACTAATTATAAACACCACAGAAGGCAAAAAAGCCATCTCGGACTCTTTTACTATGAGACGGGAAGCATTACAGCACCGGGTTACTTATTACACAACCATGGCGGGTGCTAAAGCTGCTTGTTACGCGTTGGGTGAGTTGGATGCGGGTGATGTGAACTGTTTGCAGGATTTGCATAACACTTTGATCTAATAAAGAAAGCTAATAGTTTGGAGCGGTAAAAAACATGAATAAAGTACCCTTGACAGTAAAAGGCGCGGAAAAGCTACGGGCAGAATTGGAGGAATTGAAATCCATTGTTCGTCCACGCATAATTGCGTCCATCGCAACAGCCCGCGCACATGGCGATTTAAAAGAAAATGCCGAATACCACGCCGCGAAGGAGCAACAAAGTTTTGCCGAAGGACGTATTAGCGAAATTGAAGGTAAGCTTTCCAACGCCCAGATTATTGACGTTACCAAAGTTGATGCCAATGGCAAAGTCGTATTCGGGGCAACGGTTGAAATAGAAGATGTCGAATCTGAAAAACGAGTTACCTATCAAATCGTTGGTGAAGATGAGGCCAGTATTAAAGAAGGCCGCATTTCGATTGGTTCGCCCATTGCCAGGGCGTTAATCGGAAAACAGGTTGAGGATATCGTTACTGTGAAAGCGCCCGGTGGTAATGTGGATTATGAGATTATCTCGATTGAATACATTTGACTTAAGGTTCAAGTTGAAAAACTCAAAAAGACTTATTTCTTTGGGTTCAGTCGGTAGATAACGGTAATTTGACCGATGCTTTGGATGAAGGTGGCGTTTGTAGACGTGCATAACTTTTCGCTAATTTGATTTCGCTCGCTCCAGTTCGGCGCGGATTTTTACTTTAATGAGTTCATGGGTATTGAGGGCGATTTCTGTTTCTGCCAACACAGCATCCGTAAGTCCAGCCTGCCCAACGATAATGACGGGTTTTAAGCCGTGGGCTTGTGCCTTTAGTTTTTTCTTTTGTGTCGATTCCATCATGTCATTCCAAATTCAAATGCTAATTTTACCTTAAAAGAAAACCATGAGCCGAAGTAAAAGTAGCAGCCGTTGGATGCAGGAACATTTCGATGACGAATATGTCAAAATGGCTCAAGCGCAGGGCTATCGATCGCGGGCAGTTTTCAAGCTCAAAGAAATTCAGGAAAAAGACAGGTTTATCAAGCCCGGCATGAATGTCGTTGATTTGGGTGCAGCCCCTGGAGGTTGGTCTCAGTTTGTGCGTCCCATTTTAGGTAAACAAAGCAAGCTCATCGCCCTGGATATATTGCCCATGGAGTCCATTGAAGGCGTAGTTTTCATCCAAGGTGATTTTCGGGAGACTGCCGTCATGGGTGAATTAACTAACATACTTGATGCAGCTCCTGTTGATATTGTGTTGTCTGATATGGCACCCAATATGAGTGGCAGCAAAGGAATAGATCAGCCCAATGCCATGTATCTTGCTGAATTGGCGCTGGATACGGCAAAAAACGTGTTAGTAAAAGGCGGTTTTTTTTTGGTTAAAGTGTTTCAGGGTGAGGGTTTTGAGACTTTTAACCGAGATGTGCAACAACATTTCGAAAAAGTCGTGATCAGAAAACCCAAAGCGTCACGACCAAGAAGTAACGAAGTTTATCTTTTGGGAAGAGGCTTTAAATAATCCCTTATCGTCCCCATAACAACGAAAAACCTTGTGGGAAGGTGAAAGTGAGTAATGCAGGACAGTCAGGATGCTCGCACCCTGATATAATTAAAGCTATTTTTAACCGAACCGTATAGGTCTGGGGTGTATAAATTGAATGACATGATGAAAAATATAATCCTTTGGGTTGTTATAGCCGTTGTTTTGATGTCCGTTTTTAACAATTTCGGAACACAGGGCGATAAGGGTGATTCAACAACACTCTCCTATTCCCAGTTCATAGACGCTGTAAAAGCTGGGCAAGTCCAACAAGTAACAATTGATGAGCATATCGTTAAAGGAAAATTGCTGGCTGGACAGTTATTTAGGACTTATGCGCCAACAGATGTACACATGGTTGATGATCTGCTGGCGAATGGCGTTGATATTAAGGCCGTTCCACCGGAACAACCTTCTATGCTGATGCAGTTATTAGTGTCTTTCGGGCCCATGTTGCTGCTAATAGCCGTTTGGGTTTTCTTTATGCGGCAAATGCAGGGTGGGGGCGCTGGCGGACGTGGTGCAATGAGCTTTGGCAAAAGCAAAGCACGGATGCTGGAAGAAGATCAGATTAAAGTGACCTTTGCAGATGTCGCTGGTTGCGATGAGGCGAAAGAAGAAGTTGTCGAAATGGTCGATTTTCTTAGGGATCCGGCGAAATATCAGCGTTTGGGAGGGAAAATTCCTCGAGGCGCGTTGATGATTGGTCCCCCAGGTACAGGTAAAACCTTGCTGGCTAGGGCGATAGCAGGAGAGGCGAAAGTTCCGTTTTTTACCATTTCAGGATCAGATTTTGTTGAAATGTTTGTCGGTGTCGGCGCTTCGCGCGTCAGGGATATGTTCGAGCAAGCAAAAAAACACGCACCGTGCATCATTTTTATTGATGAGATAGATGCCGTAGGTCGTCAGCGCGGTGCCGGTTTAGGTGGGGGTAATGACGAACGTGAGCAAACCTTAAACCAATTGTTGGTCGAAATGGACGGTTTCGAAGGGACGGAGGGTGTCATTGTTATTGCTGCAACCAACCGTCCAGATGTGCTTGATAAGGCCTTATTGCGTCCAGGTCGTTTCGACCGACAAGTGACGGTGGGTTTGCCCGATGTAAAGGGCAGAGAACAAATCCTTAATGTCCATATGAAGAAAGTGCCTGCGTCCACTGATATTGAAATCAAATATATAGCTCAAGGTACGCCAGGTTTTTCGGGTGCCGATTTGGCAAACCTGATTAATGAAGCGGCCTTGTTTGCTGCGCGGATGAATAAGCGTTTAGTCAGCATGGTTGATCTTGAGAAGGCTAAAGATAAGCTGATTATGGGTGCAGAACGACACTCTATGGTCATGGATGAAAAAGAAAAAAGGATGACTGCTTACCACGAGGCGGGTCATGCGATTGTTGGGCGTGTCGTGCCAGAACATGATCCTGTCTATAAGGTCAGCATAATGCCCAGAGGACGCGCCTTGGGTGTCACCATGTTTTTGCCGGAGCGTGACCAGTACAGTGCCAGCAAGCAAAAACTGGATAGTATGATTTCGAGTTTATATGGTGGCCGTATCGCAGAAGAGTTGATTTTTGGCTGGGAACAAGTCAGTACTGGCGCATCCAATGATATTGAGCGCGCAACCGAACTGGCCAGGAACATGGTCACTAAATGGGGTTTGTCGCAGCGATTGGGGCCATTGGCTTACAGTGAGGAAGAAGGCGAAGTATTTCTAGGCCGTTCGGTAACGCAACACAAGACAGTTGCCGAAGAAACTTCCCATACGATAGATGAAGAAATTCGCTGCATCATAGACAAAAACTATGAGCGTGCAGCCAATATACTTAGAGAAAACGTAGATGTGCTGCATACCATGGCAGCGGCTTTGATGAAATATGAGACGATCGACAAACACCAAATTGACGACTTGATGGCTAGGAAGCCGGTAAAAGCTCCGGCGGGTTGGGATGACTCCCCGCCACGCGGTGGAGTTGAGGCTACCGTTGATAAGAAAGATGATATTAAACCTGAAAAGCCGATTGGCGGGGCTGCCGAGCAAAGTTAACTGCTATCTAAGGAGAGGTGAAGTAACTCTCCTTTTTTATGTGTTTTCTCAATAACTTGATAAAAACTGAAGTAATTATGACAAAAAAATATTTTGGCACAGATGGTATTAGGGGAAAAGTTGGGGAACACCCTATAACGGCCGAATTTTTATTAAAGCTGGGTTGGGCAGTTGGACAGGTTTTTGCGAACGAAAGGCACGACTTCGTACTCGTTGGCAAAGATACACGTATTTCCGGTTATATGTTTGAATCTGCCCTTGAGGCAGGGTTAACCGCAGCAGGGGTGGATACGCATTTATTGGGGCCTATGCCCACACCAGGAATTGCTTATCTGACGCGTACGTTTAGGGCGCAAGCAGGCATTGTTATCAGTGCTTCTCACAACCCTTATTATGACAATGGAATTAAGTTTTTTTCAGTTCATGGTGCTAAGCTACCCGATGAAATAGAGCATGAAATAGAGCGCTATATTGACACTCCCATGACTACAGTGGCATCTTCAAGCTTGGGTAGGGCTAAACGGGTGGTTGATGCGGCTGGACGATATATTGAATTTTGTAAAGGGACTATTCCAACCCGGCTTGATTTTGATGGCATGAAAATTGTTGTCGATTGCGCTAACGGTGCGACTTATCATATTGCCCCGCATGTATTCAGTGAGATTGGTGCAGAGGTCATTGCTATTGGAGCAGAACCCAATGGCGTCAATATCAACGATAATTGTGGAGCAACCAAGCCACAAAAATTAGCCGAAGCCGTATTGGCGCAGGGAGCTGACCTCGGCATTGCTTTAGATGGTGATGGTGACCGTTTGATTATGGTTGATCATAAAGGTGAAATTGTTGATGGGGATGAACTCATCTACATTATCGCCAAGTCCAGACTAAGAGCGAACGCGCTTACCGGCCCCGTCATTGGGACGCTTATGACCAATCTGGGTATGGAGATTGCCCTAAAACAATTGGGTGTAGATCTTCTCAGGGCAAAAGTTGGGGATCGATATGTCATGGAATTGCTGATTGAAAACAAAGGTGTATTAGGTGGAGAAAACTCAGGGCATATTATTTGCCTGGATAGGACAACCACGGGTGATGGCATAATTGCCGCATTGCAGATCATGGCCGAAATGCAAGATAGCGGTAAAAATTTGCATGAGCTTAAGTCTGGAATGGCAAAATACCCTCAAGTTTTGCTAAATATAAAAACCCAAGAAAAACCAGACCTTGATAGTAATGAGGCTATTAAAAAAGCAGTTAAGGATATTGAGGAAAAGCTCGGCGACAATGGACGTGTGCTGCTAAGGGTCTCTGGGACAGAGCCTTTGATACGGGTTATGGTGGAGGGTGAAAACGAAGATAAGGTGAATGAATATGCCAATCAACTGGCAGATCAAGTGGCTAAAGCACATGGATGCTTGAATTAGGAGCTATTAAACTATATCATAAACGGTTTGATTATTTCGGGGGATAATGATGCGTCGGTCGCTGGTTTTAGGAAATTGGAAAATGAACGGATCTCGCAGCAGTGCGGAGTCGTTGGCGAAGGGCATCATAGCCGGTTTGGGTTCAGACGTTGCAGATATTGCCGTCTGTGTCCCCTATGTTTTTTTGCCTGATGTTGGTCAAGTTGTCAAAAACACCCGTTTAGGATTGGGTGCTCAAAATGTTGCAGACAAGCCATCTGGAGCATATACAGGTGAAGTTTCCGCCGCTATGCTTAAAGAGTTTTCCTGTAAATATGTGCTTGTCGGTCATTCCGAACGTCGTACATATTACGGCGACACCGACCAATCAGTCGCGGCGCGATTCTGTCAGGCTCAAGAACAGGGTGTTATTCCAGTCTTATGTATTGGTGAAACCCTGGAACAGCGTAAGCAAGAACAAACTTTCGAGGTCATAACCACGCAACTTGATGCTGTTGTAGATTTGGCAGGAATATCTGCATTCAGTAATGCTGTGATTGCTTATGAACCAGTATGGGCTATTGGTACAGGGCTTACGGCCACCGACGAACAGGCACAAGAGGCGCATCAATTCATCAGGAATTACATTGCTGCTAAAGACAAAGCCGTTGCAGACAAAATACAAATTTTATACGGCGGCAGCGCCAAGCCAGACAATGCCAAAGGCTTGTTTGCTATGCCAGATATTGATGGCGGATTAATTGGTGGGGCTTCCTTGGATGCGGAGTCCTTTTTAAAGATTTATCATTCTGTTAAGTAGTTTAACAACATATGTATCAGGTAATTATTGTAATTCACGTGCTTTTGGGCTTAAGTATCGTTGGTTTGATTTTAATGCAGCAGGGCAAAGGCGCTGATGCTGGAGCAACTTTTGGGGGTGGTGGGTCAGGATCTGTATTTGGCGCTCAAGGCGCAGCATCATTTTTATCACGCACGACGGCAATTTTGGCGACCATGTTCTTCATCACTAGCTTGGGGCTTGCTTGGATGAACGGCAATAAAAGCGGTGCAGCTGCTGATTTTATGGGGACTCCTGCTGTTGAGAAAGAAGTTCCAGATTTAGGGTTGCCGAACGTCGATGGCGCAAATATCCAACCAAGTGTTCCGTCTGCTTTGCCTGAAAGTCAAGCCGATGGTGCTTTGCCGCCCGTCACTGAGCAACCAATTATTGCCCCGGCTGTTCCTCAAAATCCAGTTGTAGGGCAATCTGTCGAACCAAAAGTTCAAGATCAAGATGTTAAGGCTTCTGAAAAACCGGCCATAGAGATAAAGTCCGATATGCCAAGTAAGGTTCCAACAAAGAAAAAATAATTCAGTAAGTTAAAAAAGCCGATGTGGTGAAATTGGTAGACACGCCATCTTGAGGGGGTGGTGACGCAAGTCGTGCCGGTTCAAATCCGGCCATCGGTACCAATACAATTTATAGCATCATGTGTAACGGTGCGTAAATGTGACTCAATAGCCCGTATTTACGGGCTTTTTTGTTTTTATGATTTACCGTTTTTGTGTAACCGTGTACCATGATATGTAATTAAACTGCATCAGAATTGCATCATGGCTACTTTTTTAAAGCGTGGAAAATCATGGTTTGTTCAGGTTCGCAAGAAAGGCATTACAAAATGCTCAACTTGGCCGACCAAAGCTCAAGCTCAAGCGTGGGCAACCAAAACAGAAGCAGAAATCTTGTATGGCGAAAAGTCATCGCTGCCTGAAAAAACTCTGCTTGATGCGATGGAGCGATATGAAAAAGAAGTAACCCCGAAAAAACGTAGCGCCCGCTGGGAAATTATTCGATTTAATGTTTGGAAAAAATTGCCAATATCCAACTTATTAATCCAGGAGGCGACGACACCGGTCTTGGCGAAATGGCGAGATACCAGGCTCTCTGAAGTTTCGTCGGCCACAGTCAACCGCGAAATGAATTTGTGGAGTGCTTTATTTGAATGTGCCCGCAGAGAATGGCAGTGGTTAGAAACGAATCCGATTCACGATGTTAGAAGGCCACCGCAGCCCCGGCACCGAGAACGGTTATTCTCAGATACTGAAGTTAATCAAATCTGTTTGGCGCTTGGCTATGACGGTACAGAGATAGTTACCAAAAGCCAAATCATTGCTTGTGCTTTTTTGTTCGCTCTTGAAACAGCAATGCGTCGTGAGGAAATCACGGGACTTGAATGGAAAGATGTTAATTTGGAGAAGCGAATCGTATCACTGCTGCTCACTAAAAATGGTGATTCCAGGGATGTCCCCCTGTCCACGCGCGCTATTGAGTTATTGAAATCTCTAAAACATCATCCTCACCCTTTTGATGTGGACAAGGATGTGCTTTCGTCGCTGTTTGGTCGGGCATGTAGAGACGGCAACATTGAAAATGCTCATTTTCATGATGCAAGAGCTACTGCACTAACCAGATTGGCTGGAATTTTAAATATGCTGGAATTAGCGCGAATGGTTGGACACCGAGATATCCGGTCATTGCAGATTTACTATCGTGAAAAAGCAGAAGATCTGGCTATGAAATTGGGATGAATCTTTACCATCCTGCATCGCAATAAATATTTTTAAATCCCGGCCAGAGTTTTTGGTCAGTCCCAAACTGGCTGTTAAGTCTTTATTTTGTGACAAGGTTTGATCCAAGATTGATGTAGAGCAATTCATACTCGACATCCTCGACTCACACTCCCACAAAACGCAGTCCAGAATCGCTTCGTTTTTCGTAAAACCCTATAATCGACATCTTTAATGAGTTTCAATTTTTATCCCTAAGCCTTTTTTCACGCTGCCTTTGGCCCAACGCTCAACCTCACTTGGTTTCCAACGTGGAACACCACCGTCAATGCGAATAGCGACTGGAAAATCGGGTCGGCACACAATTTTTCGAGAAATCGTGCTTCGACTTGTTTGGAAATAAGCTACAAGATCCTCAATAGACCATAATTTATTCCGTTGTTGCGCTGTTTTTAAGGTACTTAAAATCTCGGAAAGTAATGTCTCGATTGATTGTACGCTAGCACCTGGCTTCATGAATTCCTGTTCGTATAGTGACATAATTTTACCAATACTTTAGTGCTTGCAAACACAACACACATTATGCTCTAGTTCATTATTTATTAACTTCGCGCTGCGGCAATGGCTACAACGCACTAATTTAACGACACCGATTTCTAACCACGTTGAAATTGCCCAGGCATCAGAGAAATCAAGCAGTGGTTCGGTATTTGATACAGAATTGATATACGAACGGTAACGCCGATATCCATTAATCACGCGTCTTGTGCAATGTCGAGGGGTTTCAAGTCGAAAAAAAACAGCACAGAGCGTTGACTCTTTAAGTTTTGAGAAACTTTTACACATAAATAAAGGCGACGTTCTTATTGGGCCACTCGATGGGGAACGTTGATGCATTTCCACAAATGCCTTTCGCAGGATAGCTGGCGATAATCCGGTTTCCTTCGCCACGATCGATATTCGGGCCTTTAGGGAAAGCAGTTCAATTGCCAGGGCATGTCTGTTAAGCGTATTCAGGCTCATAGATACCCTCCATTTCTATCTGTCCAACGACATTCAAAAATACGTCAATCTCAGACGTCTCAAGCGCAGCCAGTTTTGCGGCGAATTTTGGGGTGAATCGCGGTTCAAAACAGATGATTCCAGCGTTGGCGACCCGGCGAATCTGATCAAGATCCATATTGGCGAAGGACGCTAATCATTCCACCACTGATCCCGAAAATGACTTGCGCCGCTGAAGGATCGCACCTTGATAACTCCCTTGCCTTGATCATCAGCTCACAGGTGAGGTCTGAAATGTCACCGAAAGCTCTTGTGTGTCGAGCGGAAATCCTTTCCATATAATCGCTGGTCTTAGAACAGGCTACTTGATAAGAAACTAGATGTTCATCTTTGAGATTGACGAGTTTCAACCGGTTAGTTACTGTTTCGCTACCAAACTCTAAAACAAGAGGAAAGATAAAGTCCTGAAAAAAAAGAACTGATGCGCTTGAAACACCATCAAAGTCTACTATGCAGTCCTCATCTGAATTAACCAATTTTTCAGTTATCATTCTAGAAAGGCGAGTACCTTGGTCATTCAGGGTATTGCGCTTGAACAATCCTTTTAAAGAAATCATAGGCCGTCCGAATGAAAAATGTACTGCGAGCAAAACTCCTTGGTGTGTTTTTTCAGGCCTTGCTGCACACACTTCCATTTTTGGCGTCCAGTCGAGTCAATACTAGTGTCACAAATAGGGCAGGCCTTATAGGGTTCGGGAAAATCCTTAATGGCGACATAGATTGAATTGCATCGGTCGCAGGTGACTCCACAAATATGCGACATGTTGATTTGTTGCCC
Source organism: uncultured Gammaproteobacteria bacterium (assembly GCA_963804035.1). Lineage (GTDB taxonomy): Bacteria > Pseudomonadota > Gammaproteobacteria > Methylococcales > Methylomonadaceae > Methyloglobulus. The sequence continues at coordinate 39,846 of CAWDOO010000001.1, read as the reverse complement.
TAAATGCCAAGCCCTGTTGATATTGAGAATCTTCGGCTTGTCGGCAACGATCTGCTCGTATAGCGTATAGGACATAAGATAAATCTCACCCTTACACGCTTTTGTGTTAGTGGAGATCTTCGAAGAACATTGAAGTAAATTGATGCGTGAAGGCAGTTCTGCGGTGACTTTGCAATCCAATCGGGATCGTATGGCAATAAACCTGCGTTCGGTCCTTGACCATGGATTTCCTTGTGGAGTTGAAGTGCGGAAGCTTTGGATATTTGGCAAACGGCTCTCACTATGGAAGGGCGTCCCACCTTTCTCTATAATGCCTTTGGCTAGATCCAATTTTTTTTTAAGGCCTAATATATTGGTCTCTTTGGGTGTGAGTCTTAGGTGCGATTCTGTCATCACGTTAATCACCTTTTAAACTTGGCTCGGTACCGGCAATAATGCAGCCGCGATGCGTGGGGTAATGTCTGGCTTTGTTTAATGGCAATACCGTAAATACCGCCCTGCCGCAATTAGCCAGATCCTTGATTTCATCAAGCGACATGCTTGATAATTTCTCGATATCCACCTCCTTCAAATTAAACTTCCAAATAGCCTCCATAGGGCTGTGCCTGGCACACTCCCGTACCAGCATCAAGAATTGGAAATTGATAATTTTTAAATCATCGTTAAGAAGATTCATATCGGTTCATCCTCTCCTGGTAAAGGCGTTTATCAATTTTGAAGCAGAAAAAACAAAAGCCATAGCCGGAAAGGTTTTGAAAAAGTCAACCAAACCGCGTAGGCCTTGCTCGGTGGGAGTTTGGACGACACACACTAGATAATCGGTAGTATCCGGTTAACAATAGGATAAAGTCAGTTGGTTATCTAGTATGCGGAATAATTCTTGAGGGATCTGTTTGCAAGACACATGAAATCAGGGGTTTTTCTCAAAAAAGGAGATCGCCAAAATCAGTCACAAAGTCTAGAGTGAGGTCATGAGATGAAGCTCGTTTTTTACGATAGCAATGGGCACATTGGTGATGGCAGACATGAATTGCGATGTTTAATCTTGAAATTCAAATCGTTGACGTTTATAAATCACTCAAAACCTGCTTTAATACTAGCTTTTTAGCCAGTTAACCGGACACTATCTGTTAGATAATAAGGATAAAAAATAGTATTTATTTGGGTAAGGGTGACAGGTCAAATCTTTCGCGAGAACAATTCACAGAATAAAGTCAGGCAACGTATCCTCGAAAAGCACGGTTTAGCTCTAGCTTGCAAGTACATTCTCTTTACGTGTCTGGCGTCAACTATCTTGACCGAAACGGACAGGGTAATTGTCGCCGAATACTTTACGACAAATTGATAAATAGCTGCGAACACGGCAAAAGATATTAGCCCTTATGGCGAACTTTATGGGAGTTGATCGCTTTAAATCGGGCAATTGCGTACGAATGCAGCAACTGCCTGCAAGATTATTTTTGAGTGGTTCGAATATTCTGTTGAACCAAATGTGCGTGACGGACGCACTGGGCTTTACCAGGAACGGCTGTTCGCCAGAGCGGGGAAAGGTGCAAGTCTTGAGGAGTTGCACTTTAAAGGGATGCTGTCTATTTGAAATTATTCATAAGCCTTATTCCTGAACCGTAACAAAAGACAGCTTAGCAATGCCAGAACGTTGGGCGCAAGCCAAGACTTTTGCCACGGAATCAAAAACCGCAGTCCGGTCAGCCTGCAGTTGCAAACTGATTTCGGGGTCTTTTTCTTGCAACGCCTTTAATTCGGCTTCCAGGTTTTCTATCGCAACAGGCCGTTCATCAAGCAGCGCTTGGCCTGTGCCGGTGACGCTCAGGATGGTAATGTGCTGGTCTGGTGCGGGTTCGGTTTGTTCGGTTTTGGGCAATTTTACCCGGACGACTTGCGTCAATAACGGTGCGGTGACGATAAATACCACCAGCAAGACCAGCATTACGTCCACCAGTGGCGTAACGTTGATCTCGCTCATTTCGCCGTCATCGTTATTTTGGGTTTGCATTGCCATGTGTCGTCACCTTTGATAATGGGGTGTTGTTGAAGATGGTCTTGAATGGTTGCCTGTAGGAAATCATCCGCAAAGTGTTCCAATTTTGCCGTTGTGCCACGGTTAAGGCGGATAAAAAAATTGTAACCCAGTACGGCAGGCACTGCGACGGCAATGCCTATGCCAGTAGCAATCAGTGCCTCGCCTATCGGCCCCGCCACGACTTCCAGACTGGCAGAACCTTTGCTGCTGATGTCTTGCAGCGCATTCATGATGCCCCAGACAGTGCCGAACAACCCGACGAACGGGGAGGTGCTGCCAAAGCTTGCCAGCCAACCCAAACCTGATTCCATCACCGCTTTTTCTTTTTGGATCTGTTGCTTTAAGGCCCGTTCGATCAACTCATGCCATGCCGTGTATTGGTCAATGCGTAAAACCTGTTGGCTCTGGAATTTTTGCCAGGACTTTTTGGCCGGACTGATAAATTCGTGCGAGTTGTGAGTTGGCTTTTGCAGAATCTACAATTATACGCGACGGATCGTTCCGATGATGCGTTCCAAATGTTTCTCGAAAAGAAGAAATTACGGTAGGTACTGACTCCCCATTCGCCCAGTTTGAGCAGGATAACGCTCCAGGTAAGCAGTGAAAAACAAGCCAGTAGCCAGAGCGTGGCATTGACAATGCCGGGTTCTGATGAAAAATCCAAATCCAAAATGGTCTCCTTGTAATGAGTAATGTGTTAATTTTAAGTGTTAGGGTAATAATCAAGTTTTCTGCGCAATCCTTTAGTCACGCAGAACGAATTCAATCGGCACGGTAACCCAACTGGCTATAGGTGTGCTACCACGTTTGCCGGGCACAAATTTCCACTTCCTGACCGCTTCCATAGCCGATTCATCAAGGACATCTTGGCCACTGCTGCGTTGTAGGACAAGTTTTTCGCAAAGTCCGCCTGGAGTCACATAGACACGCAAATAGACCCGCCCTTCCCAATGTCGGCTTCGCGCTATGCCAGGGTAATGCGGTTTTGGGTTATTTAGATAATTGGCGAACGCCCGGGCAGGTGTAGTGGAACTGACCTGGCTTGTTTGTGATGTGCTATTGGCCTTGGTGCCTGCGACAGGAGGGAGGTTGGACTGATCTTTAACCGGTGAAGCATTGGCTTGGCTTTCCGGCTCTGCGGCTTCATCGTCCGGTTTGATTATGGGTTTTTTTATCTCTGACTCAGTTTTTGGCTTGAGGGGTTTGGGTTTAGGTTTTTTGACTGTTTTAGTCTTAGGTTTGGGTGGAGTGGGTTTCGATACCAATGGTTTAATGTCTGCCATCGCCCCAGCGCTGGGCGCTTCCAGGGCAATGTCGATCATCGGCAAAGGTGTCGCTTCGCTAAGCGGTTCAGGTACTGGACGGCTCGCATACAGAAACATTAACAGGCAATGCATGACGCAAACCAATACCGTAATTAGCACAACGGCAAGAAAGCGCTTCCAGGTGATAGGTAACGCAAAACTAACGGGCAAGCGGGACGGTTCCCGTTGCGCGGCTTCCACAAAAAATAAGGTCACTTTTTCACTTTAGGATTGATTAAATCGGGCGTTAACATAGCCATGCGCTGATATAATTCAGCCATATGTTGTTGTAATTTTTCCAGGCAACGTTTGGTTTCATCCTGTTGACTTTCCAAATGTTCGAAATGGACCTGAAAATAACGCGCAGATGGAAACTCGGGTTTTGCAGGGGCTTCGTTGGCTGAAGAATATGATTTTTGATGATGCAGTTGAGCAGGTTTAAGATTCATGGTCTGTGTCTCCTTATCTTTTTGCTACACTCAAACACAATAAGACGATTGAAGAGGCGAAATCCCTCACCTTATTAATTGAAAAAAATTGGATTATACATGGCAGCGCTATCTTTAACTCCCATTTCAGAATTGAAGAACCGCTCTTGGGGTAATTTATTTTGAAAGATATGGGGTAGATGTCGGATTGAATATCTATGCAGTATTGGTATGTTTTCTGAGAAAAAAAATCCTTTTGTGACGCTGCCTCACCTGTGGACTTTGTCGATTGAGGTATGGCAGGGCGGCAAGGGTTTGTTCCCAAATCCGCGACGGTTATTCACGCTAACGCACCCCACATAATTGCTTTACAGGCTTAACCAACTTTTAGGGTTCCACTCTCATAGTGCTTATAGCCTATCGGAAGCTAAAATAATCAATCGATGACCCAAAAAAAGGCGTCCCTGCCAGAAGGTGAGAGGATGTGCATGAATTGATCATTCTATTGTTCAATTCATGCACAATAGGTATTCAGCAATTCCTATGCCATAAATGTAAAACACAGCAATACTGCTGGTTGCAGCGGTTTTTGGGGTTACTCGCACTTTAAAAAGTGTGGCATATGACACAACTAGTGCGTCATATGACCTATTTTTTGATTTTCACGGGTTGGCTTGTGATGATGGTCGCCGTGGTTTGATAAAGCGTTGTCAGAGGGTAATACTGGAGTAAAGCAAGTTCCGTTTAGAATCGTTGGAAGCAGGCAACGCAAGGGTTTGAGGACTGTGCTTCTATGGTTGTTGGTAATTAGGTGTCCTTTTTAACGAGGTGCTTCACGACAGGTATCGCTGCCCTAACGTGCTTTATTCTCGGATTTTTAAGGAGGTTAGGGCTAGGTCTTTTTGATTAAACTGTGTCATATGACACGGTTTAATTGATAACCCTTTATTTTCTCTGTTAGAATCAAGACTCCTTTAATGTTGGAGGATACCGTTATGAAAATTCGCTTCTTATTGATTTCCCTTGCTTTGTCGCTTTCGCTAGTTTCGGCTGGCGCATGGGCCAAAACCCATCCTAAGCACTGTGACATCCACAAAACCGATGCCACACATGATTGTGCCAAGCATTGCGCCACCCATCCCGGCGCAAAAGATAAGGCTTGTGCCAAGCACTGTGAGTCGGACTCATCTGCCAAAGCCCATGTTTGCAATACCCCGCACTGCGACAAGCATTTGGCAGCGGCGGCGAAAAGTTGCAATACCGTTAGTTGTTCGACACACACAGGTGCCGATGCACATAACTGTAGTGCGGAGCATTGCGCCAAACACGGTGGCAACATGGCAGATTGCTGTGGAACTACGCAGCGTTGTGATGTCTAGGGCAGGGCTGTTAATGCGTTCAATCTAAGGTCAGGCGAGGTTGCTTTATAGCTTGGCGCGCACTTCATCATTATTTACTTGATAGCCTGGAGCAGGCTATCAAGTCTTCGAAATCCAAGATCCGTTAGAACCGGCATAAACCCAATCATAAAATAGAATGACAGTTAACGTTTTGGATAGGTGTAGCCGGCCAACACTTATTGTCAGTTCGAGCTTACAAACCACCCTCAATAGTTACTTATCTTTTTACCCTTGATAGATAATATTCGAATCCACGTGCTAGCCATTTCGACAGGATGGCCACCATCCGAATCATAAAAGGAAGAGCTTTCTGCGCCAATAAATTCATCAATTGGTCTATTGACAGGAGCAGTTGATAAGCGGATTTTTTAAGTCGCACTTTGAAATCCCTTAACACCATAAAATTGACCGCCCGATCCCGAATCCTACCTTTCCGGTGCAACCAACGCACGAAGCCACTTATGTACAGAAAAAGCAGGCTTTGCCCGGCCAGAAACCAGCAGAACCGCCCGTATACCCCCAATGCCTCGCCCGTATGTAGCGGCCACATCCAGGTTATCAGGGTTTCCCCCTTGCCGAATGCGGCAGGATTCCTGACTTCTTTAATGTGTCCACTCCAACGGTCTACCCAAACCGTCGTGTAAGGGTGGCGCTGGTTCACTTCACCTTTCTGGCGTAAGTTCACTCGGTAAACGCCGCTGTTACCGTCGGGTGTCGTCACCCGGCGCAATTCGGCCTTGGGGAATGGGCCACGGGCAATAAATTCGGCGGCTTCCAAAAGTGTAGGATGGTTGTTCGGTATTGCCGTACTAGAGATGGTACGTCCTGTTTCCCCATGCGCCATGCCGGTTGAGCCGAATAGATCCTCCAATACCAAGGGAAAACTAAGATGGAATCCGGTAAAGGCGAGCAATAACAAGGCTACGGCACTCAGCAGACCTATCATGCGATGCAAATCAAACAGCAACCGCATCACGCCGGGCCTAACCCGAATTTGCACCGCCGAGCGAATGTTCTGCACCCCAGGCCACCACAAGTACAATCCAGAAAAGACAGACGCCATCAACAATAATCCACTATAGCCGACGATATTCCAGCCAGCTTGGTCAAATTGTAGCTGCGTATGCAAATCCAGTAACCAAGTGGTTACTGTTTGCCCCCAGAAGCGGCTCGCCACCACTTCCGCCGTATAAGGATTGACCGACACCATCAAAGGGGCATAGCGCTCAAAGAATGTCTCCCTGGGTTTGTCGAACCACGCGGTCATCATGCCATTAGCAGAGCGGGGCAACTCCAGCGTCCATTCACCATGACGGTCTGGATGTACCGCCCGAACCGATGCCATGATCTGGTCTAGCGATTGATAGTCACCTTGCGCCTCCTCAACCACCAATTGCGGATTCAATAACTCGTCTAATGCCTCACGGTAAACACAAGCACTCCCCGTGAAACCCAGCACAGCAAAAATAAATCCAACGGCTAAAGCCAGAAATAGATGGACATTGAGCCAAGTCGTTCTGGATAGCCATTTTTTTACTTGGATTTGCCTTGTGCAGTGTTGAAGCAATCGGATGACTGTGCTGACAAAAAAAATACCCAGCGCCATTAATCGCTGTTTTGAATACGGTTGCATAGGATTAACTTTAATAATTTCGCGATTATGTCTAATAGGGTGACGGTAAGGATTCGTAAATGGTTAATTGACTCAAAGAACGGTTTACCCTAAAGCCAACCTGAATTCATTGGTATCAGCGGCGTATTTCAGTGATGGGGCAAAACCGCTTTGCAGACGCGTAAAGTTTAATAGATTTGCTTGATTTCTTCAGGTTTCTTCTCAGGCAGCAATATGCTGAAAGTTTTTTTGGGAGAGTCCAGCTAACCATATGACTTCATGTAAGCCCACAGCATGTCCTGGAACTAGCTGGCTGGTTGAATCCATTATTAAAAATGAGATGAGCAATGAATTTTTATAGACTGCCAACGTTATATATCAAGTGCAGCATTGTGATTAGGGAAATATATTATTTTACAAGGTGAGGGACATCTTGCACTTGTTCGTCAATATCATCACATGTTGAAGACGGATAACATTCGGCTTGGCATTGTGCAACGATCGGCAAAACATCAGCGCAATTAAACTAAATAATTACCTTTCAACAACATAAAATATTTAGGAGAAAAAATTGAAACTTAAAAGTCGTTTACTCAACCCCACGCTTCTATTGCTTGGTTTTATCTTGTACCAGGGGACCAGTTTCAGCGTACTTGCCAATGAAGCGGCTCCACGATGTCGACTATTGATTGCAAACCAATTGTTTGACGGGGTCAATTTCCCGCAAGCCAATATGGCCGTGTTAATTGAAGGCAATAAAGTCAAGCAAGTCGGCTTACCCGATCAATTGCGTGGATTATGCAAAAATAGGATCAACTTGGGTGATGCGACCATTCTTCCCGGATTTATCGAATCGCACGCACATATAACCTTCCAAAACGTCAGGAAAGACAATGTCCTGGAGCATGGCATAACCACCGCGCAGGATACCGGCGGCCCATTAAAGATTCCTGAGGGTGGTCAAGGAAAGCTAAGATTATTAAGCGTAGGCCCTATCATTCAGGCTGACGGCGGATATCCGCTTAACATATTCGGAGGAGGCCTTGGAGGATATGATCAGATTGGTTATCCGGTTTCATCAGTAACTGAAGCTCAGGAAGTTGTCCAGCACTTGGTTGATGGTGGCGCGACAGCCATCAAGATTGCTCTGGAGCCCGGTGGTGAAACGGGTGCGCCCTGGATGCAACCCCACGATGGCCCTGTACCCGCCACGCCATGGCCTATGCTTTCCCCTGAAATAGTCCAGGCGATTGTGGTTAAAGCGCACACGCTTGACAGGCGGGTAATAGCTCATGTGGGTGAAAATACGGGTTTTGGACGGGCGCTTGATGCAGGGGTTGATGAATTCGCCCACATGCCTTGTTCTGAAATCAGTGAAAGCTTGTTGCAGCGTGCGGTGAATCAGGGTGTCACCTTTGTAACGACGATTGATACACTCTCGTCTTGCGTGGATACCAGTATCCATAAAGGAATCCATTCCAACACGATGAGCCTAGCCAGCAAAGGCGCTAAATTTATCTACGGTTCTGAAGTTGCACACGATAATGTTCCTTGGGGAATCAATGGTGAGGAAATGCATATGATGTTGCATTTAACCAGCGGGGATTCGATTGATTTTACGGACGTTGTAAACGTATTCAAAGCCGTGACATCCAAGGCCGGGGAGCGTTTGGGCGTGGATCCGCTTCTAGGTACTTTGGCTCCCGGTGCGCCAGCCGATATCATTGCGGTGCGTGGCAACCCATTCCAAAGGTTCAAGCTATTGGAGTATCCAGACCTAGTCATTTCAGGAGGACGCATCATAGTCAATAAATTCTAACGAATTAAGGTAACCATTAGAAATTAATAAACTATTGCTTGCGGGGTATCTGCCTCGCAGGCAAACAAGGAATACACATACTTCAAGAAGTCTTTTTTGGTGGCACGGAAACGCTGTCATGGGAACACCGGAAACACAGGCCTATTGTGATGATGTCCAGTGCATAGGCGGTCTTTGCGAATTCCACCGAAAATCTGCCGTTGGGATCGGCCAGGGAGGAACGGGAAACTCGGGTACGGATGCCCAGGTGGTAAAGTTTGGTCTGATGCAGGCCTTAATGTCACGTAGGCTCTCGCGATACGTCAGTTGCGCGAAGGCCATACAAAGGCAGGTCGAGATGTGAAAAGGTTTTGGTTGGATGGCTGGATGGAAAGCACCCCACTGAGCAACGGAACACATGAAGGGAGAAATGCTGCACGAGTTTTGGGACGAACGGTAATGTATTGATTTCGTTCGTGGTGGATTTGTTTCACAGGAAATTCGGAGCAGTAATAATACTCGATTTATCGTTGAGCTCTGTGTGGCATCAACTTGTTCAGAGGTTTCTTAAACTATCAGTGTTCACGTTGTAGTTTTGTAAAAATTACTATGAAATTCACCGGTGCTTCTTCGGAGCCTTCGTGATCTCGGTGGTTAAAAGCTGTTTTACGGTATGCCTTGTCAATTACAGTAAAGGACTAAGTTGCTGCGCCAGGTCTTTACGGGAGAGTGCGCCGATATGTTTAAAAACGATAACACCCTGTTTGTCGATGATAAAGGTTGTCGGCGCAACGACAATACCATAATCATGGGTCATGGAATTGGGCGCAACGACAACCGGATAGTTAATGAAATACTTTTTGGCAAAGGCTTTGACCGCAGCATCGTCGTTCTTATCCATTGCCGCGCCGACCACCATCACGCCTTTGCCGGCATATTGCTGTTGTGTGGCGACAAATTCGGGGACTTCCTTTAAGCAGGGAGTGCAAAATGTGCCCCAAAAATTCAACACCACAATCTTGCCTTTGTAACTGGCTAAGGTGTTAGGCTTTCCGTCCAGGTCAGTCAAAGTCCAAGCGGGTGCCGGAATTTTTTCTTCGGGCTTATCGGTATCCGCAAAAGTTTCTGTGGATATAAAGATGAGTGCAAGCAGCAGACCAAAACCGTTTAGCTTAAGCGGGTCAAATAGATAATTCATTGATCTACCTTTACTTTAACCAAACCCATTTTTTTTGCTTGCTCATCATTCCAGGCGATGATAGCGCTGTCCTTGGTTTTTACCATACGCGGCCCAGGCCATTTGTAGGCTTTGCCGTCAGACAAAAAATGTACAGTGGTACGATGTTCAATTCGGCCATCATCGTAGATTCTAGCCAGTTTGGTCGTTTCGCCTTGAGCGCCGGTTATTGTCCAGGCTACTAACGCAGAGTGCGGGCTTTCCATTTCCATACCGATGACACCACCGGCATTTTCCGGCTCAAGGTCAATCGGTGCGGTGAAATGTTGGCCGTCATCGTTGGAAAAAGCAGCGCGAATCTGCGTCTTATTGTTGATGGTCGTTAACCAGGCGACACCAACGGACTTATCCATTCGGGCAATGGCGGGGGCTTTGGAAGGGCAGCCGTCAATCACCCAATGGTCGTTATGCACGATGGTTGATTGCCCGAAATCATTTGCTGAAATCCGCATCACGGCGGGATCGCGGACATTGCCGTCTTTATGTTCCCGATAAGCCAATAGTCCGCCTTGCTCATTGGCGGCGATTGACGGTGGGCAACATTCGCAAAAATCCTTATCGATCAACATTTCCTTACCCAGCTTGTTGTCGGCGGAAACACTGGCGACCATTAAGGAAGTAAAGCCCTCTGATGTTGCTTCTGCACCGGGTTTGCTGGGAGGAACCATTTTGTAATTACGCATATCTATCCACGCCGACAATAAAGTGCCATCGGGCATGGCTGCCAAGGCGGGGCTTTCCTTCATGGAGGTTTCGGCTTCCTGGTTCAGCAAGAGGGGAACAGCCCACTGTTTCCGTGCCATGTCGTTGCTGCGTGTTGCATAAATCTCATGGACTTCACCTTCGCTATTCTTGGCAGGTTTGGAAGCCATCCATAAGGCCGCCAAGCCGCTATCCCCCACGGTAACAATTTGCGCTTCGACAATATTCGGCATCACGCTGATCGTAATCGGCAAAGACCATTTGCCGTCATCAAGCTCGGACAATAGCAATGCCGTTTTACCTTTATCGGCGGCTTGCCACCATGCCAATGTCAGACTGCCATCAAGACGGCTTGCCAGCCGTTGGTCGGTTGCCGTATCGGGTACGGGGCTGGTTAATGCCGATAACGGAAATGGCGCTGTTAGAGCGCTTTTTTTAACTTGGTTTTGTTGGGTTTGATTAATGGGTTGTTGGACACAGCCGCTTATCATAAATAACACAATCGCTAAAATGGATGTGGCAAAGGTGGAATCGGGACGGGTTGACATGGCTTCCTCTCAGCTTGGTTTTTCTTGTAATTGTTATATGCGGCAAGGTTTTCATGTTGCCGATTCGGGCTTATTTGCCTATATAAAGATATAACGATTGAAACCCGAAAATCCCCACCTTTTTGCGAAAATAAATTGATGGATGGCGTAGTGCGGGTTGAAATAGGCGCAAATGTTGATTGTCTATAAGATTGTCACCGGATTGTCCGCCATAAGGAGGTTTCGAATTTCGTTATTAATCATGGTCGTATGCCATGCTGACTTGTGTCTAAAAATGCCGGTTAACGTTTGCCATTAACGCCGTATTGAGAGGGAAGGTGCAACCAAAGTGGGGATAATTAGCCCATGAAAGTTAGGTATATTCTAACGGCTTATCGCAGCGTTTGGAATACGGCAAATTGTTGCACCCAAATAAGGCCTGTAAAAAACAAAAGAAACAAAGGCATATCGTAAGAGGAAAAGGAATCATCGGGTTACAGGTTAATTCGTCGGCTATTTGAGCTTAGCGGTGGTGCTAGATCAATAGCGTTTCATATTGACAAAAGGTCAAAAATGAACCGTTAAGCAGAATCAATGCCTAATGTTAAGTCTTTCTATTAAGGAGCAAAGCTGTGAAAAAACTCAATTGTCTTTTTCTGTTGTCCTGGATGTGCCTTGCCGTTGCCGGGGAAAGTCCCCAGCGGGTGACGGTTAATTTCATCCAGCCTGAACAGTTTACCGATGTGGCACTGTCAGGGAGTAGCACCGACAGAACCCGCCAGTACGTACTGGATAACTTGCAGGATTACCTGATTTCATTGGCCAACAATAAACTGCCGCAGAACACCCGCCTAACGATAGACATTCTAGATATCGACATGGCGGGCAGGTATGAACCGTGGCAATCGCAGATGCTGAATAATGTCCGTTTTGTCCGAGTCATCTATCCGCCCAAAATCAAGCTGCGTTATACATGGTTGGATGCACAAGGCAAAGTCTGCGCTTCGGCGGAAGACGTATTGAACGACCTTGCTTACTTGCAACATGCCGATCCTGGCTATGTTAGCAACGATCCGTTGCGCTATGAAAAGACCTTGCTGCGGCGCTGGTTTGAACAGCATTTTGTTGGGGCAAAGGCGTATTAATGGTTCGTAAGGGCGATGTAAATGTTGGGTTGGAACAGCATCACCCAAACCTGATGCATTATTATCTGTGCAAATGCCGTCCAATTGTGCAGGTTTTTTTGCCCGCATCATGACGTTTTCATTTTGCAATTGTCTTTGAAATTCCACCAACCGCTCCAGCATCGGACACCGGAATATCGAGCAACGATAATGCCGTTACCCAACCTTGTGGGTGTAAGTTAAGTTCAATTGTTAGGGTAATAATCAAGTTTTCTGCACAATCCTTTAATCACGCCGATTAAACTCAATCGGTAAGGTAACCCAACTGGCTACAGGTGTGCTGACACGTTTGCCGGGCACAAACTTCCGCTTTCTGACCGCTTCCATAGGGGATTCATCAAGGATATCTTGGGCACTGCTGCGTTGCAGGACAAGTTTTTCGCAAAGTCCGCAGGGAGTCACATAGACACGCAAATACACCAGCCATTCTCAATGCCGGCTTCGCGCTATACCAGGGTAATGCGGTTTAGGATTAATCAAATAATTGGCGAACGCCTTGACGGGCATGGTAAAGCTGACCTGGCTTTTTTGTGAAGTGCTATTGGCCTTGGCGCCCGCTTCAGGGGGAGGGCTGATCTTTGATTGGTGACGCATTAGGGCTGCGGCATTTCTACAGAACAGCATTGATAAAATTGAAATTTAAACTGTAACAGTAGTAAAAACCAGTCTAATAAAAAATGTGTCATATCACGCGACCTATGCGTGAAATGACACATTTATTTCTCAAAGCCTTACCACACGCGGCTTTCAAGTTACTTTGGAAATTTAAAAAGTGCGTGATATCACGCAGTTTTCGATTAAAAGCAGAAATAAACAGCACAAGATGGTTTAAAAATGGGGGAAACCGATCCTATAAGGTAATGCTGGGAAAGTTAATATCACTATAAATATTCTTTAATATCATATTCTTAGGCTCTGAATCTAGAACTCTTCAATTTAACTCTGAGCAAGAACTATTATCACATGTTATGGCATAAATAATGCTTGTGTATGCGTGTGACTCAGGATTACTTTGCCACATTTTCAACTTTTGTGACGAGCAATCACCGAAGTTGCATCCTTCCTTTTTACTTGAGGGTTAATGTTTAGCCTGCAGGTTTTTTTGGATAAATGAAAGCTATGCCAAATGTAAGAACAGGAGCCGGTATTAAATGAAATAAAAAGTTAGTCGCGATTTTATAGTTGGCATATTCAATCCAAACCATCTTAATTTGCGATCTAAACAGTCTACAAATTATCTAAATTTGATAGCTATATGAAGGTACCGTAATCATTACTCAAATATTAAAAAAGGTACGCATTATGTGTTTTGAAAATCTCTACAGAGAGCAACATAAAAAAGCTATTAACCTCGCATCATACATAGTTAACGACTATTCCGTTGCCGAAGAAATCAGCCAAGAATGTTTTTTTACTTTATATCAAACTCTTAAAACGAGACAACTAGAAAACCCTGGTGGTTATTTGTTTCAGGCTATAAAAAACTCGGCTTTTGATTATCTCAAACATCAAAAAATTGTAGCTAACCATATGAACGCTCAGGAAGTTTATGATGAACGAGTACAGACAAATGCTTCCCCAGAACAATTGGTTGAAGACGAGGAATATCTGCGGTTAATAAAGGAAGTTATTGAAGAATTGCCGCCCAAGTGCCGGAACACGCTAATGTTGAATAAGTTTTATGGGATGAGCTATTCGGAAATCGCCCAAGCGACCGGTATATCGGAGAGCGGGGTCGAAAAAAATATGATGAGAGGTTTAAAGCATTGCCGAAAAAGTATTCCGGAATTTAATTCTTTAGGATTAGGGGTGAGGTAGAAACACCATTCAATCGTCTTTTAATCTAAAGAACCAAAACATAACCCCCTAGCTATTCCATTTATACAATCTACTAAGGAGAAATTATGGTAACTGAAGCAGATGAAGACAATAATGTTTATCAAGTACTGGTTAACCACGAAGAGCAGTATTCACTCTGGCCGGAATGGAAAGAGATCCCAGGTGGTTGGAAAGCCACCGGAAAAACTGGCAAAAAGCAAGAATGCCTGGATTACGTCAAAGAAGTGTGGACAGACATGCGACCCTTAAGTTTGCGTAAGCAAATGGATGACAACAGTGTTCATTAAGTCTTAGTTTCAACTATGTAAAAATTTCGCCTCGGTTTTGATGTTAATCAATAATCAAATGGAAGACCTTGATGAAAAGATAAGGCTTTTGAAGGGCAAGCCGGTAGCAAAAGGCGCAAGCCAAAAAGTTGAAGCTGATAATGAGCCGGATAGCCAAACATGGCTTGAATCAATTAATCACAAAATTGAGCTGCTGAATTTAGCGGATGAGATGGGAAGTGTTTCCAAGGCATGTAAAATTTTAGGGTTTTCCAGACCAACCTATTACCGTTATAAAGCCGCGTATGCAAGAGCGGGATATGCTGGGCTACTCAACAAAAAAAGAAAGCGGACTAAAAGAAAACGTTCCATTGATGCTACTGTTGAAAACGCAGTTATTACCTATGCGTATCAATTTCCTGAGCATGGTAAGACAAAAGCAAGTGCCGAACTAAGCAAGGTGGGCGTTTCTATTGGGCCTAATGATGTAAATAATATTTGGGTTAGGTATGGTCTTTCTAATGTGCATGCCCGAATATTGCAGATCAAGTACCATGCAAGGATAAGCATATTCAGCAAAGAATAGTTCAGGTTATTGCAGAGCTGAAAAAAATTGATAGGGAAGAAAAATTAATAAAAGATGGATACCCCGGGTATCTGGGAGTACAGGAATGTTATTTTTTTGGAGCTATTCAGAGCATTGGCTTGTTGTATCAACAGGTTTTTGTAGATGTTTTTTCCCAGGTAGCTTTCGTTAAATTTTATACAGGGAAAAAACCGCCAAACTCCGTAGATCTATTAAGTGACAAAGTAATCCCATTTTATTCTGGGCAATCTGTGAAATTGCAAAAAATAGTGACGATCCGTAGCAAGTTGTACTACGGACAGAATAACCCCCACCCATACCAGCAATATCTAGCTTTACAAAATATTAAGCATTCAAAAATATCACCAAAAAGTCATTCTGCCGTGAATTTATGTGCGTATTTTCATCAGACCCTGCAAGTTGAATTCAACAAAAACGCTTTAAGTAAATATGATTATGGCAGTTTATCCTTGTTACAAAATGAATTGGACGAATGGATGGGTTTTTACAATAACAGACGAAGTCATCCAGGAGAAAGATGTAACGGAAGGACTCCTATGGATACATTTATCACGGCTAAAAATGAATTAAATTCCAGTATTGAATCAGGTAAACAAGGGATAAAAGAGTTTAAAAAATAGAAAAACTCAAATGTATTAATCAATGAAAATTCTGATATGTAGACAATTTTGTTTTGTTAATTTATCACTTCTTTAACTTTTTTATGAGAAATAAAATGAATAAATTATGCACAATGATATTTTTTAGTAGCTTAGCAATTAGCCAAATCGTGAATGCCGCTGGCCTCGATTCCAGAGTGGCATCGTTAAAAAAACAGCTAAAACTTAGCGATCAACAAACGGCAGAGCTAGATAAAGTCTACAAAGAAACTCGTGAAAGAGTCCGCACTATTAAGCAAGAGATAAGGGATATAGAAAAAGAAAAACAATATCGTTTGGAAGCCATGTTAACTCCAGAACAGGCAAAACTTTATGAAGATTCAAAAAAACCAAAAGAGAACGCGGAAGTTACTCCAGAAGCAATGATGTTGCCGATGGGTATTCAACCTCAGGAGCTTATGAAAAATAAATAAGTGAATTGATGATCGAAATTGTGAGCACTAAACCCGAATATCAGAGCGGGATTTCTGGAAAAAAGCCGCTTTAAGAATATCACTTAAGCGGCTTAATATTGATAAGAGATTGACTTCGGGTATCGCTTTTAATAACCGTAAAGGATTGCCTAATATTTATAACGATAGAATTCAGTCTAGTTCAATCAAATAGTGCAGTATATTCAAAATATAAATCAGCAATAAAAAGGACTTTTCATCCAGTCCGATAGCATTTTTTTGAATTAAATAAATTTCCCGTAAGTTTCTTTCTCCATCAATTGCTCTAAAAATTGTATCCAGCAAAAAAGCAAAATCAGGTGGAATAGAGAACGTGTGACCCATAACGCTAATTGATAGAGATTCATTAACACTACTTGCGCCATCGAATGATTTTTGTTGTGAAAATATCAAGTTCCGATCAGCTACAATTCTCGGTCTTTCATTCCATACACTTGAACAACTTGGATCAAAAAATCTACTCACTTGTTTAGTAGTTTTATTTTGCTCAAACGATTTACTTTTCCTTAAAGTGAAAAAATGAACAAGTTGATTAACGGTATCGACTTCTCGGGAAACATTCTCCAGATTGAGATAATTAAAACGCTCATTTTCCAAGTTGATAACTTCAAAGCCAAGACTATTGAATAACGCCGGCAATTCATCCAATTTACGCATACCTAGAATCGATGGATCGCCAGCAACTCTGAATGGCTTGGAAAAATTTATCCATAGACCTTCCGGTTTAAGCACTCTACGAATTTCTTGCGCCAATCCGATTGGATTGCTGACAATATCCAGCATATATTGAGTAATTACCAGTGTTAACGATCCATTTTTAAATGGCATGTTATTCACGTTAGTAGCTAGATAATGGATATTTTTAGTAGATTGTTTGGGTGGCGTTAGCGTAATTTTTTGCCAGTCGGCATCGGATAAATTAAATTTTAAAGGTTTGCCACCAATAAACGACTTTGCCGCCAACAGTGTGGGTAACGATAAATCAATGCCATAGGAGATTTCAAAAAAATCAGCAACACTATACAATAGCCCACAGGCACCGGCACCTAATACAGCAACCGATTCTCGATCGGTTGCATTTTCCAAGATAGATCTGCAAACTCGATTTTTAACCTTTTCAAAATCAGAAGTACCTGACCAGTCTTGATAAAAGTAAGGCAGCATATCAAGAAAAGTTGTCCCTGTCTTTACAATGCTCCAAGCTAGAAAATTATCATTTGTCGGTTGTTTTTTTAGAAACTCAATAATTGGAAGATAGGGCTCTTGCAGAACATTAAGATTTGTCTGTACTGCTTTTAGGGTATTTTTAATTCGGCTAGAAAATTCGCTTGCTTCAAGCTGTTTCTGCAGATTGTCCAGATTATCCGCCATTTCTGTCAATCCCGCTTTAGCCCCTTCCATTTCCATCACATAGCCCTGTAATGAATTTATTGCTTCTGGTATAAATAAAGCTACCCCCTCAAGGATTGGATAGTTCTTTCCGCAATTGTAGCAAATAAAAGAATCATCTGATGTGGAGTTTAATTTTTCTAGGCATGTGAAGCAATTGTACATAATATGATTCTTGATTGTTACAATAATTGATTTATCATTAAAATGAAAGCAGAGTAATAGATGCACTAACGCTAGAAGGGCAGATCGATCGGGTGGGATTCCCTCGACCGATGTGTATTAGTTCTTTTAGCACAACCAATGTGTATCCTATCGTAGGATCTTTGGTACCAAGCTCATTTTGTGACGACTTATTACTTCACACATTGCTTCGACCTCGTTCTTGTTATTTTTAACATAGGGTTCGACGATCTGGGGGCTGACCAGCCGAGTTCAATGCCTAAGTTAATCCCCAAGGTTGTGCGGCTAGGCACAGGCTTCCAAACCAAGCAAGGAGGTAGATTTGCGAAGATGGTCATCATTTGGCTTAGCTATAATCGTTTCTGTAACGTGGTCTTACTATTGGTAACTACACTTAAAAAATGAAAAACGTTTTTTTGTAATGTCTATTCTAAATCCGTTCTATTTAAGGCGGTATACTCTTCTTCTGTTAGGATATATTTACCTTCCCACTTTGGAGGTTTGGTAGGAAAGGAACCCATACTATTAACCTTCGCCTTTAATTGGTTAAATTGGTCTGTTTCTACAGTCAGTTGCGGAAAATGGAATGTCTGATGGTGTTGGAAGGAGGGGGTTGCGTAATTCCCCACACCGACCAGATCCTTTTCGACTGGTCATATTAATATTGGATTGAAATCACTCCCATAAATGTTCGTGGTTGTCCAAAATCCACATAAGCACCACTTAGACCTGCTTCAAATAAAGTCTGGCGCCCAGAAAAATAGCGTTTGTCGAGCAGGTTATTGACATTTAATTGCGCGGTTACTGTGGCATCGCCAATCTTGCGGCTGTAACCTGCCAGTAGGTCAACTGTGGCATAGCCAGGTATGCTTGACCTAACTTTGTCACAGCAACCTTCCTGACCATCGCGTAAGGTCACCCCACCGCCGAATTTTAAGCCTTGAAAGTCGCCATCTTGCACTTCATAAGTGCTCCACACGCTGCCGGTATTTCTTGGGACGTTAAACATGCGGCTGCCTACGTTTGGGCTAAAACCATCACTATTGTCATTCGTTTTAGTGACCCGTGCATCCAAGTTGGCATAGGTTGCAATAATGTTCCAGCCCGGCAGGATTTCACCCTGAATGTCTATTTCGGGTCCACGGCTGCGGGCAGCTCCGGTCACAAGATAAAACCCCGGGTTACTTAGGTCTGCCGTTGGAATATTGGTCTTCGTCAAATCGAAATAGGCCAAGGTAGCCCGTAGCCTACCTTCGAAAAATTCGGTTTTAATACCGCCTTCGTATTGTTCAGCACTGGTTGAAGGTAAAGGTTCACCAGAAATAAGCCTTCCACCGGGAACACTAACCCCAAAATTCTCGACATAGTTGGCATACAAGCTGAGCCAGCTTTTAGGCTGCCACAAGAAACCGACACGCGGCGTTACCGCATCATCGGTACTGGCCGATGTCATGGGCAGTGCGCCATCAAAAGATTTGTTAAGAGAATATGAGTGAATATATTGATAACGGATGCCGCCCATCACATGCACGTTATAAGGCAATTTAATCTGATCTTGAATGTATAAGCCGTATTGGTCGGTATGTGTGGAGTTATCGAACTCCGGCTTCGTCGTTGGAAAAGGAGTGCCCGGATGTACCGGATTAACAATATCAATTGATGACGTAACTTCAAAATTTGATGCGCGGAACGACTTAGTGTCCAGCCCGTAATAATCGCCACCTAATAATAAAGTATGCTCAAAGCCAAAGGTATTGAACTTGCCCGTTAAATCAAGGTTAGTCGAGTAGGTATTGTATTGATTATTGTCAGGGCTTATTAATGCGCGTTGTACACTCTCATCGTCAAGCTGTCTGGGGAGTATCAGCTTGGAAAAGTCTGACCTTTGTTGATTGACTGAAAAACGGTGCTTTATAGACCAATCCTCATTAAATTGGTGTGACCAGTTGAAACCGCCAAAAATTGTTTCAGTCGTGAGCGGTGAGTATTCGCTATAATTGCGGCTGATTGGGACATTTAGAAAGGTCTTGCCTTTGGACGGTATCATTCCATTGTCAAAACCTTCACGTTGATGGTTGTATTCCAACTCGAAAGTCGCTTGGGTTTGTGGGCTAATGTTCCACTTTAGCACTGGCGCAAAAAATACGTCTTCTTTATCGACAAAGTCCCGGAACGAGCCGCTGTTTTCATAGGACATATTCACCCGGTACAGCAATTCCTTGTTCTTAGTGATCGGCCCGGTGGCATCCAAGGTACTGCGGTATAAATCGTAAGAACCAAACTGTTGGGTAAAGCCGTAATAGGGCGTTGCCAATGGCTGTTTGGTAATCACGTTGACCATGCCACCGGGTTCGACCAGTCCATACAAAATAGCTGCCGCCCCTTTTAATACTTCAACCGATTCTACGTTGGCCATTTCTCGGCTGGCTGAACCTTGTTGAAGCCGGAAGCCATTTCTAAAAAAAGTTTCGGATACAAACCCACGTAAAGTTAAGGATTGGGCTCCAAAATTTAAGGCGTTGTTACTATTACCATTACTTAATACACCACTCACATTCTTTAACGAATCAGACAACCGAATCACCTGCTGATCCTTCAACACCTGCTTGGAAATCACCTGCACGTTCAGCGGCGTTTCCATAATCGGCGTATCGGTCTTCGTGCCTGCGGTGGCGTTGGGCAGGACGTAATCCTTGTTGTACGGGTCGGCGTAGTATTCCGGGTCGTAAGCCGAGTCTGCTTCTACGGTGACTTTTTCAAGAGTGATGTCAGAGCCATTATCACTGGTTTGCTGCTTAGGTACTTTATCAAGATTACCACTAGGGGCTTTAGGGACAGTACTGGTCGTACTGTCAGCTACCTGTTGGAAATAGGGAGAAGTGGCGCCCGTTTCGGTTTTCTCATTCGCGTTAAGACTTTCAGGTAAAAAGACTAAGGCTAGAAACATAATGATGAAGATCAGGTGGTTTGGCGGATTAGCATAGTATTGATGATTCGGGAAAAGAAAATTCATTTTCATAAGCGAGCACCAAGCAAAGTTGGAAAAATATTATCGTGTCAGAACTAAGATAAAACGAACGAAATCGGTAAACACCTCACCTTTTGTAAAAAAAATTTTCTGCGTTCTGCTGGTAAAGCGATTTGCGATTTTTTAGGTTTAGTTATCCAACCACGAGAACCCTACCTGTTGTAAATCCAAGGCTAAGCATATTCATAATCAAAATCCCCACATAATTTCATATCTAAGGTGAGGTCATTTCAATAATGAATCGTTATGTCCAGTAAGTGCATCTGCTATTTGTTATTCGGAAATCGAATGCGAGAAAAAATCGCTTATTACATGATCTTATGCGTTAAATGTTGAATGGAAATATATTTATGCCTGAATTAGAACTGATTGCAGCGATAAAAAATAGTGAAATCGATAGAATTGAAACCCTATTGAATAAAGGAGCAGACATTGAACAAAAAGACGAATATGGATGGACGGCGCTAAACTGGGCTGCTGGCAAGGGGGATACGCGGAATCGTAGAAAAATTGCTTTTAGCGGAAGCAAATGTTGCCAATTTTGGCAGGGACAAAAGAACTGCTTACCAGATTGCTCTTGCTGCCGCTCATGTTGAAACTGCGTCTGCCCTGCTAAAAGCCGAACAGAAAGCGTCAATAGTCATGCATATGGCAGTGCGCCCTTACTGTAGAGCGTATGCAGTCGCCGAGCTAAGGCAGTTTTCGGATTGGCATGAATCACTGCCAGGCTTGGCGGAAGATGCGATTGTTTTTGTTCATCAAGATTTTAGCGTAACCCGTTCCATGTTTCATGGCAAAGATGTCGTTTTCAATAACCTATCCTCTTCTTGGGAAACTTTTTGTAAGAACCAATTGGCTTTTGCTGTTCCGACCGACCTTGAATTAGCGGCTTTATGTGCGGCAAGTAAATCTGGCGAGACATATCAACCAAACGCATGAAGTTGCTTAATGCCCAAACAAACCCAATGGTGGGAGATACAACCGCTGATTTAAGCGATGTCGGTTCACTGGTTGAGTTGCTGCACATAAGGGCTTCGCAACAGGCGAATAAGGTAGCCTATACCTACCTTGTTGATGGCGAAAAGCAAGGGTTACATCTTACCTATGCCGAATTGGATATGCGGGCTCGCGGTATTGCGCTAAAACTTCAGGAATTAAATTTACAGGGTGAGCGGGCGGTTCTTTTATATCCTCAGGGTCTCGAATACATCATTGCAATTTTTGGATGTTTATATGCGGGCATCATTGCGGTGCCGGTTTATCCACCCAGGAATAAGCGTCATTTGCCGCGTTTGAAAACTATTATTGATGACAGTCAAGCAAAAATTATTTTGGGTACAGGTGCAATAGCCGACGCAATCAATGGACTATTCGAAACAAACAGCGATATCAATATTCCCATTCTTCAAACAGATACGTTGGTAATCGATGTTGATAATTGGCGGTTGCCTGTATTCAACCCAGATGACCTGGCTTTTTTACAATATACCTCAGGTTCGACCGGTAACGCCAAGGGGGTAATGGTAACCCATGCCAATTTAATGGCAAACCAGCGGTACATCAAAAGCAAATTTGGTCATGACCAACATTCAACGGTAGTGGGGTGGTTGCCGTTTTATCACGACATGGGCTTGATCGGTAACATAATGCAGCCTTTGTTTGTTGGTGCTCCGGCAATATTGATGTCGCCCATGGCGTTCCTGGAAAAGCCGCTGCGTTGGTTAAAAGCGATTTCTGAATATCGAGCACATACCAGTGGCGCCCCAAATTTCGCCTTCGATCTTTGTGTGCAAAAAATTTCTGCGAAGGAAAAATCTCAGCTTGATTTAAGTTCATGGAAGTTAGCTTTTAATGGCTCTGAACCGATTCATGCAGATACGCTTGATCGATTTGCGGAGGTTTTTGCCTGTTGCGGATTTCAACGAGAAGTCTTTTATCCCTGCTATGGTTTAGCGGAAGCGACTTTACTGGTTACCGGTGGTGAAAAAACATTATCGCCGATTACTAAATCTTTTAGTAGAGCTAATATGGAACAACATATTGCCAGTACAAAGTTAAGCAACAATGATGAATTCCGTAAATTAGTTAGTTGCGGTTATGTTGGCAATGACCATCACATTAGGATTGTTGATCCTGAAACTCTGCTAGTTTGTGAGTCGAATAGGATTGGTGAAATCCAAATTAGCGGCTCAAGTATTACCAATGGGTACTGGCGCAATGCTGCTGCGACAACTGAAGCATTTATCCAAGATGAAAACGACATACGGTGGTTACGTACTGGTGATTTAGGTTTTATCGACAGCGGTGAGTTGTATGTTTGCGGACGGTTGAAAGATCTAATTATCATCAGAGGAAGAAACTATTATCCACATGATATAGAAAAAGCTGCGGAATCTGCAGTAAGTTGCATATCACCAAGTTCCATTGCAGCATTTTCAATTTCCCAAAACGGAGATGAAAAACTCATACTTATTGCGGAATTAAAACGGAATCATTTGAGACAAGAAAATTTTAAGCCCGAATTTTTTTCCATTCATAGTCGTCTTAGCGAGGAGATAGGTGTTCAGGCTGAAGCCATAATATTCCTTAAACCGGGTAAAATTTTAAAAACAACAAGTGGGAAGATACGCCGTTTGGCTTGCAAAGGAATTATTTGAAAAAGGTATTCAAGATGTAGTGGCGGCTGATTATGCAAGCCATAATTTTTTTCAAGATATTCCCAATGATGCGAACAGTATAATAAAAGATAAATATGGGGATAACTATTCGAAAACACATGGCCTACCCAGAACTAGAATTAATTCGACAAGCTTTATTGATGTGCTTCGCAAAGTGATGGGATCCATATTGCTTACACAATATTTGTGTGCCAAGGTTGCGGCATTATCAGGTTTTGCTCAAGATCAAATTAATTTCCTTTTACCCGTACTAAGCTTAGGTATCGATTCTCTTAAAGCAGTAGAATTGAAGTACGCCATAGATGATGTTCTCGATATAGATCTTCCTTTGGTTTTATTCTTCGAAGAAAAATCGCTTTTAAACATCGCCGAATATTCATTTGCTATTGCAAAACAGCAAAGTGATTTACGTGCTCAAAACCGAGTCAAAGAGCTAGTAACTGAGACTCAAAAATCGAATGAAAGACCATTATCGCTTGGACAGAAAGCTATTTGGTCTGTTTGTCAAATTGAATCTGATTCAGATATGTACAATGTACCTATTGGCGTCAAGATTCACAGGGAAATTTCACTAGAATTATTTCGATCTGCATTGCGCATTTTATTGTCTAGACATGAGCAGTTAAGGATGGGCTATAAACTGAATGAAGCAATGCAACCCGTTCAGATTATTTTGCCACAAGATGAGCCATCATTTATTCAAATATTTTGTGATCAAGATGAAGAAATATATCGCCAAATCAACTTGGCGATAAGACAGCCATTTGATCTGGAAAGTGGGCCATTATTTAGAACTTATTTATTTAGCAGTAATAAAGATCAACATATACTTCTTTTTTATGCTCATCACATAGCAGTCGATTTTCGTTCCATGACAGTCATGCTTGATGAGTTGAAGGAAATTTACATTCAACTGACAGCAGGGCCACAGGTTCGCTTACAACCTTTAACAACAAGCTATGTTGATTATGTAAAATGGCAACAATCCTATCTGGAAAGTGATCTTGCTGAACAAGATTGGCAGTATTGGAAGCAAAAATTAGATGGGGAAACGCCTAACATTGAATTGCCTGTAGATTGGCCACGAAACAGTGTTTCTTCGTACAAAGGTAGCGTAGAAACGCAAGCTATTAGCTTGCAAATATCTAAAAGCCTAAAAAAATTAGCCAATCAACATGGAGCAACGCTCTATATGATTTTACTTAGTGTTTTTAAAGTATTGTTGTATCGGTATGGAAGACAACAGGATGTTATTGTAGGATCACCAATCGCTGGCCGCCCAAAATCTGAGTTTGCAAATCTAGTCGGATATTTTGTTAATACAGTTGCCTTACGTTCAAATCCTGTCGGCAATAAAACTTTTCTTGAGTATCTTTCCGAAGTTCGCCAAATCGTCTTAGAAGCGCTTAAATTCCAAAACTACCCTTTTTCATTGATAGTGGAGAAATTGCAACCGGAACGAGCAAAAGGAGCATGGCCATTTTATCAAGTCTTATTTGTTTTTTATGGAGATAGCATTTCTGCTGACGATACAGCAGCTATTGCACTTGGACTCCCAGGTACAAAAATAGATTGTCCGAATGGGGATATCGAAACGGTTCAAATATCCAATGATAGTGCGCTATTTGATTTGACTCTTACGATGGCTGAAACCAATACAGGAATATTAGCATCATTTGAATATCGTTCCGATTTATTCGAAAGAGAAACCATTTTGAGAATGTTCGACCATTTTCAATGTTTGTTAGAAGGAGTATTGCAAAGTCCATTAACGTCTCTAGCCGAATTACCACTTTTGCCCGATGCCGAGCGCCGCCGGCTCCTGCATGGTTTCAACGCCACGGCTGCTGATTACCCGCAGCACCGGTGCATCCACGAGCTGTTCGAAGCGCAGGCCGGGGCCAACCCTGTGGCCGCCGCCCTGGTCTATGAAGGGGAGAGCTTGAGTTACGGGGAGCTCAACCGGCACGCCAACCGGCTGGCGCACCGGCTGTTGGAGTTGGGCATCCGTCCTGACGAGCGGGTCGCCATATGCGTTGAGCGCAGCCTCGAGATGGTCATCGGCCTGCTGGGCATCCTGAAGGCGGGCGGCGCCTACGTGCCGCTCGACCCCGGCTACCCGGAGGAGCGGCTGGCGTACATGCTTGCCGACAGCGCCCCGGTGGCGGTGCTCACCCAGTCCGGCCTCAAGGCCCGGCTGCCCGGGCTGGGCGCCGTCCTGGGTGCAGTCGCTGTCCCGGTCGTCCTGCTGGGCGGGGAAGGGGGGGTGGGGCAGGAAGCCGACGAACATAACCAAGGCGGGCTGGCCTCGCTGTGCGCCGGCTACCCCGAGCACAACCCCGAGCCTGCCCAGCTGGGGCTCACCAGCCGGCACCTTGCCTACGTCATCTACACCTCCGGGTCGACCGGCCAGCCCAAGGGGGTGATGGTTGAGCATGTTCAACTAGTAAACTATGCCATAGAGGCAGTAAAACTATTTGAGTTATTTGAGTCTGATACTGTTTTGCAGCAGAACTCTCAGAACTTCGATCTTTCCCTTGAGGAAATTGTACCCACGCTTATAAGCGGTGCAACCCTCTTGCTTACAAATCAAATTTTTGGAATTGGGCAGTACAGTCAATTGCTCGGTATATCCTTATCCCCTACGGTTGTCCACCTCACGGCTGCACACTGGCACGGACTTGTAACTGAATGGCACCAATCGCCAGACAAAGCCTATGATCTATTAAGCGGAGTAAGATTAATTAATGTAACTGGTGAAACTTTGTCCCTACACAAGTTGAAAACGTGGGATGCTCTCCAAGTAGGTCATATCCAGTTAGTAAATACATATGGCCCAACAGAAGCAACAGTGTCATGCACTGCCGCATATGTGAAATATGATTCTGCACTGAAAAGTGTATCGATTGGTAAGCCCTTCGGGAACACCCAGATCTACATCCTGGACGGCCACCTGCAGCCCGTGCCTATAGGGGTTGCGGGCGAGATCTACATCGGCGGGTGCGGGGGTGGCGCGGGGCTACCTGGAGCGGGCGGCGTTGACGGCGGAGCGGTTCGTCGCCGACCCTTACGGGCAAGGCCGCCTGCTCTACAAGACCGGCGACCTGGGGCGTTGGCTGCCCGACGGCAGCATCGAATACCTGGGCCGCAACGACTTCCAGGTCAAGGTCCGGGGCTTCCGCATCGAACTGGGCGAGGTCGAGGCGCAACTGGCCAAATGTCCCGGGGTCAGGGAAGCCGTCGTCATGGCCCGGGAAGACGTGCCGGGCGACAAGCGGCTGGTGGCGTACCTTGTTGCCGAAGACGGCCGCGAGCCGACGGCGGCCGACTTGCGCGGCCAATTGTCCGCGCGTGCTGGCCGAGTACATGGTGCCCGGCGCCTACGTCACCCTGGAGTCCTTCCCGCTCACCCCGAACGGCAAGCTCGACCGCAAGGCGCTGCCCACGCCCGAGTATCAGGTATTAACGAATGCGAGAATTCGTTGCGCCCAGAGATGAAGCTGAAGAAGTTGTAGCCAATTTATGGTGCGAGATACTTGGCATTGAAGAGTTGAGTATTTATGACAATTTTTTCGATTTAGGCGGTCATTCGCTCTCGTGTGTTCAAGTTATGGGAAGAATAAAAGAATCGTTTGGGATATCAGTCCCAGTGAAAACCATTTTTGAATCACCTACGGTTGCCGAATTTGTTGATAGGCTTTCTGAAGCTAATGTTGAATAGTTATGATTCTTTTCTCGCACCGGAATCTGATTTATTTAGAGTGGATTGTCAAATGAATATAAATTCACAAAACTTGGTTAAAGAGGTGCTGCAGCGAAATATCTTCGATACTGAAAATCAGGATTATTGCGTATTAACTAATGTCCATAATTTACCTGGTGTTTGGAGGGACATTTCTAAAGATTCATCAAATATAGGTTATTTGAGTAGGCAAGAAACTACCGAATCGAATGCAAGGAGTTATCCACGTAAACTTCCTTTTGCGATCGAACAGGCTAAAGGAATTTTCCTAAAAGATGTTGATGGAAATGTTTATTATGATTGCCTTTCATGTGCAGGTGCTCTCGCGCTAGGACATAATCATGAGGTTGTTCATCAAGCGATAGAAAGGGCTATGAAAAACAACCTGCCCATGCAGACATTGGATATAACTACGCCTGTTAAAGAAGCTTTTGTAAATGAGCTATTGGATTGTCTTCCTGAGGAATTTACAAAAAACGCAAAAATACAGTTTTGTAGCCCATCAGGATCAGATGCGGTTGAAGCGGCAATTAAGCTCGTAAAAATTGCTACAGGCCGACATATAATCATGGCTTTTCAGGGGGGTTATCATGGCATGACAAACGGTGCCTTAAATTTGATGGGGAATACAAGTGTGAAAAATGTAATCCCTGGGTCAATTGTTGATGTCCAATTTTTGCCTTTTCCTTATATCTACCGTTGTCCTATGGGCAGCATTAATGACCCCGATAGCGAAGCAACAATAAGGTACATTGAAAATGCATTAACCGATGTGGAGAGTGGTCTGCCCAAGCCAGCAGGAATAATTGTTGAAATTATCCAGGGTGAAGGAGGAATGATTCCAGCTCCAAATAAATGGGTAAGAGAGTTAAAACGAATTACCTTAGAGCAAAAAATCCCCTTAATATTTGACGAAGTACAGACTGGATTAGGACGAACCGGCAAGCTGTTTGCATTTGAACATTCAGGAATACTTCCCGATGTTTTAGTCCTTTCAAAAGCAATAGGCGGATCATTGCCATTAGCATTAGTTGTTTATTCTAAAGATTTAGACAAATGGACACCAGGAGTTCATGCGGGAACATTCAGGGGAAATCAATTGGCGATGGCAACCGGTACCACAACAATTAGATATATCAAATCAAATAAGCTTCACGAGCATGCCGACAGAATGGGCAACCTATTTATGCAGAAGCTTAAGGAAATTAAGAGTAATTCTATCTCTATCGGTGACGTAAGGGGGAGGGGATTGATGATAGGCGTTGAAATTATAAAAAATTCATCAGACCTCAAAAATACGATTCCCCCCAAACCTAATAAATCACTGGCGCTCAGAATTCAACGTGAGTGCTTTTCCAGAGGACTAATTTTAGAGACAGGAGGTAGAGAGTCTAGTGTATTAAGAATCATGCCACCATTAATAATAACTGAAAGTCAGGTAACCCATATTTGTGAGATTTTTGAGCAAGCCTTGTTAGCCGCAGAATCAACAGAAACGAACTCCCTTATGAATGATCCCAATTCTATACCGTTTAGCCGAGTCAACAGCGGTGAAGCCTTGGTCGATAGCTGGGTAGCTTGGCCGCATACATTTTCCCCAGTCATTTATTGTTTGCATCAGCTCAACTATCAGAAAAAAACGTTGGCTTCTTATCTGCAGAATCCAGCTATGCACATCAAATCCAGCAGCAATCCCAAAGTTGTTAGGTGGGGCATTTGTCAACATTCCTATTGAACGGTTACCAGAAGTTAGACAAATGCTAGAATGCTTGGAAAATGAACATAAAGACGACCTAACTTTTGCGCAAGCATTTAATCGACTTCCAAAATTGGTTAGACAAAGAAGTAGCCGGGCATGCCTAAATAACTACTACCCAAACCTACCCGATTGTTTACGTGGCTATGTGGAATTGCTCTACGACTACCATAGTCGACCAATCGTCCGTTGTATTGAAAATCTGCTTTACCGAAGTAATCACTACAAAAAGCACCTGCAATCACTGCATTTTTTTATCCAAACGCATGACCGTATGCGTGCTTATTATATGAGTACGCCAAGGTTGCCTGAAAAGAACAACATCGAATGGGATATTCCGTTTGATAACAGTGAAATTGATGAGTTATTTAAATTAGATAACCAACCACGTCCGCTTGAAATATATTCGTCAGCTTTTAGGATTGGCTGCAAGCGATGACAAAAATTACTTGGCACTTCTTACCGACAACCGTCTAGTAATCCGATGTCTGGCAAGGTAAGGGCATTCGATACGTATTACGGTCATGCCAGTGTTTTAGTTGAATTCAATGGTATATCGATATTAATTGATCCTTTCCTTTCGGTGACACCAAGTGATGGAGGTATTGATAGATTTACCTTCCAAGATCTTCCTCCACATATCGATTATGTATTAATCACTCACGGTCATCATGATCATTTTGTATTCGAAACCTGCTTCAGGATAAGGCATAAAATCGGTTGCTTAGTAGTACCTAAATGTTCCGGTATTTTTTATGCCGATTTTTCTTTGCGTCTGATGGCACGAGGCTTAGGCTTTAACAATGTCATAGAAGTTGAGCCGTTAGACTCGATTGCTTTGGACGAGGGTGAAATCGTCGCCATACCCTTTTTGGGCGAACACAATGATTTGCCGTTTGCAAAAACTGGATGGCTAATCCAATCGGGTGGAAAGCAAATATTGTTTGCCGCCGATTCAAATTGTCTCGACAAAAGGATCTACGAAAATTTATGTGCTCAACGAGGCGCAATTGATGTTGTTTTTCTAGGTATGGAATATCTAGGCGCACCGTTATCTTGGGTTTACGGGCCTTTATTGCCCAAACTTCCCGGTTATAAGGAATGTCAGTCCAGACGTTCAAACGGAAGTGACTCTGTCGGCGCGATGAATTTATTGGAAGCTGTCCAGAGTAAACAGGTTTATGTCTACGCCATAGGCAGGGAGCCGTGGCTGCAATATTTCATGGCTTTGGAACCGGAAGATAATGACGCTTACATACAGGAAATCGAAAAATTGTTGGCAGCATGTAAAAGTAAGTCTTTTATTGATGCTCGGAGATTGTATGGTAAAGACGAAATTTTCTTAGATGGCTAAGTAGTCGTTTTTGGTGCGAGGTATTGTTGGCGCTGGGCGTTATGTTTATTATGATAGGTTAATAGCTATGCAAGAAGTTGTAGAAAGTATTCAAGATATTAAACAACAAAAGCGTGCTTTGTTAATTTCTAAATTAAAGAAAGGCAATGTCTCGAATAGCGCAATTAGAAGGCGAGATAATGATAAAGTCGCTCCACTTTCATATGCTCAAGAACCATTATGGTTGATGTCGCAATTGGAGCCGGACAACCCCATTTACAATGTTGCGGGTGGATTGGAGTTTTCCGGAGTACTGAACACTGAAGCTTTACACCAAAGTTTAAATGAAACAATCCGTCGTCACGAGATTTTGCATAGCCGTTTTGTCAATGAGCAAGGCGTAGTAGTTCAACAGGTAAGTGGTGATTCGCAGCTCCAACTAACGCGTGTAAACATTGGTCAGCTTGATGCGAAATTAAGGCAAGCCCATTTTGATCAAATTGCCGAGGAATTCATTAGTAAACCATTCAATCTTATTAATGATCCGCCTTTGCGCGGCATGTTGGTCGAGTTTGGAAATCAAAAAAATATTTTAGTGCTGACATTGCACCATATCGTTGCAGACCGATGGTCAGTCGGTATCCTGATGCAAGAAGTTGCTGCATTATACAAATCATACACGAGCGGTTTACCTTCAGCGTTGCCTGAATTAGCAATCCAATACGGTGATTTTGCCGTTTGGCAAAAGGAACAACTGAATGATGTCTCAATTGATAAAAATACCGAATATTGGCGCCAGAAATTAGAACATGCACCGCCGACTTTAACACTGCCGTCAGACCATGTACGGCCATCTGCACCAAGCTATCGTGGTGACTTATATCAGTTTGAGTTTTCACCCTCCGTATCTCAAGCAATAAAGTCATTGGCTAAGCAACAAAATGCGACATTGTTTATGACAATGGCGACAATTATAGATATTTTGCTTTCTCGATACAGTGGTTCCAGGGATATCGTTCTCGGCTATACATCTGCTGGCCGTAACCAGTCACAAACAGAAAATTTGATCGGCTACTTTATTAACACGTTAGTGTTACGAAATCATCTCGACAAAGATGATTCTTTTATAAGCCTACTTAACCGTATACAAAATCAGGCTTTGTTGGATCAAGACCACCAGGGTATCTCGTTTTCGCAATTAAAGGAAGCTGCGGGTGAAATTGGAAGTAAAAACGAAGGCCGGTTGTTTCAAGTCATGTTGACCGTACAAAACGCGCCAAAGTCCGAATTTCATGTGCCCGATCTAACAGTAGAACCTTTGGCTTTGGAAAATCGCGTATCCCAGTTTGACCTAACTTTTCTAATCGAAGAGCAAGAGGGAATGTTGTTAGGCGCTATTGAATACAGTACAGATTTGTTTGAAGCAGATACTCTCGAAAGGCTAGTCGGACATTTAAAGACTTTGTGCGAAGGTATTGTTGTTCATCCTGATAAGCCTATAGAGCAGTTAGAAATATTAACAAAACCAGAATGGCAGCAGCTAGTTTTTGCTTGGAATCAACCTTGTGAATTAAAACATGCCTCTCAACAAGATAAACCGATTACCAGTTGGATTGCATCGAAAGCCGATACGCATCCGAGCAAAATAGCCCTAGTTTTTGACAAGGAACAAATTACTTACTGGGAATTAAATACCCGCGCAAACCGTTTAGCGCATTATCTCCAAAGCCAGGGTTTAGGCGCAGAAAGCCGAATCGGTATTTTCGCTGAGCGGTCAATTGAAATGGTAGTTGCGATTCTCGCGGTACTTAAGTCAGGTGCGGCCTATGTTCCGTTGGATTCCTCTTATCCCGCAGAACGCTTGATGTACATGGTCAAAGATGCAGGTGTTCAACTCATCCTGATGCAGTCATCTTTAAGCAATAAATTAAATCTTGGCGATATTTCCCTCGCTATGATTGATAAGCCTTATGAAGAATACTTAAGTGAATTTCCAGTCCTTTCTGCAACTTTGGACAATACGGCTTATATTATTTATACCTCAGGTTCTTCTGGCCAACCAAAAGGCGTACTAGTCACCCATAGGAACTTGCTACATTCAACCTTAGCCCGTCTCGAATATTATCAAGATGCCCCTGAGTGCTTTTTACTTATATCTTCTTTCGCTTTTGACAGTTCCGTCGCAGGTATCTTCTGGACTTTAAGCCAAGGTGGATGTTTGTGTTTGCCCAAAAATGAGGAAACTGGAAACCCCGCTGCTTTAGCTGCGTTGATTAAAAACCATAGTGTCACGCATCTATTGGCATTGCCTTCTTTTTATACGTCCATCATAAACGAAAATGCAATCCCGTCATTAACTTCACTAACAACAGTCATTGTCGCGGGCGAAGCCTGCTCCAGCGAAATTGCTAACGAACATCACAGTAAATTACCTAATGTTAAGTTCTACAATGAATATGGCCCTACTGAAGCTACAGTGTGGAGTAGTGCATATAAAGTTGAAAGACATGAAGACATAGGAACTTTACCAATAGGGAAAGTGATAAATAATGAACAGATATATTTACTGGATAGTCATTACCAACCAGTCCCTATCGGAGTTTGCGGAGAATTATATATAGGTGGATTAGGGATATCACAAGGTTATGTTAATCGGCCAGATTTGACTGCGGAAAAATTTATTCCCGATCTTTTTAGCGGGTCGGGTAGTCGATTATATAAAACAGGTGATTTAGCGCGTTATCGGGCCGATGGCAATATTGACTTCATAGGACGTGTCGATCATCAAGTAAAAATTCGCGGTTACAGAATCGAGCTCGAGGAGATAGAAGCCAAACTTGATGCTTGTGCCGGTATCCGTGATGCCGTTGTGATCGTCCGCGAAGACAACGAAGGCGATAAGCGGATTGTTGCCTATTTAATGGCTGAACATGACCTAGCAGCTAATGATCTTCGAAATCGATTGTCCAATACTTTGCCAGAATACATGCTACCGAGTGCGTTTGTCATTCTTGATGCTTTCCCGCTAACACCAAACGGAAAGCTTGATCGAAAGGCATTGCCTGCACCAAGTTTATCAGATGTTGCAATACAAGAATTTTTACCTCCTCAAAGTGAGGCTGAAATCATTTTGGTAAAGATATGGCAAGAACTTTTAGGTGTTGAACGAGTAGGCCGTAACGATCATTTTTTTGAGTTGGGCGGCCATTCCCTGATGGCAATTTCACTCATTGAAAGATTGCAACAAAATGGATTTGCGGTTGATTTGATGAATGTTTTCAATATGCCTGTACTTGCCGAATTGGCTGCGAGTTTATCGGGTTTGGATGAGGCCGAACAATTTGAAGTTCCACCAAATTTAATCCTAGAAACTGTACTTATATTACACCTGACATGTTGCCACTTGTCACACTCAGTCAAACTGAAATAGACACCATTGTACTGCATGTATCTGGTGGTATGGCAAATATCCAAGATATTTATCCGTTAGCACCTTTGCAGGAAGGAATTTTCTTTCATCACTTGCTTAACGCGGAGAACGACACTTACATTAAACGTTCTGTTCTTGGTTTTGATTCACGTAATCGTTTGGACAGTTTTCTAAATGCTTTGCAAACTGTCATCAATCGGCACGACATCTTACGGACATCTTTTCACTGGGAAGGCATATCACAATCTGTACAAGTTGTGCAGCGACAAGCTAGTCTGCCAGTCATTGAGCTTGACCTGAACGGTATCGCTAATACTGATGATATTTGTGCCAAGCTGCTTAAAGAAACCGACCCTCGAAATATAAGATTAGATTTACGACAAGCGCCTTTATTCGTAGCCTATATTACATTCGATCATAAGTTAAACCAATGGTTAATGTCATTAATTAACCACCATTTAATCGATGACAACTATACCTTACAACTCATCTTATCGGAAATACTAAAAATTCTGCAGGGACAAGGCGACGAACTACCTAAATCTATACCTTATCGTAATTTCATCGTCCAAGCTTTAGCAGTTTCTCCCGCTGAACATGAGTTTTACTTTAAGGCACAACTGGGTGATATTAGCGAGCCTACTGCCCCGTATAGAATTCTCGACATTCAAAACAATAATAGGCAAATAAACGAAGTTAAAATACAGCTAAATGATGCGTTATCGAAAAGTATCTATGATAGCGCAACTCAATATGGAGTGACACCAGCCTTATTGTTCCATGTCGCCTGGGGTCATGTTCTTGGCCAATGTACTGGTCATGATGCGGTTGTTTTCGGTACGGTTTTGTCCGGACGTTTGCAAGGCTCCGAAGGAGTAAGCCAAGTTCTTGGAATGTTCATCAATACCTTGCCTTTGCGGGTTGACCTGAATAGTCCCAGCGTAAAAGAAGTTGTCAACGACACCCACCATCGGCTTATTGGTCTGCTCGACCATGAGCAAGCCTCGTTGGCCTTGGCGCAGCGGTGCAGTGCAGTTGATGCGTCACTGCCATTATTTACGACTCTACTGAATTATCGACATACTAATCTCATTGTTAGCCAGAACAAAGATACAACGGATATATTCGAATGGGGAGGGGTGCAAATTTTCCAGAGTGAAGAGCGCACCAACTACCCGGTTACGGTTTCGGTAGACGACCTTGGCCAAGGTTTTAGCTTGACTGCACAATGCGTAGAGGGGATAGACCCCGAACGGATAACGGCTTACCTCAATACTGCCATTACCCAACTGGTCGATGCCCTAAGCCAAGCGCCTGAAATCCCCATCAGCCAGCTCAGCATCCTGCCCGAGGCCGAGCGCCGCCAGCTCCTGCATGGTTTCAACGCCACCGCCGCCGATTACCCGCAGGGCAAGTGCGTCCACGAGCTGTTCGAAGCGCAGGCCGGGCCAACCCTGTGGCCGCCGCCCTGGTCTATGAAGGGGAGAGCTTGAGTTACGGGGAGCTCAACCGGCACGCCAACCGGCTGGCGCACCGGCTGTTGGAGTTGGGCATCCGTCCTGACGAGCGGGTCGCCATATGCGTTGAGCGCAGCCTCGAGATGGTCATCGGCCTGCTGGGCATCCTGAAGGCGGGCGGCGCCTACGTGCCGCTCGACCCCGGCTACCCGGAGGAGCGGCTGGCGTACATGCTTGCCGACAGCGCCCCGGTGGCGGTGCTCACCCAGTCCGGCCTCAAGGCCCGGCTGCCTAGCCTTAGCGCAAGCCTGGACGCAAGCCCTGCCCCGGTCATCCTGCTGGATCGGGGCGGGGAGGGGCGGGCAGCCCAAGCGATGGGCGAGGGCCGCGAGGCCGCCAACCTGGCTTCTCTGTGCGCCGGCTACCCCGAGCACAACCCCGAGCCTGCCCAGCTGGGGCTCACCAGCCGGCACCTTGCCTACGTCATCTACACCTCCGGGTCGACCGGCCAGCCCAAGGGGGTGATGGTTGAACATAAAAGTATTATCCGATTAGTTATTAATTCCGGATATGCGCCGATTACAAGTAATGACTGCTTGGCACATTGTGCAAGTCCAGTGTTTGATGCGTCAACATGGGAGATTTGGGCATCGTTACTCAATGGGGCTAAGCTATTACTCATTCCGCAACAAATATTATTGAACCCGACTCAATTTAATGAGGAACTAATTAAAGGAAAAGTAACTGCGTTATGGCTGACAGTAGGGTTATTTAATAGTTACGTAGAAGATCTAAAGGAAGCGCTGAATCAATTGAAATACTTACTTGTAGGAGGCGATGTTCTTGATCCAAAAATTATTAAGGC
The DNA here is from genome assembly GCA_963804035.1 of uncultured Gammaproteobacteria bacterium. GTDB lineage: Bacteria > Pseudomonadota > Gammaproteobacteria > Methylococcales > Methylomonadaceae > Methyloglobulus. The sequence continues at coordinate 3,929 of CAWDOO010000001.1, read as the reverse complement.
ATTATTAAATAGTAGTAGTACACCGGGAAAAATATTAAATGGTTATGGTCATACAGAGACTACTACATTTGCGAGTACGCATAATATTGTTGCAGTAGAGGATGACGCTATTTCGATTCCGATAGGCAATCCCATAGCGAACACCCAGATCTACATCCTGGACGGCCACCTGCAGCCCGTGCCTATAGGGGTTGCGGGCGAGATCTACATCGGGGGTGCGGGGGTGGCGCGGGGCTACCTGGGGCGGGCGGCGTTGACGGCGGAGCGGTTCGTCGCCGACCCTTACGGGCAAGGCCGCCTGTACAAGACCGGCGACCTGGGGCGTTGGCTGCCCGACGGCAGCATCGAGTACCTGGGCCGCAACGACTTCCAGGTCAAGGTCAGGGGCTTCCGCATTGAACTGGGCGAGGTCGAGGCGCAACTTGCCAAATGTGCCGGGGTGAAGGAAGCGGTCGTGGTGGCCCGTGAGGACGTGCCGGGCGACAAGCGGCTGGTGGCGTATGTTATTGCCGAGGAAGGCCGCGAGCCGACGGCGGCGGATTTGCGCGCCCAATTGTCGGGCGTGCTGGCCGAGTACATGGTGCCCGGCGCCTACGTCACCCTGGAGTCCTTCCCGCTCACCCCGAACGGCAAGCTCGACCGCAAGGCATTGCCGGCGCCGGACGGCGGTTCCGTCACCAGCCGCGCCTACGAGGCGCCGCAAGGAGAAACGGAGCGCGCAATTGCCCAAATCTGGCAACAGCTCCTGCACCTTGACCAAGTTGGCCGCCACGACCACTTCTTTGAGCTGGGCGGGCATTCCCTCATGGCGGTGCAGTTGGTTTCAAGGCTGCGCCAGGGACTCGGCATCGAAGCCCCCCTGCGCGACCTATTTGGCCGGCCCGTCCTGGCAGACTTTGCCAAAACAGTAAGCGATGCTCGCCAAGCCCAACTGCCGCCGATCCAGGTTGCCGACCGGAGCCAACCCATCCCCTTGTCCTGGGCGCAACAGCGGCTGTGGTTCCTCGACCAGCTCGACCCCGCCGCCAGCGTCGCCTACCATATCCCGGCGGGCCTCCGCCTTCAGGGCAAGCTCGACAAGGCCGCGCTCAAGGCTAGCCTGGACCGGATAGTCGCCCGCCACGAGGTGCTGCGCACCCGCTTTGTCAGCCAGGATGGCCGAGCCTTCCAGCAGATTGACCCCGCACACGTCGGTTTTGCCCTGGCCGAACACGACCTGGGCGGGTTATCCAAGCGCAAGCAGCGCAGCGCCGCCGAAAAAATCGCCGCCGAAGAAGCCGTCCGGCCCTTCGCCCTGGACACCGGCCCCTCATCCGCGGCCAACTGCTGAAATTGGATGAAGACGAGCACATCCTGCTCGTCACCCAGCACCACATCGTCTCCGACGGCTGGTCGATTGGCCTGCTCGTCGAGGAGTTTGGCGCCCTTTACGCCGCCTTCGGCCAAGGCCAGGATGACCCCTTGCCCGAATTGGCCGTCCAATACGCCGACTATGCTGCCTGGCAACGGCAATGGCTGCAAGGGGATGCCCTAGAAGCCCAAATGGCGTTCTGGCAAAGCCACCTCACCGGTGCCCCGGCCTTGCTCGAACTGCCCACCGACCGCCCCCGCCCCGCCGTGCAAAGCTATGTCGGCGGCAGTGTCGGGTTCGAACTGTCCAAGGAGTTGAGCGCCGGGCTTAGGCAACTGGCGCGGTGCCATGGCAGCACCCTGTTCATGGTGCTGATGGCGGGCTGGTCTGTCCTCTTGGCGCGGCTCAGCGGCCAGGAGGACATCGTCATCGGCACCCCTGTCGCCAACCGGCAACGCACCGAGGTAGAGCCGCTCATCGGCTTCTTTGTCAACACCTTGGCGCTCAGGGTCAAACTGGACGGCAATCCCACCGTAAGGGGGTTGCTCGAACAAGTCAATACCACCACCCTGGACGCCTACGGCCACCAGGACATCCCGTTCGAACAAGTCGTAGACCTCGTCAAGCCCGAACGGAGCATGGGTCACAGCCCCGTGTTCCAGGTCATGCTGGCGATGGACAACACCCCGGGCACAGGCGAACTGGCCCTGCCCGGGCTCAACCTCTCGGGTCTGGAAGCGCCACATATCACCACCCAATTCGACCTGTCCTTATCACTTGCCGAGAGTGGGGAGAACATCGTAGGGAGCCTTGAATACGCCAGCGAACTGTTTGGCAAGGCCACTATTGAACGCTTTATCGGTTATTACCAGGCGCTATTGACAGGCATGGTCGCCGATGCCAAGCAACGCATTGGCCAGTTGCCGTTCTTGCCTGAGACGGAATTTCACCAGCTTATATACGGTTTCAACGCCACCGCCGCCGATTACCCGCAGGGCAAGTGCGTCCACGAGCTGTTCGAAGCGCAGGCCGGGGCCAACCCTGTGGCCGCCGCCCTGGTCTATGAAGGGGAGAGCCTGAGTTACGGGGAGCTCAACCGGCACGCCAACCGGCTGGCGCACCGGCTGTTGGAGTTGGGCATCCGTCCTGACGAGCGGGTCGCCATATGCGTTGAGCGCAGCCTCGAGATGGTCATCGGCCTGCTGGGCATCCTGAAGGCGGGCGGCGCCTACGTGCCGCTCGACCCCGGCTACCCGGAGGAGCGGCTGGCGTACATGCTTGCCGACAGCGCCCCGGTGGCGGTGCTCACCCAGTCCGGCCTTAAGGCCCGGCTGCCTAGCCTTAGCGCAAGCCTGGACGCAAGCCCTGCCCCGGTCATCCTGCTGGATCGGGGCGGGGAGGGGCGGGCAGCCCAAGCGATGGGCGAGGGCCGCGAGGCCGCCAACCTGGCTTCTCTGTGCGCCGGCTACCCCGAGCACAACCCCGAGCCTGCCCAGCTGGGGCTCACCAGCCGGCACCTTGCCTACGTCATCTACACCTCCGGGTCGACCGGCCAGCCCAAGGGGGTGATGGTTGAGCATGTTCAACTAGTAAACCATGCTTAGAGGCAGTAAAACGATATTGAGTCATTTGAGTCGATACTGTTTTGCAGCAGACCACTCTCAGAACTTTGATCTTTCCCTTGGGAAATTGTGCCCACCGCTTATAAGGGTGCAAGCTTTACTTCTTACACAACCAAATTTTTGGAATCCTGGGCAGTTTAGTCAATTGCTGGCAAGTATAGCCTTATCGCCCTGACAGTATGTCCACCTCACGGTGCACATGGCACATGTAATGAATGGCAGCAATCGCGACAGTCAAATGCCTATGCATCTACTTAAGCGAGTAAGATGAATTCTGTAACTGGTGAAACTTGTCCCTACACAAGTTGAAAACGTGGGATGTTCAACAGGACATATCAATTAGTAAATACATATGGACCAACAGAAGCAACACGTGTCATGCACTGCCGCATATGTGAAGTATGATGCTGCACTAAAAAGTGTATCGATTGGTAAGCCCATCGGCGAACACCCAGATCTACATCCTGGACGGCCACCTGCAGCCCGTGCCTATAGGGGTTGCGGGCGAGATCTACATCGGGGGTGCGGGGGTGGCGCGGGGCTACCTGGGGCGGGCGGCGTTGACGGCGGAGCGGTTCGTCGCCGACCCTTACGGGCAAGGCCGCCTGTACAAGACCGGCGACCTGGGGCGTTGGCTGCCCGACGGCAGCATCGAGTACCTGGGCCGCAACGACTTCCAGGTCAAGGTCAGGGGCTTCCGCATTGAACTGGGCGAGGTCGAGGCGCAACTTGCCAAATGTGCCGGGGTGAAGGAAGCGGTCGTGGTGGCCCGTGAGGACGTGCCGGGCGACAAGCGGCTGGTGGCGTATGTTATTGCCGAGGAAGGCCGCGAGCCGACGGCGGCGGATTTGCGCGCCCAATTGTCGGGCGTGCTGGCCGAGTACATGGTGTCCGGCGCCTACGTCACCCTGGAGTCCTTCCCGCTCACCCCGAACGGCAAGCTCGACCGCAAGGCA